>NZ_QUEE01000001.1:0-526991 GCF_003477885.1 Lachnotalea sp. AF33-28
GGAACGGCAAAATTTTTTGCACTTCTATTGCTTCTTTATCACACATAAGCAAAATTCCCGGGATTCACCGCTCCAATAACCGGCTGCAGACCTGCCTGGATACGATTCATGCCAATTACAGAAATCCTCTCACGCTGGAGCAGCTGGCAGATATCTGCTGCCTGTCCCCTTCCTATCTGACCAAGATTTTCAAGGACAGCTTTAAAGTCACTCCGATTCAGTATCTGATCAATTACCGGATTGAGCGGGCCTGCCACATGCTCCTTCAGGAAGATTTGAGCATAGAGGATATAGCTTTGAAAAACGGATTCAACAGCGCCAATTACTTTTCACGCATTTTTAAGCAGGTGGTGGGGATTTCTCCAAAGAAATATCGTCATGAAGAGCATATAGAGATGGTAAACAGCAAAGAATCCCAGCAGCTGATTGTGCATTATGAAGTGCTGGAATAAGAATCGGCCGGAGAAAGCCTATCTGTAAGAGCTTCCTCCGGCCCGTTTTTATTTCGCAATTTCCAGACAGGCACCGTTTTCCAGCAACTTTTTTGCTACGTGATCCGGAATCTTGTCATCGGTGATCAGCCGGTCCACCGCATCAAATGAGCAAAGAACCTTTAGGCCGTATTTTTCAAATTTGCTGTGATCGGCGGCCACAATTGTCTTTTTGCTCTGCTGCATCATCGCCAGCTTTATGATGTTCTCATCGTTTGCCGAGCTGGTGATCTGTCCCTGTACGCCGATTCCGTCCGTGCCGAGGAAGAACACATCGGCATACATGCGCCTGATGCATTCAAGAGCGATCTCATCATGAAAGGAATTGGGATTGATATCCAGCCGGCCGCCGGCCAGATACAGATCGATCTTAGGGCATTTGACCAGAGCTGCAGCCGCGCTGTAGGAATTGGTGATCACGCTGCAGCTTATATCCTCCTCCGCCAGCCTGGATGCAATATGACAGCATGTGGTGCCTGCATCCAGCGCCACAGTCATACCCTCTTTTATATAGTTTCTTACCGCATAATCGGCGATTTGGGATTTTTCCGCCTGGTAAAGCGTGCTGCGCAGATAATAGCTGGTATTTTTGGGTGTGCCTTCCACCAGGACGGCGCCGCCCAGAATCCGTTTCAGAATCCCCGCGCGTTCCAGATAGGTCAGATCGTTGCGTATGGTGGCCTCGGATACCTTGAGCTTCTCACAGAACTCGTGGATGCCCACGATTTCTTTCTTCATCAGCATATTCTTTATCTGTTCATGGCGGATCTCCGCCTTTTTTCTGTTATTCATGGCCGTCTTATAACCTCCGTCAGTCCGTCTGCCAAAGCGGGCCGACCTGCTTTGGCATCCTTTTCCCGCCCTCCAAACTGTTTCGTCACATTCTCTGTCTGACCGCTTCATATAAAAATACTGTGGCCGCACATCCAACATTAAAAGAAGATGCGGAGGATGTTCCGTTCATAGGTATAGTTGCCAGAACATCGCTCCTGTCTTTAAAAGCATGGTTGAGCCCGTCCGTCTCATTGCCGATCATGATCACGGTCGGACGGGTAAAGTCTACATCCGTAAGCACGGTTTCGTTATGAGCCGTCGTTCCAACAATCTGCAGCCTGGGATACCTGTTCTTTAAGTCATCCAAATAAGCAAACAATGTGCTGTGATCGGGGACGCGTACAGAAGGCATATTAAAAAATGAACCCATGGTCGCTGCGATGACCGCCGGATCATACAGATCGACCGCATGCCCGGTTATGATCAGACCGTCAATGCCGAAAGAATCGCAGGAGCGTATGATTGTACCCAGGTTTCCCTTATTGGACGGCCGGTCAAACAACACCAGCAGCGGGTTCTCGGACAGTTTCAGCGCGGACAGGTCGTCTTCCCGCATCCTGACAATTGCCAGAAGCTCCGACGTATCTTCCTTGCTGCTGATATCCGCCATGAGATCTGCGCTAAGCTCATAGTTTACATCCGTTTGAACCGAGTTCAAAATCTTACCGGCCCAGTCAGACAGCGTCTTATCTCCGTTATAGATAAAGGAACTGATGGCCCAGTTATTCTTAACCGCCTCATTGATATTGCGGACGCCTTCGATAAAAAATTCATTATATTTATGGCGCTTGTTCCGGTTGGTTTTCAAAACCTCGAATTTCTGATATATGGCATTTTTTGAATAGATTTTTTTACTGTTCATAGAAGTAAGTCCGTCCCTTCGTATCTTCCGTTTTATTTCCTTCATTATAATCGATATATCTATAAATGACCAGCAGATATCATTCCCTGTCTATTGTTACTGTTCACACATGCCGATAAAGCAGCGTAAGAGAGGGCAGGGTATGGTCCTCATAGGGATCCCGCAAAGCCCGCACGAGGAAGCGCACTGATGTGCGCGCAGGTCATCAACCTGGCGGTTGGTGACAGTTGCTGCGCGCTTCACGGAGCGAGAGCGGGTCCCAATGAGGACCATACCCTGCCCTCTCTTACGCGGGAATTTTTCGGTAACTGTGAACAGCAACGTTATTTTATCGATATCAATAATTTAAAGCAATATTTTTATTGACTTCAACAATTTTAAGGATTATACTATCAGTATAAATAAAGGAGGTGTCTTATGAAGGTCATTATAACCAAAAACTATGAGGAATTAAGCCGCAAAACTGCCGACATTGTAGTGGATCTGGTAAAGCAAAAGCCGAACATGGTTTTCTGCCTTCCGGCGGGGGGATCGCCCATCGGCATGTACGAATGCCTGGTGAAAGACTACAGGGAAGGCAAGGTCAGCTTCCGTGACATGATCACCTATGATATGGATGAGTATGTGGGGATCGGACCGGATAATGAAAACAGTTACGCCTATTTCATGCAGAAACATTTTCTGAAATACGTGGATGTACAGCCGGAAAATGTCCACTATCCTGATGGGCTGGCCGAGGATATCGACCGCATGTGCGAACAGTACAGCCGGGAAATGTTTGAGGTTGGAGGGCTGGATCTGGCAATCACCGGCATCGGTGACGACGGCCATGTGGCCTTTAACGAACCCGGGCCATTCTTAAAGCCCCGCACCCATTCGGTACAGCTGCATGAAGAAACGGTGAAGGCCAATGCACGTTTCTTTCATGACATCCGTGAAGTTCCCCGCTTCGCCTGCTCCATCGGCATGGAAGACATCATGAGAACCCGCACCTTTCTGGTGGTAGCCAGCGGGCTGAAAAAGGCGGATATCATCGCCCGCACCTTTGCAAATGACCATATCGATCCGATGTGGCCGGTTTCCTTCTGCCGCATGCATCCCAACTGCATCTTCCTGCTGGACGAAGACGCGGTATCCAAAACAAACCCCGATCAGTTAAAGGAGTACCAATAATATGAAGCTGGAACTGGCATTAGATACCTTTACACCGCAGTCGGCCTGTGCACTGGCTGAAAGGCTGCAGGACTTTATCGATATTGTTGAAGTCGGAACCCCGATGCTGCTAAACTACGGCATGGCGGCGGTGCGCGATATGAAAAAAGCGGTGCCCGGCCTCACGCTGTTCGCGGATACCAAAATTATCGACGGCGCCAGAATAGAAGCCTGTGCCGCATTTGACGCGGGCGCGGATATCATCAGCGTAGTCGCTTGCGCACAGGATCAGACAATAGCCGATGCTGTTTCCGAAGCTTCCCGCCGCGGCAAAAAAGTGCTGGTGGATTTCATCGCGGTAAAGGACCTCGCTGCCAGAGCCGCAGAAATAAGCGGGCTGGGCGCGGATATCTTCTGTGTGCATATGGGTGTGGATGTACAGAAGATGGGGCAGTCCCATCTGCCATCCGAGATCCTGCAGATCAAGCAGGCAGTAAACGGGCCGGAAATCGCCGTGGCGGGCGGCATATCGATCCATAATCTGTATGCCATACTGGAAAACGGGCCGGATATCGTCATTGTGGGGGGCGGAATTACCGGACAGCTGGATCCTGCCGCCTCCGCCGGACAGATACGCGCTGTTCTTGACAGAACTATGGACAGGGGGAATAACAGATGAATGTAGCAGAAACCGGCAGGGCGATACTGTCCGAACTGACAGAAGCTCTGCCCGGCGAGGAAGAGAATTTTGAGAAATTGGCGGCGGCGCTTGACAGCGCGCCGCAGATATTTGTAACAGCGGCAGGGCGTTCCCTGCTGATGGTCAAGGCATTTGCCATGCGGCTGATGCATCTGGGTTATCCGGTCCATGTGACGGGGGATGTGACAACACCGGCGCTGCGCAAAGGTGATCTTTTGCTGGCGGCTTCCGGTTCCGGCGAAACGGCCGGCATACTCCGAACCGTTATGAAGGCCAAAGATCTGGGTGCGGTTACCGCTCTGATCACGGCCAATCCCGGCTCTTCAATTGCCCGGGAAGCAGAACTCGTGATCGGCCTGCCCGCGCAAAAGTCGTCACAGCCCGGAGCTTCACTGTTTGAACAGGAGCTGCTGATCACACTGGATGCCTTTATCGCGGAGCTTATGAGGACAAAGGAACTGCCCCCGGAGACCGTCTACAGCCGGCACGCCAACTTAGAATAGGGGGAAATTATTATGGGCAATCCGAATATACTGCTGACACGGGTGGATAACAGACTGGTACACGGACAGGTCGGGATGATCTGGGCCGGCTCCCTCGGAGCCAACCTGATTATTGTGGCCAATGACGAGGCGGCGACCGATCCTACGCAGCGGTCGCTGATGGAGATGACCGCCAAATTTACGGAAGTCGGCATACGCATCTTCACCCTGCAGCATACGGCGGACATCATCTACAAAGCATCGCCCCATCAGAAGATATTCATCGTGGCCCGCACGCCCGGCGACGTGTTAAAGCTGGTGAAGCTGGGCGTGCCGATCAAATCGGTGGGTTTAGGCAATATGCATTCCGCGCCCGGGAAGCGCGCCTTGAATAAGAAGATCTATGTGGACGACCAGGACATGGAAGACATTCACAGCCTCAAAGCGCTGGGCGTGGACGTATTCATCCAGGACTATCCGCAGGACCGGGCGAGGCCGGTGGAATAGCATGATTCACGCTATCTGCGCCTTATTACCGACGGATCAATTTTATCGACGGCGGGCGAGGCGGTCCTTGCCATAATCCCTGCCAGTTCTTCCGTCATGGCATGAATCTTATTTTCCACCCCAATGGCTCCGTCTTTACGCAGCGCCTCCATCATGGTCCTGCCCACGCAGACCGCATCCGCGCCCAGCGCGAGAGCCTTAAATACATCCGCGCCGCTCTCAATCCCGCAGTCAATGAATACGGAAAGCCGCCCGTCCACAGCCTTTACAATTTCGGGCAGCACCATAAGCGGAGGCACTGCATAGGGTATGATCCCGTGATGGTGGGATACCACAATGGCGGATGCCTTCGCTTCCACACATTTTTCTGCATCCTGAACGCTTAATATACCTTTCACCACAAAGGGCAGCCGGGAAGCAGCCACAAACTCTTTCAGCTCCTCTGCTGAAACCGGACTCATCTCATATCCCAAAACGTTGTCATGCTTTCCGTTTCTTCCAAACTGATGGTCTATATCCATACCGACGGCGATCGCCCCGCATTTTGCAGCATGATCTATCTTGCGGTAAACCGCCGCTCTGTCCGCATAGGGCTTTATGATCTTGACCGTTCGGGCACCGGTCTGCGTGATATCCTCCAGCTCCTTTTCGTCTCCCATGCCGCACCACATCACGGCGCCGGCTCTGCGGGCTCCTTTTGCCATCTCTGTCATGCCGTTCTCCCGCACATTCTGCAGATGGGAAAGAGCCGCCATCATCACCGGCGTGTCAAATGACTCCCCAAACAGCTGTATGCCCGTATCCGGCAGCACTCCGTCCAAATGCCTCATCTCAATTAACAGTGAATCGTAGTAATCCCTGGTGATCTGATTGGAATCCCAGGCAGTGCAGCGTTCTTCCATAACAATATCCCCTTTCCTTCCACCGGCCGCATCACGTTCAGGGCTTTACCCGCAATACCATGCCGGAGGTTTTCTCCATATCCAATGTTAATTTTCCGTCGCAGACAAACAGATCGATCTTACCCATATTATAGCCCCGTTCGTTGGTATAGATAATTCTTTCCATGATTTCTTCGTCCGTCACGCCGATCTCCCATACAGGTATACTGATACGCCGGTCTTCAAATGTGTTATTGATGACAACCGCCATCCGGTTGTTATCCCCTTCCTCTTTGCAGAACCGCCCATATGCGATCACCCCGTGCTCCGCTGCCAGAGGTTTCACAGATCCTAAGCGCAGCGCCGGACTTATTTTATGAATGCGGATGATATAACGGTGAAACTCGATCAGTTCAAAGTCCTCACGGCCCCAAGGGTAAGTCCTGCGGCTGTCCGGATCAGTCCATCCGCACACGCCGGTCTCATCCCCGTAATAGATCGTGGGGGCGCCGGGCCAGGTCATCTGTATCAGCACCGCTTCCCGGAGGATGGCTTTATTCACGCCCTGTTCCGCCATCTTTGGCCCGGCATTCTGTATTCTGCCCGGCAGCCGGTTAGTTCTGGTCAGAAACCGGGAATGATCGTGGTTGGACAGCTCATTCATGGCAGTCTGAAGCGAACCGACGCTGAAACAACACATATTATGGAGCATGGATTGAAAGAATGCGGACGCGTTATTCAGGAGATGTTCATTGTAATCGTCGCTGTGCTTTTCCATCCCCGTCAGAAACCAGGTTACAGGTTCCATAAAAGCATCGTAATTCATCACCGTATCCCACTGGTCCCCCATCAGCCACGGTGAGGGATCACCGTAATGCTCCGCCAGTATGATGGCATCCTTTTTTGCTGATTTAACGCTCCTGCGGAAATCCCGCCAGAACCTATGGTTAAAATCCTCACTGTAGCCTAAATCCGCAGCCACATCCAGACGCCACCCGTCCGCATCATAGGGTGGGGAAACCCACTTGCCGGCCACCTTCATAACATAGCGGTAGAGCTCGTCCGATTCCTCATAATTGAGCTTGGGTAGAGTTGCGTGATCCCACCAGCCGTCGTATTCGCCGTTGTAGGGCCAGGAACCGCCGTTAAAGGTGAAATAATTCCGGTAAGGGCTGTCTTCCGAAATATACGCGCCCTTTTCGTAGCCTTCCACCTGTTCGTAAATTCGTTCCCGATCCATCCATTTATTGAAGGAACCGCAGTGGTTAAACACGCCGTCCAGCACAACCCGCATCCCTCTCCTGTGTATTTCCTGTACAAGATCTGCGAAAAATTTGTTGCTCGCCTCCAGATTTTCCCTGTCCGCGCAGCGCGCCATATATTTGGAAGCCCTGCGGTTATCCCGGTCCCCTGCAGGCACAGAATCCCCGCCGTCTTTTACTATCAGTCCCAGGTGCGGATCGATATAGTCATAATCCTGAATATCGTATTTGTGGTTGGAGGGCGAGACAAACAGGGGGTTGAAATAAATCACGTCCACGCCCAGCCCTTGGATATAATCCAGCTTATCCCATACGCCCTGCAGATCTCCGCCGTAAAATGAGCGGACATCCATCTCGGCCGGATAGCGATCCCAGTCCGCAACCTTTTCCACTCCTTGTTCTTTTATATACAGATACTCCCTGTCCTCCACATCGTTTGTGGGATCCCCGTTGCAGAATCGGTCCACAAAAATCTGATAGAATACGGCGCCTCTGGCCCATTTCGGCGTATTCATGCCCGGTATAATCCGAAACAGGAAGCGTTCCGAAAGGTCCTCGCTGACTCCCAGTTTATTATAAAACAGACACTCTGCCCCCTTATGGATCTCAAAATAATACTGCATGGGGCTGCCGCCCAGTTTAAGTTCTATCTCATAATAATCAAAAATACTGTCTTCTTCCGCCTTTTTCATCAGCAGCTTCCGCTTGTCTTCCACCAAATAGATAAAATCCACATTCTCTTTCATTGTGCGGAATCGTACGGTTACATTCGAAAAAGGCTCCGGCTCTATGGGAATTCTGAAACTCTCTGTCTCGTCACTGAAAAGTGCGCTGATATGAATCTGTTCGTTATTTGCTGTCATTTATGCGGGCTCCTTCCCACTCACTGCCGTATCTGCCGCGGCTTACCTGCCGGCAGGCGGCATCTTCCCGGTTATACATAGCTGTTTCGTACCTTCATTCTATATTATCTTTCCCCATTTCTCAACAAGGTATAAAATTTTCTCTTAATTTCACAAATCTCATGTGCATATTTGTGCTATATTTCGACTGCCCATCCTGTTTTTGGGCAGTAAAAAGGACAGCTAATCCGATCGCTGTCCTTTTTAGGAGAAGGTATTTCTTTCTTATGGGGTGTAGCAAAAACTATATAATGTATTGGGGGGGGTTACGTGTTATATTATAGCATCGGATATAGAATAAGTGTGCACAAAGATTAAATTAATTCATTTTTTCTTTTGTATATTTTTGTAATACCGTTGGAAATGCCTGAAAAACGCGTTGTTTTATTTATATAAAAACCCCGCCGCGACACCGCTTACTTTTATTTCAGGCATTTTTCGCAATCCGTCCCCCGTCCGGCTCACCAGGACCAGCCAGGAGTGCTGTCCGTTTTAAAAAGCGCTTCAAATTCCATACTGTTGATCTTTTCCTTAGCGATCAGCTCATCCGCACAGCGGTGAAGAACATCGATATGCTCTACAATCATCGCTTTCGCCTTGCTGTAGCAGTCATCGATAATCCGCTTCACCTCATTGTCAATAGCGGAAGCCACATTCTCTCCGTAGGATCTGGTATGTGCCAGATCTCTGCCGATAAACACCTCATCATCGTCGCTGCCATAGTTCACAAGACCGATCTTCTCCGACATGCCGTACTGAGTCACCATGGCGCGGGCCGTATCCGTCACGCCCTTGATATCCTGCGACGCGCCGGTGGTGATGTCCTCAAATACCAGCTCCTCAGCGATCCTTCCGCCTAAGCCCACCATGATCTCCTGCAGCATTCTGCCCTTGGTATTAAACATCTCATCCTTTTCCGGCTGCGGCATCGTATAGCCGGCCGCTCCTACTCCGGTAGGGATAATGGAAACCGTGTGAACCGGCCCCACATCCGGCAACAGATGAAATAATATGGCGTGGCCTGCCTCGTGATAAGCTGTAATTTTTTTCTCCTTATCGGAAACGATTCTGCTCTTCTTTTCCGTGCCGATACCCACCTTTATAAATGAGCTCTCAATATCTGACTGTCGTATGGCCACCCTGCCTTCTTTGGCAGCCAATATGGCAGCTTCATTCACCAGATTCTCCAGATCCGCACCGGTAAACCCGGCGGTGGACAGCGCTACCTTCCCAAGGTCCACATCGTCTGCAAGCGGTTTCTTTCTCACATGTACCTTGAGTATCTCCTCGCGCCCTCTCACGTCCGGACGCCCTACGGCCACCTTGCGATCAAAGCGGCCCGGACGCATGATCGCGGGATCCAATATATCCACACGGTTGGTGGCCGCCATCACAATAATGCCCTCATTGATTCCGAACCCGTCCATCTCCACCAGCATCTGGTTCAGCGTCTGTTCCCTCTCGTCATGTCCGCCGCCCATACCGGTGCCCCTGCGCCTTGCCACGGCGTCAATCTCATCGATAAATACAATGCAGGGCGCATTTTTCTTCGCTTCCTGGAACAGATCCCGGACCCTGGAGGCGCCCACACCCACGAACATCTCTACGAAATCAGAGCCCGAAATGCTGAAAAACGGGACTCCCGCTTCTCCTGCCACCGCTTTGGCAAGCAGGGTTTTACCCGTACCCGGAGGCCCCACCAGAATAAGTCCCTTAGGAATCCTGGCGCCCATGCGCGTATATTTTTCGGGGTTCTTCAGGAAATCCGCAATTTCCTCCAGTTCCTCTTTCTCTTCCTGTAAACCGGCCACGTCCTTAAACATCACCCTAGTATCATTCTGTACCATCACTGCGCGGCTCTTGCCGAAATTCATCATGGCTCCGCCGCCGCTGCTTCCCTGCACCGCCTGGTTGGTAATAAACATCACGACAAATACCACCACCGCCGAGATGACGGCAATGCCTGCCAGGATCGGCAGCACGATGCTCATAAAGTAATCTGTTTCAGGCACATCGCTGATCACAAGATCCGTAATGCCGTATTCCAGCAGCAGATCTCTTGTTTCATTTACATCGGTGACATACACCTTTCTCTGGGCGTCCGCGTCCTTGATCTTGTAGACCACGCTGCCGGTGGGTATCTCCCGGTTCTGCCGGATCACCACGGTATCCACATTTCCCTTCTCCAGATCGGAAATAAAAAGATTATAGGAAACACCGCTTCCGGATATGTTGTTCTGGCGCACCAGAAACAGCAGCAGCACCACCATCACAATGACTACGATGATAAAGCCCGGTCCTTTCTCTCTATTCAATGACTGACCTCCTAGTTGTCAAATTCTATTACCCCAATATAGGGCAGATTCCGGTATCGCTGGTCAAAATCCAGGCCATAGCCCACCACAAACTCATCCGGAATGGAAAAACAGGTGTAATCCACCACCACTTCTTTTTTCACACGTCTGGAAGGCTTATCCAGCAGCGTGCAGATCTTGATGCTGGCCGGCTCTCTCTGCATCAGCATATCCTTCAGATAAGAGAGCGTACGGCCTGAATCGACAATATCCTCCACAATCAGCACGTCTTTGCCTTTAAGCGGTTCATCCAGATCCTTTATGATCTTTACAATTCCGCTGGATTCCGTACCCGCCCCATAGCTGGATACGGACATGAAATCAAAGGATACCGGCACCGTAATGCGCTTTGCCAGCTCCACGGTAAAGCAGACTCCGCCTTTTAATACACAGATCAGATGGACCTGCTTTCCTTCGTAATCCCTGGAGATCTGGGCGCCTACTTCTTTGATCCGGCGGTCCACTTCCTCTTCCGATAACAGCACTCTCACTCGTTCGCTCATAGCTTCCTTCCTCCATTTTGTATCTGTTACTGCTTTTTTATCGCCTGTATCTGCAGTATGGTTTTTGTATGTTCCGATACCTTGCAGTCTTCACTGATCCGGTAGCCTACGATCCAGAGAATATGGCTTCCATCCGCCACAAGCAAAATCTCATCTCTGATCCGGCGCGGGATCTTCTCATCTGTCATGAATGCCTTTACCGTCTTTTTAGAGCCTTTCGGCAGAATCCCGATATAATCCCCTGCCCGGCGATTTCTGACAGACACCGTACCCACTATTTTATCATAATCGAACCATTTCGTATACCTGTTTTCGGGAATTTTTTCCGAAGGATCGTAAGGAAAAATGTCCTGTATAAACTCCCATTCCCCGGCGCTTTCGGACTTCAATCCTCTGCTGATCCTGATACAGCCATATTCTCTGGATGCCTTGATCTTGCAGGGAAGATGTATCTCTCTGCCCACCTGCTTATCCGCAAGCGCCAGAACCGCCTCCATATGGACAGCGCCTATATCGCGGCGGGCGCTGGAGAGCTTCTCTAACGCAAGCATCACCACATATTTCTGCAGAATCGGCTCCAGTCTGCAAAAGGCGGAAAGCAGCAGATTCACTTCCCCGTATTTTTCTGAAGCCGCCGTATCCCAGACTGCCTCTGCCTGTGACCTAAGATATGCATCCGCTTCCCCGATAATCCGGCCGGCTTTCACGATATGTTCTTTTGCCTGCGCGTTGGCCTCGCATGCCTTCGGAAGTATCTGACAGCGGATGCGGTTTCTGGCGAAATTGACGTCCTCATTGGTCCGGTCCGTACAATAGGATTCCCCGTTTTCCTGCAAATACACCTCAATATCCCGTCTTCCCACACATAAAAGGGGCCGGATAATCCGTCCCCTGCGCAATGGGATGCCCGCCAGCCCTTTCAGACCGCTGCCGCGAAACAGGTTCAGCAGTATGGTCTCCGCATTATCGTCCTGATGGTGGGCCACCGCTATGGCATCGGCTCCGGCTTTTTCGGCCTCCTCCTCAAGGATGCCGTAGCGCAGTTCCCTGGCCGCTTCCTCCAGAGACATCCCATGCTCCTTCGCATAGCCGGGAGCATCACAGCGGCGGATTATGACCGGAATACCGTGTGCCCTGCCAAACTCCCCGGCAAAGTCGGCATCCGCGTCCGCATCCGCCCCCCGTATACCGTGATGGACATGCACCGCCAGAAGCTTTAAATCCATGCGGGCCTGAAGCTCCTTAAGAACCAGCGCCAGGCAGACCGAATCCGCCCCCCCGGACAGGCCGATCAGTATACAGTTTCCCGGCTCCGTAAGCGATTCGCGTGTTATCCATTCATATACATCTTCTGTTAAGCTCATTTGCATTTATGTTCCTTCATTTTTGTCTCTATTCTACTATCTTTTCCATATTCCCGCAACCAATACCGTCATATCGTCCCTGGGAATCTTCGTCTGCTCAATGGCCTTTTTCAATATATGATTGGCCAGTTCCTTTGTATTCATGCCGTCATACTCCGCAATCATCTCCCTTAACACACCCTCTTTATCCACCTCGGCAAAGGCTTCCAGTATGCCGTCCGTCATCATGATGATCATATCCCCGTCCGTCAGATTATTTTCCAGCGCGATCGGGGTTACCTCCCGGAACATGCCGATGGGCAGGGCTTCCGTTTGCAGTATCTCCACTGATTTACCGCGCTTTATAAATGTGGCGGCCGCCCCCAGCTTCACCAGCTCGCAGGCGCCGGAATACAGATCCACCATACACAGATCCAGCGTCGTGGGTTTCTGCTCCTCCCCTCTAAGGAGCAGGACGGAGTTGATCAGCTTTACGGCCGCCTCAGCAGAAAATCCCGCTTCCAGCAGCTGCTCCGCCAAATCGATCACCGTTTCGCTCTCAGCAAAAGCAGCCTGTCCCGATCCCATACCGTCGGACAGACACAGCAAAACCCTCCCCATAGGAAGGTTTGTAAAGGCGAAGGTGTCGCCTGACAGATTTTCTTCGTTTTTTACAGCCCTGGCGATGCCGTGCAGCATCAAAAATTCCGTATCCTCTTCAAACTTTACGGTCCGGCTCTCCCTTCCGATCACCGCCCGGCTGTCCGCGGCCGGCCTCCATCTCCGATGCGTCTCACTGCTTAAGGTCTCCGCCAGATCCTTGGAGGTCACGCACCTTCCGTTTTCGGAGCGCATTGTGATATACGCTTCCTGCCGGCTGTCCCCGTGCTCCAGCACCAGCATCTTCTCCGGCCGTATACGGTGCTCTTTCAACGCATGCTTCATCATGTTTTCCATCTGTCCCGTCACATCGGTCACATCGGTAATCTGTCCCGCCGCCTCCTCCAGTATATTCCCCAATTCGTGAAACTGTGCCACCACAGCCTCCCGGCTCTCCATAAAACGTCCCTTCCAGTCCACATCGGCATTCTCACTCTCCCCCTGGCAGCAGAATGCAAAGGAACGGGCCAAGCCTGTGAAGGATTCTGAAATCTCCTTCAGCTTCCAGGCGGACCATTCCTCATAAGAACACATGAACTCCTCTTTATGTACTGCTGTTTTTTTCACCTGTTCCACCCTGGTCAGGCCCTTGGGAAGAATAAAAAACAGCAGAATGCCCGTCACCATCTCGGGCGCCTGTCCGCTTAGAAATTCCGGCGCATAGACAGCGCCTATCCCCACCGCGGCCGCAGCAAAACCGATGCTGCTCCCCGCTTTTCCCAGCCCGTTGAAGATGCCGGCCAGCGCACCGATCACGCAGAATATGCCCAGCGGCGCCAGGCTCTCCATCCTGACAGTCTGCACCAGCCCGCACGCAGCCCCCATGACCGCTCCAGTGGCCACCCCATACTTATAGCCGGTAAACAGGGTCAAAAAATACAGCACCGCCTCTATGATTGAGACTGCCAAAAAACTGCGGTCCATAAACTCCACCACAATCAATGCCGCAAGGAAAGCGGCCGCCGCTTTTGCAATCCAAAGTTTACTCACCTTTTTTTCCATATCCATCTCCTCCTATACTCTGCCCTATTATACTAGCCTGTCCGCGAATTTTTTGTCAAAAGCTGTAGGAGGTAAAAAAAAATTTTTAATCCTTAGCGGAGCGTTTTTTTATTCAATAGGTCTTATTTACCTATTAAAAAAAGAAAGATTCCGCGCCGTATCTGCGTCGGAATCTCTCCTGAATGCTTCTTTATTATCCAATCATCTGTATCTGTCTGTTCTCTGCTCACCCGTCATTCTGTGCCCGGTTTTAAAAGTATCTCGTCTTTATTAACCAGTCCCAGCTTCTGGCGGGCCATATTTTCTATGAACTCTTTGGTCTGCACATAGATACGATACTGCTCTAACTCTGCCGTGCGGTCTTCCTCCGCATCCAGCTGCGTCTGCAGATCTTCCTTCTGCTGCAGGTAAACGGCCTCTTTTTCTTTCAGCTGCGCGGTCTGGACAAACAGAGCGCATAAAAGCAGCAGCGCCACTACCGTAATGGCCAGAACGCCCAGCTTATTGCCTCTATTCTCTTTTCTTCTGCGCTTTCTGCGCATTCCAACCACCACCTGGCTAATATTGCGTTTATTTATAGTCTACTGGATTTCCTGTTCTTTTTCAATCCTTTTTTGGCGCCTTTTTCTGCCAATTTTTTTCACCGCCTTTTTTATCAGGCGGATCGGAAAACCCAGCACTGCGGATAAAGCTCTCACCAGCAGCGAACTGAAGGTGAGCTGGCCTACAATCATGCCGAGAGCAGCCCCGCCTATAATAAAGCCCCGCATGGCCCCGTCGTTGGATCTGTATACCATCCAGAATATCAAAAGGGATGCGGCCAGCCAATAAAGGAAATCTTCCAGAGCTAAAAAAAAGCTGCCGTGGGGAATCAGGTTGCGGAATATGCGGATGCCGTCATAGATAAGCAGCAGCAAAATCCCGATCGCAGCCGATATGAGCAGCAGCCGAACCTCTTCCACGATCACACCGCTCATATTCTCTACTTAAACATACGGGCAAAAAGAGACTCTCCCCGTTTTTCAAAAGATTCCAGATTCGAGTAGGAGAAGCTGTCCAGCGCGCCGTCCACATCCACTTCACCCTTCTCAAGAGTGAGCCGCTTCACATGAAGATCCTGTCCCTTAATGGTGAGCATACCCTGCTCCGTCTCCAGCAGTATCTCTTTTACATCGAAGGAGATCACATCCTTCACACCGGTGATATTCGCCAGATTCCGATTCGTAAGTGTGAGCTTATGGCCGCTTTTGGGCCTTTCTCTTTCTTCCATACATATCCCTCCTGTCCACTTCTTTTTAAATGTATGTGGACAGGTAGGCATTTATTCCAATATCCGCATCACAGATACCGGAACAATTCCGCAGCGGATTCCTTCTTCACCGTTTCCTGCACATTAAGCACTTCCACCTTCACGGCCTTATTGCCGAATCCGATTTCAATGATATCGCCAACCTTCACGTTATAGGAGGCCTTTACAGGCTTGTCATTTACCGTCACCCGGCCCGCGTCGCAGGCCTCGTTGGCCACCGTCCTGCGCTTGATCAGACGCGATACTTTCAGATATTTATCCAGTCTCATATACTGCTCCTTATTCCGATATAATTCCATTCCGCCGCAGTGCGTTCCTGCCCGGAAGGCTTTCCCATGTAAATATAAAAAGGGCGACCGCGGCCGCCCTCCTTCTGTTTAAACTGATTTATGCGTTCACCATATCTTTTAACGCTTTGCCTGCTTTGAACTTCGGCATCTTGGATGCTGCGATGGTCATAGCCTCTCCGCTCTTCGGGTTTCTGCCCTCTCTGGCAGCTCTTTCTGCTACTTCAAATGTACCGAAACCAACGATCTGAATTTTTTCACCCTTTACTAATTCTTCAGCGATTACATCTGTAAATGCCTTTACAGCCTTTTCTGCATCTTTCTTAGAAAACTCAGCTTTTTCTGCTACAGCAGCGATTAATTCTGTCTTGTTCATTTTTTTCCTCCTAAAATCGTGCAGGTATATGCACTCGAAATATATACTGTGATATCATTTATATACTTTTATTCCTTGTTTGTCAAGGATTTTCGGGATATTGACGCATATTTGCAGTTACTATATTGTAACAGTTGGGGGACATGAAACAGTGGTATGGGATTGTGTAATTGATCCCGCTGCCACCTATTTTGTTTTTGCGGTTTAACCTAGGCTGTAAACAGTAACGTTTATCCAGTTTAAAGAACATATGTTCTTTATATGTTATTGACAAGAATCCTTTTATAGCATATAATGATATCAGAAAAGAACGTCGCCAGAGAACGCGAGGGTGTAAATCACCAGCATGCTTGACATGTGGTAGTCGCGCTGGGGGTTCTTTTCTTTTTTACATTTTACATATCATTCTCTGAATAAAGTACTTCGGGTCAGGCTTCATTTCATTTGAGTAATATTTAATCCCGTAGTTGCTAAGTTTGTCATTTCTCCTATAAAGAAATTTACTTAAAGGATAGTTATAACAGGGCGTTATAAGGCCATAGGTATTTGTTTCATGATAATAAAACATAGAAGTTGCACATATATCTGCAAGCTGTAACATATCCCATGAAATGGCTGTTTTACTCTCAATTTTAGTAAATCTGTTTGCTATTTCGTTAAACTCATAATTTAACAGTTTATTTTCAATATAATCAATTAATTCTTGGTCTCGAGCAGTTCCACGGCTTGATAATACGACTTTACCAACTCTATTTGTATCCCGGAGCAGCCACGATACTCGTTCCATTAGAAAGCGACAGGCATAGTTATATGTAACGAAACTGGGCTTGTCCGTAGGATTCTCACATTTCAGGGTTACTTTTGATGTATCTAATATTATGTTTATATACTCAAAATTTCCTTTCGATAGTTCGTTTACAACATAGGAGCGTTGTTCAAATCCCCGAAGCTGCCGGAAATGGATATTCTGAATATTTAGCTTTGTCTTTATAGATTTAATTATTTCTCGCAATCGTATTTCGTCATCGGAATTAACAATTACAGCAGTAAGTATAAACCATTGAGTACCTCTGTTAACGCCTAAATCGCCAGCTTCATCAATATAAACAGTACAGGTGTTTTCCATAACATGACCTCATAATTGTAGTTTTAGTATAACATTTTATGGCAACTAGAATCGTAACTAATATGCATCACTTCTTTGACTGCTTTTCCAGGGATTTTATTTCATTCCAAAGATTCAGACCTTCTTCGGGCGTGAGCGCCTTTTTATCACCGAACACATGCGGATGACGGCGGATCAGCTTCTCACATACGCCGTCGATCACATCCTCCATGGTGAAGTCTCCTCTCTCAGCGGCGATCTGCACATAGAGCGCTACGTTTAACAGCACATCCCCCAGCTCTTCACACAGGTTTTCCATATCCTCATGCTCCACCGCTTCTGTCACTTCCTGCACTTCATCCAGCAGAGGCTTTTTCATTGACTCATAGGTCTGTTCCCGATCCCAGGGACAGCCGTGCTCTGATCTTAACTCGCTGATTATGTTTCTGAAATCCTCAAAGGTATAGCTTTTTTTATCCATCCGTTATATGCTCCTCTCTGTGAAGGGTTTGTCATAAGTCTAATACTTTTAGAGACAGGAGTCAATGCGCGGTAGCAGCACATGTGATTTGCTTGACAAAACTGGAGAAAAAGAATATAGTAAAATCAGTAATTATTACTATTTTATGAAACTTTTATCGTGTGCATGCGGTGGGCACCGGGGCCGCGCGGGAGGATGGGGATACCCCGTTAAAATAGGTGCAGAAATGAGGTTTATATGGCTAAATACAAGTGTAATGTATGCGGGTATGTTTATGATGAGGAGGCCGCGAAGGCACCGTTCTCCTCACTGACACAGTGTCAGGTCTGCGGGACGGCGAAGTCCTCTTTTTCTCCTCTTGCTGCGGATGAAGAAGCCGGCGCCCGAAGGGAGGAAACGGCAGGGGAGCTGTCCTATCCTGCTGAATTTGAAAGGCACAATACAGGGGAACGCCATATGGAGGATATTCACCGCATGGCGGTGAGCGGATCCTCGATCATCGATGCGATGAGCACGAAGATCGCGCTTCCTTCCTGGGAGGATATCCTGGTGCTGGGCGCACAGCTGAATCCGTTTCCTCTCGATGAGCACGCCGATGTCCGCACCACCACGGTAATCGGAAAGCACGCGCGCCTTCCCATGGTTCTGGAAAGCCCGGTCTATATCTCCCATATGTCTTTTGGCGCCCTCTCGGCGGAAACCAAGATCGCCCTGGCCAGAGGGTCGGCCATGGCCAAAACAGCCATGTGCAGCGGAGAAGGCGGCATACTGCCTGCAGAAAAGAATTCCGCTTACCGCTACATATTTGAATATGTTCCGAATAAATACAGCACTACCACAGAAAACTTCATGACCAGCGATGCCATCGAAATAAAAATCGGTCAGGGCACTAAACCCGGCATGGGAGGGCATCTGCCGGGCGCGAAGGTAACCGAGGAGATCGCCCGGGTGCGTGATAAGCCGGTGGGCCAGGATGTGATCAGCCCCTCGCGTTTTGAGGAGATAGAGACGAAAGAAGATCTGCGCACGTTAGTCTCGCGCCTGCGCGATATCTCCGGAGGGCGCCCCATCGGCATAAAGCTGGCCGCCGGACGCATCGAGAAGGATCTGGAATATGCCATTTTTGCGGAACCGGATTTCATCACTATAGACGGCCGCGGCGGCGCCACCGGAGCCAGTCCCAAGCTGATCCGGGATGCCACCAGCGTTCCTACCGTTTATGCTCTCTACCGCGCAAGAAATTATCTGGACAAGAAACACGCGGATATTGACCTCGTGATCACCGGCGGGCTGCGGGTATCCTCGGATTTTGCCAAGGCACTGGCCATGGGCGCGGATGCGGTGGCCATCGCTTCCGCCGCGCTGATCGCCGCCGCCTGTCAGCAGTACAGGATCTGCGGCACCGGCAAATGCCCCATGGGAATCGCCACGCAGGATCCCGAGCTTCGGAAACGCTTTTCATTAAATGCCGGAGCGGCCAGGGTCGCCAATTACCTGAACGTAACGTTAGAAGAGCTGAAAACATTTGCGCGCATTACCGGACATGACGATGTACATGACCTGTCTGTCGATGATCTCTGTACGGTCAGCGATGAAATCGCAAGATATACAAATATACCTCATGCTTAAGCATGTAATATCGATTCTTTACTTTTAAACCGTCCCCCTCTGTCGTATAATAAAAATATACATCACAATTTATTGCGCAGCTCATGCGCGGAAATGGAGACTGCTATGAAGTTAACCTTTATCGGGGCGGATCACGAAGTGACCGGAAGCTGCCATTTTCTTGAAGCCTGCGGCAAACGCGTTCTGGTGGATTACGGTATGGAACAGGGGCCGAACATTTACGAAAACCATGATCTTCCGGTCAGCCCTTCGGAAATTGATTATGTTCTGCTGACGCATGCCCATATCGATCATGCGGGTCTGCTGCCGCTTCTCTATTCCAGAGGCTTTCGAGGCAGGATTTACGCCACCCAGGCTACAGTGGATCTGTGCAGGATCATGCTGCGCGACAGCGCGCATATACAGATGTTTGAGGCTGAATGGAGGAACCGGAAGGCCAGGCGTTCCGGGCAGGAGGCTTATACCCCCCTCTATACGATGGAAGACGCATGGAATGTGCTGCAGCATTTCTCCGGTGTCGGTTACGGCGAGCGCATTGACCTCTGCGAGGGCATTGAGGTGCGTTTTACGGATGTGGGCCACCTGCTGGGCTCTGCCAGCATCGAAGTCTGGATCACAGAAAAGGATTGCAGCAAAAAGCTGGTTTTCTCAGGCGATATCGGAAATATGAACCAGCCCATCATTAAAGATCCCCAATATACGGCGGATGCCGACTATGTCATCATGGAATCCACCTACGGGGACCGCTGCCACAAGGTTCTGCCGGACTATGTTGCCGAGCTGGCCCGGCTGATCCAGGAGACCTTCGACCGGGGCGGCAATCTGGTGATTCCTTCCTTCGCAGTGGGGCGCGCACAGGAGCTGCTGTACTTCTTAAGAATCATCAAACACGACCGCCTGGTCAGGGGGCATGAGGGTTTTGAAGTATATGTAGACAGCCCCCTTGCGGTGGAGGCTACCAACGTATTCAACCAGAATGTAGCCGGTTATTTTGACGAAGAGGCTATGGAGCTGGTCAGACAGGGCATCAACCCCATAAATTTTCCGGGTCTGAAGCTCTCCATCACAAGTGAGGAATCCAAGGCCATCAATTTTGACGAACGGCCAAAGGTGATCATTTCCGCATCCGGCATGTGTGAGGCGGGACGGATCCGGCATCATTTAAAGCACAACCTGTGGAGGCGCGAATGTACTGTTCTCTTTGTAGGCTATCAGGCATACGGCACGCTGGGGCGGGCGCTGATTGAGGGTGCGTCCGAAGTAAAGCTGTTCGGCGAACAGGTCGAGGTTAGGGCACACATCGAAACGCTGGACGGCATGAGCGGGCACGCGGATCAGCAGGGGCTTCTGAAATGGATCAACGCCTTTACGGACAAACCGGACCGTGTCTTCGTCGTTCACGGCGAGGATGCAGTATGTGACAGCTTTACCGCACTGCTAACCGAGCAGTACGGCTACACAGCCACAGCTCCTTACAGCGGCACGGTCTACGATCTGGCGACAGGTGCATGCATCGAGAGCCCTGCTCCGGTGCGCATTGCTGTTAAGCCTGCTGCCAGAAAAGCTTCCGCAGTATTTGCCCGCCTTCTGGCCGCCGGGCAGAGGCTCATCACCGTCATTCACAGAAATGAGGGAGTCGCCAACAAAGATCTGGCCAAATTTGCCGATCAGATCAACGCGCTATGCGATAAATGGGATCGGTAGTGAGTTCCGCTCGCGGAATTCTCCGCCTGCGGCGGGTCGCTTTAGCGACATAATACCTTCCCGCCGCAGTGCGATCCTTGCGGAGCATTTTTATTCAATAGGCCACATTTTCCTATTGAATGAAAAGAATCCCGCTCGCGGGATTCTCCGCCTGCGGCGGGTCGCTTCAGCGACATCATTCCATTCCGCCGCAGTGCGATCCTGCCCGGAGGGCTTTTTATTCAATAGGTCGCATTTTTCTATTGAATAAAAAAGTACCTCCACAGCCATCCGGCGGAGGTACTTTTTAATTTCGGGTATAAAAGGACAGTATTTCAGCTCTCCATCTGGCGGCCTAAAAATCCGGCGGCAGCGGCGGCCAGTTTCTGTTCCACCTCTCCCATCTTGATGCGCGCATCCTTTCCCATTAAGGCAACCGCTCCGATCGCATCCCCTTCACAGATGATCGGATAGATTACCTGACAGGTATATTCTTCCGCCTCACCGGCAATTATGGACACATATTTCTTATCCTCCCTCACAGCCGTCACGGATTCCCTGTTTAAGATCAGCTGTTCCAGCTGTTTGCTGATTGCCTTGCCCAGCTGTTCCTTCTTCCCCCCTGCTACAGCGATGATCTGATCCCTGTCCGTGATACAGACCATATGTCCGCTCACCTGCGCCAGGGAATCCGCATACTGTTTGGCAAAACTGCCCAGTTCCGCCATCGGGGAATATTTCTTTAATATGATTTCGCCTTCTCTGTCCGTGAAGATCTCCAATGGAGTGCCTTCACGCAGCCTTAATGTACGGCGGATTTCTTTTGGTATGACCACGCGCCCCAGGTCATCAATTCTTCTCACTATTCCTGTAGCCTTCATTTAAAAATAAACCTCCATTTACGCTTATAGTATTTCTGCAAAAAGCTGCCTTGCTACTATTATTTGTAAATAGAGGTTTATTATACCTGACCTGACCATCTTTTGCACTCTTTCCTGAAAAACTCTTACCGATCACCCGGCATACCGTTACAGTTCACCGTTACCGTAAAGTTCCCGCGCATGACAGGACAGGAATATCTTCCGCACTGTTATTATTTGTAAATCGTGGATTACTATACCTGGTACATAAATGTACTGTTTTCTGAATTTTTAATATAATCCAGCATTTTTTCAATTTAATGTGCGGCGGGATTACGCTAAAATGAAGTGGAACCAATTAATTCGTAACAGGACCGCTTATCAACTGAAACCTAGGATAAGCAGAAAGGGTGATCGTATGTATACTCCAAAAACTTCTTCTCATTTCACTCCCTATCAGGACCCTGTCACAGGTGTGGTGACCTATATCCTGAAAAATGAACTCGCGCCGCTGACTCAGTCCTTTTATTTTGTCAATCCTTCCATGACAGAGGATGGGCGCTTTCTGTGGTTTTACTGCGCTTTTCCGCCTTCCGGTTCCGCCGGAAACGGAAGGACGCTGGGACTGATCGATTTTGAAACGGATGAAATCGTTCATTTCCCGGAAACACAGTTTACCAGCTCCTCCCCTGCCGTAGATCCTAAAACCGGGGATTTATACTGGTGTAATTCAAAGGGGATCTATAAGCATGCGCCAAAAAAGGGGGCATCCGTTGTTTTCGTAGCTTCCAATCCATTTTTAAAAGCCTCCAACGGACGGATGGCCACACATTTGACTTTCAGCGCTGACCGCACGGAGCTGTTTCTGGACGGGGACATGGGGGACCGCTGGCATATGGGGTCTCTTAGACTGGCGGATGGCATTTATACGGAATGGTATAGCCGGGATTACTGCATGGACCATGCGCAGTTTCATCCCACGGATAAAGACTTGGTGCTGTTTGCAGAGGATCTGTGGACGGATAAAATCACAGGCGAGCATCATACGGTCCGCACACGAAAATCCGACGGAAGATACTTAAGGCTCTGGACAATCAGGCGGGGAGAAGAGCCGGTATCCTACCCAGTTTATGAAAACCATCTTGCCACACACGAATGGTGGTCCAGGCAGGGGGAGAAGTTCTATTACTGCGGCGGATATAAGCACAACACCGGCATATGCTCCTACAATATGAATACGGGAGAGACGGTCATGGAAGTGCTCTCCCCAGCCTGGCACGGACACAGTTGCCGGGATGACAGCCTGTTTACTCTGGATGAAAACGACGAATTCTGGCGGGGATGCCCGTCGCGCACGGCCTTCTATAATAAGCGGACTGAGAAAAAGATCTACATCATCTCCGACAATCCGTCGCTTTTCACTAAGGAACAGCCTTCGGATTACCATACGGACCCTCATCCACAGTTTACGGCTGATGACCGCTATATCGCTCATACCACCACGGTGCTGGGCGCAGTGCAGTTTGCGCTGACGCCGGTGGACCAGCTGATCCGAATGACCCAATAAAGCGGGAACGGACCGGTACCGCTGGCTGTAGCGCTCCCCCCTCCGCCAGTCCGCCCCATGCGCTTCCGGATACGTTTTCACTCTTAAGATTATCTCATGGGTTGACTTTCGATCCCAGCCCCATATAATAGGTGTATGGATCAGTTGCGAATGTCGGGGGGGATGGGATTTGCGGGACTTAACGACGGGACGGTTATTGCTTCGAAATGTCCGGACAGAGGACATGGACGATTTATATGAATTGGTTTCGGATGAACAGAGCTGCCTGGATGACGGGGCTTATCACGCATTTACCAGAAAGGATGATCCTGCTTTTGTCCGCAGTTTCTTCGCGATCGCGCAAGCCGATGAGCATTATGCTGCCGTCATAAAAGGGGAAAACAAAGTGATCGGGCTGATTCATCTCACGGACAGTGAGGACGGCCGCGGTAAATCTGTAGGCTATCATATCAACAAGGCATACCGCCGGCGGGGATTTGCGAAAGAAGCGGTTCTTGCGGTTATCGAATACTGCTTTGAAAGCGGTGATGCGGAATACTTTTTTGCTGAATGCTACGAGTATAACACCGCATCCAGAAGGACGCTGGAAGCTCTGGGCTTTGAGCTCACAGGGATTTATCATAACCGCGTGTTTCATCCGCAAAGAGGATGGATTGACTCGCTTTGCTTCTGCAGGACCCGTTCCTCCCCGACACAGTACCCCCAGCTGCCCGATTCATGATAAAAACCCGCCAGACATACTCGAAATGTCTGGCGGGTTCATTTTATTTAAAAGATTATTCTGCAGCAGTTGTCTCGGTGCTTTCAGCCTCGGTCGCAGCCTCTGTGGCAGGAGCTTCCGTGGAAGCGGCTTCGGAGCTTTCCGCAGCGGAGGCACCTGTTTCTTCAGCAGTGCCCGCTTCCGTACCTGCAGCGGTTCCTGCCTCTGTGGAGGGTGCTTCTGTAGCAGCCTCGGTCTCATACAGGGTGACGTCTGTAAATACGACCTGATCCCATACGTCATCGTTCACCTTGAAGTCTTTCTTCTCCCAGCCGGTATACACGGTATTGAAGTATTCAGCCTTACGGGTATCGATGATGCTGTCCTTCTTATCCAGTGTAGTCTCTTCGTCAAAATCGGAAATACAGTGGATGGCGTAATAGCCGGTTCCTTCCAGATAGTAAACATCCACATCGCCCGTAGCCATGGTGATCGCATGGGAGGCCAGGCCGGTCTGGGTTGTATCGCTTCTGGTATAGTTGTTCTTCGCGCGGGTGAGCCCATCCATTTCGGAAGCGATTTCCGTCATGTCCTCGCCGTTTTTCACCCTGTCGGCGATCTCATTGGCTGTGGCCTCCGGTTCCGTATAGGTTTCGCTGGACTCGCTCACCAGGATAAACTCCACCAGAACCTGTCTGGATTCCTCTTCGCTCACTTCTTTGTCACAGCCATCCGCCACGGCGGCCCACACCTTGTTGGCCAGGGCGTTCTTTTCATAAATTGCTGTCAAAAGCTCTTCTGTTACATGGGAAGCCTCGATGAGTTTTTCATCCGCATCTTCCATGAAGCTCTTTACGGCCTTCTCAATCTTGGCATGATCTTCCTCTGTAAGGGAAACGTTGTATTCCGATGCATGCTCCATCAGCACACGGGTCTGCAACAGCTGCGCCATCACGCTTTCCTTCACATAGTCCTGCATGGTAACGCCCGCTTCTATTTCGGACTCCCATGCCTCCTTAGCGGTCATATTGGCCATGAAATAGGGGAAATAGATTTCATTGCTGTACTGGCTGCTTCTGGCACTGAACATCGCCTCATCCAGATAAATATTTTCATCCCCGTACGTCGCCGCCACCGTGGCAGCGTAGTCCGCAGGATCAATGTTTTTCTTTGCGCACCCCGCCAGGGCTGTTACGGCCATCACAGCCGTTAAAAGAAGGGTCACTCCTTTTATCACTTGTCTTTTCATAGAAATCCTCCTAGTTTGTACTCATAAAGGAAATTATAATACCTTTCCCCTTTTTGCGCAACCAAAAAACAGTGAAAGATTGGTGAAAGTGTATCTGTTCAGACATCAGTCAAAGTTTTCAGGTTCTTTATGTCGCGGACGATCGTCAGGCAGCTGGTAAGCAGGGTTTCGTCGTCGCGGATCTCTTTACGTTTATTGGTGTACACAAAGTACGGCGTATCTGTGGCGGCGAACTTAAGGAGCCCATTGTAGCGCCGGATCAGTTCGGGAATCCTGGCCGGATCTACATCGGCTTTGCCGTACATTGTGAATTTCAGCTCGTCTTTGTTCCCGTCGATCTCAACGATCTGCGCCTCGTGAGCCTCCGCCTTTAAGAGGGCGATTTTGAGCAGATGTTCCACAGCCCTCGGCATCTCCCCGAAACGGTCAATCAGCTCATCCTGCATATCCATATGCTCCTCTTCGTTCTCGATGGCGGAGATGCGCTTGTAGATGTCCAGTTTCAATGCCTCATTGCGGATATAAAAGGACGGAATATATGCATCGATGTCCAGATCTACAGTGGTCTCATACGTTTCCTCAGGCATTTCTCCCTTCAGGGCCTTTACAGCGGTATTTAACAGTTTGCAGTACAGATCATATCCCACAGCCTCCATATGGCCGTGCTGCTGTGCGCCCAGCAGGTTTCCGGCCCCTCTGATCTCAAGATCCCGCATGGCGATCTTGATGCCTGAGCCCAGCTCCGTATATTCCCGGATCGCCTGGAGCCGCTTCTCGGCTTCCTCTCTAAGAAGCTTATCGCGTTTATACATCAAAAAGGCATAGGAGGTCCGGTTGGAACGGCCCACACGTCCCCTAAGCTGGTAGAGCTGCGAGAGCCCGAACCGGTCCGCATCGTGTATGATGATTGTATTTACGTTGGAGATATCCAGTCCGGTCTCAATGATGGTGGTGGATACCAGCACATCGATCTCCCCGTTTATGAAATCCAGCATGATCTGCTCCAGCTGCCTCTCACGCATCTGCCCGTGAGCATAGACCACATTGGCCTCCGGCACAAGCATGGCGATCTTATCCGTGATGTCCTGGATGCTCTTTACCTGATTGTAAACATAATAAATCTGACCACCTCTGGCCAGCTCCCGATGGATAGCCTCACGGATCATCTCTTCATTGTATTCCATCACATACGTCTGAATCGGAATACGGTCCATAGGCGGTTCCTCCAGCACGCTCATAGAACGGATCCCGATCAGGCTCATGTGCAGGGTGCGCGGTATGGGGGTGGCGGTCAGCGTCAGCACATCGACATTTTCCTTCATCTTTTTAATCTTTTCCTTATGGGCCACGCCGAAGCGCTGCTCCTCATCTATGATCAGCAGCCCCAGATCCTTGTACACCACGTCAGATGACAGCACCCGGTGGGTTCCGATCAGGATATCCACCATACCCTTTCTTAAATCCTCCAGGGTCTTTTTCTGCTCAGCTGCGCTGCGAAATCTCGACATCAGATCAATGCGTACCGGATAATCCTTCATGCGCTGTGTAAATGTGTTGTAATGCTGCTGGGCCAGGATCGTCGTAGGCACCAGGTATACCACCTGCTTGCCGTCCTGCACCGCCTTAAAGGCCGCCCGGATGGCGATCTCTGTCTTGCCGTAACCCACGTCTCCGCAGACCAGACGGTCCATGATATTGCTGCTTTCCATATCCTTCTTGGTCGCTTCTATGGCGGATAGCTGATCCTCGGTCTCTTCATAAGGAAACATCTCTTCAAATTCGCGCTGCCACACGGTATCCGGGCTATACTGATACCCTTTCTGGTTCTGTCTGGCCGCGTACAGTTCCACCAGATCCCTGGCGATTTCTTTGACAGCGGATTTGACCTTTGACTTGGTCGTCTTCCATTCGCTGCCGCCCAGCCGGTTCAGCTTTGGTTTCTTCGCATCGCTGTCCGCATATTTCTGCACCAGATCCATCTGGGTAACCGGGATATAGAGGTTTCCTCCGTCCCCATATTCGATCTTAATATAATCCTTGGTATTGCCGGATACCTCCACCTTTTCGATGCCGCGGAAAATACCAAGACCATGGTTTTCATGGATCACATAATCGCCAACAGACAGATCCGAAAAGCTCTGTATCTTCTTGCCCTCATAGGTATGCTTTTTCTTCCGCGCTTTTTTCTTCACGCCGAACATATCGCCTTCCGTGATCACCACAAAGCGGAGAAACGGATATTCAAATCCCTTATGAAGCTTACCGCAGGTCACAAGGATACGGCCGGGATTTACAGCTTCATCAAAGTCCGGGCGGTAGAAAGAATCCAGTTCATACTCCTTTAAATCCTCCGCCAGGCGCATAGCTCTGGTGCCGGAATTGGACAGCAGCACCACCCTGTAGCGGTCCCGCTTCCAGTGTTTGAGGTCCTTGATCAGCTCTTCAAAGCTGCTCTGATAGGAGCTGACATTTTTTATCATAATATTATATTTTCTGTTGACCTTTATAAGCGGCGCCTTTTGGTCCAGACCGCACATACAGAAAGCGGCAGGGCGTTCCATCCGCCGCATCACATCCTTCGTTTCATAGAGGATACTGGTCTGTCCCGGCAGCAGATAGCCCTTTTCCAACCTGTGGCTCATGCTCTCCCGAAATTCCAGCTCCACAGCCTCCGCCCTCTGAAAGATGCGCACAGGTTCGTCCAATACGGTAAAGGTATCCTCTTGCGAGAAATAATCCAGCAGAGAGACAGTATCCTCATAGAAATACCGCACATAGCCGTCCAGGCCATGGGTCATAAAACCTTCCTGCAGCTCTTCCAGCAACATATCCACATTGGAACGGATCCGGGCAGCCTCCTCCGTGCGCATCTGATCCCGAAGGGCCCGTACATACTGCCTGCACTCCTTTTCAATGCGGTCCGCACCGTCTTTTAACACATCCCCGGTCAGCAAAACCTCAGAGGCGGGGTAGATGCGTATCTCCTCCAGCGATTCGATGGATCTCTGGCTTTCCGCCTCGAAGCCGCGGATGGAGTCGATCTCATCTCCCCAGAATTCCACACGCACAGGATTTTCATCCGTAAGGCCAAATACATCCAAAATGCCTCCGCGGATGCAGAACTGCCCCGGCCCCTCCACTTGAAACACATGCTCATAGCCCAGATAGACCAGTTCCTGGCGGATCTCCTCCACAGAACGGCTTTCCCCTTCCCGCAGTATCAGAATCCGCTCCCGTATGCGTTCCAGCCTAAGCAGATGATCCATGCAGCCGTCCACCGCAGTGATGATCACGCCCCCTCTGCCCTCCAGCAGCTGCCTGATCACCGTCATGCGCTGCCTCACCAGCAGTTTCCCCTGGATATCCGCATTATAAAAAAGGAGATCCTTAGCAGGATAGAGCCATACATCCCGGCCGTAAAACTGGCTGTCCTCATACAGTTCCTTTGCTCTGGCCTCGTTGTAAGTGATGACTAACTTCCACTTTTTCTCCTCCCCGAAGCCAGAGATTAAATGAGGCTTAGCGGCATCGATACAGCCGCTTAATGAAACGGGACCTTTCCCCGAGTCCAGATCCCGCCTGACCTGATCATATTCATTCCACTCTTTAAACAGATAGTTTAGCTGTTCCGGCATTTCCATACTCCAATCAACAACCGTTAAATCGGTTCATAGCCGCCTGAATGCCCTCCGTAAGGAACGTTTCCGCCGCCTGACCGGCTCTGCCGACCGTTTCCCGGATCACCGGCAGCTCCTCAGACGGAAAATGGCCCAGCACATAATCCGCCAGATCCATCCTGGGCGGTTTCTCACCTATGCCGACGCGGATCCGCCCGAAAACATCGCATCCCAGACAGGATATAATGCTTTTTATGCCATTATGCCCTCCCGCGCTGCCTTTGGCGCGAATCCTTAGCTTGCCCACATCCAGACTGATATCATCATAAATAATGATCAGCTCTTCCTGGCTGATCTTATAATATTCTATTAGCTCTCTAACACTTTCACCACTGAGATTCATATAAGTCATCGGCTTAGCCAGTATGACCTTCTGTCCGCCGATCACGCCTTTGCCGATCAGCGCCTTATGCTTTCTGGTATCTACGGAAATACGGTATTCGTCGGACAGCCGGTCGATGACGCTAAATCCCACGTTGTGGCGCGTCCCCGCATACTGCATTCCAGGATTTCCAAGTCCTACAATTATATACATGCCATTCACCAAACCTTTCGGATAACCGGCTCCTGCGCCCTTGGCGCAGCTGCCTGCCGGAATCTTTATTGTAGCAAGAATCCGGTACCTTGTAAAGCGGGCAAAAGGAGGTTTCAACGTTACTGTTCACGGTTTTCCGTAAACCGCCCCGCCTTACGCTGCTTTATCGGCAACTCTGAACGGTAACTTGCTGCTTACAATTATTAAAAAGCGCATACTTAAAACAGCCCTGGCGTATGCGGTCGGCATAGCAGGGCTGTTGTGCAGTTACTTTTTGTGTTTCTTTAATAGCCAGAGCATATTCTATGAGGAACACTGCCCTGCTATTTGTGGAGCATGAACGGTATCTGTGTTAAAAATAAGTCTGACATCATCTATAGGCGTCGAATACAGGCGGGTCTATAGATCTTCCTCGTCGGCTTCCAACAGGGTCGTTTCATACTTCGCCAGAATGATGCTCTGAATCTTATCTCTGGTCTCGGAGTTGATCGGGTGTGCGATATCCCTATATTCGCCGTCGGCAGCTTTTCTGCTGGGCATGGCGATGAACATTCCCTTCTCCCCCTCGATCACTTTGATATCGTGAACTACAAACTCATTGTCCAGCGTGATCGAGACGATCGCTTTCATCTTACCTTCCTTGGAAACCTTGCGTACTCTTACATCCGTAATCTGCATATAAGTAACCCCTTCCCGTCGTCTATTTTTGCATGCACACCGGGCTGTCCGGCAGCATCCCCCCGCCGCCGCGGCCCTGTTTTGTGCGAGCAAGGCACACAGATGTGCGCTTAAGTTATCAGATTACATACCTTTCGTTTTTCTCGATCACGACCTTTATGTTGTCCGGATCCCCCAGATATGTCATATTCGCTCTGATTGTGTCGCGGCTCTCGACTATGCAGTTCTCGATCCGCGTATTGTCCCCGATATATACATCATTTAATATGATAGAATTCTTAATCACACAGTTGTTGCCGATGTATGCCTTCTTAAACAGCACGGAGTTCTCCACAGTGCCATTTATGATGCATCCGCTGGAAATCAGGCTGTTTTTCACCACAGCCCCCGGATTATATTTCGCCGGCGGATTGTCATCGACTTTGGAATAAACGTCCGGATACTGCTTGAAGAAATAGTCCCTGACCTCTTTCTTTAAGAAGTCCATGTTGGTCTGATAATACGCCTCAACCGTGGAAATATTGCTCCAATAGCTCTCCATCTTATACGCGTAGATCCGTTTCAGATTTTTATAGCGGATAATGATGTCATTGACAAAATCGAAACGGTCTTCCTGGGCACAGCGTTCAATCAGCTCGATGAGCTGGCGGCGGCGGATCACATAGATGCCGCAGGAAACTGTGCTGGAACTGGCCACCATGGGTTTCTCATCAAACTCAAGGATGCGCCCGTCCTCATTGGTCCTCACCTGGCCGAAACGCCCCACATCCGCTGACGCAGGCATGTCCTTGCAGACAACGGTGATATCCGCTTTCTTCTCTATATGGTACTCCAGAACCTTGTTGTAATCCAGCTTATAGATTCCGTCACCGGCCGTGATCACAACATAGGGTTCATGGCTGCTCTTTAAGAAATTCAGATTCTGATAGATGGAATCCGCGGTTCCCCGGTACCAGTCGCTGTTCTGTGCCGTAATGGTCGGCGTGAACACAAACAGGCCGCCCTGCTTTCTGCCGAAATCCCACCATTTTGAAGAATTCAGGTGCTCATTTAGGGATCTTGAATTATACTGGGTGAAGACAGCCACTTTTTTAATATGGGAATTGGTCATGTTGCTAAGTGCGAAGTCAATGCTTCGGTAACTGCCTGCAATGGGCATTGCTGCAATCGCTCTCTTGTATGACAATTCACGCATCCTTTTATTATTTCCGCCTGCTAATACAATACCTATTGCTCTCATTTAGAAACACCTGCCTTTATAATGTAATTGCCGCTCTCCAGTTCACCTCCCGGATAGTCCTCCTCTTCGGTTACGCCGGAAATCGCAGTGTTCTTGCCCACCTTCACATTGGGAGGTATATAGGAATTCTCGCCGATCGTCACCAGATCAAACGCATATACCTTCGGGTCCAGCTTGCTGGGAGCAAATTCACCCACGCCCAGGGATACGTTCTCTCCTAATTCACAGTTTTCCGCCACTATGGACTTGTACACCATACATCCTTCGCCGATCGTGCTGTCACGCATGATGATGGAATCCCGGATGACCGCGCCTCTTCCGATCGTAACCCCGGGCCCGATCACGGAATTATAGACCTCGCCGTATACATCCGTGCCCTCGCCGATGATACTCTTTTCAATCTTCGCCTCTCCTGCTATGTACTGCGGAGGCAGAATATCGCTCTTCGTGTAGATTTTCCAATACTCTTCATAGAGATTGAATACCGGGATAATATCGATCAGTTCCATATTGGCTTCCCAATAGGAACCGAGCGTTCCGACATCCTTCCAGTATCCGTTGTATTCATACGCAAATATGCGGTCCCCCCTCTCAAAGCAGTAGGGGATGATATGCTTGCCAAAATCGCATGCGGTCTGATTGGACAGCTTAATCAGAGCTTCCTTCAATACCTTCCAGCTGAATATGTAGATGCCCATGGAAGCCAGATTGCTGCGCGGATTTGCGGGTTTTTCCTCGAATTCCGTGATGCGGCTTTCCTCATCGGTGATCAGAATGCCGAACCGGCTGGCCTCTTCAATGGGAACCGGCATGGCCGCAATTGTCACATCCGCATTGTTCGCCTTATGATAATCCAGCATTACCTCGTAATCCATCTTGTAAATATGATCTCCGGACAATATAAGCACATACTCCGGATTGTATTCTTCCATGTACTCCAGATTCTGATAGATCGCATTCGCTGTTCCCGTGTACCACTCGCTGCTGGTACTTTTTTCGTACGGTGGAAGAACGGTAACACCACCAACGTTCTTGTCCAAATCCCACGGAATGCCGATTCCGATATGGGAATTGAGCCGAAGCGGCTGATACTGTGTCAGAACACCCACCGTATCAATACCGGAATTAATACAGTTGCTCAAGGGAAAATCAATGATTCGGTATTTTCCTCCGAAGGCAACCGCCGGTTTTGCCACTTTTGAGGTTAATACTCCCAATCTGCTGCCTTGTCCGCCTGCTAAAAGCATGGCTATCATCTCTTTCTTAATCACGCTATCACCTCACGTCGTTGTGTTTTTATACGAATAGTATAACATAATGTGTCCGGAATGTGAACAAACTTTACAACTTTTTTTACAAATTCTTACGCATTATTTGACAAATTCAAGACAACCTATTTTCAGATGCTTTAGTCCTTGAAGATGTTTCCAAAATCGTATATAATACAATCCAAAGGCTCATGAATACAAGCTTTCACCAAAAATATGAATACACAAGGAGCTATCCGCTATGAAACTATTATCAGTCAGAGATATGTATGAAAACACAGAAAAATATACGGATCAAACCGTGCAGACAGGCGGATGGGTGCGCAGTCTGAGGAATTCCAAGAGCTTCGGTTTTATTGTTTTAAATGACGGCACCTTTTTTCAGCCGGTTCAGGTCGTTTTTCACGACAATATGAAGAATTTTGCCGAAATTTCCAAGCTGAATGTCGGTGCTTCCATCATCGTAAAAGGCACGCTGGTCGCTACGCCGCAAGCAAAGCAGCCTTTTGAGATCCAGGCGGAATCCATCTGTGTGGAGGGGAACTCTTCTCCCGATTATCCGCTGCAGAAGAAACGTCACAGTTTTGAATATTTAAGATCCATCTCCCATCTGCGCCCCAGGACCAACACATTCCAGGCGGTGTTCCGCGTGCGCTCCCTGGTCGCTTTCGCCATCCATGACTTTTTCCAGAAGCAGGGTTTTGTATATGTGCACACCCCGCTGATCACAGGCAGCGACTGCGAGGGCGCAGGAGAAATGTTTCGTGTCACCACGCTGGACTTAGAAAACGTGCCCAAAACAGCGGACGGCAAGGTGGACTATTCCCAGGATTTCTTCGGTAAAGAAACCAGCCTCACCGTCAGCGGACAGTTAAACGGCGAGACCTACGCCATGGCGTTTAAAAACATTTACACCTTCGGACCCACCTTCCGGGCGGAAAACTCCAATACCACCAGGCACGCGGCCGAATTCTGGATGATCGAACCGGAGATGGCGTTTGCAGATCTTGACGATAACATGGAGATGGCAGAAGCCATGCTGAAATATGTGATCTCCTATGTGCTGGAGCACGCGAAGGAAGAGATGGAGTTTTTCAACCAGTTCATGGATAAAGGTCTGCTCGACCGGCTCAAGAGCGTTTTAAATTCCGAATTCGGCCATGTGACTTATACGGAGGCTGTTAAAATTCTGGAAGAAAATAACGACCGTTTCGACTACAAGGTTTCCTGGGGCTGCGACCTGCAGACCGAGCATGAGCGCTTCCTGACGGAAGAGATCTATAAGAGGCCTCTGTTTGTGACGGATTATCCGAAGGAAATCAAAGCATTTTATATGAAGCTGAATGACGATAATAAAACGGTGGCCGCCATGGACTGTCTGGTTCCGGGCATCGGTGAGATTATCGGCGGCAGCCAGAGAGAGGACAGCTATGAGAAGCTTTCCGCGCGCATGCAGGAGCTGGGATTAAAAGAAGAGGATTACGGTTTTTATCTGGATCTGCGCAAGTACGGGAGCGTCCGCCACTCAGGCTTCGGCCTCGGTTTTGAGCGCTGCGTGATGTATTTGACCGGCATGTCAAACATCCGTGACGTCCTCCCCTTCCCCAGAACCGTGAACAACTGCGATCTGTAGTGGACCGCATACCGCCGCATTTAGGAGGAATTACTTGAAACTGATGCATATCGCGGACGTCCATATAGGCGTCACGCCCGATCTGAATAAACCCTGGTCCCAGGCGCGCGCGCAGGCGGTGAAGGATACCTTCGCCGCCTTAATCGGCATTGCGGAAAAAGAACAGGCCGATCTGCTGCTGATCGCCGGGGACCTTTTTCACAGTCAGCCGCTGAAACGGGATCTTAAGGAGATCAACTATCTGTTTGCCACCTTAAGCCGCACCCAGGTTGTGATCATCGCGGGAAACCATGACTATATCAACCCGTCCTCCAATTACAACAGCTATCCCTGGGCGGAAAATGTCACCTTTATCACCTCATCCGAATTGACCCAGGCAGAGTTTCCCTGGCTGAATACGGTGGTATGGGGCCTAAGCTACCGGTCCCGCGAGATGGCGGAACCGGTTCTGGATCACATAAAGGCGCCTGATGACGGTCGCTTTCATATCCTGCTGGCCCACGGTGGGGATCCAAAACATCTGCCGCTGAATTACCGGCAGCTCTCCCGGGCGGGCTTCGATTATATCGCCCTTGGCCATATCCACGCTCCCGCCTGCTCCAAAGAGCTTGGCATCGTAAATGTGGGATGTCCCGAACCGCTGGAGCGCACCGATTTCGGGAAGCGCGGCTATGTGCTGGCGGAGATTGAAAAAGGATCCAGGGATATCCGCTGGATCCCCTGCTCCACCGCGGAATATATCCCCGTCACACTGGAAGTGAATGTACATACCGCATGTACAGAGCTGTGCCGTCAGTTTGCGGATATTGTCTCGCAGCGCGGCAGGCAGAATATCTATGTGCTCACCATTACCGGATACCGGGACCCGGATGTTGAATTTGACCCGGAAGCGCTGTCGGCGCTGGGCAATGTGGCGCAGATCAACGATCTGTCGGAGCCGGAATATGACTTTGATAAGCTCTATCACGAACATTCCTATGATATGATCGGCACCTATATCTCCGCATTTCTCGGTGAGTCGGAGCATTCCAGCCTCCATAAGAAAGCGCTGTTTTACGGCATCAGAGCCCTGCTTAACAATCAGTCCCGTTAAAGGAATTGCATATGAAACTTTTAGAGACAGAAATCAAGGATTTCGGCAAGCTGCATCAAAAAAAATATACATTCGGCCCCCGCATTAATCTGATCGGCGGCCTGAACGAATCCGGCAAGTCCACGTTCCACACCTTTCTTCGCAGCATGCTGTTTGATATGGAGCGGGGCAGAGGGCGCGCCTCCAAAAATGATATTTACAGCCGCTACCTCCCCTGGGACCGACCCGGCAACTATGGCGGCAGCCTGGACTTTACATCAGGAGGGCATACCTACCATATCGAGCGATGCTTTCTGGCCGGGGCCAGATCCTCCTCCCTTTATGATGTCACTACCAACAGGGCGATCGGGGATATTCCTGCGGCTCTGCCTCCTCTTATAGGAGGCCTTAGGGAAAGCTCCTACAACAATACGGTCAGCATCGCCCATTCCCGCGCCGCCACTGATGGCAGCCTGATCAACGATCTGAAAAACTATATCGGAAATCTGACCGCCGCCGGCTCGGGAGATATCAATCTGTCCGGCGCTGTAAACGATTTAAAAAAGGAGCATAAGGCTCTGGAAAAGAAGCTGCTGCCCTTCCAGGACTCCGAGTACCACGCTTTAAAATCCCATATTGCCGATCTGGAAGAAGAGCTGGATACAAGATCCTGTACCGGCTCCCTTGAAGCGCTGGCCGCGGCGAGGGATTCCGCCAAACAGGAGCTCTCCGCCAGGACATCCCGGCGGGAAACGCTGAACCGGCTGATCCTGCAGGCCAGAAATGCGCTTGCCGGCAGCGGCTTTCAAAACGCGGAGGAAGCTTCCGCCATGGACAACCGGCTGACAAACGCCTACTCAACTTACATCCGGTATAACCGTGGAAAACCGATGTGCCAGAGCAAGGGATTGGTTTTCCTGTTCAATCTTCTGGCGTTTGTTCTGCTGTTTGCCACACTGTATTTCTTCCACCTGGGCAGCCGGGCTTTTCTGACAAAGAATTATCTGTCTTCCCTAAGCTTTATCCTGCCATACCTGATCAGTCTGCTGGCAGCCATGCATCTTAGAACCCGCGCGGTGAAAAGCCGGATCGGCATTGCCGCGGCACAGTTTCTCTCCTCTTACTTTGATGCGGTGCTCTCTGACCGTGCGATCACTTCGGAAAACTGTGACCGAGCTCATAAAAAGGTGGTGGATTACCTTACCCTGAAGGAAAAAGCGGATCAGTGTGCAGCTGAGGCAGAACATGAACTGCAAAAAATCTTTCAGCTTCAGGAATCTTTAAACGAAGTAAGCGCGCGCATTGAGTCGCAGCAGCGGGTGGACTGGGAGCTGGACCATAAGCAGGAAGAATTGCAGAAGGACCGCATCCTGCTGCAGGAGATGGAGCAGAAAAGAGATCATAATCAAAAGATCCGGGAAGAGATTGACGCACTGGATCTGGCTTTATATGTGATGGACAACATCTCTTCCACAATACAGAAGACCTTTGACCCCTATCTTAACAGGACGGCTTCCGAGATACTCGAAAGCCTGACAGACGGGGCCTATTCCGATATGAGGGTCGATGAAAATCTCTCCATCACCGTGGTTTCCGATTACAGGGACATTCCGCTGGAATCCCTTAGCACCGGCACTGTCGATCAGGTATATCTGGCATTTCGTCTGGCGGTCATCCGACTCTTCTGGCCGTCCGAACCAATGCCTCTGATCCTGGATGACGCCTTTGCCTCCTATGACGATAAACGGCTGACAGGAACGCTTTCATGGCTGCACAGCAACTACCGCGGGCAGGTGCTTGTATTCACCTGTCACAGCAGGGAGAAGCTGCTGCTGAAAGCCTCCGGGGTGCCGTTCACGGAAATCTGTATCTGATCCCAGTTTCAAGAAAGAATCCCGCTCGCGGGATTCTCCGCCTGCGGCGGGTCGCCCTGGCGACATAATACCTTCCCGCCGCAGTGCGATCCTAAGCGGAGCGTTTTTTGCTCAATAGGTCGTATTTTCCTATTGAATAAGAAAGGCCGGGGTGTGACTGAAAGCAATGATCAGTCACACCCCGGCCTTCAATTATGTTTTATTTTACTGCTCACGATGCTGCCCGCTGCGGTATTTCTCCAGCAGCGCATTGATTCTGCTAGTAGGATTGAGCAGATCATTGATGGATACATCGTGATTTAAATGATCGATCAAAAGCGCGATATATTTGCTTAGGTCCACGTTGATGTAGTAAGGCTTCTGCAGCAGCTCCGCGGTCTGGTACACGAGGTTTGTGGTCAGCATGCGGTCGATCAGCCCTTCCTCAAAGTACTCATCGAACATGCCAAGACCGTTGGTAAACAGGCCGAAGGTCGCACAGATAAACACTTTTCTGGCTTTGCGGCGCTTCAACTCCTTCGCTACCTCCAGCATGCTCTCGCCGGAAGAGATCATGTCGTCGATGATCAGCACGTCCTTGCCTTCCACAGAAGCGCCTAAAAACTCATGCGCCACAATCGGATTGCGGCCGCCGATCACCTGTGTATAATCGCGGCGTTTATAGAACATGCCCACATCCAGACCCAGCACATTTGCAAAGTATACAGCGCGGGACATGCCGCCTTCATCAGGGCTGATGATCATCATATGGTCGCTGTCGATCTGCAGCTCTGTTTCATATCTTAAGAGATATTTGATAAACTGATAGGTGGGCTGAACGGTTTCAAAGCCCTTTAACGGGATCGCGTTCTGCACACGGGGATCATGGGCGTCAAAGGTGATGATGTTTTCCACACCCATGCGTGCGAGCTCCTGGAGAGCCAGCGCGCAGTCCAGGGACTCGCGGCCGCTGCGCTTATGCTGCCTGCTCTCATATAAAAACGGCATAATAACCGTAATGCGGCGGGCTTTTCCGCCCACTGCGGCGATTATCCTCTTTAGATTCTGAAAATGGTCGTCGGGAGACATGTGATTGATGTGTCCGCACAGCGAATAGGTCAGGCTGTAGTTGCAGACATCCACCAGCAGATAGAGATCATCCCCGCGGACGGACTGATTGATGACGCCTTTCGCTTCTCCTGATCCGAATCTCGGAGCCTTGGCATCTACGATATAAGAATCCTTCTGATAGCCGGCAAACGCTAATGTCGTCTTATGCTCGCTCTCCCGCTCACTTCTCCACATAGCCAGGTATGCATCCACTCTTTCCCCCAACTCCTCGCATCCCGGAAGTGTGATCAGGCCCAGCGGCCCTACCGGTATCGTATCAAAATTTTTCTCTTCGCGCATTTTTCTTTTTCCTCCAGAGTTTGTTTTTGCCGGCGGCCTTTTTGCCGGCTTCCGCTTTCTTCCCGTTTGTATGATGTCCGTGCCAAATGGACACCATAATGGTATACCATTCCTGATATTTGACGTCAAGTCTTTTCACGCAAAAGTTTTTTAATTCGGATATCTTCACCGTATATTTCCCATATCTTATAGCTGCTTAGAAGTCTGGAGGTCACCCGCTCCGAATAGCTCTCCGTCAACGCAGCTATGCTTAGATTAGTGGAAATCACGGTGGATCTTTTGGCAGCCGCCCTTTCATTCAGACAATAGAACAGCTGGGATGTGGTAAATGTATTGTTTAACTCCGTTCCCAGGTCGTCAATGATCAGCATGTCGCAGTCCAGGATATGCTGATGCAAACAGGTGGAATCGGCATCCGGCCGGTATTCAAATTTACTCTTGGACAGGGTATCAAACAGGTCGTTGGATGTTAAGTATATAACCGAACGGTACCGGTCCAGCATTTCCTTGGCAATACAGTGGGTGAGATACGTTTTTCCTACGCCGGCCGGCCCGGTAAACAGGATATTCACCGGGAACTGATCCACATGCTCCACCAAATCACGGCAGGATTTCATCACGCGCAGGATGTTTTCCCTTGGAGACAGCTGCCTGCCGGGATAATCCGCTCTGTCCCCGTAATAGTCCAGACAGAAACGGCTGAAATTTTCTCTCTCCAGCACCTCCTTTAAATTGGATTGTGTGTATAGAAAATCAATCTCCGTCTGTCGGAAACAGTGGCATTTTTCTCTTCCGACATAGCCGGTATCCCTGCAGTCCGGGCAGTGGTAACGCATCTCCATATAATCGGCAGGAAAGCCCGCCGCAGCCAGCAGCACCTGTTTCTGCTCCCTTAGATCCGCCAGTTTCTCCCGCAGCGCTGTCAGGGCCTGCTTCTCCCCTTCCAGCAGCTTTTTGGCCTGGGATACCGCCAGGGAGGAAATCTCTTTTTCCAGATCCTCCATCTGTCCGATAGCTCCGTATACTTCTTTTATCCTCTGCTCCTGCTCATATCTGTCTTTCGCCTGTTTCCGGTTATACTCACGCATGATCGCGTCATATTGGGAATTTGTCAGTGCCAAGTTTATACTCCTTACTTTTAGTTGTCAGTCAGCGGCAGTCACTGGTTGGCGTTGATCTGCTGCAGCAGCGCATCATAATCATAGGTTCTTTGTTCGAAATTGTGAAATTTGTTGCTTTTGGAGACAGGGGCCGTCTTTCCTTCCGGCTTGGCCGCGCGGCGTTTTTCGTCAGCCGCTTTAATATCATTCTGGCTCTTCACGCCTTTTTTATACCATTCCGCCAGTATCTTGTTGGCATAATCAAAGCTGGGCTTATGGGTGGCCGCAATGGTGCGGTTGCAGGCCTCCAGAACGATATCCAGGGAAAAACCGTACTCGGAAAACCACTTATCCATCATAGTATGCTCCGCTGCTCCGGGATTGCGGCTGCTAAGGCCGAATGCCTTCAGGACAGCGTATTCATCCTTGCGGTACATCGCAGAATATGCCTTGGCTTTCTCCACCGTGGTAATCTGGCTTTTATGCCAGTTTAGCGCTACGGCCTCCATATAGCGCACACTCATGTGTCCTGCGGATACACAGGACTCTATGAGGTATTCCAGCAGTTCAAAGGACATATGCAATCCCCCGTACAGGTTTGCAAAGATGTCGCAGTCACGCCGGGACAGAGTCGCGCCTATGTATTGCTCCGCTATGTATAGGAGCTGTGAAAACTCCTCGTCGCCTTTTAGCTGGTCGATGGATACCGACGGGGCGGGTGGGGCAGGCTGCGAGCCGTCGGGGACGGATGGGGCCATCAGGGATACCGCCGCTTCCTGTTCGGGGCGGGTGGAGGACGGCGAAGATTGGGTGGCGGGAGGAGCGGAAGCGGGCTGTATGGATTCGGACTCCGGGGACACATCTAGCAGGGTGATTCCTGAGAGCTGTTTGCCGTCTCCGTAGGTCAGACGGATTAGCTGCATCTTTTCCCAGTATTTGAGCGCCCTTATGACATCCTTTTCTGTGTGGTTTAAACAGTCTGCCAGCATGGAAATGCTGACGCCGGCCGGATCGGTCTGGTGGCGCAGCAGACATAGGTAGACTTTTACGAATTCACCGCTGGCTTCGGCGATGTAGCGGTCTATGAAATCATTGGATACCATGGTGGTGTTGTATTGAAGGTGGTTTTGTATGGTTAGGGCGGACATGGGGTGGGGCCTCCTTTGGGGTGGTGGGGTGAGGGGCGCGGAGCAGGGGATGGGGGGCTCGGCGCTCTTTTTGAAGGGACGAGCTGCTGCTGGCGCAGGGCGCTCGGCCGGGTGGGGGATCGGCGGCCGCGACTCCGCAGTGCGCTCGATTCCGCTGCGCTCCATCTCGCTCACGGGCTTCGCCCTATGGGAACAGCGATGGACAGCGTCCCTTATGTGCAAGCACAACGGGACGCTGCCCATCGCTGTTCCCGCACTGCTCATTGCCTACGTGCATAGTATACCACACCCCCCCTCAAAAGAGAATATGGATTTTTTGGGGGAAGAGATGGTGGATGGGGATGTGGATGGTGGGGATAATGTGGATAAATTAGCGAAGGGAAGAGGAATAGGAGGGACGGAGGCCGTAAATTCACGGTTTTTTGACATTTTGCGACTTGTGGATAGAAGGGAATCATCCACAAAAAAATCCACATATTTTATCAACGGGAATTGTTGATAAATATGTGGATAATGTGGATAACTAGCATCCCAATAGCTTTTCTCCCACTTTTACTATATCTCCGGCGCCCATAGTTATCAACATATCACCGTGAATACAATTTTGCAGAAGAAAATTTTCAATCTCATCGAAGGAAGGGAAATAATGAACGGATACCCCCAGTTTTTGGAGTTCTTCCTCCAAATTCCTCGAACTTATTCCTAAATTGTCGGTTTCTCTGGCGGCGAAAATATCTGCCAGCACAATTTCATCCGCTATCGACAGCGCTTCTGCGAATTCCTTCAAAAAAGCTTTCGTCCTGGTATAGGTGTGAGGCTGGAATACACACCATATTTTATTATGAGGACAGCTCTTGGCGGTCCTTAAGGAAGCAGCGATCTCCGTTGGATGATGGGCGTAGTCGTCAATGACCGTGACTCCGCTGATCTCTCCCTTTTTTTCAAAACGGCGGTGTATGCCCCCAAAAGAGGACAGGCCTGCCTTTATGGCTTCCATGGGCGCGCCTAAGTCCAATGCTGCGGCGATGGCCGCAAGGGCATTGTCTATGTTGTGCTCTCCGGATACACCCAGTTCTATTTCGCTGGCCGGCTCTCCCTTAATATACAGCGTAAAGGATGGCCTGGCCTGCCCGTCATACCGGATGCCACAGGCACCGTAATCCCAGTCAGAGCCACGCCCATATCTCACAATCCTGCACTTTAATCCGCTGCAGAGTTCCTCCGCACGCTCTATGGATCCGTTCAGCACTAAAAGCCCGTCCTCCGGCAGAAGGGAGGCGAAACGGACAAAAGAGCTGCGAATATCCTCAAGGTTCTTAAAAAAGTCCAGATGATCCTCCTGGATGTTTAGTATAACGCCAACAGTGGGATACAGCGACAGAAAACTGTTGGTGTATTCACAGGCCTCCGTCACAAAATAACCGGAATCTCCGGTCCGGATGTTGCCGCCTATGGAATCTAACATACCGCCGACGGATATGGTCGGGTCCATATCCGCTTTTAGCAGAATCTCGGTGAGCATGGAGGTGGTCGTGGACTTTCCGTGGGTACCGGCTACGGCTACGGCATGAGGATAGTTTTTCATGATCTGTCCCAACAACTGCGCTCTGGTAAGCATGGGCAGGCCGCGGCGCATGGCTTCGGCGAATTCAGAGTTATCAGGGTGCACTGCGGCCGTATAAACCACCACAGCAATGTCATCGGCAAGATTTCCGGCCCTTTGCCCATAATATATCTTGGCTCCTCTCAAAGCAAGCATATCTGTGAGTTCGGACTGGCGGCTGTCGGAACCGGATACGGTGAATCCTCTTTCCATGAGTATTTCCGCAAGTCCGCTCATGCTGATACCGCCTATACCTATAAAGTGAACCTTTGCCGGTTTATTAAAATCTATCTGATACATATCATTCACGTCCTATCCCTTATTTTTGCCGCATGCCGTTTTCATAAGAAAGCTTCAACAGGGCAAATTACATTTATATTTTATTATAGCGTTCTCTATGCAAATTGCCAACATAATTTACAAATTTTCCGTTAAACAGGGCATTTTAAAAGTTACTGTCCGTTCAGGCAACGTTTAAAAAAGGATGCCCCGCTTCAGGCATCCTTTTTGTCAATGTTCCTTGCGCATCATCAGCATCGCTTCCGTTTTCGCCATGTTCGCATCGTAATTTTCTATTTTCTCATTCAGACGGTCCAGCGACTTCTGTATATCATTCATTTTGGCCAGCAGCTGGTCTCTCTGTTCAATCAGGATCTGCTTTCTGGCTGCCCTCGTCTTGGGTCCCTGCTGGAATAATGTTACATATTCGATCAGAGCCTCAATGGGAATTCCGGCACTGCGCATACACTTGGTAAATTCCACCCAGCGGCAGTCCTCCTCCTTATAATCCCGGATTCCGCTCCGGTTTCGTCCTACGGCCGGAATCAGACCGATTCTTTCGTAATAGCGCAGCGTGTCCGCAGATACGTCATATTCTCTCGCAACTTCTGCAATCGTCATTAATCTTCCTCCCATCCCTGTCACCGCCCTATCCGTTTCCGTACTGTACACAGGACGTATTTAGTTCTACCTATAGTCTAACATCTGGACCCGGCTCCAGGTCAAGGATTTTTTGGGGTCTGCGCCCTGTTCTCACTTATTTGGTAGTCTCAGAGCGTGTTTGAAAATTGCTTTTCGTAAGATATGCGTCACACTTTAAAGGAAATGAATTATCAAACACGCTTAACTCCATGCGGTGCGAAAGATCACGTTTCTATAACGGTCTAACGCAAAGAGCAGCACATTCCCCAGTACGCCCACAGCCAGGATCTCGCCGATTCCCACGGTGAGCATCATAAAGGGCACCAGATCGGGCACCTGATAGGCCAGCTTCAGCACCCACGGGATGATCAGGGTGTTGGATATAATCGGAGGAATGCAGACCAGATATTTGTTTTTCCTCAGCAGATAGGAGAAAACCGCTCCGATCAGCGTTGCCAGGCTGCCAAAGATCACATCCCAGATCACCGCTCCTCCCATGATATTGGCCATAAGGCAGCCGAGAAATACTCCAGGGACCGCCGCCGGCGTAAAATAAGGCAGGATAACCAACGCCTCCGAGATGCGAAACTGGATCGGTCCAAAGGACACGGCAGAAAACACCGTGGTCAGCACGACATAGATTGCGGCGATGACCGCGGCATGGACAATAAATGTCACAGCCTTTGCAGAACTCTTTTTTGTTTTCATAGTACACTCTCCTTAGTTTTATTTTAGGTCAGGATGGTCTCGAACTGACCATAAGCGAAAAGCAGCCACTGTAATCTGCAGTGGCTACTATAGCACAGAGACAGAAAAAATGCAATACCGGCACGGACGGCACATTTTCTTTGGCGGATAAAGCATTACTGTTCATGACTGCCATGCCATGCGCTGCTTTATCGGCACCTCTGAACATCTGAACAGCGGCAAAAAGACTGGTCAAGAAGATGCGCGGTCCGCCTTATGAAACACCAGCCCTCCGATCACAAACAGTACCGTGAGCACTCCTATGCCGGCGTTGGGACTGCCGGTGGCCTGGGCCATAAATCCCATCAACGCGGTTCCTATAAAAGAAGCTCCCTTGCCGCAGATATCAAAGATGCCGAAATATTCGCCGGATTTTTCCGGAGGGATGATCTTGGCGAAGTAGGACCGGGACAGCGCCTGTACCGCTCCCTGGAACATTCCTACACATACGGCCAGCAGCCAGAACTCCCACTGTCTGTCCAGCTGGATGCCAAACAGCGCAATGCCGATATAGGCTGCGATGCACACTTTGATCAGCAGGGCGGTTTCCACCCTCTTGGCAAGCCGTCCAAAGACCAGCGCACAGGGAAAGGCCACCACCTGAGTGAGCAGCAACGCGAGCAAAAGCCCCTGGGAATCCAGTCCCACGGACTTTCCGTAGGCGGTCGCCATCTCAATGATCGTATATACCCCGTCAATATAGCAGAAAAATGCCAGCAGGAATAAAAAGATTTTCTTTTTCTTCCGGATTTCTTTGAAAGAATGCCCCAGGCGGCAAAAACTCTCTCTGATCGGATGGGACGCGGCCTCCACATAATGTGTCTGCCGGTAATTCTTAAGCAGCGGGACCGTCACCAAAAACCACCATACGGCATTGAGCAGAAAAGCAATGGCCATGGCGGCCGCCATACTGATGCCGATTTTATCATAGAACAGTACGAACAGCAGGCTGACGATGAAAGGGATGCAGCTGCCGATATAGCCCCAGGCATAACCGTGGGAACTGACCGCGTCCATCCGGTCCGGTTCAGTGATATCAGGCAGCATGGAATCGTAAAATACAATGCTGGCGGAATATCCCACTTTTGCTATGATAAACACAGCCAGGAAAGCGACCCAGTTTTTAGGAAGGGACAGTGCGGCGCACCCCAGCACCCCCACTGTAAGAAACAGCGTGAATATGGGCTTTTTAAATCCTTTCGTATCTGCAATGGTGCCAACAATCGGGCCAAGAAAAGCCACGATAACGGTGGAGAAGGAAGCGGCATATCCCCAATAGGCCAGATACTGAACCTCCGTCAGGCCCTCCCCTCCGGCCAGATAGTCAAAATAAATCGGTATGATTGTAGATACCAGCAGTATGAACGCAGAATTTCCTACATCATAAAGTATCCAGTACTTCTCCAGCTTTGTCAGTCGGGTCTTTTCCATACATATCCTCCTCATTTACTCCAGCGATTCAAAGTTCCTTTCAAATCTCGGGCAGAGCGGCGCGCCGTCCACAATGGTCTGATGGACCCCGCGGATCAGCTCCGCAGCTACAGGCACCATCTTCTCATATCGGCTGAAAAGCCCGGCATTGCTGTCCCGGCAGCGCATATCATCTTTCAGCTTCAGCAGATGGCCTTCCATGCTGTCGTAGCTGCCGCTGGCCTTCATGATCAGGTGCAGGGCCGCGCGCTTTGCCTTCCCCGGCGCCACCAGTGCGTTTTTGAAAAACCTCATCTGTTGCAGCGCCCTTTTAGCCTGCACAGGGGTGATCCCGTCATAGAAACCGGCGATGCACCCGGCGGTACGGTCATCTGTGGGGACAATATCCCCGATCCGGTATCTGAACGGATCCACATGATCCCGGTACATCAGGTATTTCTCAAATTCGCTCTCAATGTGAATATGCCCCGCACCGGTAACCCGCATCTGTTCCGAAACAAACGGATGGCATTCGCTGTCCAGCGCAAAGTGGCAGATAAAGCCCATCAGATAAGCATATTCCATAGAATCCGTGCCTTTTTCTTCTATGACCTGAAAGGCGCCTGACATAAATTTTTCAGCCGGTTCCTCATGTATGCGGTAGCCGGTCTGATTGATCTCATTTTTAGAAAGCGGTTCATAAAAAAAGAGATAATCCGGCCCCTGCAGGCCGATCCTAAACTGCACCCTGTACTTCCATATAATGTCCCGGATTTCCCCGGACAGCAGCTCCATCACACGGTTTCCAAAGGTATCATGGGCATAGATCGCTGGCATGGCTTCCTCCTGTCTATACTGTTATTTTAAGAGTTCCTGCACCGGTGTGCCACCGTTAATATGTACAGGCTGTGTAAAACTTTAGTAAAGCCGTTTCATACATCCTATTATAATTTATGCCGGATGAAATAGCAAAAGAAAAATGGCCGCATAAGCCTTCACTTACGCAGCCATCGCACCCATTTTCAGTTACCGTACGCAGCAATCTTCCTGCTCATCCCGCATAATTACGAAGAAAGCTTTGAGTCCTCTCATGGGTGGACCGAAATACTTCTTCCGGCGTCCCCTCTTCTACAATCACGCCGCCGTCCATAAAGATGACGCGGTCTGAGATTTCTCTGGCAAAGGCCATCTCGTGAGTGACGATCACCATGGTAATATGCAGGTCGGCCAGGGATCGGATCACCTTTAATACCTCCCCCGTAAGCTCCGGATCCAATGCTGAGGTGGGCTCATCAAAAAACAGTATCCTCGGGTTTAACGCCAGCGCCCTGGCGATGGCGACTCTCTGGCACTGCCCGCCGGAGAGCTGGCAGGGATACGCATCTTCCTTTCCCTCCAGACCCATCTTGGCTAAGAGCTCCCTCGCGGTTTCATACACCTCTGCCTTATCGCGTTTCTGTACGTGGATCGGCGCATCCGCGATATTTTTCAGCACGGAGTAGTGGGGAAAAAGGTTAAAATTCTGGAATACAAGCCCGTAACAGCTCTTGACTTCCCGCAGTTCCTTCCCCTTCACATAGGAGACGCTGCCGTCTTCCTCCCAGGCCGCCTTTTTTCCCATATAGATCAGCTCGCCCCCGTCCATCCGCTCCAGCATGGTCGCACAGCGGAGCAATGTGGATTTTCCTGAACCGGAAGGCCCGATGATGGATACAATCTCCCCCTCCTTTACAGAAAGTGAGATATCATCTATGACTCCCAGACCGTCAAACGATTTCTTTATATGGTTCATCTCCAGCAAAAACATCTCAATCCTCATTTCCGGCATACCAATGCGCCGTTATGCGCACTAGCGGTAATAAGCCATCTTTTTTTCCGCGCGCTCCATGATAAACGCAACCAGCAGGTTGAATATATAATAGAAGATTCCGGCAGCCACCAGCGGCATCATGGATGTCTGGGATACCGACAGGGATTTGGCCACATTAAACATCTCCAGCACGCTGATCGTATAGGCGAGAGAGGTATCCTTAACCAGCGTGATCACTTCATTGGTCACCGCCGGCAGTATCCTTTTAATCACCTGAGGCAGTATGATCTTGAAAAATGCTGAAACCCGGCTATATCCCAGCACCTCCGCCGCTTCATACTGTCCTGTGGGCATGGACTGGATACCGCTGCGGTAAATTTCCGCAAAATAGGCCGCATAGTTGATGACAAATGCCGCGAAGGCAGCCCAGAGGCGATAGCTGTTGTTGATCTGGATATGGAACAGATAATAGGGGCAGTAATAGACCACCATAATCTGCAGCATCAGGGGCGTTCCGCGCATAACCGATATATAGAACTTCACCAGCGTGCTCAATATTCTGTTCTTAGACATCCTGCCAAAGGAAACCAAAAGTCCCAGCGGCAGAGAAAACACAAGCGTCACCACAAAAATCTGCAGTGTCACTCCCATACCACCTGCGATTTGCCGCAGCATTACTTCCAGGCCCATAGTATCTCCGTTCCCGCACTTTTTTGTCAGCGTTTTTGTTTCATTTATTTTCCGATGGTCGTAATATCGCTGCCAAACCACTTCTCGGAAATAGCTGCTACGGTTCCGTCCGCAGCCATCTCTTCCAGCGCAGCCTGCACCTGATCCCTTAAGGCTTCGTTGCCAAGCTTAAAGCCGATGCCGTATTTCTCGGAGGCCAGTTCTCCGTCCAGCATCTTAAATCCGTCGCCTCTCTGCTCGATCTGATAGCTTGCTACCACGACATCTATGGCGATGGCATCCACCGCGCCCATCTCCAGATCCATAAAAGCCGCATTGTAATCCGGCGTGGTCTGCAGCATGGAAAATGTGCCCGTCAGTTCCGGCATTTCAGCCAGCGCGGCTTCCGCGGAAGAATCCGTCTGCACTTCCACAATCTTGCCGGCCAGATCGTCAAATGATGCGATATCGGAATCCGATCTCACCACAACCACCTGGCGGTTGTTCATATACGGATCAGACCATGTATAGTCCTCTTCCCTGCCGGTCATCGTAAAACCGTTCCAGATGCAGTCGATTGTGCCCGCATTCAGTTCCATATCCTTGCTTCCCCAGTTGATCGGCTGCGGTACAAAGGTCTTGCCAAGGCGGTTTGCCACCTCTTCTGCCAGTTCAAGATCAAACCCTATGTATTTTCCGTCATCCCCCACAAATCCCATGGGCGGGAATTCCTGATCAAATCCAACGGTAAACGTTGCGGTTTCCCCCGCATCCGGCGCCGACGGTTTATCCGTCTCCGGGACACTTCCGGCCGCATCTGTCTCTTTGCCGGCATCTGTGCTCTCCGAAGCGGATCCGGCTGTCGTTGCGGCTGTCTGATCCTTATTACATCCCGCAAGAGAAAATACCAGCGCAGCACATACTATCAGGCTTAAAAGTTTCTTTTTCATAATAATCCTCCTCATAATCCGGTTACATTATGCGGCGCTCTTCCCAGCCGCATCTTTTTCGCTCTACCATATTAGCACAGTAAAGTGTTTCTGTAAAGAGGAAAATGAGGGCAGCTTTTTTATCTTTTTAAGCGAACCAGCCCTGCTTCACTATGATCATCGCAACGCCCAGAACAGCCAGCACAATACCGGTGATTCGGTTCAGCCTGCGGGCGCTGGCCTTGTTGGCAAATCCAGCCGCCCCCAGCGCACCGGCCAGTGTGGCGGCAGCGCATACGACCAGCGCCGTTATATCGGGCGCCCCACCGATCGCCATATGGCTGGCCGCTCCGGTAAGCGCCGTAAAGGCCATGATAAACACACTGGTACCGACCGCGGTTTTCAGCTCATAGCCCAGCACGCTGGTCAGGATCAGCAGCATCATCATACCGCCGCCTGCGCCGATAAACCCGCAGATAAACCCAATCATCGCTCCGGCCAGCAGCGACTGTATATTTTTAGTTTTCTCCGGCTTTGCGGCATTGGCTTCCTTAGTGGTCATAACCGGGCGGACGATGAACTTAATGCCCAGCAAACATGTCATATAAACAGAAAAGTTTCCCATGGCCTGATTTGGCACGTGGGATGCCACATAGCTTCCAACCATCGTAAATAACAGGGTGGTCACCAGCATAAGAATGCCGTGGCGTATATCAATATTTTTGTTTCTGTAATAAGTCCAGGCCGATGCGGCGCTGGCAAGCACATCGCTGGCAAGGGCGATACCCACGGCCTCATAGGCGGGAAATCCCAAAAATGTAATCAGCATCGGCGAGATAACAGCCGCGGCCGAAAGCCCTGCTAAACCCGTACCGATTCCGGCCCCCAGGCCGGCGATTATATATACAATCAGTTTAACAGTCATAATCCATGTCCCCTTCTATATTGTGAATAATTTTGTCCAAAATCGTGCCGAATAACTCCATCTCCTCCGGCGTGACTCCTGCCAACAGGCCGGCAAAGAACTGCTTCTGAGCCTCTTTCAGGTTCACCGTCAGTTCATGGGCACATGGGGTCAGCAGCAGATGTGTGACTCTTCTGTCCTCTTCATCCTGCCGGCCGGACAAGAGCCCCTTTTGGCTTAGGCTTTCCACCGATTTGCATACATGGGATTTGGACATTGAACGGTATTCCACAATATCCCTGGCCGTATCAAAAGAAGGATTATTGGCCAGAAACAAAATCACGTCCACCTCATTCTGCGTCAGGCCGTTTTTCCTGGCCAGTTCCTTAAATACAGCGTCGTACCGTTTCTTCCCTTTTCCTCTGCTGTACAGATACTTTTCCGTAAAACCTCCGCTCCATTCGCGCATTCTCTCACCTCCTCCCGGACTTACCAATCGCACTTGATGAACTGCGCACACTTTCAGTGTTCTTCCTCTTTTGCGTCAAATCCGTGTATTCACGGCCTTCGCCTTATATAGTTCTCGTTTGAACGGTTCAATATTAAACTATATCAAATTTACTACCTTCTGTCAATTGCATTTTTTCCTTAAAAAAGCTATAATGTTACAATAAATATATCATTATTCATGCGCATACACACGCAGAAACGGGGGATTGCTATGAAAAAAGAAGTGAGAGTAAAACCGGGAAGAGGGCAGTCATTGATGGGCTGCATTGGCGGACTGGTATTTGTCGTCCTTGGTGTCTGCGTTGTAATACCCACCTTTGGCGCTTTTGGCGTGCTGTGGACCGTCTTTGCCCTGATCATCACGGTCACAAACGCGATCAATGCATTTACAGGCGAAGGGATTGCAAGCCACCGTTTTACAATAGAAGACGATTCCCCCTCCGCTGCCGGACGGCTCGAAGAATTAAAGGGATTATATGAACAGGGTCTGATCACACGTGAGGAGTATGATAAACGCAGAGAAGAGATCCTGCGTGAGATTTAAATCTGCCGTGTAGGTGTGCCATACGGGAAAAACTAGATAAAGCGATTTCCGATAGAGAAACAGACATCCTGGGATTATAACACAACAGCGCCGGCCGCTCTTGTGTGCAGTGAAAAAATCCCGCATGCAGCAGTCAAAAGGGCGAAAGCAAAGAATGCTTTCGCTCTTTCTATGATAAAAACAGAATTCATACCACAGGAGGAAACTTTTATGCCTCCGCTACGGCATACCGATCCCGTCCCGATCTTTTCGCATCATACAGAGCCCGGTCCGCCTTCATAAACAGCTCCTCATACTGGCGGCTGCCGCCGGTGCATACTACGCCAATGCTGATTGTGATCTCATTGCAGCCGTCCGGCAGCCGGATCCCGCGTATTTCCCTGCTAAGACGGACGCATTTCTCTTTTAACGCCTCGCTGCTTTTGGCATCCCCTATGTAGATCAGAAACTCATCCCCGCCCAGCCTTCCGATGATTCCGTCCGGCCCGAAGACCTTATCCAGTATCTTAGCTACATCTTTTAATACACAGTCTCCTGCCAGATGACCGTATTCATCGTTCACTTCTTTAAAATGATCGATATCCACAATAAAAAGGGCGGTGCTGCGGTTTCTATCCTCCGCAAGCTTAAGCGTGACCAGATCCCTGGCTGCCACAGCGTTTAACAGGCCTGTGAGAGGATCTTTTCTGATCTGCTTTTTCAGAAGTATGCGTTCTTTATCTTCCTTAATATACAGCACTGTCAGTATCACAATCATTAAAAAGGCAATGCAGCAGACAAACGGCAGTATGTACTGTGCTGCTGAAAACATTCTGGGATTTAGCAGTATCCCGATGGCACAGGCCAGCATCCCGGCAAAGCAGCAGACGGACAGCAGTAAGACCGCCCTTAACATGTGATTGTTCTTCATCATAAGTTCGCTCCCATAATTAAACACGCATTCAGCCTGATGCTATAAACGGACAGCATTCCCGCAAAGGTACACTTTGGCGCGACCGCACAGGCTTTTAGATTTTGTTGCTACAGCAGTATTATTTTATCATAACACGATGGATTTGTCAGTAAAAAACTGAACAGTTCCGGTTCTCTTCCCTGATTTTTCGCATAAAAGCGGGCCTGTGGGCGGATACTAGAATAGATTTATCTATTCCCGCCAAAGTGTACTTTGATGCAACCGCGCTTTTTAATTTACAGGAACTCTTCCGTCCGCAATGCCAATGTATACCGCTCATGAAAGACCGATATCAGAAAACAGAAAGGTGGAATTTGACAATGGATCAACAGATATGCTATGGATATATCCGGGTATCTACAAAGGAACAGAACGAACACCGTCAGCTGCTGGCGCTTAAGGAATACGGCGTTTCACCCGAACACATCTATATGGATAAACAGAGCGGCAAGAATTTTGACCGGCCAAAATACCAGCTGCTGGTCCACAGTCTATTAAAACCGGGGGATCTGCTGGTGGTTAAGAGCATCGACCGGCTCGGAAGAAATTACGCGGAAATCCTGGATGAGTGGCGCTTTATTACAAAGACATTAAACGCGGACATAAAAATACTGGACATGCCGCTGTTAGATACTTCTCCGCGCCGCGATCTGGTGGGAACGCTGATCTCCGATATTGTGCTCCAGCTGCTCTCCTTTGTCGCGGAAAACGAGCGTGAAATGATACGGAAACGGCAGGCCGAGGGAATCGCCGCCGCCAGGGCCAGAGGCGTGCAGTTCGGCCACCGGCGCGAACCGGTTCCGGCGTATTTCCCCGCTGTCTACAGCCGCTGGAAGAACGGCGAACTGAATTACCGCGACTGCCTTAAAGCATACGGCTTATCCAAAAGCGCTTTTTACCGTCTGGTCAAAAAATATGAACAGGAGGATGCCGGTGCGGATACAGGCGGTATGCACTAACATTCTTCGTCCTGAAACACGAGCACCCGCTGCTGTCCCAGTCCGGCAAGGAGGTCTGCCGCGGTCCGTATCGGCAAGCACACGGCAAAAGGCGGTTTTCAAAAATATTAGAAATTTGTCAGAAACCCTTAAAAATAAATTTGCCGTTCAGTGATATAATAGCTATAAAATAGCAGTGAGCGGCCAAAAGGCACCCACTAAATACCACGTTATCCCGGCGGGCCGGAAATTATCTCTTTGCGCCCGGGACCGTGAGAATGAAGAGGAAGCAGTTATGGAACTACCGGAAGAGAAAAAAACAGCCGTCAGTTTAACACAGGGCTTAAGTGAATCACAGGTGGCCGAACGTGTATCCGCAGGCCTGGTAAATATCCAAGAAGATCAGAACAGCAAGAGCGTGCAGCAGATTATCCGCAGCAACCTGATGACGTTTTTTAATATGATCAACCTGATACTGGCAGTGCTGATTATCTGTGTGGGCTCCTTTAAAAACCTTTTTTTCATGGGGATTGTGATCTGCAATACCGCAATCGGAATCTTCCAGGAGATCCGCGCTAAAAGGACATTGGATAAGCTCTCGTTAATCACCGCAGCCAAAGTTTCGGTAATCAGAGACGGGGAAAAAAGCAAAATTGATATCTTCGATCTGGTCCAGGACGACATCATGCTGCTGGGAGCCGGCAATCAGATCTGTGCGGACGCCGTGGTGCGTGAGGGCATGGTTGAGGTGAATGAAGCCTTAATCAGCGGTGAATCCGATATCATCGCCAAGCATCCGGGAGATCCGCTCTATTCCGGCAGCTTTGTGGTATCCGGCAAGGCAAAGACCCAGGTTGTCCATGTCGGCAAAGACAGCTTCGCCAACCGGCTGATGTCCGAAGCAAAAGTGATGAAAAAGCAGAAATCCGAGCTGCAAAAATCCATCAATACCATACTCAAGATCATCAGCATCCTGATCGTGCCGTTAGGCGCAGGGCTGTTCGCCAGCCAGTATTTTGTAAGCGGCGCATCTTTCGGCAGTTCCATTGTCAACATGGTGGCAGCGGTGCTCGGCATGATCCCGGAGGGCCTGGTGCTGTTAACCAGCATCGCCCTGGCAGTCGGAGTCATTCATCTGGCACAGAAGCAGACGCTGGTGCATGAGCTGTTCTGCATTGAAACGCTTGCGCGGGTGGACGTGCTCTGTCTGGACAAGACCGGCACTCTGACCGAAGGGCGCATGAAGGTGGAGGATGTGATTCTGCTCAAAGAGCTGCCTTTAGATGAGATCATCGGCAATCTGCTCTGCAGCCTGAACGATGACAATGCCACCTTTTTGGCCATGAAGGACCATTTCCAGGACTGCCGTACTTATAAGGCCGGCCATGTGATCCCTTTCTCCTCCGCCAGAAAATACAGCGGGGTCTCCTTTGAAGGGAAAGGCACCTATCTCTTTGGTGCCTATGAATTCATGTTTCCTGACCACCGGGATGAAGATCTGATGGCACAGATTGACCGCCATACATCAAACGGCATACGCGTGCTGGTTCTGGCCCACAGCGATCAGGAGATCACGGAAAATGTGCTGCCGGCCGGGCTTTCCCCCTGTGCGATCATCCTCTTAAGCGATATCATACGCCCGGAAGCCAAAGAAACGCTGCGCTATTTCGCCGACAATGACGTACGGCTGATGGTGATCTCCGGTGACAACCCGGCTACCGTAGCAAATATCGCCCGCAAGGCGGGCCTTGAGGGCGCCGAATCCTATGTGGACGCCACAACGCTTAAAACGCCCGAACAGCTGCGGACGGCGGTGGACAAGTATCAGGTCTTCGGCCGCGTCACTCCGGAACAGAAAAAATCCATTGTGACCGCCTTAAAAGACAACGGGCACACAGTGGCCATGACCGGTGACGGTGTCAATGACGTGCTGGCCTTAAAAGAAGCGGACTGCAGCATCGCCATGGCGGCGGGCAGCGACGCGGCCAAAAACTGTTCCAACCTGGTGCTGCTGGATTCCAATTTCAGCTCCATGCCCTATATTGTCAGAGAAGGCCGCCGGGTCATCAACAATATCCAGAGCGCGGCTTCGCTGTTTCTGGTCAAGACCATCTTCTCCCTGATCCTGACCGTATTGACGCTGGTGATCAGCAGTTCCTATCCGTTTATACCGATCCAGCTGTCCATCATCAGCATGTGGGCTGTGGGCATACCAACCTTTATCCTCTCACTGGAGCCTAACTTCAACAGGATTACGGGGAATTTTTTAAAAAACGTGCTGCAGAACGCGCTGACCGGTGCACTGACCATCGTGGCGGAAATCAGCGTGATCACTTTTTTCTGCTCCATATTAAAAACGCCGGAGCCAGTCCGCTCCACTATGTGCGTCCTGGCCACCGGCATCACCAGCCTTCATATGATCAAAAAAGTTTATCCGCTGCATTCACTGCTGCGCAAGGCTGTTTATTATTCTATGTTTTTCCTCTATCTGGCCAGCTTGTTTCTGGTGCCTGACCTGCTTAACTTAAAAGACCTGGGGTATCAGGAAATGATCGTAACCATCAGCATCCTGCTGATCACGCCCCACGTGATAAACGGCATCTACAGCTTTTTAGAATGGGGCAAGCGCAAGGTGATCCGCCTGGAAGAAAAATGGCGGACAAGAAAGCTGTCCCGCAAGAAGATCAGCACACTGTCCTGATCACTCACCAAGCTGCTTCCTGTAAAGCTCCTCAAAATCCTCCGGCGCCATAGGCTTCGCATAATAATAGCCTTGGGCGCCGGTGCAGGAAGTATCCTGAAGCAGCTTTACCTGCCAGTCGGTTTCAACCCCTTCGGCCACTACCTTCATGCCGATCTCATGAATCATATGGATCATGGCGCGGACTACGGTCCTTCCTTTTTCCGTCATAACCTTCTCATTCAAAAATCCCCCATCCAGCTTGATATAATCCACGGGCATATTCTGCAGCATGTTCAGCGAGGAATAGCCGGTTCCGAAATCGTCCATCGAGCATTTAAAACCCTTCTGCCTTATCCTCTGCATATTGTCAAACAGACAGTCCGTATTGTCCACAAAAGCGCTTTCCGTCAGTTCCAGCTCAATATACCGGCCCTCCACCCCATAGGTTTTGGAGAGCTCAAGGAACCGGTCGTAGATGTTCGGATCGTAGGCATGCATCCTTGATACATTGACCGAAATCGGAACCGGCTCCATCCCCATGTCCAGCCAGCGCCGGATGAGCCGAAATGCCTGCTCCCACATGTAATCATCCACTTTAACGATAAATCCGTCGCGTTCAAACATCGGGACGAATTTTGACGGGGATAAGAGGCCGCGCACAGGATGCTGCCATCTCACCAGCGCCTCCGCACCGATAATTTTGCCCGTGCGGATCTCGTATTTGGGCTGCAAATAGGGGATGAACTCACCGTGCAAAAGGGCCGCTTCCATCTCATTTTCAATTGTCTTCTCCTCGATCTGCGCCGCCCGCATCCCCTCATCGTAAAAGGCAAAGGTTCTCACAATATTGCCCTTGACGGTTTTCATAGCCAGACCCGCATAATCGCAGAGCATATGCACCGGTCTCTCCCGCTCATCCGCGATGCAGATGCCGATGGACGGCACCGCACGGTAACTGGAAGAAAACATTCCCAGTTTTTCCGTGAGTTCCACCGCCATGTCCTTGAGCTCCTCCTCGTTGGCAAAGCTCACCATCATGCTGAAAATATCACCGTTTGCATGGCCGCAGATTCCGCGCCCCTTTGTCATCTCAGTCAGTGTGCCGGCAATGAAGCAGAGCAGCCTGTCCCCTTCCTCATAGCCATAGAGATCGTTGATCACCTTAAACCGGTTGACATCCAGCCAGAAAATCGCATATTTCACATCCGGATATCTCTCCAGAAGCTCCCGCCCATGCTCTTCGAAAGCGATCTTATTGTAGATGCCTGTCAGCTGGTCATACTCGGCCCGATATTTTAACACCTGTTCATTGCGGACGGATTCGTCAATATCACTGATCGTACAGATAATGCGCTGCCTCTCGCCGGACGGACCAAGCTTCAGCGCGGTCACGATCCTGCAGTAAAGATAGCTGCCGTCTGTCTTTTTAAGCCGGACCACCGATTGTGTGCTGACCGTATCCGCTCTGCGTTTTTGCTTAATCGCCTCTGCAAATCTGTCCCGCATCCCTTTCACGGCCGGCTTATCCTGCGGATGCACAGCCTCCTCCTCACTATTAAGCAGCGAAAGGGGATCAAGCGTACTGCAGGCAAACATGGCCATGCGGGGGGATACATAAAACTTCGCATTTTCAAAATTAAAATCCAGCACGATGGCTCCGGTCTGTTCCACAATGATCCGGTAGCGCTCTTCATCCATCTGGCGGAGGCGCAGCTCCTGATTCTGGCGGCGCAGCTCCTCGCTGCTTTTTTTGGCATCCACATCCATGATAAAACACAGATAGACCTCCCAAGCCGACTCAAGCGGGACCAGAGTCAGGGAAGCCCAGTGATACTTTCCGTCCTCCCACAGTTTGCGCACCTCTGTTAAAAGGCTTTCCTGCCCCATGGCAAAGGCGCTGCGGATATGATCCAAATTAAAAAACTCCAGAAAACGGTCCCTGTCTTCCGGACAGATCATCTCCTGGGATACCTGGGCGATTCCTTCGTTAAGCTTTCCCTCATCTGGCGGTGTGACATACTTACCTTCCACATGATAGACGATTCTATATGTGTTTTCTGTCACATTCAGCTCATAGAGCTCGTCATAGATCCCTCGAAGCGCGATATCATATTTTTGCTGGATGCTGCTGTTCTGATCTCTTTCCACTTTTATTTCCTCATCTGTAAATCAAACTGTCTGCAGCATTTCCTATCCGGCTATGGGCTTATTAAGATCATAGTAAAATGCATACTGCTGAAGGATACCTGCAAACCCCGCATAGCGTTCGAAGGGAAAGCCCTGCGGATACTGTTCTTTCAACACCCGTTCAATATGAGTATCGACAGGGAAGGCCTCTATATGATGGAGGGCGAAGAGACATATGCAGTCGGCCACCTTTACGCCGACTCCGCAGAGCTTCATAAGCTCTGACTTTGCCGTCTCATAGTCCATGCCCTCAAGCGCTTCCAGACAGAAACTCCCTCTGTCCACCGCAGCTGCGGCCTCCTGAATATAGCGCTTGCGGTAACCCAGGCCGCAGGCGTTAAATCCTGCCTCGTTGAGACAATGCAGCTGTGCCGGCGTAGGAAAGGCATAGTAGATATCTCCCCTAAGATTTGTACACCGCGTGCCAAAGGTCCTGCACAGGGATTCCACACATTTCCGGATCCTGGGAATGTTGTTTCTCTGCGACAGAATAAATGTGATCAGCATCTCCCAGGAATCCTGCCGCAGGATGCGTATTCCGCTGCCAAAGGATGCGGCACGGCGCATGTAGGAATCCTCTTCTTTGATACAGGCCTGTATGGCGCCGTAATCGGTATCCAGATCGAAATACTTACGCCACCGGCCCTCAAATTCTTCCTCATCACAGGAAAATATGACTTCTGAACCTGACTGGCGTATCTCCAGCCAGTCGGATCCGGCCGTCAGCACAAAGGTGTCCGGCGCTGTCCTGACCAGCCGGAAGCATTGCCCGGAATCTGCGATCTGTCCTATATCAAATTGGCTTAGCGTTCGTCTCATCTCTTCCTCATCTCTTCCTCATCTCTTCCGCTTCTCCGCTTTTCTCCGATTAAAACTTGCGTATCCGGTCTTCCTCATCCCCCACGCTTTTATCGATCGATCTGATCACCACATAATAGCCCCGTTTTTCGTCAATCTTCACGTATACCCGGTCGTTCACCCTGTGATGGACGATCGCCCTTCCAAGAGGAGAATCGATGCTGATCATGCCGGCCAGCGAATTTCCCCTTATGGTAGTCACCAGCTTATAGGTTTCAGTTTCATCGTCGTCCTCAAAATATACTTCCACCACATTGTTCAGGCCGACCTCGTTTTCTCCCGATTCATCGGACACGATTCTGGCGGTCCTGATCATTTTTTCAAGATAGCGTATGCGGCTCTCGTTTTTGTTCTTGTCCTTCTTCGCCGCATGATATTCGAAGTTCTCGCTCAAATCACCCTGTGCCCGGGCTTCCTTTACCGCCTCCAGTGCCTGTTTGCGCACCACCAGCCTGCGGTATTCGATCTCTTCCTCCATTTTTTTAATATCACTTTCCGTCAAACGGTCATACATCGGATTCAAGCCTCCTGTTTACAGATATTTCTTTTCATATTCCTCTATCGGTATCGGCCGGCTGAACAAATAGCCCTGTACCAGCTCCACGCCGCAGCCTTTTAACGCCGTCAGCTGTTCTTCCTTCTCAATTCCCTCCGCAATGAGCTTTATTCCCATCTCCCTGCAGAGCTGTGCGATGGTCTTAACGATTCTGCGCGTCTTCGGATTGTCCGCCACATCGTCCACCATGGTTTTATCCAGCTTGAGCACGTCAAAATCCACAGCGGTCAACAGAGAGAGATTCGCATACTCCGTCCCGAAATCATCGATCGCAACGGCAAATCCCGCCCGCCTAAGCTCCTCAATGAGTTCCTTTAACTCGAAGTCCTTAGCATCGCGCATGCTTTCCGTGATTTCGATCTCCAGATAATTCGGTGAGATTGTGTACTTTTCACTGATATCTACCAGTCTCTTTACAAAGCCCGGCCCGGTCAGAGATGCGCGTGAGAAATTAACGGAAACCGGAAACGCCTTTTTCCCCTCATTCACCCACTTTTTCAGCTTGGAACACACGAACTCAAATACGAAAAAGTCGATCTGCATCACAGAGCCCGCCTCTTCAAGCAGCGGCAGAAAATTCCCCGGCAGAACCAGAGCGCCTTCTCTTGGCTGATAGCGGATCAGCGCTTCCGCTCCCACTGTGTTGCCCGCATCGGAGGATACCTTGGGCTGGAAATACACGACAAACTGTTCCTTGCTGATCTTGTCCTGCAATACCTTAGGATCTGTCAGAGGCAGCACTTCATCGCTCTCATGGCGGTAGCGGACTGTGGAAGGATGCCTGCGGTAATAATCCTTCTTATCCTCATACATCCTGGAATCGGCATCTCCCACGATTTGGCCGATATCTTCAACGGTTTCTGACCAGCAGGACCCGATCGCAGCCTTGCAGTTCTGGTCCGCATGGAAACATCGCTTGAGCTGCTTGACTCTGTCCGCAAAAAGATCGCTGCTGATCTTATAGCTTATGATCACAAATTCATCTCCGCCAATCCGGTAATACTCCGCATCCCCAAAGACTTCCCGCATCTTCTGCGCGCTTTCCTGAAGCACTTTATCCCCAAATGCATGGCCGCAGCGGTCGTTGATCTCTTTCAGACCGTTCACATCCAGAAATACGATCCCCAAGGGAGCGCGTTCATGAGACAGCGCCTTAAGATCCTGAATATATCGGTTGCGGTTATAAAATGTCGTCAGTGTATCGTAAAAACTCAATCTGGAAAGCTGCTGCTCATTATCCGCCCGGCGGTAGCTTAACATCAGAAAGTAGCAGAGGGTCTGAAGCAGGGAAGCGATGTTCTGGAGACGCTGCGGCGGCGGATTGTCCACTCCCAGATAACCTTTCAGCTCGCCGCCCTGCTCCATAGGTGCGGCTACCAGACTGCGGATGTTCTGCATAGTGAGCACCCGGTATTCCTCCGGTGATGTGTCTTTAAGCTTCTCAACATCTTCCACTATCACACATTCGTTCTTTGAAAATACGGATCTCCAACGGTCGATCAGGCTCTCCGGCATTCCCTGAAGCTGCTCACGCTGCGGTATTACCCCCATAGCACACCATTCAAAATCATTGTACATCCGTCCGTCGCGGATAAAAAAGAGATATGCACGCTCCGCAGATAAAAAGCTGCCGAGCCGTTTTAGGACTTCGGATACGCCGGCTACAAGATCCTGCCCCTGATAGAGAATCTGCACACTTCCCATCACCATTTTTTCCGCATCCAGCGTGAACTTAAGCTGCTGCTTCTCCATCTCTGACTCCGTGGTATCAAATGCGATCTCCATTCGGGCCGGCCGGCCTTCCCACTCGATTATGCGGTCCTTAAGCAGATAATGCCGCTTTGTCAGCGGATTGGTATATTCCCATGTGTAATTTTCCCCCGGACTTAAATGCTCATTGGTGCAGAACGGGCAGGGCGTCTTTCGTCCCTGCAGAAGGGCATAGCATTTCCTGCCGGTAAAATCCTCAATGCCGAAATTTTTGCGTCCGGCTTCATTAAGAAAGAGAAGCTCATAGGTATCCATATCGGAGACATACATCAATTCGGAGATCTCATCCATCGGAGCCCGCAGCTCTCTGGATATTTTGCTTAAATAGCTGCTTCTCTCCCGATTCTCAACCTCCTGCTGTCTAAGCACCTCCCGTCTTTTGTTCTGTCGCCAGCCGATCCAAGACAGGAGGATACAGGCCGCGCCAAATGCGACTGCAACATAAGCCATGATCTGCCTAGTCTGATACACGCGCTTTTCCGTATACTTTTCAGCCTCCTCCACCGCGGTATTGGCCAATTCGAAATAATCCTCGCTTAAACGGAACAGTTCATTGCCGTCAGCCCCCTGACGGACCCGGCCGATCTCCGCCTTAAGCTCTTCCCAGCCATCCTGCATGACGGATATTATCCGCTGAAATTCATTGCTATTAAGTCTGATCAGGCCGTTCTCCCCACTGCCGGTGGAAAGTTCTTCCAAAAGGCTGTCCAGATACCCGATCAACACATCGTCGGGCTCATGGGCGAGTTCCTGCTTGATCAGGCGCTGCGTGCCGCCCCGCACCACTCCCGCATAATTAATTACTCTGGCATTGCCCTGCAGCGTATGGATACAGGCCAGGGATATACCCACCGATATTATAAGCGCCAATCCCAGCACCGCTGGAATTATTTTTCTCTGCATATGCTTTCTCCGCCCACTTATGTAATACGACCATCATAACAAATTTAGCGCGAAAGTACAACCTAATCCGCCCAAATGGCGCAGGGCATATAAGCCGCCCAAATGGCGCAGGGCAGAGCATGCCCCTCATTGGGATACGCTCCGCCCTGTCATACGCTACTGTCTCTCTGTAATTGTTACATGCACTGTATCGCCCGGCTGTTTGCCGATCGCCGCCCGTATATCCTTGCGCAGTCCGAGGATATGGCACGGAGTTCCCATGCGCACGATGCTCCCATCGTATTCCGCCGTATCGAATACGGCATGTACCTTTACCCGGCCTTTCCCAAACTCCTTCTTTACATCAAAGGGGATCTCCACATATGCCCCGTCGATATCCGGGACCTTTTTGATCACGGCATCGAACTCATAAACTTCGCTGCTGCTCATATATGCTCCTTTATCAGATCTACCGCCCGGTCCGTCAATTCACCCGCCGTAAGCGTGCCGCTCATCCCAGCCACAAGGATCTCACAGCGGTTCATGGGGATGAGGATCTTTACTGCCCGGCTCTGCCCCACCGCTGCAGCCATAACCGGAGTGACCTCTCCCAGCAGGCTGTCAGCCACCACGATGCCCACCGGCCCGACAATAATATCCGCATACCGGCATGCCGCAACAACCGGATTCTCGCCGGTTGCCGCATTCTCAGCGCCGCCTTTGATCATGTTGGAAGTGGCAATGCTGTTGGTCCCCACCGCGATGATCTCCTCATCCGGCAGCGAAGCCTTTATTTTTTCAATCAGAAGCTTCCCGATCCGTCCGCCCTGACCGTCGATTACCAATACTGTCTTATGTTCGCTCATGCGCGCTTCTCCTCATTCTGATACAGATATTTGGCGGCATGTCATGTGCCTGGCCGCCTCCCTTTATTTTAGCATAGAATGGACGCTGCCGCCAGGGGGGCAGATCGCTCAACTACTATTCGCATTTTCTAAGGCCATCTGCTTCATTGGCTTTGCAGATCCATTGTGTGGACAGATCCATAGCCGCTCTGCAGGCCTGCGTCTGATCCAGGGAATTCAGCATGACAAAATCATGTATGATCGCCTGAAACTGCACGGAGATCACGGGCACTCCGGCCTCCCTAAGTTTCACCGCATAGGCCTCTCCTTCGTCACGCAGCACATCCGCCTGACCGCTTAGGATCATCGCGTCGGGGAGACCCTCCAGCTGGCTCGTATCCGCACGCAGCGGGGATGCAAATATCTGATCTCTGTCCCGGCAGCTTGCGGTGTACTGATCCCAGAACCAGATCATCCCGTCCCTGTAGAGATAATAGTCTTCGGCAAAGGCGCAGTAAGAGGCGGTATCAAAACATGCATTGGTCACTGGATAGTACAGAAGCTGCTTTTGAATATGAGGCCCCCTTTTATATTTTGCCATCAGCGTCATAGCGATCGCCAGCTGGCCCCCGGCGCTGTCCCCGGCCACCGTCAGCGTATCCGGATTCATCGAGAAGCCTGCCCGGGCTGCAAGTTCCTGCACCATGCACAAGACGGAGTAGCACTGCTCGATGGCAATGGGATATCTGGCCTCCGGAGCGCGGGAATACTCAGGGAATATCACGATGCACCCTGTCCTTGCGGCCAGCTCCCTGACCAGTTTTTCATGGGTATGAAAGCTTCCGAATACCCATCCGGCTCCGTGGATGTAAAAAATCACATTCGCCGGGCTGCATACCTGCTCCGGTATCACCGTATATACAGAAACCGCACCCCATCTGCCGGTCATCACCGAAGTGCATTCTATCCGCGCCGGATAAAGAAAAGCCGGCGCGTTCTGGGTCTCTTCCAGGATTTCCCTCCCCTTAGCCGGGGGAAGCTGATAAATTCTCGGGCACTTCATGCTCTCATTGCTGACAGCCTCCGCCGCCTTTTCCAACTGTACCGCTCGTTTCATATAGTCTCCTTTTATGATCTTTATGCTCTATCATATGCGGCGGTACAACTTTTCCGTTCAAACAGGATCAAATGTTTCGATCGCCTTATCTTAGCCGGGGGAGAATCTCCCCCAGGACCTCTGCCGCACGGTTGAGCTACCTCGCCAACTGCGTGCTCCTGCCTTACAGACGCGCCAGGGCCACCAGGCATCTGTGGGAACAGTACCGTGCGGCAGGCCCATCGGTTGGCTCGGGGGCAGATTTGAACAAAGGCTGTCTCATCAGTTTGAGACACCGGGCTATAGGCTTTCTTTAAAAATATCCACGATTTCCACACGATTAAGCGCCTTGTAACCGCCGTCCATCAGAAGGGTGGCATCGGCCAGACCCTCCACCATATCTTCGTCTGCTCCCAGCTCGCGGATATTCGTGACAAGGCCCAGTTCCTTCATCCAGCACTCCATGGCGGTAAGGCCCTCGCGGGCGATCGCTTCATCCGTTTTGCCGGCGGCATCCACATTCCATACATTCACTGCAAAACGACGGAATTTCGCAAGGCCATAGGGCAGAATATGCCGGTAGTAGGGCAGTGATACGGCGGCCAGCGTCATGCCATGTGTGGCGTCGGTATACGCGCCCACCGCCTGGCCCAGCATGTGAACCATCCAGTCGGTGCTCTTGCCCTGGGCGATCAGAGTGTTCAGCGCCCAGGTCGCCGTCCACATGAGGTTGCTGCGGGCCTCGTAATCGGCAGGGTCTTTAACCGCGATGCGGCTGGCATGGAGCACCGAACGCATCAGCCCCTCGGCAATGTAATCTGAGGTGTTGTCGTCCTCACCGGAGAAGTACTGCTCGCAGATGTGGTTGAAGATGTCATAAATTCCGGACACCATCTGATATCTGGGCAGCGTGAAGGTGAAACGTGGGTTGAGGATGGAAAACTTCGGGAAGACCTCTGTGCCGAAAACATGACCGATTTTACGCTTCTGCCCGTGGTTGGTAATCACCGCGCCGCCGTTCATCTCGCTTCCGGTGCCCACCATCGTTAGCACGCAGCCCACCGGTACAATCTCGCAAGTAGGTTCTTCAAAGTGCAGATAATATTTCACCCACGGGTCCTCTTCGCAGTGGACAGACACCGAAACCGCCTTGGCGTAATCGCACACCGAACCGCCGCCCACGGCGAGGATCAAATCCGCCTTGCAGGACCGTGCCCGCTGCACACCCTGGTACAGCTTTTCCACCGTGGGGTTAGGCATGACGCCGGGATCCTCGGTGACAGACTTGCCGCACTCCCGCAGCACAGCCAGAACCTGATCATAAATACCGTTTTTCTTAATAGAACCGCCGCCATAGCACAGCAGCACGCTGGGCCCGTATTGCTCCAATTCCTGTTTGAGATGGGCCATGGCGTCCTCGCCAAAATGCAGGCGGGTGGGGTTGCAATAACTAAAATTTCCAAGCATTTTCATCACTCCTATATTTATTCAATGTTTTCCGGTTTAATCCGGGATTTATTTTACTGATCGTAAGCAGAGTAAAACGTCCATATCCTCCAGCTTGAAATGATTGATACATGTAATTATTCCCCCATCGAGAAGGTGACAGTTACATCGCCGTTTCCAAGGGCTTCCTCCCATCCGTTCAAATCTTCAATCCTGCCAAGGCGAGTATAACTCCAGGAATTGGAACCATAAAAGATGACGACCTGGTTCCCTTGATATAGCACAATATCCCCCGCCTGAGTGGTGGTCTGACTGTTGCTGGTGGGAAGGCTTAGTCCCAAAGGGCCCACTTTCTCAAAACTGGAATAATCGCTCATCTGGATAACCACCGGAGCCTCGCGCATCATTTCGGTCAAAGCCTCTGCGGCATCGTTGTTTTCCGGAGTCGCAGTGAAAGTCTGCCCATCCACCTGGACAGTCCATTTCATCTGAGCCGCCTCCTTTTCTGTTGATTCTGACTGTGGGGACGTGGGCGCAGAAGGCTGGACTCTGGAAGACTCCTTGTCAGGCAGCGAGTCCGGCTGCCTGTTTTCCACCGGCAGGTTAAGGCTTTTGATCCATTCCTCTATTTCTGCCTGGGAACTTCCGTCCGCAAAACGCCGGCCGGGCAGCCAGTCGGCATCGGCCGCCAGGCCCTGGATATTTGTGCTGCTGGAACCGATCCCGCTGCTGCCGGAGGTACAGAAGGGAACAATGATTTTCCCACTAAAATCATAGCTCTCCAAAAAAGTGCTGATGATACGAGGGGCCTGGCCGTTCCAGATGGGGTAGCCCAAAAACAGGATGCCGCAGTCCTCCATTTTCCCCACCTCACCGGAAATTGCAGGCCGGGCGCTGGGGTCATTCTGCTCCGCCTGGGAACGGCTGGAGGGATCGCTGTAGTCTAAATCTTCTAAAGTATATGGGGTTTCCGGCACGATCTCATAGAGGTCGGCATCTAAAACATCCGCCACACCCTCGGCAAGCGTCCGGGTAGTGCCGGTGGCAGAAAAATAAGCCACCAACATTTTGCCACTCTCTTTACTGTCCATCGTTTCCGAGCCGGAAGACGCCGAAACCGTTTCCTTAGAAGAGGGAAAATTTGCGTTTCCCGTCTCTGCCGGAGCGGATGGGGTTTTGCAGCCAGAAGTGGCCAGTATACAAATAGCTGATAAAATGAGTGCTGCAAATTTTTTCACAGCCGCACCTCCTTGTGACTTTTAAACGGATTACTGAATTGCTTTTCCCATCTCACAGGCTTTTCGGAGCGCAGGGTGCCCAGCGATTTCGCCGGGATCGTTCACGCCGCCTGCAAACACCGTACCGGCTAACCGGGCGCGCTCAAAGCAGGCAATCCAGCCTTCCAAACCGCTGACCGCGCGGCCGTCCACACCTTCTTCATCCTCCGCAGCGGCAGACAGCATGTAAATATCCCGAAAAGCATAGTCCGAACCGAACAGGGAGTTGGCACGGTCAAGCAGCGTTTTCATCTGCCCGGACATTTCGTAGTAGTAGATGGGCGTGGCAAAGACAATCACATCCGCATCGTGCATCTGCCGGACGATTTCCACCGCATCATCCCGGATGATACAGCTGCCGTTTTTTTGGCAGGCAAAACACCCTGTACAAAAGCCAATGGTTTTCTTTCGCAGGCTGACCTTCTGCACCGTATGCCCGGCCTCCATGGCGCCTTTTGCAAAAGCGTCCGCGAGAGCCTCCGAATTGCTGTTTTTCCGTAGGCTGGTCGATAGAACCAAAATAAGTTTGCTCATAACAATATCTCCTTTTCTATGTTTAGTTAAGTGGTCAAATCGAAACCTTTATGCACAGGCGCAGTCACAAACCGCTTCTTTTTCCCCCTGCTGCCCATTCATCACGATCTCAGCTTTTGCGTTCTCATCATCCAGGATGATTTCGCCCACGCTGGGAACGGTGATGCGGCCCGCATAGGGATTCTTGATGCTGATGACCGGGGTGGTAACAGTTGCCTGCACCCCGCTTTTTTCAAAAGCGAAATCCGCCCCTTCCATCTCGCAGTCGATGAGCTTTAAGTTTTTGCAGTAGCACAGCGGCTGTGTGCCGATGATCCTGCAGTGCTCAAAAGTGACATTTTCGCAGTACCAGGCCAGGTATTCGCCCTTCACGGTGCTGTTTCTGACCACGATGTTTTTGGCGTGCCAGAAGGCGTCCTTAGTGTCGAACACACAGTCTTCAAACACCGAGTCCTCGATGTACTGGAAGGAGTATTTCCCCTCCATCCGCACGTTTTTAAAGTGCAGATTATCAGAGCGCATCATAAAATATTCACTCTGGGCTGTACAGTCTTCCATTTCAATGCCCCGCACCGACCAGCCAAATTCCGGAGAGATAATGTCGCATCCACGCATTTTCACATTGCTGCATTCCCGCAGCGCCTTGATTCCGTGCAGCTTGGTGTCGTTGATTTCAATCCGGTCCGAATACCACAGGGCGGCCCGGCAGAGCTTAGTCAGCTCCGAATCGCGGATTTGAAGCCCATGGCCGTGCCAGAAGGGATACCGCAGATTAAAGAAGCAGTGGTCTGCAGCGATGTCCTCGCACTCTTTGAAGGCGCTCTCCCCATCGGCGGGGCCGTCAAAGGAGCAGTTTTTTATCATTAAGCCCTTCCTGCCGTACAGGGCACGCTCCATATCAAATGTCTTTTTTTCAATGAACTCCATCATTTTTCCTCCTACTTTTCCTGTCACTAACCGCAGATTGATGACCTGCGCACACTTCAGTGTGCTTCCACTTTTTCCTGTCACCAACCGCAGGTTGATGACCTGCGCACACTTCAGTGTGCTTCCACTTCTTGCTCAGTTGATAAACCAGATAATCCAAACAGTCGATTTTCTTTTCCTCCCTGTGCACTTTTTCGAGAAGATGATCCCTGTGCACAGACAAGAGATTCCTCTGTTGCTGCATACTTCCGCTTTTTTCAAAGGAAAGAAAGCGTTCTATCGTCTCTAAGTCACATCCGGCGTCCTTCAGATTCTGGATAATCGCCTGGGCAGAAAGATTTTCAGGCATATTTTCGTCCATATTTCTCCGCTCACTTTTTCTTTATTTTGTTGGACTGATTCGTACATCCTTATTGCTCCGGCCTGCCGGCAGAAAGTGTTTTTGTCTTTTTTCGGTTTTAGTATATCTCCGGTTCTCTTATATAGCAAATACTTATTTATTATTGCTTTGTATAGTTGTATCCTATAAATGTTTCTGATATAATTAGGCCAGTAATAAAGTGTAGTTATTTGGTATTCGGGGTACGAATACTAGGAGGTGTTTTAATGGAGCTGCGCGTTTTACAATATTTTTTGGCGGTGGCAAGGGAGCAGAGCATTTCAGCGGCGGCGGAGTCCCTGCATCTTACACAGCCAACGCTTTCCACACAGCTGAAGGCTATGGAGGACGAACTGGGCAAACAGCTTTTAATCAGAGGGACGAAAGGTTCCCGCAAGGTGACCTTGACCGAAGAGGGTATGATCCTTCGCAAGCGGGCGGAAGAAATCCTCCAGCTGGTAAAAAAAACGGAGGAAGAGGTAACCCAGTCTGATGAAACGATTGCGGGAAATGTTTTTATCGGAGCCGGGGAAACAGATGGGATACGCTTTCTGATAAAGGCCCAGCATGCTCTGCAGCAGAAATATCCTCTAGTTTATTTTCACATCCAGAGCGGGGACCGCAAAGACATACTGGAATCTTTGGATCGGGGGCTTTGCGATTTTGGACTTATACTGGGGGAAGCGGATACCTCGAAATATGATTATCTGGATATTCCCAGTCAGGATACCTGGGGAGTTTTGATGCGCCAGGACTCGCCGTTAGCGGATAAAGAAGTGATTAAGCCGGAAGATCTGTGGGATAAGCCGCTCATTCTGTCCCGCCAGGAATGTTTAGAAGGCATTCTTTTGCCCTGGCTGGGAAAAGAACGGGGGCAGATCAGGAAAGTCGCCACTTATAGCCTTCTGTTTAACGCTTCCCTGATGGTTGAGGAGGGGCTGGGGTACGCCGTTTGTCTGGACAAAATTATCAACACCAGCGGCGAAAGCAAGTTGTGTTTTCGGCCGCTGTCCCCCAAAGTGGATATGAAAATGCATGTTATTTGGAAAAAGTATCAGGTATTTTCTAAAGCAGCAGATAAATATCTGCAGCAGCTGCGGCAGTCTTTAGAGCAAAACTTGATCTTCCCCTAACAATCTGCGGTAAATCTCCAGATCAATATCTTTATAAACATTAAAAACAACCCGTTGTATCCGATTATCTGTCTGTAGAAATTCTTTGACTGTTATCACGGCGATTTCAGCTGCCTCTTCATTTGGGAAGTGGAATTCGCCAGTTGAGATACAGCAAAAAGCGATACTTTTTAACCCATTGTCAGCCGCCAGTTTCAAACAGGAACGATAGCAGGAGGCCAGCAGTTCCCGATCTTGCCTCGTAACCCTGCCGCGAATAATCGGGCCTACCGTATGCAGAATATATCGGCAGGGCAGATTGTAAGCCGGCGTAATTTTTGCCCGCCCGGTGGGTTCGTCATGCCCCTGTGCTCTCATGATTTCGCTGCACTTTAAGCGCAATTCTATCCCGCTCTTTGAATGCACAATATTATCCGCACAGTTGTGAAGGGGGCAGAAACAACCCAAAAGTGCGGAATTGGCCGGATTCACTATGGAATCTATCCTCAGGCTCGTCATATCTCCCTGCCAGAGAATCATCCTGTCATCCATTTTCAGCGGTGATAAGTGATTCACATCTGTAATGCCCGCTGATTTATTTTCTGCAGTCAGATAATCATCCTGAATTTCAAGGAACTCCGGGCTGACAGGCGCAGGCGGCCGAACATTCATCAGGCTGCGCAGCAGATCTTTTTGGCCCTGCACACCGTCAGGTATCTGCACAGCCGAGTATTCATCTTTTTCCGACAGCAGATACTGAATCATCCATATTCTCTGCTCATCATGTGTCATAATTCTACTCCTTTCCCTCCGCCGGCAGTGTTCGTATAAGACAGCGGCGTGTTTCTTCCTGTGTGGTCCTCTCCTCTGTCATTGTGCTCTCACCTCATTTAGTATTTCTGCAATATCCCCGTCCATACACAGGGATCTCTCTGAGATCTCTTCAGGCGCCCAGGCCTGCCCGCGGTTCACGCAGATATAGAACGCGCGGTCCAGCTTCCGAGTCATCTGCCAGAACGGATATTTGATGATGACCGGGGTATTCATGCCCACTCCCAGCTCCAGAAACAGCACGCGTTTTTCCTGATTTTCCGCCAGGAAAACCTCATAGCGGGCTTCAGCCTCATGCCACGCTTCATCCTCCACAAAATACTGGTCACAGCGCAGATTCACTTCCATATTGCCGCCGCAGACCGGACATCTTGGCACCAGTTCCTCCGGAATCCGGCAGTTTCTCTGGAGAGCAAGCATGGCCCTGACCTGCGCCTCGTTATCATACAGTTTCTCATGGCATGCTCTGGCACACTGGAACTTTCCATAATCCCCCTGGGTAGCAAAGATTCTCTCCGGCTGAAAGCCTGCCAGCCAGAACTGATGGTCCACATTGGTGGTGATGACGAAATAGTTCTTATCCCGCACCAGATTAAGCAGATCCAGATAGGCTTTCCCCGCATCCTGATCATAGCGGTTATAATAGATATGGCGGCTCCAGTACGCCCATTTTTCCTCCTGTGTTTGGAACGGATAAAATCCGGCGGAATACATATCCGTCATATGATACCGCTCTATAAACTCGCTGAAATGGCGTGTAAACCGTTCCCCTGTATATGTGAAACCCGCTGCCGCGGACAGCCCGGAGCCCGCGCCGATGACCACGGCCTGCGCCTGTGCCAGCTGCTCTATCATGCTTTCTATACCGTTCATATACTCACCTTTTGCTTTCTCTGTATTTTTCAGCCGCCTTAGCCGGGCTTATCTCTTAATATTTTTAGATACTTACTATTTTGTACCTATGCATGTATAATAGAGGTAAATTCATTCAGTTTAAATCATTCAGGAGGTGCTTTCATGAATCCGACAAAAAAGATACCGGACTGTCCTGTGGAAATGACTCTGCAGCTCATCGGGGACAAATGGAAGGTCCTGATCATCCGTGATCTGCTGACAGGGACCAAGCGCTTTAGCGAGCTGATGCGTTCCGTAAACGGCATCACACAGAAAGTTCTGACCGGCCATCTGCGCGCCATGGAACAGGACGGTCTGCTCACCCGCAAAATCTACCCGGAAGTTCCTCCCAGAGTGGAATATACCCTGACTGAAACAGGATACAGCCTGAAGCCGATCCTCGAGTCCATGTTCCAGTGGGGGACCGATTACAAAAACGGCCTGAATCCTTAACGTTTCTATTCTTATCTTAAACCAGTATGGGATCTTTGAAAAGAATGCACTTTAAAGTGGTTTGGTATCAAAAGCGGGCCATAGTTACCGGAAGGAAACCATGACCCGCTTATACTTGATTAACATTTATACCGGTGACAGAGAAAGCTCTTTAAAACGTTATAAAACCGTCTTCGGCCGATCTATCTCTTGTCCCGAAGCGTAACATCATGCGCTCCGCCTTCCACAATGCTGGTCGCGGAAACCAATGTTATCTTCGCTTTTTCCTGCAGCTCCGGAATGGTCAGAGCTCCGCAGTTGCACATTGTGGAGCGCACTTTACTTAAGGTCAGATTCACGTTGTCCTTTAAGCTTCCGGCATAGGGCACCAGGGAATCAACGCCTTCTTCAAAGGAAAGCTTCTTCTCCCCTCCCATATCGTAGCGCTGCCAGTTTCTTGCCCGGGCGCTTCCTTCTCCCCAGTATTCTTTCATATAGCTCCCGTTAATATTGACTCTCTTGGTAGGGCTCTCGTCAAATCTGGCAAAATATCTGCCCAGCATTACGAAATCCGCTCCCATGGCCAGGGCCAGCGTTATATGGTAGTCATGCACGATGCCGCCGTCGGAGCAGACGGGAACATAGATCCCGGTTTCCTCATAATAGGCATCTCTGGCCTTTGCCACCTCGATCAGCGCGGTGGCCTGGCCCCTGCCGATGCCTTTCTGCTCACGGGTGATGCAGATCGCTCCGCCTCCGATCCCGACCTTGACAAAGTCGGCTCCTGCGTCCGCAAGAAAGCGGAATCCGTCCGCATCCACCACGTTGCCGGCTCCCACCTTCACACTGTCCCCATAATTCTTCCGGATATAATCGATTGTCAGCTTCTGCCACTCGGAAAAACCTTCTGAGCTGTCTATACAGAGCGCATCCGCGCCGGCCTCTATAAGCGCCGGAACTCTCTGCTCATAATCCCTGGTATTGATACCGGCCCCTACCATATAGCGTTTAGAGCTGTCGATGGACTCATTTTCATTCTTCTTATGCGTATCATAATCCTTGCGGAATACCAGATACACCAGCTCCTGGTTTTTATTTACCAGCGGCAGGCAGTTGATCTTATGCTCCCAGATGATATCGTTGGCCTCTTTCAGCGTGGTCTCCTCATCCGCATACACGAGATTCTCAAATCTGGTCATAAATTCTTTTACCTGAGTATCCGGACTCATACGGCTCACCCGGTAATCCTTGTTCGTAACTATTCCCAGAAGCTTTCCATTGGGACCGCCGTCCGCTGTCACAGGGATTGTGGAATGGCCTGTCCGTTCCGTGAGCTCCAGCACGTCCTTCAACGTCATCTCCGGTGACACATTGGAATCGCTCACCACAAAACCGGCCTTGTAATTCTTCACACGCCGAACCATCTTCGCCTGCTCTTCCACAGTCTGAGAGCCGTAAATGAAGGACAGCCCTCCTTCCTGCGCAAGCGCGATCGCCAGCCGGTCATCGGAAACCGACTGCATGATGGCGGAAACCATCGGAATATGTATGGATAACGCGGGCTCCTCACCTTTTTTATACCTGACAAGAGGGGTCTTTAAATCCACATTCGCCGGTATGCATTTGGCGGAGGAATAACCCGGAATTAAAAGGTATTCGCTGAATGTTCTGGACGGTTCTTCGTAATAGTGTGCCATGTCATCTCTCCTTTTCTTAATGTTTTTTTTGTAAATCATCTGCAATAGGTATCTGGATTATATCATATTTTCCAAATTAAGACGATACATTTGCCCACTTTATTTCAGCCTTTATTTCACCGCTTTATTTCGCCCAGGGGCAGCCAGGCTTTCATCCCGTACGGCTTCTCATCCGCTGCGTAATATGCTGAAATACCCCCAGGCACAAAATGCACCGGAGGTATCTGTTATGACATTTCAGCAACACAGTTCGTTGGGATAGGGTAATATCTAGATTTTATCGGTTTATATAGTTTTATGCTATACCTTTTGAAAAACCGTATACTTCATTGCGCAGTTTTTTCCGATCCCCATCTGATATTTTCGTATAATGTGATACCCCATATCCTCATAAGGCTGATGCATCGGAAGGGAAACTTCCAGTTCAATCGTATCATAATCCTTTTTTAACATGGCTTCCAATGCCTGAAGTGTCCGAACACCGTACGTTTCTAATTCATCGGGCATTTCGTAAAGTTCAACAATTCGGTTTTGCTCCGTTTGCGCAGTACCGATGATCTTATCGCAGCGCTTCACGATCCATACTGATTCGTTATCAATCAGTCCCTGGATCCGCTGCCTGCTGTAATACATATCCATAAATCTCACGACATCGCCACTGTAATATTTTCCGTAAACATTCTGCGCAGCGCTGTGAATCAGATTCATAATTTCCCGCCAGTTTTCCCTTTTTGCCCTGGACAGCTTCAAAATGCTCTCATCTCCCGGAACTTTAAGGGATGTGATCACAGCTGAAATACGGGCCTGCACCTTTTGAACCTCACCCATTTTCCAGTTTTCTAATAGAGGAATCAAACGTACATCCCTGCTGCTGCGGATTTTCTCGAGGACCTCGAATGCCACCTGCCGGTTCGCGTTTCGCAGACTGGGAAGTACCTCATACTGTCCTTTCTCCATGTCCTCGCAGCATTTTTCGTACAATTCCTCTGCATAGGTTTCCGCCTCAATCGACCATCCCCGTTCGGAAAACACCAGCACCGGAAGCTTCCAGTTATACTCGATCCTAAGATAATCTTCCCGGATCATCCAGTCGATCCGGCTTATGATCTCCTGAATCGTGATCTTTTGGTAAAAGCCATACGCCGGGCATTGGTCCAGCTTATGCTCCAGCACCTTCTTATCCTTTGAGCCTTTGAGAATTTTTGCAAGAAGATTCCGCCCGCCTACAGAAATCAGTTCATCCGCGGCTCGTAGTATCATTCGGATTTCCGGCTCTGAAAGAGCGGCTTGTGATTGTGTGGGGTATGTACTGTGTGAACGTGGCATTTCAATTTCCCTCCTTTTCCAGTCACCGGCCGAAGGCGGCTGACTGGTGTACTCTTCAGTATACTTCCGCTTAGCAGTTTTTATCCAAGCTGCTATTTTTACTCAGCATATTTAGGGGCGTTATTGAAAAGGCGATTCCTCATCGAACAAAGACAGCTGTTGGTATTCGTCCTTCCTGTATTTCCCATATTCTCCCCAGGTATATCCCTTCAACACGGCGGAAGGAAATTCATTGCGGAACTTAAGAAATATATTCCCCATAGCCTTTGTCATATGTATCTTATAATTCTCCATCTCCTCCTGAATCCAATAGAGATATTCCTGCTCCGGAGTCCCCGTGGCAATAAGCATTACTAATTGCTCCAAAAAATCAAACGCTTCATCCGGTATCCAGCCCTTCTCCTGAAGCAGATAACTGAACGTATTTACATAAACAGGATAGGCTGTCCGCCAGTCACCGGACCGCAGCGTATCCTGTATACCCTTACTTAATTTACAGTACCTCTTTACGGGATATTTTTCTCTTCCGTGCAGAACTTCTACGAGGACCGAATCAGAATAAACGCTGATATATGTCGTTCCGTCAGCATCTTCCATACAATTCCAGAACTCCCACCGGCTAAGCTTTTCAACTGCATCCTCAACCAGTTCCTTTGAACCTGCCAAAGTATCTGCATTCTCACAAAGCAGCTCATAAAGCATATTCCGCTCAACCACACCATAAATATTCACAAGAGACAACAGCGTAAATTCAAGATCACACCGTTTTTGAAGGTGTTCCAAAGCTTTATACTCTGTATCACCCGCTTTCCCCTGTTTCACTTTAAGGAAAAAATGCTCTTCACTCTCATCTATTTCAGTCAGACCTGCTTCCTCTAATCGGTACAGCAAATCTATTTCCTCATCTACGGCCATCACAAAATCCTTTTTGACCAGGCGAAGCCATGTGTTCTGAAGCAAAGCCGGTACTGCCATGAGCTTCTCTTCGATCACTCTTTCTTCTTCAATTTCCGGTGTACATATGATCTCTGCCGTTGAATCAGAATCGTCTTCGTCTAAATCGTCTTCATCTTCATCATCTTCGTCATAATCGCTTTCCCCATCATACCACAGTGCATCCTCTCCCGGATATTGGCACAGCTCTCCCTGGCTCTCTATCACCTTCACCGGTATTTCCTGATCCGCCTCCCTGACTTTCATCACAGTAATATAAAACTTCCACTCATCCCCGAAATCAAATAAGTAAAGATATTTATTTCTCACTACAGGATTGACATCCCGCAGGCGGACCTTGTCGGCGCATTCTCCCCGTTCCCCCATTGGATGATAGATTCCGTTGGGATCATAGGGCTTTCTGTTCAAACTAAACATATATAAATGGTCGTTGTCAAATTCAAAGGCTTTCAGAATCGAGGCGCTTAACTCCGCAAATGTCCGGTTGCCACTGATCTCCATAATCCGGTAAATATCGCTGTCTAACGCCCATGTGATTTTTAACTGATAGTATACATACGGTTTTTTGTCTGTTGCTGTTTTCTTTTTCATCATCCGCACTCCTTGCCTGTGTTTGTCTTTTAAGCTTCATTCTGTCGTTCACAGTAAATCACTTCCCTACTCACAATATCCTGTTTCGATTTTATCTCAAAACTATTTCTGCTCTTGGGTCATAATCAATGCTCGTAGCGTTACAATCATTCTCTATCTTCCAAACATTTATGCGCTTATTATTTTCCGAAAAACATTTCAAATACATTTGTGGTACATAATGTTGATTTTTCACAGCTCCACTCATATGTATCCTCCCCCTTCATACCATTCTTTTAGATTATATCATAGATTTTTAGACTTGGGGATGCTGTAGCATCTCGGTACACAGAAATGTTGTTGTCGATAGTAAATACTGCCAACAATAAAGCTCTCGACACTAAGCGTTTTGGCTTGTTGGGAAGTATCCCAAACCTTCTTTTTATTACCCAAACAGATACATTTGCTCACTTTATTTCACCACCCTGAACCGTTACACTTAACATAAAATCCGGTCAAAAAATCAACAATATTACATCGCATATCTGATAGTATCCCAATCTCTGCCTATGGTATCATGCTTTTATAGAAACGAAAGCTCCTGTGAACTCTTATATCACAGGAAGCCATCAAAAAACAGGGAGGTTCATTATGGCTTTAATGCAATTTTTCTTTGAAAGCAGATACCTGCAGGGAAATACGCTGGTGGATGTCATTCTGCCCGATCTGCCCCGGAGGCTGGAACCGAAGGAATTCTATCGGAACAATGTGAAATATCCCGTACTGTGGCTGCTGCATGGTTCCTATGGCGATGCAACAGACTGGCAGCGCCGAACCAATATTGAGCTCTATGCCACCGACAGAAATGTAATCGTCGTCATGCCTTCCGCATTGAACAGCAATTACTCCAACTGGTCCAATTATATGAACGGCTACCATTGCTATGACTATATCACTGAGGAGCTCATGCCCCTCGTCTATGGCTGGTTTCCCGCGTCGGAAAAGAGAGAAGACAATTTCATAGCAGGTCTGTCCATGGGCGGCCGCGCAACGATTAAATTCGCCGTAAATTATCCCGAAAAGTTCGGTGCAATGGCAGCTCTCTCTGCTACACCTACCGACTGGAGCGAAATGGGTCCGGATCATCCTAACATGACCCTGAATACCAACGCATTCCGGCTGAAAAACTCCATTACGAATGCCGGAGGTCTGGAAAATTACCTGAATTCCGAAGAAAACACCTGGAGAATCATCAATGAGAAGGCCAGTACGGGTGAACTTCCCCGGCTGATGTTTGCCTGCGGTTTGGACGAAGGCATGCTTCTTGACAACATGCTGAAGTTTAAAAAGCACGCCGAGGAAGATTTAGGACTTGACATTCACTATTTCTTCCTTCCGGGTTATCATCACGAATGGCGTTTCTGGGATAAGGCCATCCAGGAAGCATTGGATTTCTTTGGCCTGAAGCCAACCGGAGACAGCATTTTTTAGCAGGAAAAGTGGAAAGGCAGGAGATAAAATGAAAATACGCGTAAAGCTGCTCCCAGGCACTCCGAATGATTCGAATCGGGATTATCTTCCCGAGGGCATACTGGGGAGCGATATGGTCGTCAATGAAAATGGGAATAACTCGCAGCCCCTTCCCGAAAGACTTAGGAAGTTCCATGAAACTCTCCAGGATGGGTTCGAAGGCACCTGGTACGAATACGTGCCCTCCACCTATGATCCAGCAAAGAAAACCCCTATAGTATTCAGCATGCACGGCGGACTCATGACCGGGTGGGGGCAGTGTGTATACACGAGCTGGTCGATGATTGCGGAACGTGAAGGTCTCATCGTTGTTTATCCGGACGGGCACAGCAACCGGTTTTGGTCAATGGTGAAGATGACAGGAAGAAAGGCGCCTGCCAAATGCGCCGGGATTGCCATCCCTCCCGATACCGATACCGCAGAAGAAAATTATGACCAAAACTTTATCCTTCGGCTCATTGATCATATGAAGGCAAAGTATAATGTGGATGAATCCCGAATTTTCATGCAGGGAATGTCAAACGGTTCCGGTGTGACGCAGCAATTCGCGCAATACTACGGTGATCGCATTACCGGTGCCTGTATCTCTGCAGGCGCACACCGTATGCTGGCCTATACAGACGGAAATGGGCATTTGGTAAACCGCGCAGGCGCTCTTGACATTTGGCTCACCTGCCCGGAAAACAATTCCATATACCCCAAAAACCTGCCGCAGGAAGCGCGGGCAGCGAAGGAAGCGCGGTACTATTGGATGAAGGTCAATCAGGCTGCGCCCATCCCGCAGATCAAAATCGTCGGAGAAGATAATTTTGCCTTTTATCATGGTAAAAAAGCAAATCTTACCTTTTTGGATGTAAAAAACCGAGATCACGGGCAGACGCTGGACGAAGCCTGCATTTGCTGGGACTACATGTTTTCCGGATCCAGCCGGAAAGAGCACCAAATGATTCATACGGATACGCGGGAGCAGAGATCCGGCGATGGTTTTGCCGCCGCCTTCACCCCGGGTGTTGCGCAGGTTTGGTGGCACAATGAAGTCTATGCGCTTCCGGCTGCACCGGTGATGAAGCAGATGCTCAAGTATCATGGGCTGAATGGGGACAGCATCGTCCGTGGAGAATACCTGATGGTTCCCCTTCGCTTTCTTGCACAGATGTCCGGCGCACAATACTTCCCATCAAAGGATGGCCGGTCCGCCATTGTAGAATTGCCAAACGGAAGCGTTCTGCAATTTGCCCAAGGTGTGATCGGCTGCATGATTGACGATTCCTTGCGCTCTATGTCCTGTGAGACTATCCTAAGGGAACACGAGCTTTTGGTGAGTGTGGAATGGTATGCCCAATACATCCTGAATAAGACCATATCAAAATGCAGCGATGTTGTGTATGTCACCGACCATTTTGCGCAGCTGTCCTATTTTATGGCCGACTTGCTCAAGGACCTTCTCAATCACAGGGAAATGCCGGAAAACTTCATTCAGGATGCATTATCCCTGTAAACGGATAGCTGTCTTTGCGGTCATCAGAAATCCGGCTTATTTCTGCTCTGTCTGCGAAAGTCGCTCGGGGTCATATTTGTGATCTTCTTGAACATTTGGGTAAAGTATGGAAAATTACTATAGCCCAGTTCCAGCGCAATAATCGTAATTGGCAGCGAGGAGTTTTGCAGCAGATCCTTCGCTGCCATTATTTTGCAGTCAATGATAAAATCCTTAATATTTGTTCCTGTGTTCCGTTTGAACAACCGGGTAAAGTACTCTGGGCTTAAGTTTACGTGCCTGGCGACATCTTTAACGGACAGCGTCTCACTTAAGTTTTCCATGATATATGTTTTGGCTCTTTCCACATAATCAAGTTCCGGAAATGTCTGACTGCCTGCCTCCGCCGCCAAAATCAAAAAATTGACTGCATTCTTAAGGGATTCTATAGTATTATAGCTCTCCATATAGTCGGCATAGGACAGGGTGTCATTAAACAGAGAATTCACATCAATGCTGTTATCATAAAAATAGCGAAAAAACATCTGCGTCAGAAGCTGATGGAGTTCACACAGTTTCTGATACTTATTGGGGTATTGTGAGAATTTGCTGTCAATATATGAGAAAATATCCTTTTTCAGCACGCTCCCATAATGGTTTTTCAGCATCTCGCTCCATCTTGCAATATACTCCGTTGAGGAAGTAGGGATGGATTCAATCCCGCCGGCGGCACAAACTGCAAAAATACCGGGCGTATGCTCAATATTGTTCCTCATATCATTTCCCATTCGAACAAGCTCATTACGAATCTCGCAAAGAGGAAACAGTTCCCCCACATAGCATGCAAACTGCTTTTCCGGCAGACACAAGCCAAGCTGCCGGTAAAAATCTTCCAGCCTGCTCATCTGAATGGGCAGCCGGATGCCGTCCTCGTCAAAAAGGAGAACCAGAAACCTTCTGTGCCGGTCCATAAACAGCAAAAGCTCCGGCTTTGGCGATAGTTTTGCCGTTTCCGCGCTTGTCTCAATTGCCTCACGGATTTCCTTTTCGGACGGTGCATTTTGTGAATTGCAGGCAAACTCAAAGTTATTGATAATCAAAATCTGCGTCGGTGTTTTTTCGTGGATCCTGTAGCCGGCCTCCCTAAGCTCTGCTCTTGCTTCCGCAACGTCCTTCGGATTTTTATATAATAATTTTTGAGAAATCGTATTTAAAAAAGCATACTTGTTTGCCTCATAGCGCCGTCCCATTTCTCCCAGTGCTTTTGTCTTCCGGTCATTCTCAAGCTTGATGATTGCGCGTTTCAACGATGACTCAATGGCATGCGCCGGCGCCGGCTGCACCAAATAATCAAAGCATCCTAATCTCACACCTTCCTGTGCATAGAAGAAATCTGCGTGTGATGTCAATAGAATCCTTACTGTATCGGGATATTGCTCTTTTACCATCTGATTCAGCGCCAGTCCGTTGATTCCCGGCATTTCCACGTCCGTGAGCAAAATATCGACCGGAATCGTTTGGAAGATTTCCATTGCCTGTTCTGCGCCTGTCGCCGTCTTTACGCAGTCAATTCCGATTCCAGTAAAATCAACCGTGGCCTTCAGACCGGTAAGCACGCTTGTTTGATCGTCAACGATTAAAACTGTCATTTTGGGTTCCTTTCTGTTCTGGCTTCCTCTGAAATAAACGGCAGATAAATTACGGTAACAGCGCCGCAATTGGGCGCATTATAAAACGCAATATGGCCATCCCCCTGAAAAATAATTTTCATTCGGCGCTTCAAGTTGTTGATTCCCACATTGTATTGATCAAAATCGCCGACAGGCTCCGCGTTTAATTCATTGATTGCCTGTGGCGTATACCCCGCACCGTTATCGGTAACATGAATTCGCAGATAAGTTTTTCCTTCCGTTTCCACCTTGGATGCTGCGATCTGAAAAAGGAGTGTTCCGCTGTTTTTTCCGTTATGCTTGTATGTATTCTCCAGCAGTGTCTGAAGCAGCAGTCCGGGGACCCTGCAGGTTTGCAGTTCATTTGGGACATCATTATAAAGCAGAAACGGTCTGGGAAAATCAGCAGAGATTATTTTATGATAGTCAGAAACTTCTTTTAGTTCCTCCTTCAGCGTGATCAGCGAGAGCGTATCCATAAAGATATACCGCATATGTGCAGAAAATGCAGAAATCATCATCTGCATTTTCCCGGTTTCTCCTATTTCTGACATACTGTAGAGGCTTTTTAAACAGTTTAAAAAGAAATGGGATCTGGTTTGCAATTGGTAGTATTGGAGCATGGCATGTTCCTCTGCCATTTCCTTTTTTTGCTTCGCCAATTCAAGCTCCACCTTTTGGTTGAGCAGATTATTCAGTGCATTACGAATCTGATCAAACTCCACATATGTATCTTTATCTTTGGCTTGAATTTCCTCCGGACAGACGCTATCCTCCAGGTGCTGAGACATCGCTGCAATTTCCTGCAGCGGAAAACACAGGACACGCTTCAAAAAACGATAACAGAGCAGCGTAACGATATTGATCAGCAGTATCAGCGTAACAAAAAAGCTGATTTGCGGCATCAGTGATGAAACAATGGCCGACACCGGTGTAATCAGACTGATCCCTGCGTGAAGGAAATCAATCGGTTCCGTATATACAAACATATTGCAAATCTGCATACCCTGTGCCGTCTTCGCCCGATTCAAGTCCTCTGTGCACAGGCCCCTGCTCTCCAAAGCGGATGCATTGACGATGGCTTTCCCATCCTGATAGACAACAATCTCGCCGTAAGTTTGTTCCAGAGCAGGCTGATTATACTCCAAATATTCATTGAGATCCACAACAGAACACAGGTACAGCGAACGGGATGCATTGACATGATACGCCAGCACATGCCCATTGCATTCAAGCATTTTCCACATGCCATACTCCGATTCAGGCATTTCCGACACCAGCGCTTGCATCACATTCTTGCTGTCCATTTTTTCCGCAGGAGTTAAGTAATCCATGTCCGCACCAAAGAAAAACAACGCCCTGTCATGTACACAGTCAATAATGAATGTGGCACTGTAGGACGGTGTTCTGGACAGAACGATTCGCCGTATATTATATTCGGAAACCACGCGCTGGGCATCCGTACAGCGGGGCAGGGACAGGATCAAAAAATCCGTATCATTTGCCACGATATCCCGGTTAAAGGACGAGATAGAACCAAAATCCTTTTCCAGCTGCCGGATACTTCTGTCCAGTTCCTGCCTCATCGCCACCGTGATTCCCCGTTCCGCATCCGAAATGGCGTACAGTCCAAACGCAACCGCTAAAACAGACAGAATGACGATCATCACCATAAATACGCTGACAAACAGTTTCTGAACGGATTTTTTTCCCATATTGCTTCCCCCTTAGCCAATGGCAATCATTTTATAACAGATCCGGATATTTGTAAAGTTAAGAAGGCTCGCGTGCAATATTGGTTTCTTTTATCCATTTCCCGGATCGGAGACGGAACATATAAATGATTGCTTTGATTATATAATCCAGACGAACCGCAAGCAGGACAATAAACGGAGACATATGGAAATAAATCCCCACAAGGTAACCCAGCGGAATAGAGGCGCACCACTGAAAGACCACATCTGTAATCATCACAAATTTACTGTCTCCGCCGCCGCGCAGGACGCCCTTGCCCATAACCGACTGGATGATTTGGAAAATCACAATAATGGAATTTGCAATCATCATGGAGCTTGCAATCTCAACCGTTTTTTCTCCCACCGCGTATAGAGAAATCGACCATTCACCTAAAACAAGAATCAACAGAGAGCCCACCAGACCTATGCCACAGCCGACCAGCAGGAAAGTAAATCCGGCAGACTGCGCTTTCTCATACTGCTTCGCGCCAATTGCATGGCCTGTCATGATCCCGGCTGCACTTGCCGCACCGCCGGATGCAATCGTGCACATCCGTTCAATTACCTGGACAATCGCATAGCTGCTTACGAATTCCTTTCCCATGTGTCCAAGGATCATGCTGACCGCGTTGGCGGAGAGAGCTAGCAGGAAATCCCCGATGATGACCGGTATACCCAAGCGGAAAAATTCATGCACCAAATTCTTTCCGGGCAGCTTAAAAATGCCTGCCGGACGATATAAAAGAATTTTATCAATTTTCAGCACAAATACTGCACAGACAATCAGTTCCGCAACTCTGGCACATAATGTACCGACCGCCGCTCCTGCAAGTCCCATTGCCGGGAATCCAAGCTTACCAAAAATCAGCACATAATTGCCGGCAATATTGACGAAGAACGAGAAAATAGAAGTATACAGGCCAAGGCGCGCATTTCCTACCGAACGCATGACATTGGCCATCACCATACTGATTCCGTGGGGAATATAGACAAGTGAAGTGATCCTAAGATAGATCGTTCCCTCACGGATGACATCCGCGTCATCGCAGTAGAGCGACATAATTTTATCCGGAACTGCTGCAGAGACAACAGCAAAAAGGATTCCGAACATCACTGTCAATTGCAGGAGCAGGTCAAAAATACGAAGCACCGCGCTTTTCCTGGATGCACCCCAGCATTGGGAAGTCAGGATCAGGCCGGCTCCGCTCACGCCCATACATAAGCAGTTAAAAAAAGAGTAAAACTGATTCGCCAGGGAGGAGGCCGAGATGGCAACATCTCCCAAAGAACCGACCATGATGGTATCCATCATGTTAACGCCCTGATTGATGCAGCTCTGCAGAATCACCGGAATAAAAATCCGCATCACTTTTTGATAGAACTCTCTGTCTGTTATAATTTTGTCCTGAATCCTCATTTTTCTTTCCCATCCTCACAGTCTTATGAAATGATAGCCCAAAACGGCAGTACCAGGTCTACAGGATGAATTCCTGCATTTTCCCCGCTTCCGAAAACAGAATCTTGAAACGGTTCACCGAAAAATCCGCAATCAATTCTGCTCTCTCTGCGCTGCAGGTTCTCACAATATGGAGGATTCCGTCATTTTGATTGCCGTCCACCCAAAAATCTCCGGAAAAAGCAGGATGAGAATTACGAAATTTCGATAGCTTCAACAGTCTTTGGACTACAGGACGCATAACTGCCTGCTCTATCTCCGGAATCGTGTAATTATGCCGGTTCAGCCCTCTTCCCTCGCCGCCATTTTTGACAAATTCAATGTCATTTTCACCGGCAAGCATCCCGACATAATAAACCTGGGGAATTCCCGGAGCAAAATATTGTACCGCGCGCGCCAGCAGATAGGTCTCGTCATTGCAGTCCATGATGCTGTAAAATGTACCTGCCAACTGGTATCTGACCGCTTTCTTTCCTCCCTTGCGGATCATGCTGCCGTTTTGGATATACTTTTGTGCCAAAGCTGTGCGGGATTCCACTTTCTCCGCCACCGTCTCAATTTCCTCTTCCTCCAGCAATCCGGCCGCATCGATCACACCTACTCCGTCATGCGTGTCCAATGTAGTGAACTGATTTCTGGGGCAGATGTTCATCCAATGGATCAATCTGTCGGAACGCCCCGTAATAGTGGCGTGAAGCAGCAGCATAGGCAACGCAAAATCATAAACCCAGTATCCCCGTTCTGCCATTTTCTGCTGAATTCTGTAGTTTTCGTGAATCTCCGCAAGCATCTGTGTCCCGGTTTTCCGAAGCGGTTTCATCGCTATGTCCAGCACATCCCAAATCTCCGGCTCCACAAAGAAACAGGAGGTTCCAGGCTTTTTGCTTGCATAAGCAAATGCATCAAACCGGATGAGGGGGACATGTCTCGAAATTTCGCCCAAATTCCTATCGTAGTAATCTTGTGCTGCTTTAGAAAACGGATTGATATCCACCTGCTGCTCAAAGAATGTGTTCCAAAGCTTTACCTCTTTGCCATCATCCCGGATATAAATGTGAAACGGTCCGCCGCCCGGTCTCCTGCGGTAAAGTGCGTCCAGCTCCTGTTGTGACGGTTCCCCGTCCGGCCAAAACTCATCCCAGCGGATAAACATGTCCTTGTATTCGGAATCATCGCCCTTTGCCATATAGTCCCTGAACTCCTTCGATTGTGAGGAGATATGATTGAGCATGAAATCGGCGGCCAGGGCATACCGATCGGCCAGGCGGTCTATGTCCTCCCACGTGCCCCATGCCGGGTCCACCCGGCCGTACTCCACCACAGCAAACCCCCGATCTCCGGATGAAGGATAAAACGGGAGAATATGGATTCCGCCAACCGCATCCTTTAAATACCGGTTCACCACAGCTTCCAGGCTGCGCAGACTGCCCCCCAGGCTGTCCGGGTAGGTGATCAGCATAATTTTATTTTCCAATTGTTTCATATTCGTTATCCTTTCACAGAGCCCAAAGTAATGCCTTTAACAAACGATTTCTGGAAAAACGGGTAAATGAGCAGAATCGGCAGAACCGCCACAACGGCCAATGCCATGCGAACGCCCGTGGCCGGGATTGCGGAATGGTCAAATACGGTTCCGCTTACCTGCTCATATTTCAGCGCCGTAGTGCTGTTCATAACTGTCATCAGGAAGTTCTGAATTCCCAGCAGACCGGTTTTAGATTGGATATAATACATACCGTTCTGCCAGTTATTCCAATAAGCAATGGTGGACATTAAAGAAATTGTTGCGATAATGGGCTTGCTAAGCGGAACGACAATTTTTGTAAGGCACCGAAACTCACTTGCCCCATCAATTTTTGCTGCTTCCAGAATATCATCAGAGATATTGGAATGGATGTAAGTTCTCATCATAATGACATAAAACGCGTTCATGAGAAGCCCGGGGACAATCAACGCAAATATGGTATCCTTAATGTTAAGGAGCCTCGTATACACCATATAGGTAGGTACCAATCCACCATTAAACAGCATTGTGAAAAACAGAAAAAATGAGATTATCCGATTTCCCGGCAAATCCCTTCTAGACAGCGGGTAGGCAAACAGGACTGTCATCACTGCCGAAGCAAGGACGCCAACCACCGTTACGATTATACTCATTTTATACGCTCTTAACACACCGTCCTTTGCCGCCCATAAATATTGGTAGGTAGCCAGCGTGAAGTCTCTTGGGAAAATGGAATATCCATATTTCACCAGTGCTTCTTCCGATGAAAAGGAGCTTCCAATCAGGATCAGCAGCGGAATGACTGCGGACAGCGTCACAATGGTCAGGAGAACATATGCTGCAAATATCAATACTTTATTTTTGGTAATCATCTGTTACCCCTCCTTTCTCACGGATCAGAACATAGCGCTTTCACTGTCGAATCTATTCACAATTTTATTGGTGATGAGCACCAGGACAAAGCCCAGCATGGACTGAAGAAATCCGGCGGCAGCGGAACGGCTTATATTGTTCTGCTCAAGTAAGGCCGTATACACGTAGGTATCAATTGTCTGTGTCACATTTTGTAGCATCCCGCTGTGCATGGGAACCTGATAAAAAAGGCCGAAGTCGGAGTAACAGATCTTTCCGATTGCGAGAATAAACATAATAATGATGATCTTCCTCATGCAGGGTATGGTCACATTTTTTATCTGCTGCCAGGAACCTGCACCATCCATAGCCGCCGCTTCATAGAGCGATTTGTCTATACCGATCAGCGTGGAATAGTACAAGATCGAGGTATAGCCAAAGGACATCCAAATATAAACAATGACCAAAATAACAGGCCACGGTTTTGGATTGTTATACCAGCTAACCGGTTCCATACCAAAGAAACGCAGAATTGTCTGATTCATAAAGCCGCTGCTGGGACTTAAAAAGGAGAATACGATATAAGTAACTATTACAATGGACAAAAGATACGGAAACAGGATAATAATCTGGCTGACGTTTTTGAAAAAGCGGTTCTTAACGGTATCCATTGTGATTGCGATCAGCAGACCGAACGCATTGCCAATAAAAATAAAAGCCAGATTATAGCCAATGGTGTTGCGGAACATGAGAAACGCTTCCTTGGTCGAGAACAAAAACGAAAAATTCTTCAGTCCGCACCATTCGCTGTTCAATATTCCAACCGCATAGTTCACCTTCTTGAAAGCGATGGTCAGCCCGAACAAAGGCAGGTAATTATTCACGATCAGATAAAGGATGCCGGGTACCAGCATCAAATACAGCGACCAATACCTCCTCATTTTTGTGAGGGTTCTGTTCTTTTGTTTCGGCATTTTTACTCCTCCGGTATTCCCCTTACGGGTTTTTTTGTGTTTTTGTGCTGTTTTTATTCTATCAGATACCAAATTCCTTCTTCCATACATTATTCTGCTTAACAGTGTCACTTTTCTGATGCGAATACTTGTGCAAAAGCACGGAAGTCAAAAAAATGATATTTTCTTCTGAAAAAGTGATAGAACCGTAATACGAAAACATGCTATTTTTTAACTGGAAGCCATGTAAATGGCACACTATAGGAGGAAAATAAAATGAACGTCAAAAAAAGCCTTGCACTGATCTCTGCCGCCCTTATGATCTTCGGCACGCTTTGTTCCTGTACGGCGCAAACACAGCCCCCAACCACCGAAGCTTCCAGAACAGAGGGAACATCCGCAACGTCCGGATCTGCTTCAGACGAGGAAATTCCCGTAATCCGGCTGGGTTTAAACCAGCTCTGGTCCGACTGCCGCAACGAGCAGGAAGTCGAGGATGCCATGAACGCCATTTTAAGCGAAAAATATCACGTTAAAATTGATATCGTTCTGATTCAAATGGCATCCCTGCAAACGCAGATGAATCTGGCCCTGACCGGCGGCGACGACGCATTTGATGTTTACACATCCTTTATCTATCAGCCTATGAGCACATTGGTTTCCAACGGTCAGGCGATTGCGCTCGATGACTATCTGGACGCCAATGCTCCCGAAACAATGGAGCTTCTGTCCATCTATCCGGAAGCGGTTCTGGATTGCTGCCGGATTGACGGAAAGCTATATGCATTGCCGGCAATCAACACCTGGGCCATCTCGGACAACTACATGGTCCGGAAATCTGCTTCTGATAAAGCCGGCATTGATTGGGATAAGGTAAACTCTCTGGATACCCTCACCGAAGCACTGGTCAAACTGAAAGATGCAAACCCGGACAAATATTTCATTCCCGGAGCAACCGTATCCTATTTTGAGCCCAAGGATATCGACAATTTAGGGGATACCAACTATCTCGGTGTAATCACCGACCCATTAAACAGCACTACCGTGGAAAATTATTATGAATCCGAATACTTTATACACTTCCTCGACAACGTCAAGATCTGGAAGGAGCATGGCATCATCTCCCCGAACTCCATGAGCAATGACGAAACCAATCTGGGCAGTCTTGAAAACGGTATAGTTGACGGTACGATCGGGTATAGCTGGAATATTGAGGATTCGCTGTATAACATGAATTTCACGCAGCAATTTGGTGAAGACATTGTGGGTGCAGAATTCACCGACAGATATATGACGACCGGTAACGTTACGCTCTGCCTGTGGCATGTCTCTCCGTTCTGCCAGAATCCCGATGCCGCCGTCCGTCTGCTCAATGCGCTTTACACCGATCCCGAATGTGCGATGCTCATTGCAAACGGTATTGAGGGGAAGGATTATGTGTACGACGATGCCGGACAGCTAAGCTTCCCCGAAGGAGAAACAGGCAGAACCGTTGGCTGGAATTCCGGAAACGGCTCCTTCCTTCCCAACAGCTTCCAACTGCCCCAATGGAACAGCGCCAGCCCTAACTACAATGAAAATGTAGTCGCTGCAAACAAGTCCGCGATTCCCTCCAAGGCGCTTGGCTTCGTATGCGATACAGAGCCCATCGCAGATCAGATGGCCGCATGTGCAAATGTGATCGCACAATACTATCTTCCGCTCATTAACGGAGAAGTCGCCATCGATGAAGTTCTTCCCGTCTTCCAAAAGGCCCTGAAGGATGCCGGCATCGATGCCATTATCGCAGAAAAGCAGGCGCAGCTGGACGCCTGGCTGGCAAGTAAACGGTGAGGACTGCTTGCGCAGCATTAGCAATACGTTATATAAAAAAGGCTTAAATGTCTGTCAGCCAGACAATTTAAGCCTTTTTTCTAAACTTCACGGTGAAGGATCGGCAGCCAAGAGCAAATGGCCTTTTGCAGAGACAAATCCCAGAAATCCCACTCATGCTGATACCCCGGAACCTCCTCATAAAAAACGTCCAGCCCCAGTGTTTTCAAACGGTCTACACTGGTTGTATAATCGAGATAAGCAAGCGTATCATCCGAGCCGCAGGTCAGAAAAAATCGAGGCATCGATTTCCCACGTTCTACCTGCTCTTCAACATAGTTCCATGCGTCGTCTACTCCTCTCGGATCTCCGGTAATAAACGGTGGAACAGGGCTGTGGGCAATCCCATCCTTTGGATTGGAAGGTCCCCGGGCGCAGCCGGACATGCACAGCGCGGCGCAGTACTTTTCAGGAAATGCCACAGCCAGTTTAAAAGCGCCGGTTGATCCCATGGACAGTCCTGCAATGAAATTATCCTTCCGTTTATCCGAAAACGGAAAAACCGCATTCAGAAGCTTTGGCAGCTCATCTGCCACATATGTAAAGTATTTGGCGCCTTTTGGATCATCCGTATAGAGCGCATTGTAGTCAGCCGGCATTACCACCGCCAGCTTATGTTCCTCCGCATAACGTGCAATATTGGAATAGTGGAGATAATCGCTGTCATCTCCCGTTCCGCCGTGCAGCAGCCACAGAACCTGATACTTCCTTCCCGGCATGTAGACATCGCTGTATGTGAGTCCCTTCATACCGTCCCGAATGCTGAAAGTTGGCAGGCAGATTGTCACATTGGTTTGCATTCCAAGTGTCGCAGAGAAAAAATTCATTTTGATCACTGCCATCAGAATCGTCCTCCATATTTAAGTTTTTTGTCGGATTGGTAAATTACCAAAAACAGTATCCACATAGAGAAGAATATCATGCTGTACTGTAAATAAATATTGTTTTGGGAACTGTAATATGTTGTATTTCTGACTTTTTTAACTTTAGGCATCGTGTTCTGATGTTTTATATGTAAGTATAGGTTGGAATGACGTTCCCTATCACCTCTTTGGAAAACTGTGAAAATTTACGTTTGAGAGGACAGCGTTTTCCAGAAGATGGAGTTCTGGAGATTCAGATCTCCCCTCCCCAGCACTATATCATTAAAATTACATTATTATTAAAGGAGGAATCACAAATGGCTATCACTGCTGATGTAATGAACAGTCTTGTTTCTGTCACCCAGTTTAACAAAGGGCAGGCTTCCAAGATTTTTGACCGCCTGCGAACCGAACGCCAGCTTATTGTTCTAAAAAACAATGCTCCGTCTGCGGTCATCCTTTCTCCCAAAGAATACGAACGCCTGTCTGACATCGAAGAAGACTACCGTCTTCTCATGCTGGCACAGGAACGTATCGCTGGCGGCAGTCTGGAACACACAGTTCCTTTACATGATGCAATGGCTGACCTTGGAATCTCCGATGCCGAAATTAAAGAAGCGGAGGAATTGGATATCGAATGAGCTACCAGATTAATTTCATCCCCGAAGCACTGGCTGATATTTACCCCTCCACCAAAATTACACTATCTTGAAGTAAAGTTAATTTGATTTTTCTTTATCATATTCCAATGCTCTATACTCTCTTTGCAATTCTTGTAACAGTTCTTCTTCGCTTGGAAGGTATAGTTTATACTTTGAAGCAAAAATCTGTGTTTCATTTTCCGGCAACGTATACTTTACTACAGATTCACTTTTATCCGCACAAAGCACAATTCCTATGGGTGGATTATCTCCTTCATTCATCAATTCACGTTCATAATAATGTACATACATCTGCATCTGCCCCAAATCCTGATGTGTCAAATCTCCAATTTTTAAATCAATTAATACAAAGCATTTCAAAATATAATTATAAAAAACAAGGTCTATTCTGAAATGTCGCCCATATAATATCCTCTGGAACTTTTGCAGGCTCCAATTTCTGGATTTCTTCTGTAACCTTTTCCTTATTTTGACTGGATAGCAGCCTTTCATAAAAGAAAGAATTAATTTGCCTTTCCAACTGCCGTGTGCTCCAATTTGATTTTATTGCTTCTTCTGTATAGAATTCACGGGCATTTTCATTTTCCACGCGCATAAGCAGTCGATAATGTGTCCAACTCAATTCGTCACGCAGTGCGTGACTATTTGGAAATGTCAGATAAAACTGTCTCATGTATTTTTTTCCTTTAAGGATATTATATGCTTTTTCATTGCTACAATAATGATATAATTAGGACTTGATAATTGTACTGTTACAGAGTTTAGTTTTCTCCATGCAATATATCTTTTGCCAAAACGTAGGGGTTTTGCCAGATTGTATCTTTCGCCCGACAAAATCCTCATTTTTGAACCATCCGGCGTTATCCCCGTCCCCCTATCTGCGGAAACTTACCCATCTCACCTTCCGCAAAAACACAACTCCATTTTCCCCAAATAATCCCGCAAACCCGCCTAGAATCAAAGTTTCCGTACCAGCAGGCAAACGGTTTCAACATGCGGTGAAAGTTACTTCTTATATTAAATAGCGAAACTGAAACCTTTCGCTAAAAGATTTATGCCCCTCTTAAAGAGTAGATTATTACCTCCCTGTCTCATCAAAAATGCTTCTATATTCTTATGTAACTGCCCAACTACAATCCAGAAAATTTGGTATCTTATCCATACCGACTGGCTGGTAGCCCATTCCAAAAAGATTATCTGGTCCTAAGAATCCCAAATTAGGATACCCTGAATTTTCTTGCCCCAATTCTGCTAGTTTGTCATTTGATTCTATAGCCGATTGGATTGTCTTAGAAATAAAATAATTCTCCGTATATGCAAATATTATGTAGTTCAAAAACTGAAGAATTTTTTGCTCTGATAAGCTATTTATCTGGTGTCTCAGTTTTCTATATAATTTATCCCTTTTATGATAAAAAGCCAAGACAACGCTCTCTTCCTTTAACGGTAAAATTGCCAAGTGCATAAACTGCATTCTTACTGATTCGGAAATATCAAAAATATTATTAATTTCATTTCCTTCAAAATCTTTTGACAAGGCAATAGCACTCTGTGTTGCAATCGGAACTTTATAAGGCAACACTGACCAATATAGTATTTGGTATCCTCCTGAAATATTGTTATCGGCAATGTCCTTATGGAACTGTAATTCCTCTTCGTAATCTCTTACGTCTAATTCCTTAATTCCCTCTAAATTTTCTAAGTTAGAATACGCATGAAATTGTTTCTGTAGTTCTCGGTAAAGCTCTTTTTCCTGTCCCCTTTTACTCAACTGCAACAATATATTCTTTACAGCAATTTCTGCAAGCATTTTATCAGTTGGTATTGATTTCAAATTCTGCTCATCTTCATAATCTTGAAAAAAAGTTCCATCGCATTCATTGCAAATAAAATGAAATGTACCTGAATTATTTACCCCTTTTTCAATATCTACAACATCTATTCCCATCAACAATGAAGCATGCAAAACTTTTCCATTATCAGCAATATTTCTAAGAGATAATTGCGGAACTGAATGTGAATTGCAAAAACTTGTCTGGAGTTTTCCACATAAGATACATTTATCTGGCTTCGCACTGTTTCGTGCTGTTGAAAGCAATTTATTCATTTTTTTGCGAACATCAACAACATCCGTTCCTTCTGGTATATCAATTAACTTTGGCATGTACATTCCTTTTTATTGCCATAAGCCTTTACATAAAATATCTGAAATCATATGGCTTATCATAAATAACTACATCTTGCTTTGCTACCTGTGAAAGCATCTTAGCAAAATCCAAAGTAACTGGCAGAACCTTATAAAAACTATCCCCACTATTCCAATTCATCTTTGTCAACATCATTATCTCATTTACTAAAGTTGCTCCATCAGATTTTCCCATAAACCGTTTCACCAAAAGCGGTGCTGGAATCCCTCGACCATTTTTATAATAATTCATGTTCCTTCCAGCCAACTCATCATCCTGTACAGCTCCATGTGTCCAAATCAAAAACGTATTTTTGTTTAACTGAATAACAGTTCCCCGCTGTATAGGAAACTTTGATATGTCTTTCATGTCAGATGAATTAAATCGTATTGCTCTCCAAGGTGTATATTCTTGTATCTGCAATAATTCGATATCGTCTATTCCAGCCAAACCGCGCGTAATTCCCTCCATCTCCTCTTCCGTAAAAAAGGTTGTTTTATGAATTACCACTCTTTTTAAGTCATATGTTGGAACAGAATCATCATATAATTTTTTTAAATTTAACATCAATGTGCAGGCATCTTCATTTCTCATAAAAGGATTTTTCTGAATATACTGCGGATTTTTCAAAGGCCTCAGATATAACCGCATACCATTCCCTTCTGCATCAAATAATTGGCTACATCCAATAGAAATTTTTTCGCCATTATTGACTGATTGCACATAACTAAGCCCTACAAAAGCAGTATTTTTATTATATATTGCAGGTTTCCATAAGCGTCCAACTGCTTTAGAATAAAGCCCAGTAGATAACCCCCACATTATCTTTGCTGAATCATTATTTTTATCAGGTATCGCAGATTTTCCCTCAATCAATTGCACAACCATTCCTTTGTCCGCACAATATAGTTTTAATGAATCATGCAAATCAAAATATACTGATTCGTTTTTTATTTCTCGCAGGTGTGCCAAACAGCTCGGAATATATATTACCAATACATCAAATGACATCAGATTTTTTGCAAACACGTTAATATACCGGGTCAACCCTTTATAAAATGTAATCGCATCTAATTTTACTACCGCATTCAAATTATAAGTTCTAAATCTCGTGTTATCATTAATGCTCGGAATATCTATATCACGCCTAAATATCTTCTCAAATCCCAAGTATTCTGGTAAAAAATACCGTTCCTGTTTCAAATTTGTGACATATTGTTGCTTTAGTTTTTCCAAATGTGTTATGACTTCCTGATGTGTCTGATCTGGAGTTAAAACTGCTAATTTTATGCTATCCAAACTTGATCCATTTTTCAGACGTTCTATAGGTCCATAATTAACTAAACCTTTCAATTGATTAACTGCAACTTTACTTGCATCATCTACGGAAAAACACATCTTCGGTTCTTCGCATTGAAAACATTGAATCTCTGGCCATGATTCCTTCCTGCCAACACCTCCACTTGTGTATACAATTTTATTTAATTCCAAAACAAATCCTGCGATTCTAAAAGCCAATTCCTTATTGAAACATAATCTTTTTGTCCAGTCATTTATGCGTTGGCTAACATCTGGATTATACAATTTTGAAATATGAAAATTAATAACTTTCTGTTTATGCAATCTATCCATAGGTTTCCTGTTGTCTTTTTCAATGTAGAATGTTGGTAAAATAGTTAAGAGTATTTTCCTACCGACACATGACAAGAACACCTCAACTGCATCATAAATTATATTTCCATTCTCCTTTATGCTTACATTTGGATCAAAAAATTTGTTTTTTCCAAAACACATTAGTCCTTTTGAGATTAATGTCAATTTAATCAAATCATAATACATACTCCAGACAAATGAATAATCTTTTTGTATCCAATCTTCCGGGAATTTTTGCATTTCTATATCTGATTTTAATACTTTTTCAAAAGTCTTCTGCACTTCCACCTTATCCCCAAAAGCCCATACTTTACCCTTGAATAAAGCAGCCACAATTCTATCTGAATTATTTAGATAGTTCCTCAATTCTTTCCAAGATGTAATAGTTGTTTCAAACGCATAACTTTTTTCTGGATATTCTATTGTTTCAAATGTGTTTGTCTTTGTAAATACATTTCTCTTTTTCAATCCTCCAAATAAAATCGGTTTAATATAATCCGGATCTTTCCACCTTTCGTCAATTTCCTTATATGACTTTCCCATTGTCAAATACAATCTGTACATTAAATCATCGAAACTATCAATATCCACAATACCGGATTGCTCATTTTTAGAACAAGCAAATTCCATGAACTTCTCAGCACGTGCGCTTAAAACAGAGTTTTTAGGTTTACACCAAATTATTCCATATGGCAAACCATTTTGATTCACTATTTCCTCTAATACAGTCATTACTGAATTGTCATTTCCTGCATATCCAACTACGATAAGTCCTCTTTCACGCAATACGTCTTGAAGCTTTAAATTAATAGAATTTTCCAGTACGCGCAATTCTTCCGATGTATTCTTTAAATGATCTACCAAATAATCTCCGTGCAGTTTCAATATTGTAGGAAGCCCATCATTTAAGTTAAATCCTACACTATTCTCAATAGCAGAAGATATTATTTTTATAGAATGCCCCGCATCGATAGCATACGCACCAGCTTTAATCAAATCATCAAAATTAGTCGTACTTAAAAAATTTATACGTCCTTCGATAATTAATGCGCCCAAACAGAGATATCCCAAATAGGGCGTTGCATTCTTCACTTTGCTTTGTATATACAAGTCTCTGTCCCTACTATTTCCAAACAAATACTCAAAATAATGAGAATATTCTTCCGTTGAGTATAATCTTGGATGCTCTCCCTTTGCATCAAGGTAGACTTGTATTTCCCTTTGTGCAGTTTCCTTTGACATATCCTGGAACGCAGCCTCAGAAATCTTATTTTCTATACAATAGATTTTTCTCTTAAAATCCCATACCATTTGCCCTCCTGACATAATGCCAGAAGATATAGATGCTCCTGCGCCCAAAAGCATGGACATACTCCCATTCGGTTTTACCGAAAAACTACTTATAACATTGCTGATCGTATATTTTTTCAATTTTGTCACCCCACAAAACTGTATCTTAAAACGGATATCTAAAGACTTTATAATATTCTACCACATCCACCTGCACTTTACTATCTGAAAAAGAGCAAGAAAAAAGGCCCTTTTGACTTTCTACTTTTGCCCCTGAGTATCCCTTTTGCTAAAAAGTATGGGTTTTGTCAAATCGTTTTCACTCTTCGGCAAAACCCATTTTCAACTACCTATTAAACTCACATGGCGTTACCCCATCCCCACTTCCACGGTAATTTATCCATATCTATTTTCATAAAAACACAACTCCATTTTCTCCAAACAATTCCGCAACCCCGCATAGAATCAAGCTTTTCGCTCCAGCAAGCAGGCGGTTTCCACATGCACCGTCTGCCCAAACATATCCACCCCCTGCACCCCGCCAATTTCATATCCCCTGTCGCAGAGCCATCTCAAATCCCTGGCCAGTGTGGCGGAATCGCAGGATACATATACCACCCGTTGCGGCGCCATTTTCACAATCGTATCCAGCAGCACCTCATCACAGCCGGCCCTGGGCGGGTCCACCACGATCACATCGGCAGAAACTCCTTTCTGGCGGTACATCTCGGGCAGCACATCCTCGGCCTTACCCACATAAAACTCTGCATTGGCGATTCCGTTTATACGCGCATTTTTCTTCGCATTTTCCACAGCTGCGGGCACGATCTCCACACCGTAAACGCGTTTGGCTTTTCTCGCCAAAAACAGGGAGATGGTACCGATCCCGCAGTAAAGGTCCCATACCACCTCGCCGCCCTTCAGGCCGGCAAACTCCAGGGCTTTGCCATAGAGCTTTTCGGTCTGCTGCGGGTTGACCTGATAAAAGGACAGGGGGGAGATCTGGTAGCGGATGTCCCCGATCCGGTCCGTAATATATCCCGGCCCATAGAGGTTGATCAGCTTCTCTCCCAGTATCACATTGCTCTTTTCCTGATTGACACAGAGGGAAATGCAGCTCATGCCTTTTACAGTCAGCAGCTTCTCCTTCAGCTGATGTACGGCGGGCAGCCTGCGCCCGTTGATCACCAGGCAGACCATGATTTCTCCCGTATGATATCCCACGCGGATCAGCACATGGCGCACAAGTCCGCTGTGCCGCTCTTCATCGTAGGGCTCCACACGGTTCTCCTCCATATACTCCCTGATGAGTTTTAGGATCTCATCATTCACCGGCTGCCCCAGATAGCAGTGCCCGGTTTCAATGATGGAATGGGTCCGGCCGGCGTAAAATCCCATGAGAATTTTCCCATCTTTTGACCGTCCCACCGGATACTGCGCTTTGTTACGGTAATGAAACGGGTCCTCCATACCGATAACCGGAGGCACAGTGATATCCGAAAAGCCCCCGATCCGCTTCAGATGGTTTTCAATCTTTCTGCGTTTAAATTCCAGCTGGCTCTCATAGGACATGGCCTGCAGCTGACAGCCTCCGCACGGGCCCGCCACAGGACAGCGCGGCTCCACCCTGTCGGGTGAGGGTTCAATCATGCGCAGAATTCTGGCATAGCCGTAATTTTTCTTCGCCTTGATCACCTTTACTTCCACCAGATCGCCCGGCACAGCATCCTTTATAAACAGGGTATAGCCGCCGGCTCTGCCGATTCCCTGCCCGTCCTCCGCGATATCCTCTATCCTGACTTCTGCGGTATCGTTTTTTTCCATGACTGATCAATTTCCTTTCCTATATAAATGATAAATCCCTATGATAAACAAAGCCTCCCAAAAGTCAGCTCGCCGGCATCCTGCCACTTACAGCTTACCTCGGAAGGCTCTTGTTGTTCTGCACTTTTAATGCGCCGTTGTTTTCCTGATATTGGACTCAAACAGCCGGTTATATCCCAGCCATCCTTCCTCCTGCTGGCTGTTTGGGGACTCCAGCAGTTCCTTCATGGTCTCCAGCTTCGCGTCGGTATTGTCCGCAAAAGTCAGGGCCAGCGCCTCAATGATGGCCGGCTTCTTCGGAGAACCGTATTCATATTCGCCGTGATGGGCGAGTATGCAGTGCTTCAGCTCCGCTGCCGTCTGCACGGGAAAGTCCGGGATCTGACGGATCTTCTCTCCGATCATCTCAACTCCGATCACGATATGTCCCAGCAGCTGGCCGTCATCGGTATAATCGTTCTCCGGAAATATGGACAGTTCCTTCAGCTTGCCGATGTCATGGAACATGGCGGCAGCCAGCAAAAGGTCGCGGTTAAGGATCGGATACCTGGTGGTATAGAAATCGCACAGCTTCACCACACTGAGCGTATGTTCCAGCAGCCCTCCCACAAAACCGTGATGGATGCTCTTGGCCGCGGAATGAAAGCAGAATGCCTTGGCGAATGCAGCATCCTCAATAAAGAACATGGAGGCCAGTTTCTGCAGCTTGCTGTTCTTCATGGTTCCGATATAGGCAGTCAGCTCCTTATACATCTGGTCAATATTGTGTTCCGACACCGGCAGGAAATCCTTGGCATCGTACTCCCCTTCCATGGCCTTGCGCACCCTCTTGATATTCAGCTGCGTATTCCCCTGAAATACTGTTACATCCGCCTCCACTTTGATATAATCCATCGGCTCAAAGTGGTCGATGCCCGACCCCAGCTCCCAGATCTTCGCGTCCGCCGTCCCGGATTTGTCCTGCAGCGTCAGCGAATAATAGGTCTTTCCCATCTTTGTCTTCGCCACCTGTTTTGCCTTGCACAGATAGATGTCCGAGGTATGTTCTCCCTCGCGCAGTGTTGCCAAATATTTCATACTGTTCTCCTCTTTCTTTTGTGCACTGACATTTTTCAGCACATCGTTTATCTGAAACTTCTGTTTATCCCTGTCTTTACCGATAAAACCGGAAGCTGTCCCAAGCAATTCTGCTTCACACAGCTTCCGGCTGATTGCGATTCACACGGTGAAAGCGAGCAGTTACTATTTCACAGTTGCCGTAAACCTCCCGCGTACGACGGGGTAGAGTATGCTCCCCATTAGGACACGTTCTCGCTCCGTGAAGCGCGCATACTGTCACCAACCGCCAGGTTGATGACCTGCGCGAACCTCAGCGCGCGGTAAGCTTCACCTCAAACACGATCTCACGGTATTCTTCCTTGCCGCTTCGCCGGACGGTCACGGTGACGGTGCTGTCAGGTTCTCCGGCCTCCAGCCTGCTCTGCAGATCTTTCATGGTTGTAATTTCTTTGTCATCGATCATGGTGATCACATCGCCGTTCTGTATGCGGCTGACATAAGCCGGGCTGTCCTGGATCACTTCTGTCACATATACTCCGGAAGGCATGCCGGTCTGTTCCGTCACCTCATCCGGCACAGTCATGCCGTTGATTCCCAGATAAGGTACGGATTTGCCGTTATATAGCACCTCCAGCATCGGTTTTAAATTGGATATCGCTATAGCGCAGGTCATGCTTTCATCCACAAGTGTGCGATCCAGCACTCCCACGATCTCCCCGTCCAGATTCATCAGGAATCCCGCGCCTTTCTCGGGCAGGTTTAAATCGGTGTACAATACCCGGTAGATCGCGTCCACTCCCTGGACATCCGCGCTGATATAGGATATATGCCCCATAGCCACGGATCCGGACATTCCATAGGGCCTGCCGATGGCGATGACTGTATCGCCCGACTGCACACCGTAAGAATTGCCCAGAACCATCTTTTTGACAAGCTCTCTGGTCTGCTCCTGCAAGCTTAACACTGGCACGCTGGCCACGGCGATCCCTACATAGCGGTCAGATGCCTTGATCTGTGCCGAGCGCGTGGTGCCGTCCACAAAGGTCACCTTCAGCGCCCCGGGATATTCCGTCACATCATAGCTGGTCAGAATCAAAACCTCGGTATCCGTTATCTCCGCAATGATTCCTGAAAACAAGCCCTTTTTCTCCAGCTCATTGTTAAACCAGTCCACATCCGTCGTAACACCTGTCACGGTCACCATCCCGCGCTTGGTCTCTGAAAGCAGCCCGGCAATGGTCTTGCTAAGCAGTTTATAATCGGTGATGCTATATTCAGGCGCAGGCGCGCTCTCCGGTTCCGAGGGAAGCTCAATCGGCTCCGCAGTTGCTGTGGGCGTCTCTGATTCGGTTACCGATTCCGACTCGGATTCCGTTTCCACTGCAGGAAGGGTGGTCTCCGGTTCTACGGTGGGCTCGTCATCCTTCGGAATTGTGATTTCCTGAGTCGGCGCAGTTTCAGCGCCGTTTATCATTTCATCGAAATAAGGTCTGGTATATACAAAGGTCAGGCTGGCAACAGCTCCGAAAAGAATCGCGCATAAGAGCAGAACCAGAAATCTCCCCAGCCGTTTCCTAAGGGTTTCCGGTCTCTTCACGATCTTTTCCCTGATAAACTCCGCTTCTTTTTTCTTCGCTTCTTTATTTGGGTCCGGCATTTGCTTGACCTCCTTGGAAACTTCCTGCACTTACCCCTTCATTATAGTGGATAAGCCTCATATTGTGAAGTCTTTCTTTAGAAAATTTCTTTTCAAACCGCCGCGCTAATTGTTCACATATACTCGATCTTAGTGTATAATTACTGTTGACTCACTATCAATTTACTGTTTTTAGATTGCACGGTACCGTGCCGGAGGTTACAAATTTAAATGAATGAAAAAGCGCTGAAAACACTGGAATTTAATAAAATCATAGATATCCTGGAAGAATACGCATCCACTCCACTGGGCAAAAAGCACTGCCGGGACTTAATACCCATGACAGAACTGGAAGAGATCCGGCTGGCACAGAAAGAGACCAGCGATGCCAACGACCGGGTGCGGCTTAAGGGCAGCATCTCTTTTTCCGGGGTACGGGACATACGCGACTCCGCCAAGCGCCTGGAGGTGGGCAGCTCCCTTAGCATCCCGGAGCTTCTTAATATCAGCAGCGTGTTAAATGTGGCTGCGCGTGCGAAAAATTATGGCAGAAGCACACAGGATGACAGGCCGGAGCGCAGCGGTGAAGAGGAACGCGATACAGGTGATTCCCTGGCTGTATTTTTTGACAGCCTGGAACCGCTCACACCCTTAAACCAGGAGATCAAGCGGTGCATTCTCTCGGAGGAAGAGATAAGCGATGACGCCAGCCCCGGGCTCCGCCAGGTGCGCCGCGCCTTAAAGACCGCCAACGACCGGGTGCATACGCAGCTGGGAGAGATTATGAATTCTTCCCGCAGCTATCTGCAGGATCCCGTCATTACCATGAGAAACGGCAGATACTGTCTGCCGGTGAAATCCGAATACAAGGGCCAGGTGCACGGCATGGTTCATGACCAGTCCTCCTCCGGCTCCACGTTTTTCATCGAACCCATGGCGATCGTCAAACTGAACAATGAGATACGGGAGCTGGAAATCCGGGAGCAGAAGGAGATCGAGGCGGTGCTCGCCAATCTAAGCAATCTGGCGGCGGAGCATACCGAGGAGCTGGCCGATGATGTGCGCATCCTGTCCGAACTGGATTTTATCTTCGCAAAGGCGGCTCTCTCCAGGCATTTTAAATGCAGTGAGCCGAAGTTTAACACCAGGGGATATCTCAATATCAAAAGCGGCCGCCATCCGCTGCTGGACCCCCACAAAGTGGTGCCCATCGATATTCATCTGGGAGATACCTTTGACCTGCTGATCGTCACCGGCCCCAACACCGGCGGCAAGACCGTCTCCCTAAAGACGGTCGGACTGTTCACGCTCATGGGACAGGCGGGCCTTCATATCCCTGCCTTTGACGGATCGGAGCTGGCGGTATTTCAGGACGTATTCGCCGATATCGGGGATGAGCAGAGCATTGAGCAGAGCCTTAGCACCTTTTCCTCTCATATGACCAATATCGTGAAGATTCTGGAAAAGGCGGACGGGGAAAGCCTGGTGCTCTTCGATGAGCTTGGCGCCGGAACCGATCCCACCGAGGGCGCGGCGCTGGCCATGTCCATCCTGACTTTTCTGCATAATATGAAGGTGCGCACCATGGCCACCACCCACTACAGCGAGCTGAAAATTTTCGCGCTGTCCACAGAGGGTGTGGAGAACGCATGCTGTGAATTCGATATTGAAAGCCTGCGGCCCACTTACCGGCTGCTGATCGGCATTCCCGGCAAGAGCAATGCCTTTGCCATATCCAAAAAGCTGGGGCTGGCCGACTTCATCATAGAAAACGCGAAGGAATTCATCGGGGAACAGGACGAGGCATTTGAAGATGTGATCTCCGAGCTGGAGGCTTCCAGAAAGAAGTTAGAAAAGGAACAAATGGAGATCGCCCGCTATAGGCTGGAGATTGAGACGCTCAAATCCCAGCTGTCCGCCAAGCAGGAGAAGATCGAGAGCCAGCGGGAGCGCCTGATGCGGGAGGCCAATGAGGAAGCGCGGCGCGTGCTGCAGGAAGCCAAGGATGTGGCCGACGAGACCATCAAAAATATCACGAAACTGTCCTCTGACGCCGGCTTAAACCGCGCGCTGGAAAAGGAACGCACCAGGCTTCGCGAAAAGCTGGATAAGGCGAACGATGCGCTGGCGCTGAAAGCCCAAAAGCAGCCTGCCAAAGCGCAGAAAGCCAGGGATTTCAAGGTCGGGGATGCTGTCCGGGTGCTCTCCCTCAATCTGAACGGCACTGTGAGCACGCTGCCAAACGCCAAAGGGGACCTGTATGTCCAGATGGGGATCCTGCGCTCACAGGTCAACATAAAAGATCTGGAACTGATTCAGGAAGAAACGGTCAGCACGCCCGCTTCCATGAAGAAAAGCTCCGGCAGCCATATCAAGATGTCCAAATCCATGTCCATTTCGCCTGAGATCAATCTGATCGGCATGACAGTGGATGAGGCTCTGCCGCAGCTGGATAAATATCTGGACGATGCCTATCTGGCCCACCTTTCCCAGGTCCGTGTGGTGCACGGACGCGGCACCGGAGCCCTGAAAAACGCGGTGCACCGGCATTTAAAGAAGCTTAAGTATGTCAAGAGCTTCCGGCTGGGCGTGTTCGGGGAAGGGGACACCGGTGTGACCATAGTGGAATTTAACCTGACATAACTGCGTATACAGCAACCAGCAGCCATAGCGGTATCATGGCAGCTGCTCGTAACGCTCATCATTGAAACGACGATAGGAGAAGGCGAATGAGACAGAAAATCCTCATAGTGGATGACGATTCCAATATCGCGGAGTTGATCTCCCTGTATCTGACCAAGGAATGTTTTGAAACCATGACGGTGGGAGACGGCGAAGAGGCGCTAAGGGCCTTTGAGGAGTTCTCACCGGATCTGATCCTCTTAGACTTGATGCTGCCCGGCATGGATGGCTACCAGGTCTGCCGGGAGATCCGCAAGGAGTCCCAGGTTCCCATCATCATGCTGTCCGCAAAAGGGGAAATATTTGACAAGGTGCTCGGCCTGGAGCTGGGTGCCGACGACTATATTATCAAGCCCTTTGATTCAAAGGAGCTGGTGGCCCGCGTAAAGGCCGTGCTGCGCCGCACCTTTGTGCCGCCCTCACAGTCTGCGGCGGCTCCGGCCAGCCAGTCCGGCAGCTTCGTGGAATATCCGGATCTGATTGTAAACCTGACCAATTACTCCGTAATCTACATGGGGCATTCCATCGAAATGCCCCCCAAGGAGCTGGAACTGCTCTATTTCCTGGCTTCCTCCCCCAACCAGGTATTTACCAGAGAACAGTTGCTGGATCATATCTGGGGATACGAATACATCGGTGATACGCGAACGGTAGACGTACATATCAAACGCCTGCGTGAAAAGATCAAAGACCATGCCTCCTGGTCGATCAGCACCGTATGGGGCATCGGTTATAAATTTGAGGTAAAACGATGAAGAAAACCCTGCACCTGAAATTTGTGCTGGCCTATCTGGTCTTTGGACTGCTGGCATTTCTGGCCGTCTCCACCGTATCCTCCAGGATGACCTACCGCTATCTGATCCGCAAGGAAGCGGATGCGCTTTACACGGAAGTGAATACGCTGGCCTCCCAGTGCAGTGAACGTTATTCGGGAAAAGACATCAATATGACCATGCTCCGCCCTCAGTTAAATGCCATGTCCTCCTATTTAAATGCGGTGATCTGGATCGTGGACCGCCAGGGCACGGTGACCTATGACAGCAGCAGCCCCACAGAGCCGTCGGAGCGCACCATCGAAGGCTTCGATCCGGTGGACAGCTCAAAGAATTACCGGATCGGCACTTATTACGGAAGCTTCTCCGACAGTATGCTGAGCGTTTCGGCGCCTATTGTGGGCAAATTCAACACCTACGGATATGTGATCATCCATATGCCCCAGGCCTATATCCTGCGCTCCAGCAATGAGATCTTAAACATCGTGTACATCTCCTTTGTGATCATCTTCCTGCTGTCGCTGCTGATCCTGTGGGTGTTCCGTTTCGCGGTTTACAAGCCGATACAGAAGATCACCTATGCCGCCAATGAATATGCTACCGGCAATCTGAAATACAACCTGGACATACGCTCCAAGGACGAGCTGGGGTATCTGGCCGCCACCTTAAATTACATGTCCGACGAATTGAACAACATCGGGGAATACCAGAAAAAATTCATCGCCAATGTTTCCCATGACTTCCGTTCCCCCCTCACTTCGATCAAGGGGTATATCGAAGCCATGTTAGACGGCACCATACCGCCGGAAATGCAGGAAAAGTATCTGAATATTGTGATCAATGAAACGGAGCGCTTAAACAAGCTGACACAAAACATGCTCTCGCTCAACGCCTTAAGCAGCAAGGGCAGCTATCTGGATCTGGTAACCTTTGATATCAACCGCGTGATCAAAAATACCTGCGCCACCTTTGAGGGCACCTGCCAGGCAAAAAACATCACCTTTGAGCTCACCTTCTCCAGCAAAACCATGATGGTCTATGCCGATATGGGCAAAATTCAGCAAGTGCTTTACAACCTGATCGACAACGCGATTAAATTTTCCCACCACGATTCCTCCATATGGATTGAGACCTATGATAAATATGAAAAGGTGTTCGTATCCGTTAAGGATTCCGGTGTAGGGATCCCCAGGGACAGCTTAAAAAAGATCTGGGACCGTTTTTACAAGACCGATTCCTCCAGGGGGAAGGACAAGAAGGGTACCGGTCTGGGCCTTTCCATCACCAAAGAAATCATCCAGGCCCATAATGAAAATATCGATGTGATCAGCACGGAAGGCGTCGGCACGGAATTCATCTTCACGCTGCCTAAGAAGCCAAACTCTTAAAGGCTTTTCGCATCTGTAACGCTAAAATTGTGCGCCGTCGCCAGGCGTACACATAACAACAGTCCGGCGCGGGTTCTGATCAGGACCTGCGCCGGACTGTTGTTATGCATTCACAGCTTTCGGCTTTTTCTTTTTATGTTCCTTATGTTTCTTTTCTGCTTTAGAGCTTACCGCCGCATCGTTTTCCGGTTCTTTATCTTCCTGAAGCTGAGCCTTTTTTATGTCAGGCTTAGTGGAGATATCCGCCGCCGGCTCCGCCTTTTTAGGCCCCTTAACAGCCACAGTCTTTTCAGCCTTATCCTTCTTTTTCTCTTTTCCGGATGCGGTGGAATCCTTCACAGCTTTTTCATCCGGCTTCACCGGTTTCTCTCCCTTTTCAGGAAGTTCAGCCTTTTTCTGTTCTTTTCCGGCCGGTTCCTCATGTTTTATGGCATGGGACAAGTAGAGAGACGCTTTCGCGCATGCCGGTCCCACCATCTCATACAGCACGCTGGAAGAGAGGATGATGGTGGAAAGCATCACTCCCGGTCCGGCGGGCAGCATCCGTTCGGCCAAAGCCGCCAGGCCGATGGAAACGCCGGCCTGCGGCACCAGAGCCATGCCCAGATAGCGTCGTACCTCCGGCGCGGAACCGCCCACGCGGCAGCCTGCATAGGCGCCGATATATTTGCCGATGATGCGGACAAAGAAATACGCCACGCCAATGATACCGGCTGTCGCCAGGGCCGGCACATTCAGCCGCATGCCGGACAGAACGAAAAACATCAGCATGATCGGCGGTGTAAAGTGGTTCACCTGTTTAAACAGCTTCTTATTGCGGTTGAGATTCACATAGACGGTCCCCATCAGCATGCACGGAAGCAGCGGAGAGATATCCAGCAGGCTGCACACGCCGGTGAGAGCCATGATCACCGCGTTGATCAGCACGAGCCTGTGTTCCCGGGATCTGCGGTCGCTGATGATCCATCTAAGCAGGAAGCCGCATGCCACTCCCAGCGCCAGCGTCACCACATTCAGGGCCAGCGGAACCAGGACCGTTCCGATTCCCACCGCTCCGGCTCCGCTTTCCAGATTGCTCACGATGACTGCGCAGATGCTGAAGGCCAAAAGCGCCACCGCATCATCCAACGCCACAACCTGGAGTATGGTATCCACGATTTCTCCTCTGGCATGATACTGCCGGATCGTCATAATTGTGGAGGCAGGAGCCGTAGCCGAACCGATTGCCCCAAGCAAAAGAGCAAAGGGCAGGGACAGATGAAAGACAAACCGCATGCACAGAGTGACCAGCACAGCAGCGGTCAGCGCCTCAAAGCATGTGATGATCACCACCCTTTTACCGTTTTTCTTAAGCTGAGACAATTTAAAATATTCCCCTACACCGAAAGCGATGTAAGCCAGAGCAAGATCCGTAATAAAATCCATTCCTATAATTACCGAATCCGGCACCAGATGCAGCAGATACGGTCCGATCAGAACACCCGCCAGTATATAGCCGGTCACATTCGGCAGACGCAGCTTCTTAGTCAGCCTGGTCATCAGAAAGCCGGCAAACAGTATGATCGCAAGACTTAAGATCACTTCCGCTGACGTATTGGATAATGAATTTAAAAATTCAGCAGGCAATACAACCTCCCCCTTTCCAACGTATACCCGCATGTCAGTGTGCTGTCTGGCTGAATATAATCCAGTTAGCACACCAAGGTATGCTTACATATATTTACAGCAGTTTCTCTTCCCACTCCTTTTCCTTAAAGCCCACCAGCACAAAGTCTTTTCCTGCGACGAGCGGCCGCTTTACCAGCATGCCGTCTGTCGCCAGCAGGTCAAACTGTTCCTCTTCGCTCATATCCGGAAGCTTTTCTTTCAGTTCCAGAGATTTATAAAGCATTCCGCTGGTATTGAAAAAGCGCTTCAAGGGCAGGCCGCTTCTCCTCTGCCATTGTTTCAGTTCCTCTGCTGTAGGCCGCTCTTCCTTAATATGGCGGTCCTCATAACTGATTCCGTGGTCATCCAGCCATTTTTTGGCTTTCTGGCAGGTACTGCATTTGGGGTATTCCACAAATAAATAAGCCATGAGTATATCCTCCGTTCTGCACACGCTTATAGTGTGCTTCCTGTTTCATATATTTAATGTGACAGGATCATCGTCAGAAACTCCTGTACCGTCTCCGTCGATTTCTCCCGGTAAAGCTCTTCTCTTGCCAGCACCGGCCTGTCGGTAATGATATTATCCACCCCCATCCGCTTCATGCGGTTGATCAGTGCTTTATCGTTCACCGTCCACACATGGATCTCTTTACCTAAGCTGTGCGCCCGTTCTACCAGCGCCTCGGTTATAATCGTATAGCGCAGGCTGAAGAAATCAATCATGTCATCATCCAGAAAATACCCGTAAGCCGCCGACAGTATATATCCGGTCGGCAGATCGGGATTTCTATCTTTAACCTCCGAAAGGTAGCGGTAGCTGGTGGAGGAGAGCACCACCTGGCGTTCCATGTCATACTCCTCGATCAGATCCAGCACCTTATTTACCAGGTCAGTATTGTGCCCGTTTGATTTCAGCTCTATATTAAAATTAATCCTGCCTTTAAACTCGGCGAATACATCCTCCAGAAGCGGCACGCGCGTTCCCGCATACTGCGCGCTGTGCCCGCGGCTCGCATCGTACTGGGAAAGCTGGTCATACGTAACGTTCCAGATAGACTGTTTTATCCCTGTGGTCCGGTTTAATGAGTTGTCATGCAGAAGCACCACCTGGCCGTCCTTGGTTTCCTGCACATCGATCTCCACAAAATCGGCCAGGTTTTCCACCGCAAGCTCGATCGCCGGTATCGTGTTCTCCGGCGCTTCCCAGGAGCTGCCTCTGTGCGAGGTGATCTGAATCTCATGAAAGGCCTCCTCCGCCAGCACCGCGCCGTTATATACCATATCATAGACGTAGAGAGCCACCGCCGCCGCCCATACCGCCAGCAGCACCGCCCGGATGCGCCTGCGGACCTTGCCCGGCAGCTTATAGTGGTACTCCGGCATCAAGACGGCCTTCGCCTCCCCGTGATAGCGGTAATACAGGCGGGTCAGCATCCCCAGATTTACAATCGTAAATACCATGCTGCCAAAAAACAGCATTCCCAGTTCCAGATAGTCGCTGATCATCAGCACCAGCGCCAGCTGCAGACGGCTGGCCGCAAATGTCTTCACCAGAAATACCGACACCGTAAGCGCCAGAAGATACAGAAAGATCACCGTAGCCGCAGCAGCCATATTCCCCGCAGCCAGTCTGGCGAACAGGCCCGGCCAGTGCTTGAGCACCATGCTCCTGCTCATCTTCATGCTCTGCTTCCTGTCATGATGCTCAAACAGCATGGAAAATACGGCAAACACATGGGGCAGCAACAGCAGTATAAAAATTCCCAGCGCAACGTATAGAATGATACGAACCGCCAGCTTGCTCATGATGCCGGCCAGAAAGTAGTTCAACGGCTTGATATGAAGCCCTGTCTGGTATAAAAAGCCGAAATTAATGGCCAAAAACAGCCAGGCAAACAGAAATACAAGTAAAAACTTCCTGGGACGCAGCAGCTGCAGGCACCTGCCCATACCGGTAACCACCATCTTCCACAGATTCATGCGCTGCCCGGCTGCGGAAGCCTGAAAACCGACTGTCAAAACCGAAGTTTCCACACAGACCAGCAGAATGCCGACCAAAAGCATGCCAAAAAGCACCAGAAGCGTAAAAGGTTTGATTAGAAAAAACAGCATGTTCTTCTGTGTCAGATAGCTGTAACCTGCCATCTTAGCCGCATAGGCCAGCCCGCGGCTGGAGAATTCCCAGAAGATCACAATGGCGATGGTGCGGTATATCACTTCAAACAGCAGGATGATGTGAAGGTTTGTCTTAATGGTCTGAAAAGTACTTTTTAAAGAAAATTTCATGCTACGCCTCGATTATCTGTCAGTATAACGGTCCAAAAAATTACGCCGCTAATAGTATTTAGGCATTATATCACAATTCACCCCCTTTTCCTATGTTATGGTATCCAGAATTTGTGTTTTAAATTTGTCACATTTTTCAATCCAATACCGTGGCAGCTCATCATGTTTTTTACGGCATTCAAAGGTTGCGAAATGCTGTCACTATTCATAGTGCTGTAAGCTTCCCGCGCATGTCGGCAGCCGTGAACTATCAGTAACAAAATGTTACATAATATTCACTTTATCGCATTGCAATCCATGGGGTATTTGCTATACTGTTGTCAGAGCGTATGAGAAATTTCCCGTGAGGCCGCACCGTAACAGCTGCTGTAAAAAATCTCTGGAGCGTATCGCTGTTCTGTCTATGGCCTGTCTTGTATCCACTTCTGTTTCCCTCAGCCTTCTCTTTGTCCTTACATTTCCCGCAGCTCCACCGATCCACCTATTTATATTATTTTATGCACTGCGGTAATAACCGATCTGTAAAACTCGGTAAATGTATGACTGTCTATGCATTTAATCTGATCAGCAGCACAATGCCGGCAAATATGCTCATATGGAATTTCGAATACAAAAAGTTGTTACTATCCACAGTGCCGTAAACTTCCCATGTATGTCTGGGCAATGTATGGTCCTCATTGGGACACGCTCTTGCTCCGTGAAGCGCGCAGATCGTCACCAACCGCCAGGTTGATGACCTGCGCGCACATCAGTGCGCTTCCTTGTGCGGGCTTTGCGGGATCCCTATGAGGACCTTTGCTGGGCGCACCCTATTGAACAAGAAAGAATCCCGCTCGCGGGATTCTCCGCCTGCGGCGGGTCGCTTCAGCGACATCATTCCATTCCGCCGCAGTGCGTTCCTGCCCGGAGGGCTTTTTATTACATAGGAGAGTTCGAAGAACTTGGGCGCACCCTATATAATAAAAAAGCTGCTGCTCCGGCAGATGATACGATACATCTGCCGGAGCAGCAGCCCCATATTTACGGACGCAATTTGCCAATATATCTATAGTTATTTATTTTAAGCAGCAGCAATAGAATGACGGCAGCTGATCCGCTTTTTGATTCTTATCCCGTTTGAATATTTCAAGAATACCTGCTATACAGCATTCAATCCCAATTATAATCTGACCGATTTGCTGTGATTTCATTCTGATTTCTTTAAATCCTTTAAAGCCGCAGTGAGCTTGATCGGGTTGCCGTAGCGCAGGGTGCCCATGCGGTAGATCTTCGCGCCCAGAATCCCCGCTCCGAATATGGAGGCCACCAGGATCACGAAGGATACTATGATCTCCCAGGTATTCACTGTCCCCATGGCGATTCTGACAAACATCGCGCTGTAGGAGCTGATCGGCAGGAATGAGAGCACCTTCATGGCTATGCCGTCTACATTTGTAAGCTGAAGCAGCGCTATGAAATACACGATCATAACCACCATCATCAGGCCGCCTGAGCTCTTGCTGATATCCTCTGTCTTTGATACCAGAGCGCCCATGGCGCCGTACAGGAACGCGTAGAACAGATATCCGCCCAGTCCGAAGAACGCGAAGGAGATCAGCACCTCAGCCGGAATGTTGAATACCATATCCAGCATGCCGCCCCACAGGGATCTGTTCGCCTGATAGGAGAGCAGGACAGCCCCCAGGATGATCCCCACCTGGCACAGGCTGGCGATGGCGCCTGCAATGACCTTGCCGAATAAAAGGCTGTTCGGCGTAGTTGTAGTGACGAGCACCTCGATGGAGCGGTTGCTCTTTTCATTGGTAACCGCCACCGCTATCATCTGTCCGTAGAATACGATCAGCATGAATACCAGGATAACCAGTATATAGCAGTACCAGTAATTGCTTGTGGTATCTTTGCCAAGGACCTGTTCATTAGCAGTAAAGGAAGGGTACACTTTTGATTCCAGCTGTGTAAAATCCAGTCCGTTGGCTTCGCAGTAGGCCTTGCGCAGGCTCATGCCCAGAGCCGTTTCAAACAGACTCTTATCCTGGTCATACATGCCCTTGTTAAACACATAGTAATCGTATTCTTTCTCGGACTTAACCACGAATGCAGCGTCGGCTTCCTGCTTCTCGATCCTTGAGGTGATCGTTTCCATATCGGTAACGCTCTCCCACTGTGCGTCGGGGAACACCGCATCCAGCACCTCACTGTCCATCACACCGGCCTGATCATAAAGAAGCATGGTTTCCTTATCCGCTTCTTCGCTCTGGCTCTGATCCGGCGCTTCTTCCTGGGATGGCGTCTGGGTTCCTAAAAATCCGGACATATCGATCACTCTGGGCAGAAACAGCGCCGCTGACCCCAAGATCGCAAACAGCAGTGTGGTTATAACAAAACTTTTATTTCTGACATACTCTTTTAATTCATATTGCAGCACTACCAAGAACTTTTTCATTCCTCTTCACCCACCTTTGCTACGAAGATATCATTCAGTGACGGTTCATAGATACCGAAATGCTCGATGTCGATGTCGGACGCCATGAGCCGGTCCAACAGCTGGGATTTTGTCGCTTTTCCCTTAAGCCGCAGCACCAGAAATTCTTTTTTCTGTCTGTCCAGCTCCACCAGATCGGCCATGGAATCCGCAAGCTTTTCCCTAAGCTTCGTCAGCGTATAATTCTCCGCCGACAGGATCAGGCGGTCCTTGCCATAGTCCTTTTTAATATCCTTCAGATATCCCGACAGCACCACTTCACCGTGATTGATGATCGCGATGTTATCGCAGAATTCCTCCACATAGCTCATCTGATGGCTGGAGAAGATCACAAGCCGGCCGTCCGCGATCAGTTCGCTGACCACATCCTTTAATATCTGGGAGTTCACCGGGTCCAGGCCGCTGAAGGGCTCATCCAAAATCACGATGTCAGGGTCGCAGACCAGCGTTGCGGCCATCTGCACCTTCTGCTGATTTCCCTTGGAGAGCGTCTCCAGCTTTCGGTTTTCATACTCTTCCACTTCCAGCCGTTTCAGCCATTTCTTCGCGCCGGCCCTGGCCTGCGCTGTGGAAAGTCCGCGCAGTCTGGCCAGATACATCATCTGATCAATCACTGTCCGCTTGGGATAAAGCCCTCTCTCCTCCGGCAGGTATCCGATCTTAAACCGGGACGGAACAAAATTATTACCGTCAATTAAGATCTCACCGCTGTTTGGACGGAACACGTCCATAATAATACGCATGGTTGTGGTCTTTCCTGCGCCGTTCCGGCCCAAAAGTCCTAAGGCTCTTCCGCTCTCAACCGCAAAGGATACGCCGTGAAGTATCTCGGTATCGCCGAAGCTCTTTCTTAATTCCTTTACTTCCAGTTTCATTATTTTCCTCCATTTCTCTACGCATGATCTGCGCTGTCCATATATCTATTACAATTGGGAAAAAAACTCCCAAAAATATCCTATCACGCCGCCTACGGTGCCGCTGATCAGCATAACCAGCCCGTACCATCCGATAATGGAAACAAATCTTAAGCTGTTGTCATACTTCGGATCATTTAATGGCTCGGCGTTTTTCTGCTTCATACTCTTATAGATCACCGCACGTGTCTCCAATGCACAGACGAACTGCCAACCCTTGGCTTCCGCATCCTTCACGCTTTCAATCTGCCAGTCATTATTCATTCCGATCCAGTCCTTGCTGTCTGAAAACGCCTTGCCTCCCGCGGCTCTTTTTCTCTTATTGGTCAGATACTTGGTATCCATCGTATATATATAATCGGTCGCGTCCTGCTTTTGGAAAGTATACTTAATGACCGACATATCCTGAAGCATCCAGCCGTCCGCCGCCATTCTGGTCAGAAATCGTTTCAGACCGCGGTTAGTAAGCACAAGCCTGTATACCCACCTGCGTTTGGATTTATCATGGAACTCCTCCCATTCCTCCCTGGTCTGGCAGAGCTCGCTTATGTAGAGATCCCCGGTGCGCTGAAACCAACGGATTGTAAATAGGCAGAAAATCGTATATCCGGCCACAAAGAACAGGAACCACAGATAGGACAGTACGCTTTCCTGTATCACATACATCTCAATTCCAAACAGCAGCCCAACCACATCCACAAATAATAGCACCCCAGACAGCTGCGACGCCTTAAACTCCATCAGCCGTTTAAACTTTTCCGCATGCAGTTTGCGGGACTCTTCATCGTTATACAGTTCATTGATTTCATCCGGCGCATACTCCTTGCAGAAGTAATAATCCAGCGCCTCATCGTGCGCCACAACCTGCCAGCCCATCTCCCGGGCCATATCCAGAAAGATTTCCTTATGGCGGATATCCTTCAGCGACGGATGCTTCGGCAGATTAAAACGGTCGATCTCATACATCATCCGCCTTGGCTCTCCATGCTCAAAATCATAAATGCATCCCATATGTACATCTGTCAAAAACCAGCCGGAAAGCGCCATCTCCTCCAGCCAGAGCTTTTCTTTTATCAGGCTTTGAAAACATTTAATTTTCTTGATCTTACCTGTTCCCTGCATTCACTCATCCCCCGCCGATGTGCACTTAAGTATATCCCTGCCGTTATCCAACTGCTGGTTCAGCCTTTCTGTCTCTCTCACTAAAAGCTCAATGCCGGCATCCGTAATATGATAAGTCTTTTTGCCGCCGTCAACAGAGACAATGCGTATAATGTCATCTTCGACAAGACGGCCGACCATCGTATACAGCGTACCGGTTCCCAGCTGGATCCTGCCGTCTGTCAGCCGGCTGACAAACTGCATGATCGCATAGCCGTGCCTCGGTTCCATAACGGCAAGCAGTGTGTAATAGGTGGTCTCTGTCATCGGAATATATTTCTTTATCAGGTTATCCTGCATGCGCAAGCACCCCTTTTAATTGTAACCATATTTCTATCAGCCAACCCAAACCCACCCCTTCTGATTTGAAATTCTCCGGATCTTTCAACAAAATAAGTCAGGATTTCCCTCCTTTGCAGGTGGAGGGGTAATATATCAGTTTAGTTTATGTCGTATGCCAACATGTCGAGTCTCGACATATATTCTGTCGACATATTAGCAGAAATAAATCTGCGTGTCAACTGTTTTTTATTGCCAGCGACGTAAATGCCATCGACGTAGAAACGTGTCCGTTTGCAGATGCTACAGACTTCCTGCACACAGCAGAGCACAGCGGTTGATCCCGGCTATGCCGGGAGCTTTTAAGAATCCCGCATATGACCCTGCCGAAACTCACCAGGAGTAAGACCTGTCATGGACTTAAACAGCGTAGTAAAATACTGTACACTCTGATATCCCAGTTCATCACAGATTTCATAGATTTTCTTATCCGTACTCCATAACAGATGCTTCGCCTTTTCTATCTTCGCGCTTTTACAGTAGTCCACAAAAGACATACCTACTTCATCTTTAAATAATCTGCTGAAATAGGATGGGCTTAAGCCAACTGCATCCGCGGTGTCTGTCAGAGTTATATTAACAATATGGGAATTGATGTATGCTTTGGATTGTTCGGCAATCCGGCTGTATATCTCTCCGCTCCTAGCCTCCATAAGCGCTGCCGCCTCCCGGTGTATCCTGTAAAATGCCTCATGCAGTGATGCAAGATCCTCATTTCTCCCCAGAGCTCTATAAAATTTTCTGCATGCATCCATCAGACTTTCCACTTTAATGTTATATTCCTGCATAACATGAAGTACAATCGAGAGCAGCTGATGATATACCATACTTGCATAAGTGTCTGCCGGATCATTCAACTCTGTGAGTTCTTGCAGGGTCTCTCCAACCAGCAGATCGGCTTCATTCACTGCTCCAAATAGAAGTTTCTCTTCATACCGGGCAAGAAATCCGGTAATGTCATCCAATAAACCTTCTCTGCCGGTTTCCCTTACAGGTTTTCCGGGAACCTCTCTTCCCAATTTAAATCCAACGTTTTTTTTCAATTGAGATTCTGCCTGCTTCAAAGAAACAGGAAGTTCACCGGGGGTATCCACAGGCTCACCAATACCGTAGTGCAGTACCGTTTTTTGTTTCTGCCGCACCATATCACGTAAAAAATGGCATATCGTCTGCAAACTGGGACTAATTTTTTCTTTTTCAAGTCCGGTCGAATACAATACCTGTATTTTCCCTATCCGCATATCGCTTGGCAGCATATCATAATCCTGTTTAACCAGATCTGAGAGCATCTCCAACGTTTGTTCTTTCACTGCAAAATCAAACAGCAGCGGATCACTCTCCTGACTGTCTATGAGACTTTCTATTATAAATGCGCCAAATTTTCGGTTTTTGATACGAAATCCGGTTTTCATCATTGCTTTCTCCAGCAGATGCTCTGAAACTGAAATCCCGTTCATCCACATTCTAATAATATATTCAGAAACAAAACCTCGGTTTTTCCGATAAGCCTTCTCCAGATATTCCTGATATTCCCTCTTTTCCCTTTTCTCATTCAGGCGTTCTGTACTCATACAAATTTCACGTATCAAATCCTTTGGCTTAACCGGCTTGACAAGATATGAAGCAACATTCAGACTGATAGCCCTTTTTGCATAAGAAAATTCCTCAAAAGCACTGATCAGCAGAATTTCCGAATCCGGCAATTCTGTGCGTACTTTTTCAATAAATTCCAGGCCGTCCATTCCGGGCATTCTGATATCCGTTAAAATTATCTCAGGCCGTTCCTGACCACATATGTCCATCGCTTCTAAGGCATTGTACGCAGCAAAAACTTCTTCAATATCATATTGCCGCCAGTTAATTCCATGAGTAATTCCTTCTACCATATTAGGTTCATCGTCTACCACAAGCATTTTATACATTATCTCCCCCAAAATCCACTTATCTTGCTAACACCTAATGTTATTCAAATACAGATCCTGGATTGTCGGATACTTTGTAACAAGGATCAGCACGGTTGTACCACATCCTTTTTTACTGTATATCGACAGGCCGCAGGATTTTCCATAGCATATTTTAATCCTCTCATTTACATTGGATAAGGCATAATAGCCCTTTCCATCCGTAGATCCCTTCTCCAACACCTCTTTTATTTCTATCAGACGTTCTTTATCAATTCCAGCTCCATCATCTTTGATCAGAAATACTAGACGGTCTTCTCTGCAAAAACCTTTGATAAGAATATTGGTATGGCCGCAGACTGGCTCTGTTCCATGAATAATCGCATTTTCCACCACAGGCTGCAGCATATGATTCATTAATTCCAGATCAAGTATGGAGTCATCCAGATCAAACTCGCAGTCAAACCGTCCCCGGAACCGGATCTTCTGGATTCTCACATACTGTTTCAGATTCTCCATCACACTTTTTACACTTATCATCATCTTTCCTTCATTTAAAGATAGCTTATAATAGCCGGCAACAGCGTCCACAAGATCTTCCAGCTCCTCATAACGGCCAAGCTGCAGCATCCAGTTCATGTTATTAAAAATATTATATATGAAATGAGGATTGATTTGCGCATGCAGAAGTTTCAGTTGTGCATCCTTATGCAGCAGCTCCAGGCGAAAATTTTCATTGAACAGCCGGTTGAGTTCTTCCGCCATATCATTAAACAAACGGAATATATGGCTGAACTCATCTTTTCCCGCTTCCAGTACTTCCACCTTAAAGTTACCGTGTTTAAGGCGCTCCATCTGATCTGCCAGTTTCTTCAACCGGCCAAACAGTCCGTGCAGCACTATGCTTACTGTAATACCTGCCATAGTCAGGTTCAGAAGTGTGAGTATCAGAAGGTAGCGGTCCAGCTGGCTCGCCGGTCTCATCAGTTCCTTTATGGAACAGAAAGAAACCAGGTTCCATTCCGGATAAGGCAGCCACGAACGGCTGAATATATATTCCTCACGTCCGATCTTCTTATAAAAAAGAGCATCCTCTGGTGAGTAATCGTTTATAAATGCCAGGTCTGCCAGCTTCGCCTCCGCATCAGCAGCCACCGCACCCATCAGAATCGCACCACCTTCATCCGTTAAGATATTATTCGGACCATCCATTCCGGCCAGGATTGCAGAAAATCGAATACAGTTGATATTTACCGCAACAAAACCGATCTTTTTGCCCAGAACCGAAGAATATAGAGGACGCAAAATTGTAACCTGATCCTGACTGCGTGTGTTCCAATAGTGTATATGTTCTCTGTAATCAGTCGTTACCCTATTTTTAAAATCCTGTTCCATGAGCGCATTAAACCACCCAACGGTATCTGGATCCAGTCTGGATGTGGCTCCGTAGTCGCTGGTAAACAACATTTGATGTGGCTCTATATATATATCGATCGCGTCCACCATATCGCTGGATGCTCCAATGGTTTTAAGCAGTTCATCAAATTTCCGGATCTCCATTCGATCCATCTGTGCATCCTCTGTCTGTGCATATGTCTGAAGGAAAGCATTGGCTGTAAATATAGAAGCCACATTATCCGCATTTTCAAAGATCAGTTCCACATATTCGCGAATGTGAAATATATTATCTTTCATGTCAGATGATACGATGTCCCGGATATTCTTCTTATACACCACTGAGAAAATCAAATAAAAACATACAGTGCTCATAAGAAATGCCGCACTTAACAGCAGCATTATTTTCTGTTTACTGCTCAGAGTTTTTCTGTCACTCATAAACTCCCCCCTCGTATGACTTTGTCTCTTAAAACGACAGTAAACCCTGCCGCAGGCATACACCATACGGCAGAGCTACTCATACCAGACTATTACTGATTCGCGTTCAGTTCCTCCAGCATCTCGTCACCTCGTATGCTCTTCCAGAACCCTTCATAGCTTTTATAAGCATCCTCCATACTCTCATTACCCAGCACTATGGAAACTACCGTTTCATTCATCGTGCTCGTATACGTGGCTACATTTTTATCATACAGATCCGAAACGCCCAGAGTAATGTTATACTTAGGTCCGATCGTTCCCGGAGCCTGGCTGATTTTCTGAATATCTAGCTGTTTCGGATAAGCCTCATCCGTAATACCTCCCCATTTAAAATCCAGCTGATCCACGACCGGAAATGCCAGCGTCAAATTTCCCACATTAATGGAATAGCCACTGTCAGCCGCGGCGGCTGAAGGGGTAATCACCCCATTTTCTACCGTATAATGTACGCCTTCCACACCCACTCTCGTCATCAATACCCCTTCATCTGTAAAGAATAGCCATGATAACACTTCCATAGCTTTCTCTTTATGCTCGCTTTTCGCAGAAATGCACAAACCGTTTTGAAAGGATTCATTGAGATTTCCCTTGTGTCCATTCGGCCCCTCCAGAGTATATATCGGAATAAAATCCGTATAGGCATCTACTCCTTCAGATTGTGTCAGATAATACAGGTAATTATAGAAGTAATCACATACTGCCGCCGCTTTTCCCGTAAACACTTTTTCACGCATCATAGAATTTTCGTTCGTAATGAACTCCCGATCCAGAATGCCCTGATCGTACAAGTCTTTGATATATAAGATGGCCTCTTTCATTTCCTCTGTTTGAAATCCATCAATATATTTTCCGTCCTCTCCCTGTACAATGCCCGCATACGCGCCGAAAAAATTATAAAACAGCTGAAAATTGCCAAGAAATTTTGGGAAAGTGAACGGAATCATCTCCGACTGATTCACCTTTTTCATCTCTGTCACAAACTCATCTGTCGTCATCTCATCTTGTATATCTAACCCATACCGATCAATGGCATCTTTACGGACCCAAATAATTTTATTCATGGGTCTGTCATTAGGTACGCCGTACAGTTCACTCCCTACCTGAAAGGCAGAAAGATCAAAGTCCTTAAGCACATCAAAATTAGCATCCTTTTCCAGATATTCATTCAGAGGCGCCGCATATCCGCGTATACCGTACAATGGGATATTATCCTGTGCAGACTGTACCACGTAAATATCAGGGATCTCTCCAGATGTCAGCAGCACGTTCAGACGATCCTGATAATCACTGGATGGGGGAGAGATCATTTCAATCTGAGTATTGGTCTTTTCTTCGATCACCTTTTTAAAGGCTTCCATCATTTCGGAATCGATGCTCTTGCCCCAACTGGTCTGCGGCATACAGAGAGATATTTTTACAGGCTCCTCATCTCCTGCCTGGCTATTTTCATCTTGCATCCGCACAGTCTCAGTGTTCCCTGTCATTGCGTCCGTTCCGTCGGCTATTCCTGCCCTGGTATTGTCTTTAACGCACCCCGCGAACAGAACTGACATGCATAATACAATCGTCAAAAGGAACGCCACCATCTTTCTCTTCATATCCAAACCTCCTTCATCCTTTCACAGATCCCAGCATAATGCCGGATATAAAATACTTTTGTATAAACGGGTACAGAACCAGTACGGGCAGCATTGCCACCACCATTACTGCCATCTTAAAATTATTAACAGCTACCTGTGTAGTCACTTCGGATTCACCCTGAAATATCAGCTGCCTTAACAGTACCTGTAACGTATATTTCTCCCCCTTATTAATAAACATTACCACCTCGAAGTACCGGTTCCAATGGCCAACCGCATAAAACAACGTGACTGCTGCCAGAATTGGGACCGATATTGGCAACACAATCCGGATCAGAGTCTTCAGCTCAGAGCATCCGTCCAAACGGGCGGATTCGATCAAGCTTTCCGGAAGTGTTCGGAAATAATTCCGCATTAGAATCAGGTTATAGGTCCCAACAGCCACCGGAAATATTAATGCTCCATAGCTGTCGATCATTTTCATATCCCTTACCACCATATAAAGCGGAATAATTCCCCCATCCAGAAACATGGTAATCAAAACCGCATTCATTAAAAAACTACGGAACATCAGCCTTTCCTGGGAAAGGGCATAGGCCATCGTAGTTGTCAATGCCATGGAAAAAGCTGTAGCTGTCACAGTGATTCCCAGCGAATTTAAAAATGCCCTCATATATCCATGACTTTTGAACACACGGATATAACTTGAAAAATCTATGGCCTCTGGTATCAGCACGAATCCTTTCTCCGCTGCCAGCTTATCCGGTGACAGCGATGTAATTACCACCATCCACAACGGTACTGCAATCATTGCACAAACCGTCAGTATAAATATCATATTCACCGCTTTAAAAACTTTACGTGACCTGCTCTCTCTTAGTTTCATAAAATGTCTTCCTTCAACACTTTTTTGCTGAAAATATTGCAGGATATAATCAATATCAGGCTCACAGCTGATGTAAACAGTCCGATTGCTGTCGCATATCCGATATCGCCTCTCTGCATTCCTTCAAAATAGGAATAAGTTTTCAGCACGTCCGCCACATTTTTTACCGAATCATTCATCATAACAAAAATCTGTTCAAACATCTGCAGTACTCTGGATACTGTTAGAAGAAGCACAGTGGCAACCGTGCTGCGGATACATGGCAGCGTGATATGCCACATTCTCGCTATATACCCTGCTCCATCTACAGCCGCAGCCTCATAAAGCTGGGTATCCACCGTGGAAATGGCTGCTATGTATATAACCGTACCGTATCCAACCTCCTTCCAGACCTGTGATCCCACCAGTACTCCACGGAAATAACGGCTGTCCGCCATAAAATAGACAGGTTCCTTTCCAAATACCTGAAGAATCTGGTTTACAATTCCATCAGAAGGAGACAGCATCAGCGTGAATATACCGCCTACCACCACCCAGGAAAAAAAATACGGAATGTATACGGTGAACTGTACAACCTTCTTCATTTTTTTCCCCAGCTCATTCATGGATAGAGCCAGCAATATTGGAAGCGGAAAGTAGATCACTATATTATAAAAACTTAAAATCATGGTATTCTTAAAAGCCCGAAGGAAGTTGGGCGATAAAACCAGCCTTCTAAAATTATCCAGTCCGGTAAAAGACGGATTGGCGGTGGTACCATAATCAGTAAAGGCTTTGCTGATATACCAAAGCGGAAAAAACTTAAATACGGCAAACCATACAACCCCCGGTACCACCAGAAGAAAAATATATTTCTGCCTGCAAAACTTTTTTAGAAATAACTTCATTAAATGTATCCTCCCGGTCTCGCATTCAGCCATCCCCTGGGAGGACGCCGGCCGGCCGTCCACCCCGAAACACTGTAACTATACCATGCTTCCGATTTCTGAGACAACATAACATAATTGCCATTTCTTCCGTTTTCTTTACCTGATTAAATCTCCCATATAAAAAAAGAAAAAGAAACCCTTTTAACTGCTGGTATATTGAGATACATTTCTTTATAATGGACGTAACAGCTATCAATTATGTCCGAATGGAGGAAATAATGAAAGAGAATGTCAAACTAAAATGGCTTAATGCGCACGGCCAAATTCTGCCGATCACCTGGGGCGTTCCCTGGAAAAAAGGAATGCTGGAACCGGGGGAACTACCTGCTTTAAAAGATAAGACGGACCATCTGGTTCCATGCGGGTGCAGAGCCACCGCTTATTGGCCGGACGGTTCTGTCAAATGGACTGCTCACAGCGCACTTCTGGACGGAACGCAGGAGTATTATCTGGATACATCCTGCTGCTCGCAGCCTTACACAGAATCCGTCAGATTAAAGGAGGAAACCGGCGGCATAATCGCAGACTGCGGTCCTCTTATTTTAAAATTTTCTAAAAAAGGGCGGCGGCTCTTTGAACTTGTTTCACTGTACGGTGAAAACAGTCATGCCGCCTGCGGCATCACCGCCCATGCTCTGCGCACGGAGCGCTCCGGTACAGTAATGCAGACCAGAACTGACCTGTGCAGCGGAGAAATCACCGGCGCTGAGATCGAAACGGATGACGGAATGCACTGTGTGGTCCGCAGCTGCGGCGAGATACGCTTAAGCGAGGATATTCCGCTTCTTACATTCATCCTTCGGCATTACCTGTATGCAGGCTGTGCGGATATCAGAGTAGTTTGCTCCATACAGTGGACCTGCCCGGACGTCTCCGTCAAACTTGCCGGATTGAAACTGGATTATGATGTTCCAATAGACGGGGAGCTTTACAATCGTCACATCGCATTTGCAGGCGAAGATGGACTGTTTCTGGAGGCAGCACGTCTCCTGCACTGCCAGCATGATCAGGGCGCCAGATTCCAGCGTGAGCAGCATCAGAACCGCCCGGTAATTCTTACCCCGCATAATGAGAATGAAGAATGGTTCACCGAACATCTCGGTGAGGCCGCCATTTGGAATCATTACCGCTTGAATCAGCATTCCGAACGCTCCTATTTCATAGAAAAAGCTACTCATACCGGCTGCTGCCGCATACATGCGCATTCCGGCAGCCGCAGCAGCGGCTTTTTATACCTGTGCGGAGAAAAATATGGCGTTTCTTTTTCAGTCAGGGACTTCTGGCAAAAATATCCTTCCGCTTTAAGCGTAGACGGTCTTGCAGAAAATACCACAGCAGTCGGTCTCTGGCTCTGGTCGGATGAAGCGGCTCCCATGGATTTCGCGCCCTACGATGACCGCGGGCATGGGTTGCAATTTGCCTATGAGGGCAGCTCTCTGGGGAGTGACCCTGCGGGCATCGGCAATACTTCCGAAATATTTATCCGTTTTTACGGACAGCCCGTGACAAAATCAGAGCTCTATGCTCTGTCCCAGGATCTTCAAAAAGACCTGTATCCCATATGCTCTCCTTCCTATTATCATGACAGTCAGGCTCTCGGCGTTTGGGGACTGCCGGACAATTCCGCCGCTGCCCTTCCGTTTGAACATCTTGCAGACAGCCTCCTGCAGTTTTATAAGGATGAAATAGAACGCAGAAGCTGGTACGGTTATTGGAATTATGGGGATGTGATGCACTCCTATGATGAAGTACGCCACACTTGGCGGTATGATTTCGGCGGATGTGCCTGGCAGAATACGGAGTTTGCTCCCAATCTGTGGCTATGGACACATTTTCTTAGAAGTGCTGATCCGGTCGCATTTCGGTTAGCCCGCTCCATGACCCGCCATACAAGTGAAGTTGACTGCTACCACAGCGGCCCTTACACCGGTATGGGCTCCAGGCACAATGTGGTTCACTGGGGATGCAGCTGCAAGGAAGCCCGAATCATGATGGCTTTCCTCCACCGCATCTTTTACTATCTGACGGCTGATGAACGGATCGGCGAAATCATGGAAATGACTGTGGATGTAGATTACCGTGTTCTGGAAAAGGATCCGATGAGCATGTACTATCCCGAAGCAAAGCAGCATGACATTCATGTCAGAAGCGGTCCTGACTGGACTGCCTTCGCTTCTAATTGGATCACTCATGATGAGCGCACAGGAGAACATAAATATCTGAATAAACTGAAAAAAGGGATGGATTCCCTGTCCGCAGATCCTATTGGACTGATGGCGGGCCCAACCTTTCTGTATCATCCCGATGATGGCCATCTGCATCCTATGGGGGACAACAATTACCACTACCATATGATCATCGCCCTTGGCGGCGGTGAAGTTCTGTTTGAACTCATGAACCGTTTTCCGGAAGACAAAAAATTCCAGGAAGCCGTGGCCAGGCTGGGTACAGCTTATCCAATGGCAGAAGACGAGGTGAACAAATTTACATTCGGTCGGGTAACAGATAAACACTGGATGGTGTGGACAGTGCCGGTTCTAAAGATCATCGCATTTGCCGCGGCATACTATCAGGACAGGGAACTGGCTGATTATGCCTGGAATATGCTGCGCCGGGAAGCAGATACCATCAGCGAAAATGGAATACTTAAAATTATTCCGGTTCCCGCAACCGAATGGCCGGGAGCTCTGGCAGAATGTATCCCAACTCCTGATGCATCTGTCAGACAGTTTACAAATAACGCCGGTCAGCTCGCACTGACCTATTTTCAGATGCTGGAACTGATACCGCCCAGTCATTAATGCTGTAGTGATATAATCGCGAATGAACTGCAAAATTCATCCGTTTATTCATAATTTACCGCAAAATCATCATACTAACACTGATACGGACGTTACTGTTTAAATGTAAGCAAAACAGTACGCCATAAATCTGAATAAACGGAGGGAATCCAAATGACATCCGACGCATGTTTACTGAACGATATTTACCAGAATGCACGCATGGGCATCCAGTCCATTCCTCAGCTGATCGAGATGACCGACGACCAGAAGTTCCGGGAAGTCCTGAAAGATCAGATGGCCGAATACCAGACCATCGCATCCACGGCGGAAATCATGCTGGCACAGCGCAAGGAAAAACCGGAGGAGATCGGCAGCATGGCAAAAATCTCATCCTATCTGATGACCGAGATGAAAACCATGACCGATAAATCGGTCTCCCATATGGCGGACATGATGATCCAGGGCAATACCATGGGCATGACCGCTATCATCCGCAACATGAGAGAACATGAGGACGCGGATATCGGGGCAACATCTCTGGCGGAAAAGCTTTTGGCTACGGCAGAGCACAATGTAAGTGAAATGAAGAATTTTCTTTAACTGTTAAAGACGTGCGCCAGGCGCACGCATAAGAGGCAGGGCCCAAATTTCATGGTTGAAATTTCAGGCCCTGCCTTTTACGCCGGAATACCGTTCACGGCACATTTAATCACTGCAGCCTCCAGAGGTTTCAGAGTCATGGTATGATCCACCTGTCTTCGGCCTATCATATCATATCCCGGCGGGACAGTAATCTCCTGTTCTGTATCTGAAAAATTAATGAAAAACCAATACCGGCAGTTTCCCTTCTGCCTGACAGACAGATCCACTCCGTCAGGCAGCAGCGCCCTGTCGCATGTCAGGGGCTTTTTTCTGAACAAAAGCCTCCCATACAGTTTCACAAGGAATTCCGGCTCGGCATGTGCCGCCAGATACCAGGTCTCCCCCATTCCAAAGCGGTTTAATGTCAGTGCCGGCGTATCCGCATACCAGTCTCCGTCATAAACCGCGCAGCACTCCGCGGTCTCTGTATGGATCACCTCGCAGAAATAATTGCAGCTCCAGCTCCCGTTAAGCCCCAAATCATTGTCCGGCAGCATGCGGATTCCATTTGTTTCCTTGGGATACAGGGTATCCAGTTCCTCCGCCCACACACCGGCAAGCGCCCTAAGCGGCCCCGGAAATCCCCCGGTGAAGCACAGATCCGACGCATCCACTATTCCGCTAAAATAGGTGAGTAAGAGAATTCCACCAGCTTTCACAAAGGTTTCCAGCTTCTCCTTAAGCCCGTCCTTAACCAGATAGAGCATGGGCGCAGCTACCAGCTCATATCCGTTAAGCGGCTGCTCCTCATCCACCAGATCCACGGTAATCCCATATCTTCTAAGCGCGGCATAGTGTTCTCTCACAGTGCTTTCATACTTTTTATCCTGTCTCGGTCCTTTCGCCCCTTCGATGGCCCAGCGATTATTCCAGTCATACAGAAGCGCAGCTTTTGCCGCACATTCAGAGCCGGTTATTTCTCCTATTTCTTCCAGAAGTCCGCCCAAACAAGCCACCTCGTGAAAGATCCTCGTCTTCTCATGGCCGGAGTGTCCCACCACCGCCCCATGAAATTTCTCATATCCGCCGCGGCTCTTCCTCCACTGAAAATAAATGACCGATTCCGCTCCGTGAGCCACCGCCTGAAGGCAACCAGCCAGATGCATCCCGGGCCGCTTAGGCTTACCCACCTCTGTCCAGTTTGTCATGGAGGGGGTTGTCTCCATCAGTAAAAAAGGGAGGCGTTTTAAGGATCTGGCCACATCATATTCAAACGCGGCGTTTACGGCCACCTCGCGGTCCGGCGCACTGCCCCACTCCGGATAGATGTCCAGGCCCGCTATATCCAGCGACGGCCCCAGCCTCGGATAATCCACTTCAATAAAACTTCCGATCATATTTGTAGTTATAGGCACATTTGGCGAGAAGCGCCGCACGGCGCCGATCTCCAGATCCAGAAATTCTTTCGTCTGATGGGTCACAAATCTCTTCCAATCCAGCTCCAAGCCCTGCAGTGCCTTCTCCCCTCTAAAAGACGGCGAAACGATCTGTTCCCAGCTCGTATAGGTCTTTGACCAGAAGGTGGTCCACCATGCATGGTTCAAACGTTCCAGCGTGCCATATTTACTTTTTAAAAAATTCCTGAAGGCAGCCTGACACAGGGGACAGTGGCATTCCCCATGGTACTCGTTGGAAATATGCCAAGCCTTCACTGCGGGATGGCATCCGTAGCGCTGTGCGAGCATCCGGTCTATACGGGATGTCAGTCTCCTGTATGCAGGTGATGTGTAGCAGTGGTTCATCCGCATGCCGTACAGGTTTCTGTGCCGGTCCTCTCCCATGCGCAGGACCTCCGGATATTTTTCGGCGAGCCAAGCTGGCCTGGCTCCGCTGGGCGTGGCCAGGATCACTCCGATGCCATTCTGCCAAAGCCGGTCAATCACAGTGTCCAGCCATTCAAACTTCCATAACCCTTCTTCAGGCTCCAATGCCGCCCAGGCAAATACCCCCAGCGTGACGGTGTTTATATGTGCCAGCTTCATCATCCGGATATCCTGTTCCAGTATTTCCGGCACATCCAGCCACTGCTCCGGATAATAGTCCGCTCCGTGCAGAATCCCCTTCCTGTTCCATACCGCCATATTTTTCTGCCTCCCAAGTCAGCCCAACTCTATCCGGCCAAGCGCTTTCCCAGCGCCCTCGATACCTGCAGCAATTGCATTAATATTATCGTACTCCTTTGTATGTTGATTAAGCAGGATCAGCGTGTCATATGGGTTTGAATCGAAAATGCGCAGCCCATAGCAGCTAATGAGCGGTGCAACATGAATGATATCGGCTTCCCCGAATCCTTCCAGATTCTCCCTCATCCAGTCGCGCAGCCTATATGCCAGAATCCTCAGCCCTGCACGGGCATCTGAAAGTGTAAAACAGTCCACAGCCTTCAAATCAGCCGACAGGCCGTACAGCACCGTCTCGCCCAAACACCTGCTGTGCAGGAAAAGCAGCCGCTCTGTATACAGCTTTAAATCTCCCCGGTCTGCAGAAAAACCGCAGACGACGGTTCCTGTCAGGCTTTCTCTTGTTTCCTCCAGGATGGATGCGGCAGCCAGCCTTAGACTGTCTGTTCCAATCCCATTGAACTTCACGCCGGCGACTGCACATCCTCTCCCCTTTTTCCAGGCAAGTCCGGCCATGCAGCCTGCTTCCGTCAAATCTGTACCGTCTATGACAACGGAAGCCTCCACATTCAGCCATCCGTTTTTCGTACAAAAACGCAGCCCTGCCGGGAGCTTTGAAGAAGCGTCTTCCCTCCACAGCATATCGGCCGGATACACATGGGTGAGAACCGTGACTCCGGCCGCATCCAGCATCCGCCTTAGCACCACTTTCAGTTTCTGATCATTAAAGAGCGTACAGTCCTCTGTGCTTTGCCCCGGCTGCTCTGAAGCATCCCGCAATATATTCTCCGCATACTCCCGAACCTTCGCAGAATCTGCCTGCTGCAGCGGTATATAGGTCATGAGTCCTCCGGAAGCCATGCCTCCAAGAGCACCACCCTCTTCTGCCAGAAGGACCTTTTTCCCTTCCCGGGATACTTCCAGTGCGGCAATACATCCTTCCAGACTGCCGCCAATTACCAGAACATCACACACAAATGTCTGTCTTTCCTTCATTTTTCTCCTCTCCGATTTCCCCATTGCCAGCCGGCTCTCCCGCCTCGGCAAGCAGTCCCAGCTCTTTCAGCCTTTTTTCCCCGCCAAGCCACACATCCTGTTCCAGCAGCTCTTTCTGGAGTTTATGGATATCAAGGCTGCGCACCGTAATCTTTAAGCGGGCGGCCAAAGCTGCAGCAGCGCCCGCCGCCTGTCCCAGCGCCATGCCCGCGGACTGATACCGAAGCATCGTCTGCGGCACTGCAGATACACCTTTTCCGCTGGCAGCCAGCAGGTTCTCCACTCCTTTAGGTACCATTACCCCAAAAGGTATGTCCACGGTGGCCCTGCTCACAAATTCTCCGGTGCGCTTAAAATTCATCTGCCGGGGCCTGCAGGCAATCACATCCGGGGCATAAATATCCTCTTCCTTATCCGCTGATTTAGCATAGCGAGGATCGTCCGTCAGACCGCGCAGGATATTGTATTCAATATCCGTCCCGTTAGCAGTGGGATCGTCCGACACAATCTTATCCGCCGTTGTATGTTCATCCTTATCAAAGGTTATGCTGCCTTCGATTCCTCTGCTCACCCTAAGCGCCAGCTCATCTGAGATCTGTGCCACATATGCATGCTCAAATCCCGGAATATTTTTCACCATGAAATCAGCCACATAATAGACAGCCTCATGGGCCCTGCTCTCGGCATCTGACAGCACGAACGGATCCAGAGAACGGATTCTCCACATCTGTGAATTGATCACCGCCGTGTCCGTGCCTTTCCTTCCGATAATACAGCAGGAATCCATCGCGAAGATGTCACCGAGCTCTCTCTTGAAACGCCCTTCCTTTATCGCATCCTGGAACAGATCCCAGTCTTCACCTCCGGAATGCGGAAAATACAGCACATCCCGTTCCAGCCATACCTTCTCAAACTCTTCAAAATTCTTCATTGCATCAATTCCGACCGGAAATGTTTCGGGATGATTCTTAAAATGCCGATACAGTTTCTCCAGATCCACATTGGCAAACTTAAAGGTCAACGTGGCCATGCCGCAGGCATATCTGACCGGAGCGTCAGCTCCCCATGCCATATCGCACTCGCCGGTGGTATCCACCACCTGCTCTGCCCGGATGAGCGCAGGGCCGTCCGGAGTATTGACATATGCTCCAGCCGCTCTGTTCCCAATCCTATACGGTTCCATAGCCATGGTCCGGTACAGTACTTTTACGCCGTAATCCGCCATCATCTCGTCAAAGGTCACCTTCATCTGCTCCGGATCATGCACCAGCCGTCCGTCCGGATACTGCCACCTTTCAGCCGCCGCATTTTTCTTCACCATGCGCTGCATCCATTCCAGTCCTATGCCCCGCATAACCAGACGGCCGTCCCTTGTCACATAATGATTATATACATTTGAAATCATGCTGGAGGCGGCAATTCCGCCCAGATAAGTCCCCCGTTCCAGGAGAATCACATCCGCACCGGCTTTCGCTGCACCAAGAGCGGCCGCACAACCGGCACAGCCGCCGCCGCACACCAGCACGTCTGCCGCCGCTATTTCTCTTATTTCTTTCATTTCTCTCATTTCTGCCTCATTTCCGCACATCCGCCGCGCAGCCTGATACCGGCCGGCGCGCTCCGGATCACTATTAATTTTTCATACCGGTCGTAGCTATCCCCTGAACGAAATATTTCTGCAGGAACACAAACAGGAGAACGACGGGAAGCAGGCTGACGCAGGACATGGCGATTATGCTGTTCCAGTTCACAACAGAATCCGCATCGATTGCCAGCCTAAGTCCCAGCGATACCGGATAAGCCTTCACCCTGTCAATATACAGCAGAGGGTTAAAAAAATCGTTCCATGTCCATACCGTCTGAAACAGGGCGGCCGATACAATCGGGGCTTTCGCCAGAGGCAGGATCACTCTGATCAGAATCTGCCATTTGCCCGCACCGTCAATATAAGCCGCCTCATCCAGATCCGCAGGGATTCCTCTGAAAAATTGCACCAGCAGATAGGTAAAAAAAGGATTTGCCGCCATGGCCGCCATTATGTAAAACGGAATATAGCTGTTAAGCCATCCGAAATTATTGAACAGAATATATCTGGGAATCATGATCACGGTATTGGGCAGCATCATGGTGGACAGCATCACTGTAAACAACACCTTTCTGCCTGCAAACTCAAAACGTGAAAACCCATAAGCCACCAGACAGGCGGATGCTGCTGTGAGCAGGACCGTAGGCGCCACCATCTTGCAGGAATTCAGCAAAAACAGAGAAAACGGCACCGCCGCAGTGGACTTCCATCCGTTGATGAACCCTTCCAACGTGAATTTCTCCGGCAGCAGCGCGATCGATGTAAAAATTTCCGCGTTATCCTTAAATGCGGCGAAAAACAGCCACAAAAGCGGATATCCCATTATGACAGCCGTCGCCGTAACAACGATATAGAGCCCAGCCTTCTTGATTTTTCGTTTTACCATGCCTTACACCTCATCTCCGTAATAAACCCATTTTTTGGACAATGCAAAGAAAATCAGAGTAAAGCTTATGATGACAGTAAATAGAATCCAGGAAAGCGCGCTGGCATAGCCGATCTTCATATCCCGAAACGCCGTGTCGTACAGGTACAGCGAATAGAGATAGGTCTGTTTCACAGGTCCGCCCTTCGTTATGAGATAAGCAGGTGTGAAGATCTGAATGATCTCAATCGTCTGCATGATCATATTAAAAAATATAATCGGAGATATCATCGGAAGCGTGATATTCTTGAATACTTGAAGAGGCCTGGCCCCATCTATTTTGGCAGCTTCAGTGATATCCGCAGGGACATTTTTAAGGGCAGCCAGAAAAAGCACCATCGGAGCGCCCATCTGCCATAAAGGCAGCAGCATCATTACATACAGCACCAGATCCGGATTCCCCAGCCAGTTAGGTCCGCTGATGCCGGCCGCTCCCAGGAGCAGATTCAACAGACCGTCCTTTTTAAATACATATTTCCAAAGAACTGCCAGCGCTACGCTGGATCCCAGTATGGAGGGCAGGTAAAAGACAGTGTAGTATATCCCCCTGCACCGTCTTAGCTTATTCAGCATCAGGGCAACTAACAGCGCGCTGCACAGCTTCAGGGGAACGGATATACCCGTATACAGCAGGGTCTTTAACAGCGAGCTAAGGAATGTTTTATCCTGTGTAAAGATGTTTTTGTAGTTTGCAAGTCCAGTAAAGCTGATGTGAAACATATCATAGTCCGTAAACGAATAGATCAGGGATACCACAAACGGATACAGCGTCAGTATCAGGAAACCGGCCAGCCAGGGTGCTATGTAGAGATAACCCAGATATTTATCCTTTTTATGCATAATTCATACCAAGCCTTTCAATGCCTGCCGCACAGCTGCCTTGGGGCGGCTGTGCGGCTTGAAGTGTACAGCATTCCAATCATCTGCCGCTTCCGGCCAGATCCCCCAGCACCTTAGTCAGATCCTGTATCATACCGTCGGAGCCTTCCGATGGCGAGGATACGCCGTAGATCACCTTTTCCATGTATTCCACAAATACGGCCTTAACCGAGGAATTCAGCTCATAAGCGCCGTTTTTCAGCGATATGGTATCGTTGGATATCTTAACCCCCTGTGACATTAAATCGCTTAGCATCTGATTGCTTTCCAGCGCATTCAGCGCGGTCCTGCTGCCCGGCACACCGCGGACTGTTCCCAGAATCAGCGATGCCTCTTCACTGTTTAGAAACCATTCCAGAAATTCTGCCGACGCTTTCTGATGGGCCGTATCCACATTTTTATTGATCGCCACCATCAGAGACGGACAGCATTCCTGGCCGGAAATCTCTGCATCCTCAAACATCGGCATGCCGGTTACGCCGTAATCATAGGACAGGCCTGCAATTTCCGTATCAATATTGGAGAAAAACAGGAATATACCTCCGATATTACCGTTTAACCATAGCGGGTTGTTCTGCATGGAATCATACAGCACCGCCTCTTCATAAGGCTGGGACACTCCTTCGTCAAAAATCTTCATAAAGCTTTCATACGCCTGTGTCATCTGTGATTCGTCAAACCCCAGGGTGAAATCATCCCGCACATCGATATCATTTGTGATCTGCTCCAGCATGGGCTTTAATATGTAGCGCAGATATCCGTCGGTCACGGATGTGGTCATATAGGCTTCGGGATTCTTCTCATGCAGCTCTTTGCCTATGCGTATAAAATCGTCCCATGTCTCCATCGCAAGATTCCCGTTTTCGTCACACCAGTCAGCCAGCAGCGACTTATTATACAGAAATACCGTGCCGTTATAGCCAAATGGCAGCACTACTGTCTGGCCATCCATGATACAGTAATCCGTCATCATCTGCTCTGGAACTGTAGTCAGGTCAATGCTGTCTTTATAGCTGCCAAAATCCGCAAACGCATCACCTCTGGCATAGAGCTCGGCAACCCAGCCCTGATCCACCTGGAAAAAGTCAGGGGCATTGCCGCTTGCCAGCTGCGTTACCAATTTTTCGTAGTAACCGGAAAAGCTGGAATACTCCGCCTCGACTGTCACACCGGGATGCGCTTTCTGATATACATCGATCGCCTTTAAGGTTGCCTCATGTCTCGCATCGCCGCCCCACCAGGAAAATCTGAGCGTAATTTCCTCCCCTTTTGGGGTCTGCGGCGCGTCTGTCTCCGTCTCTGCGCTGCTCCCGCTCTCCTGTTGCACAGATGACTGTTCCCCTTCAGTCTCTACAGTGGCCTTCTCGCCGCAGGCTGCCAGCGTTAACGTCAGCAAAAACACCATAACCATAGACAATACCTTCTTTTTCATTGATAACCTCCTCTTATGATTTTTTATTTTGCTGCTGTCTGCATTCTAACATCCGTCCCGCTTTTCTCACAGTTCTTTCCATTGACAAAACTTCTCATCACATGCTAACATGGGGAAAATGGTATCTTTATATGATATAAAGACTCACTAAAAGGACTGATGGGCGATGTATTCCTTGATTATTGTTGAAGATGATGATAATATCCGAAGTGGGCTGGTGCATCTGTTCCCATGGGAAGAAGCCGGCTTTGACGTCACCGGCGATTTTTCCAACGGCCAGACCGCATGGCAGTATATCCAGACCCATGACGGTATCACCGCGGTGCTCACGGACATCCGCATGCCGGTGATGGACGGATTGGCTCTCACACAGAAAATCTATGAAAATTTCCCGGATATCCATGTATTTCTGGTCTCCGGTTACCGTGATTTTTCCTATGCCCAGGAGGCCCTGCGCTATAACGTGCGCGACTTCCTGTTAAAACCTCTGCGTCACTCCGTACTCATGCTGGCGTTTCTTAAACTGAAGGATGAGCTGGACAAAAACGGCGTGGCAGAAGGGGAGTCCACCCTGTCCAATCAGTATTACGAACAGATTATCCGCAATGTCAAGGCATATGTGATGGAAAATCTTCGCTCTGCCAGCCTGGAAGAGGCTGCTTTTCTTGTGCATCTAAGCGGCGGCTATCTGTCCCGCCTGTTCAAAAGCCACACAGGGCTCTCCTTCTCCGAATACGTACTGAAAAAGAGGATGGAGCGCGCATGCGTCCTCTTAAACGATGCCCGCAACCGGATCTATGATATTTCAGACGCCATCGGTTATGACAATCCGAAGAACTTTTCCAGAGCCTTTAAAAACTTTTATAATCAGTCGCCAAAGGAATATCGTGAAAAAGGGGGAAATTCTTCATGAGAAGACACAGGCATATGCAGCAGAAATATTTTATCCGGCAGCTGACCCAGCACCTGTTTATCATCACGCTGCCAATTCTGCTGTTAGGCTGCCTGCTGACTGGTTATTCCCAAAACAAGCTGCAGCAGGAACTGGCCGTGTACGCGGAGCGCTCCAAGACCTATGTGCTCTATAATGTCACAGACCTGTTCGATACATTTTCCGAAGAGACCGCACTATTTTCGTCTTCTCCGACCATAGCTCTGTCCATCAGCAAACTCTTAAACCAGAAATCGCTGGATTACCGTGACAGCGTCTACAAATCCTTGATTCCGCTCATCATAAGCACCACCACTGACATCAGCAGCTACGTGGATTCCGTATACATATATTACGACAACCCATATGGCAACTATTTCAGCAGTTCTAAACAATACACCAGCATCGGCGCGCCCAACAGCACAGATACAGAGTGGCTGTCTGTCTATAAGGAAACGCCCGCGGATATCAAGCAGTGGATCGCCCTGCGCCAGGTCCGCCACTATGCCTTTGAGAACACAAAGGAAACTCTTTCCCTATTCCGCCGCTTTGACTATCTGGAGGGCGTTATGGTGTTGAATCTGGATGCCGCAAAGGTCTCCGCCATGCTGGACGCCAATCAGATCTATCCCGGAGCCTGTACGTTCATCACGGACGCCAAAGGCAATATACTGCTCGGCAGTGCGGGCTATGAGGCGCTGACCGGAGACAGCTCAAATACAGCGGCCGGACTGCTCTCCCCTAAGGATAATCCCTACGATACCGCCGTTTTGCAGCATACCCGATACATCTATTATACTTCCGCTATCCCCGGATATAATCTGGAAATGATTTCCCTGCTCCCTTCATCGGAAGTATTCCGGCCAGTCCATACACTGGTGATTGCCTTTGCACTCCTGACTCTCTTCAGCATCTTTCTAAGCTTCAGCTTAAGCTGGTCGGTTACCAGCAGCAATTTCCGCCAGCTTCACAACCTTCTGGAACTCTTTCACCAGGCGGAGCATCAGGAGCTGCCGGCCGAAACCTTCCGGCCGGATGCCCAAAATGAGTATGATATTATCTTCAACAACATCGTTCAGACCTTTATATCCACCAATCTGCTCAAGCTGAATCTGACCCAGGCCAAGGTGCAACAGAAGGACGCCCAGCTGGCCGCGCTGCAGCTGCAGTTGAACCCCCATTTCATTTTTAATACGCTGCAGACCATCGATCTGGAGATCCTCAAGTTCCAGTCATCCGATAACCATACCAGCCTGTTGATCCACAATCTGTCCGATATCCTTAAATACTCTCTGGAAAACACCTCCAAAACAGTGCATATCCGCGATGAAATCCGAATCTGCAAGGCCTATGCCGAGATACAGAAGCTGCGCTACCGCAATCCGTTTATCCTCTATTGGGATTATGACGAAAGGCTGCTGGAGCGCCCCATTATTCATCTGATTCTGCAGCCGCTGCTGGAAAACAGCCTGCAGCATGGAATAAAGGAAATTCCCCAAAAGGGACTCGTAAAGATTAAGATCCAGGAACGAGGCGGCAGGATTCATATCTATATCATAGATAACGGCATCGGCATCTCCAAAGACCGGCTGGACGAGCTTCGCCGGCTTCTTCAGGCGCAGGAACAGGTACGGACCAGTCATATCGGCATCTTTAACACCAATCTCCGCCTTGTGCTCACCTATGGGGCAGATGCGGGGATCGATATCAAAAGCCGGGAAGGCCGTGGAACCATCGTTCATTTCAGCCTGCCGTTATGCTGATCAACAGCAGTTGCTGCTGTTCACAGCTGCTGCAAGCCTCCCGCGTATGACAGGGCAGAGTATGCGCCTCATTGGGACGCGCTCTCGCTCCGTGAAGCGCGCAGCGGTTCTAATGCTGCAAACTACGCAGCAAAAGAACCGGCGAGCTTCAAGGGATCCCTATGAGGAGTATACTCTGCCCTGTCATACGCTGGTTTATCGGCACCTCTGAACAGTAAACAGCAGTCGCTGTTCAAAAACCAATTTCGGTCCCCCCTTGTATATTCCCCGAATCTTTTCTATAATGAAAACAGTTGAAAAAGAATCCCGTTAGTGTGTCAAACACAGAATTGATACAAAGGAGAACTCGTTCATGAATATCTTTGAAATACTCGGCCCCACCATGGTCGGCCCATCCAGCTCCCATACCGCAGGAGCCGTGCGGATCGGCCTGGTGACCAGAAAAATACTCGGGGGTGTTCCGGTGAGCGCCGAAATCGGACTGCACGGTTCCTTTGCCGCCACAGGCATCGGCCACGGCACGGACCGGGCGCTTCTGGCCGGGCTTCTGGGCATGGAGCCGGATGACATGCGCATACCGGACAGCATGCGGCTGGCCCGTGATTTTGGCCTCTCCTATCATTTTTCGTCGGTGAGCCTGCGGAATGCGCACCCTAATACCGCCCTTTTGACCGTTAAAAATGCGGAGGGCGGCACGGTAAAGGTACAGGCGTCTTCTCTTGGCGGCGGACGCATCATGGTTAATAAACTAAATGATATCACCGTCAATTTCACCGGTGAAAAGCCCACCCTGATCGTTCAGAACATCGACGAGCCCGGACATCTGGCGGAAATCGCATATGCCCTTTACTATAAGGAGATCAATATCGCCACTCTGCAGCTGTACCGCAATCAGAAGGGCGGCTATGCATTCACCATTGCGGAGACGGATAATGAGATACCACAGGAATCCATAGAGACTTTGAAAGAACTCGACGGGATACTGAAGGTAACCTATATCCATTGAGGAAAAAGAATCCCGCTCGCGGGATTCTCCGACTGCGGCGGGTCGCCTTGGCGACATAATACCTTCCCGCCGCAGTGCGTTCCTGCCCAGGAGACGAAGGAATATACAGGAGGAGCATCAATATGCCTTTTGATTCGGTTGAATCCATATTAAATACATGCAGAGAACAGGATAAGCCCTTTTGGGCTGTCATCCTGGAAGATGATATACACGAACGGGGAACGGACCGGGAGGAATCCTTCTCCCGGATGAAGCAGCTGTGGCACAACATGCTGCAGGCGGATGAAACGTATGACCGGAATCTCAAATCCGCCAGCGGCATCGTAGGAACGGACGGCGGCAGGATGCTGGACTATCTCCACTCCAACGATTCCCTCTGTGGGGGTTTTATCGGCTCTGTCATCGCCGGAGCTCTGAAAATGGGAGAATCCAACGCCTGTATGAAGCGCATCGTAGCGGCTCCCACCGCCGGAGCCTGCGGTGTGCTGCCCGCAGTTTTAATCCCCTGCTATCACCGCTTTGGCTGTCCGGAAAGCCGGATACTGGAGGCGCTTTACACCAGCGCCGGCATCGGCCAGGTCATTGCGTACCGGGCATCCATCGCGGGGGCGAGCGGAGGATGTCAGGCCGAGATCGGAAGCGCCAGTTCCATGGCTGCCGGCGCACTGGTGCAGCTTAGGGGCGGCACGCCGGAACAGATCGCGGATGCAGCCGCCATGGCTCTTAAGAATCTGCTGGGACTGGTCTGCGATCCCGTGGCGGGGCTCGTGGAGGTGCCATGCATCAAACGCAATGTCATCGGCGCCATGGGTGCGGTGGCGGCGGCCGATATGGCGCTTGCCGGTATCCGGAGCAATATCCCTGCCGATCAGGTCTTCGACGCCATGCGTGAAATCGGGGATAAGATGGACGCCTCCCTGCGCGAAACCGGTTTCGGAGGCCTTGCGGCCACGCCGGAAGGAATCCGTTTGAGGGACCGGCTGTCTTAACCGGCGCCGTCCCTGATGAAAGAGGAGGCACACAAAAGTGTGCGTAGGTCATCAGCCTTCGGCTGGTGACATTAGAAAGGAGAGAACTGTTATTTCAACTCCATTAATCTTTCATATTGACGTTAATTCCGCATATCTTAGTTGGGAGGCCGTAGACCGGCTGAAAAAGGGGAATTCCCCGGATCTGCGTACAATCCCTGCGATTGTGGGAGGCGACCAGGACAAACGCCACGGCGTGGTACTGGCGAAATCCGGCATAGCAAAAAAATATGGGGTAAAAACAGGCGAACCTATTGTGCACGCCTTGAAAAAATGTCCGAACCTGACGATCATCCCCACTAATTTTGAATTATATCACAGAAATTCCCAGGCATTTATGGAGATCCTACGCAGATATGCGCCCGTCGTGGAACAGTACTCCATCGATGAGGCATTTGCGGATATGAGTGGGACGGAAAAGCTGTACGGATCTCCAACCCGCGCCGCCGAACTGATCCGGGATACGATTAACAGAGAGCTTGCGTTTACAATCAATGTAGGGATTTCCACCAATAAACTGCTGGCAAAGATGGCCAGCGATTTTGAAAAACCCAATAAGATACATACGCTGTTTCCGGAAGAAATCCCGTTTAAGATGTGGCCGCTGGATGTGGGAGAACTGTTTTTTGTGGGGGACGCGGCTAAAAAGAAATTAAACGAGCTGGGGATCTATACCATCGGCGATCTGGCGAACGGCGATCTGAACATGATACGGATGCATTTAAAAAAGCAGGGAGAAGTGATCTATAACTATGCAAACGGCATCGATATCTCCGATGTGCTGCATAAAGAGCCCGCCAACAAGGGATATGGCAATTCCATCACGCTTGCCCACGATGTCACCGACGCGGATGAAGCGAAGGCTGTGCTGCTCTCCCTCTGCGAGACGGTGGGCGCACGGCTTAGGGCCGACGGTATGAAGGCCAACTGTGTATCCGTGCAGATCACTTACAACAATTTTGTGAATCGTTCCCACCAATGCACCCTATCCGCCTCCACCAATGTCACCACTGAGATCTACGATCTGGCTTTGCAGCTGTTCGATCAGCTCTGGGACCGCCGCACGCCCATACGGCTTTTGGGGGTGAGCACCAGCCGGGTGAGCTCTGAGAGCTACCGCCAATACAACCTGTTTGATACTGAAAAATACGAAAAACTGGAGAAGCTGGACACTGCGGTGGATAAAATCCGCAAAAAATATGGTGAAGACGCGATCAAACGAGCCCGCTTTCTGGAGGATAAGAAAGAGGAAAAAGAATCCGGCTGACCTGCGCTCTTGAAAGGATATTCATGACAAAAAAGAAAGCCGTTCCCCTGTACCTATTTCTGATCCTCTTGGACCAGGGTATCAAACTGATCATACACTTTCATTTTATGGAATCTTACATACCCATTATCCGGCCCTTCTTTTATTTTGATCCGGTGCTCAACACACAGTATTCCTGGATTAACAGCATGTTTGGCCTGGGCCTGTCCCGCGGATTTCATATTATGATCTGCTTTTTGGTCGCCGGTCTTGTCTGGCTGCTGCAGCGCCACCTTTCTCTTTCCGATGAGAGGAGCGTCCTGACAGATCTCATGTTTATTTTCTGTTACTCCAGCTGTACCTGTGCGCTGATCGACCGCATATTCTGGAATGGATCGCTGGACTTTCTGGCTGTAAAGGGCCTGTTCATATTCGATCTGAAGGATATCTATATCGACCTTTTTATAGCCGCCCTGCTCATTCAAAATAAAAAATTCCGGCGCCGTCCTTTTGCCGACACTTTAAAAAGCCTCTGGCGGGCACGGCGGAGCAATTGATAAGGATGCGCCCTTATTCACCGGAAAACAAAACGGTGCGGCAAAAGACAGCCAGAAGCTGCTTCGCCGCACCGTTTTTTCATTCAATAGGAAATTGCCCCCTGCGCTGCGCTTGACGGCAGGATATGCCCAAATGTGCTCTGTTCTCTATGCCAGTTCCGGTGAATCCGGACGGTCCGACACGTTCATTTCCTGCACCAGTTCGTTAAGGGCCAGCATGCGGTCATCCAGTTCATTGATCATATCCGCACAGGCTTTTAAGTCATCCTGGATATGAGCGGGTGTCATCCCCTCATATTTATAATAGATCTTGTGCTCCAGGCTGGCCCAGAAATCCATGGCAATCGTTCTGATCTGAATCTCCACCTTGGTGTCCACCGGCCCGTCGGACAAAAACACCGGAATGGATACCACCATATGATAACTCTTGTAGCCGTTAGGCTTGGGATGCTTGATGTAGTCCTTGATCTGCAGCACGATCACATCATCCTGATTGGCAATCATCTGAGCAATTCTGTAGATATCCGAACTGAAGGAGCAGATGATGCGGATCCCCGCGATATCATGGAGGTATTTCTGCATATTTTCAATGGTTTCTTCGTGTCCCTGTTTGCGCAGTTTCCTCACAATGCTCTCCGGCGACTTGATCCTGGATTTGACATGTTCGATGGGGTTGTAATTATGTACATGCACAAACTCATCATTCAGTATCTCAATCTTGGTGCCGATCTCCTTGAGCGCCGAGGTATACAAAAATATCAGGGTCTTCCATTCATCTATCTGCGCATACTGCTTTGGTAATGCCATCTTACTCTACTTTGAAACCTGCTAACAGCGCCCCCAGACTGGTCGCCGCCTTTCCGTCTTCCTTATAATCAAAAACCTCTTCTGCAGCTTCTTTTTCAGCCACATCCTGCAGCGCTTTTATGCTCAGGCTGATCTTATTATTGGCATTGGAGATCACTTTCACCTTTACCTTATCACCTACTGTCAGCACTTCGGAAGGTGTCTTGATTCTCTTCATGGAAATCTGGGAAATATGCACCAGACCGGACAGGCCGTTGTCCAGATTGATAAAAGCGCCGTAGGGCTGAATGGAATCCACGGTTCCTTCGAGAACAGCTCCAACCTGGCATTTCGCTATTTTTGCGTTTTTGTCTTCCTGTCTCTTCTGTCTGGCCACTTCCCTGCCGGATAACACCAGTCTCTTCTTCTCCGGATCCGCCGTAATCACCATAACATCGATGGTTCTTCCCAGCCAATCCTCCGTATTTTCCACATAGCCGGCGTCCAGCTTGGATGCGGGGATGAACGCGCGCACGCCTTCCACATTAGCCACAACGCCTTTGTTCACAATGCCGTTAATCTTAACCGGAAATACGGTTCTCTCATTCAGCATGTTTTCAAATTTCTCCCATAACAGGGTATCGTTGGCCTCTTTGCTGGACAGCACAATATTGCCCTCCCCGTCATCGGTCTTGATAACGGTCGCGGTGATGCTGTCGCCAACCTGTACTTTATCCTTTAATATGCAGTCCGGATCACTGCTGAAGTTCTCTTTCGTTATGATTCCCTGGGCATAATACTTAAGATCCACCGCCACCTCGGTTTCTGTAACGCCGATCACAGTACCTGTCAGAATATCGCCTTCGGACACCTTCTGAAAGGATTTCTCCAGTTCTTCCTTGTAATCGTCCATGGACTCCACAGGCTCGGCTGCCACCGCAGCTTCCACATCCGCTTCCGCGCGGTCCTCCGCCATGTCCTCCAGAATCTCCTCATTCAGTAACTTTTCGTCGCTCATTCTTTTTCCTCCGAATCCTCTGTTTTTTGCATAGATTGCAAATCTCTACCCGGAATCGCCTATGCATCCCCCGCAGCCTCTGATTTGCCGAGATTTTGCATGCCTTTTTATTATAACATCACCCACCTGTATTTGCAAACCTGATCCGCGCAAGATTCATAAAAAATTAAGAACTACCGTAATTATTCTATGCTCTTCAGGGACTCCACCATATCAATTTTTTTAAGTTTAAAATACATGCTGAAGTTGACTGCTACCGTAAAGAACAGGGTGAGCAGAGTGCTGTAGAGATAGCTTAAGGGTTTAATTGTGCGGCCGAACATGATCATATCGATCTCGCAGGTGCGGATGACGAACTGGTGAAGCACGATGCCCAGCGCTATTCCGGCGATAATGCCGAATACGGTCAGGAATACATTCTCTCTGTAGACGTATTCCGCCACTTCATTGTCGTAAAATCCAAGCACCTTAATGGTGGCAAGCTCCCGGCGGCGCTCGGTCACATTGATGTTGTTCAGGTTGTAAAGCACTACAAAGGCCAGCAGTCCGGCGGAGATGATCAGCACCCATACCACCAGATCCAGGGAGCGCATCATATCCTGCACCTTGGATTCCAGCTCGGTCACAAAGGAGACGGAGCTGATCCTGTCATCGGATAACAGCTCATTGCCCAGCTGCTCCTGCGCCTCTTTGGAGGTGTCCTGGAATTTTAACAGCAGCTTGTTGTAGTCCGGCTCGCTGCCGTAGAGCTGTTCATACAGCGCAGGCGTCATGTAAACATAATGGTATAAGTAATTTTCCGCGATGGCCTCTACCGTCACCGTATGGCTCATAGTATCGCTGTCTTTTAGTATGATCTGATCTCCTGCCGATACACCCAGCAGGCGGGCAAGTTTTTCCGTGATGATGACGCCGTCATTGGACAGGGCATAGCGTTCCTGCGTGACACGGTTCTTTAAAACCAGGAAATCGGATACCTGATCCATATACTCCGGGACAAAGAGATAGCCGGACTTCGTAATCCCGTCCTTTTCAAAATCGATGGAATTCTGGCGCACAAACATGCTCTGCGTGATGTTGTCATAATCCTCCACCACCTCTGTGGCCAGAGCCTCTCCTTCCGTCCTCTCCAGGTCCTCATCCAGGGTCAGCTCTCCGTCATAGATCCAGATATTTTTATACTGGTTGTTCACAATCTGCCGTATGGAGTCTCCCAAGCCAAATCCCACCATGAGAAGCGCCATACAACCTCCGATGCCGAATACGGTCATGAAAAAACGCTTTTTATAGCGGAACAGATTGCGGACTGTGGATTTCTGGGTGAAATTCAGCCGTTTCCACAGGAAGGTGATCCGCTCCAGAAGCACCCGCTTCCCTTCCTTAGGCGCGGGCGGGCGCATCAGCTCGGCAGGCGTGGATAACAGTTCTTTGTAGCAGGCCGCGTAGGCCGCTCCTACCGTACATGCTACCGCCAGGAGCACCGACGATACGGCCAGATCCATATGAAGCGGCAGAACCACCACTTTCAGATTGCTGTATAATATGCTGTATGCGGCTATGATTACGGCCGGCAGGACTTTGCTGCCCACCAGCACGCCCAGTATGCCGCCGGCCACACTGGCGGACAGGGCATAAAGCAGATACTTGGCCGCAATGGACGCCTTGCTGTAGCCAAGGGCCTTCAGCGTTCCGATCTGTGTCCGCTCCTCCTCGATCATCCTCGTCATCGTGGTCAGGCTGACCAGCGCTGCCACCAGAAAGAAGATGGCGGGAAAAACCTTTCCAATGGCCCCGATCCGTTCGGCGTCCATATCAAATTCCACATACGTCTGTATGGAATTGCGGTCCAGCACATACCATTCCGGTTCCTTTAGATCTGCCAGCTTTTCTTCGGCATCCGCCACCTGCTGCCTGCCGTCCGCAATTTTCTCCTCGGCATCGGGCACCGATTCGTCAAATTCCTTCCGGGCATCCGCAAGCTTCGTTTCCCCATCCGCCACTTCCGCCCGCGCATCCGCAAGCTTTGCCTCGGCATCCGCGATCTCCTGGCGGTGGGATTCCAACTCGGCCCTGCCGCTCTCAAGCTCCTTTCTTGCGTCCGCAAGCTGAACCCCGCTCTCTGCCAGCTGCTCTTTGGCATCCGCAAGCGACGCTTCTGCGTCAGCGATTGTCCGCCTTGCCTCCTCAAGCTGCCGCTCTCCGTCGGCAAGCTTTGCCGGCGCTTCGGCAAAGTCAATCTCCTTTTCATTTAAAACCTTCCCGGCCTCTTCCAGCTGGGCTTTGGCATCGGCGATCTGAGCCCTGCCGTCTTTTATCTGCGCTTCATAAGAAAGGAGCGTCTGTCTGGACTCCTCCAATACCGGCGTCTGCTGTGCGGTCACGGTCTGTACCACCTGCTCAAAGACCGCCGTGAAATAAGGGCTGTTTTCGTCAGCTACACCGGCCTGATTCATAGCGGTTCTGATGCTGTCCTGCGCCATCACGGCCTGTTTCGTCAGCTCGGATGCCATCGTAACCTGCGCAAGGCTGGCCTGCAGCCGGTCAAGCTCCTCCGGAGTCTGTCCCCCGGCGTTTATCAGATCGTTTATCTCCCGTATCTGTCTCTCATATTCCTGCAGGCCAGCAAGCGTCTGCTGCAAAGATGCCAGCTGCGCCTTTCCATCGTTATACTGTTTCCATCCGGCCTTGACGGCCTCCTCGTTCTTATTCAGCTCTTCTTCCTTAGCGGCCAGCTCGCTTCTGCCGGAATTGAGCGTTCCCTTGGCGGATTCCAGCTGCCTTCGGCCATCCTCCAGCTGCGTGCGCGCATCTGCCAGCTCCTGCTCCTTTTTCGCCAGCTCCGCCTTTCCGTCTGCAAGCTTCTGCTCATTTTCTGCGATCAGGGCTTTTGCCTCGTCATACGCCTTCTGCCCGTCATCCACCTGCTTCTGCCCATCGGTAAGCTCCTTTTCCCCATCCGCAAAGGTCTTTTTCCCGTCCGTAAGCTCCTTCTCTCCGTCCGCAATCTGTGCCCTGGCATCCTCAAGCTTCTCCTCAGCATCCGCAAGCTCCTGTCTGGCATCCTCGATCTGCCGCTCACCGTCCGCGATATCCGCCTTGGCGTCCGCGATCTTCTCATCCGCCTCCGCTCTCACGGATGCATAACGGATCTCACAGCGCCCGTCAGCTATGGCCTCTATCTGATCCGTGATTCCGGATATTCTGTCCTCATAGCTGTCCGAATAGCAGAGCAGGCCGTCCGCGCTGTCCACCGATGCATAGATTACGGTATAGACGTCCAGGACGAAGCTCTCCGGCTCCACCATCACGAACGCGTCGGTCTTTCCGCTTCCGATGCCCGAAGTACCGCGATCCCAGGACAGGTAGTAGGAATAGCTGCCGCTGCCCACAATGGTAAAGGTGTCAGTCTTCAGCGTATCCAGCACATCTTCGCCCTTATCGGCCTCGAAGGTGAGCGTATCGCCTACTTTCAGTCCCCGTGCCTCCATGAACAGGGAATCCACGAAGCATTCGTCCGGCGCTTCCGGAAGACGCCCCTCTTCCACGGTCATACGGTTTATGTCGTCTGCCAGCGACATCACATTGACCACCAGCTTTTTGTCTTCATCATAGGTCAGAAATTCCGCCGAATATCCGCCTTCAGCCCCGCTCACGCCATCAATCTTCCTGATCTCCTCCAGATCGTCCTCCGTAAGCCCTAACGTTCCCAGGATACGGATATCCATCAGGTTGGTTTCATCGAAATACTGATCCGCTGACTGGCGCATATCCGGCTCCGCCGAACGGACACCGGCATAAAATGCCACTCCCAGCGCCACTATAAACAATATGGACAGATATCTGCCCATGCTTTTTCTGATTTCCCGAAAGAAGTCTTTTCTCTGTGACCCTTTCATAGCCTTCTCCAATCCAGTCTTTATGTTTAATGTGTCTTTTCTCCTGCCCCTAATTATAACATCACCCCTGCAATGTTCAACTAAAGAAAGTGTGAAAAAAAGCTAAAACTTTCCTGACTCCTCAGTTTACAAATGGACGGGCACAATCTATAATAACATCAGATGCAAATATTCATCTGGTAAGACGGCCGTACAGGCCGTCGAAGGAGGAGCTACGTGAACATTCAACTTCTGGCCTTGGATCTGGACGGCACAGTCCTGACCGTGACCAAGGATCTGTCCATGCGTAATATCGATGCCATACGCCGCGCCGCTTCCCGGGGCATACGGATTATTCCCACATCCGGACGCACCTTCGGCAATATACCGGAGGAGATCTTAAGCCTTCCGGGCGTAACTCACACCATCACGTCCAACGGCGCCGCCGTTGTGGAGATGAAGAGCGGGCAATCCATTTACCGTCAGGATATCAGTGCCGAAACAACCGCTGCCATCCTGGAGATCTTAAAGGAATTCCCGGTACAGCCCAGCGCTTACATCGAAGGGCAGATGTATGACTACGAGCAGATAGACTTGGAAAACCTGAAAGCGGTCCACGGCATCGGATCTCTGGACAAACGGATCCGCGTGCCGGATCTGGCTGAATTCATAAGGGAAAGAGGGGTCGGCGTTGAAAAGCTCTTTGTCCTCTATCTGGACAGGTCCTGTGCGGTTGCCGTCAGGGAAGCTCTGGCGGATATTCCGGGCATCCTCTTTACCTCATCCGGAGAGTGCAACATGGAAATCAATGCCGCCGGTGCTACCAAGGGAAATGCGTTGGCGTGGCTGTGCAGCCGCCTTAACATCCCAAGAGAGGCTGTTATGGCCATCGGGGACGGCCACAACGACCTGACGATGCTCAGTTTTGCAGGCTATCCCATCGCCATGGAAAACGCAGTGGAGGAACTCAAAGCTCAGGCGGTGGATGTGACGCTCTCCTGCGAAGAAAGCGGTGTGGCCCACGCGATCGAGCGCTATCTGGACAGGATGGACATCCGATGTGAAAATTGATAGAAAGGCAGGCTTATAAGCAAGCTTAACGCCTGTCTTTACACCAATTTTTCCGCCGGCTTAAGCGTTCAGACGGCGCATCTTCTTGACCGATAAAGCCGGTCAAGAAGCATCGGATGTCCATCCGATGTGAAAATTGATAGAAAGGCAGGCTTATAAGCAAGCTTAACGCCTGTCTTTCTATCAATTTTCCCGCCGTCTGAACTGTTACAAATAGTATATTGTGAAGGAGGCAGTTTATGTTTAGTTTTAATCAGGATATAACCGCCAAGGATCTAGGCGGCGGGGTAACCCGTAAAGTGCTCACCTACAGTGATAATCTGATGGTGTGCGAACTCACGTTTCAGAAGGGGGCAGTCGGGGCGCTGCATTCCCACCCCCACGAGCAGGTGGGTTATGTGATCTCAGGTTCCTTTGAGGTGGAAGAGGAAGGCCAGGAGAAGAGAATCCTTAAGGCCGGGGATACCTACCAGATCGCGCCTGATGTAAGGCATGGCGTTGTGGCGCTGGAAGATTCCCTGCTGCTGGATGTTTTTAATCCGATGCGGAAAGATTTCATTGAATAGAGCAGTGGCAAGAGGGGCCGGCGCAGCGCGTCAGCCCCTCTGAATATATATGGGCAATCGGTTTACAGTTTATTTTTGCGGGTCACACTCCCCCAGCCGTTAAAATCCAGAATCACTTTATCCGTCTCTATCACACCGCTTCCCCATTCGGAGAATACGCAGGGGCTGTCATAGGTTTCATACGGAAAGCGCACCTGTATGCCGTCAATCAGCCGTGTATGCCTGTTCATTTTCAGATTTGCGTAGGAAAGCGTCATGGTTCCGGCGTCAAATTCGGGTTTTCCCGCCTTCACCATCGCCTTGAACTCTTCATATCCCCCGCACTCTTCCTTCACGGAAACTGTACAGACGACGGCATGCTTGCGGCCATAGCTTCTGACCTCCACATCCTTTAAGTCTTCCCTGCCTTCACATATCCCTTCGGAAAACCACAGCGCGGCATAAATTCTGCCGGAGGCCTTCATCCAGAGATAATTTCCTTCTTTTTCTGTCTCAAGATGCCGAAACGGCACGCGGGCATGGATGAAATGCTCTTCCTTTTCCGGTATGTCATAGGTGGCCATAGCGATATTTTTATCGCTGAAAAACTGCCCGCAACAGCACAGCAGATCCCCGGTCCAATAACCGTGTTCCTTCCCCTCCGGGCCGCAGCTTCCGGGATGATGGCTGAAGATGCGGATATCCGGAGCCGTCAGTATAGACAGCTCCCACTCATGCTGCTGGTGATGGGCATACCATGCGGCCTCACTCCCTTCGGGATAATCATCCTGCCAGGTAACCCCGCCAATCATGTAATCGGGAGTAATGAAAATCTGTTTGTTGATGCTTCCGGGCACCTGAGGCACCTGTCTGTGAGGAGTATTGTAGGTAATGCTGTGCAGATGCTTGCACTCCCTGTTTACCCAGCGCTCAGGCCTGCTGTTTAACACGTCATACACATAATCCGCCGGGACAAAACTGCTGGCCGCTGCCTCCAGACATGCCGTACAGTCATCTGCCGTTCCGAAATACAGCTGATACAGCCGGTGCATCCCCATGGTTCGGAAATCCGAGGTGTCCCCTTCATAGATTCTGCCGTGGGCTCCGCCGTAATAGCCCTCCTTAGAACAGTCCATAATCATATCAAGGAGCATAACGTTCGCCGACATCTCCGCATACTTTCTAAGTTTTTCTTCCGCAAAATCGAAGAGATTCAAAAGTACGGTAAATACCTCCAGCCCGTAGCCAGCGGAATCAAACTCAGCCCATCCCCTCTGTGCGCGGAACCTGATAAAATCCTGCAGGAATCTGCGGTCTTCCTCGAGGACCTGGCCCGCGGACATGCCATACTGTTCAAAATAGGCGTCCGGATATTTTAATGCATACAGGTATCTGGATTCATGAAATAAAAACATATGATTCTCAGATTTATATTTGCTCTCAAAATCCCACTTCGTAAAGAACCTGTGTATGAGCTTCATGGTCTCTACCGGCAGTTTGTTCTCCACGCTGTGGCATGCTCTTATAAGCTTATGGGCTACAAAATCCGGCTCTCCCTTAAGGTCCCTGTTCGTTCCTCCGGGATGCGGCAGTTCAAACCACTTCGCCGCACGGTTCAGCCCTTCCATTTCCTCTGCGCTCACACTCGCGCCAAAAATCAGCCGGGCAATGCATTTCGTTCCGTAAATAGAATTGCCGGGCACGGTATTCTCATCCAGCAGTTCTCGAATCATTTTGTCACGCAGTTTCTGATTCATTCTTCTCCTCCAAATCCTTTTTAAACGCTGCGTATTCTGCGCCGGCCGCCAAAATCACGCCGGTGCCGTGATCATCGTTTTTGACTGTGGGGATGGTATAGTAATATTCCGCCTCCATCGCGCAGCCGGAACCCATACACACCCCGTAGACATTGCCTTCCCCATCGATACTGTGAACCAAAAGCCCGTTCCAGGCCTTTTCCATACAGTCAAGAAAATCCTTTTCCAGCCATCCGTATTTCACGCCTCTGGTAAATGCCAGAAGAAACATGCCCGTACAGGATGTCTCCGGATAAGAGCCCTCTTCCCTGCGGTTAAGGACCTGGCGCCACAGGCCGCTTTCATCCTGCAGCGCACGGATGCTGTGCGCCATATCGTAAAACAGCTTTTTTTCTTCCGACACATCAATATATCCGTCTGCATACATCAAAAACTCCGTCAGGGTCCACACCACCCATCCGTTGCCTCTTCCCCAGGGAACACGGTTTGCCGCTCTCCTGCCAGTAAAATAGATATGTGAAAAGAGGTGTTCCTCTTCCATGTAAAGGCGCTTCTTAAATCCGCGTATCTGGCTCTGCGCCTTCCGGTACCACTCATCGTCCCCGGTCAGCCTGCCCATGCGCACCAGAAACGGGCAGCTCATGTACAGATCATCCGCCCACATGGTATCCCTGCGGTAATAGGTTCCGTCCTCCATTCTCGGGACGGAATGCTCCGCCTGGTGCCGGATTCTCTCAATCAGCGGTAGCAGTGCCCTGTCATTGCAATCCAGATATGCATCCGCCAAATTCATTCCCATCGTGCCGATATTGTCCAGCACACTCATATCATAGAGCCTGGGCATAAACGCGGGCATCACATGTTGTTGGATGTCATATTCGATATAATCAAAGTATTTGGCCAGCGCGCTCATATTCTCACAGAACAGTCTCTGCCCGTCGGTGCGTCCGGACAGGATGGCTGCATCGCGTATCCCATAAAACCCAACCATCAACGCATAGAACCACTGCCCGAAAAAGACGCTGTCCAGATAGATACGCAGCTCGCTTCCGTCACAAAATCTCCAGTAAATTCGGCGGCCCTTCTGATTCACAAATACTTTTGACAGATCCCAGTCATACTCCGGCCCGTGGCACTGCGTTCCGAAGAACGGGCCGATGCAGACTGCCCTGTCTCCGGTTCCTCTTATGGAAGTTAAAAACGGCAGGCAGAGCCGCTCGGTTTTAAGCCGCAGCTTCCATCCGTCCGCGGACCTCCTGCACCGAAACAGCAGCCGGTCCCCGGCCTTTACCCTTACGCTGCCTGTGCCTGCGCAATGACCGTCCGCCGCATAGCTGCCATTTATGAGGATACGCTCCACCGTTCCACCGTACTTAAGCACATGAGCGCAGGCCGCCTCCGTATAAACATAGCTGATATCTCCTTCTGTATACAGTTTCCGGAAATCAAATGTTTCGTCTGCGGCCAGGGCAGGCGGCCACCGGTAAGCGATCTCCGCGCTGTTCATATCCGTTCTGCCGTACTCTTCACGGGTCAGCGGAGGTGACAGCGCCACCCCCTCCTCACCGGCTCTTTCCTGGATCGGCAGTACCGCCCTTGCGCCAAAGAGATAATCGTTTGCCCACATGGAGGGGTACCTTTTTACAGAAATCAAAAATTCAAAGGCAAATTCCCTGTCCTCCTCCTTAACGCACAGGATCCTGACGGAATTATCCGCATCCGGCTTTACGCTCACCGGCAGATGGATGTTTATCTCTGCGCGCGTCTCCTTGCCGATGCCGTCATAGATGCATTGCTGTTCAAACCATACCCTGATGTTTCCGCTCACATTCAGGTAGATCTCTTCCGGTGTCTGGCATGCAATATAAAAATCTGCAATCACTCCGACCCCTGGCACGGCCCCTGGATATATACGGTTCAGATCCACGCGCTGGCTTCCCAATGTGCGGGTAAAGCCTGCGCCTTCACATTTTAAAAAGGGCCGGTAATAAACGCTGCGCTTCGGCCGCGTGACCAATGCGTTATCCATCACCGCGGATATGACGGCTTCCATATCCCGGCCGGAGGCTTTCATATCCTGTCCCAATGCTATTTTTTCGTTCATGGCAATCTTCCTGCTTTTCTATTGAATAATCAAGAGGCAGCAGTATATGCCGCCCCTTGATTCATGGTCACTTATTTACCGGTTTGCTGCAACCCATGCATCCAGCTGTGCCTGATAATCTGCTATCACTTCCTTTAGTCCCGCAGTGTTCAGCTTGTCGATGAACTCCTGGTAATATGCTTCAAACCCTGCCGAACCGATGGTGCCGTTCTGTAGCACGGAAGTATATTCCGCGATCACAGCGTTGATCTGCTCCAGCTGCTTGGATACATTTGTCGTGGACACCACAAATCCGTTATGGGAGGATGCTACGGTATCCGGAGACTCATTATACTTCTTTATGTTTTCAAAGTAGCCGTCCAGAACAGCCTGATTCTTATATGCATAAAAGCTGTTGCCCAGGATCCACTTCAGCCCTGCATAGGAAGTATCCACACCGCCCTGGGTTCCGTCATACTCGATGGTTACAATTCGGTCAGGATCGTTTGCATCCTTCGTATAATGTTTTCCTTCGATGCCGAACACCATTGTGTTATAGATTTCCCGGCCAAGATCCGTGCCTGTGGTCAGCGCCTCGATGAATAAGGCCGCTTCTTCGGGATGTTCGCAGGTAGAGGAGATACCGTTTCCGCCAGCTCCCCAGCTGTTCGGAATATAGTTATACTGCTGTGTGGGGATGGCAACAACCTCAAATCCCCAGCGCTCGCTGTAGGACTTCGCCACGCTTTCCGGATCGCCTACGGATTCATTGCAGGAGTAAACATAGGATGTCTCCTCCATCATCTTCTCATTTCTGTAGTTCAGATGATCCGTTGCGGCCCCGTCCGGCGCGAAGATTTTCTTATCGTACCAGTCGGCATAGATGCTCCACATTTCCTTATAGGTCTCTGTGGTATATGCATAGCTGACTGTGTCCGTGCCGTTTTCAATGATGAAGTTATTGCCCAGATGGTCAAACGGAGTGATGAAATAAAATCCCAGGATGCCGGTAGCATTTCCGTTTTCAAGGGTGTTGGCGTACTTTGTGTCCCCTTCACCGGCTCTTGCAGCCATCACGTAGTCTTCCAGCGCCGCGGCCTTATCCGCCAGGCTTAAATCCCAGTTCGTAAGAGTTGCGTACATCTCATCATAGTTACCGTACTTATCCATATATTCCTTAGGGAAAAACATAAAGCCCGCATTAAACGCATTCTGGTAATTGGGCACCATATAGATATGTCCGTCCACGGACCCCAGTTCCCAGAGCCATTCCGGCAGCTCCGCCCTAAGTTCATCGGAGATATAGTCTTCCATCGGCATCCAGCTGCCGTCTTCAACCTGCTGCGTAAAGTTTAAGCTCACGCTGTTTAAGATATCGATCTGGCTGCCAGAGGTCTGCGCCAGCCCAACCTGTGTCGCATAGTCAGCGGCTGGGAAGCAGTTGATATTGATGCTCACATGTTCCAGACCGGGATATCCCTTCAGGAGCTCATTCACCCTCGCCTCAACCTCTTCCGTATCCTGCTGCTGACCATTTCCTCTGTAATACCACTCCAGAAGCACCGGATCCTTAGGCGCTGCGGCTTCTGTACCCGGCTCACCCGCGGCCGTGGTGCCCGGCGCCGCGTCCGGCGCTTTAGTGCTCTCGTTCGCAGCCTTCTGTCCGCAGCCCATCATGCCTGCGGTCATCGCCAATGCCAATAACAATGCCAGTGTCTTTTTCCACCTTTTCATTCAAAATCCTCCTTATTATATAGTCATCTATTATTATCCCTTTACGCCTCCCAGTGTCATACCTTTGGTAAAGTACTTCTGGAAGAATGGGAAAATAACCAATACCGGACCCGCTGCAATAAGTGCCATCGCAAAGCGCAGAGTTTCCGCAGGAATCGTCTCGCCCGCCGTGAGCACGCCCGCTCCGGCGTAATTTTTCAGCATGTTGACCTCCCGCAGCAGCCTCTGCACCAGATACTGCAGAGAATACAGGTTCTGATCTCTGATATACAGAGTCGAGGTCATCCAGTCGTTCCATTTTTCAACCATAAACAGGAAGGCCACGGAAGCGATACTTGCCTTGCTTAACGGTATTACGATTTTAAAACAGATATATAATTCCTTTGCGCCGTCAATTTTTGCCGATTCAATTAATTCATCCGGAATCCCGCGGTAGCAGGTGCGGACAATCATCACATTATACGCAGACACCAGGCCTGGCAGAATATATACCATAATTGTATTGTTGATATGAAGCACATTGGTGATCAGCAGATACATCGGCACCATGCCGCCGGAAAACAGCATTGTAAAATATACCAGGAAATTTAACTGCCTTTTCCAGATGAAGTTGGGCCTAGAAAGTGGGTAGGCCAGCAGCGCCACCACCAATGTGGACAGCAGTGTGGATGCCGCAGTAAAAAATATGGTCACCCCATAAGCGCGGATCATCTGCATCGGACGGCGCAGCGCCAGGGTATAAGCTTCCAGGCTGAACTTGGAAGGGACCAGGTTGTACCCGTTCTGAAGCAATGTCGTCTCATCCGTCAGGGAACAGGAAATCAGCGTGATCACCGGCATCAGATACGCAAAAACGATCGCAATGAATACCGCATTCAAAATATACTGTCCCAGCTTTTTTCTTTTCTTCATTCTTCTACTCTCCCCCCTTAAAACAGGCTGTTTTCAGGACTGACCTTTTTCACTATCCTGTTCGTCACAAGCACCGTCACAAATCCGGCTGCTGACTGCGCCAGCCCCACCGCTGCGGACCGCGCGAGATTTCCCTCCTGAAGAGCCCGGAATGTGTAGGTATTGATGATATCCGTCGTGGGATACAGCGCGCCGATGTTCTGTGGAACCTGATAGAACAGGCCGAAATCACCGTTAAACAGATGCCCGATGTTCAGTATATTCTGGATGATAATGACCGGGATCAGATGGGGAATCATGACATGCCAGATCTGCTGCACTTTATTCGCGCCGTCCAGCTTCGCGGCCTCTAAAAGGCCCTCATCCAGACTCATCAGGCACGCATAGTAAATCATGCTTCCCACGCCCACCGTGGCCCAGACCTTGACGATCGTGAGGATAAACGGCCATGCGCCGGCCTTCATATACCAGTCCACCGGGTTCAGGCCGCAATTATTCAGGATCTGGTTTATATAGCCAAAGCGGTAATTCAAGAATATTTCCGCCAGAAACGCCAGAATGACGGTGGACAGAAATTTGGGCATCAGGATAATCGTATTGTAGGTCTTCAGCGCTCTTCTGTTCTTCACGCTGTAAAACATCAGCGCCAACCCAACGGATGCGATTGTTCCGATGAAGAGCCACGCGATGTTATAGCACATGGTATTGCGGATTGTCCTGACCGCATCTGCGGAGGTAAAAAAGAATTCAAAGTTATCCAGGCCGCACCAGGCGCTTCCCCAGATTCCTTTGAGCGGTTTAAAATCTTTAAAAGCTATCACTATTCCGAACATCGGCACATAGTTGAATAGAATGAGCAAAGCTATTCCCGGTATTGCCAGCATGCCCATGCTGATGCTCTCCCGAACTGCCTTTTTTGTTGGTTTTACTTTTGCCGTCCCTGTGCGCAACTTGAAATACCTCCCGTGCTTCTTTTGTAGTTTTATTATGAGCCCTGACACCTCTTTTCTCAATCCGCGTTTGATGCTATTCTTCTCGTTTCATGACGCATTTTCTCTTTACGGATTGCAATAACAATTTTCTTCCTATATTATGTAATTAAATTATTTTTTAGGGAGGCCAATGATATATATGTACCGTATTATGCTTGTCGACGATGAAATCGTATCGCAGAATATCGTGCAGCAATACATAGCGACCAGACTGCCCGGATATCAGATCAGCGCTGTTTTAAACAACGGATGGGAGGCTCTTCAGGCATTCCGCGACTCTCCTGCGGATATCATGCTTGTGGACATTCGGATGCCCGTCATGGACGGACTTACGCTCATTGAGAAGTTGAATGAAATAAGCAATGACTACGTTCCGATCATCATCAGCAGCTATGGGGAATTCGAATATGCCAAGACCGCCATGAAGCTGGGCGTAGCGCATTATCTCTTAAAACCGCTGGACTTTAAGGAACTCACCCATGCGCTGGAGGCCGCCGCCAAGACGTTGGAATTTAAAAGAATCGCCTATACCTCTCTCACGTGGCAGGACGATAACCAGGAGCTCTACCTGACGGATGTCCTCAAGGGGAAATATCCGGACAGGGCCTTAGCGCAGGCGGATTTTTCCGAGCTGGATTTTCCGTTTTCCTATGATTCCTGCAACGGCCTCTACATACGGATCGATTTTATGAACACGGATGTGTGGATGTACGGGAGAGACGCTCTGCTCACAGCAATGACTAACCTGATCAATCTGCTCTATTCTCCCAGTTACGTGCTTCCTGTATTCCGGAAACAGAACTGCTGCAATTATCTGCTGATTGACCCCAACCGCAATCCGGAATCATTTGACGAGCTGTGCGCACAGGTTCGCCAGATACTAAAAATCACAATCCGGATACAGCTGCTGTTTTCTTTTGATTCTGCAGAAAATCTGCGCTCGATCTCATCCGGCCGGCAAAACCGCGAGCTGACAGCGGATATGAAATCGGAAGAAGACCTGTCGGATACGGATAAGACGGCCATCCGGGCCAGCATTGAAAAAGCGATCGCTTATATGAAAGAGCACTATGCGCAGGATCTGACCCGGGACAGTGTGGCCGAAAGAATCTACATGTCCGGCGCCCATTTCAGCCGCTGCTTTAAGATGGTCACCAATATTTCCTATAAGGACTATCTCACGGAAATCCGCATGCAGAAGGCGATGGAACTGCTGAAAACCAATATCAGGGTTGCGGATATCGCCGAACGGGTGGGCTACCCCAACCCCAACCGTTTTAATATAAACTTCCGGCACTATACTTCCTATACGCCGTCAGAGTACCGCACCTATGTATTAAAAATGATTTAGCCGGCTGAAATAATTAAGAAGAAGAGGCAGGGTATGACAAGAATTAAAAAAATTATCGGAAGTCCTTTTGTCCGCAAATGGTTTCTTACGCTTCTGGCGTTTGTCACCACACTGTTTTTGTGTTTTATGCTGTATACTCATATTAATTCCACGAAGGCGCTGCAGATTGAATACACCTCCTACAGTGAACTGCAGGCGGAACGCATTGCCGGCCAGCTGGACGACAACTTTAAAAGCTACAGCAGAGTAGCCGCTCTGCTTTCCCTGAACAAGATGATCCGCATCTACCTCTTTGATGAGGATACGGATATCTTGTTCACAGATATCCACAGCCAGCTTAACAATCAGTTAGCCGCTTATACGGAGGGGTTTCCCGCCATTGATTCCATCTTCCTGTTTCCGGCTTCCGGGAAAGAAGTTTTTACATCGAATTTCGGCAATCCTGTCGCCTACCAGTCACTGAACGATAAAAACTGTCTCTCCATCCAGGAAGCGCCGGACACCATGGCTTTAGTTCCCCGCGAAAAAAACGAACGGTATCCGTACCTGATCACCATCTACCTGCCCCTGTTCCAGCAGGATCAAAAGAGCCTGATCGTATTGAACATCAACCTCTCGGATATCCCGCTGCTTAGGGATGTTTCAAATGATTCCATCCAGAAGATTTATATTGTCTCAGATGAGGGAGAACTGCTTCACCGGAGCCAGCAGCGCGACATGCCGGAACCGCTTGAGCTTGTCCCGCAGTTGCGGCATTTTGACAGCACGAAAGAATCCTACAGCCACTACGACAATGGCGACACGCCCTATATCTACTCCCAGCAACATTCCGAAAAGTATCCCTGGTACTATGTCACCGTGACCACACCCCAGAGTTACATGGAGAAATCCTATAACTTTTATGAAAACCTGCTCACGATACTGCCCTGGCTGCTGATCCTGACGCTGCTCGTGATTGTATGGCTGGTTTTGCTGGCCACACATCCGATGAGGACCATATCGGATTTTCTGGAAAATCCGCTTCCGGAGCTTCCCGACAACATATCCGAACCGGAAACTAAAAAAATCATACGCCATTTTATCAATTATATGCAGACTAACCGTTCTCTGTCGGAAGAACTGGAAAAACAGATGGAACAGGGCAATAAGGCCACTTACCGGGCTCTTCAGGCCCAGATCAATCCGCACTTTCTGTTTAATACCCTGAACCTGATCCGAAACATGGAGATCGAGACCCTGGGCTATGACCATGAGGCCCCCGAACTGACGCTTTCTTTAAGCAGGCTGATGCGGTATGCGCTGGACTGTGCGAATCTGGTGCCATTAAAAACAGAATTTTACTATACGGAACTGTATCTGCGCATCCTGAACCTGCGCTACAGGGAAAAGCTGCATTTTAACATAGTGGGGCTTGACGCCGTCTCCGATCTGCTGGTGCCGAAACTGATTCTGCAGCCTCTGATCGAAAACGCGGTCTTCCACGGCTGCGCGCCCTCGCTGGACACGCACAACACCATTCTCGTGGACACTATGAAAGAGGGGGAATTATGCACCATCACCGTCGATGACAATGGGGTCGGCATCCCCGCCGAATCGCTGGAACTTCTTCGCAGCAAGCTTAGCAGGATGGACGAGATTCCGAGCGATTCCATAGGCCTGCAAAATGTGGTCTTCCGCATGTATCTGACCTACGGCGATGCCTTTTGCTTTGCCATTGACAGTGAACCGGGTAAAGGAACCCGTATTTCTCTTACATTTCCGGCCGTATATACAAAGGAACAGCCGGAAGAGAAGAACGTAAACACGGGTTTGTCTTGAAATAGGCGTAAAGGTGCTGTATGATGGAAAAAAGAGGTGAAGTGTATGAAAAAAAGGGAACCACGTTGGTATATTCTTTGGTTTTTCACATCGGGAATGTGGGTTATTACATTTTCGATTAATCTTTCGACCAGCAATGCCCTTAATTGGCTTATTGTCTTACAGTTCCTTAATATATTTATTTCTTTTGCCGCAGGCATAGTGAATGCGCACCGGTATAAAGAGAGGCACAGTCAGGAAGAATACGATCGTTAAGGGATGCCGCGCATAGGCCACAGGGAAGCGGCTGCAGTATACGTATAAGCCCTGATGGATATTTTTACCGATGGCCATAAAAGAGGGGGGCGCTCTGGTAGAAACATCTACTTCTGCATCCCCCCTTAAGTCCTAAAACCTCGTTTACGCGGCGCTGTTTTCTTCCGTACCGCTCTCTGTGCTACTATACTCTGCGGCGCTGTTTTCCGGTGTGCTGCTTTCTTCCGTGCCACTTTCCTCAGCACCGCTCTCCCCCGCGCTGCTTTCTATGGTACTGCTTTCCGCCGCGGTGCTCTCTGTAGCGCTGCTTTCCGGCGTGCTGCTTTCCGCAGCACCGCGCTCTGCCGCGCTGCTTCCCGGTTCACTGCTCTCTTCGGCACTAATCTCCGCCGTGCTGCTCTCCACAGCACTGCTCTCCATTCTGCCGCTTGCATTGCCGTTTCCGCCGTCAGTCACCCCCATCGCCTTCTTAAGGAGCGGCCAGAGATCATCCGCAATCGCCTTCATTCCCTCATCTCCGGGATGGTTCAGCACGCCTGCATCGATATCCGCGACACCGAATGCAGCCATGAGCTGCTCTTTGTACGGATATCCCCGATACTGTGTATCCGTATACCCTGTCATATCCGCGTAATCCCAGCCATAGGCGTTTGCCGCAGCGTGAATTACGCCGACAATATCGCTTCTGGTAAGAACCGTGGAACCGATGATGACTTTCGCATCGCCATCGGGGTTAAACCTGTCGATGATCTTTTTGTAATCCCCTCTGTCAAAGATCTCATCGTTCTCAAAGGTATCGTCACCCTCATTGGCGCCGTTTTGTATATTGGCACCAAAGGTAGCAATTATGATATCCGCATTCCAATTCGCATACTTTTCCTGATTGTTGGAAATCTTGCTCCAATCATAGAAATATTTCTCGTATTCGGAAATATTGATTCCGTGTACCTCGGCGTAAGGATTGATCTCCTTTACTCTCGCCTCCAGCAGGTGAACATAGTCTTTATCTGGTGAAGTAGCCGCCATGCCCCAGTTGCCGAGCCAGCCCACACTTTCTTTCAGGCCATGCTGTGTGATAGAGTTGCCGATAATCAGTATCTTCAAGGAATCTTTTGCCTCATCACCGTCCAGTTTCTTTAAATACTGCACGGAGTCGATATAAATTCTGGTGCCGGCCTTGCACAGCTCCTCATTGCCGGATAAACCGAACAGCTGCAGATTGATGCGCTGCAGAACATCGCCGTCTTTCCAGCCTTCATCTACCTTAAATGTTACGTTTACATATCCTTCCGTATCCGTCGCATAGGTTTCAGTCATGGCAGCACCGCTTGCCGGCACATTGGTGCCGTTCTTAAACCACGGGATCAGTGTCAGATCTGCCGTATCCGCGCTCACCGCCGCGCCTTCCGGCACTTCAGCCTTAATGCGCACACGGATATGCGTGATATCCCCTTTCTCATATCCTAACGGCGAGATAGCTTCCGGGGTGCTTCCAACCTGCCCGCACGACCATATTCTTGGACAGTAATCGCCCTGCGCTGTGGGAGGCTGTACCAGAAGAGCCCCGTCCTTATGCTCTGTCGAAGTCGTCCCTCCCTGTGACCAGCCCTCAATATCATTGGTAAAGTAAGAGCTGTTCATATCAATTTTACAGTTCTTATCCAGGATTTCAAGCGAATCCAGGTAAACGGTTTTGCCGGCATTTTCCGCATTGTTCACGTCTCCAAACGGAAATACGCACATCCTGTCTATGGTGAGGCCGTCCCGCCACTCGGCTGCGGTATCCAGCGCAACGGTCACAGCAGTATATCCGTTTGCGGTGCATTGGTAGGCGATATCTTTATATTTCGCAGTTGTCACATTGCCTTGGGCGTCCTTTAACTCAACATGCAGCTCTAATTTCGGAGATTCCGTATCTGTACGGATCTGTAAAAGCGCATGGGTGGCATCCTCTGTCTTTAAATTTATCGGATTTTGGGTAACTCCATCTGTCTTATTGCTGGTCCACACTCTGGGCCTTCCGTCCTTGGCAGCTGTGATCACCAGGGCGCCGTCAGCCTGCTCCATCTTGGTAAGGCCACCCTGTGCCCATTTCTGCACAGTTTTCTCAAAATACCAGCCATATACTGCGTAGGGACTGGCCTGCGTCGGAAGGACCTCCGGTTCTTCCGCTTCACCGCCGGTATACTGAAGGATTTCAATGCTGTCGATATCATAGCTTTCACCGATATTTCCTTCAAAAGCATATACTCCCAGGCGGTTCAGCAGACCAGCCTGTGCCCACTGTGCATTTGTGCCGCAGTCAATCAGCAGTGTAGTGTATCCGTCCGGGTCCGTCTTTGTGCCGTAAGGCGCTTTAAAATCGATACCTCCGGTATCCATCGTACAGGTCAGCTTCAGCGTCGTATTCTCCACCGTGGATTTTACACGGATACGGATATGGGTGATGTCCTTTGCCGAAATTCCCATGGGAGCCTCCGGTGACCAGCATCTGACAGCGCTGTCGCTCGCCACTCCGTGCAGCGCGCCGTCTTTCCATTCACATTTATTCGGGCCTCCGTCCAGCCAGCCTTCCGTACCGATGTCAAAATAATAACCTTTTAATACCTTATACGGCTCATCCGAAGCTTCTTTGTCGATACTGAGCTTTTTAGCCTCCTCTTCCCATGTGACCGTATAGCCTTCCACCTGCTCAAATATATCTTTTACAGGTACGTAAATATTGCCGGCGATCACTTTTCCGCCGCATAATACGTCCGTTTCGGCACCGTTTATAACCATCTTATCGGAACCGTAGAGGAAACGGAAAAGATACCTGTTTTTCACAAAAAGCTCCACCGCCGTTTGATCCATCCGCTCGCTCCAGAATACGGTTATCAGGGAATTAAAGTCTTCCACAGGAAACATAACGGTATTGTTTACCAGTTTCACCGGCAGAGACGTATATACCTGTTCGCCGTCCAGATATACGGAAGCTTCTCCCATGCCCTTCTGGCGCATAACCTCTATGCTGTCGATCTCAAAGCTTCCGGCGCCTTCCATGGGATCAAGCCTGAACTGCGTGACGGTTCCCTGCCAGGCCGCCTTAGAACTCATATCAAATACAATTTCAACATAGCCATCCTCCGCCGCATTCGACCCGTTGTACACGCCGCTTACGCTTTTGGCCTGCGTCCAGGATGCATCTGCTTCGGTAATGAAGTAAACCGTTGCCGTATCCATTGTGCTGCTGCATTTCATGCGCACGCGGATCTGGGGGGCTCCTTTCGCACTCAGTTTCACGGGAGGTGACAGCAGTGCGGGATCCGGGTTTTCACCTTCTGCCGGAATTGCTGTCTGACCTGACATGGCGCCGTTTTTCACTTCAAATACGGACAGCCTGTGACTCCACCGATCGATTGTGGGCGTTTCCGTCCAGCCTTCAAAATTTCCTTCCGTATCAAAGTAGTACCCGTTTAGCACCTCCAGATCAGCTCTGCCCGGATCCTTATCCACCTTGACCACGTGTCTGTCCTGGATATACATATGGTGGATTCTCTTTAACTGTTTGTCTGTGGGCAGCACATCCTCATGGGAAGTATTGCCGTCGCCGAATATCTCTCTGACCGCATCCACATATCCGAAGCCGTGCAGACCGGAAGGCATGATGAAATGGCCTTCCCCGTATTCATTCCAGTTGTCCAGCAGTACCATTTTAGAACCCAGCGTAGAACCGTCCAGCGTGGGCATGAGATCATTTCTGGTCCATCTAAGCAGCTCTGTAAAGTCCTCTATCGTGCAGTATCCTCCCGGATTGCGTTCCCAGGCAAGATCGTCGCGGCCCATGCCAACCACAGGAATCAGACCGGATCTGCCGCCGGCAGCATTGATCGCATCCCTCATGCCGGTCATGCCGTTTTTCTGTACATCGATATTCGCGCTTGACATGCCCCAGCTGTATGCATACTGTCCGTCAAAGCCGGCCTGTTCTACATTAACCGCATCCCCCTTATTGCTGTTGGACATGATGACATAACAACCGTCAAATCCTGCATCCCTGCACGCCGCTCTAAGATAATCCAGCTCTGCCCGGACACCCGCAGAGCTGCCGCCAAAGTAACTCATCAGCTTGCTCACATTGTACATGCCGACCACCGGCTTATTGTCAATGACCAGATACCGGTCGTCTTTAAAATACTGCTCAATCCAGTAAGGAACCACATTTTCCCTGAAATCCTGCGAACCGGATACCGGCCCGCCCGCGCATTCCCATGTGATGGCAAATCTCATTTTATCACTGTAACGGGCATTGAAGTACCCCTCATGAAGCGCATATGCATTTCTTCCCATCTTGATCGGCTCATCATTGCTGCTCTGGGGCCGGTACCAGCAGAAAAGCTCATAGTCAATGCCGTGCTCCACTTTAAACTTCAGCTCCCAGTCAGCCACTTCCGGAAGAAGTTCATCATAAAATCCCAGATAGGGCTTTCTGTCCTCCCAGTCTGTCAGCCAGTCATAGCCGAAGTGCATGCCTTCCACCCAGAGATTGCAGCTCTGCAGGCCGACCAGAAGATCTTTATTGACACCGGTCTTTACAACCGGCACCGGTTCCGGCACATAATCCTTCGGATACGGAATCCAGTCCCTAACCACAATATCATCGAGATAGGCCGCGCCGGTTCCGGCGGTGAAGCTCATCTTTGAGAATTTCTCAAACGGCAGCCGTAACCCCGAAGCCCTGAGCTTGTGATTCAGATACAGCATCCCGCCCTCATCCGTCTGTTTGAGCATTACATGATACCACACGTTCTGCATGCAGTCATATAATTCCACAAATGTGCCGTCTCCATTGCAGTAACCGAACTTGTTGCCCTTTACCGCCATCTTGAACGCATTACCTTTCCCGTCCTCCAGAACCATGGCCAGCTCATCCATACCCTCCGGCAGTAAGAACTGGTATTCCACCCATGCGCCGTCCTGTTCATATGCTACGTCTCTGCTTAAAACAGCGCCGTTTTTCAGGAGCGCGCTGTAGGTATCCGGCCCCTGTGTGCCGGTCTTGTACGCTGCGGTCACATCGCCGGTTTTGGTCCATTCGTCAGACACCGCGCCGGTATCCGCATTCAGAAATTTCTCATTAACATAATAACCTGTATAGATTCTCACAGTGCCGAGATAAATGCTGCCCGTCCCTTCCTCGCTTGTCTCGATATACATCCTGTCAACTTTGCTGCATGCATTAAGAAAGCTCAATCCGCTGGCTGCTGTCACACCGTCCGCTATGACAGTATAGGTTCCGTCAGCAGGGCTGACGATCACCTTAAAAATAGCATAGCGTGCGGTGGGGAGCCCGCAGATCACCGTATTTCCGGAAGGAGTGACGGCCTCCAGCTTATCACCGTTTATCACAAAGCGAATGGCAGCGGTATCCTGATACCGCATATCGATAAAGGTACCGTCAAGTGTACCTGCGGCCTTCAGCGTGAATTCCCATACCAGATCTTCGGCTGTTTCGTTAAACGCTCTCTGAATATGAGCATCGGAATATTTGCTGTTATCTGTATAGCATGCACCGCCTCCTGACCTGCTTACCAGGGAAGTGGGTGTGAATGCATCCCAGCTGCTGAACCCCTGCACGCTGTCAGCATTTGCGGAAACCATTGTAAAATCGTCCCATACCAGATAATAACCGGCTTCCTCCGGGAAAACAGTATCGCCGCCCGGTTCGTCCTTATTGCCGGAACCTCCCGGATTGCCTGTGTCCCCTGTATTGCCTGTGTCCCCCGGATCTCCCGAATTACCGGTATTTCCTGTATTTCCCGCCTCTGCCGGGCTGTCCGGTTCACCGGCCCGGCCCTGACTATTGCTGTCTGCCGGCTTATTGGTGCCAGTCTGCACCGCTTCCAGCGGCTTTACAGATGTACCCGGTTTCCTTGAAGTGCCCGGATTTGCAGATGTACCGGGCTTAGCCGCAATACCTGAACCCGGCTTAGCCGATGCCTCCGGCTGTTCCGTCTTATCCGTTTTCGTTTCTTCCTCCTGCGTTTTTGTGGGCTGTGCCGTTACGCTTGGCTGCACCGTTTCTCCAGGCAAAGCTTCTCCGCCCGTTTCATCAGAAATACCTGTCTCCTGCCGCACGGCATCCAAAGGAACAGCCGGATCACCCCCTGCCGCCAGGTTGCCAAACTTCACCGCACACAGGATCAGTACCGCAATCAGGACAACAGATCCGACGCCTCCAAACGCGCACTCCCATTTATGCTTCCGCATAAATTGCATCAGTTTACCTTTCATTTGAAACCCCCTTCGAATGAATTTGCGCCTCAACGGCCCAAACCGATGAACCGCATTGAACTTTCAATTCTACTATACCTGATTTTTCAGAGGCAACCTATGATCGTTTGATGCTATTCTTCTCGTTTCGTTGCAACATTCGCTTCGAAGCCTTAAGTTACGCCTGGGGCGGGTCGCTTTCGCGACATGATTCCGCTGCGCCGCAGTGCGATCCACGCGGAGCGTTTTTATTACATAGGAATACTTTCCTGCAGCTTTTTATCTGCAGGCACATCAGCACCTCATCATGCAAGAACATCTCTGCCGTCATATCTTCACCGGCACCGGGCTGTCGATCTCCACGGTTCCCGGAAAAACCCGGCAGTCATACGCCAGAATGCGGACTCCCTGTAAGGATGCATACCGCAGGGCTTCCCCAAAAGCCGGATGCGTCTGCCAGTTTGGTTCAAGGCGCGTAACGCCTTTCATCTGCACCACAAAGAGAAGATAAGCTTCATACCCGGCCTTCACGCATTCCGCCAGCTCTTCCACATGCTTGACTCCCCTTTCGGTCGGCGCATCCGGAAAACGCGCCACGCCGTTCTCTTCCAGCGTAACGCCCTTCACTTCCATGAAAATCCGCCGTTCTCCGGCTTCTATGTAGAGATCAAAGCGCGAATTGCCGAAGACCTTTTCCCTCCTTACGGCTGTAACCCCCGGAATAAGGCCTCCGCCCCTCACCCATTCGGCGGCCATCTCATTGGGCGCCTGGGAATCCATGTTGACCAGCCGGTCCCCTTTATAAACACTTACCAGATCGTATGCCGTCTTTCTGGCAGGGTTGGCGCTTCCGGTCAGCAGAACTTTTGTCCCCGGTATCAGGAGCTCTTTACATCTGCCTGTATTTTTTACATGAACGGTTTCCTCCCTGCCTTCGATTTCCACCTGAGCGATAAAACGGTTGGGACGCGAAAGGAAAATGCCTTCGCTGATATTGCTGTACTGCATGGCTTCCTGATCCTCACTTTCTTTTTCGAATTCATCTTACCGTCTAAGCTATGGGCTGTCAAGGCATGTCTGGCTGTCACGGTTTTTTCGGGCGCTCATACTATATTATATCACCGAGCATCAGGCGGCCGGTGATCTTTACAGCCATCAGCTCCGGCCGGCTATCCACGGTGTTTATAGATATAACTTCAGGAGGCTTTATGGATACAGAATATATTCCATTAAATAATATAGAAATCGGCGACAGAGTATCAATCGCAAAAGTAAAGGCCGGGGATAACATCCGCAGGCGTCTTCTGGACCTGGGTTTTATTGAAGGCACCGATATACAGTGCGTGCTCAAAGGCAAGCGCGGCGAATCCGCCGCCTATCTGATCCGCAACACAGTGATCGCGCTTCGCAAGGAAGATTCCGCTATGATCTGCGTACAGGAACTGAAATAGTCCTGCCGCAGCAATAAATAAGAGCTCTGTGCAATGGAGCTGAAGCACCGAAACCGATGCTTCAGCTCCATTTTAAGTTTCATAATTCATAAAAAGATCGGATATACCTGTCTGTGATCCTCCGTATCTGCGCCTCATCCTCCGCTGAGGTCTCGTCAAATACCCCCACCGTATACAGCCCGGCTGTTTTGGCTGTAAAAAGAGCAGTCCTGTTATCATCAAAAAATGCGATATCTTTCATATCTGCGTCCATTTTAGCAGCCGCCAGGCGGTAAATATCCGGATCGCTCTTTACGGTCAGAAAATCCTCACAGCACCAGGTCTGTTCAAAAAAAGACAACATTCCCAGCCTTTCCAGGCACGGCTCATACATTCTGCGGGGACTTGCCGTTAGTACATACAGGCCGATGCCCTTATCTTTCAACTCTTTGAGGCATTCACAGACCCCATCTTTTGCCGCAATCCAGTTTCGGTAATGCGGGAGGGCATAGCTGTCCATTTCCCTCTTCATCTCATCATCGCTCATTGTGAGCCTGAAATGTTCCCTGAAATATCGCAGTGTTCCGGCATCTCCCAGCGGTGTGATCTCCCGCAGAAGTCCGGCTGGCGGATCGATGTCCTGCAGCTTTAGCAGCCTGAACATCTTATCCCTCCACACAGGCATCGAATCGACCAGCGTGCCATCAAAATCAAACAGACAGGCTTTCTTATTTTCCATCACAGATTTTCTCCACCTCCAGTCTGATCCTGCCATTACACCTCTCGCGCATATGGAGCAGCCACTGCGCTTCATGCGGATATTCACGGAAGGTGATCTCTCTGTCCAGCCCGCTCTCCAAAAGCTCAAGCACGGTTTCCCGGTCTGTCAGTGATTCCAGCAGCTGCAGCGCGCGCATGTCCTGCAGCCCTTCCATGAGGACCTCCTCCCTAAGAGATCCGATCGGTCCGTCCGCTCCCGGATACACCAGAAACGCGTCTCCTGAAGGGAAAGCGCACTCCGCATCCGTCACCTGGAACGGGTTGACCGGATGAGTGGACAATGCAGCGTTCCAGAAATTAAATCCCCAGTGCAAAAATCCCTTTATGCCGAACTTATAAAGCTGTACGCCCAGGATCCGGTTCCTCACCGACGGCATACTAAAAAAGCTGTTGGCCACCTCTTTATACTGGCCGCAGCAGTAATAGGTCCACAGATTTTCTGTCTTGTGCTCCAGAAACGGCCCGATATGGTCGCTGCTGCATATCGGCAGATCCACGCCCCCCTGCTCATAGAAATCATAGTCGGACAGCGCATCCATCACAGGCATGCCTTCTAGATACTTTTCCACCAGCTCCCTGGCGGACAGGTAGGCAGGAAGCTGCTTTTTTCCGGGCTCATCCGATATATGAAAGAAACACCGCGTTTTAAGACCGCGCTCCTTTATAAACTCTGTGAGGACAGGGAGGAAGGATTGCAGGAACTCCCTGTATTCCCGGCTGTCTGCAGGCGTATCCCAGCCAAAGATCCTTACCGGACGGCTGCCGGAACATACCTCTCTCTTTGAGCACGGGTATGCCATGATCTTAGGAGCAAATCCGGCTCCCCACTGCGTAAACAGATGAGAGAATTCCAGGTATTTCATCCCACAGCGGTCGCACAGCGCGATCCAGCGCTCCAATTTATCCAGCCCGAACTCGTATCCTTCCCGGGTCCTGTAAACATCCACCAACTGCACCGTTGTCCGTTCGCCGCCTGGAGCCGTATCCAGCGGCGGCGTAAACAGAGGGGTAAGAAGCATATTGACGCCGCAGGATGCGGCATTCATCATATATTTTTCCGTAAGCTCCCAATAAGCTTCGCTAAACACCGGCACCCGATACCAGTCGGCAATGCAGTCGGTATGAAACCACTGGGTATGAATCAGCGTCTGCTCCGGCAAAACGGCAGGAAGCCTTCGGATTTCGATGCTGCACGGTTCCGACGGGATGAAAGCCGCACCTGCCGGATCCTCTGGCGAGGTCTGCATGACTGTAAGTGTCAGATCATAGACGCCCTCCAAAAGTGCGCAGTCTTCCGGAACTGTGATCCAGAGGCTGCGCCACTGCCCGGGAATCAGGGTCAGAACCTCAGCCGACAGATCCACATCCTCCACCCCCTCTCGGATGACATCCACAGGGTAAAGAGGATCGGGATACAACCCCGGCGTTTTGCGCAGCACAAAGTCATCCCCGTCCGGATAATTGGGCAGCTGGCTCGGCACCAGCCCCACCTGCCGCACGGTAACATAGGGCGCCAGGGAACCGGACAGCGTTATTTTCCCTTTTATGAGGCGGTCACCTGTAAGACAGTAAACTGCCTGGAAGGAGTACCGCTCATTGAGCAGCATGGAGGCAAAGCTTAACGGCTGAATCGGACCAATATCCGCATCCGGAAAGATTTTCTCCAGAGAATCCGTAAAAAGCAGTTCTAAATATGGGTTTGTCATCTTGCAACCTCCTCTGCATATACCAATCATTCCACTTCAGCAGAACCGTATATGTCAATTATTCTTCTATGCGTCTCCGCGTCTGTATTTCGCCGGCGTCACCCCTGTTACGGCCTTGAACCGCTTTGTAAAATAAGAAATACTGCTGTAGCCAACCTTCCGGCATACCTCATCCACGGTTATATTTTCCTGCAGAAGCACCTTGGCCTCCTCTATCCGCAGAAACATCAGATAGTCCTTATACATTTTACCGGTATACTTAAAAACAGCCTGCCGCACCTCCGCCGTGCTGATATCCAGGTCATCCGCCACCTTTTCAATGGACAGATCATATTCTGCAAAATGTTCATTGACATACTCATAAATCCGATAGGACTGCGCGTCCTCCACCTGACTTTTCATATTCCGGAGCATTTCACAAAAATCGCGGATCAGATCTTCGGCAGCTTTCTTGAAATTATCCACATTTTTTGCCGATACAATCAGGCTGATACTTTTTCTGGATAGTTTTATTCTGCACTTTCTCGCCTGTCTGGTCACCTCACTTAGGAAATCCGCAAAAATATACTGCTGCAGGATCAGTGATACCGGTTTCTTATTCAGCTGTATCACCAAACGGTTCAGGCCGTTAAGCGCGCCGGTCTCATTTGCAACAGCCATCGCGGCACAGATCCTGTAGAGTTCCTCCGAATCATAAACAAATTCCTGCGGCTCCCCAATTCTGTACTGATTTTTGCTGTACTTCAGGTTATCCATACTTTCCATCCAGGATGCCGGCAGACTGGACAATGACTGGCAGATACTTCCGCTGCCGGAAAGCGGCACGCAGTCAAAACTTTCTGCAACACCGCAGATATCCTCCGTAAGCTCCTCTACCTGGTTCCTTGCGGCTATGCTGCAGATTACGCCCAGTCTCTTTCTCTTAAAGTAGCATACCGCATAGACGTACTCCTGCTCTTCATCGCAGGAAAGCTCTTCCAGCTCCTTCTGCAGTCCCGACAGAAATTCTTCCGAAATGTCCTCTTCTTTTTCATATGAAATGCTGATCACATAATAGTACGGCCCCGGCAGCCTGATCTGGAGCCTGTCCAGGTATGACGTCACATCAAAGGTTCCGCTTCCTTCGATCAGCGTCAGCAGAATCTGGTTTTTCAGCATTTCCTGCTTTTGCTTGATCTGCGCCTGGATCATCATATTGCTTTTAAGCATGCTGGCCATCATATGATCGATTTCTTCCAATGTATTTTCACAGCGGACATCCTCGGCAACCGCAATCTCACTGCGGTATTTATCGGACATTTCCATAATCGGCCTGTAACTGCTCTCTGCAAATCTGTTTGCTATTAAAAGCAGCAGAATCATACCTCCCAGCACCGAAACAAACTGCGTTATATACAGACCGTTCTGTATATAGTTCCTATGATCCGGCAGATAGCACAGTGTATAGAGTCCATTTGAAGAATCAGCCATCAGCACATGTTTCTGTTCTCTGCCGCATGCCGCCTCCCGGCTGCTGTATAGCAGCTCATTCTCACTGTACAGGGAGAGCGTCCCTAAAATTCCGCCGCTCACCATTTGAAACCGTTCTTCCAGCTCGTTTCTGTTTACCACAAAACAGAGCACCGCCCTGGACCGTCCCGTGCTTTCACTCACCGAAAAGGGAATCAGCACATATATGTTTCCGGATATGGACAGTGTGTGAAACGTATCTCCGGCTGCCGCAGCGTCCCTGATATCTTCCAGTTTTTCCCACATCCGTCCCCGTTCCTTCACCGACAGCGTTTTCAGATATGTATTTAAATCCATCGTGTAACCGGAAGCGTGAAAAATAGTATTTCCGCCGTAATAGAGAAAGCATTCCTTTGTCAAGGTGGAATAGAACTGGTACTGTTCCAAATCCTGAAGCAGGACATGTTCATTGTATTTATTTTTCCGAAATTGGGAGGGCTGGTATTCATTGCTGATAGAGATTCTAAGCGAAACCTCCTTCATCAGGCCGATCTGTGTTTCCCAGTCCCCCATCAGCAATTCCGTTTTCTTCAGATCGTTCTGTATCTGCGCCCGTTTGCTGATCATATAATCCGTACAGTAGAATATAACACTGAGAGCCAGACAGCATATCACCGCAATACTAAGATAAGACAGTTTAAACGGATTCTTTTTTCTTGTTCTCATCCTTTTTCGCTTCTCTCCTTCCCCCTCCTGCCTTGGCCGGATCAAACAGCACATTGAGGCCATTGCATTTAACTGCAGCGGCCTCAATCCCGGGTTCTTTAATTTCTCCGGTTTCTGTTACTGAATCGCGTCATAATATTCCTGATAAACCTGAACATATTCAGCAGCTCCGAGCCTCTCTATCTCATCAAAGTAACTGTCCAAGTCCTCAAGGGGCCTTGCGCCGGTGATAAACTTCGCCGTTTCCTGTGAAGCATATTCATCGATGGCTGTCTTCATTCCCGCCAGCCGCTCTGTAGTATCGCCGTCCAGATATACGGCACCCGGGAAAACCTCGGTGGTCCGGTATGGGCTCAATGTCCGGTCCAGGCACATGATACAGTACCACCAGGTATTTTTCAGGAGTGTTTCATCGCTGCGCAGTGCAGAAATATCCGTAACGCCTTCATAATCCTTCACATAGGGATATAATTCAGTCTCTCTCTCATCCCCGTCCTCAATATAGCTGCCTAAATTTGCCGCCGGAATCAGACGGATCTTGTTGACAAGATATGTTCCGCCGTCCGCCCAGCCGTCCACGCCGTTCACCACATCATTGTGCACCCAATTGCCTGTTTCGTCAAGACTTCTGCCACCGGCTCCGCACAGCCATTCATCCGGATCCACATCCTTGATCGCACCGTTTGCAGCTACAAAATAGTTGTGATACGTATAAAACCAGTCCAGAAAAGCGCAGGCCAGTTCCGGTTCCTCACAGGCCGAAGTTACCACTCCCTGGCCGCAGGAAGATGCGTTGGCTCTCACGGGCCACTGTGCCGTATTGTTATACTCACTGGTCAGGGGAATAGCGCCCCACCACGGGCTCACGTCATTTGTATAAAGGGAAACCATTGAATCCCATGTCCCGAAACGCCCTTCCTTAAATGTTGCTTCCGCCGTATTGATATCCATGGTAAAGAAATCCGGATGTATCAGTTCTTCTTCATACAGCTTTTTCATAAATGTCAGATATGCGCCGTATGCTTCCCTGTCGGCGGCGGGCAGTACCACCTTTCCGTTCCTAAGAGCGATGGAGAGCCCTTTCTCGTCGCCTCCCACATATCCGAAAGCGTTGAGGATATAAAAGCCGGGATTATGGCCGTTCCAGGCTCCGCCAACCGGATAACTCTTCGCATCCAGCTGTTTGAACGCTGTCAGCATATTATAATACTCATCCAGGGTCTCCGGCACTTCCATATTGCATTCTTCCAGCCAGTCATAGTTGAAAAACACTTGGGGGATGACCGCTATTTCATCGGGATCGCGCACGAACCCGGTTGACCACACATGCCCCTCCGAATCCTCTACGATGGATTTAAGTTCCGGTTTTTTCTCATAGATTGCGGTAAGATTCGGCATATATGTCTCGTTAAGATAGGGGGCCAGATCCAGGATCTGTCCTTCCACAGCACCGTATTTCACCAGCTCGCTGGCGCTTAAGCCGGCGCAAAGGATGAGATCCGGAAGTTCATCGCTGGCAAATGCCAGACTGATCTTTTCATCCCGGTTTTCACCGCTTAAAGGCGTTATCTCCAGCTTAATATTCATAACGTCTTCAATGAAGTCAAACATCCAGAATTCTTCCGGATTACTGACAACACCGTCCGCCATCCTAAGGTACACCTTCAATGTCTTCTCCATGCCTTCCGCCACAATCGGAAGAGCTCCGGATGAATCCAGCCATGACAGATCCTTTGTGGAACCGGAATTCTCCATCGAACCCTGTTCCGTCTTTTCCTGTTCTGTCTGTCCCTGCTGCGTTTTTTTCTGCCCGCAGGCGGCCGTTGCAGACAGCACAATCACAGTCAGCGCAAGGGCCATCCATCGTTTCCAACTCTTCATACAAACCTCCGTTCTGATTTAAACACCATAGTAGTTTATCTAAAAGCATGTGCTTTAAGATCTGTCACCTATCCCTTTACCGCCCCGATCATGACTCCCTTTTCAAAATATTTCTGCAAAAACGGATAGATTATCAGCAGGGGAGCGCTGGCAATAAAAATAATCGCATACTTCATCCCCTCTGCCGCATGGGCATTGGCCATCATCTGCTTCATGCTCTCGACATCTCCGGCTGCGTCAATGGTAATCGTCTGATTTGAAATCAGTATATCCCGCAGCACCAGCTGCAGCGGATAATATTTTGCCTTATAGATGTATAAAAGCCCGTTGTAATAGCTGTTCCAATGTCCGACCCCATAATAGAGAGTCAATACGGCGATAATAGGCTTTGCCAGCGGCAGCGCAATTCTGGTGAAACACTTCAGTTCCGATGCACCGTCCACATATGCGGCCTCATAGATATCCTGACTTATGCTTGCGGCAAAATACTGCCTAGCCACAATCATGTTATAGCAGTTTACTCCTGCGCCGACGATCATAGCAAGCGGGGAATCAATCAGCTTCAGATCCTTCATAAGGAGATAACTGGGAATCATCCCGCCGCTCACATACATGGTAAGGAAGAAGAACCACGATATCGCATTGTGGAAGGGCATCCGCTGCTTTGTCATCACATAGGCCAACGGAATCGTCAGCACCAGATTATACAATGTTCCCAACACCGTGTAAATAATAGTATTGCGGTAGCCGACCCACAGCCGTGATTCTTTGACTATGTTGCGGTAAGCCTCCAAAGAAAAATCTTTGATCCACAGAAGCGTCTTGCCTGCACCGACCTGTGTCGGATCGGAAAAAGAGGCGATCACACAGAAGTACAGAGGATAGGCGATCATAAATGTTATGAGCACGACTAAAAATGTATTGATCACATCAAACAGGGAAATCCCTTTTAATCTATGTCTGCTTTTCATGTTCGCCTCCTTTACCACAATCCGACCTCTGTCAGCTTTTTGCAGACCGCATTGGCCGTCACAATAAACAGGATGTTGACCAGATTATTGAACAGGCCGATCGCCGCCGAATAGCTTAACTGATGGTTTATAATTCCCACCTCATATGTATAAGTTGATATGATGCTGGACGCCTCCAGATTCAGAGGGTTCTGCAGCAAAAGCACTTTTTCAAACCCCACGGACAGCATAGAACCCATTTGAAGTATAAACAGCGTAATGATGGTGGGCTTTAAATGCGGCAGGTTTACATGCCATATAATCTGCATCCTGGAAGCCCCATCCATTCTGGCGGCCTCAATCAGCTCTTGTGATACGCCGGAGAGAGTAGCCAGATAGATGATGGTCCCCCATCCAAGGCCCTGCCACAGGCCCGTGATGGCGAAAATCGGCGCAAATGCCGACGGCTTCGCCATAAGGTTTGACGCTTCACCTCCCAAAAAACCGATAATCCGGTTGATCAGGCCGTCACGGCTCAAAAACAGTATGGTCATGGAGCATACGACCACAGTTGATACAAAATGCGGCGCATACGTGAGCTGCTGAAAAGTCTTTTTCAGTTTCCCATCCTTCATTTCATTCAGCATAAGGGCGAAGATGACGGCGCAGGGAAAGGTAGAAAGGGAAACCAGGCTGATCCTGACAGTGTTCCACAGAATTTTTGTAAAATAGGGATAATTGAAAAAATTCACAAAATGTTTGATCCCCACCCATGGGCTGTCCCATATCCCCAAACTGGAACGGAAATCCTTAAATGCGATCTGCACCCCATACAGTGGAATGTAATGAAAAATGAACACAGCCGCAACGGACGGCAAAATCATCAGATAAAGCATTCTGCAGCGATACAGCCGTTTGCAGAACACCCGCTTTCTTGTCTGAAAGGGACTCGTTTCTTTCATGTTTCATACTCTCCTGTCTTGTTTCAAATGTAGCAGACGCCCGCTTTGTTTGCAATTGCGTTATCGTCTGCGGGATCTGCTCTTTTATGTTATTTTATCCCCCGATATCAAAAAGCGCCGCTTCTCCCAGGCTGCCAAAAGCAGTGATATACTGCGGGAGCACACCGCCCACCAGATCCTCATGCGAAAAGTGAAGATGCCCGCAAAGGATAGCCCTCACAGAAGGCGCTGCTGTAAGCAGCTCTGTGATCCGGTCCGCGCTTTCATCCAGGACGATGCCTGATTGACCCATCGTTATATCCCTCTTCCAGACCTTCACCGTGTCTTCATGCAGCGTATCACAGTACAGGGGGACATGCTGCAGAATGATCACATGCTCCGCCGACCCTAGCAGCGCCTTCAACCGACTGTCCGTTTGTGGACGGTATACATCCATGCTGTTGTCCAGCGCCGCAAAGGTCAGCTCTCCGACCTTCCGCACATGGAAATCTTCGTCCCCGCCGCAGAACCGTCTAAGCAACGGCCTGCAGCAACGAACGGCATCCTCTGTTTGATAATTGTCAAAATAGGACCAGTCATGATTACCCGGCGTGTATACATATGGCACCTTCAGTGCCGCCAGCGCATCGTCCAGAACAGCCAGATTTTCCGGTGAGGGGAAATCTATGATATCGCCTGTCAGCAGTACGCCGGAAACCCGGGCCTCATTCGCATACTCAATATAAGTCTGAAGCCTCTTTTCCGGAGCAATGCCGTCTATCGAAAAAGCTCTTCTTCGTTCTTTCGCATATTCAGCCCTCACCGCCGTTTCTGTTTTTCCGAAACATGCTATGTGTGTATCCGTAATATGCAGAAATGTATAGTGTTTTTTTAATCCCTCAATCCGTATTTTTCTATGCAGGATCCTCATGTTTTCCATGTGATATGCCGCCCTCCCCTCCTGTCTGCACCCTCTTATTTCACATCACCTTATCTTCACTATAGCAATCGCATTTGCGAAACGCAATTGCGTTAACGTTTCGGGTATCTGCTCTTTTATCTTTTTCAACTTTCATGCGGATTTTCAGTACTTTTCCTCCATCCGGAACATATGTATAAAACAAACGCATTTTTTTGTATAGACCCGTCCGCAGTGCGTCACAGCAAAACTTTGCGGGTTTATTTTTAATAAGGAGGATTTTATGGATTCTGTCTCCGAATTCAAGGTCGAAAAAAATTCTAACAGTGATTTCGTAATAGCCCTGGCCGGAAATCCCAATGTCGGAAAAAGCACAGTCTTTAATAATCTGACCGGTCTGCGCCAGCACACAGGCAACTGGCCCGGCAAAACGGTCACCTGTGCCCAGGGCAGCTGTATCTTCCATGACCGCCGCTATATCTTTGTTGACCTGCCAGGCACCTACTCCCTTTTGGCGCACTCCGCTGAGGAAGAGGTGGCCAGGGACTTTATCTGCCACGGCGATGCAGATGCGGTCATCACCGTCTGCGACGCCACCAGTCTGGAGCGGAATCTGAATCTGGTTCTTCAGATTCAGGATCTGACCGACAATTTGATCCTCTGTGTCAATCTTTGCGATGAAGCCGAAAAAAGGGGAATTGACATCAATTTCGACAAACTGTCCGAGCTGCTCGGCATCCCCGTAGTCCCCACGGCGGCCAGCCGCAAAAAGGGGTTGAAACATCTGATGGAGGTGACAGAAACACTCTGTCTTAAGAATGAGCCGGTCCATCTGTCGGACGCAGCCTTAGGTGTGATGAATATGAGCATTGAGCCGGAAGAGATCCTGTCCGAGGACCAGGCCATCCGCTACATTCAAAAGGCGGAGGACATCGCCGGGCAGGTAGTGACCGTACATTCCTCAAACTACCACAAACGGGAGGAAAAAATCGACCGGATTTTCACAGGCAAGTTCACCGCCGTACCGATCATGATCCTGCTGCTGATGGGCATATTCTGGCTCACCATCACCGGCGCCAACTATCCCTCCAAACTTCTGTCGGACGGCCTGTTCTATATCCAGGATCAGCTGCTGGCGCTGGCCCAGAGCCTGAATGCGCCTGACTGGCTCACGGGATCTTTGATACTGGGCGTTTACCGGGTGCTGGCCTGGGTAGTATCCGTCATGCTGCCTCCTATGGCCATCTTCTTTCCGCTGTTTACACTGCTGGAAGATTTCGGCTATCTGCCAAGGGTGGCATTTAATCTGGACCGGCATTTCAAGAAATGCTGTGCTTGCGGGAAACAGGCCCTGACGATGTGCATGGGATTCGGGTGCAATGCGGCCGGCGTCATCGGCTGCCGCATCATCGATTCCAAACGGGAGCGTCTGATCGCCATACTCACCAACTCCCTGGTACCCTGCAACGGCCGTTTTCCTACCATCCTCTCGCTGATCACCATGTTCTTTGTAGGTTTCGGAATCGGCCTGAAAAACAGCCTGCTCAGCGCCGCCATGCTGACCTTCGTGATCTTATTCGGAATCCTTATGACCTTTGCCGTCTCCTGGATGCTTTCCAAGACCCTGCTTAGGGGAGAGCCTTCCTCTTTCACGCTGGAGCTTCCGCCCTATCGGAAACCGCAGATCGGGAAAGTGGTGGTCCGTTCCATCTTTGACCGCACCCTCTTCGTGCTGGCCCGGGCGGTGGCGGTGGCAGCTCCGGCGGGGCTGATCATCTGGATCCTGGCCAACAATACCATCGGCGGCCAGAGCATACTGGCCCACTGCACACAGTTTTTGGATCCTTTCGGCAGGCTCATCGGCATGGACGGCGTCATCATCATGGCCTTTATCCTGGGATTTCCGGCCAACGAGATCGTGGTTCCCATCATCCTCATGTGCTATCTCTCCACCGGCACTCTGCTGGAGCTGGATGATCTGTCGCAGCTGCACGCTCTCCTGGTACAAAACGGATGGACCTGGGTCACCGCCGTCTGCGTGATGCTGTTCTCCCTGCTGCACTGGCCATGTTCCACCACCTGCCTGACCATTAAAAAAGAAGCGGGCGGATGGAAATGGGCTGCTCTGGCGGTCGCGATCCCCACCGCGCTGGGGATCCTGGCATGCTTCTTAGTGGCACAGATTTCAAGATTGTTTTGATTGTGGGAATAATGGCAAAATGGATTTGTGAGATATAATCGAAAACAGCCTGCAGACCGTTAATTTAACGGTTACAGGCTGTTTCATTTTTTGCTTGAGATTTTGCAGGATACTGTATTATCTTAATAGAAACGCAGATTGCATTCAAACTCCTGATTATGCAGTCCTATCTTCACCAAGATATTCTCCACTATATAAGTCAATCCATATTACTATTGATCTTACACCGGCATCTGTAGGATAATCAAATTTTAATATCCAGGCAAGTTTGGAAAACATTTCCGCCTTTCCTTCCATGATTGGCCGCACAGTTGATATTTCACCTTGCACAAAATACTCCGCATCCAGTTGTTTAAAGTCCAAAGCTTTCTGTAAGGCCACTGCCTGCGTCAATGGTACATCACTTGTTTCCTGCTGCAACGGATAGTTGAAACGTCTGCACTCTATAACCCGCTTACCGTCTGATACAGCCAACATTTTTACCGCTTCATGTGAAGAATAAATCCCATCGGTTATCTCGCGGCTAAAATAGGCTTCTATATAGTCTCCGGCATTTATCAAACTCGTAAGCACATACTCTTGCGGCAACGGTAGCTTATGATAGATCTCCAGTATATTTGTCCGTATTTTATCTTCATCATAATCTATTTCTGTACAATCATAATCTAATAATGAATAACTCACCAGCATGCCGAGCTCGTCAACTATTATATCGCCGTATTCATATTGAATTTCCACAAAATCTCCATATATGCCATACTTATTACCAGTAATTTTAGTTGTATTAATATCACTGATTATTTCTTCACTGCCACAGGCTAATGCAATATCGGCAGCTAATTCCTCATAATTCGGTTCTGTAACGCTTTCTTTATAGTTCAAAGTCGTTGTTTGAGATTCTTCTATACTGGAATTGTTCCATTCAGCATCGCTAACTGTGGGCTCAGGCGCAACAGATGCAGTACTCTCTTGCACATTTCCTTTTGCACATCCAGAAATAAATACCAAGGAATAAACGCTTAGTATATAAAACAGAAACTTTGCGGACGGGTTTACCGTTACTGCTCACACGCTGCCGATAAAGCAGCGTATGAGAGGGCAGGAATTTTTCGGTGACTGTGAACAGTAACGGTTTACCACAGCCGCAGCATCTCAGATCCGCCATTTCATTTTTCCCTTGCATTTGATATAATATAATTGTACCTGTTCGCGTCTGCGCGGATTAGGAACTACAAGACAATACATGAGGGGTATGAATATGGAAAGAGAAAAGTTTTCCTCCCGGCTGGGTTTTCTTCTGATATCCGCCGGCTGCGCCATCGGCGTAGGAAATGTGATGCGCTTCCCGTATATCACAGGACAATACGGCGGCGCGGCATTTGTTCTGATCTATCTGTTTTTTCTTCTGATTTTAGGGCTTCCGATCATGGTCATGGAATTCTCTGTAGGAAGGGCCAGCCAGAAAAGCGTGGCAAAATCTTTTGACGAGCTGGAGCCCCGCGGTTCTAAATGGCACTGGTACAAATTCGGCGCCATCGCAGGTAACTATCTTTTAATGATGTTTTACACCACAGTAGGCGGATGGATGCTGATCTACTTTGTCAAAACTCTGTCCGGTGAATTTCAGGGACTGGATCAGGCGGGCATTCAGGAAGTCTTTGCCGGCATGCTGGCCGATCCGGCACTCATGATTATTGCCATGGTCATCGTAGTCGTGCTCTGTTTTGGGATCTGCAGCCTGGGCCTGCAGAAGGGCGTTGAAAAGATCACCAAAATCATGATGGTCAGCCTTCTACTGTTAATGATCGTGCTCGCGGTCCGCTCCGTCACACTGCCGGGCAGTGGGGAGGGGCTGAAATTTTATCTCTACCCCAGTCTGGAAAGGCTCAAAGAGGGCGGCATCGGCAACTCGGTTTCAGCTGCTATGGGACAGGCCTTCTTCACATTAAGCCTGGGCATCGGCGCCCTGGCTATCTTCGGCAGCTACATAGGCAAGGACCGCGCCCTGACAGGCGAGGCCATAAACATCACCATATTGGATACAGTTGTGGCACTGCTGTCCGGCCTGATCATCTTTCCCGCCTGCTTCGCATTCGGAGTGAATCCGGACAGCGGTGTGAACCTGATCTATGTGACCCTTCCCAATATATTTAACGCCATGAGCCAAGGCCGTATCTGGGGTTCTCTGTTCTTCATCTTTATGTTTTTTGCCTCGGCATCCACCATCATCGCGGTGTTTGAAAATATAATTTCCTTCGCCATGGATCTGACCGGCTGCAGCCGCAAAAAAGCGGTGCTTGTCAACCTGTTTGTCATCATCGTGCTGTCACTGCCATGTGTATTCGGCTTTAACCTCCTAAGCGGTTTTCAGCCTCTGGGGCCTGGCAGCACTGTCTTTGATCTGGAGGACTTCATTGTCAGCAACAACCTGCTGCCTTTGGGAAGCCTCGTGTATCTGATGTTCTGTGTCACACGCTATGGCTGGGGATGGGACAGCTTTATAAAAGAGGCCAATACAGGCAGGGGCGTGAAATTCCCGAAGTGGATACGTATATATGTGACTTTCATTCTGCCGATCATTGTGCTGGTGATATTCTTACAGGGATATATAAGCAAGTTTTTCTAAGATGAACCGAAACGTGCGCCGCCAGGCGCACCACCAAAATCCCCGGAGATTTGCGGAATATGCGCAATACTGCCGGGGATTTCTCTGACCTTATTTTGTCATGCTTCGGGGATAAATGACATCTGCAGCATCCGATCCACATCCGCCGCAAGGAGATCCAATTCTTTGGTATCCATCACCCAATATACATAGAACGGATAGGATGTATGATCCAGTCTTTTCTTCAAATTTTCTGTATACTGCTTAAGCTTCCGATTTTCCTCCTCCACCTGAGCAAAGTCCGGGGGCATTCTGTCCTCCAAAGCCTTTTGCATATGGAAATAGACCCCTGCCATCCTTTGAAATCCTTTGACATACCAGACAAACAGATCCAGGATCTTCTTTATATCTTCCGCAAACTCCTCCGGTACTCCCAAATGTTCTATATCCAGTATGCTGCCAAGCCTCATAGCCTCTTCCACAGCCGCTGACTTTTCAATCATTATGTGTTCCAAATTTTCTTTTGTAGGGCGGATTAATTCCGCACAGGGCGGATCCCATTGTATCCTCTGATGGTATACGTTCATTACGTTATAAATGCTCTGGCACGCATGTTGAAAACGGCTGCTGTAGTTAAACACATGTCCACGCACATACAGCGCTTTTTCTATGACCTCACAGCAGGCATCCATGAACTGCTTCAGCCGCCCGGCCGCATCCGGCGCAGTCGGTCTCACCGGCGTCAGCTGCTTCGATTCCTCCTGAAGCGGTGACATAAGCCCATAATCTACCCATGCCTGGTAGATTTCCTCTTCAGTGCAATCCGTGTCCCAGGACAGCATGGCGGCCGCAATCAAATTCAACATACTGAATGTATTCTGGCAGCAGCTTTCATCCAGAAGTTCCCAGTCTGTTCTGACCCACATACCGCTGCAGCCATGCATCCCACAGTGGCAGAAACGCTTCATCATGTCCCTGACCAGACCGCAGGGAAATATACCCGCACCGCAGTACTGACCCCATGCATCGTACTCAATCCATTTTTCCACATTTTCATAATGTGAGATAGCAGGGTTATCAGGAAAGGTCGGCCAAAAATCATGAGGCACATTTTTAAGACCCATTACAATATCGCTGCCGCACTGTACGGATGCACGCAGCACAGAGCTTTGTGTTCCCGCAGTATATGCGAAATCTCTGACCACCAGTCTTTTTTTGCATTCCTTCAGAGGCTTGTAGACTGCCTGGATATATCCACGGTACCATTCTTCTTCGGATGTATTCCGGCATCTTTGGCAGCCACACCGGTTTGCCGACACGGACACCTTGCTCTCACGGGTGGCCGGACTTACTATCAGACCGGCCATATCGGGAAAATGCCGCAGCAGTTCCCTGGTTTTATTCTCAAGAAATTCAAACCAGAACGAATTGGACGGACATACGTGTCCGTTTTCCTCAATCAATTCCGGATACTTATCCACCAAAGCTTCCGGATACCAGATTTCCTTAACTTCAAAGTAAAAATCGATCCCCCGCTCTCTGGCTTCCCGGATCACCTTGCGGATATACGCGCCGTTAGTGCCCACCGCACAGTACCGTATGGGCCAATAAGCCCACATTTCTTCCTCTGTAAAGTATTGTTCCGGCAGCACCACCTGATCCATCAGATCATACTGGTGAAAGATCAATGCATTCATATGGAACATCTCCATAAAATCCAGCGCTCTTTCTACAGTTTTCCATTTCCACATATGGTTGTTACACATCTCAAATCCGCGAAATACATATCTGCTCATCCCTGCTTCCCCCCGGCGTTCACCTGCCCTATTGTTCCTGAACTGCCTCCCGCAAGCCTCCTTATATCGGCCGCAAGCAGTTTTAATTCCTCCGGATCCATCATCCAGCAAATATAGAACGGATAATGCTTGTTCCGAAGCGTATCCTCCAGCTCTATGCAGAATTCTTCCAGCTCTTCACAGCTCTTCAACGCATCACCTATGCTCCGCTCATCCTGCATCTCCACGGCTCTGTTCATATGAAAATATACCTGCGCCGAGAGCTGGAACCCTCTCACATACAGCACCAGCAAATGCAGCATTTCCTTTGTATAAGTCTTCAATACATCAGATACGCCCAGGGCTTCGGCATCAAATGTTTCCGCCAGGCGGCGGGCCAGATCTAGCGCTTCCTGTTTTTCCTGAAAGATTATCTCCAGATTTTCTTTTGTTGGCAATATTTTCTGCTTAGACGAAGGATCCCACTGATCCCGCCGGTGATACACATTCATCACACGGTATATGCTTTCATAGGCATGCTGATATCTGCTGCTATAGCTGAATACATGTCCTCTGACAAACAGGGACTTCATGAGTATGGTATTTCCGGTCTCCATCAGACGGCGAAGGCCGTTTACCGAACCCTTAGAAGGTATTTGTGGAGGCGATACCGCAGATTCTTCTATAAACGCGCTGTTTATCCCATATTGAATCCACAGTTGATAGATTTCATTGACTGTGCAGTCTGGATTTTTCGCATGCATCACCCCGGCAATCAGATTCAGCATGTTCAGGCTGTTAAAGCAGCTGCAGTCATCCAGCAGCTCCCAGTCAGTGCGGTACCATATTCCGCTGCAGCCGCATTCCAAACAATGCGTCTGCCGGCGTATGATATCCTCCACCAGACTGCAGGGAAATACCCCCAGCCCGCAATACTGACCCCAAACATCATATTCGACCCACTTTTCCAGCTTTGTTTTACTTTCAACAGCCGGATTGTCCGGAAATGTGGGCCAAAAATCATGAGGCACATTTTTCAAAGCCATGACAATGTTCGAAGAACGGTCCGCTGCCGCATCCATAACTGAGCTCTGTGAATGCGAATCATAAGCAAAATCTCTGACAACCAGGCGCTTTCCGGCCTTTTTCAACGGTTCATATACCGCCTGGATATACCGGCTGTACCACTCTTTGTCCGGCAGCGATCTGCAGCGGCTGCATCCGCACTGGCCCGCAGCAATGGAAACCTTACTCTCCCGTGTTGCCGGACTCACGATCATACCTGCCATCTGTGGAAAGATCTCTGTGAGTTCCTGCACCTTATTACTTAAAAATTCAAACCAAAACGGGTCGGAGGGACATACATGACCGTCAGTTCCCCTCAGATGAGGAAATTTTTCCAGCAAGGCCGGCGGGTACCAGATCTCCTTTACTTCAAAATAAAACTGTATTCCTCTTTTTGTGCATTCACGCAGCAGTCTCTCTATATATTGTCCGTTTGTTCCGATGGCGCAGTAACGGATCGGCCAGTAGGCCCACATTTCTTCCTCGTCAAAATATTTCTGGGGTAACACCACCGCATCCAGCAGATCATTCTGATGAAAGATCAGAGCATCCATGCCGAATTCATCTATAAAGTCCAGCGCCTTTTCCACAGCCGCCCATTTCCACATACGCCGGTTATGAATCTCCAATCCGGTGAATTTAAAATTTTTCATACACTTATCCTTTCAGCCCCGTAGTAGAAATCCCTTCCACAAAGTATTTCTGCATGGATAAATAAAACAGGGTACAGGGAATCAACGATACCACACTCATCGCCAGAATCTGATTCCAGGCGCTGGCCGCATCCGTATCCAGCATCATGCGCAGCCCCAGTGACATCGTATACCGATCCACTCCCGATATCATAATGAATACATTAAAAAAATCATTCCAGTTCCAGATAAACTGAAATACAGCCACTGAAAATATCACCGGTTTCAGAAGCGGCAGCAGTATACCCGTAAGCACTCTGACCGGACCGCAGCCGTCCATACCGGCCGCCTCATCCAGCTCTATCGGAAGACCTCTAAGGAACTGATAAACCATAAAAATGTGAAAAGGTGTAGTTGCAAGCAATGCCGGAACCCAAAAAGGCAGATAGGTATTCAGCCAGCCCAGACGGTTAAACAGCATATACCTTGGGATGATCAACACCGTATTTGGCAGCATCAGCGTGGACAGCATAACCGCAAAGAATGCCTTTCGCAATGGGAAACGGAACCTGGCAAATCCGTATGCTACAAGTGATGTGGACACCACACTGAACAAAACTGTAGGGATCACCAGTTTAAAAGAATTAATCATAAAAACACGAAAACCATACTGCCAATCACTTTTTACACCCAGACGATACCCATCCAGTGAAAACCGTTTTGGAAGCAGTCCAATCCCCGTAAGGATCTCCCGGTTATCCTTAAAGGACGAGAAAAACATCCACAGCAGCGGATAGAGCATAACTAATCCGACTGCAATCAGTACCAGATAACGCAACATGAGTCTGACGTTTTTCTTTTTCATCATTTCTCTCCTGTTCACTACGCCCCGTCTTTATAAAATACCCACACGGAAGATGACTTGAAGATTACGGCAGTTACCGCGGCCATAATCAGGAACAGCACCCAGGATTCAGCGCTGGCATATCCCATGTTGAGATACTGAAACGCATTGTCATAGATCATCATAGAATACAGATAAGTCGCATTTGCCGGTCCTCCGTTCGTAATTACAAAGGGCAGGGTAAATTCCTGAAACGCATTAATCAGCTGCATCAATAGATTAAAGAAGATCACCGGAGACAAAAACGGCAGAGTGATCTTAAAAAAGGATTTCCAGGAAGTCGAGCCATCCACTCTGGCAGATTCATACATTTCGGCAGGGATTTGCTTAAGGCCGGCCAAAAACAATACCATAGATGAGCCAAACTGCCATACGGACACCAGGCTGACGGTAAGCAGCGCCGTCTTCGGACTGCCCAGCCAGTTAGGGCCGGCAATATGAAAGAATTCCAAAATGTGATTTACCACACCGTCACTCTTAAACAGGAATCTCCACAGTATGGATATCGCCACGCTCCCACCGAAGATAGAAGGCAGATAATAAACAGTACGAAACAGATGGATGCCTCTTATCTTGCGATTTAATAACAGTGCGATCAAAAGTGCGGACAGAATCTTTGCCGGCACCGACATCAACACATATAGGAGTGTGGTAAGCATGGACGGAATTACCTTATTATCTTTGCAGAACATCTTTACATAATTATCTATACCGATAAAACGGCAGCCCTTCAACGGATTATAGTTTGTAAAGGAATAGTACAGTGAATCCAGCAGCGGGAAGAGCTGAAATATGGCAAATCCGATGATCCACGGTGAGATAAATATCAATCCCCACAGTTGATGCCTTCTTATTTTACTGTCTTTTCTGTGCATATTTCTCCTCTTTCCCGTGCTGGCTCTGCACTTATTGTTAGCTGTCAAAGGATTTCAGTTCGTCTAAAACATTTATCATATCATCATAGAAACTCTGTCCCGCAGCCTCCGGCGTCATCTGGCCATAAACCACTTTTTCAATATAGTCCTGCCAGATGGTTTCAAATTCCTTAATCTGGCTGACACCGTTATCCACGATGGAGCTCGCATTATCCAAAGCGATTCCTACTGCTTCCGTCACCAGCGGATCACTAATCCCCTCTTCTTGCAGCAGCCGGCGTCCGGCGTCAGTAGGCTGAGTGCTTCTGCACTCTCCCAGTATACGGATCGCCTCCGGATCCGTGACAAACCAGTTTATAAATTCCGCAGCCTCTTTCACATGGCTGCATTTGCTGTTGATACCAAACAGATTTCCGGTACTGACAGTCACTCCGGTATCCAGCATTCCGTCATAAACAGGGGTTGTGCATACCCCATAATTCAAATCCAGCGCCTGATATCGGGAGAAATTTGTAATATATTTTATCTGCATTCCATCCTGCCCGTTGATCCATCTGGGATTTTCATTTGACACGTCGGTATACAGCGACGCTGTTTCAAACGGCTCCGTCACCCCTCTGTCCACCATGGCTTTGGCATACTCAAATGCTTCCGTAAATAATTCCGGTGCAACATTAAGTGTATAATCTTCCGCTATCATTTGGGTGCCGATTCGCTGTTTTACAAAGCATTTCAGCAAAGTCCACATCTCGCCTGCTTCACACACATACAAATAGTGATCCGGATTCTCCTGATGCACACGTTCACCGATTTCCAGAAGATTGTCCCAGGTCCAAACCGTATCTTCCGCAATATTGTGCTCCGCAAAGAAGTCTCTGTTATACAGGAAGCATACGCCGGTCACCCCCAGAGGCAGGCCAAGAAGCTTTCCTTCATAGCTGCAGTAATCCTCTAAAAAGCTTTTGTCAAATGCATTCAGATCCACATAATCCGACAGCGTATTCATATCAACCACCGCGTTCATGCCTGACATAAAGTCATAATACCACCGGTCATTGATCTGCATGATATCCGGAGCGGTATCGCTGGCTATCTGCGTTACCAGTTTATCGTAATGACCGTTCCAATCGCTGTACTCGCCTACCAAAGTGATGTTGGAATGCAGCTCCATATAGCGCTCCATCGCTTTAAGGGTAGCTTCATGCCTGGCCTCAGGTCCCCACCAGCTGACCCTCAAAGTGATCTCCTCCTGATCTTCATCAGACATGGCCGTCCCTGCAGCAGGGGGTGCTTCTGTTTTCGTACAGCCTGCGGTAATGATCACCAGTATCACGGACAGTAAAAGCGACAGCACCTTATGGTAATTTTCCTTTTTCATATTCTAACCCTCCTATCTGTATTATCTGTAATTTGATTATATCATTATATATTTCGCTTCCATAGTCACTTTAACTTTATAAAATGTCGCCAAAATTATAGATTTTATATAATAATCAAATGACAGTGTATTTTTCTTTTGAAAGTATCATCTTTTCTTTATATTCGGCTGTGTTTTTTCACAATTTCTGCTATACTTAAAAATAACAGAAAATATGCTGTACATCGCTCAGGGGGGAGGATAATGATGTATAGATTAGTACTGGTAGATGACGAAGTTTCATCAAGAAATGCTCTCTGCAATTATTTTCCCTGGAATCAAATCGGTTTTGAAGTAGTCAGCCAGTTTACAGACGGCTGTCTGGCGCTGGATTATATCCGAAAAAATCCCGTAGATGTTATTTTCTGCGACATTATCATGCCGAATATGGACGGCCTGCTTTTGGCCAAGAAAATATACCAGGAGAAGATCGGCTGTAAAATCATATTTTTAAGCGCATATAAAAAATTCGATTATGCCCGTGAAGCCCTCAATTATGGAGTGCGCGACTACCTGGTAAAACCGGCAAAATACAAAGATCTGATGGAGGTTTTTCAGCGCCTCCGGATGGAGCTGGATGAAGAAAAACGTATGGCTTTTAACAGGCTTCCACCGGATATGGAAGCCATGGGACAGAGCGTCTGTGATAAAACCATTCATGCAGTAAACGAATACCTTTCCAGAAATTATAAAAATGCAACCCTGGAAAACACGGCTAATTATATTAAAATGAATCCCTCCTATCTGAGTCAGTATTACTATCTGAAGACAGGCGTTCACTTTTCTGATAATCTCTTAAAAATACGTATGGAAAGAGCCGCAGTACTGTTGGATAATTACCGTTACAAAATCAAAGAAGTAAGTGAAATGGTGGGGTATATGAATGCAAAAAATTTCACAAAAGCCTTTAAAAAATACTATGGAAAGCTACCGAGAGATTACCGGCAGAACATTTAACAGAAAACAGTTCCGCAGGACTTTCATCCGTTATCTGCTGATTCCGGCTGCATCTTTGCTGATTCTTGGCATATTCACCTGCATCATCGCTTACTATTCCGTATTTAGAGTCATAAAGCAGAATAACAACGGTACTATACATAGAATCAGCGACTATATGGATCAGGTACTGTATGAATGCGAAGAGTTGAATTATAGCTATAGCAATAGCATTTATTTGAACATTCTGTTAAAGCGTATCCTGCAAAGCGATGAAAAGGATTATGAGATCAGCAGTTCTATGTCCATACTCCAGTCGGTCATGTTCTCCCAATCCATACAGCCCCATATCCATTCGATCTATATATATTATAATAACCCCTACGGCCGCTTTCTCACCTCTTCTGAACAGTCCTACTCTTATCTGGATTCTTATTATGATACGGGCTGGTACACTCTCTGTCAGCAAAAGACCCTCGAGTACCGGCCCTGGAGCGCTGTACGCGAACTGAAGCGGTATTCCTTTGAAAAGGTGCCTGTTAGAGTGCTCACCATATTTATCCCGATCAAGAGCTCCAGTTCCGCCCAGACTTCTGATTACGCGATCGTTAATTTAAATGCTTCTTATATGGAAACAATAATCGAAAATACGCTGCCTTCTGCCGATGAAGGCCAAATGTTTGCGATAATGAATGAAAACGGTGAAATCGTTCTGCATTCTCCCGGATTAACTCTGACCGACAGGGAAATCAGCCGTCAGCTCCTCGCAGTAAACGGGCTTATAAGGCTGAAGATTGCAGGAAGACAGCATGTAGTGACCTCTGTCCGTTCAGCGCAAAATGGATGGACATACTATATCTACACTCCTCAAAATGTATTTTTTCATGTTCCTGCACTCATGCTCTCCCTGATCCTGCTCTTTGTTTTCCTGATGATTGTAATTGAAATTCCCCTGCTTGCGCGCTTATCAAAAAAATCGCAGAGCACTCTGGAAAACATTATTGATATACTGGATGCCGCAAAACACAATCAGATTCTGTCCAAAGAAAATATGCGGAAGGATTCCTATGAATATATCATACAAAGTATCCTGAACAAGTTTATTGAAAATAATCTGTTTCAGACCCAGCTGTCCGAACGCAGATATCATATGCAGGTGCTGGAGCTTCTTGCTCTCCAGTCACAGATCAATCCTCATTTTCTCTTCAATACCCTGCACTTTATAACTTGGAATGCAATAGCCTTGACAGGCGGCCCTAATCCGGCCAGTGAGATGATTGAAAGTCTTTCCACCCTGCTAAACTATACGCTGCGCGATCCGCTGATGGAAGTCACTCTTGCGGAAGAGATTCAATGTACTGTATGCTATATCGATATTCTGAAAGCGCGTTTTCCGGATAATTTTAATATACGGTGGCAGTTCAATGAACCTCTGCCAGAGATTAAAGTGCCGAAACTGCTTTTTCAGCCCCTTATCGAAAACAGCATAACTCATGGGGCGGGCAGTTTCCGCAAAGCCATATCCATTGATATCCGCATTGAAGAATTTTCCGGTTATACAGGCATAACGCTGACCGATGACGGTCAGGGAATTTTGCCATCCCGTCTGGAGGAGATCCGCAGACAGATGTCACAGGCGGACTCGGCGGATACTAAGCATGTAGGTCTGTTCAATCTGTATAAACGCTTAAGGCTGTTTTACAGCGGCGGCTGTTCCCTGACTATAAACAGCAAACCTTCTGAAGGGACCACAATTCATATCAAACTTCCGGCAGTAACTTCTTTTCCGGGTTGCAAAGATCCGGATGAAGATCAATGCCGGCTTAAGTGACCTTCCTGTGAAAAAGGCTTCCAACCCTATTGAATGAAAAACAGCCGGGAGATCACTCTTCCGGCCGCTTCTCATCATTCTTTTATTCGCATTATTCGTACAGACAGGCTGCGATATCAGGTTCTTCAATATTTTCTGCATTATACCACTGGCATCCGGTATCCACATCGCTCACCGCGTTGCCTTTAGCCGCTTCCACAGCCAGCTTCACAGCGTTGTATCCGATGGATACAGGGTCCTGGGTAACGGAGCCGTAGAATGCGCCGGTCTTGATCGCATCGATCTGAAGAGCTCCGGAGTCAAATCCAACGGCGATGACTTTGCCTTCGCCCAGTTTGTTCATGCCTTCGTTGGCATTGATGATACATTTGGCTGCGAATTCATTGGAACCGTAGATTGCAATCAGATCATCCTTATTCAGCAGAGCCAGCGCTTCCGTCTTTCCGGCATTGTCGGTAACTTCCGCAGGAACTCTCACTTCCATAACAATGTTCACGCCGTCAACCTTGCGGGCAAATTTGTCATGACCTTCCACGGAGCACTTATCCTCACCGATCAGTTCGGACATCTTCTCCACGAAACCGGCCGTACGCTGTACGATGGAGTCAGAGTTCGCCTCCTGGGAAACAACGCCGATTCTTACCGGACCGGCCGGATTAGCCAGCTGATCTTTGATCTTGTCATACATCTTCTCTGCTGCCAGAGCGCCTGCCGCATAGTTATCGGTCGCCGCATTGGCTAAAACTGCGCCTTCAGGAGCCCCGGGCACGCCGGAGTCAAAGCCGATGATCGGAATGCCTTTGCTCTGCGCCATGGTGATTGCATCCAGCGCCGCGCTGGTATCCAGAGCTGCGAAGCAGATCGCGTTGGGATTCTTGTTGATGGCGTTGTTTAACTGCTCAACCTGGGCTGCGATTGCGCCTTCACCTTCAGGTCCCACGAAGTTTGTCTTAACGCCGAATTCTGCTTCCGCTTTCTTGCTGCCGGCCAGAACCGCCTGCCAGAAATCATGCTGGAAGCCCTTGGCAACGATCTCAATCGTAATATCGCTCGCAGGAGCACCTGTCTCCCCGCCTTCGGGGGCCTTGGTGGTCTCCCCTCCCGCCTTGTTGCTGCAGCCTGCCAGCATTGTTAACACCATCGCTCCTGCCAGAAGTAAAGCTGCCCGTTTTTTCCATTTGCTCATAATAAATCCTCCTTGATTACATTATATTGTTTTCCGCCGGTAATTGTATTCCGTGCGGGAGTACATCCAAAGTATATCCCTGGCAGAGCTTATGCCCTCCTGCGGTTGCGGTTTCTCACATCGATGTATACAGCTACAATCAGAACGATACCGGTGATGAACATCTGATAATGGGGCTGCAGATCGATGAAGGGAAGCCCTGTTTTCAGCACGCTCATGATGAATACGCCGACGATGGTGCCGGTTACGGAGCCCATGCCGCCTGCCAGAGAGGTGCCGCCGATCACTACGCCCGCGATGGCCTCCAGCTCAAAGCCGTTGCCGGTGCCTGGCATGATGGTGGAGAGGTTTGCCGCGTAAGCCACGCCCGCGATGCCCGCAAAGGTACCGCTGATCACGTAGGCCAGCATCTCCCATTTTACCACATTTACGCCGGAAAGTCTGGTCGCTTCTTTATTGCTGCCTAAGGCCAGGATATAGCGGCCGGGACGGGTTTTCGTAAGCACGATGGACATCAGGATCACCGCCACAATAAGGAGTATAATGCCGGTGGGAAAACCGGATTCCAGGCCCGGGAAACCCTGGGTGCGGAATATGTTCTTATACCATCCGTCCGGGCTGGTGCGAAGCGGGAACGTAACGCTCTGGGTCTTGGTGATGATGGAACCTAATCCTCTTGTCACCATCATGGTGCCCAGAGTTGCGATAAAAGCCGGCAGCTTCATGACCGCTACCATGAATCCATTGGCCAGGCCGAACAGCGCGCCGCAGGCGACGATGGCGATCAGGCAGAGCCACAGCGGGAGTCCCTTATCGTACAGCGTGCCGCCGATCAAAGCCGTGCAGATCAGCACGGTGCCGATGGAAAGATCGATGCCTCCGGTGATGATAACAAAGGTGACGCCTATGGCCATGAATCCGATATAATAGGAAGCATCAAATATGCTGACCAGCGTGTTGCCGGAACGAAACGCCGGGCTCATTGCAAAGAAGAACAGATAGATCACCACCAGAGCGGCAATCGCTACCAGCTTCTGCAGACTTAACGGATTTACTTTCTTCATTTCACTTCTCCTCCTGCTACTCTCTTAATGTGGCCAGATGCATGATCTTCTCCTGGCTCGCTTCTTCTATCGACAGCTCTCCGGTTTTCCTGCCCTCACACATAACCACAATGCGGTCGCTCATGCGGAGCACTTCCTGCAGCTCCGAAGAGATCATGATGATGGATTTGCCCTGCTTTACCAGTTCATTCATCAGGGTATAGATCTCACTTTTCGCCCCGACGTCGATGCCTCTGGTCGGTTCGTCAAAGATCAGGATCTCACTGTTGCAGAGCAGCCATTTGGCGATAACCACCTTTTGCTGGTTTCCGCCGGAGAGATTCATCACGAACTGTTCTACGGAAGGAGTTTTTGTTTTCAGCTTTTCCACAAATTCCTCTGCGTCTTTATGCACGCTTTTGTCATTGATCAGCCCTTTTTTCGTATACCGTTCCAGACAGGCCATGACCGAATTGTCCGCTACGGATTTCTCTACGATGATACCGTACCTCTTTCTGTCCTCCGAGAGATAGCCGATACCGTGTTTAACCGCATCCATCGGGCTGTTGACCGTCACTTCTTTCCCATTTATGAAGATCTGTCCGCTGTCCTTTTTATCAGCTCCGAATATGGCTCTGGCGGTCTCGGTGCGCCCCGCGCCCATGAGTCCTGCAAACCCCAGGATCTCACCCTTTTTCAGGTCAAAGCTCACATTCTGCACCATCCTGCCGGCATTGAGGTTCCTGACGCTTAAGACCACCGGCGCGTCCTCCGGCACATTGGAGAACTGTTTGGGTTCCTCATATATGACACGGCCCACCATCATGTTGATGATGTCGCTCTTTGTGCATTCCTCCGTGATCAGGGTCCCCACATATTCGCCGTCCCTCATGACGGTGACGCGGTCTGTGATCTGTTTGATCTCATCCATGCGGTGGGATATATAGATGATGCCGATCCCCTGATCCCGCAGATCCCTGATGATCTTAAACAGCTCATTGATCTCCGTCTCTGTCAGCGCCGCGGTGGGCTCGTCAAAGACGATGACCTTGGCTTTAGAGGAGATCGCCTTTGCGATTTCCACCATCTGCTGCCTGCCCACGGTCAGTGTTCCGATCACTGCTGCGGGATCGATATCGATATTCAGCCTTTTAAATATCTCCGCCGCATCTTTATTCATCTTCCTGTCATTGATCAGCTTGCCGTTCATGCTTTCCCTGCCGATAAACAGGTTCTGCGCAACGGTCAGATGCGTCATCATATTCAGCTCCTGATGTACGATGATGATGCCGGCTTCCTGTGCTTCTCTCGGATTCTTGTATTCCACCTCTTTGCCTTCGTAGAAAATCTGTCCCGCATCTTTACTGTAGATGCCTGTCAGGATCTTCATCAGAGTGGATTTTCCGGCTCCGTTTTCCCCCATCAGGGCGTGAACTTCTCCGGTCTTTAATTCCAGCTTTGCTTTCTTAAGCGCTGGAACTCCGGCAAAGGCCTTGTCAATGCCCTCCATCCGAATAATTACTTCGCCCATGTTTACCTCCCTGTCCGTTCATATCAACTGGCTATGAAATGATTATATTGAATTAGATGAGTATTTTTAATGGAAATTCTCACGAAAAAAGGTGAAAATCTTACGGTTTGTAAGATTTTCACCTTTTTTCGTAATATAATGACCATTTACTCTTCCTGGAACGGAAACAGCAGCTTCTGATAGATGCCGATATACATATTGTCTTTCGTCACCAGCACCGATCCGGAATCCCTGTTCATGGGCACATGTCCGCCCTGCGCCAGTTCCACCGCCGCCTCTATGCCCAGGTACCCCATGTTAAAGGCTTTTTGAATCACCAGCCCCTCATAGATTCCCTCCTCCAGATATTTGATCTGTTCTTTGGAGTTATCAAATCCCACCACCTTCACCCTGCCGGACAGGCCCAGCTGCGCCACAGCTCTGGCGGCGCCCGCCGAGGAATACTGATCCAGGCCGGCAAGCACTGTGATATCCGGATGTTCATTCAGCAGCTGCGTCGTGAGCTCAAATGCTCTCTGCTCATCTGAATCGCAGTAAACGGTATCATAAACATTGCTGTTATCCTCACCCACTGCGCTTTTTAACCCCTCTTCCCGGTCGATAGCAGTCAGAGAATTTCTCACAAAGCTTATAATTCCCAGCTTTCCGTCCTTTCCCATCAGTCTCTGGATCAGGGCTCCCGCCCGGACACCGGCGCGGTTGTTATCCGTCCCTACCATGGCATCCTCTATGTGATCCTTAAGCCCGGAGTCAATCAGCACCAGCTTGATCCCCGCCTGCTTCACCTCCAGCGCGGCCGGCATCGTCAGATTGGAGTCTATGGCGGCCAGCACGATCACATCCGGCTTTTCCGCCACCGCATCGCGTATGATTTTATTTTGCTGTTCCACATCGGACTCCTCATCAGGTCCGGTGATTCTGACATCCGCATCATATTCTTCCATGGCGGCTTCAATCCCTTCCGTGAGGGAATTCCAGAAGCCGTTTCTCTCGGTTGTCTTCAAAATACATATGATCCGCATTTTAGGATCCGGCTCCGCCTGCAGCGTGGAAAACAGGTACGCGCCGGTCACTGACAGGACCAGCAGGACGATCAGCCATATGCGGTATCTCATTAATCTTTTCATGACATTTCCAATCCGCGCCCATGCGCCTTTCTCACTGCAGTTTTAGGCCCGCACCTTCACAGTCTGCGGGGAGGTTCACCCTCACAGTAGTCCCCCTGCCCTTCTCACTGGCATAGGTCAGGCCATATTCCTTTCCATAATAGAGCTGGATCCGTTCCTGGACATTGCGCACCCCCACACCGTTGGAGCGTTCATCCGGCTCCTTCCGGTCAAAGATATGGGCCAGCTGTTCTTCATCCATCCCGATGCCGTCATCCTCCACCTCCAGAATCATGCGGTCTCCCTGCATAAATCCTCTGACGCGGATTGTGCCCGGTTCCTCTTTATATTTGATGCCGTGATAAAGGGCGTTCTCCACCAGCGGCTGCAGTATCATCTTAATCATCTTTTTGCTCCGTATGGAAGGGTCCACCTCTATTTCATAGCTTAGCTGATCCCGGTAACGCATCTTCTGTATGGTCAGGTAGCTGCTGACATACTGCGCCTCCTGTTCCACCGTCACGAATTCAGCTTCATTGCTGATGCTCTGGCGCAGCAGCCTGGCCAGAGAGGAGGTCATGATCACCACCTCCTCATCCCTGCCGCTCTCCGCCATCCACACGATGGAATCCAGCGTATTGTACAGGAAATGCGGGTTGATCTGCGACTGCAGCGCCTTAAGCTCGCTCCTGCGTTTAAGCTTCTGTTCCTTTATCTGTTCCTCCATGAGTATCTGGATCTTATCCACCATCATGGAAAAACTCCTGCCCAGCTTTCCAATCTCACTGTCATCCTTTAAGATCGGCCCGGTCACCCTGAAATTCCCTTGTTCCACTTCGCGCATGGAATTTTTCAGCGCGCGGATCGGGCGTGTCATATAGCCGGAAAGGATCAGCGAGACCACTACTGCCGCGATGGAAAGCAGGATAGCGGTCAGCAGATACATGCGCTTGGCATTCTCTTCATTTTTAAACAGTTCCGTGGCGTCCACCACCCCCACCACGGTCCATCCGGTGCTCTCCGATCTGGAGCAGGTATAGAGCTTCGCCTTTTTCACATCCGGATCCGTCAGGAAATGACCGGATCCCATCTCCATCACATCGCTGATCCGCTCGTCCTTCAGCCCGCTGTGCAGAAGCTGCTGCTGGGGATGATAGACGATCTGCCCATCCTGGTCCAGCACGAAGATATATCCCCTGCTGCCCAGATCAATGCTCCTGCACAGATCGCTGATGGCATTGTAATTCAAATCGATCCACAGCACACCCACCGGTTTCTCCCCGCCCGGCACGCGCACCGCCCTGGACACGCTGACCACCCACGGATACCTGTCATAGATCACATTCTGCACATGGGAGGAGGTGATGACCGTCTCTCCGTTGGCCTCCAGCGCGCTCTTGTACCAGCTTCTTTCACTGATGTTGGTGTTCCGATTGATGACCTCATCCCCGCCGTTTACCACCAGCCGGCCGTTCTGCCCATAGGCGGCGATGCAGTATATATCGCTCCTTGTGCTCAAAATATTGGAAAACTGATCCGCTATCCCGGCTGCCATTTCCTTCTTCTGCGTATCATCCGTGAATTCCCGGCTTAAATAGTCCCCCACATCTGAATGAAAGAGCAGCATCCAGGAGGTGTTGTCCATATAGTCCAGATAAAAATCCACCTTATCGTTCACCTGCTCCACAAGCTGTGACACGTATTTCTGGGAGTTTTCCAAAATGGATTCTTCGGTGAAGCGAAAGGATATCCAGACAAATACCGCGGTCACCGGCACAATGATCACGGTAAAGGCGGCCAGAAACGCGGAATGGATATTTTTAAACACCCTCATAAACGTCTCGTCTCCCTTGCGTACTCCTTGGGCGTCTTCCCGGTTGCCTTTTTAAACGCGATGCTGAAATAATGCGGATCCGCAAATCCAACCCTCTCCGCAATTTCATAATTCTTCATGTTGGTGTGCGCCAGAAGCTCCATGGCTTTTTCCATGCGTTTTCTGGTCAGCGACTCCACAAAGGTTTCTCCGGTATAATTCTTAAATATGGTGCTGAAATAGCTGGGGCTGATGGCCAGATAGTCGCAGACCATCTGCAGGTTCAGCTCTGCTTTTCCGTAATTTTTCTCTATATAATCCAGGGCCAGCAGAGCCTGACGGCTGCCGCTCCCCTCTCTCTGGAGTTTAAGCTCTTCCGCGGTATTGATGCAGTATCCTCCCAGGTACTCCAGCATCTGGCTCAATGTCCTGGCTTCACTGATATTGTGTATAAACAGCTCCGCGCTCTGGAAAGGACTTGTGCTGTTTAAATCCGCAGTTTTCATCAGGCCGTTGACCGCCACCACCACCTGCTGCAGATAGAGATACACCTTATTCTTCTCCTGATAGGTCTGCGCCAACATCTGACCGATCTCTTCCAGCCCATCCCTGATCTTTCTTTTGTCGTCCGACTGTATTCCCATAATTACCCGGTCGATCGGCTCTTCCAGAGTGAGGATGTCCGTCTGCTTCTCCCGTATCACCGCAGTATCGATCACCCTGCCTTCTCCCAGCAGATAGCGGTAGCCAACCGCCGCCTTCGCCTCCTCATATGACCGGCTGATTTCCTCAGGGCTGTGCACACAGCTGCCGATGCCAATGGTTACAGGCATCTTTACATGGACGGCAATGGCCTTCTGTATGTCCAGGCATGTCTTTGCAACCGCGCTGTGGAATTCCTTCTGGAAACTGGACATAAAGATGATTACCGTGCTGTTGTCATTCCGCTGAAAGGCAATGCCCGCCCTCCGGGCGTTCACCAGTTCATCCGCTATATTAAACACCATAAAGGACATCAGCGCGCTCTGCTCTTTCTGTTCCTTATCCGGTGAAAAAAGCTCGGAATACAGATCGATTTCCAGCGACGCGGCCTCATAAGCGGCGGCTTCAAGCTCGATTCCCGCCTCCGACAGCTCCGCCCGGTGTTCCTCCATCGTCTTATTGCCCAGCACCAGATTCGTCAGCGCCTTCGCCCTCACAAGGCTCCGGTTCTTCCTGTACTCCTGCTGCAGCTCACGGTTGCTCTCATCCTCCTTACGTTCCTCATCCAGCTTACGCTTTAAGCTGCAGAGCGTATCCGTCAGCTCTCTGGCCGTTACCGGCTTCAGCAGATATTCCTCCACACGGTATTTCATGGCGTTTTTCGCATATTCAAATTCATTGTATCCGCTGAAAATCACGATATGTATCTGCGGAAAATCCGTATAGACCTGCCGGCTCAACTCCATCCCGTCCATAAACGGCATGCAGATATCCGTCAGCAGCAAATCCACCGGATTCTGCCGAATAAATTCCAGCGCCTCTTTTCCGTTTTTGCAGGCGCCGGCCAGCTCATAACCCAGCTCCTCCCACCGGATCTTTGCGCTGATTGCGTCCCTTACCAATGCCTCATCGTCCACGAGCAGCACACGATACATACATTACCCCGCCTTTTTATCATATTTCCCCTATAAATTTATTCTACCGGTTTCCTTTGACGGCGTCAATGAACTTATGGCGGCTTTCCGCCTTTTTCCGGTATAAGAATGTATTTGCTGTTACCATTTTACCGCTGCTGGGCGGCTGGTGAATTCTGTGCTCTTGAAAAAAGCCGGCATCGCGCTTATACTGTATATACGCTTTGCACGGCAATGCCGGCGGGAGGAGAGCGAGGGAGGATAATCATGGCACAGTATGAAAAGGGGATCGAGACAAAAAGACTGCTGCTGCAGGCTTCCCGCGAGCTGTTTTACAGGCAGGGCTATGAACAGACCACAACCAGGCAGATTGCAGAAAAATCCGGGACCAATCTCGGCCTGATTAAATACTATTTTGAATCCAAAGCCGACATCGCGCTCCTCATCTATCTGGAGATACGAAACGCCTTCTCCGGCTGGCTGCAGCAGTTCGGCTATACGGTTCCCCAGATGTATTTAATTGACAGCGCGCTGGAGCTTAGACTCTGCTTCAACAGCCCGCCTTTCGGCCGTTTTTATGATCAGATCTATAAGGAGCCAAAACTGCGCGCGCTGTTCCAGTCCAAGGTGCTGGATTCACTGCACATGTCCTCCCGGGTAAATGCGATGGGCGCAGAATACTTCACTTTCGCCTGCCTTAGCATCTCAGCCATAAAACCCGCACTTGTCAGTTTTTATCTGAATCCGGGCGGTGAAAAATATTCTCCGGACAGCTATATCCGCTACTATATGGCCCAGCAGATCCACTACCTGCAGTATGAAAATCCCCAAGAGCTGCTGGAATTCTGTTTACAGGAGCTTACTAAATACTATTTTGATGCTGCGGATAACTTCGCGCCTGTCATGTCGAGGCTGGTACCGTGATCCAAAAAACTGCTCTGCTCCTATCCTTACTCAAAATACCCCCAGATGCTCCAGCAGGATCTTGGTCCCCATTAGAATCAGAATTATGCCTCCGGCCAGCTCCGCCTTTGATTTATAGCGCACGCCGAACACATTGCCAATCTTAACCCCTGCGGCGGAAAGGCTGAAGGTAATAATTCCGATAAAGGATACCGCCGGAATGATCTGCACCTTAAGAAATGCGAAGGTGACTCCGACAGCCAGCGCATCGATGCTGGTGGCCACCGCCAAAAGCAGCATGTTCTTCGCGCCCAGCTCCTCCTTCTCATCGGTGGGACAGACACAGTCCTCTTCTCCCTTAGAAAGCGCTTCCCTGATCATATTTGTTCCGATCAGTCCCAAAAGCACGAAGGCGATCCAATGGTCAAGCGCCGTGATCCTGTCCTGGAACTGCACGCCGAGGGCATAGCCAAGCAGTGGCATTCCCGCCTGAAACGCGCCGAAATACAGCCCGACAATCCCTGCTTTTTTCACCGTCACTTTTCTCATGCACAGGCCCTTGCAGATGCTCACGGCAAACGCATCCATGGACAGACCAACCGCCAAAATAAACAATTCCGCCAATCCCATACTTAATCTCCTTCATATGTAGTAAGAATGAATAAGGGAACATCCTTATGAAATGAAAAAAGACCCACCTGCAGAATTTCTCCGCAGATAAGTCTCATCATTTAAAATAAAGCCAGATAGAATCTATCAGCATGTTGACTTTATTACACCACCGAAGCCGATGATGCCAACTACTCCCTTATCGCCATATCGGCATATTATGAACGTTCTTTTCATTATAGAATTGCCTCGCCAAATTGTCAATCCCATAATTACATCTCTATTCCGCGCCTCGCCCCAACCCCGTTTTTGTAATAATGGCGTATCTCGGTCATACCGGTAACCAGATCCGCTTTTTCCATAACGGATTTGGCAGCATAGCGTCCGGTCAGAATCAATTCCGTAAAGTATGGCTTTTCCTCCAAGAGCTGCAGGATTTCCTCTTCCGTCAGATATCCCTTGAAAGCGGCCACATGGATCTCATCCAGGACAACCATATCATACCGTCCGCTGTTAAGCGCCTGGCGCGCTTTTATAAATCCCGCGTGCGCTGCGGCTTCATCCGCTTCCGGATCCGGATGATACAGCTCATTGCCGTCGCCGTACTGTTCGATTGTAATCGCATCGCCAAAGGTGCGCATGGCCCGGATCTCACTCGTCTCGCCTGTCTTCATGAACTGGCCGAAATATACGTTCATCCCGGCGCCCATCGCGCGCAGAATCAACCCCATCGAAGCGGTTGTCTTTCCTTTGCCGTCGCCGGTATATACCTGCACATAGCCGTTTGTGAGCACCGGCTTTCTGCTTTTTAAGAGAACCGGAAGCACCGCATAACCGTCCGGTACAACAGGGGGTGCAAACTCTACCGGAAGCGGTTTGGAAAAGATAGGGCCGGCTGTAACAAACGTGTGATATTCTCCGTTTTCCCCGCATACATCCGCGCCGACGGCCTCGATTTCCCGCATTACTTCGTGCGTCAGCTGCCGCCCCAGAAAATCAGGGCCGAGCCTTTTTATGTCAACAACCGTTATGCGGGCTGTAAAGCCGCTCTCAATGCATTCCTTCACAAGGTCCGTGCGCTTTTCATGCCAGAGCGGATAGTAAGCTTCCATTCCGGCGGCGGCGCAGCGCGCCCTGCCCCATTCCAGGTGGCCTTCGATATCAATATCCCCAAACACACAGACATCGGCTCCAAGCGCCTTATACTCTCGCAGCATCTGTTCAAAGTTAGCAGCGTAATCCGCACCGCCGGTCCGAATCAGCCTCACAGGAACACCGGCGGCCTGTTCGACCTCCTTTAGGACATCCTGGGGTATGCCATGGAACCAGGAGCGCCCCAGATCGGTATTGTATGTGATAATGAAGGCGTCCGGGACCATTCCCTTTAAAACTGCCCGGTGGATCGCCAGTACGCTGTCCTTTCCTCCGCTGTAGGAGGCCACAAAATGCTTTCCTCTATAATCTTCCATCCGAACCCTCTCCTTCCAGGACCGCCTCGATTGCCGAAATATCCAGACATGCAGCGAGTGCATCCGCCAGCCTGTCAAACTGCAATTCCTGATATTGCCCGAATGTCATCCCATCCGGTATCCGCGCCGCAATGTGCGCACGGGTCTTTGTGTCAGCTCCCTGCAGACTGTCTTCGTCCTCCAGACAAAGATCCAGATGCGGCACCGTGCCAAGCACCGGAACCTTTGTTATTTCACTTAAAATACGCATCCCTTCCCCAAAAGAAGAGGGATCGCCGTAAAAATCATTGACAATCAGTCCGCGCACCAGCGCGCGCTGTGCAGGCTCAAGCAGAGCGACTGTCCCGTAGGCGGATGCAAAGATCCCGCCGCGCCGGATATCGGCAACCAGCAGCACCGGGCAGTTTATCCGCTGGGCAAATCCCATGTTTACAATATCGCCCGCTATAAGATTTAACTCTACCGGACTTCCGGCGCCTTCCGCCACGATGAGATCGTATTCGCCGGCCAGGCGGTGAAACGCCGCCATGATCCGCTCCTGCTTAAGCTCCGGACTCAGCTGTTCGACGGCCACGCCATCCAAAATGGTTTCACAGCCGCCGTGAAACGGCTTTAACAATACCGGATTCATATCTGTATGGGGCGCGATGCCGCAGGCCGCCGCCGCGACTGCCTGTGAACGCGCCATCTGTGAGCCGTCCGGCAGGATATGTGCATTGTCCGATAAATTCTGCGCCTTAAAGGGGGCGACCCTGATCCCCTTACGCGCAAAGAGCCGGCAGAGTCCGATGGCGATTGTGCTCTTGCCAACCCCGGATGCCGTGCCCTGTACCATAATTGCCTTTGCTTTGCTCATAGCTTGTAATTCCTGCTTGTGTAGGGAATTTCATCCACACCTTCCAGCTCATTGAGCTTGAGAGCCAGATAGAAAAAGTAGCCCGACAGGAGATTGGCGAGATCCAGCAGCAGCGGGGAAACCTCGTTTCCTTGCTCGCAATACCGATAGATCAGGCGGACCAGGGTTTTCCCCTGCACGCGCAGCAGATGTGCGGTACAGGCGGCCTCACAGCCCTGGGTCAGCACAAACATCTTACAGCGGGGGCCGCATTCCTGTTTCAGGCGATTGGCAATTTCAAATAAATGATCTTTCTCCGCTTCCGTTACCGTAAGCCTTGTGCGCAGCGTCGGATTGATATGATAGATCAGTTCGCATACCCACAAAAGCTCTTCACGCAGCGTCTCATCCTTAACCTGCGCGCGTAAAAGGCCCGTACGGCTCGCCATCTGATCGGTAAACAGCTCAAAGTCACAGCGAAGGTCATCGCCGGCATCGCTCAAAAAAGGATATGCCTCATAAGGACTATGATAAATTTCCATCCGTTTATTACTCCCATCTTTTCAAAGATTTCCGCATATAGTCCTGCACATCCATATGATAGGTGCGGCTTAACAGCGAAAAGTCAAAGTGATCTGTTTTCTCAACCGCCTGCACGCGGCCTTCATCCATTAAAAGAAGCGTGTCTGCAAAAGCCAATGCCAGATTAATATCGTGCAGTACTCCGGCAACACAGCGTTTTCCCTTTAAAGACCATTCCTTCAGGTATTCAATGAGTTCAATCTGATATTTGAGATCCAGATGATTGGTAGGCTCATCTAAGAGGATAATCTGCGGATCCTGCGCGAATACGCGCGCCAGAAATACCCTCTGCAGCTGGCCGCCGGAAAGCTCGGTAATCAGGCGGTCTTTTAATTCCAAGGTGCCTGTGCGTTCCATGCTCTCCAGCACGATCCTGCGGTCTTCACTGTTTTCTCCGCCAAGCAGCCCGCGCTTCATATGCGCATATCTTCCCAGCATAACTGTCTCATAGACAGTATAGGAAAAACTGTAGGACGAAAGCTGGCTCATCAGCGCTATTTTCTGTGCCGCCTGTCTGCGCTTCATTCCCTTTAAAGACTCGCCGCAGACCGTGATTTCTCCGGAATATGGCAAAATGCCGGCCAGCGCGCGCAGAAAAGTGGTTTTACCGCAGCCGTTCGGACCTAAAATGCAGAGCCGTTCTCCTTCTTCCAGTGAAACGGAGACATCCTTTACTACCGGATATTTGTCATATCCGCAGCTTACATGCTTCACCTGCAGCAAGTTTTATCTCTCCTTCCGTTTCACAAAATAGATATAGATAAAGAAAGGGGAACCGATCAGCGCCGTAATAGATCCGATCGGAATCTCTCTCGGCACCGCCAGCGTGCGCGCCGCAAGATCGCACAGAACCATAAAGGTGCCGCCGAATAACGCGCTTGCCGGCAGGACCAGCCGGTGAGAGGAGCCGAAGAATCTCCTAACAACATGCGGAGCGATTAAGTCCACAAATCCGATGATGCCCACAAAGGCGACCGCCGTTCCTGTAAGGACCGCCACGATGCAGATCAGGAGCCGTTTTACGAATTTGAGATTCACGCCCAACGACAGCGCCTGCTCCTCTCCGAACGTCATGACATCCATTTCCTTGGCATAAAACATAAAAAGCAGCATGCAAAGCACGGTCACAACGAAGAGTATGAGCACACTGTCCCATCCCTTCATGGAGAAGCTGCCCAGCGTCCATAGGTTGATCCGCTGCGCATTGGCAGGGGAGACTGTGGCCAGCATGCTCATAATCGCATTCAGAAACAGCGAGAGCACCATACCGGTAAGGATAATCGTGGTGTTGGACATGCTCCTGTCAATCCGCGAAGAAAATCCGATCACGAGAATCACCGTTCCCAGCCCGCCAAGCAGGCTGACAGCAGGCAGGAAAAACATTCCGAGGATCCCGGAAGAAAGGCCCATTACCATTACAACAGCCGCGCCGAGGCCCGCCCCTGCCGAAATGCCGAGCCCAAACGGGGATGCGAGCGGATTCTGCAGCACGGACTGCATAACCGTACCGGCAGCCGCGAGCGCCGCTCCGGTCAGAAATGCCATGAGTACCCTGGGGAGGCGCATGTCCATGACCATCTTCGGATACACCGGGTTTATGCTTTCCGGGAGAGGAATCTGAAACAGCCGATTCCCCAAAATTGCAAGAATATCGGCAGGTGATACATACACACTGCCGATACCGATGCCGAAAATTAATGCGGCAGCCGCGATGACTGCCATGAGTGTCACCTTTAAAGTGGTTTTCATTCTGTATAATACTCCGGATAAATTGCTTCAGCCATCTGCACCAGGGCCTTTACAATGTTCTGGTTGGAAGAGGAGGAAGCCATATTATCAATATAATATACGCTCTTGTCTGCAACTGCGGTCATATCCGCCCAGCCTTCACGGTCCATGATTTCCTGTGTCGGATTTTCTATGTAGTTCACATTTGTCAGGATCACATCGGGATTAGCGGCCACCACCGTTTCCGCCTCAACTCCCAGCCATCCGTTCTGATCCGCCAATATGTTTTTTGCACCGATTAGTTCTATCATTTCATTTAAGAATACACCGCTGCCGAAGCTGTACATGGAAGGCGCCGCCGCGATCTCAAAATAAACCGTTTTCTTATCGGTTATGGTGGAGCCAATAGCAGCGATGCTGTCGATCTGTGCCTGCATATCGGCAAGCATTGCTTCTCCCTTTTCCGGAACGCCCAAAACTGCAGCCAAAAAGCTGATATCACTCTGTATAGCGGCAATGCTTTCGCTGGTTGGCACGCAGATAACGCAGACGCCCTGATCGATCAGCGTCTGATACGGATTTTCCTGGTCATATAAGGTCATGTTGGAAACGAAGAGCACATCGGGATTCAGCGCTGCCAGCTGTTCCATGTCAGGCTGCATAAAATCCAGTACGATATCACTTTCCGGAAGGCCTTCCAGCCCGACGCTCTGTGCATCATACGCCGCAATCTTATCCCCCAGGCCTAAACCAATGATTGTCTGCGCAATCGAAGGAGACAGCACGGCAATTGTTTCGATGTCTTCAGGAACCTTGATCTGGGCTCCGCTGGGATCTGTCGTCGGAAGCGCTGCGGCAGATGTTTCTGCAGTCTGCTCCGTTCCGGCACTCTGCGTTGTTTCAGGAGTCTCGGCGGCTTTTGTGGTCTGCGTTGTTTCAGCCGCCGCAGTGGAGACGTCTGTTTCCTTCGGCGCGGGTGCGCTGCAGGCCGCAAGGCTCACCGCAAGGGCACACGTCAGGATGATAGCAAGTAATTTTTTCATGTTCTTTCCTCCAAATGTCTGTCCTGATACAACAAAACACCCTTTCATACACGAAAGGGTGTTAATAAGCATAACAATGCACAATCCATCCATCGTGAATTCGTACACAGCAAACTCAGCGATCCGACTTATCGCACAGCGGCGCATCACGGTGGCGGGACCGTACAGGATTCACACCTGACTTCTCTGACAATTGTCTGCTGTTCATATGAAAACGTATTTTGATATCTCAGGCAAATTTTGATGCTTATACTTTCCGCATCACTTGCATTCTAGCTGACTGAAACGGTATTGTCAACCGGTTTCTTCTTTTTGTGCCAATGCCTCATATAAACTGTTACTGTTCACAGTTACCGTAAATTTCCGCGCAAGACAGGGCAGGGTATATTCCTCATGGGGACGCGCTCTCGCTCCGTGAAGCGCACAACGGTACTAATGCTGTAAAATACACAGCATAAGTACCGGCGGGCTTCAAGGGATCCCCATGAGGAATATACCCTGCCCTGTCTTGCGCTGCTTTATCGGTACCCGTGAACAGTAACTATAAACGTATTTAAAGGCAAATCGTCATATATGGCGGGATGCACAGAATATCATCTTTCTCCATCACATTTCGGGGATGGATGATATAGCTGCCGCCAATACGGGATTTATACTTTTCTTTGAACCTAATTAAAGATGCATTAGAATACTGCGGGCTGGATTTCACCTCAATCGGAAAAATCTTATATTTTGTTTTGCTGTTATTGGAAATGATGAAGTCGATCTCAATGTCATTTCTTCGTTTTTTATCATTGTACTGGGTGTAAAAGAACAGCCGATGCCCATTCGCCACAAGCATTTGGGCGATCACATTTTCATAGAGCATTCCTTCGTTCAAACCCAGCTTCCCAGCGAAAATCTGCTTGTAAACTTCGTCTTCCAACAGCTCGTTTTCATCGAAGGCATGGCTGACCAGCAAACCGGTATCGCCCAGATAACACTTAATGCAGGCATCTGTCTCTGTTAGTGAGAGCCCTACATTAGGATCATTTGCTTTCCGGCACTCATTTGCCAACATAGAATCAGAGAGCCAAAAGAAGGTCTCCTCATACTGTTCAGCCTTAGATCCTTCCACGATGCGATTGAAAACGACCCGTTTCTCGTGTCTGGACAAAAGGCCGGGGATCTGATCGAAAATGGCCAACACCTTAGCCCGATACTGTGCATGAATCTTCATAATGTCATTTCGGTAAAGTGCAAGAATATCTCTCTTTTCAAGGTCGGCGGCCCCAAAGTCCTTATGCCCCTCTAGAAAGGCAACAACGGCCATAGGCATTCCGCCAACCAACATATACTGCTTAAAAAGCAGCATCGCCTTGTTGTGCAGATTTCTCTCAAGAGATTCCTTCTTCTCAAAACAGGTCTTGATATAGGGGATAAGCGGTCTTTCATCCAATGCCCAGCAGAACTCCTCGAAGTCCAGTGGGTACATCTTGATTTTCCGCTCCTCGGAGGGGATCACAATGCCCTGTACATTCTCCCTGATAGAGATAAGGGAACCAGTCTCAATATAATCATACCGTCCATCGGCAACCAGATACTTGATTGCTTCCCTTGCCTTCGGATATAGCTGTACCTCATCGAATATGATTATGCTTTCCCTGGGATACAACTGCACACCGTAGTTAACGGACAGCAGCATGAAAAAGGTATCCAAATCATTCAGATGAAGATGGAAATACGACTTCACATCATCTGATGCTCTGGCAAAATCGATAAATATATAGCTCTTATATTCGTTCCGGGCAAATTCCTCCACCACAGTGGACTTACCAATTCGACGGGCTCCTTCTACAAGAAGAACTTTCTTCCCCTTTGTTTCATTCTTCCAAGCAAGAAACTTACTGTAAATCTTGCGCTCAAACAACATAATCTTCGCCTCCCACACACATGATATCACACCGACTCGCAATACGCAACTCGCATTCAATATCAAAATACCGCAATACGCATATGTCATATTGTTATACTATCCCATAATACGCGTACTTATTCAGTATATGCCCCAAATGAAGCCCGACTCACCGCAGATTACAGATTACAACGGAAGTGCCGGTAGCAATATCGGCAATACTATGGTAAAATCAATGTCAAGTTAAACATAATCATATTGCGTTACTATTTACAACTGCCGATAAAACAGCGCAAGACAGGGCAGGGTATATTCCTCATGGGGATCCCTTGAAGCCCGCCGGTACTTATGCTGTGTATTTTACAGCATTAGTATCGTTGCGCGCTTCACGGAGCGAGAGCGGGTCCCCATGAGGAATATACCCTGCCCTGTCTTGCGCGGAACTTTACGGTAACTGTATACAGTACTACAATGCCGGAGGTGCAATTTTGTCTAAAGCTATTTTTTGGGATTTTGACGGTACCATCATACATCCAAATGAGTCATTTTTTAACGCATTGCTCACAGCGCTTAAAAAACAAAAATATGAAATCCCCACTGAACAAATCAGGGCACTTTTGCAATCGGTATGTTCCTGGTACACACCCGAAATAGCATATCCCGATCAAGTGGGGCAGCAATGGTGGAGCGCTCTTTTTAAAAAGTTCAATTTGTTTTACGCAGCATACGGTATTGCCGAAGCAGACCGGCAAAAAATAAATGCAGATTTCAAACGCCAGATATTGGACGTGCACAGTTATACCCTCTACAGCGATGCAATATCAGTATTAACTCTGTGCATTGAAAAAGGTTACAGAAATTACATCTTATCAAATAATTACCCCGAACTCCCATCTATTATAGAGGATTTGGGGTTATCAGCATTTTTTACAGACTATATAATATCTTCAAATATCGGTTATGAAAAGCCGAGGATCGAGCTGTTTCAATATGCCTTGCGCATTGCAGCATATCCTGATATCTGTTATATGATCGGAGATAATCTGATAGCCGATATACAGGGCGGAAAGGATGCGGGTATGCGGACTATTTTAGTACACAGAGACGGCCATTCAGATGCCGGCTGCCGGTGTGAAACCCTGTCTGAAATTCCCCCGCTATTGGAGCCCGCCGCTCCTGCCGGCGGGAAATGACCGGGAGGCCTTTTACCATGAATAAAAAAGAACGGCGTCCAGAACACCGCATAGTGCTTGCCAGGTTCAATCCGACCTTTATTAAGTACTTCATTTCCTATTTTATAATCGTTATTATATTAATTGGATGTTTTTACTTACTATTCAGATTTAACTTTATATCCATCTACCAGGATCATCTGCAGGAATCCGCAGAAAAACAGCTTTCTTCCATTAAGACTACGCTGGATTCAGAAGTCACTGCTTTTGTTCTGCTCGATGCGCAGATCAAGAAAGACCTAAATCTCATTATGTCCAATTATACCGATTCGGCCTATGATCTCTATCAGGCGAATAAAAAGCTGACTGCCTATGCCTCCGCCAACAATATGATCGATTCCATATCCGTGCTCTCTTCCGACGGGGAGGTGCTTTTGTCTACAGCTCTGCCTGTTGTCTTATTTGAAGACGGCTACCGGATTTGTGTGGGAGGAAAAAATTATCCGATTCCTTTAGACGAGTATCTTTCCGCTCCCAAACGCCATTTTTTCCGCCTGGATACCGGCAATAAATCCTTTTTAATTTATCTGGCTCCCCGCAGCCAGAGATCCTCCATGTTCACTGTTTATGTTTTGAGTCTGCAGGGATTTGACAGTATTCTGAATTCAGAAAGCAGCAAAGGGGTAGTGTCCTTTTGGCTTCTTGATGCAGACTGCTCCTTCCTTGCAGGAGATGAGCCTGATGCCCTGTTCTCCCTGGCTGATGAACTGCCTTCCTCTTCAGGTCTTCATGAAATAGATGCTTCCAACTCACTGTACATGATAGCTGATGACAGCGATAATGCCGGAAATTTGGTGCTGACAGCGCTCCTCTCCAATCAGGAAATCGCCAGACAGACAGAAACCGCTATGGGAAGAAGTATCATTGTATTCGCCTTGGTCTTTCTGCTGAGTTTATTTATTATCCTGTTGGCCATGCAGGCCACCTTTAAGCCGCTGCAGAAGCTGATAAAGAAAATAATACCGGCGGACAGCAGCGAACACAATTATATAAGCCTTTTAGAGGACACGTTCAGTAAACTGGCGGCTGAAAAATACACACTGCAGGAAAAATTGAATAACTATCGGAGGCTGATCCAGAAATCGCTGTTTGATTCCGTAATACAGAGCCCTTCCGATATTGATTCCCTTTTTTCCATGGAATCTGACAAATGCGCCATCTATATCGCCAGGATCACAAATGATGCCGGCGGTCCGGATTTCCCCGAACATGTGGAGCTGGCTTTATCCGAAGGCCTGCAGGCATTTGAGAAAAAAATTGTTGCGATGATCGAATATACACAGGAACACGCGGTTGTCCTGATCAGCTACTATGATGACCGGCAAAACGGCTATGGCCATACCGTCATCACTGTGCTTTTGGAAGAACTGCACAAAAAGCTTGGCTGTCACTGCGTTTACAGCGACAGAGCCGATTCGCCCATGGAAATACCGGCTCTTTATAAAAATGTCATGGCAGCCTGCAGTCCTGTGGACGAATCCGTCGTTTTGTACACCAGCGTCATTGGAGAAAGCAGGGACAGCGGCCACTTACAGTATCCGATATCGCAGCTGGAAGAATTGACCCGGCATCTTCGAAACAGTCATTTTACCGAAGCCCGGGCCTGTGTGACAGAGCTTATAGGCTTATTGGACAGCACTTCGGATGTAAATGAGAATCCCTTTATAAATTTTTATGTCCGCAGTATACTGATTGATATTTTAACGATACTGACCAACGCAATCAGTGAATATAACGCTAAATTCAAGGACTACAGCGACCTTTATTTCTCAACGCTCTATCTTTGCAGAAGCTGCCCCTATGAGGAGAACAGCGGCACTATTCTTAAAAATATGCTGGCACTGCTCGACTTTTGCAAAGAAAGCTCCGACAACATCCCGGCGAGATTTTCACAGATAGAGGAAATCATGAACGCGGAATATGCATCCCCCGATTTTTCGATCACAGTGCTCGCTGATGCATTTCATATCAGCATCGCCCACATGAGTTCTCTTTTCAAGATCCGGTTCGGGAAGAATTTCTCGGAATATCTGTGGGAAATGAGGCTTGAAAAAGCAAAAGGTCTTCTTCTCGGCACGGATCAGACCATTGACCAGATCAGTACCAGTGTGGGGTATGTAAATGTATCAAGTTTCCGGCGCAAGTTTAAACAGGAGGTAGGAGTATCCCCCTCCCAATATCGGGAACAGAATATTTAAACAGCGGCGTCTGCTTTTCTTGCGGCAGACGCCGCTGTTTGCTTATTTTACCGGACGGATACAAATTTTCGGCGCGGACCGAAATTATGTACCTTGCCGGAAACGGATATCCCGCTTATATTTAAGTCATCCACTTTGAAAACGCGTTTGAGATGGATTAAAAATAAAAAATGGAGGTATGGTATGAAACATAAATTTATATCAATATTGCTGGCAGCAGCAATGGTTCTTTCAATGGCAGCGTGCGGCGGCTCACCGTCCCAATCCCAGCCCGATCATTCTTCTGCAGACGGGTCAGCTGATACAAAAGCCCCTGAGGATAAACTTACTTATTCGGCAGTAGCCGTACTGCACGCTTCTACCTATGATCTGGATGATTCCCTGCCCATGCAGATACTGCAGGAGAAATACAACATCGATATTGAATTTCAGTCACTTCTAAGTTCCGAGCTCAGTGAAAAGAGAAACCTTCTGTTAAATTCCGGGGACTATCCGGAACTGTTCATTAAGTCAGGTATGAGTTCCTCTGAAATGCTGGATTATGGCAGCCAGGGTATTTTAATCCCCTTAGAGGACCTGATTAAGGAACATATGCCGAATCTGACCGCATGGCTGGATGAGAATAATGCATGGCAGTGGATCCTCTCCAGCGACGGCCATGTATACGGCCTTCCATGCTATGAGCTGGCAATTACCGATTGGACCCCTTATTGGATCAATATGAAATGGATTGAATATCTCGGACTTAAAGAACCTTCCAGTCTGGATGAGCTGTATGAGGTATTAAAGGCATTTAAGGAACAGGACGCAAACGGCAACGGGGATCCGAATGATGAGATTCCGCTGGCCTTCAACGGCATGCCTACTTTCCTGATGCAATACCTGGGGCAGGCGGTTGACAGCAGGACATACTGCACCGTAAATGATGGCAAGCTTTCCTTTGTACCTGTAACAGATATGTATTACACCTATCTGGAATTTTTGGCTAAGCTGTACGCGGAAGGGCTTATTCTGGATACCTGCTTTACAATCACCGGTGAAGAGCTGACCGCTAAAGGCACGGAAAACGATATTTTCGGTTCCAGCGCTTCCGCAGGCATTTTCCTGGTGGTTGGAAGGGACAATGATGATGATTACAAGATGCTGACACCTTTTGGAGAAGGCCAGTATGCGATCGGCAACGGCATAGGCACCGGCGTGTTCTGTGTCACGGATAAATGCACGAATCCGGGTCCGGTTCTCGCAATGTTTGATACCTTTTATTCCCAGGAAGGCGGAATCTTAGCAACCATGGGTGTGGAGGGCGAGACCTATTCCGTAAATGAACAGGGTGAATGGGAATGGATCCTTGGCGGCAAATACGGGGAGACCGTGGATGAGGTGCGCGGAAACGGAACGATTCAGGGCACAACCGCAGGTCCGTATCTTTCCCCGGATATCTGGTGGACAAAGATGTCTCCGAATGCGGATCCGGATGAGGTTTATCTAAATCAGGAACGCGTGCGCACCGCCGCATATGGGGTATCTGTGCTGCCCAATATGCACTATACGGAGGAAGATGAGGATACTGTAGCAGCCTTGGCCACGGACATACAGATGTATTTTGAGGAGTATACCGTGGAGGTAATTACCGGCAAAAAAGATCTGGCATCCACATGGGATAACTATGTTGCGACGGTGGAAAGAATGGGCCTTTCTGATCTGATGGATGCTTACCAGAGGACCTACGACAAGTCAATTGCTTTGCAATAAAATAAATGGGAGATGTGGGATGGAAACAGCCGCATGAGCGGCCGCTTCCATCCCCGGAAAGGTGCTGCAAGTGCGGGTTAAGACAACGGATAATTTCTTACGAAGACTGAAAAAGGATCTTAAGGTGAACTACCTCCTGTACCTGCTGGTATTGCCGGGAGTGGCATACTACATAATTTTCTGTTATGTACCGATGCCGGGAGTTATGATGGCATTTGTAGATTACAAATCAAAGCTCGGGCTTCTGGGAAGTCCTTGGGTGGGTTTAAAGCATTTTCAGCGTTTTTTTAACAGCTATTACTTTGGCGTTCTGATTAAGAACACTTTGGGCATCAGCATTTACAGTCTGTTGGTTGGCTTCCCTATTCCGATTATATTCGCGTTGATGCTCAATTATTTAAACATCAAATGGCTGAAAAAAACCGTGCAGATGGTCTCTTATGCGCCTCACTTTATTTCTACGGTTGTTATCTGCGGTATGCTCACCATGTTTTTAAATCAGGAAACAGGAATTGTAAACCAGCTTTTAGGTAAGCTGGGTTTTGAAACAGTGGGGTTCCTTGCGGAACCAAAATATTTCAAGAGTATATATGTATGGTCGGATGTCTGGCAGGGGATGGGCTGGAGCGCAATCATATATATATCGGCGCTCGCCGGAGTCGATTATGAGCTGCATGAAGCGGCAATAATGGATGGGGCTACCAAAATACAGCGCATGCTGCATATCGATATCCCCTCTATTAAATCTACCATCCTGATGCTGCTCATTCTCCAGTTCGGCTCTCTTATGAGTGTTGGATTCGAAAAGGTATACTTTCTGACCAATCCAAGGAACCAGTCCGCCGCAAATATCATATCAACCTATGTATATCAGGTCGGCATGCTGGACCATGACTACGGCTTCTCTACGGCGGTCGGTCTGTTTAATTCCTTAGTTAATATGATACTTCTCATTACCGTGAACAGAATCAGCAGAAAAGTGGCCGATGAGAGCCTGTTTTAGGGAGGATATACGATGAATAGAAGAAACCATTCGGATACCATTTTTGATACGGCCAATGTCATCATCATGTGTGTCCTTCTGCTTATTTTTATATGGCCCCTGTGGTTTGTGGTGGCCGCCTCCTTCAGCGATCCCAATGAACTGTGGATGGGAAATGTGGTTCTGCTTCCCAAAGGTTTCACGCTGGAGGCCTATGAAAAACTGCTGGAATACTCTGATATCTGGGTCGGATATAAAAACAGCATCCTGTATACTGCGGCGGGAACTCTTGTAAATCTGGCTGCGACAGTCGCTCTGGCATATCCGCTCTCGCGCAAAGACTTTATGCCCAGAAATCTCATTATGATGATGCTGATTGTCACCATGTATTTCAGCGGCGGATTGATCCCGACATATCTCGTCGTAAAAAATCTCGGTATGGTGAATACCTTCTGGGCAATGATTATCCCCGGAGCGATATCCACGTACAATGTGATTGTTACAAGAACTTATTTTTCGAACAGCATTCCCGCCGAACTGCATAACGCCGCCAAAATAGACGGTGCTAACAATCTGCAGTTTCTATGGAAAATCGTGCTGCCGCTATCCAAACCTATCCTGGCCGTGATAGGGCTGTATTATGCGGTCGGACATTGGAACGATTATTATACGGCTCTGATTTACCTTTATGATAAAAAACTGTTCCCACTCACCTGCTTTTTAAAGAATATGATTATTGACGCGTCGCTGTCCATGGAGGGCTCCTTCGGCGTTTCCGCGACAGAGATGGAAAAAATGATACGGCTGTCACAGTCTCTTAAATACAGCACCATCATTATTTCTGTTATACCGCTGCTTATTATATATCCTTTTATTCAGAAGTTTTTTGTCAAAGGCGTAATGATCGGTTCCATAAAAGGCTGAATGAGAAAGAATTCCGTATTTTCCAATCAAACAAAAGGAGAGACTATGCCAATAACGGAAGTTAATAAAAGTATGTTTGACAATGCCCAGCAGATTTTTATCAAAAACTGCCGCAATATTGTAAATTTTCAGGCCGGTTTTAAATGCAGGTTCCATGCGCTGGCGGGCAGTGAATATGAGCTGCACATTACTGGAGCAACTTTGTACAGTATTTATTTAAACGGATCATTTATCTTTTACGGACCGGCCAGAGCTCCCCACGGATACCTGCGCGTGGATACAGTAAAGCTGTATCCGACGGAGGGGGAAAACACCCTATGTGTGAATCTGGCAGGATATAATTGTCCATCTTTTGCGACGATGGCTCATCCTTCCTTTCTCCAGGCGGAGATTTTTGAAAACGGGACATCCATCCGCCATACGGGACGTGACTTTTCAGCGATTTCCTTGAATAAACTTAGAGAGCCGAAAACGTATCGCTACAGTTATCAGAGGGCCTTCACAGAGGTCTGGTATCTGGATAACAGTTCCGCTTTGACTGACTGGATGGAAACAGATTTTGAAAGTGAACCGGTCTGTGCACATGTCTATGATGAGGTGCTGATTCCGAGAATATTTGAACATCCCGATTTTTGTATCGCGGATTTTGGCAGCGCCGCCGCATACGGCGCTTTTGAGCCTGCGGCCAAGCCTGTTGTCTATGACTCAGCCCATCTGACAGGGAGGGATACCTCCATGGTATGTTACCCCACCAGTGAAATCAGGCATCATGTGCTCACAGATGTACAGGGAAAGTATACCCCTGACGGCAGCAGGAACCTGACAGATAACCGATACGCACTGTTCGATTTCGGTAGGGTGAACACCGGCTTTATAAGGGTGAATATTACCGCGCTCAAAGACAGCGAGGTCTATGTCATTTTTTCAGAGGACATAACAAAGGACGCGGGCCTCAAACTGGGGGACCTGCCCAGCATAATCACATACGAGCTCAAAGCCGGCGATCGGCCGTATGATCTGGAGGCATTTGAGGCATATTCACTGCGCTATATGACGGTCCTGGTGAAGCACGGGCAGATACAGATAAACGGTGTAGAGCTGCGTGAGTACTCCTATCCGTTGAGCCACAATACCTCGCTGGAAATCAGGGATGAAAAATTATTGCGTATATTTGACGCTGCGAGGGAAACCTTCAGGCAAAACACAATTGACTGCTTTATGGACTGCCCGGGGAGAGAGCGGGGCGGCTGGCTGTGTGACAGCTATTTTACGGGACAGGCGGAACAGATTTTTGCCGGACACGGTACCGTCGAAGAGCAATTCCTGAAAAATTTCATGCTTGCAAAGGAATTTCCGGGACTTCCCGCAGGGCTGCTTCCCGACAATTACCCGGGAGAGAATCTTCAGGTTATTCCCCAATGGATCATGTGGTATATACTGGAGGTAGATGCATATCTTAGACGCCGAAGGGACGATAAAGAGATTTTCCGGGAGTACTGTTACGTTTTTCTTGAATATCTTGAGCAATTCCGGCGTGAAGACGGGCTGCTGAAAAAACTGGACGGATGGAATTTTATCGAGTGGTCTTTGGCGAACCAATATGTGGAAATGGCCGATGTAAGCTATCCCACCAATATGCTGTATGCCCTGGTACTGGAAACCGTGGGAAATCTCTATGAGGATGAGCGGCTGCTTCACAGCGCAAAACTCATGAAAAAACAGATCGCATTGTGTTCTTTTACAGGCACACTGTTCTGTGACGGCGCGCGCTGGAACGGGACAGAATACATAAACATGGAAGAGATATCCGAGGCCTGCCAGTTCTATGCTGTATTCTGCGGCATCGCGGATGAGCAGGATAAGGGATACGCCCGCTTTTATGAATATTTTTACAATATTCTTGGCTACAGGCGCAAGCTTAAACAGGAATATCCGGAAATCGCCTATTCCAACCTTTTTATCGGGATGACAATCCGATTTGAGTGCCTGCTTAAATCCGGCAGATATGAACAGCTGCTGGAAGAGGTAAAGGAATATTACTGGCATATGGCGGATGAAACCGGCACGCTTTGGGAACATGATTCTAAGTCAGCCAGCTTAAATCACGGCCTTTCCTCTGCCGCGGGCGCGTTTATCATTAAGGGGATAACTGGAATTATTGAGATTGACGAAGCGGCGCAGGTCATAACGTTCGATGAAAGGACGCCAAAAACCGCCGGGTATAAGGTTTCGATCGGCCTGGAACAGGGCTGTTTATACGTGGATAGTGACGGCATGAACCGCAGTGTAAAAGTGGACGGTCCGTATCTCCTGCAATATGTAAATAAATAACGCTTATCCGCTGAAAGGGCGGCCGCCTTATTTCTGTAATTGATACAGAATTCAACAACTTTATAACAGTCTGCTACTTTTCTCTTGCCTTTCAGGCGTTTTTCCCTCACAATAGATCATGTATAACTATCATCATGAACGAGGAGGCGGGCTTATGATAATTGCTGTATGCGATGACCAGATCACTGAGGGCCGGGCTCTGGCCGGGTGCCTCGCATCCATACTCCAAGACCGCAAGCTGTCCGGAAATCCCATATGCTTTTCAGGTTCCGGTGAAATGCTGAAGGCTATGGGAAACGGCACCTTTCCAATCAATTTTCTGGATATTTATATGGACGGCATAAACGGTGTGGAACTGGCCCGCATAATCAGAGAACGGAATCCCAGAGCCGCAATCGTCTTCACAACCGGCAGCAGAGATCACATGGCTGAAGGCTTTGAGGTAGGCGCGGCCCATTATCTGATCAAGCCCTTTTACCGGGCCGATGTGGAGCTGGCGCTGGACCGCTGTCTGATGCTCTCTAACAGCGCGGAGCCGTATCTTGAGCTGCGCATTCAGCGTGAAACCAGAAGAGTGATGTATTCACAGATTCTCTATATTGAGTCCCAGAACCGCTGCTGCATCGTCCACACGCTGGGGGATGAGATACGGTCCTATATCCGTCTGGACCAGCTGCAGGAACAGCTGAAAGATCCCAGATTCCTGCGCTGTCATCGCAGCTATATTGTTAACCTGGACTGTATACAGGGCATCTGCGGCAATGATTTTCTGTTGATAAGCGGAATGCCGATCCCTATAAGGAGGGAGAAGAGGGCAGAATTTAAAGCCTTTTTTGAAAACTACTATTTCGAGAAAACACGCAGTCAGCTGTGAGGAAAGGATGGCCGGTTATGAAGGATACAATACGGATTTTCGTCAGCGGTTTCTTGTTGAATGCGCCCTATTATCTGCTCTGCTGTGTTCCATTTTACAGCAAGCTGCGTGTGAAAAAGCATACGCTTTTTACGCTGATCACCGCTACAACGGTGCTGGTCGCAGTCTATTATGTGCTGCGCAACATCCTGTATCCGGATGCGAGGTGGATGGATACGTTTGCAGTCGTCATCTTCTATCTGGCTTATTTTGCCCAGTATATGTTCTGTTTCCGTCTGTCGCCGCCGAAGCTGCTCTATGTATTTTTAGTCGTGCAGGCCTATGCCAATATGGTCAATATTACAGCCAAATATATCGATTCGCGCTTTTTTACAAAGGATAAGGCTCTATTCGCATCCTGGCCGTACACTCTGCTGCAGCTTAGCATCCTGTTTATCAGCTATCCGTTCCTTTTTCGCCTTTTGCGCAAACATCTAAGCGTTGCCTATGATGATCTGTCGGATAAAAGCTTCTGGCAGCTCTGCATCACTCCGGCTCTGTTTTTTCTGGTGAATATGCTCTATACATCTGTATTTATACGATATGCATTTGCCGACTTTCAGATACTCTTCATCTATCTGCTTGTGCTGGTGACAGGTTTCATCACATATTTCGTCACACTGCGCACAGCGCTGGATGCCGCAAAAGGCGCGCGTCTGGCAGCAGAAAATAAAAACATGGAGCTTCAGCTGTCGCTGCAGGCACAGGGCTACCGCCAGCTCACACAGAACATTGAACAGACCAGGGCGGCGCGCCACGATCTTAGGCATCATCTGGCTGTGATGGCCGCTTATGTCGAGCAGGGCGACAGAGACAGTCTGGCTGAATATCTGGAGAATTACCGCGTCAGCCTGCCGGAAGACACTTCCGTTCCCATCTGCGGCAATTATGCTGTGGATACCATCGTTCGGCATTACCTGGCCGGCGCGCAGGAATCCGGCGCCGAACTGGACATTAAAATCACGCTTCCCATGAACATAGGCATACCGGATACAGATCTTTGCATCGTATTTGGCAATCTTTTTGAAAATGCGGCCAACAGCGTAGCCGGGCAGAAGGACGGGATAAAATTTATCACTTCCCGCTGCAGCCTGACCGGCAGCAAACTGGTCCTGACCGTTGACAATTCCACGGACTGCGGTACAATGGCCGGCGGCATCGGACAGCAGTCTGTCAGGGCTGTGGCTGAGAAATACCAGGGCGGCGTCCGTTTTGAGCGGAAGGGGTTAGTCTATAAGAGCTCTGTTCTCCTCTGCATTCCCGCACAGCGGCCGGGTTAAGACAATGTTTCAATTTTTTTGCCTATGGTTTTGACAAATAATACTTTATTCCGTATAATAAGTCTATATTATGAAAAAGAATCCCGCTCGCGGGATTCTCCGCCTGCGGCGGGTCGCTTTAGCGACATAATACCTTCCCGCCGCAGTGCGATCCTTGCGGAGCATTTTTATTCAATAGGACGCATTTTCCTATTGAATAAAATAGGGTAAGCGTGCCATAACCGTATCCCCTCCGGTTTATAGCCAGCCCAGATTCATGCGGTGGACAATACGAGGTTGAAAATGAAAACATCTGAGGAAAACAATCCGACAAATGAAAAAATAATTGTGAACCTTTTCGGCCAGTTCCAGGTAATCAGTTCCAAGGGTGTGCTGAATGAGGATAATATACGCTCCGAGATGGTGGCAAAACTGCTCGCCTACCTTCTGTCCCATCACGGCAGTATCATTCCGGTGCAGGAGCTCTCCGATGCGATGTGGTCTGAGGATGAAACGGAGAATCCGGTAGGCGCCCTGAAAAATCTCGCTTACCGGCTTCGCAATGTTTTAAAGGAAATCCTGGGGGAGAGCAATTACATACTCACAGGACGCGGTTCTTATTACTGGAATCCTGAAATACCGGTCTATGTGGATGCAGAGGAATTTGAAGAATACTGCCGGCGTGCAAAGAGCGGCGGTTCTTTGCAGGAGCAGACAGAGTGGTATGAAAACGCAGTGGAGCTCTATCAGGGTGATTTTCTGCCCAAACAGGCCTCGGAACATTGGGTGATACCTGTCTCCACCTATTATCACACACTGTTTCTGGACGCCGCCAAGGCGCTGGCGGGGCTGTATGAGCTGGATCAGCAATATGATAAGATGGCGTCCGTATGCTCAAAGGCTATAGAAAAGGATGGGCTTGACGAACAGCTGCACTGTCTGTTCATCAAAGCTTTAGTGGGGCAGAACAAGCATGGTCTGGCCCTGGCTCATTACTCCAAGGCCACCGCGGCGCTGTATGAAAATCTCGGCACGAAGCCTTCCAAAGAGCTGCAGGAAGTGTATCAGGACCTGTTAAAGTCAAAAAATGAACTGGAGACCGACTTAAGCGTCATACAGTCAGACCTGTCTGAGGAAGCGGAGCCAGAAGGTGTATTCCTGTGCGAATACGGGGTATTCCGCCAGATTTACCGCCTGGAGGTGCGCAGATCCGCCCGCCTCGGACTCTCCGAATACGTGTTGCTGCTCACAGTCACCCCCAAGGCCTATGTATCCCAGAACAGCGACACTTATCTGAAGGTCATCAACGACGCCATGGAACAGCTGAAAGGTGTGCTGAACGGCTCCCTGCGCATCGGAGATGTGGCGTCCCGTTACAGCGGTTCCCAGTATGTGGTCATGCTGCCCACCTGCACCTTTGAATCCGCCGAAATGGTGACCAACCGCATTCTGACCAGATTTTATGCGCTGTCCAAGTATCCTAAGGTGAATATACAATTCAGTCTGGAGGAAATATCGCTTTCCAGAGTCGTATCATAATTTTGCCCCCCGCCGGATTGGCGGGGGGCAAAATATTCCCATTTCTCTTCCCAGCTTTTCCGATACCCTGGTGCAGGCAAGCATGGGATAATGGGGTGCTTTATAGTGTCAAACATACTGAGTCCGGTCTCTGCTTGGCACAAACTGCATCTGAAATCCTAAAGCAGTCAGGCACCGGTTCTCTTTGTCATAAACCGGTTCCTTCTTCCGGCAGCAGTCCATAAAGCTCTCCAGATCAGGGTGTTCATCCCTGCTGCCGCACAGGCAGAGGTATGCCATATCGCTGCCATATACCCTGTATTCACAGTCAAACAGCTGATCCCCAAAGGGCTCCGGACTGCCGCTGCACCATATGCAGACATAGCCGTTCTGCCGGGCTCCGAAGAACCAGCTCCCTTCCATGTGTGTTCGGTCAAACTTGACCCTCGGCCAGAACAGATGGGTAAAATGCACGGGATGTTCCGCAGGTATGGAGTAGATCACCCCCAGCATGCTTCCCTCCTGTTTAAGAGCCGGGAGGACTCCGTTGCCATACCAGTATCCGGGGCGCATGCTGCTGGAATCACAGGTGCCCCCCGGATGGTTTGTAAAGACCAGCGTATCCTTCGCCAGCGCCGCATACCACAGATGCTGCTGATATCCGTAGACTCCCGGTTCAAAGCATGTGGTCCCATGGAAACGCTCATTAAGAGAACGCGTATACGCATGCGCTCCTGTATCCGCATCCGGCTTCAGCGTCAGGTTCTCCCATCGCACAAAACCGCCGTCCTCCCTGGGTGACTGAGCGGAAGTCAGACAGTAATCCTTTGTCTTGCACAGACAAATCAGCGCATTTCCCGTGGAATAGCTGGTGTATATCTCTTCCTCCATCAGCTTTGCAAGGCCGGCCGGCGGGCGGTACCGGGTGGTAGCGGTAAAGGCCGCCCACCCTTCTCCTCCGTCCTCAACAAAAGGCGCGGACGGATTGATCATGTTTAGCAGCACCTGTGAGGGCTGCTGGAAGGGGTAGAGCACGCCGCGGTATACCCGTCCCATCGGAGCGATAGGAGTCCCTTGAAACGCGTGCATTGCCAGCATGGTCAGCAGCCGGTCGGCGGCCGCCTCCGCCCTGCGGGCCAGCGCATCCTTCCCATAATCAATCACGTTAAGCAGGCCGGCAAAGGTTACGAACAGATAGCCGGTGCTTAAAAATTCTTCAAATCCGTCCTTTTCCACGCAGTCAAGCCACTCCCCTACCCTGCGTTCGCCAAAAGCCATAAGCTGCCGGCCAGTCATGCCCGCCCGCGAAAACCATTCAAAAGGATACATCGCCCCGGCCGTCATGGCACAGGAATAAAACATCAGGGCGTGGTTCTCACTCCAGAAGCACATACCGTCAGCGCCGTCCTGGTCCATCCAGTAACGGTAGCCCAGTATCGCCTCCTTAATGCGGGCTTTTGTCTCTTCTTCAACCTCATAGTTATGAAGATAACGGAGCAGGCCACCCATAGTGAAATCGGAACAGTCATACCGATCATGCAGGGGGATCAGGCATTCGTTAAGATACCTCCCGTCTTCCGGCAGTTCTGCGTGCAGCGCCTTCCTGGCCAAAAGGTTTGGCATGGCGAACAAACCGCCGTTCCTCCTGGTTCCCGGCTCTTTGGCTATGCGTTCAAGGATTCTCCGGTAATTCTCACAAATAATTTCCTCACTGGACCGTCCGCCTGCTTCTGTCCGGCCGGGCAGAGGTTTTATGTCCGCAATCATCTCCAGATGTCTCGTCAGCACAGTATCCTCAAGACGGCATGAAATCAGGATATGGGGCAGATTTTTAATCAGAGCAAGCTCTTTCTTCCCATCAAGCCTTACCGTCACCTCATCCGGGTCCGCATTTTCAAACTGCACGGCTTTTTTAGTAAAGCAGGCCGTGGTATTGGCAGGCGCGGGGGCGGCAAATACCAACCATCCGTCAGCGGGATGTATCCCCTCAAGCCATTGTTCCAGCTTTGCATATTCTTCCGTGATCCGGCCGGGAAGGCATACGCATACCTCATCACGGTGTTCCAGCAGCTGAAGGCCGAACAGGCTCCTGGTATCCCGCACACCCAGATTCTGAAGTTTAAGATACAGGGAGTTGTCCCCTTTTCTTAGGGGCAGGGTGAGCTCCAGACGGTTTATAGGCTTATAGACCGGCGGATCCATGCGGCCGATGTGCATAGCGTTACAGAAGATATCGGCCGTCATATAGGTCCAGAGCACCGCTCTTACTTCCATATCCTCCCGCACCCGCAGCACAGTTGCGGCGGACAGTTCCACTCTGGCCGGCACGGAGTAAAAGGTGCTGAAATCCACAAACCAGTCGCCGTGGGAGAACCAGTATCTCCATGGCCGGCCCTCCGGCCCCATATCTCCGGGAAATGCCTCATTTACCGGAGGCAGCACCTCCTTAGCTGCGACCACAGAGCGCAGATATTTTTCAAAATGCAGCTGATTGCTGTCCCTTTTGTCCGTTGTAAAAGGCGACTCCAGGGGACCGCAGACCAGATAATTGGTTACAAATCCGTTTCTGTTCACATGAAATTCCTGCATGATGGAATTCCCTCCTCTCTCATCCCTTGACAGCGCCCGCGGTCAGGCCGGTGATAAACTGCCTGTTGGCGAACAGATAGACAATCAGTATAGGCAGCAGCGCGATGGAAGCACCAGCCGCCATGATATGCCACTCAGCCGCCGCATTGGCGCTGTATCTTAAGTTGGCAACCGCTACGCTAAGCGTCTTCAGCCCCGGGTTCGACATCGTGAATACCTGCGCGGAGACAAATTCATTCCATGCCTGCCGGAAGGAAAACAGCGCCACTACTCCCAATATGGGCTTAATCGCCGGTACAATAATCTGCCAGAAGATCCGGAACATCCCGGCACCATCTATGGTCGCCGCTTCATCCAGTTCCTTAGGCACTCCCCTGACAAATCCGGATACCAGAAAGATATTGGCTGCCTGGCCGCCAGTCATAAGAAGCGCCAGACCGATGACCGATTTCGTCAGCCCCAGACCCGAAAGCAGTTTGTACAGTGGATAGAGCGCCACGGATCCGATGGAAACAAACATGGAACATAGATAGAGCGCAGACATGAGCTTTTTCCCCGGGAAAGTCCGCCTGGCCATTACATATGCAGCCATAGAGGCGGTCACGACAGAAAACAACACGGTAAAAAGGGAAAGCATCACGCTGTTTGCCGTATATCGACCGAAATCCAGCTGCTCAAAAGCGTAGGTATAATTTTCATAATGCCATTTCTCCGGAAAGAATCCTCCGCCCAACGTCAGCTCCGCATTTGTCTTGAAAGAGCCCACTACCGCGTATATAACGGGATAAATCGTAAACAGGCACATAGCCCCCACAAAGAGCCATTTCAGCACCTGGCCGATCACTTTATTGATTTTCATCGCATTTTCCTCCTATTCGGTGATCTTATCCAGCTTGCGTGACAAAAACAGGTACAGGCCGGTAAACATTCCAATGATGCAGGCGGATACCAGGCTGACCGCCGCGCCGTAACCAAACTCCTGCGGCGCTGCCGAGCCCACCGTAATCGGAAAGAACAGCTGGTAGATATACAGGAACATGACATTGGTCTGTCCCATGGGACCGCCTTCCGTCAGCACCATGATGCTCTGCATATCCATAAAGGATATGACCAGAGCCAGCATCAGAATCATCTTGAGCACGGGCGCCATCATAGGAAGCGTTACCTTAAACAGTATCTGTACGCTGTTTGCGCCGTCGATCTTTGCGCTTTCATATACATCCGAAGGTATGCCCGTAAGCCCCGCTATGAAATACACCATATAATTGCCCACGCCGCCCCAGACCGCGATAATGATGACAGTCAGCATGGCATAGTCTATACCCAGCCAGTTGACATTTTCTTTGATCAGCCCCAGATCCATCAGAAGTCGGTTGATTTCTCCGTTATAGGTATTAAACAGCAGATAGAATACCAGCGCCATGACCGCGCTGCTCATGATGGTGGGTGTAAAAATGATGGACTGCGCCACAGCATTGCTCCTGCTGCTCTTCGACAGCAGTACCGCCAGCAGAAAGGCCAGAGGTATGGTAAGAATCAGCTTTCCGCCTACATAGACCAATGTGTTGACCACCGCGTCCCAGTACTGGCTATCTCTTGTGAAGAGCCGGACAAAATTTTCAAGCCCTATGTACCTGGCCTCACCATAGCCCCTGTAATCATAGAGCATATAGCGCAGCGCCCAGCACAACGGGTAAACTGTAAAGGCCGCAAACATAATGATATTGGGAAGCAGCATCAGATAGGAGGTTCTCTCCCTTTTGAGCGTTTTCCAGAGACCGTTTTTCTTTCTGTCGTTCTTTTTCAAATCAACCCCTCCTTAGGCAACTTTATGAAATCTTTGTCATTACATGATCCCATTATACTGTTGCTCCCGGAGGGGCAGTGATGTAAAAACGTCAGAAGCGGAGTAGAAAATTTTAAGATAATGTAGAATTCGCAGAGATATCGCTGGGCGATATATGAAACATCTTTTTAAAGCAGGAAGAGAAATAGCGTGGATCCTTATAGCCGACCAGTTCCGCCGCCTCACTGACCTTCAGATCGGTGCTGCTTAGGAGAAATTTAGCATGTTCCAGGCGGGCTCTGGTCAGGTATTCCACGAAAGTCATGCCGGTCTCCTGCTTGAACAGCTGCCGAAGATAGTTGGGGCTGATGAACAAAAGTCCGGCAACATCATCCAGACTGAACTCCGGGTTGGCCATATTTTCCCGCAAAATCCGATCCACCTTTTCCGAGATCACCTGTTTTTCAGTTATCTCCCCTCTTTTTCTGCCGATGAGAAAAATTATGAAATCCAGAAAAACCTCTTTAAGCCTCAGGAAGCTCCGGGCGGTCAGCACATCCCTCCTGAACCGCTCCGCTTCCAGATAGCTGATGCGGACAGCGTCTCGGCCCGGGCTCTGGATGCGATGGCCCGCGGTCAGAAAGCACATGCGTATGAAAGCAGCGTCCCTGATCCCGTTCTCGTCAAACCAGCTGCATAAATCACATACCCGTGCCCGCGCCATCGTTTCGTTTCCGTAATTCACCGCAAGGGCCAGCTCCTTTTGTATCTCTTCGGGAGGATACAGGCAGACCGCCATGCGGCCTGCCTGGCTGTCCTCATAATTGACAGCGGGCGGCATATCCTCAATAAATCCATATTCCATGGCCTGTCTGGCCTGGTACATGGATATGGGCAGACCTTTCACAGAGGTTACAAACCCTCCGATAAAAAAATGCAGCTCTCCCAGCCCTTCCGACCGCATATAATTGGCCAGAGAAGTGAGTCCAAGGTTGAGCTTGAGGAACTCTTCTGAAGCCCGCTCTCCCGGCAGACGAAACACCGCCGCATAAATTCCGGCTTCCATCCGGATCAGAACAGGTTCTCCCAGCCTGGCGAATTTGCGGTACAGGCCTTCTCTTATAATCTCTTCCTTGACATCTCCGCTGCAGAGAACACAGCAGTAGCTGGCCGGTTCCTGTATCATAGGCTCGGTTTCACTATTTCCGCCGTTAAGCAGTTTGCCATACAGCTGTTCCAGCCTGGGATTTCTGTGACTGTCTTTGAGGTCCACTCCTGCCAAGGGCCCCAACGCCCTTCTGCTCTGATCCAGCTCTTTTTTAAATTTCTCCAGTATGGCCAGCAGCTTAGTGGTATCCAGCGGCTTCAGCAGGTACTCCCTGACACCGATTCTAAGCGCCTGCCGGGCGTACTCGAACCGGTCATAGCCGCTTAAAACAATCAGCCTTGCATCCGGCAGCAGGCAGCTGATATTTTCCAGAAAATCCAGCCCGTTCATACGCGGCATCGTAATATCTGTGATAATCACATCGGGCAGCAGCGATTGGGCCAGTTTCAGAGCTTCCTCACCGTTTTCGGCCAGTCCGGCCACTTCAAAGTCCGCACAGTGCTTTGCCAGATATCTGGCCACGCCGTCCCGAATGCTCTTTTCATCGTCTGCTATCAGAATACGGTACATAAGTTTCCACATCCTTTTCTTCAATGATGGGCATACGGATCGTTACCTTTGTGCCCTTACCGTACACGCTGTCTATCGTGACGCCGTAATCGTCTCCGAAATACAGGCGTATCCTTTCATTGACATTAAATATTCCATAGCCTTCCTTGCTGACGGAAAGATTTCTGGCCAGATCTTTCCGGATGACGGCCAGCTTATCCTCCGGTATACCCACCCCGTCATCCTCCACCGTAAACACCACCGCTCCATTCTCCTGAAAGCCGGTAATGTTCACCGTACCTCTACTGCCCTTTTCCTTAATGCCGTGATAGATGGCATTTTCCACCAGCGGCTGCAGCACCAGCTTGACGATATACAGACTGTCCAAATCAGAGGCTGCCTTGAGTTCATAGCTCAACCGATCCCCATACCGCTGGCACTGTATCTTGAGGTAACTGGTCACATGCCGTATCTCATCCTCAACAGGAATGATCTCACGGCCCCGGGACAGGCCGATACGGAACAGAGTCGCGAGGGCCTGTGTCATCTGGCTGATATCTTCCGCATCGATCTCCTCCGCCTTCCAGCGTATGGAATCCAGTGTATTGTAGAGGAAATGTGGGTTGATCTGCGCCTGCAGCGCCTTCAGCTCCGCCCGTCGTTTCAGCAGCTGCTGTATCCTCACCTTCTCCTTTTCATCCTGCAGCTGCTCTATAGTCTGATTCAGACTCATAATCAGCTCATGGGTATACTGCAGCATGTTGTTGAAACTGGAGGCCAGCACACCGATCTCATCCTTCCTGTAATAGGGAAAACCGATCTCGTAGTTTTCTTTTCCTGCATTTTTCATTGTTACAGAAAGCTGATAGAGCGGGTGAGTGATCTTTTTCACAACGCCGGTGACGGCTAAAAAAGTGATCAGGATCACCACCAGGTTGATCACGATAAATGAACGTGTCAACGAGGTCAGCCTGGCCAGGGCGTCGCTCTTGGACTGGATATAGACAATATTCCATGGAGAGGCGGATATCTCCTGATAATTAAGCCAGTATTCTTCTCCCCCCATGTGCTCATTGTAGACGCCGTTCCCCTGGCCGGCGAGCGTACTTAGATATTTAGGTTCCAGACCCTTTTCAACAAAATCTATGTGACCATCAATCATGCGGGAAGCGATTACCTGGCCGCCGTCGTCAAAAAGCAGCACACTGGCATCTTCCGCATACAGGATATCCTTAAGGTACTCATAGATCCGGTTTTGGTCCAGGTTGGCCAGTATCACATTATCCCGGCTGTAACCGTCAATAGTAAAGCGGTACAGCAGAGGAACCACCTCCTTATGGGAGATGAATATTTCATCTGTACAGGGTGTCCCCCATATTATAGGCCCATACCCTTCCCGGACAAGGGAATACAGCTTAGAATTTTCAAAGCTATAATTTTTTGTAACAAATACGGTCATATCCGTATAGGAAGCTTCCGGCGTATAGAAATAAAGGGAAGAAATCAGCGGCTCTGTGATCTTATAAAGGGACAGTGTATTGCTGATGCTGCTCATAATATCTCCGTCCATAGCAGAACCTGGTTCCAGCAGCAGTTTTTCCACCGCGTTGGAAAAGGATTGGTCCATGCGGATATAATAGAGACGTTCGATGACATTCTTCACCTTTGTTTCCATATACGTCCCGATGGCCGCCAGACTGGTCTGCGCACGTTCTCTGGCCTGAACTTCAATTCTCCCGGCCACCAGACGGTACAGCAGCCCCTGGCTTATCAGAAGGATGGCAAACACCACTGCCAGCAGCGCTACGGATAGTTTATTGCGAAAGCTAAGAGTGCGTTTGGCTTTGATTTCCGGATTCAATATGTCATCTCCTTTATGTAATATGCGGAAAAGAGAAGAGTGACCGAACTCTTCTCTGTTTCCTGTTTCTTTACTTATCGGTATTCTGATTTAACGGATCAAAATTGGGATAAACGATGCGTTCCTGACCGCTTTCCACAAGCTTGTCATATGCCGCATTGTAACGTGTATTCAGATCCTCGATAGCCGCATCCACATCGGTGATTCCAAAAATCACCTCCGTACAGACAGTGGGATAGTCTTTACCCTCCACTACCATATTGGTAGGGAGCGCCGGCCAGTTCTGATCGTCCTCCGTCAGCTCCAGACACGGCATCTTCTTCATGGATTCCGGAGGCTCCGCCTTTTCCACCGCGCTGGGTATCATGACCGTGCCCAGGCCGGCCGTGTAGTATCCGCTCATCACCTCATCGCTGTGCAAAAACTCCATCACTTTCCAGCTCTCTTCCGGATGCTCCGTATTGGCGTTGACAGCCAGGTTGGAACCTCCCACCCAAAGCTGCTGTTTGCCGGCTGCAGTGCCGTCAACCGTAGGTACCAGCGCACAGTCCCAGTGAATGTCCGTAGGGAACTGGGATTCATATACACCGGGCTCCGCATGGCTTAAGGACATATACATGGCTATCTTGCCCGCCGCAAACTGCGTTCTTAAAGGATCGATGTCCAGAGATTCGCTTCCCGGAAAGGCAGCGCCTGTAGAATACATATCCCGAAACGCTTCCAGCACCGGTTTATAACTGGAGAAATCAAAGGTACCGGTCTTATAGTCAAATCCGTTCCTCGTGCCGCCGCTTTTCATTACGATCGGATCAATGGTGCGGGCCACGGCGTTTCCGCCCTTATAATTTCCCGCGATACCGTAGATGCCCTCACCGGACAGCTGCTCTGTAATCAGCTTTGCATCCTCCACCATCTCCGCCAGGGTTTCGGGCGCATGATCTATGCCCACGCGTTCGAATATGTCCTTATTGTAAAATAGGCGTACTGCCGATGCGGTATAAGGAAGGGAGTAAACCGCATCCCCTATGGAATTGATTCCCTCTACGAAAGCGCCATCCCCAAACCTGGCTCTGTAGGCGTCATCCATGTAGGGAGCGATATCCAGGGCATAACCCTTTTCCGTAATGGTGCTGAACTCGTTGTTTGGGATCTGAAATACGTCCGGAGCGGAATCGGTGCTGAATGCCAGATCCAGCATCTGGGAATAGTTTTCCGCATAAATCTGATAGTCAATATAGATATTGTCGCTGTTAGTGTTGTTGAATTCCTCGATCAGGGGCGTCATATATTCCTGATCATGACGGTTGGTATTCCAGTAAGTGATCGTAATTTTATCCTTGGATGCGGCATTGGCCGCGGTACTGTCCTGCGCAGCCTGTCCGGCTGAACTGCCATCGGCTGCAGGAGTTGTAGTTACGGCATCTTTCCCACTGCAGCCGGCCGCTGTACAGATCAGGGTCAATGTGGTAAGAAGTGCCAGGATCTTGCTTTTCTTTTTCATTTTCATTCCTCCTTGACGAATCGTTTCTTATTTACATTGACAATCATACTGTGTATTTCCCGGATTGAGAATCGAAAAACGTAGGAATATATGTTGAAAATATACAGATCGGCATTGATCAGTGTGCCTTTTATTGCAGTATATCACAATTTGCGCAGTATGGGTATTCGTTATCTTATTGCATAACAGCGCCGGTTGACGGTATAATGCTTTTAATGGGAAAAGTAAAAGAATCAGCAGACTATGACAAAGAATGAGGATATGAAAGATGGAACATGTTGAACACACTTTTGAGCCGGTATTTGACTGCGATTCGCGCATACTGATTTTGGGGTCATTCCCTTCTGTAAAATCCCGGGAAGGAAACTTCTATTACCACCATCCCCAAAACCGTTTTTGGAAGGTGCTTGGCAGACTGCTTAATGAACCGCTGCCGGCAACGGTCGATGAAAAAAGGAAAATGCTGCTCTCCCGCCATATTGCGGTATGGGATGTTATAGAAAGCTGTGACATACAGGGTTCCAGCGACAGCAGCATCCGCAACGTGGTGCCAGCAGATCTGACAATGATACTGAAACGCGCCCCCGTAAAACAGATTTATGCCAACGGGGAGACGGCCTATAAGCTGTACCGTAAATACTGTGAGGAATCGGCCGGCATGCCGGCCGTTCGCCTTCCCTCCACCAGCCCCGCCAATGCCGCCTGGTCCCTGGAACGGCTCACGCAGGCCTGGTCGGTTATATTGGAAAATCTTATAGCCGGGGCATGAGCCCTGGCTATATTTTAAACGCATTTTACAATTGTTCAGGCACACTAGAGCAGCTGGATATTAAACGCCGTTGTCTGCGGCGGTATGCTGGCTGTCTGAAAATTTGCATGCGTGATTCTGGCCATCTGTCCCGGCTGCAGGGCGCTGAACCTGACCGGAGCGCCAAAGCGGTTGTTGATAGTCGTCGTATTTGTGATTATAAACTTGGTCTGGTTGCGGATATTATTCGGATCTTCCGTGATAATAAAGCGGTTATCGAAGTCGACCAGAATAATACGGCCTGTCGTAACCGAAGAAGGCGGACGGAAATTTCTCTGGACAGCCACCAGAAAAGCCGTTGCCTGCGGCGGTATGCTTCTGGTCGTGCTCGACGAGATCACAGCACTGATCCGCATGCCCGGCTGCAGACAGCATAAACACATATTCTGCCCGAAAGCATTTAATACAACCGTATTTCGGTTGAGATTCAGTTGGATTGTCTCCCCGTTGGCGAGGGAAACCACTATAAATGCATTCGCATTGTTTGTGCAGAAAGCATCTTCAATAAAGGCGTTATTGATCCGCCTTACGTTGCCCTGCAAAAAGAAGTTGCTGCGAGGGTCAATATTCATATAGCAGATTACCACCGATCGTTTTACTATATGTTATGCAGATAGTGTCAATCGGTGATGGAAAATAAATCCTCTTACAGACTCTTAATTCTCTCCACCGCTTCCAGCGTATTCTCATACGTTCCAAAGCCGGTCAGGCGGAAATAGCCTTCCCCGCTGGGCCCAAATCCGGAACCGGGCGTGCCTACCACATTGACATTCTCCAGCAAATAATCGAAGAATTCCCAGGAGGTCATCTTATCCGGTGTTTTCAGCCATACATAGGGAGAATTCACACCGCCAGCCACGGTATAGCCTGCGGCTTTCAGTCCGTCGAAGATCGTCCTGGCGTTATTCAGGTAATATGCAACCTGCTCTTTCAGCTGTGCCCTGCCCTCTTCACTGTAGACGGCTGCTCCGGCCTTCTGCACAATGTAAGGAGCCCCATTGTACTTCGTCCCATGGCGCCTTGCCCACATATCATGCAAGGATGCCTCCCCCCTCTTTAAGTCCTTCGGGATTACGGTGTAGCCCAGGCGTAATCCTGTAAAGCCCGCATTCTTGGAAAAGCTGCGGAATTCGATGGCGCAGGTTCTGGCGCCCTCGCATTCATAGATCGAATGGGGTATGCCCTCCTCCGTTATATATGCCTCATAGGCGGCGTCATACAGGATCACCGCACCCACTTTATTGGCATAATCCACCCATTTCTGCAGCTCCGGCTTTGTAATCGCCGCACCGGTGGGATTATTGGGATAGCACAGGTAGATCAGATCCGGCGTCTCTTTAGGAAGCTCCGGCGTAAAATGATTCTCCAGCGTACAGGGCATATAGATCACATCGCTCCAGGTTTCCGCATCGGCATCATAGGTGCCTGTCCTGCCCGCCATCACGTTGGAATCCACATAGACCGGATACACGGGATCGCATACGGCGATCTTATTATCCAGTGAAAATAGTTCCTGTATATTACCACAGTCGCATTTCGCCCCATCGCTTACAAAGATTTCATCCGCCTGAATGTCGCAGCCTCTGGAGGCAAAATCGCCTTCCACGATAGCATTGCGCAAAAACTCATAGCCCAGATCCGGCGCATAACCTTTAAAAGTAGCGGCGTCCGCCATCTCATCCACCGCGCTGTGCAGCGCCTTTATGATTGCAGGCGCCAGCGGCTGGGTCACATCCCCAATGCCCAGGCGGATGATTTTCTTATCCGGATGCAGTCCGGCATATGTGTTCACTTTCTTGCCGATGGCTGCAAACAGATAGCTTCCCGGCAGTTTAAGATAATTGTCGTTTACTTTGTACATGGTTGTTTTCCTCTCTGCTTATATTTGTCACCCTGTCTCCCCAAACATATAGCCTTTATATCTCGATCTCGCCGCGGAATACTTCCGTGGCGGAACCGGTCATCAGCACATGTCCCCTGTTTTGGTCCCAATGGATCGTAAGGGAACCTCCCAACAGCTTGACGGTAACTTCATCCTCTGCCGTATAATTGGCAAGCGCAAAAGCTACGGCCGATGCCGTGGCGCCGGTACCGCAGGCCATGGTCTCTCCTGACCCGCGCTCCCACACGCGCATCCGGATGTTCCTCGTGTCCACCACCTGGACAAATTCGGTGTTCGTACGGTCGGGAAAGCGTTCGTGCTTTTCAAAGTCCGGTCCTAACTTTTCAATATCCAGGCTGTCTATGTCCTCCATAAACACCACCGCATGGGGATTGCCCACGCTGATGCAGATCATCGGATAATCTTTACCGTTCACATTCAGCGTTTCCCAGATCTGGTCATGAATCAGCATCTCTTTGGGCACCTGCGACAGATCAAGGGAGGCCCGGTTGCTGGTCAGATACGGAACGCCCATATCCACCGTCACCAGACCCACCCGCTCGTTTTTCACGCTTAAGGTCACTGTTTTAATGCCTGAATCCGTCTCAATCGCCAGCTCGGTCATGTTCGTCATGCCATGGTCATAGACATATTTTGCCACACAGCGTATACCGTTTCCGCACATGGCTCCCCTGGAGCCATCCGCGTTGTACATCTCCATTTTAAAATCCGCGAGATCCGACGGCTTTATAAGTATCAGTCCGTCCGAACCGATGCCGAAACGCCGGCTGCTCACCAGCTCCGCCATGCGGCTGGGATCGGGGACCTCTTCTTCAAAACAGTTTACATACACATAATCGTTGCCGATACCATGCATTTTGGTAAATTTCATTCTTTGCTCCATTCTTACGCAGTTTTCTGCATGCGTCTATCTATATCTTCGTCCGAAAGCCAGGCCGGCGCCTGTTTTGTGTACGGCCCGGATCATCGGCCGCTTTGTTTTTACAGTTTCCATTGCACCGTTTTTCCTGCTTTCTGAACGGTTGCTATCATTGTATGATGATAACAGCCGCCCGGTTATTTGTCAATAAAATGCCAATATTATTCCTTATCATCCCTGCCGCCGGTATCCTTTGCGGATTGGTCTTTTGAGAACCGGAAGCTGTTGACTTCCGTTATGAGTTCCCTTACGGCATTCACCAGGGAGTCAAAAGCCCCGAACTTATAGAACTCTATGACGATCAGGCCCACAGGGACTGCCAATATCATACCGCCCAGTCCCCCGACGCGAAAGCCTACATAGAGCAGAAACAGGGTCGCCATAGGGTTTAAGCCCATGCTGTCCCCCACGATCTTAGGCTGGATCAGCTGGCGGGTCACTTGCGTCACCACATACAAAACACCCAGGCCTATGGCCAGATAATACTCGCCGTTAAAAAATTTAAGCAGCGCCCATGGGATCAGGACCGTACCGGTTCCGAACACCGGCAGAAAATCCAGGAATGCGATCAGTATGGCCAGAAGCACGCTGTATTTGATATGTAGGATCCAAAATCCCGCCACGAGAAGCACCGCCACCACGAACATGATGCGAAACTGAGCCAGGAAATATCCTCCCACCAGCCGCTTTGTATTGCTGCTCGCCATCCTCGTATAGCGCTGGAGGCTGCCGGGCATATATTTTCTAAGGACGTCCAGCACCTTCTCCCGTTCCGCTATAAAGAAATAGGAGGACATGATTGTCACCACCGTATAGACAAGCGCGCCCGGGATGCCCTTGGCCACATTGCCGGCCACCTCGATGGCTGGATCGCCGATGTGAGATACCAAGGAGCTGGCATAGTCATTGATTTTGGTGCCCATATTCTGAAGCGCTTCCTGGACAGACATCGGGAGCATGGCGAACAGTCCGGAAAAACGCATCAGCATATAGTCCAGTTCCGTCTCTATCTGTTCGAACAGATTCGGCAGGTCCCGGATAAATTCCACGCACTGCGTCACCACATTGCTGATCAGGTAATAACCGCCCAGCACGATGACCGCAAGCACTCCCACCACGATGGCGAGTGAGCTGGCCTTGCGCACGATCTTCAGCCGCTTTTCCAGAAAATGCACCAGCGGATTGGCGATCATGGCAATCACCCAGCCTATGATAAAGGGCATGAAAAAGCCCAGCAGCCGCGGTCCCAGCAAAGCGATCAACAGGATTACAGCAAACGGTATTATGATATTGAGTGTAATTCTAAGATACTTCTGAAATGTCTGCATAACTCACCTCAGCTTCCATGGCTTTTACTGTAAAAAAAGGTACAGAAGAATATGACGGCCGCAACGATCACAATGGCCGGTCCTGTGGCCATATTGCAGTAGAAGGACACAACCAGACCCAGGATGCCGGAAAACAGGGAGAACAGCACGGAGAAGAAGTGGTATTCCCTCATATTTGCGGATATATTTCTGGCGGCAGCCGCCGGCAGGATCAAAAGGGCGTTGATCAGCAGGATTCCCACCCACCGTATGGACAGCATGACGATCACGGCCAGGGCCGCTGCGAAGAGGTTCTCCATCCACTTTACCGGCACTCCGTAGCTGGCCGCCAGACTGCGGTTGATGCTGATCGCATGCAGCATGTTGAAACAGAACAGCCAGAAGATCAGGATCGCGCCGAATATCACCGCCAGGTTCACGATCTCCTGCGCCGTTATGCTAAGCACATCGCCTACCAGCACACTTGAATATCTGCTGAAATTGCCGCCCTGGGACAGTATGGCAAGTCCCAAAGCGATGCTCAAGGAGGAAAATACGGAAATTACCGTATCCGTCCCCACAAATCTGCTCTGTTTTATTTTATTCAGAAGCAGCGCAAAAAGAATCGCAAATACAATCATAATCAGATTTACATTGCCGATTCCCAGTATCACGCCTATGCCGATGCCGGTCAGCGCCGAATGCCCCAGCGCATCGGAAAAAAACGCCATCTTATTTTCCACCACCATGGTGCCCATCAGGCCGAACAGCGGCGTGATGATGCAGACGGCAAGCAGCGCGTTGCGCATGAAATCATATTCCAGAAAGGACAGCAAATTCATCTCATACCTCCTGTACCTCCCGGACGCCGAACTCTTTTTGAAAGCTCTCGCTTTCAAAGACTTCCCCGGGCGTGCCCGATGCCAGCACCGTCTTGTCCAGCAGCATGACCTGATCCGCATATCTGGCCACATAATCCAGATCATGGGAAATCAGCACCACAGCCAGATCATTGTTTTCGGAAAGATATTTTATGGTGTCAAAAAACATCTGCATGCCGGGCCGGTCTATGCCGGAAACAGGTTCATCGAGCAGCAGCAGATTAGGCTTTTTTATCGCAGCCATGGTGAGCAGAACTCTCTGCAGCTGGCCGCCTGACAGATTGCAGACCTGCCGGTCGATCAGCTCCTCCGCCTGAAACAGCTTCAGATTATCCCGTATCTCCCGGTACAGCTTTTTATTTTTATACAGAAACACCGGAGCGCCGCTGTGAAAGCTGGCAATCAGATCATAGACGCTGGAAGGCGTATTTTTATCGATGTTAAGGTGCTGCGGCACATAGCCGATCTTTAAATTATGGAAGGTCTGATCCTTCAGATCCTTAAACTCGACTTTGCCGGTATAGGGCACCTCTCCCAGTATGGCCCGGATCAAAGTGGATTTCCCGGCTCCGTTTTTTCCGATCACCGCGCAGATGGATCCGCAGTGTATATGCAGATTGACGTGTTCGATGATCGTCTCCCCGCCCATAGTGACCGTCATATCATGGATTTTAATGCAGTGAAGCCCGCATTTCATGGCGCCGCCTCCTCTACTTAACAGCCTCTGTTATCTTTTTTAAATTTGAACGGTAAGAGGTGAGGTAGGAGTCGACGGCGTAATCGCCTTCCGTCAGCGTATCCAGCACACAGACAGGTGCGCCGGTGGCCTGGGATATAGTCTCTGCAATGGATCTGCTGTAACGCTCCTCACACAGCAGAAGTGTATCTTCTCCGTCACTGCCGATCAGATCGATGATATGGGATATGTCCCCCGCGCTCACCGCTGCCTCGCCGTCCAGATCAAGGACTTCCAGAACCGGCAGCCCAAGATCCTCCGCCAGATACATAAAAGACTCCTGAAACAGAACGGCCCTCCTGCCCTTTACAAACTCCCTGACCCCGTCCGTCTCCCCGGAAAGCTCCGCTACGCTGCGCTTATAATCCGCGGCATTGTCAAGGTAAGCCAATGCATGGACCGGGTCCGCCCCGGCAAGTCCGGAAGCGATATTATCCACAAAAGTTTCATAACGGGCAAGGCTCATCCACACATGGGCGTTTTTATCCCCATGGTCATGTTCTGTTTCATGGCCCTCATGGCTCCCGCTGCGGTTTTCAAGCAGTTCCATGTTGTCGGAAGCCGTCACAATCCCAAGGCCCGGAACTCTGGAAGCCACATCCTCCATAAAGGTCTCCATGCCGCCTCCGTTGATCACAAACACATCCGCCTCATTCAGAAGCACCATATCCTTGGTGCTGGGCTGATAATCGTGAAGGCATCCGGTCTTTGGCTCGGTCATGTTGGAAAGCTCCACCCCCTCAATGCCGCCCGCAATATTCTCTACGGCGACATAGACCGGATAGAAGGAGGTCACGATCCGAAATTCCCCATGGCCGCTTTCAGAGGAGCCCGCGCTTATTGCGATGACTCCCACACCCGCCAGGCTGATGCATAGCAGCATCACAAATACAAATACATATTTATTTTTCACAGTCAATCCTTCTTATGAACCGCATGTTCATTTCATGATATCTTCCAGACAGCGGTACAGGGCCTCCATCTGCTCATCGGTGCCCACCGTAATGCGCAGATAATTGTCAATGCGGGGCGCCTTAAAATAGCGCACATAAATCCCGGACTCCTTGAGCATGGCAAAGAGCTCTTCTGCCGGGTAGTCCGGATGCGAGGCAAACAAGAAATTCGCCCGTGAATCCGTGACCTCAAACCCCAGACTCTCCAGCTTTTTCTTCGCATGCTCTCTGGTAGTAATGATTTTTTCCAATGTTTCCCTGAAATATTCATCGTCCTTTACCGCTTCGATACCCAGTATCTGCGAAGGCCGGTTCATCGTATAGGAATTATAGGAATATTTCACATCGTTCATCGCCCGGATCAGCTCCGGGCTGCCCATCGCATACCCGATGCGCAGGCCTGCCATGGAGCGGGATTTGGAAAAGGTCTGCACCACCAGCAGATTGTCATATGTACTGATCAGGCGCAGCGCCGACTCTCCGCCGAAATCCACATAGGCCTCGTCAACGATCACCACTGAATCCTGATTATGCCTTATGATATCTTCCACAGCATCAAGCTCCTCAAAGATGGCCGTGGGCGCGTTGGGATTTGGAAAGATCACCCCGCCGTTCTCCCTGTAATAGTCTTCCTTGCAAATCTTAAAGTCCGCATCCAGCGCCGGACGCTCATAGGGAATACGAAACAGGTCCGCCCATACGCTGTAAAAGGAATAGGTGATGTCCGGAAACAGTATGGGCCTGTCCGAGTTAAAGAAGGTCAGAAACGCCATGGCAAGCACGTCATCCGAGCCCACACCCACAAACACCTGATCCGGCTTCAGACCATAATGATCTGCCAGCACGCCGGTAAGCTCCGCCGCACCCGGGTCCGGATAGAGCCTAAGGACATCCGTATCCATGGACTGTGCCAGCGCGCGCACTCCCGGCGCCGGCGGATACGGGTTTTCATTGGTATTCAGCTTTATAATATCGGTCCGCCGGGGCTGCTCTCCCGGCACATAGGGAATCACCCTGCGAATATTTTCTATCCAGCCGCTCATAATCATCCTCTTTTCTCATTGCATTCATTCTGCCTGCAGCAGGCCGTACTCCGCCGCCAGCTTTTTAAAAGCGGGCAGAGCGCGCTCAATCTTCTCATAGGATACACAGTAGGATATCCGAACATAACCGGGGCAGGCGAAAGAACTGCCGGGCACCATCAGGATATTGTATTTTTTCGCCGCTTCACAGAATTTCTTCTCATCCGGCTCCGGCGATTTCAAGAATAGGTAGAAAGCCCCCTGGGGCCTTATGCAGCTGAAACCGCAGGCGATCAGGCCGGTATACAGCAGATTTCTGTTTCTCTCATAATAGGCCACATCCGCTTCCTCATCCACGCATCGCAAAATCACGCGCTGCATCAGAGACGGTGCGTTGACATAACCCAGCACACGGTTGGCGATCACCGCTGCCTGCAACAGTTCCCCGCTGTCCTCCACCGCATCGGGTATCACCAGATAGCCAATACGCTCTCCTGCCAGGGAGAGGGATTTACTGAAGGAATAGCAGACCACCGTATTATCATAATACCCGGTTATATAGGGAACATCGGCGCCGTCATAGGCCAGTTCACGGTAAGGTTCATCCGAGATAAGGACGATCGGATGCCCGATCTCTTTCTGTTTATCCTCAAGAACCTTTGCCAGGCTGCGTATGGTCTCCTCCGAATAGATCACACCGGTGGGATTGTGAGGCGTGTTGATAATCACCGCTTTGGTCCTGTCCGTGATCTTTTCTTTTAAGCATTGAAGATCCGGCTGGAAGTCGGGAGGATTCGGCGGAATCACCACCAGCTTTCCGTCATAATTGGCCGTATAGTTGCCGTATTCCAGAAAATACGGCGCAAATACAATCACCTCATCCCCGGGATTGAGCAGGCATTTCAGTATCGCGTTGAGACCGTCCGCCGCACCTGCGGTCATAATAATATTCCGCCCCTCAAGGGATGTATGAAACTTCCTGTTGATCGACTGCGCCACAGCCTCCCGCACATCCTCATAACCTGCGTTGCTCATATAGCCGTGAACAAAAGTGGAGGGCTCCTCTTCCAGGATCTCCCTGATCGCCCGGTTCACGGCCTCCGGCGCCGGCACATTCGGATTGCCGATGCTGAAATCAAACACATTCTCCGCTCCGTAAATGCCCGCCAGCCGTTTTCCTTCTTCAAACATCACGCGAATCGCCGAATTGTTGGACACAAGCGGCTTCATCTTCTCTGAAATCATCATATTCTGCCTCGTACCCTTTCCTAATTCATCCACTGTCACCAACCGTCAGGTTGATGACTTACGCGCACTTCAGTGCGCTTTCGCTTCACTGTCACCAACCGCCAGGTTGATGACCTGCGCGCACTTCAGTGCGCTTCCGCTTCGGGAAAACCGCAGACGGCCTGCTGCCACCTGCGGTCCCTCCATAATCTGATATGTTTATCGCGGACACATGATGTCCCATCCCATGAGATTTCTAACCGATAATATGCCCTTTCTGTTCCAGAACAGCCACGATTTCATCCACATATTTTCCGCACAGTTCGTCGGTTTTGGCTTCCACCATCACGCGCAGCAGGGGCTCCGTTCCGCTTTCCCTTACCAGCACACGTCCGTCCGTGCCCAGCTCGCCTTCCACTCTGGCAATCACAGCTTTTACATCCTCATCGTTTCTGGCATCCGGTTTGCTCTTTACCCGCACATTTTTAAGAAGCTGGGGATATATCTCCACAGGACTTACAAGCTTACCCAGGGATTCCTTCTTCTCCAGCATAACCTCCATGATCTTCAGCGAGGTCAGTATGCCGTCGCCGGTAGTGGCGTATTTGCTGAAAATTATATGCCCGGACTGCTCTCCACCCAGCCTGTGTCCGTTATTGGACATATTTTCATAGACATATTTATCGCCCACGCTGGTTTTCTCATAATTGATCCCCGCGATATCAAAGGCTTTGTAAAGTCCCAGATTGGACATTACGGTGGTGACCACCGTATTGGTATCCAGCATGCCCCTCTCCTTCATATAGAGACCGCAGATATACAGGATCAGGTCGCCGTCCACCACATTGCCGTTCTCATCCACAGCGATGCAGCGGTCCGCATCGCCGTCATAGGCGAATCCCACATCCAAGCCGTTGTCCACCACATATTTCTGCAGCGCTTCGATATGGGTGGACCCGCATCCGGTATTGATATTAAGGCCATTAGGCTCGTTGTTGATCACATAGGTCTTGGCGCCCAGAGCGTCAAAAATATTTTTGGCAATGGACCAGGAACTGCCGTTGGCACAGTCCAGCCCCACTTTGATGCCCTTATAGGAACGGGTGGCCAGGGAAATCAGATAGCCCACATAGCGGTTGCGTCCCATCACATAGTCGGTGGTTCTGCCGACTTTTTCCCTGGTAGCGAAGGGGATCTCTCCCATCTCTCCGTCTATGTAAGCCTCAATTTCGGTGATCACATCCTCTGTCATCTTCTCGCCTTTATCGTTGATGATTTTGATACCGTTATCATAGAAGGGATTGTGGCTGGCGGAAATCATGATACCGATATCGAAGTCCTCGGTTCTCACCACATAGGAAACGCTGGGGGTGGTGGTAACATGGAGCAGGTAGACATCGGCGCCGGAGGCGGTGAGTCCCGCTACCAGAGAATATTCAAACATATAGCTGCTTCTTCTGGTATCCTTGCCGATCGCCACCTTGCAGGTATGATCCTTCGAGAAATACCATCCCAGAAAACGTCCGACTTTATAGGCGTGTTCCACTGTAAGAGTTACGTTGGCTTCTCCGCGAAAACCGTCTGTACCAAAATATTTTCCCATTTTAACCTCTTTCCCGCGCCTGTTATGCGCATAATTGACTGATATCATATAAACCCGTGTGACATAAGCGGAAAAAATCCGGACGGCACAAAGCCATCTGGATTTTCCCGTAAAGCAGCTGGATTTGCCGCCCTTTATACCGGACCGCCGACAGCAGCCAGATACCGGGACAGCGCGTCCTGCCAGGAAGGCAGCCGCTCAAATCCCATCTCATCCAGCTTATCTTTGTTCATGCGGCTGTTTTTCGGCCGTTTTGCCTTGGCAGCGAACTGTTCGCTGCTCACCGGCGTTACCTCTACATCCATGCTAGCCTGACGGAATATCTCCTGTGCAAATTCATACCAGCTGCACAGCCCTTCATTGGTCGCGTGATAGATGCCGTATTTATCCGTCTGTATCATATCCACCAAAAGCCTTGCCAGATCATAGGTATAGGTAGGTGAACCGATCTGGTCGTCCACCACGCTGACAGCGCCCTTCTCCTTGCCAAGCCTTAACATGGTCTTGATAAAATTCTTGCCGTTTACACCGAATACCCAGGCGATGCGCACGATAAAATATTTGGACAGCAGCTTTTCAATCGCCATCTCGCCCTCGCATTTGGTCTGCCCGTATACATTCAGCGGGTCTCTCTTTTCATCCGGATCCCAGGGGCGCTCGCCCTGGCCGTCGAATACGTAGTCCGTGCTGATATACATCATCGGCAGATCCAGCTCTCTGCACACCCGAGCAATGTTATAAGTTCCGTCCGCGTTGACCCTGCGGCACAGCTCCACGTTATCTTCTGCAGCATCCACCGCCGTATAAGCGGCGCAGTGAATCACCGCGTCCGCGCCGGCCCCGCGGATACACCTGTCCACGGCGGGCGCATCGGTGATGTCCATCTCTTCCACATCCACGCCCACCGCTTCCAGGCCTCTCTTCTCCAGTTCATTTACAACATCATGGCCTAACTGGCCCTTTGCTCCGGTTACCAATACTCTCATACGTTTTATTTCAACCTTTCGCCATACATATGATCAAAATAGCTGCTATACTCACCGCTTAAAATATGCTGCCACCATTCTTTGTTATCCAGATACCACTGTATGGTCTGCTGGATACCGGTGTCGAAATTGTATTTCGGCTTCCATCCAAGCTCTGTCTCCAATTTTGTCGGATCGATCGCATATCTTCTGTCATGTCCGGGACGGTCGCTCACATACTGGATCAGGCTTTCAGGCTTGTTTAACGCCTTTAAGATTGTCTGCACCACTTCGAGATTGGTTCTTTCGTTATGGCCTCCGATATTGTAGATCTCGCCCACGCGCCCTTTGCGTATGATCAGATCGATAGCAACGCAATGGTCCTCCACATGGAGCCAGTCTCTCACATTCTGGCCGTTGCCGTATACCGGCAGCTTCTCATCCGCCAGAGCCCTGCTGATCATCAGAGGGATCAGTTTCTCCGGAAAATGATAGGGGCCGTAGTTATTGGAGCATCTGGATACGGTCACGGGAAGCCCAAATGTCCTGTAATATGCCAGCACAAACAGATCCGCGCTGGCCTTGCTGGAAGAGTACGGGCTGGAGGTGTGGATCGGGGTCTCTTCGGTAAAGAACAGATCCGGGCGGTCCAGGGGCAGATCCCCGTACACCTCATCGGTGGATACCTGATGGTACCGTTTCACGCCATATTCTTTGGAAGCGTCCAGCAGCACCTGGGTGCCCAGCACATTGGTCCTGACAAAGATCCCGGGGTCGGTGATGGAGCGGTCCACATGGCTCTCCGCTGCGAAGTTCACCACCACATCGAACCTCTCCTTCTCAAACAGGTCCATGATAAACGGACGGTCTGCGATATCCCCTCTGACAAATTTGTAATTGGGCTTTCCTTCCACCGGCTTTAAGGTCTCGAGATTGCCCGCATAGGTCAACAGATCCAGGTTAACAATCTGATCCTCCGGATACTTATTCACCATGTAATGTACAAAATTCCCGCCGATAAAGCCGGCGCCTCCGGTAACTAATATTTTCATAATCTTATGGTCCTCCCACTGCTATTTATCGATATACTTCCCGTCCATGACATCTTTTAAGTAAGCGCCGTACTGGTTCTTCTTAAGCATCTCATAGGTCTCCATCAGTTCATCCTTGCTGATCCAGCCGTTTAAGTAAGCGATTTCCTCCAGGCAGGCGATCTTGCGGTGCTGGTGCGTTTCCACCGTCTTGACGAAATTGGTGGCATCCACCAGTGACTCATGCGTTCCTGTATCCAGCCAGGTAAATCCCTGGCCCAGCAGAGTCACTTCCAGCTCTCCGTTCTCAAGATATATTCTATTCAGATCTGTGATTTCTAATTCACCGCGGGCGGAAGGTTTTAAAGATTTTGCATACTCCACCACCCGGCTGTCATAGAAATAGAGTCCGGTTACACAATAGTTGGACTTCGGATGGGCCGGTTTTTCTTCGATGGAAATTGCCTTTCCTTCTTTATCGAATTCCACGATGCCGAAGCGCTCTGGATCATCCACATAATATCCGAATACCGTAGCGCCGCTTTCTTTGGCTGCAGCGGCCTTCAGCCGCTTTGTCAGTCCATGCCCGTGGAAGATATTATCTCCCAGCACCATGGCAACCGCCTCACCGTTTATAAACTCCTCGCCGATGATAAATGCCTGCGCCAGTCCGTCTGGGCTTGGCTGCACAGCATAGGTCAGCTCAATGCCGAACTGATGGCCGTCTCCCAAAAGCGATTCAAAGCGCGGCGTATCGTCCGGTGTGGATATGATCAGGATCTCCCTGATGCCCGCGTTCATCAATACCGATAACGGATAATAGATCATCGGCTTGTCATAGATCGGCAGCAGCTGCTTGGATGTTACCTTTGTCAGCGGATATAGCCTGGTTCCGCTTCCTCCTGCCAGTATGATTCCTTTCATAAATCCGTGACCTCCTGTTGTCTCTTTTTGTTTTCCTCTTTTATAAATGTCTCGATATAATTTTCTCTGTCCTGCATATCAAGTTCCACCCATTCCACATAGGGCATATCACATACCGTCATCCTGGACCCGCATTCGTGGCAGTCTGCCGTCAGACGCTTGGAAACGATTCGATATTTATGACATTTTTCGCAGACGAATACGCGGATCATATGCTGCCCTCCCGGAATTTCTGTAGTCTGTACCATTATATCTCATAAAAAACGAATTGTAAATTGCAGTTTGAATTTGATCAATTCTGTTCACGGCTGTCGTAAATTTTCCGCGCAGCCTTGAACAGTAACGAATAGTAACCAGAGCCAGAGCAGAAAATTTCAATATGATTGATTATTTCCGGTATTTATGATAGAGTTATAAGCAGCCAATAGGCTATGTTCACTATTCTGTTCAGGAGTTTTCTCCTGATTCATGCGGCAGTTTCGCCGCCTGTTTCCCACTTGAATATGCAGAAATTACGGGAACCTGCTCTGTTTTTGGGCGTTTCCTGATTTTTGCGCCCTAAAAATTATACAGAGGAGAGTTTAAAGATGGCAAGGAAAAAAAGACAAAAGAGGCAGAATATTCCCGGATTAGCTTTCTCAAACGAAACGGTTCTACGGCCTGCCGATGAAAAAGAGCGGATGATCCGGGAACTGGCGGACAGCGATGCAACACTGAATATCTGTCTGACGAATGATTTTACATTTAAAACGGCGTTCAGGAATAAAAAAGCCCTGACAGGACTCCTAAGCGCCCTGCTTGACATGGATCCGCGGCAGATTGCCGACCTGGAGTTCCCTGATACCTTTGTGCGCGGAGACTACCCGGAGGATCGGGAAGGAATTCTGGATATTAAAGTACATTTGAACAGTCAGAAAAAAATCAATCTGGAAATGCAGCTTCTATCGTTCCCCTATTGGGAAGAACTACAACGGCTGGGGCTGTTGCACTATAACAGTGCTTCAGCCCCAGCTGCTTTCTTAAACACGGTGTACCACAAAATCAACGTAACACTTCCGTATTTATTCCATCTTCACATAGACTTTCCCTGTATAGCCGCTCTCTACCCGCACCGGAGGCTTTGTATAATCTGCCCAGGAAAGCTCCGGATAGTTGAATTCGCTGTCGATGATAAAACGGGTATCCCCCATCTCGCTTCCGTCCAGCACCAGAAAGGCATCAATGATCACATAGGAGTTAAAGCATTTCTCTCCCGGCCTGCCGGTGGCCACAATCCGGATCGTATGACTGCCCATGGGCAGATCCTGGGCGGCATACACCGGAAAACGGCTGTATTTGCGGTACCCTCTCGGATCCTTTTCGATCCGGGAGCACCCCAGATCAATATCCGTTTTCATCAGTACGTCATCCACATATACATCTGCCGTTCCGCATATGCGGTCCAGGGCGGAATACCATACGATTCCGGTCCCGCAAAAAGTGTAGCTGCAAGAATCACCGGCCTGTAAGGCCCAGGTTTCAGTTCCGCCGAAGCTGTGATGCCGGTTATCTTTATGAAACCAGCTTCCCTGATAAACCAGGTCCGGATCGCGGTCCGATATGAGGTGGGCGGGATCCACCATCAGTTCCATGCGGACCGAATCGTGATGATCGGACAGCGCGGTGAAGGATACTATTTCATTTTTCAAAGACGCTCGTTCAATATAGGATTTCATAGATGCGAAATCCCTGGTTCCGCGGCGGCCGATCTCGTATTCTCCAAATTCCGCCCAGTCCAGTTCATCCTGCTTCCATTCCCACTCCGGCTGCGCCGCCGGAAGATTGCTGCCGCCCGGGTTATATTTCGTGGTCTCGCCCTCCAGCCTGCCGATATGCCACTCGGGATACACATCCCAAAGCCCCTTTTTCTTCCAGCTCAAGGTATCCAGCTGATCGGAAACATGAAATTCTATTCCCACCTCATCATAGCCGCCCTGATGGGAAATAATGCTGCTGGTAACGGCCAGCTTTCGTGGGCTGGGATAGGGCATATCCGTCACGGTATAGGTTACCTCCATCAGCCCCTCCCCATCTATGCGGATGGTGAAATGGACGCCTACCGGCCCATAGCCGCCCTGCAGTCCAACCTGTACACAGCCCGGCAGCTCTTGTATTTCCATGCTCTCCAGTTCCCACGGCTCCAGATCCAATCCGGTCATATGCAGATAAGGGCCTCCGGTAATCACGGGCACCTCCCGGAAATATCCCCGGACAATCAGGCCGTCGTCCTTAGAAATAACCAGTCGGAATTCCTTTCCTTCCACGATATACCGATCATACGTCTCTCTAAGCTTCGGAGCGGCACTGATAAGGCGGGGCAGCTCCGTCTTTTCTCCTCCTAAAAGGAGTGCCCGCTCATCCACACAAAAGCCGAAGGGATCCGTAAACTGAAGCTTCAGGGTTTCTCCCGGACAGTATGAGGCCGGAATCTCCAGCACAGCCTTTGTACCGGAAGCGGCTTCGGGCCCGGACAGGCTGCCGGACCGCCCTTTCAGCTCCCAGTCCACCCTGATCTCCATCAGATTGGTATGGTTGAAACGGTTATAGACGGATACCGCAATCCCACGTCCGCAGGCTCTCGGCTCTTCGTCAATGACAATGGGAGAATATCCCTTGCGGATATGCCAGTACTCGGGCTTTTTCCGCCTCCAGCCGTCCACGATGCCCCACGTGCGCCCCTGCAGCACGCCGTTCTTTATAAATACATCGTCAATACCTGCCCATACAGCGCAGCCCAGCGCCCCTTCCGTCTCCCAGATCCTCCTCCAGAAGCGGCCGATGGTCTCCCCCCAGAAGTCACGCAGCGCCGGGTCTCTCCTAAGTGCCTTCCAGTCATAACAGGGAATATGTGTGCATTCATCATGAATGACCGGCATGGGCGGCACGTCGTAGAAGCTGCGTCGGAAACACTCAGTCATATCATCCAGCCTGGAATCCCAGTTACCGTAATGAACGCTCCACAAATCTGTAGCTTCATCCTCTTCCTGTTGGGTGGCGGGATAGCTGAATACCGTCAGCCTTTCCGGATCCTCCTGCCTCGCGTATCTTAAGCAGTGCCCGATGTTCTCCCCCCAGTAGCTCTCATTTGCCAGGGACCAAACAATCACGCTGGGATGGGATCTGTCACGCTCTATCATCTCTTTAAACTGTTCCAGATAGCAATCCAGATAAGCCGGGTCGTCCTGGGTGAGCATGGACGCATACCCCAGAAAAGCCACCGCGGTTTCATCTTCCACATAGATGCCGTACCGGTCGCAGAAATCCAGGAAATCGGGGCGGGGAGGATAATGGCTTGTGCGGACAAAATTGATATTGGCCTCCTTTAAGAGACGTACATCTTCCTCCGCCAGCTCATGGCTGATTGCCCTCCCTGTTAAGGGGTATATGTCATGATGGTTGATGCCCCTAAGCTTGAGCACATCCCCATTTAGGAAAACACGGTTCCCTTTTATCTCTATCTGGCGAAATCCGATTTTCCGATCGGCGCGCTCCGTTTTCCTGCCTTCCTGTGTGAGCACCGCTGTCAGAGTGTAGAGATACGGATGTTCGCTGTCCCATTTCTTGGGTTTCTCAATCACAAAACAACTCTTCAAATCGCAGCCGTCCCTGGCGCTCACGGTGCCTAACGTCAAAGTTCTGCCGTCAGGCGAGGTAAGCGAAAGCTCAATCTCACCGCATCCGCCTGTCACCTGCGTTTCCACCGTAAGTTCCGCATCCGTATACCCATTCGTGAAAACAGTCTTTGCATGCAGTCTGGACAGGTATGTATGGGGCAGCGCATAGAGCAGCACATCCCGGATCATGCCCCCTTTATGAAAGGAAGATACCTCCCCCGGCTTATCTGTCACGCCGACAGTGAGCCTGTGCCCTCCGCCGGCCTTCACCAGATCCGTGATCTCACATTCCCAGCTCACGAAGCCGCCGTAGTGGCTCCTGACAAACACTCCGTCCACAAATACGCGTGCAAGACAGTTTACCCCGTCAAATCTTAAAAATATCCTCTTTCCTTTCCACTCCTCCGGTATAAAAAGCATCCTGGCATAGGCGTATTCTTCTTTGTCCGCTTCAATCTGGCAGGGCACGTCCACATCGCTTAAGCTTCCGTCACAGTCTGCTTTCCAGAAACCCTCCCCTGGGTTCAGATTCAGTTTCCAGCGGCCGTTCAGACTTACCTTTGGCAGATCCAGATCCTCCACGATAGCCGGCAGTGGATTTAAGGTGGGCCGGCCAAACAGTTCTCTTATTTCCATATAGTCTCCTTTTACGTTAAAGGGCGGGCTGCCGTCAAGCAGTCCACCCTGTTTTACCGATATCTGTGTTTATTCGGAAAGAGCGTCTCTCGTTGCCCTGGCCTGCTCCAGATCATTCAGTCTCCAATCTATAATGTCCTGCGCTTCCAGGTTGATGCAGTCCTCCACCATCTGATTCCAGATCGCGTCAAACTGTTCATCGGATTCAGCGTATACCATCTGCCAACTGGCATTCACCACCACGTCCTTGATGGCATCCAGCGTCAGCTGCATCATGTCATCCGGAATGGATGCAAAGTTCGCCACATAATCCAGATCGCTTGTCAGGTAATAATTGCCGGCATCCATGACCTGATCCACATAATAATCATAACCGGTCATCTCCCTCCATTCCTGCTGCTGAGGGGTATTATTTACTTTATCTTGTATCTCAAACCAGCGGTCAACCCTGACCTCACGGTTGTTTCCGTCAGGGCCCTTGTAACTGGTTAGGAAACTGGAATCGCTGATTATCCACGGGGTGCTCCAAAGCTTCAGCACTTCACCGTTTTCAAACACAATGTCCTCGCCATTTCCGTAGTTATCGATAATATCCTGTCTTAAGTAAGCGATACCGTCTTCCACATACCATATATCGCCCTCATTGCCCATAAAGACACGCATATAGGCATCAGGATCCGCCATCATATCGATGAATGCCAGCGCGGCGTCAATGTTTTTGCTCTTAGCATTGATAACCATCAGGGTATTGGTACCATAAATTGAGTTCCAGCTCTCCTGGTAGATCTTCGTCCCCGGCATATAAATCGGCTGATATCCACCGTATCCCTGCAGCGTACCGCTTGTCACCATGGCATGCTTGTTATCCACCTTTGCCTTCTGTGTCTGGCGGTCGTTGTTGATGCTGTCCGGATCCATCAGGCCTTCGCGGTAAACCGTATTATACCACTTCAGACCCTCACGGTATTTGCTGTCATCTTCCAGTATGGAACGGTATTCTCCGTTCACCATATCGGTCTCCAGCAGGAATTTCAAATGAGTAGGTTCATATCCGAACCATTTCAGATACTGTGTGATATTTGCCCAGTAATCCGTATCGGAACCCGCGTTAAGATAAGTTCCCCAGTTCTCCACGCCATCTTCGCCTACCGGGTACTTTTCCGTCATCTGTTTCATCACATCGATCAGCTCCCACTGGTCTTTGAATTCCGGAGCTCCGATTCCCTTGTAGTATTCCCAGTTCAATACCAGCATGTTTTTGGTAACGCCTGTGGACAGCGTCTTGCCTCCAACCGTAGTGGGCATGCCATACAGCTTTCCTGTTCCCGCGCTCTCATATTCCCTCGCATAGTTCATAGCCACTTCCAGCTGCTCATCGCCAGCAATATGCGGAAGCTTATCCATATAGTCATCCAGATTCAGAACCATCCCGGCTTCTATCATAACCTCAAGATTATCCCTTGTGACATACATCACGTCGGGCATGTCGCCGCTGGCCAGAATCGCATTTGTCTTTTCATCCGAATATGCCCATACATCCAATGCGAATCCATGCTCTGCGAACAGATCTCCCTTGTAGCCTCCAACCAGTCCGCTCTGCAGGTTTGCATCCCCCGGATACAGGGTGATTGTCTTCACTTCCTGGTTTCCTCCATCGGACGGAGCCTCTGTCTTGTTTTCTCCGGCGGTCTGTGCAGCCGTGGTGCCGTCTGCCGCCGTCCCGGTTGTTTCTCCGGTGTTCTTATCCCCGCATCCTGCCAGGGATGCCGCCATTGCCAGCGAAAGCACAATAGCCAGTGTCTTTTTTAACAGTTGTTTCTTCAAATTACTACCTCCTCCTGAAATTTAGGATATAAGGCAAAGCTGATGCTCTGCCGCTCTGTGTTTTTATTATAAAGTAACATATTTCATTTTTATATATCTGATATTTTTGTAAATTACGTAAATTACATTTTTTGCGTAACATCCAATATTCAATATTACAGTTTCTTTCGTAAATTACGGTTGGTACTTTTTATAAACATTTACTTTTGTGTATCTATTACTTAAAATAGATAACAGCAAGATTAATAATTGCAACGGCTAGGAGGGGTTATATGTATACCGTGCTTCTTACTGATGATGAAAAATCTGTTACCGAATCATTAAAAAATGATATACCCTGGGCAAATCTCGGAGTTGAGTCCATCCTGACGGCATGCGACGGCATGCAGGCCCTGGAGATCATTGCATCCTTCCATGTGGACCTGCTCATAACCGATATCCGTATGCCCCGCATGGACGGGCTGGAACTGCTCGCGCGGGTCCGCAGTGTTCATCCTGAAATACATTGTATCCTGCTCACTGCATATGGGGAATTCGAATACGCTATGAAGGCGATGAAGCTGGGAGTGGACAACTATCTGATGAAGCCTATGCAGATACAAGAGCTGACTGAAACCATCGAAAACACACTGGACAACATCTACATCCGGAGGGAAAACCGCGAGGCGCTGTTTCGCGAAAATATACTGCGAAGGTGGGTTACCGGCAACATTTCCTCTGATGAGCTGGGAGAACGCACGGTATTTCTTGACCTCAATATATATCAGTCCAACTACTGTGTAATCGCTATTAAAAAACGAAATGCTTCCGTATCCGTCGGCGCCTTCGGAGAGGAGTGTATCCGTAAACTTTCATCTGATCTGGAATGTACGTCTGTTTGGGATAATGTGGGCCACTACATCCTCATAGCCGGTGGAAGCAGTATCAAAGAGGAACTGCTTGTTTCCACATTATATCAGACTGCTGTACAGTTTGACATCCTGAATCTGGTGGATGTTGCAGTCGGTATAACGGTTTCTGACCGGAACGAGGTGCATATCAGCTATGAGCGCGCATGTGACCTGATTGATAAGGATCAGGATCCGAACAGGCCGCCGATCCGTGTCTGCCATGTGATGACCGACAACGCTTCTATAACCTCTGAAATCAATGAGGAGGCACTAAGCCCGATTGTAAAAAGATCTATCAGCTATATAAAGGAACACTATGCGGAAGGCGTGTCAATCAAGGAATTCTGCAGCAGCCTCAACATAAATGCCGCATATCTGGGCTATCTTTTCAAAAAGGAGACCGGCATATATTTTAATAATTACCTGATTGACTTCCGCATGGACAAAGCCATTGAGCTGCTCTGCGGCACCGGGGAAAAGATCGCTGATATTGCAGAGATGACCGGATATACCACGACCAGCCATTTTATAGCGACCTTCAAAAAGAAAACCGGACTTTCGCCGTTGAAATACCGTGAAATACACGGCGGTACGCTGTCATAGGAAAAATCTGCCGAGCGGAGGACAACATGAACAAATCAAAACGTACCATTAATCAGATGTTTCTGATCATGATTATATTTTACATTACGCTGCTGCTCATGATCAGTTCCGTAGCATGCTACTATTCTTACCGGCAGAAGGAGGAACAGATTTTTTCCACCATGGACATGGCCCTGGCCCATATGGATCAGGAATACGCAAATATCCTGGAAAACTTCTGGCAGGCCTATATGCCTATATATGAAAATAATTCCACTATCTACAAAACCTTTCAGAATTACTTCGTTTTCCAGGAGACAGAGGATCTGACTCCCCTTGAAAAAAGGGATCTTATGACGGCTTTGAATCAGATGCGTGTGCGCGATTCCAGAATCCAGTGGATCGGGCTGTATTCGGACTTTCGTAAGACCAACTATATTCTCTATAATGACAACACCGGGATTAAAACCTTGGATCAGGATTTCCCTTACCTGAAGGAACTTCAGAGCAAAACTAACCAGATGGAAATCTATGCGGCCAAGAATATCGAAAACGCTCACGGCGTATCCCCAACCTTCGCTATATGCGGAGGCAAGCCGGTCGGCATGGGGGAAGGTAAAATCATCATCGGGTATTCTCTCGCTGATTTTGAAAATACAAGTGACTTTACTATAGAGGGACTGCCTTCCATCCGCTACTATATGACTGCCCAGGACCGGCTGCTCTTTGATTCGTCCGGCGAATACGACGAGTCGGGCGTATGCTTTTTTGATGGAGACAGCGAAGGAGTGATCGAATTTCAGGGACAGCGCCTGTATTCCAAATCCCGGCTGTCAGGCAATAACACCACCGTGATCTCCTATACGATAGCCAGAAATGAAATGATCATTGCAATGCTTAAGGATACCCCGTTTATATTCAGCATTACAGTGCTGTTTACAAGTTTTTCCATTATCATCCACTTTTTCATGAACGGGGTTGTCAAGCGGGAAATTTCCGTCATTCAGGACGGGTTAAGCGTGATTGCCGATAACAATCTTGATTATCGCCTTCCCACGGATTTCAAACAGAACGGGCTGCCGGAAATCGCACAAAACATCAATGAAATCAGTTCCAAACTGAACGAGAACATCAAAAAAGCATATTACTTTGAGCTGAAACAGAAAGACGCGCAGCTGGCCGAACTGCAGGCCACTTTTAATCCGCATTTTCTATATAATACGCTGGAGATGCTGCGCAGCAAAAGTTATGCTAACGGCGATGTTGAGACATCCGAACTCATAACGCAGCTTTCCGCTCTGTTTCGGGGCTTCATCAATGCTAAAACGTTTATCACCATCCGGGAAGAACTGGCTTTCAGCAACAGATATCTCACACTGCTAAGCGCTAGATATGGAAATATGGTGCAGGTCAGCTATGACATACCGGGTGAACTGCTGAACTATGGGATCATCCGGAATGTATTCCAGATTCTCATCGAAAACTATTTTGTGCACGGATTTGATGCCGGCAGAGAAGAGAATTATATTCGATTCAGCGGCAGATCCCTGGATGAACATGCGATGCTGCTTTCCGTTGAAGATAATGGTATGGGTATGGAAGAAGAGGAATTAAAAGAACTGAACGAAAAGATCAAAGCGCCTATTCGTCACGGAGAAACGAGCTACGGACTGAAGAATCTCAATCAAAGGCTGAAGCTGTTCTACGGACCTGACTGCGGCCTCACTGTACTCAAGGGGCAGCACGGCGGCCTCCTCATACAGATCAGGCTGCTGAAAATGCATGTGGAGGATTATGAAGCGCTGAAGATATAACCGGCATATCTGCCGCAGTATTTCCCCCCATACTGGGACACAAATTTCCCGCACAGGACTATCGGTCTGTCCTGGCGGGAAATTTGCGGTAACTGTGAACAGCAACTATCAGCCCTTTACCGCGCCGATCATAATACCTTTCACATAAAACTTCTGTATAAACGGATATACAATCATGATTGGTATGGTAACTATCGCAGTGAGCGTGAGCCTGATTCCCGTAGGGGTCAACGCGCTGGCCAGGGCCTGGGAATTCACCTCATACTCGATCTGCTGAGAGGCGGCCTGTATCTGGTTAAGCAGCTCATACAGCAGATACTGCAGGGTATAGAGCTTTGTATCCGTGATATAGAGCTTTGTCGTGAAGAAATCGTTCCAGTGCCCCACCGCGATAAAAAGCGCAACGGTGGCCAGTATGGGCTTCTGCAGAGGCAATACGATATGGATAAAGCGCTTCAGATAGCCGGCCCCGTCTAAAAAGGCCGATTCTTCCAGTTCCGCGGGCATGGATTCGATGGAAGTCTTAATCAGGATCATATTGTACACAGACACCAGTCCCGGCAGTATATAGATCCAAAAGGTGTTGGTCAGATGCAGCATCTGATTGTTCAGATAGACCGGTATCATGCCCGCTGAAAAGTACATGGTGATGACGGTCATCCGGTACCAGAGTTTTCTTTTCCACATATTCTCCTTGGTGAACAGATACGCCATATAGGCGGATGCCAGCAGGCTGGCCGTCGTTCCGATTACGGTCCGAAATACGGAAATCATCGCCGCATTTCCCAGATTCTGCACCTTAAATATTTCCATATAGTTACGGAAATGGATTCCTTCCGGCCAGAGAATTACCTTGCCCATATCCACCATCTGCGAGTTGCTTACGGTACAGATCAGCAGATAATAAAACGGATACGCGCACAGCAAAGTAAAAATACCGAATATTATGTATACCACCGCATGAAAGATCTTATCTTCCCTGCTCCACTTTTTCTTCTTTTTAACAGCAACTGTCATAGCCATATTTTTTTCCTCCTCACTCATTCCTCTTTCAGCTTAAAAGACGCTCGTGCCCCTTACTTTCTTGCTGATGGTGTTTGCGAAGAAGAACAGGGCAAACGCAACCAGGGACTTCATGATACCCACCGCAACAGAGAAAGAGATCTGGCCGGAGCCGACACCCAGGTTATATACATAGAGATCCAGCACTTCTATGCGGGCCTTGTTTAATGCGTTGCCAAAGGCCAGATACTGATCCACGCCGGTATTTAAGAAATTACCGATGCTCATGATCAGCAGCACGAAGTAGGTCGGGATCAGCTGCGGGATTGTGATATACCAGATCCTCTTCAGCCTGCCCGCGCCGTCCACCTGCGCCGCCTCAAACAGCTCCTGGTCCAGTCCGGCGATGGCCGCAAAATAAATGATGGAGCTCCACCCAAGCCCCTTCCATTGCTGCAGCAGCACCTGCGTCAGCCATACATGCTTGTTGGAGGTGAGGAAATCGACCACCTGATGTTCCGCGCCCATGCCCTTAAAGATGGTATTGACCAGTCCGGACGCGCCAAACAGGCTGGTTGTGAGGGAAAACAGGATCACCCAGCTGATGAAATTCGGCAGGGTCGTGATGCTCTGTACTACCTTTTTAAATTTTGTGCCCCTTACTTCACTAAGCATGATCGCAAACAGCATAGGAAGAGGGGTGAACAGGTAGCCCAGCAGATGTATGCCGAAGGTGTTTTGAAGCACCCGGATGAGGTTCTTCCTCATGACCACATTGCCAAACAGCACCTTAAAGTTCTCAAGGCCTACAAACGCCGAGTCAAACAAAGATTTTCCCGGCTTATACTGAAAAAACGCAAACGACCAGCCCCACAGCGGAGCATAGCTGAATAAAAATACGACCGCCAGCACCGGCAGCACCAGCAGAAATAATTTCACATCATTCCATTTCTTTCTCCGGTCTGCAGAAATCAAATTTTTCATAGCTTCCTCCCATCCATTTCCGTGATGATTATGAATATAAACTGTTCATAACCGTTAATAACATTATATTTTAGAGGAAGGAAACTTGTATATAACGAATATTTTGGATAGTTTTGTTTATTTTTGTTTTAAATAAATCTGCACCGGCGTTACAGACCGCTCTGCGGTTCCCGCACCGCCTCCCTGTGAACGCTTTTTCAGGAATTTTAAAATGGCGCTTGCAAAACATTTTTAATGGATTTATCCTTGATTTTAAGGATATCCTTAAATCACATTAAGGAGCAGAAGATCACATGAATCAGGAAAAAATTGAAGAGTTCGAAGAGATGATTGACAGAGACTATGACAACATTGCGGGCATAGCCGTATTAAAGGACGGCAGATCTGTATATGAACACAGCTTTCACGGATGCACAGCCCAAAGCCGTATCCATGTCTATTCGGTGACGAAAAGCGTTCTTTCCATATTGATCGGGATCGCGGCGGATAAGGGATACATTCAAAGCACCGACCAGAAGGTATTGGATTTATTCCCCGGTTACGCGGTCAAAAAGCGTGAAAAAACCATACAGGAGATCAAACTCAAGCATCTGCTGACAATGACGGCGCCCTATAAGTATAAATTCGCGCCTTATATAAAATATTTTACCAGTCAGGACTATGTGAAGTTCACTCTTGATCTGCTGGGCGGCAGAGGAAAGATTGGAGGTTTCCGGTATACGCCTCTCATAGGACCTGATATTTTATCCGGTATCCTCGCAGAGGCTGCCGGGCAGTCCGTATTCTCGTTTGCTGCAGAAAACCTGTTCTCTCCGCTGGGAATTACGGTTGAACGCAGCATATCATTTCAGTCCAAGGAGGAACAGCTCGCATTTAATGCCGCCACAGATATCAGCGGCTGGGCTGCCGATCCGTCCGGCAACAATACAGGGGGATGGGGCCTTTCGCTCTCCCCTGCGGATATGGCAAAGCTGGGTCAGTTATACTTAAACAAAGGGATGTGGGACGGTAAGCGGATTGTTTCGGAACAGTGGATCGATGAGAGCACATGCGAACACAGCCGCTGGGAAGAGCTCCATCTGTCCTACGGATATTTATGGTGGGTTCATGAAGACGGATTTGCCGCAATGGGTGACGGAGGGAATGTTATCTATGTGAATAAGACAAATAATTCTGTAACCGCGATCGCCTCACTGTTCAAGCCGAAGGTAAAGGACAGGACGGAGCTTATCAAAAACTTCATAGAACCGTTATTTGTGAACCAGAGCGTGTCTGAAAATTGGCCGTGATGCCATTCATCCGCAACCCAGTATACTCGCGTGCTGCCGGCAGAGTATCCGCACGGCAGCACATTCCATTGCGGGCCCGCTGCCAGTTTCCCGCACCGGCAGCAGCCCTGTCCAGTTTAGGATCCGGTTCGGTAAAGTCCGCACATCCGCCGCAGCCTTCCAGACTCTGACGCGGAAACTCTGCCTCTGGCCATTGAACAAGCTCCAGAATATCATCCATGATCATTAGCAGCTGGTCCATGCTTTTTCTCTTGGTTGCAGGCGTACAGTGTACATAAAATTTCAACGTGATCTGCGGCGAAGAGTGTCCCAGCAATTCGCTCAATACCTCATATCCCATGCCGTGTTCCAGATAGTGGGTATTCATGTATTAATATTTAGCCCTCACGGAAATAAAGAGGTGAATAAGTGGACCTTATAAAAGAGGAATATATTGCCCATATTAGACGTTCAGATAAATGCAGACAGACAGTGAAAGAGCATAATGATGGTGTGGCCAGGCTGGCAAAGCGTTCCGGAGCGATGTATGGACTGGGGAATTTAGCTTTTTTTAGCGGATGGTATCATGACATTGGCAAAAATACCATGATTTACTACAACTATATAAATGATGCGGCAGACGGAAAACCTGCTGTTCGCGGCTCGGTACTCCACTCAATTTATGGCGCTTGTTTCGCAGATCGTTTGGCAAAAGATACAGATCTTTTCTCAAGATTGGCGGCGGAAATGATCCGGATCTCCATAATGAGCCACCACGGACTGCGGAATTCTCTAACGAAAGACGGAATGCCTGCATTTTTGCGGGCGGTGGAACGTATCTCCGACTCGTACAAGCAGGTGGAGTCTATCGTATATGAGACTTATGGAGAAAGAGTTATTTTAGAAGAATTTGCGCGAGCTTGTGCAGAAGCAAGAAACATACAAGAAGAAATAAATAAATTTCATCCCAAAAGGAACGGATTGGGTTCCGCACATATTTATTTAGCGTTGTATGTTAGACTGCTGACCTCTATCTTGATTGATGCCGATTGCACCGATACGGCCTGCTTTGAAGATAATGTCAAAATACCTGAACAAATGTCTGCTAAAGAGCTGACTGCGATATGGTGCCGCTATCGTGTCAATTGTGAAACTGAAATTCAAAAAATGCTGTGGAAAAAAACGACGTCGCCACTTGATTGCTTTCGAATTGAGATATCTGAAGCGTGTGATAAATTTGATGGCAAAAGCTGTGGGATATTCCGGCTTGTTGTTCCCTGTGGTGCGGGGAAAACGATCTCTGCGCTGCGCTATGCACTGCAAACGGCAGAGCGATATAAAAAACGCCGTATTTTTTATATCGCCCCATCCAATTCAATTCTAATGTGACAGTCTTTCCTATATTGCCGGGGATTTCTTAGAGCGGATAACCATGTTCCTTGACGGAGAGACAGAAGATGATAAGGCCCGCACTATCCGTGATATCAAAAACAGCTTTCCGTCTTATATCAATGGCTTATCGGCGTGGTGTTCATCAGATTTCGTAACAACGAAAGTTATGGCTGTTTATAAATATGTACTGCGAAAATCAGTAATAGCGGATTTGCAGAAAAGCGGCGTTCTTTTACCAGATGAGGATGGTTTTCTGTCCGACAGAAAAAAAATTCAAGGCGCTCGCATCGAGAAAGCATTTGTCAGATTTCGGGTTTATGAGAGGAATGTTCATCAGGAGGAAACTGCGGTTTGGCTTGATAAGGAAACACAGCAGGCTTTCATCAAATACTATTTGTCTACCGCTCAAAACAAGGATCTCTGTTATTTTACGGGCAATATTGAACTATCAGCGAAAACAAATCCGGTTAAGATTCGCGGAGAATGGGATACAAAGGCAAGCCTGATATCCTCCAACGATGACCAAAGACAAAAATATCGGCTATAATGAGGCTCTCTCTGTCGGATATGAAACATCGCAGAAGATTCATAATGCGCTGAAATGGATCATTCGCCGGCAGGGATTTATTCGGGATGGAGTGTGCCTTGTAACATGGGAAAGCACTTTGAAAGAATTGCCACAATTCTATGAAAGTGCTGTTGGATTACTTGCTGCTCTGCCGAACAAAGATGAGCCACTTCAGGACTCCGAGGATGTATTATTTGGCGAAAATGAAGCTGTGCATACCGACACGAATTATGCATCCGCGCGAGACTTAAATTTAGCCATAGACGGATACGCAAAAAATATTGAAAATACCTCACATATGGTAATTCTTGCACTTGACAGCGCATCTCGCGGACGGCTTGCAATGACTTATTATAGAGAATTAGAAACATCCGCTTATCTGAGGAACATCAGGCAATGGCAGGAAAGCTGCTGCTGGCGTCAGGAATATTTTGATAAGGATAAAAGATATCGCCATTATGAAGGTATTGATTCCATCAAGGAGATTGCAAAAGCAGTTTATGGTACCGAAACAGAAAAGATCCTTACTTTGCCTTTAAATAGCGATGGCAAATGCCCATTGCTCGTATCTACTTTTGACCGGTTGAGATCATGTATCATAGACGGGGCGTCCATTCCGCCGGATATAGTCAGAACTGCAGCAATGAAAGCGTCTAACCCGTTAGCCTATGATAAGGATTTTAATTATTTGAGAGTCCTGCACACAGCATGTTCCTTTATTAAAAAATATTATTGGGAAAAGGGAGTGATATTTAATATGGTACTTGATGAACTTTGCACAGACCGGAGTTATCTTTTTGGACGGCTTTTGGCAGTTGCAGAAAAAATAGAGCGTTGCACGTTTGATAAGGGCGAAACTCGCATTACAAATGCGGAGCGGTATATGAGGCAGTTCTCGCAGACGCCTTTACGGACGTGGAAAACCATTCGCAGGAATACACAAATTTATTTAAACAGGTTAAAGCCTGGAAGCAGAGAATATTACAAAGAACTTTACGGAAAGATAGAAGGGCAATTTGAACCTGGCTGCTTTGAAGCAAAGAAAGCTCTTGATGGAAGGTTCCTACTTGGTTATGATTGCCAGCGTGAAGTCTTAAAGTTCAGAAAGAAAGACAATATCATTGTTTCAGACGAAGAAGAGATCAATACGATTAGTGAGGAGGAAGAATAAATGAACATTTTGCGACCCTCTGAATGGCAACCGTCCCAGGGAGGACTACAATGGTTATGGGATTTTTTCCCATACAGACGGAAGGGAAACAGATCAATATCGCAATTTACGTGACCGCGCAGCCAGTGATGTCCAGCTTGCTGCTGAATTAATAATGATTAAAGAACAGGGGATAATTCCATCTGTTCTTTAATTTTTTGTCGTGGGTTTGACATGACAGACGCGAATCAGAATTTTTCTAAGGTAGTATGTCTTGTTGATGAGCAAGGGACTGTTGTCATTTTAAAAAATAATAAGCCCCGGTATGCTGTTATTGACTTTTCTGAATATGATGATTTTCGCACGCCTTCATCCCTGCAGTCCGCGTGTATCCTGAATCCGCTGTACCGTCCGCGCTACATGCAGGATGCGCCCTTCAAAGTCAACATTCTCACAGTATCAGCTTATCGTCAAACGCGGCCCACGCATCTGGGTTATGCGAGACTATTATAAGTGTTTTTCCGTTAAACAGACGGATAAGATTACGCGTTACATATTGTTTAGTTGTTTCATCAAGGGAACTGGCGGCCTCATCCAATACGGCAATTTCAGGGCGGTACAATATCAGCCGTGCAATCGCAAGTCTCTGTCTCTGACCGCCGGACAGCTTTATTCCCCGTTCTCCGATCACCGTATCCAAACCTTTCTGCGCAGATTCTATAAATCCCGCCAATCCGGCCAACTCACAAGCGCCCATCATTTCCTCCTCTGACGCCTCCGGTGATACCAGCAGCAGATTATCTCTGATTGACAGGTTAAAAAAATGACTTTCCTGCATTACCGCACCGATCCGTCTCAGATACGAAGGCTGACTTACGTTTATATACATTGTAATCACATTAAGGAGCAGAAGATCACATGAATCAGGAAAAAATTGAAGAGTGCGAAGAGATGATTGACAGAGACTATGACAACATTGCGGGCATAGCCGTATTAAAGGACGGCAGATCTGTATATGAACGCAGCTTTCACGGATGTACAGCCCAAAGCCGTATCCATATCTATTCGGTGACGAAAAGTGTTCTTTCCATATTGATCGGGATCGCGGCGGATAAGGGATACATTCAAAGCACCGACCAGAAGGTATTGGATTTTTTCCCCGGTTACGCGGTCAAAAAGCGTGAAAAGACCCTACAGGAGATCAAACTCAAGCATCTGCTGACAATGACGGCGCCCTATAAGTATAAATTCGCGCCTTATGTAAAATATTTTACCAGTCAGGACTATGTGAAGTTCACTCTTGATCTGCTGGGCAGCAGAGGGAAGGTAGGGGACTTCCGGTATACGCCTCTCATAGGACCTGACATTTTATCCGGTATCCTCGCAGAGGCTGCCGGACAGTCCGTATTCTCGTTTGCTGCAGAGAACCTGTTCTCTCCGCTGGGAATTACGGTTGAACGCAGCATATCATTTCAGTCCAAGGAGGAACAGCTCGCATTTAATGCCGCCACAGATATCAGCGGCTGGGCTGCCGATCCGTCCGGCAACAATACAGGGGGATGGGGTCTTTCGCTCTCCCCTGCGGATATGGCAAAGCTAGGGCAGTTATACTTAAACAAAGGGATTTGGGGCGGTAAGCGGATTGTGTCGGAGCAGTGGATCAATGAAAGCACATGCGAACACAGCCGCTGGGAAAGCTCCATCTGTCCTACGGATATTTATGGTGGGTCCATGAAGACGGATTTGCGGAAATGAATTTTCAAACACGCTCTAACTAAGACAATTCTGATTGGCCGTATTTATTGAACAACAGCTGATGCAGCATCCTCATTAGCTCCATCCCGCTCCGGAAATTGGCCGTAATGCCATTCATCCGCAGCTCACCCTGTATACTCGCGTGCTGTCGGCAGAGTATACGCACGGCAGCACATTCCATTCCATTGCGGACCCGCTGCCATTTTCCCGCACCGGCTGCAGCCCTGTCCAGTTTAGGATCCAGTTCGGCAAAGTCCGTGCACCCGCAGCAGCCATCCAGACTCTGACGCGGGAACTCTGCCTCAGGCCAGTGAACAAGCTCCAGAATATCATCCATGATCATCAACAGCTGGTCCATGCTCTCGAATGGAAATGTTTTTTCATAGTATAAATTCTGCAGGATACCCTTTGCCACTCTTTTCTCATACGATGTAAACCAAAGAATCATTGTTCCCATGCCTTCAAAGCAGCGCTGCCCTGCAGAGTTCTCTTTTTCTGTGCCCATCATACTTAAATCTCCCATGTCGTGTTCCCCTATTTCACACAGTTTCTCCGCAGCGCCATAACTGCGGCAGTACCCTGTCTGTGGCTTTATTTTCACTTTTTCTGCCGTGATATGCATATTTTATTGAAATCGCCGGCTCCGCATGAAAAAAGCACAGAAAGCGGATACTATAAGTAAGGAAATGGGGCTGGCATTTTTCGCAATATGATCCATATTGCGGCGTCCGGCGGCTATGCCTATGCTTAAAAGATTTTTGCGGTACAAAGCGACCAGATTTGACGGCTCATCTTTACGCGGCCTGCACAGCGCGCGCCAGACGGTCCATGCTCTTTCTCTTGGTTGCAGGCGTGCAGTGTACATAAAATTTCAGCGTGATCTGCGGCGAAGAGTGTCCCAGCAATTCACTTAATACCTCATATCCTATACCGTGTTCCAGACAGCGGGTAGCAAAGGTATGACGGAGCGTGTGCATATGCACGCCTCTCATCCCCAGCTGTTTTGATAATTTTTTGATCCGCTGCTGCATGGTGCGCGGGTCACGGCATCCCTTTTTGGCCGGAAACAGGTATCCGGTCAATGCACCATCCTTTTTCTGTTTTTCTTCCAATAATGAGGAGAGGAAAAGCGGCAGAGGGATTTCACGGACTGAGCAGTCGGATTTGGGCGTGCCGACAGACAGGCGGGTCTTGTGCAGTCTGCGCGTATCCTGAATCCGCTGTACCGTCCGCGCTACATGCAGGATGCGCCCTTCAAAGTCAATGTCCTCCCAGCGCAGCGCACATAGTTCACCCACGCGAAGGCCGGTATAGAGACAGAGAAGATATTCTATTTCGTCAGCCTCTGCGGCAGCCTGTTCCAGCCTGGCCTGCTCCGGGACCGTCAGCACCCGGGGCGCCCGACGTCCGGCTTTTGGGATTTTTATCTTTTGACAGGGGTTGCGCAGAAGCAGCCCTTCATTGTGCGCGGCTGTAAATACCGAACGCAGCAGCCGCCAGACCCCGCCAAGCGTGCTGGCAGCAAGGCGTGACTGCAGCCGGTCCACAGCATTCTGGATTTGGCTGGACGTGATCTCTCTAATGGGCAGGTCCTTCAGATACGGATAGATGTGCTTGTCTATATTTCTGCGGTATCCCTCATATGTGCTCTCTTTTATATAGGGGCGCACCGTCACTTCCAGCCAGTATTCCGTCCAGTCATGCAGGCTTCCATCTCCATAAAGAAGCGGCACAGCCCCGTCCTTATATAACTCCGCCTTGATCAGCACCAGCTTTTTTTTCACCTCACCGTATTGCCTTCCATAAACTGAACCGAACCTGGGCTTTCCGTCCGGACGGCGGCCTTTCATATAGCGGCCCTCCCATCTTCCATCTTTCCGCAGGTAAATGTTCTCTCCTTTTCTTGCCATATAAGTCCTCCTTTTTTGACGGCTCATTTGACGGCTTAAAAATATTGCTGCGAAAAGCCTGCAAAAACAGGATTTCCTGGTATTGCCGCCGCCAGAACCGGACTCACGTGCTTGACAAAGCGCTTCTTTGATGATAACATCAAAGCTGAATAAGTGGGTTTCTGGCAGTTTTTCATAATATGGATCATATTGCGAACGTCCTTCGGCAGAAGGATGTATTTTTTTGCTCTGCGGCTGCTTAAAGCGTATATGCCGAACGTCAGATGTGGCTCTTGCGGGCACATTTCCCAGTTGAAACCAAAAAACGCCATCCCAATTCCATATGCATCAGGATGGCGGCTTTTGTGCTGGCGTTTTTTAGGTCTCAGAAAGGCTAACCGAAATCTTTCACCGGCTCAAATTCTTTTATGCTTCTTTAGGTACATCTCTTTCAGCTCGTTTAAAGTATTGCCATAGCAGGGCATCGCCTGCATCATGCCGAATCCAAATTCTTCCATTTACCTTTCTACACCATCAACAAAGAAATACAAACACATCTACCACAACAGCTCAAATAAAGTTGGCCTTTGGAAAAAGAAATGCTATAATTATTTCAAAGAAAATTTAGTCATAGGAGGTTAATGTCATGTGGTGTCACTTTTTATACAGCAACAATAGAATCCGATAATTAATAAGTAATCAAAGCTTTAACACGCCTATAATTTATAGGCTTTGTTGTTGTGCAAAAAGGAGAAAACATGAATATTAAAAATAACATACTAAAGCATTATTTGAAGAACTGCTTCTTCATTAACGGAACAGCTTATGCGGGCAAATCAACGATGTGTAAAATGCTGGCGGAAAAGTACGATTTGATTTTATGCGGCGAAAACTACGGGCTGGACAGACTGCTGCAAATAATTAATCCCGTGGATCAGCCGAATTTGAGTTACTTCAATACGATGAAAGATTGGCAGGAATTTATAAACAGAACGCCGGATGAGTATCTGGCTTGGGTTGTTGGCAACTCACGTGAAAGCGCAGAGTTTGAAATTGCTGAGCTAATACGGCTGTCCGGGGATAAAAAAACAATTGTTGACACAAATATTCCTTTGGAAATATTAAAACAAATAGCGGATTACCACCAAGTTGCTGTTATGCTGTCACCTCAATCGTTATCTGTGGATATGTTTTTCGAAAGGGAGGATGAAGAGAAGCAATTTCTTTTATACCAAATTGAGCACTCTGCAGATCCTGAAAAAACCATGCAAAACTTTCGTGAATGTGTGGCAAAATTCAATAGCCAAAAGATTTATAACGAATGGCTCAACAGCGGCTTTTTTACGATTGTCAGAGAGGACGCCGAAACGGATACCCGCTTCGAAACTTTGCAGCTTTTAGCAAAGCATTTTGGGCTTTATTCTTCCCCGGATTGAGTATATTCCCTGATTAGACTGCAGCCGAGACAACCCTGATGTATAAAGAGATTCACATTTATTTTCTTTTTCTGCTATAATAAAAATATGAATTTTACGCTTTTTTGCCCAGACTCCTTCCCTATTCCTCACGCATCCGTTAAAATTAAGTATAAAAATATCGGGCAGGATTCTGCATTTCAGGTATACTGGATTTAAGGAGGAGGCAGAAAGATAATGGACTGGACAACAAGGCTTAACAAAGTGATGGACTATGTGGAGGATTCTGTACACGGCGAAATTTCAGAGGAAGATATCAGCAGAATTGCGGCATGTCCCTATTCCATGTTTCAGAGTTCCTTTTCACAGATTGTGGGGATTTCTTTCTCTGAATATGTTAGAAGGCGGCGGCTGACCATGGCAGCTTACGAACTGCTGAATACCGACAGAAAGCTTCTTGACATCGCAATGGACTATGGCTACCAGTCGGATGATGCCTTTCGGGTGGCGTTTAAAAACCTGTATGGCATTACTCCTGCAGAAGTCAGGAAGTCCAATCCCAGTCTGGTGTTTTACTGCCGTCTCACTTTTGAAATCAATATCAAGGGGGTAGAAAAAATGAATTACAGCGTAGTAGAAAAAGATGCATTTCAGGTCATCGGCATACGAAGAGTTACGCCCTACGGCGGCGGTACCTGGGCCATTGTAAAGAGCGACGGCAGCAATGACCGGATACGTTCGCTTACCGGAAGCTTTTTCGATTTAGGGTTATGTTTCGGGTTTGACGAAGAAGGAAACAATGACTATATGTGTGCTGTAGAATGTGCGGATTATGACGGCAGCGAGTACAGCGTGTACCAATATCCGGCAACGACCTGGCTGAAGTTCGAAGCAAATGGTAAAATATCAGACAACACACTGGGTAATGTCTGGCACCAGATTAACACGGAATTCCTTCCCTCCAGCAGATTCCATAAGGGACCGCTTCCCACCATTGAAAAATATGTGTCCTGGAATGATGCGGAGGATACCTGTCTGGTCGAGATATGGATCCCTCAATAGAAACGAAAATACAAGGGGCTGCCGCACTAATTAGTGCGCAGCTCCTTGTCTCATAATAGAACCCTGCTCGCAGGATTCTCCGCCTCCATATTCTCTAACAGTAACAGCCTCTCGTCAAACGCTGTCCAGGCATCGGGTTTATGTGAGATTATAATGAGCGTCCTGCCGTTAAACAGACTATTAAGATTATGTATTACATATTGTTTAGTGGTTTCATCCAGGGAACTGGCGGCCTCATCCAAAATGACTATTTCAGGATGATACAATATCACTCCGCCTTTCTCCCATACGCAATCAGCATTCCCAGCACATGGGTCAGTTCCGCCGTTTCTTCATTGTCCGCCAGATACTCGGTTATCATCCGCTGTTTATCCAGATACGCTTCCGCTTCTCTGCGGTCCATTCCATGGTTCATAAAACGGCCGATAAGTTCTTCGGCCTCTTTCGGCTTCAGAGGCCTCTCCCAGTTATGAGCTCTGCAAAAATCCTCAATGGACTGTTTATGCCCCGGGATCGCGGCATTCAGACAGGTCACCTTATCATTCATGCGCACTCCGATATCGGTGAGTCCGAGACGATGCAGTTCATGCGGCACCTTCATTGCCACGCTGTAATCCCTGCCCTGCTTCTCAAGCTCGGTTTTCCACATCTTGCGGAACCCGTGTCTCTCACAGAGCATGGCATAATCCAGCCCTTCAATATAGATGCCGTCACATTCAAACTCCCGGTTGACATCCGCGCAGACCACAAGGCCCCCCGGTTCGGTCAGATCTGCCATATGCTCCAAAATATGAAAGGGATCATCGCTGTGACGCAGCACCGCCTGGCATACCGTAAGCCCAAATCTTCTTTCCGTCCGGTATCTGTGGATATCTTCACAGATAAATGTTCCGTTCAGACCCAGCCCGTTAAAATAACGCCCGCCCTCCTCTAAAAGCTTTTCACTGATATCAATGCCCGTATAGCTGCTGCCCTCCGGCAGCAGAGGCAGCATCAGCGCTCCCAGGAAACCGTAACCGCAGCCGCAGTCCAGCATATCCACAGGCTTTGTGATCTTCCACACCTGACCGATCAGAAAGCGCAGATAATCCGTGTTCCAGAAATAATCCCTGGTGCGCTTGAGATAATCCAACCTGCCGCTCCAGTAAGAAGCCTCCCCGGTGCGCACCGGAATATAATCGGACTCGGCCAGGGGCTTTAATCCCAGCAGCTGGTCCACCGTCACCTGAAAATACTCCGCCAGCTCCGGCAGCATGCCGATATCAGGCATGGCGGCCTGTGTCTCCCATTTGCTGACCGCCTGACAGCTGACACCCACGGCATCCGCCAGCTCCTGCTGTGTGATATTTCTGTTCTTTCTAAGTTCCGCTACTTTTAAGTGAATTTCCATTTTCACCCCTCCATATGAATTATTCATGTGCTTCCTCTGAATTCAACAATCCGGGAAGTCTAACACTGCCTGTACCGACCATACTCATAGCTTAAAATAAAAAAAAAATCAGCACATGATGCAATGTCTGCCGACATTATATCATGTGCCTTATCACATTTCATTCGAGCATATTTATATTTTCATCAACTGACGGTTGTAACCGTATATAGCAGCATGTTTTGAAGCTCCTCCACCGTCTGTGCAATGCTGCCGGCGCCGGCGCTTTCCAGCTCTTCACGGCTGCCATAGCCATAAAGCACTCCTACACAGTCAATGCCTGCTGCCTTCGCACCGATCACATCATGTTCCCGGTCCCCCACCATCAGGACCGAGGTTTTGTCATTTACCTTCAAGGTTTCCAGCGCATAATTGATCACATCCGCCTTGCTTATGCGTGAACCGTCCAAATTGCTGCCGGCTGTCACTGTAAAATATTGAGCCAGGTCAAAATGCTCCAGAATCCTTTCGGCGAACACCTCCGGCTTGGAAGTAGCTACGGCCAGGATCATGCCCGCATTCTTCAGACTGCTTAAAAGTACGTCGATCCCTTTATAAGGACGGTTTTCAAAAATACCCTTATCCTTAAAATATTCTCTGTAAAATTCAACCGCTTCTTTCGCCTGACCGGGCGTAAAACCGTAAAACCTTTCAAACGATTCGGTCAGCGGAGGTCCGATGAACTTGTAGAGCTCACTTCTGTCGGACGGCTCTATCCCATATTTTTTAAGCGCATACATAACCGAGTTGGTGATACCGATGCCCGGATCCGTCAGAGTACCGTCCAGGTCAAATAAAACCGTGCCATACATTTATGTTTCCTCCCCGTTCATTCTTAGACGGCCATGCTGCCGCCGGATAGTGATTAATCCGCCATATTCAGGTTTTCAAATATATCCTGGGCATTCACAGTGGATCCGTCCGGCAGAACCATATCGCAGAAATTCTCCATGTACACCCAGCCGGTCTCCCCGGAATCCGACTGCAGCCCGATCCAGTTTAGATCGTCAGTGCCCGTACATAGCAGCGCAGTGCCTTTTGGCACCGTCAGCGTCTCCGCCTGCCGGTCCATTTCCCTATACAGTTCCAGGTCCGTATGTAAAATGAGTTCGGATCCTTCATAAGCGTAGGGAACATAGAGATCCCTTAACACCTCTGTCATCATGCCGTTTGCATCCGGCCGCCACGTGCCTTCTGCCCACCATGTCTGCAAAAGCTGCAGGCGTTTGCGGGAATAAACCGTTTTATCCCCCTTAAGGACTGCCGCCTGCGGACCGTAATCCGTACTGATATAGCCGGTAAAGCTGCCCTCATACCGAAGGCCTCCGCTCTCCAGACGCAGCAGAGAAACTACGGGATCATCACTCGGCCCCTGATCAAACAGGCCGACGGACCGGCTGCCGTCCCCCCATGTGATGATATAATATTCTTCGCCCGGATTATCCAGATACACGCCCATCTCATCCAACAGGTACTTCTCATCGTACACCATATCGTCCAACCTGCAATTTAATCCGCCCGAAGCGCTGTCCGCCTTAAATATTTCCAGTTCCTCCGGCGTTTTGTCTCCGTCCAGATCCAGTTCCACGGAAGATCCCAGAGGGAAAGTCAGCACTTCCGCATCGCTGTCCGGAAGGGGACCGGATTGGGTCTGCCCACCCGTGGGCTGTTCCGTCTGATTTACATCCTGTACCGATTCTGCGGTCTTTGCCGGAGCCGTCTGCTCCTCCTCATGCCCGTTCTCCGTCAGCACAGGCGGCTGTGTTTCCTCCGTTTTGCTCACATTCCGATCGGTACAGGCCGCCAGAAGCATCGCTGTCACGAGAATAGCCGCCACGGTGAACCGTTTCTTAGTGAACCGCTTCTTAGCGGACCGTCTTTCCCTATTATCCATATTCGTTCCTCCCCCGCATACAGATCATCTATATCTATATCCATATGCATTCCGCACAGTGCGCGGCTGATAAGCACACAGCATACGCTTATAAAATATTTAAAGTGTTCCTAAACATCAGTATAGCAAAATCACAGACGCACGGCAAGACAGTCTGCAAACGGATACACCGGTCAAACAACATCATCCTGCCGGCCCGCAGTGCCGGATGCCGCCTTGCGGCTTTTGCTCCGCATATATGCCAGATAGAGCGCACACAGCAGGATCTGCACAACGGAGGAACAGGGCGTAGCCAGCCCCACTTTAAACAGGGACACCGGCAGGATCCGGCTCATGAGGAAGGATACGGGAATCCTCACGCAAAACGCCCCGATAATTCCCTGGACCATCACGAAGGTCGTCTTTCCCCAGCCGTTAAAGTAGCCGATCATACAGAACAGAAACGATACCAGCAGGCAGTCGATGGCGTAAGCCTTCAGATAGTCCGCCGCAGCCGCGATCACCGCCCCATCCCTGGCGAACAGTCCAGCCAGCAGATCGCCGTGGAAGAAGGACAGATACGCCATGAGCACCCCGACAAGCAGGGATGTGCCGATGCCGTATACCAGGGCTTTATCGGCCCTTTTCACCTTGCCCGCGCCGATATTCTGGGATACAAATGCAGCCATGGACTGGTTAAACGCAGAGGGCACCAGCATGATAAAGCCGCAGAGTTTCTCCGCCACACCCACACCGGCGGAAGCGATCACTCCCAGCGTATTGACGATTGCTGTAATCGTGAGAAAGGAGATGCTCACCAGCAGATCCTGAAAGGCAATGGGAAATCCCAGCCGGAATACCTCCCACATCTGCACCCTGTCCGCCCGGATATCACTCATATGAAATTCGAAGGGGAAGCTCTGGCGCCTTATAATGATCACGGAAATAATCACGCTGATCGCCTGTGCGCATACGGTCGCGATCGCTGCTCCCGCCGTCGCCATGCCGAATACGCCCACCAGCAGGAAATCACCCGCAATATTACAGACGCAGGCGATGGCTACGGTAATCAGCGGCATCCTGGAATTGCCGATGCCGCGGAAGATGCTCCCCAGCACATTATAAGCCACAATAAAAATCGAACCGGCCGAACAGATCCTTACATAGAGAACAGTGGCATCAAACGCCTCAGACGGAGTCTGCATGATCCGCGCCACCGGCACCGCGAATACCTCCATAAATACAGTTATAACGATACCGATGATCAGAAAAAGCACAATGCTGGCTCCTATAGTACTGCCGGCTTCCTTATGTCTCCCTTCACCGATCCTTCTTCCCAGCAGGATCGTGGTTCCCATTGCGATTCCTACCACAAAGGATGTGATCAGCTGCATCAGCCAGCTGCCCGTTGAGACCGCCGATACATCGGCCGCTGTGGCGAACTGGCCCACCACCAGCATATCCACGGCGCCGTACATGGTCTGCAGAAACAGCGCTGCCAGCACCGGCAGCGCGAATTTCAAAAGCGGTGACAGTATCTTGCCCTGTGTGAAGTTTTGGCTCGTGTTCATAAATAATTCAACCCTTTCCCAGGAGCTCTAGGGCGTGCAGATTGCGAAAATGAATTTTCAAACACGCTCTAAGGCTCTGTAAACTATGTAATCCTATCCGTTCCGGATGGTCCGCAGTGCGGTAAAGCTCTGCCTAAATCAAAAAACCGGATAAGAAGGCGGCATTTTATGCCAGCATCTTATCCGGTTACCATTTCACTGCGAATGGTTCACCCTCCGATGAACGACATTTATTATACAACAGTATTTTGTGGTTGTCAATCCGTCAGTTCCGCCTTGAGAAAAGCCCTTGAGAAGAGGTTACTGCTCACACGCTGCCGATAGAGCAGCGTATGAGAGGGCAGGGTATGGTCCCCATGAGGACCATACCCTGCCCTCTCATACGCGGGAAGTTTTCGGTAACTGTGAACTGCAACGAGAAGAGCCTTGAGAAGAGCAGGCCGATATGATATCATCAAAAGCAGTAAATGAATATAAAAGCATTTAGGCGCAGGCACTGGCTGTCACAGGAGGGTATTACATGCCGGAATTACTAAAAGATAAGTATTATAACTATCATTCACTTCATGAGCTCGCCTTAAACTTCAAAACCGCATATTCCTTGTTTCAGGCTGACAATTTTGTGAGTGACGTAATGGACAATCCGTGGCATGAGTTAGAGTTAAAGGCCCGTATACGGAAAATCACTATATGTTTAGGAAAATATCTGCCGGCCGACTATGAGCAGGCCCTAAATATCATTGATTCGGTGATTGCGGGGTATCCTGATGGGTTTAACGACAGCGCCTTTGTAATTTTTCCTGATTTTGTTGAAGTCTACGGGCAGGATGAGTGCTATTGGGATCTGTCAATCGCTGCATTGGCAAGGTATACGCAGATTTCTTCTTCAGAGTTTGCCGTAAGGCCGTTTATCATAAAACAGGAAGAACGGATGATGAAGCAGATGGCGGCCTGGGCCAAGAATGACAATGAACATATAAGGCGGCTCGCCAGCGAAGGCTGCCGCCCCAGATTGCCATGGGGGCAGGCGCTGCCCGCTTTTCAAAAAGATCCCTCGCCGGTTCTTCGTATTTTGGAAGAGCTCAAAGCCGACCCATCACTGTATGTCCGTAAAAGTGTGGCCAATAATCTAAACGATATCTCCAAAACCCATCCTGACCTGGTAACAAAAATCGCGAAAGACTGGTATGGCAGGAACGATTATACCGATTGGATTGTGAAACATGGATGCCGGACACTGCTTAAAAAAGGAGATCCGGAGGCATTATCCATTTTTGGCTATGATAACAGCCCGGCCGACATAAGCGCCTTCGCTTTGGGAGCATCCTCTGTTATGATCGGAGAGGAATTGATGTTTTCATTTACGGTTTCAGCAAAGGAAACAATGAAAGTCAGGCTGGAATATGGGGTGGATTATGTAAAAGCCAACGGCCGCCGAAACCGGAAAGTATTTAAAATTTCCGAGATTTTATTAAAAGAAGGCGAAAAAAAATCATATACAAAAGTCCATTGCTTTGCAGACCTAAGTACAAGAAAACATTACCCCGGAACGCACTCCATCGCGCTGATCATTAATGGCATAGAGTGTGAGAAATTGGACTTTGAACTGGTCCGTTAAACCAAAAAAGCCAAGATGTGCGGAGGGGGATACGGCATCTGCGGCCTCCAGCCCTCCGCCTCCGGCTGATCTGCTATACCGCAAGCCGTCGGATTACAGGGACCAGATTCTGCACCATCATATAAAATCCCAGATCCGTAGGATGCACATCATCCACAATAAAATCGTCGCCTCCGCCGGGCCACAGAAGCCTTCCGTCCATAAACCGGAACTGTTCCCAGCCCTGTCTGCGGCAGGTCTTAACAGTTTCCCGCTGCTGTTCTCTCCACAAATCCTTTTGGCGCACATAATCCGGAGCATACGCTTCCAGCGAACCTAAAGGGGCGCTTAACACAAGTACCGGCAGCGCCGGCGCAGTCCCATGCACCGCCTCAAGAAAAGGGTACAGACGGTCCATCATCCCAAGCGGTCCGGCATTCGCCTCCACATTCACGATCAAAAGTGACAGTCCGGGGATCCCCGCAATCACCGGCGCCAGAATCTGATCCGCCCAGCCATTTCCGGAAAAGCCGAAATTGTAAACCGTCCTGTCCTCCGACCTGCTGATCTGATTGGACGGGCACATGCCCGGCCTGGACGCACAGCCGCCCTGATCGATGGAAGTGCCGTAAATGGCAACAGGCGCATTGCCATGCTCCTTTGCCGGCAGCACTAAAGCCGGTTCCTCAAGCCCGATCTCCACTTTTTTTACGCCCATATAGAGCGGGAAGTTAATAATCCATTCCTTCCACTCACGGTCTCCTCCCTGCCACAGCGTGGAGGTATATTCTGATTCCCCTACGGCAAAGCGCCCCACGCCGGCGAATACATAATCCTCTGCGCCTTCCCTGCGCAGATAGCAGTCAAATCCGCCCTGCCCCAGTATCGTCATATTGTGCATATCGCACCGGCTGTTTAAAACGGCTCTCACATAGAGCCTTCCCGTATTGCTGCGAAACCGTATCTGTCCTCCCGCCGTATGCCATCCTAAATCCGCCACAGCCGGCCTGCCCATATCCCGCAGTTTGGGCAGCAGCTCACAGGGCAGGCGGCAATAACGGTGTTCCTGCTGAAAGAAGGCAAAGCCTTCCACCAGAAATGGCGCATCTCCCGGCGTATACCAGCAAATGCCATCCTCGCTCTCCGGTTTCACAAGCCGCATATTCTGATCCAATTCTTCTGTTTTCATAAATACCTCCCCATATATACATATCTGACATATACCTGCAGTATACCAAAATCCCAGACATACGGCAACCGCAGTCTAAGAATGGAGGATACCCGCTACTGTTCACACGCTGCCGATAAAGCAGCGCATGACAGGACAGCCGGATTGCATTTCGGTATTGACATATGCCTCCTACAGTTGTAGGATGTTTATAGAGAATACTACACTTGTAGGAGGTGTTTCATGAATACGCTGTCAGACACAGAATGGGCTGTTTTGGAAGTGCTTTGGGGAAAGAATTTCTTCATCCTGGGGGAGGTGGTGGACGCGCTGAAGCCGGCGACCGGATGGAGCCGCAATACGGTTCATACCTATCTCACCCGGATGGAGGGCAAACATCTCGTAGCCATTGACCGCAGCGCGGAACCGCACCGGTATTCAGCCGCTGTCTCCAGGGAATCCTGTGCCAAGAAGGAGCGCAGCACCCTGCTCAACAAGGTCTATGGGGGCGCGGCCGGGGATCTGATCGCGGCCTTTTTAAAGGAATCCAGGATATCCCCGCAGGAACGCGACAGGCTGCGGAAATTACTGGATGAAATGGAGGTTTAAGAATATGACGAATATATGGTCCTTTCTCATGCAGACCGCGGAAGTCACGCTGGCCGCGTATCTGCTCCTCCTGATCAAGCAGATTTTCAGCAACAAACTGTCCCCCCGCTGGCAGTATGGGATTTGGGTCCTCCTGATTCCCAGGATTCTGCTCCCCGCAGGCCTGTCCGGCAAATACCTGCTGCCGGAGCTGCCAATCTTTCTGGAATACTGCAAGACGCTGGCAGAAGCGCCCCTTTCGTCCGGCTATATAACTGCCTACACCCCGATACACACGGGCTTTGTGCTGCCATGGGTCATACGGGCTCCTTTAAGCATCACGGACTGGCTGTTTGTGCTGTATGTGCTGGGCACCCTCGTCCTGCTGTTTAAATATGCCTTTGTCTATATCCGCCTGCGCTTTTTGCTCAAGAAGGGGATGCCCTTAACGGCCGATCAGGAGAATCGGCTGGAACAGGTCTGCGATACCTATGAGCTAAAGCCGTGCCGGGCCGTATCCGTGCCCGGACTGCCTTCCGCTTTCGTCTGCGGTGTGCTCAAGCCCGTGCTGGCGCTGCCTGACGGCTGCGTGACGGATGACAAGGTGCTTCTCCATGAACTGCTGCATCTGCGCTATCATGACTCCCTGCAGAATATTTTCTGGAGCCTGCTGCGCGCGCTTAACTGGTGTAATCCGTTCATGAATTATATCTTTGACCGGATAAGCAGCGACATGGAAGCGCTCTGCGACCAGCGCGTCATGGAACGGATCGAGGGCGAAGAACGCCGTGAATACGGCAGAATACTGCTATCCATGACCAATGAACGCTACCCCCATGCGCCCGGAACCACCTCCCTGTCCAACGGCGGCAAAAATATCTCCCGCAGGATCCTCTCCATCGCCCGTTTTAAGAAATACCCGAAGGGAATGCTGCTGGTCTCCGTCTGCATCGCCATTCTGCTGCTGCCGCCAACACTGGTGGGAGTCGCCGCGCCAGGCTTTCATGATATGAGTTACAGCACCGGCACAGGCTTTGATTATGGAATGGCGATGGCATCGGCCAGAGCACGCAGATGTACCACCCCTGCCGGAGCCATCGATACCTTTGCCAAGGCGCTGATCTATGACAACCCCGTTTACTATGCGGCGGTTACCCCCCTGGATGAAATGGAGGAACTGGTAAGCAGAACAGACGGTAAAATCAGAGAGGCGCAGCTCGCCTGCAGCCAATATCTGGTCTATAACCTCACCGGTGAAGCGGACGGCGGCTTCCGGGCCCTGCTGGTTCTTGTCATGGATTCCATGGCGCCTCCGGAAGGAGGCTATTATTATGATGAGCAGGGAAATCATGTGAACCGGGGCTGCTATGTATATCCGATCCGGGTCTTTAAGGAAAATGGCTGGGTCATCGAACAGACCGGCCAGTGCCAGGCAGTTACCGGGATCAGCGAATCCCCCCTCGAATACAGGTCTGGGAATCTTCCCTGCCTGTCATCTTTGGAACAGATGGGAAGCACAGGGTCCATCCGAATAGAGGAGCAGGTTATCGCAATGGTGGATAACCAGCTGGCAAACAATGATCAGTCCTTTTTATTCGGAAGCTATTATCACTTTGACGGCAGGGCTAAGCCGGATGCCGTTTTCAGCCAGATCAACTCCGCCTATAAGGTTACCTATGCCTTTAACGGCACTGCGCAAGAGCGCCGGTCGCTTTGGTCCGCCGGCATTGCAACCGTCTGTGCCGATGAAAACGGCCTGCCGTCTGAACCGGTACAGCTCAATATGACCGGGGATACCGGAGGCAGCAGAGACGGCTGCACCTATACCAACAGGAACGTGGATGAAACCTGGGACGGCCTGATCACCGATATCGATACGGAGTTTCATTATACTTATCCAAATGATTACGATGTGCTGCCAGATGCTTATGCCATACAGGTATACTGGAACGGAAGCCTTGAGGAAACCGTCACCCTGGAAAGGAGCGATACGAAATGACCGAACGGAAATATCCAGGAGCCCTGTCCCTGATCGCCTGGGGCACGCTCCTGCTGTTTGTAAATATCACCGTGGGGAATCTGAATCTGCTTCCGAACTGGCTGGGCTATCTCCTGATCTGCCGCGCTCTGCCCGCTGTAGGTGAGGAAGAACCCGAAGCCCTTCTCCTCAAACCGCTGTGTGCCGCTCTGGCGCTCTGGGAAGGGCTGTTATGGCTCTTACTGCTGTTTGGAACCGTTCCTGACTGGCCGGTGGTGCGGCTGGCATTTTCCGTCATCTTCCTGTATTTCGACTTCCAGTTGCTAAGCAATCTGGCCTCAACCGCTCAGAGACATGGCTGCCAGGAGGAAAAAAGCCTGCGGCGCTTAAGAAATATCCGCGCTGTATTAAATACCCTGCTGGCGCTGCCGTTCGGATGGGAGATGGTGCCGTATTTCAGCTCAGTCATGATTGTGATCTGTCTGGTTGCAGGTCTTTGGACCTGCTGTGTGCTCTTTGCTTACCGCAGATCCGAAGAAGCGCTGGAGAGTGTTTAAAAAATCATTTCCGCAATCCGCCCCACTTTGTGGTATATTACCTCCAAATTCGGTCAGCAAAGCCCGCTATGCTCCCTCATTTGGAGGCAATCTCCCACAAAGATCATGGTGTAAACGCCTCTGATAATATTTCTGCAGCTGTTTTTTCACATGCGGCGAATTCACGGAGCTTTGCCGCTATCGCTGCTGATTTATCCTTATCCTGCAGAGTCTCTAACGAAATATTAAACCCGCCGCCCAACTTCTCCAGCTCTCCCCAGAGCACGCCCATGGCCCCATACTGTTCCCCGACCGCTTTCAAAAATTCCATATCCGGGTTCAGCTTCCGTGTTCTTTCCAGGAAAGTGTGGCAGCAGCTCGCATTGGTGGACAGATTGCAGACATAGCTTTTATGCATTGCCCAATCGTCAAATTCCTCCGGTTTCAGGCCGGCATACCTGCCCTTTTCCACATCATCCGCCCATGTGAGGAACGCTTTGTGGCCAAAACAGTACTCATCTGTTTCCGTAATAAGCAGATCCGCCAGATTCTGTACCGCCTTCCGGCAGATTCGGGCCAGGTCTGTTTTCTGATACTTCTCACCCACAAAGATCCATACATTGCGCGGCGGAAGGCTGTTGGAAACGGCGCAGCCGCCGGCAGCCTCCTTCAGTGACACCCTCTCGGGTTCCTGTTTTTCTTCCGTAAGATACAGAAGCACATTGCCGTGTTCCTCATATCCTACGATCACGCTCCATTCCGGATAGTCATTTTTTCCCCAGATCACAGGCACCCCGCTGTCGATATATGCCATCAGGGTCTGCACATACACATCGGAGTTTTTCTTAAGCTCCTCTCCCGTTACACAGGTGGCGCCATATCCGCAGGCATGAAATATCTCTTCGATGGCCCCCTTATTGCCATCGGTTAGAAGATATCCCGTCCTGCCATTTCCCCTGAACTGCCTGTAAGGATACACCTGCACAAAATTGTCGCCTGTCAGGCCGGCAAAAAAATCATAGTCATAGTCCGGCTCCCCCTTCGCCTCCATAACATACCGGGCACATCCGTTAAACCAGTAATTTTCTCCGTAATGCATGGTAATCAGCGGATGAATGTTATCCAGCACATTGTTGCTCCGCCTTATACTTATACGGAAATCTCCGTTCATCAGCCGTTTCACGCTCTGCCTTAACTGTGATACACAGATGCTTTTCAGACAGATCTTTCCCTGCCCGTTGCCGCCGATCACAACCGTGGCGGCCGGGATTTCCCGAAAGTCGGTTTTCATATATGGGAAATCTGTCCCACAGTAGCGCACTTCATCATTTATGATTACGGCAAGCATCTGTTCCCCCACAATCCATGTCAGCCGGTTATAGCGGTCCGGTTCGATCTTTCCGCGCTTTGGAATCATGTATTCATCCCCGAATACCGGCTGCTGGAACAAAATCGCTTCCTGGGAAGAGCCCGGCGCGCTGTTCTCCATATTTATGCCGTACATCTGTCCTCCATGATAGATACGCAGGCTGCCCTCATCCGCTCCCCAGGCATACTGTGCGGACGTGCTGTCCATCCGAAATTCCACATCCACGCAAAACGGAAGCCTCACTTCCGTCTCCGTTGACAGCCGTCTGGCGCCGATATACGGGATATATTCCGCCTCTCCCTGTTCATTTACCCTGTAATAGGGCTGCATGATCGGTTTCAGCCCATCCATACGGATATCCTTCTGCCATACCGCTTTGACGCTCTCGAGCACCTCTGCCGCGGTAATGCCCTCCAAAACTCTGCACGGGCCGTACAGGGACGCGTCCGGCAGCCGCTTCTTGACCGGAAGGAACAGATTAATTCTGTCGCGCTGCCTGTCCGCCGACATCACGGACTCAGCCAGCACCGGGCATCTCATGCCGCCGTTATGTAGGTAATCCGGTTCATAGTAAGGATTTTCATCCATACATTTTAAGAGTCTTAGATAATAGGCCTCCATATCCTCATCCGCATATACGCTCCCCACGGCAAACATCCCGCCTTCCAAAACAGTTTCCGTAAAAGGACCCGGGATGCCTGCGCCATCCTCCTGCCTGCGGATCATCACCGGCTCGCCGTCCGCCGTCTGATATTCAAACTGCGTATGCCTTTCAGGGAACCCTGACAGCAGTCCACAGCTTTCCAGCCATTCCAGAAATCCCTCCGGGTCGGAACGGCCGCTGTCCCTTCTTACAGAGGACCAGACCCTCATAAACGGGAGCACAATGATCTCCGGATCGCAGGGCGCTGAAATCTCCGCCGACAACTGCTCCAGCTGTGCGTAAGTAACCGTCCCTCCGTCCCCTTCATCTGCGAATTCCCGCCCGATCCTCTCATAGATCAGGGGCAGAGCCGATATATGGCGCACCCCCATCTGGAGCATGGTCTGAAGGAATTCGTTGGTGATACTTTTCAGCTCCGTAAGCGAGCTGATTTTGAACTCAATGTCATCAAGACTCTTGACAAAAGTCTCCACCACAACGCTCATATCCCGGCTCTCAAAGATTCGGATCACATCCCTGATCGGTATCTGCATCTTCCGGAGCACACAGATTTCCCTGATCCGCTCCACGTTTTCCTCGTCGTAATAGCGGTATGCCTCAAACTGAGGCCTTACGCTCTGAATCAGGCCGGTTTCCTCATAATACCGCAACGTCCTTGACGATATCCCCAATCCGGCGGTGATATCCGAGATCTTCACCAATTCACCCATAGCTGCCTCCTTTGCTTTACAGTATGGAGCTGCACGCTCATACCCAGGTAAGTATTTTCTCCAGTATAGCACTTTACGCAGCGTCAAAGTCAAGGGGGACATTACAGGAACCGAACTTGGTAAAACCTAAAAGAAGCGCCCGCCATCGGTCTTTTCACCGTTTGGCAGCGCTTCTTACCTGTTTCTACCTGTTATAATTTCAGCAGTTCCAATGCCCTGTTCCCTTTTACACAGGGTAACACTCACACCGGTGATCCCATTCCTCTGACCGCCTGTGCCGCCCTGTCATACTCATTTTTATTCACATAAAATATATACTCGTATTCCGACGCCAGGTTCTCTCCGAGCGTACCTGTCATCGCCCGCGTGCCGGCGGATACGGGAGACGGGCTTTTTCTGTTGACTACTTTCACAGTATAGTCAATCCCTCCATGGGACAGAATCCGTCTTATTTCCCCCTGTTTCTGCATATCAAATGTGATCAATAGCTCCCTGCGGTTAAAAATCGTGATCATATATCCTCCCTCATCTGTTACGTCCGCACTCACTCCTGTACTTAACGATATATTACCATCTGCAGGGTTATACGTCTACAGCTAATTATTCCAAATAGTAGCAGAACACTTTTACATCCCCATCAATGCATATTCTGTCATAGGGCACCTCAGGGTAAACAGTCATAGTGATGGGTATCAAGCCGTCCTCGGCCAGCACTTCCAATACAGAGACGTCAAACAAAAGTTCTGTACGGCTCCCCCCTTCTGTATATCTGGGCACATGCACAGCCGAATAGCGCAAAGATGCGTAGTTTTCATCGAAATCCTTCAAACCGGCATTGGATCTGTCGACCGCGACTTCCCCGTCCGTGATCTGAACAATCAGGCTGTTTCCCCTCTGATTCTGCAGTGTCAGCCGCCACGGACCGCCTTCCAGTATCAGTCCGAAGGTTTCGGCGTCCGGATGCCATGAATCCTGTATTTCAAACGCGTGCGCCTTATATTTTTCCAGCCCCCAAAAAGCAGCTTTCAGCCGATCGCCGCGGCCGGTCTTACTTAGCGACAGCTTCCTTGGGAATGAGAGCTGGCCGCGATACTCTCCGGTAGGAGTCTGCAGCGCGTACAGCCAGTTCATCGCCACGCCCATCATCACCGGTTCCGAATAATTCTGGAAAGTGGTGCCCGCGAAATAATCAAACCCATAGTCCAGCCACAGAGGTTCCTTACATGGCTTTGTACTGCGAAATGTCTCTCCGTCAAACTCTCCCAGAAAATATTGGCTGACCGCCTTTCTGTAATGTTCGGCAAAAGGCATGCTCACGGGCAATGCCCACAGCTTTCGGCCGTCCTCCCTGGCTGTCACCGCAAAAAGATCCGGACATTCAAAAATACTGTCCACAGGGTTCTCTTCCTTTCCGAATTCACCGCTTTGCACCCAATCGACCAGATTCTGCGATTTCCAGAACTGCACATGGTCTCCGGCTGCCAGCACCATGCCAAAACCGCCGTTTATCCCGTTAAGGAACACCTTGGGATCTCTGAAATCCCGAAATCCGGGATTGGGTATCACAGGGTTTCGGTATGTTTTTTCAAAATGCACCCCATCCGTGCTGTATGCCATGCTCTGGGATTCCGTCCCGCGATCCAGGTCATGGTTCGTATAAAACGCCAGCAGCGCACCCCCCTCTCCCCCGCCAAGCCCGGATGCATTATTCCTGTCATACAGACAGCTTCCCGAAAAAATGCAGCCAAGTTCATCCGGATACAGGGCCACCGGCAGGTGCTGCCAGTGCAACAGGTCTTTGGACACGGCGTGCCCCCAGTGCATGGCCCCTCTTGACAGCGCATACGGGTAATACTGATAAAACAGATGCCATACTCCATCCGCATATACCAAACCGTTCGGATCGTTGATTACCATAGCGGGCGGTGTGAAATGGACCTTCGGCCTGAAATCCCTTTTCTTATTATCCATAAGACTCTCCTCTCCATACGATCAGCCCTTCACGCTCCCCAGCACCAGCCCCTTGGTGAAATATTTCTGAAGGAACGGATAGACGATCAGCATCGGCAGAGCACCCAAAAACAGCTGCGCCGCCCTGCCCGTCCTGGCGTTCATCATGGACAGAAGCAGCACATAGTCGCCGCCCGAAGCCCTCATCATAGTCTCCATATCCATGATCATCTTTTGAAGGTAGCTCTGCAGAGGATAATGGATCATCTTATTCATATAGATAATGCCGTCAAACCATGAGTTCCAGTGTCCCACAATGCAAAACAGCAAAACGGTAGCGATCCCCGGTTTGGAAACAGGGACGATAATTCTCCACAGCACGCACCACTCATTCGCGCCGTCTATGAGAGCGGCATCCTCCAGCTCCGGCGGCAGACCGCGGAAAAAATTCATCAGGATTACCATATTATAAACAGGAAGCGCTCCGGGCAGCACCAGCGCCCATATGGTGTCCATCAGCCCCAGCTGGTTGATCACCATATAATTCGGTATCAGTCCGCCGCTGAAGATCATCGTAAATACACAGATACCCATATAGATATTTCTTCCCAGCAGTTTTTCCCGCGGCTTGGACAGAGGATATGCCATCAACAGCATGAGCAGCAGGTTAAGTCCCGCTCCCAGCACCACGCGAACGAAGGAATTGCCCATGGTCCGAAAAAAATAGGGAGACTTTAATGCGAACTGATAGGAAGCAAATGTAAAGTCCCTGGGCCACAGCCCCACGCTCCCTGCCGCCACAGGCACGCTTCCGCTGAAGGACAGAGCCAGAAGATGCACAAAGGGGAGCAGGCACAGCAGGGCTGTCACGCCCAGAAATGTATAGTTTATACACAGAAATATCTTTCTGGAAAGCCCGGTTTTTATTTTCATACGGAAATTTCCTCCCTGCTTCGGATTTAAAACACCCGGTAGTCCGCAAATTTATATGCCAGTGAATATGCCGTGACCAATAGAAGGCCGGATATCACGGATTTGATCAGGCCCACGGCGGTGGCCGCCGAATATTGAGCCTGTTCAATACCGATGCGGAATACATAGGTATCGATGATATCCCCGGTCTCGTAGACAGCGCTGTTGTACAGGTTGTAGATCTGATCAAAACCCGCGTTGAAGATATTGCCCAGACTTAAAAATGCCATCAGCACAATGATGGATTTTAAGCACGGCATGGTGATATAGCGAACCTGTGAAAGCCTCCCAGCGCCGTCTATCATAGCCGCTTCATATAACCCCGGATCAATCCCGGAGAGCGCGGCCAGATATACGACCGTGCCGAATCCAAAGCCTTTCCAGACGTCCGTCACGATCATAGTAAACGGAAACACCTCCGGATTTCCGAGAAAGGACACCGGAGCAAACCCAATCCTGCCCAATATCCGGTTGACCACTCCGTCCGTTGCGAGGATATCGATAAAAACTCCGGCTATGATCACCCATGAAAGAAAATTCGGCAGATACACCAATGTCTGAAACGTCCGTTTTACAAACCCGTTGCCGATTTCATTGAGAAGCAGTGCGAAGGCTACGGGAACAGCCACCCCCAGAACGATTTTGCATATTGCAATAAACAGCGTGTTGGGTATGGTGCGCACAAAGCCCGGCATGGAAAATATGTACCTGAAATTCTCAAGTCCCACCCATGGGGAATGAAATCCTTTAGCCACACTGTAGTCCTCAAACGCGATCACCAGCCCATATAAGGGATAATACGCAAAAACAGCCAGTATAATCAGTCCCGGTATCATCATGACATGCAGCCGCCACTGCTTTCTTATTTTTCTTATCATAATCTTCTCCCGCGCGGGCCGCTGTCCGCGGCCCGCGCTCCTTGCATGATCCGTAAGATGCAGCCTTATTTTCCATACATGCTGTTCATTTCCTCAGTCATTAAGTCCCCTCCGGATTTATTCCATGACTCCACCAGCGTATCAAAATAATCGATTGGCTGGACGCCTGTTATGATCTGGGTAAATCCTTCCTGCAGCAGCGCATCCAGCGTGCTGCCCTTTTTCACCATGGTGGGAACGGAAACCCCGTGGAACTCATCATCCAGGTAATTGCCCTCTGTCAGCACAGCATTAGCGATATCATAGGCCGCCATCTGCGACCAGTAACCATAGCCGTCCGGGTCCTTATTATCGAGCCATTTCAATGCGCCCTCATACTTTTCAATTTCCGGAGGCGTGGTGAATACGGATTCATCCCTGGTATCAAAGGCCGTCCATATCTTTTTATACTGATTCCAGTCCGCGTTGGGATTGATCATGCGGAATGCTCCGGTAATGTGCGGCATGTCGTTTTCCATATGCTTAAGAACCGTGTCCCACGGAATATCCGTCGCATCGTTGTTCATGTATATATAGAAATTGATCAGCTTCATCACCGCTTCAGGATTCTTGCAGTCCTTTGTGATAACCGTATACAGGGAATTGCCCCAGTCCACCGTATGCATAACGGTCTCCCCGTTTTGCGACGGGATGGGACTCGGATACATCACCGCTTCGCTCCCGTTATTCTTAATGACATCAATGCCGGGCACCCAGCCGGTGGCCTGATGGGAGCAGGTTGCCCCTACTTTTCCGGAAATGAAATTTTGATTCATCGCATCCGTATCCTGGGAGATAAAATCAGTATTAATCACGCCATCCGCATACCATTTAGAGAATGTCTCCAGAACGCTTTTCATCTCCTTCTGCACATTTCCGTAAACGATCTTTCCGCTCTCATCCTTTATCCAGATGCCCGGGTGTGCTCCAAAGGCCACCGCCATCATTTTCATCTGTGAAAGGCCTTTGTCCAGTCCGAATCCGTAAGTATCGTTTTGGCCGTTTCCGTCCGGATCGTCATTGGTGAATGCATACAGGATTTTCTCCCACTCCTCCCAGGTCTGCGGCCTTGTCAGGCCGCAGTTCTTCAGCCAGTCTTCCCGGATCCAGAGAAAATCCGGATCGTCTATGGAACCGTAATGCAGCTGCGGTATGCCGTACAGTTTGCCGTCCCGCTGAGCAGGTTCCATCGCGTTAGGATCGGCATCGAGGCATTCCCGGACTCTGGGGGAGGCATATTCCTCCACGAGATCCGTTACATCCATCAAAAGCCCCGCGTCCATCAGCTCCACCAGCTGTGAAGTGTTGCAGCGGAATACATCCGGAAGCTGTCCGGAAGCTATCGATAAGTTCAGCTTATTCATATACTCTGTGGAAGTCCACAGGGTCTCAACCTCCACATTGAAATACTGTTCATAATCCCGATGCCAGAGATTGCTCGTGATATCATCCCCCGGATCATATTTAGCCGCGGTATTCTCCTCATAGACGGTCGTGATTTTTACCGGTTCCTCAAAAGGCGCCCAGCAGGGCATGGACGGATCAATGCCGTAAGGATTGGATTGCTGCGTCTGCGGCGATGTTTCGGCTGCCTGTGTGACAGCCTGCGTTTGCTCTGCCTCCGTACCGATGCCTGCTGCTGTGGCGGGACTGCTCTCAGTCCCATGTGCTGTCGGGGTATCTCCTTTTGCGGCGCAGGCACAGCAGGCCGCCGAAACAGCCGCCGCCATAATTACCGCCAGAACCCTCCTGCCTTTGTGCTTTACCCCTTTAATGCCTGACTTCATAAACTTCCCTCCTTTTAATTCTGTCACCAACCGAAGGTTGATGACCTACGCGCGCATCAGCGCGCTTCTTAAAACGAACGCCCGCATCAAATGCTTAGCAATGCCTGTGCCTGGCATCTCATTGATTGATGCTGATAACATTTTAGAATAGAAACTGGCGCGCTGCTATTTTAATATTTTTATATTATTGCACTATTTTTTCATGATTCAGAAAAAATATAGGACGATACGGATAAATAAAGTACAATAGCCATAGGAGGTGCAGCATATGACGAATCTAAGACACAGTGTTTTTGTCAAGTTACTCATACTGTTTATTGTGATCACCCTGCCGATCCTCATCATCGGCATTACCGCCATAGCCTTAAGCAGCAAAAAGCTTGAAAAAGAAATCTATCAGTCTGTCCAGGCCTCGACGAACAGCTTTGCCGCCGCGCTGGATGAAGAGATGGAAGCGCTGTCCAATTCCGCCTACTCCATCTACTCAGCCACAAAGCTAGACTGGTACTCCCTGTCCGACTCCCTGATGTCACCCTATGACCGGGAACAGAATTTCAATCAAATTGTTACATTCATAACAAATCTGCGAAACTCCAATTCCTGTGTCCGCAACATTCGCGTATACATATCCCCGCTGCTTAGGGCAGCCAACGCCGAAGGGTCCGGTATGGGTTCCAGCAGTCCCATCAGCGAGGAAGAGTTCGCCCATGCGGCTTCTCTTCTGCCGGGAGGAAATATCCTCCAATATGAGGACGGCCGTCTGTTCTGGCTGCAGAGCAAAACGCCCCGGGATCCGGATAGCATTATTGAGATGGAGCTGGATGAGACCAGGCTCAAACGGCGGATACTGTCCGCCATGACTTCACCGGAAAATTATTACGCTTTCTTTATACAGCCAGGGGATTTCGCTCTGTCCAATATAGAGGACGACGGACTTATGGAGGCCATCCGCCTTAACGATATGCCGGACTCATCGGGCAGACCTGTTACGGTCGATATCTCCGGCAAACACTATACCGTTTTTTATACGTATCTGGATTTTCTGGACTGCACATATATACAGGCTGTCCCCTATACCAGGCTGATGTACCAGTCCCAGCTGTCCGCCGTCCTGACTGTGATCTTTCTTTTGACCATGTTCGCAGGCACCCTGCTGTTTTTATCCGGAGTACGTTTCTATGTTCACAAACCGCTGGCCAACCTGATTCTTGCCTTTTCCCGCGTTGGGCTCGGCGATCTTAACGTGCGCATTACGGAAACGGCCAATACGGAGTTTTCCCGGCTGTATGAAGAGTTTAATCATATGGCCGCCAGGCTCAATACACTGATTGAGCAGGGATACCGCCAGAAAATCCTTCTGCAGAAGGCTGAGATGAAACAGCTGCAGGCACAGATTAATCCTCATTTTTTATATAATTCGTTTTTCATGCTGCAGCGCACCATACAGGATGACAACCAGCAGGAAGCAGAGAAAATTGCGGGGGAGCTGGGGATGTATTTCCGGTACATCACCCGAAATACGAAAGATACCGCCCTGTTATCCCAGGAATACGAACATGCCCGGATTTACTGCCACATACAGCAGCTTCGCTTCGCAGGCCGCATTACCATAACTCTTAAGGAGCTTCCCGAAGCCTATGCACATCTGCCGGTGCCAAAATTTATCCTGCAGCCCATACTGGAAAATTCCTTTACACACGGTCTGGAAAACAAGATAGCGGACGGACTCCTCATGATCACGTTTCAGGACATGGGCAGCAGGCTGGTCATTCAGATCGAAGACAACGGCGAGGAGCTTACCGATGACAGGCTGAAAAAGATGCAGGACATGATTGAACGCTGCGGCACAGACGACAGCGGACAGGAAATCACAGGCATACTCAACGTCTATAAACGGCTTGCCTTTTACAGCCAAAACAGCGGAGCCTTCCGCCTCGGCCGTTCCGAACTGGGAGGACTTCTCACCGAAATCATACTATACAGCTGAAGGGAGAAAAGTATGTACAGAATACTGCTCGCAGATGACGAGAAACACATCACAGACTGGCTGCACGCGCTGCTGGCGTCCCAGGACAGGATGGAATTTGAAGTTTACAAGGCCTTTACGGGGCCGGATGCCATCCGCATCCTCGATGAAATGAAGGTAGATATTGTGCTGCTGGATATAAAGATGCCCGGATACAGCGGCCTGCAGATTGCGGACAAAATCACACAAAACTGGCCCCGGTGCCGCATCATCTTCCTGACCGGATTTGACAGCTTTGAATACATCTATGAAGCCGGCAGATATAAATATACAGCCTATCTTTTAAAGACAGAATCGGATCAGAAAATTCTTGAGGCTGTTTATCAGGCTGCCAGATCCCTGGAACTGGAGAAAGCAGAGGCTTCGCTGCCCGAACCGGCCATACAGAAGGAACTGCTGCTTAAGCATTTCTTTAACCGTGCATTTTTAACGGACATCATCGCCGGCAAGAGCCAGGTTTCGAACGATGAGCTCTGCCAGTGGTACTTCAGGGATCTGATTCTGACCCCCGAACAGCCTGTATTTTACATGGAGACCACATTTTTCTGGACACGGGCGGCACATTCCGCAGCGGATTTTAACAACAGGATACTGAAGCTGTACGGCGCAGCAGAAGCAGTGCTTCAGGGGAATTACCGCCTCTGTCTGCTTGACACGAGCCGCACCGAGGTCCTGTGGTTCCTGCAGCCGTCCACGGACTGTACTCTGAACGATCCGTTTCTCTATCTGAAGGAGAGCATTAACGACATCATACAGTACTGCCAGAACTGCCTGCCCTGCGAACTCCTGCTGATTATGTCCGAGAAACCCGAGATGCTGTCCGATATATGGCGCATACATGAGCAGATTGCAGGATACTGCGGCACATGTCTGGCACCGGATATCAGCCGCAGCTCCAGAGGCGTCCTGTTCGGGTCAAACCTGCCGGATCTCAAGCCCTCCGACAGCCGCCAGGCTCTGCCCTGCATTACGGATCAGCAGCTGAATAACCTCGCATTCTCCCTGAATCAGGGGAATTTAAAAGAACTGCTTGCGGATCTGCACCTTATACGCCAGGCATTTATATCAGTGAAAAGCATGCACTGCCTCCCCGCCATAGAAGCCTATCTGCACATATCCGCACTGTATCTGAAACATATTTCCAGCTGCCGTCTTGAGGAAAAGATATCCTTCCGCATCGGCATCCATCCTCTGTATTTTCTCAACGAATTTCAGTCCTGGGAGGATGCCTTTGACTATCTGGAACGTTTGAGCGTCCAGCTCTTTCAAATCATGGAAAAAGCTGCTGCTACAAAAAATATGCTGCTCATTGACAGCATTAAGTCCTATATTCAGGACAACCTTCCGTCCGATCTGTCCCTGACGGTCATATCCAGGCAGGTCTGTTATAACAGCTCCTATATCTCCCATATATTCAAAAAGATCACCGGAGAGAGCCTGTTTCAGTACATCAATCAGGCGCGGATCAAACGGGCGGGAGAACTGCTGGAGGGCACGGAAATGACCGTTCAGGAAATCGCATTTCAGGTTGGCTACGATACCCCCCAGTATTTCAACCGGGTCTTCAAAAATATGACCGGTCTGACTCCGAGGGAATACCGCAGCCGTTTAAATTAATGTGCTGAATATCACCCGGTCAGCTCTTCCGGCGCTCTTCTATAAGTATGGGCATAAAGAGCCCTCCCTGCACGCTGCGGGCTTTAAAATGACAGTAATGACCGCTCACCGTGTCATACCAGTCTGAAAAGGGCACCCTGTCGGGCGTTTCCCGCACAAAGTCCGCCACACATGCCATCAGCCGTTCGGACTGGGCTCTCTCCGGCGCCATCGCTGCGCACCACAGGGTCCAGTCGCTCTTGGTATACTCCCTCCGGCAATCCAGCGGGACACCGTAACGGTTGATCCTGCGCATATAATAGTCCGACTCTTTTCTGAAAACATCCTCCGAAAACAGCCCCGATCCAAAAAACAGATCCCAGACAAGATTATATTTCAGGCTCCAGCTGTCCGGCCTGTCAAAGGCCAGGCTGTAATGATCCCCCGCGTCCGCCCGCGCTTCCCAGCCCCTGGCCATACGAACAGCCTCTTCATGATACTGCGAGGCTGCCGCCGTTTTTCCAAGCAAACCGGCAATCCTTGAAAAAGCCTCAATTCCAAGCACGGCCTTCGCAGCCAGGTTCACATTATGGGATAAATGTCCCGCGAAATCATCGGTGCAAAGCTGTTCCTTCGGGTCGCCTCCATGCTCCAGGAGATAACCGGCCCAGGTCTCCAGTTCCTCATAATATTCCGCCGCAAAATCCGCGCAGCCGTCCGTCTCACATACGGCCGCGGTCATGATCAGCATATTGCCGCATTCCTCTACCGGCATTTGGTCGGCGAGGTCATAAATCCCGCATCCTCCCGGATACATGTAATAAAACGGAGGGATATTTCCGGAGTCGAGGTTATAGCCAAGTCCCTCTTCCTTTTTATTCAATGCACAGACCTGCCCTACCGCATAGGGATAACGCCCAACGTCATGGGGTGCAAATCCATACTCCCACACAGCGCAGCGCGCAAACCGGAATACCGGCCGCAGCATTCCTTTCACATATTCCGTATTATAGAGCAAAAACAGCGGGACAGACGGATAGCTCACATCCACCGTTCCGATACAGCCGTTTGAGTCATTCTCCTTGGAAAGAAAAATGATCTGTCCGTCTTCGTCCGTAATCAGCTTGTGGGCCGCGATTGCCTGCCGGTAGCTTAAATTGCACAGAAAGGCATACTCTGTTCCTCCCAGACCTTCCGATCTCTGCTGTATCTCAAGCTCCAGGACCGCACAGCGCTCCAAAACCTCTTTTCTGTCTGCAAGGCTGGCTCCGATCGCTTCCAGTATGTTTCCGTACTTCTCTGTCCAGTATGACTTCCTCCACTGGCCGAAATAGTTTATCGAAACCTGATCGTCATAAGCGATCACAAGTCCTGCAGTTTTTGCCGATCTGCCCATCAAAACGGACGCTCCGATCCGTCCGCCCGCGCGATCATAGCTTAGGGCCGTCCGTTCCTCCTTAGAGGCCAGATATACGAAGCCCCAATCGATCGTCAGGCTGTCGCCGCTGTGGCACAGCGGCCGGGATGCAGCCCTTCCCATATATGCATATCCAAAATCCCGTATCCTGTAACTGCCTCCGATCAGTTCATCTTTTTTTCTCCGAACCAGATCCGAGGATACCCAGAGTTCGATATGCACGTCCGCATCCATCTTTCTGTCCACCCAAAAATCGATATACGTGCAGGGCCTGGACAGAAGCGCCGGATCGTCCGGTAAAAGGGGGGACGTAAAACAAACGGTGAGGCTGGCCCTCCCGTTTTCAAAATGATAGGTGGTGGAAACGGCACTGATATCCACCCAGACCTGCTCCATGACAGGATGCCCCTCTCTGTCCCCCATGAAACAGTACACGGTTTCATCCACCGTGATATATCCTCTGATTTGCTGCCTCTCACCGCACCAGTGCTGCGTGTCCCCGTCATACAGACGGTCGCAGGGTGACCAGATGCTGAAATAAGGATCATGCAGGACCAGAGGGGTGCTTGCTGTTCTTGTAATTCTCATATTGCCTCCATTCTTCCGCGGCCATGCCCTGTCTGAACATCTTCGTTCAAACAGGCACGGCGGCCGATTAAAATTTTCCGAATAAAGGCACAACATTGCATTGCAGGCGTCGTTTGAATTTACAATAATATATATCTGCGGTTTTGTCCAGTGAAATATAATCGGAACTGTTACTATTCACAGTTACCGTATAATTTCCGCGCATGTCGGGGCAGTGCATGGTCCTCATAGGGACACGCTCTCGCTCCGTGAAGCGCGCAGCGGTTCTAACGCTGCAAACTACGCAGCGCAAGAACCGGCGGGCTTCAAGGGATCCCTATGAGGACCATGCACTGCCCCGACATGCGCTGCTTTATCGGCAGCCGTGAATAGTAATCCTCGGATAAATTAATTTGATGCCATAACTGTTTATATACTTTGTCATGCTCATATAACAAGAAAGAATCCCGCTCGCGGGATTCTCCGCCTGCGGCGGGTCGCTTTAGCGACATGATTCCGCTGCGCCGCAGTGCGATCCACGCGGAGCGTTTTTATTACATAGGAGTACCTTCCTATGAAATAAAAAAGTAATGTCAATTAACTCTATCACATAGGAAAAGACGGTCTCCGAAACCATCGATGACCGTCTTTTTCATAAACTTATTGTAACCGCTTCATTCTCCTGAAATCCAAATCATGGCTTCTAGGCGTTTTCATCTAAGCGGCTTAGCTTCGCCGCCTGATCCGCCGCAATCAAGCTGTCGATGATCTCATACAGATCTCCGTCCATCACGGAATCGATCCTATATAGGGTCAGCTTAATCCTGTGCTCGGTCACACGCCCCTGGGGGAAGTTATAGGTGCGGATCTTTTCGGAACGGTCCCCGGTGCCGATCTGGCTGCGGCGTTCCTCCGCCTCGGCATTCTGCTTTTTGGCCAGCTCCAGATCGTACAGACGGGAGCGAAGGACCTTCAGCGCCTTCTCTTTATTCTTCAGCTGAGACTTCTCGTCCTGGCAGGAAACCACGATACCGGTGGGAAGATGGGTCAGCCGCACCGCAGAGTCCGTGGTATTTACGCACTGTCCGCCGTTGCCGGATGCGCGGAACACATCGAATTTACAGTCATTCATATCCAGCTCCACATCCACTTCTTCCGCTTCGGGCATGATCGCCACGGTGCTGGTGGAGGTGTGTATGCGCCCGCCGGATTCCGTGGCGGGCACCCTCTGTACCCGGTGAACGCCGCTCTCGTATTTCAGCTTGCTGTAAGCGCCCTGGCCGGTGATCATGAATACCACTTCCTTAAAACCGCCGATACCGCTCTCGTTCACGCTTAAGGTCTCCACCTTCCAGCGGTTCCTCTCGGCAAACCTCACATACATGCGGTACAGTTCGGCTGAAAACAGCGCGGCCTCATCCCCACCTGCGCCGGCCCTTATTTCCACAATAACATTCTTATCATCATTAGGGTCTTTAGGCAGCAGCAAAATCTTCAGCTTCTGCTCCATCTCTTCGATCCTGCGTTTCGCATCCGCCATCTCTTCCTTGGCCAGTTCACGCATCTCTTCGTCGGATTCCTCATCCAGAATCGCCAGGCTGTCCTCCACATCCTGCTTTGCCTGCTTGTACGCTTTATAGGCATCCACAACCGGTGAAAGCTCGGTCTGCTCCTTCATCAGCCTGCGGAATTTCGCCTGATCCTCCACCACGGAAGGATTGTTCAGCTCCTGTAGCAATTCCTCAAAACGGATCAATATATCGTCTAATCTGTCAAACATTTTATTCCCTCATTTCATGCAGCTGTCCGCAGTACCTGCCTGCCGCACAGCAAAATCCTGTTCATCGCATCACCGCTCTCACCACGCGGTCAAGCCCTGCCGGATCTTTAAATACCCGGACCTCATAAAAACTGTTTTCCTCCAACAGAGCAGCAACTGCCCGGGCCTGGTCATACCCGATCTCCAGATAAATCCTGCCCTCCGCACATAAAAACTTCCCCGCCTCGCAGGCAATCCTGCGGTAGAAGTACAGCCCGTCCCCGCTGCCGTCCAGCGCTATCCTGGGTTCATGGTCCCTGACCTCCGAGGTGAGCCCCGGGATCACCCCGCTGGGGATGTAGGGCGGATTGGAGAGCAGATAAGAATATTGTTCTCTGTCCGCAAGCGGTTCAAACAGATTTCCCAGACGGAAATCCACCTTCTCCCTGCAGTTTAAGTTCTCCGCATTTTTCTCTGCCGTCTTAAGCGCCGCTGCGGACACATCCACGGCGGTGACAGGCACCCCCTGAAGCTTCGCAACACTGATGCCGATGCAGCCGCTGCCCGTACACATATCCAGAACCGGCAGGGTGCGGCAGAGCCTCGCTCCCTGCGCCGTATTCATATCCGCCAGCACCAGTTCCACCAGGGTTTCCGTATCCTGGCGCGGGATCAGCACTTCCGGCCCCACCAGAAACTCAAGTCCCATAAACTCCTGGCTTCCTGTCAGATGCTGCAACGGTATATGCCCGGCCCGCTTCCCGATCAGTTCCCGGTACCGTTTAGTCTCTCCCAAAACGGGCATGTCGCGGTCCATCAGATATCTGGTCCGGTTCATCCCCAGAGCAAAGGACAGCAAAACCCATGCGTCAGTCCCCGCCTCCTCAATGCCGGAGGCTTTAAGGCACGATATGCCTTCTTCCAGCAGTTCTCTATACGTCATCTTCCTGCGGATACACCTTTCCAAAATTCTCCGTCTCATAGGCCTTCCAGTCAAATACGGCCTCCACCGAAGCGATGCCCACCTCAATCATGTCGTCATCCGGCTCTTTGGTGGTCAGATTCTGCAGCCAGAGGCCGGGCTTGCTTAACATATTCACAACCGGAGATTCACTGCGCCCGGCAAGCTTGATAAACTCATAGGATATGCCTGCGATGACCGGGATCAGCAGTATGCGTGAAATCACCCTGGGCAGCAGCGCCATCTTCGGGAGGAAGATAAACAGAATGATGCTGACCACCATGACAAACAGCATGAAGCTGGTGCCGCAGCGCTTATGCTGCTTGGAGCTCTTTCTGACGTTTTCCACCGTCAGATCCAGCCCGTGTTCTATGCAGTTGATGCATTTATGCTCTGCGCCGTGATACATGAATACGCGCTTAATGTCCTTCATCTGAGCGATCAGCGTCACATACAGCACAAAGATGCCGATGCGGATCACTCCTTCAATCAGCGACATAACAGTATGGGAAGGAATGAAACGGCGGAATACGTCCGCGATATAGACCGGCGCCACCATAAAGATCGCCACGGCCAGACAGATGGATACGGCTACGGTGCAGCCCATCATGATCTTGTCACGCTTTTCCTTCTTCGCGCTCTCTTTATCCAGCTCTTCCTGGGTCTTTGGCTTGGCATCTTCCTTCTCCTCCTCTTCCTCATAGAAGGTTGCGGAATAGGTCAGGGTCTTCATGCCCAGCACCATTGAGTCTATAAAGTTGAAAACTCCGCGGATAAACGGCAGAGCCAGTATTTTCTTCCCCTTTGTGAAGCCGGTATATGAATCCTTTTTAATCTCAATCTCCTGGTCGGGCTTTCGCACGGCAACCGCATAGTCATCGCCGTTTTTCATCATGATACCCTCTATAACGGCCTGACCTCCAATATTTGATGATTTCATTTAATCCTCCGCAATCTAAAAATAGGTTGAGGCTTAAAAACCAAACCTCAACCATATCTTTTTTGAAACTATTCAGCTTTTACGCCATACTTACGGTTAAACTTATCGATACGTCCGCGTGCAGCAGCAGCTTTCTGCTGTCCGGTGTAGAACGGATGGCACTTGGAGCAGATTTCTACGTGGATATCTTTCTTTGTAGATCCTGTTACGAATTCATTGCCGCAGTTGCAGACAACCTTTGCCTGATGGTACTCAGGATGGATTCCTTCTCTCATAATATTCACCTCTTCATCATAGTTGATGGTTTCCAACCATCTCTAACTAAAACAGCCTATTAATTGTATCACAGCCCATATGCTATTGCAAGCTGTTTTTCCTTTAAAACCTCATTTTTTTCACCATTTCTACAAATTCGCGGTTGTTCCTGGTGCGGGCAAAAAGATCCAGAACGCGCTCCACAATTTCCTCAGATCTCATATCCGTGGTGGCTTTTCGGATGATATCCACAGCCTCTCTCTCTTCAGGAGACAGCAGCAGATCATCCCTCCTGGTGCCGGATTTGAGTATATCGATGGCGGGGAAAATCCTCTTCTCGGACAGCTTGCGGTCCAGCACGAGTTCCATATTGCCGGTGCCTTTAAACTCCTCAAACACCACATCGTCCATCCTGGAACCGGTATCCACCAGCGCTGTGGCGAGAATCGTCAGGCTGCCGCCCTCCCGCATGTTTCTGGCCGCGCCAAAAAACCTCTTGGGCATATGCAGCGCCGCCGGGTCCAGACCGCCTGAAAGCGTGCGGCCGCTGGGCGCAACAGTCAGGTTATACGCCCTTGCCAGACGGGTGATGCTGTCTAACAGGATCGTCACATCCTTCCCATGCTCCACCAGACGCTTCGCGCGCTCCAGCACCATCTCCGACACCCTCTTATGGTGTTCCGGCAGCTCGTCAAAGGTGGAATAGATCACTTCCACGTTAGGCCCTTCAATGGATTCCTTAATATCGGTCACTTCCTCAGGCCGCTCATCGATCAGCAGGATAATCAGGTGCATCTCCCTGTGGTTTACGGTGATCGCCTTGGCGATCTGCTTGAGGAGCGTGGTTTTACCTGCCTTGGGCGGGGATACGATCATGCCTCTCTGCCCCTTGCCGATGGGCGACAGGATATCCACGATGCGCATGGAAGGCTTGCCCCCGGGCGTTTCCATATGGAGCCTCACGTTGGGGAATATGGGGGTCAGATCTTCAAAATTGGGCCTCCGCTCTGCCATATAGGCCGGCAGGCCGTTGACCTTGTTCACATACAGCAGCGCCGCGAACTTCTCCTGTCCGGTCTTAATCCTCTTGGAGCCCAGCACAATATCTCCGGTCTTTAAATTAAACCGGCGGATCTGGGAAGGGCTTACATAGACGTCGTTCTCGCCGGGCAGGTAATTGGCGCTTCGGATAAAGCCGAATCCATCCGGCATTACCTCGAGGATCCCTTCCGCCGGCACGCCGCTGTCAAGGGACTGCAGCTCCTCATTGCTCATGCCGCCGGGCCTTGTCATCCTTTGTCCGCGTCCGTCGTATCGGTTCTCCTGTCGTTCGGAACTCTTACCATCGGTTCGGTCGGCCCCTCCGGCATAGGAAGCATCTGTTCTTGCGGTATCTTCTGCGCTTTCCCTGGCCTCCTGTCCGTCATTTCCATTCAGGCTCACCCTGGCGTCCGGATTCTCTGTTCTGGGGGCATCCGCCCTCCGTCCTGCGGGCGGAAGTGTCCGTATGCTTCTGCTCCCAGCAGTATTCTGGCTTCTGGTGTTCTGGCGGTTTTCTCCCTGTCCCTGCCGGTTGTTCCTGGGCCTGCTCTCCTGACGCTCCTGGGGCGCGCTGTCCGTCCCTGTTTCGGTTTGCAGACCGCCGTTTTCTTTCACCATATCCGTATGTTCCGTCTGAATTTGTTTCTTCTCCTCTTCTGCCAGCGCCAGCAGGCTCTCAATGAGATCCGCTTTTTTCGCTGTAGAGATCCTCTTCAATCCTCTTGACTTTGCAATTTCTCTTAGCTCCGTCAAAGGCAGAGCTTCCAGTTTTTCCCGCATAATACTCTCCTTCATGCTTATGATCGCGTTTATCTGCCATTGCTTCATCCCACGCCCGGCAATCTCACGGAGTATGTCCACATCTTATATTAATACATGGCCCAACCTCATCTCAATGTGAGACCGATTTCCTTAGCCCACCGCTGCCGTTCATCTTATTCCTGGCAATTTATCTATCCGCATAGCTGCTTATTACCACATTTATCCATATAACTGAGTATCGTTTACCCGCACCGGCTGTTTGGCTTCAATGCCGGCTATATCCCGCTGTCTGGCTGTCTAGTATGCTGTTTGGCTGAACATAATAAAATGCTAGTTAATTATATGCTTTTCTTAGGTTATGGATTTGTAGGCGCAGCGGCCTTAAGACGTTTTACACGTAGAATTTCCCATTGTTTCATTCCGCACTCGGTAATCTCACAGAGCACCCCCACATCTTATCAGATGCATATGGCCTCATCTTTAGCGGAGGATACCGGTTTTTGTTAAAGAACAAGTAACATGTAAACGATTCTGTTTTCAGTTATATAACGCGCTGTGTTGTATCATACTTATATTACAGGAAGAATTCCACTTTGTCAAATATCTGTGCAGTTCTTTACTTGATTTCGCCACTTAAAATTGATATGATAAAGAGTGTCCGTACTTTTTTACCGGAAAGCAGGTGGATAAATGCTGTCAGAACCTTTAACTCTATACAAACTGATGATCCTCTATATGCTGAAACAGGTGAAATTTCCCCTGTCCAATTCGCAGATATCCGAATTCTTTCTGGATAATGAGTATACCACGTATTTCACTTTGCAGCAAGCCCTCTCCGAGCTTTTGGAATCCACTCTGATCCGGGTGGAAACCACGCGGAACAGCACCCGTTATGAAATCACGCGGGAAGGTGAAGATACGCTGACTTTTTTCGGAAAAAAGATCTCCGAAGCCATCGTGGAGGATATGGACCGTTTCCTTCAGGAAAATAAGATACGCTTAAGAAACGAAGTAGGAGTCGTAGCGGATTACTATAAGAACACCAGCCAGGATTTTACCGTACACTGTGAGATCCGTGAAGGAAAGAAGTCTCTGTTTGAACTGAACCTCTCCGTCCCCACCCAGGAACAGGCCGAGGCCATGTGCAGCCGCTGGCACGATTCCACTCAGGCCATCTACTCCTATGTAATGCAGGAGCTGATGAAAGAAAAAGATTAAACTATAACTATAGCAAAGAAGAGGTTAACCCATGATCATAAAATCCGTCAATCTGGAAACCGTATGTGGAATCACCAGCACTCTCCCCCAAAATACAATGCCCGAATTCGCATTCGCGGGCAAGTCAAACGTAGGGAAATCGTCACTGATCAACGCGCTGATGAACCGCAAATCCTATGCCAGGATCTCCGCCCAGCCCGGCAAAACTCAGACCATCAATTACTACAACATAAACGGCGAACTCTATTTCGTGGACCTGCCCGGCTACGGCTACGCCAAGGTATCCCAGGAGACTAAAGCCAAGTGGGGGAAGATGATTGAGAACTATCTCCATACCTCCGCACAGCTCAAATGTGTCTTTCTCCTGATCGACATCCGCCACGAGCCCTCCGCCAATGACCGGGATATGTATGACTGGATCGTATACAACGGCTTTCACCCGCTCATCATCGCCACTAAGGCGGACAAGATCAACCGCAGCCAGCTTTCCAAGCAGGTAAAGCTGATCCGCACAGCCTTAGATTTAGACGCCGGCACCACGGTCATCCCTTTCTCCGCCGAAACCAAACAGGGCAGAGACGACATATACGCCCGCATCGACCAATTACTCTCCGGCACCGATTTATAAAAATTCCGAATCCCACGCCCATGTCCGGCCAAATCTGCGCCTGACACGGGCATTTTTATTCAATAGGAAAAACGGCCTATTGAACAAAAATGCTCCGCAAGGATCGCACTGCGTGGAAGGTATTATGTCGCTAAAGCGACCCGCTGCAGGCGGAGAATCCCGCGAGCGGGATTCTTTTTCATTTATTTGGAAGATACTACCTATTATCCTTTTTCATTTCTTGAAGCTCTATTGAGGGCAGATAATCTCGCAAGTACTTCGGTTTTGCGGGCCGGCGTTCACACATGTACTCCGTTTTGAGGGCTGGCGATCTCGCGCATACTCTGTTTTGAGGGCCGGCGATCTCGCAGCCAGGGCTTAGCGGGGAGGACAGAAGGGGGGACGGAGGGCGCCGCTGCCAGGGGCTGTCTGTATACTTTGCATCTGCAGGCGTTTAGAGTATCTTAGTTGTCCTGATTTTATGCAAATGGGAAATGAACCTTGTTTGAGCGAAGCGAGTTTGGTTCATTTCCCATTGTCCTGCATAAAATCAGGAAAGCTTAGATACTCTTAACACCGAAGCCCGCAAAGTATGCAGACAGCCCCTGGCAGCGGCGCCCTCCGTCCCCCTTCCGTCCTCCCCGCTAAGCCCTGGCGGACCTCTTCGCGGCCCCACATTGGCGGACGCCTCCGGCGGCCCGCCCCCTACACCAGCGCCTGCTGAATCACCTCATCCATCGCGCTGACATAGGCGATATCCAATCCTCTGGTGATCTCCGCGGACAGCTCGGCCACATCCGGCCGGTTTTTCTCCGGCACCAGCACATGATGGATGTTCGCCATCTTAGCGGCCAGCAGCTTCTCCTTCAGCCCTCCGATGGGCAATACGCGTCCGCGCAGCGTCACTTCTCCGGTCATAGCCAGGTCCGCCTTTACCTTGCGGTCTATCACAGCAGACAGTATGGCCGTGGCCATGGTGATGCCGGCTGACGGGCCGTCCTTGGGCACAGCGCCTTCCGGTATGTGGATATGGATATCATGTTTATCGAAAAAGTCCTCTTCGATCTGAAAATCAGGCCCGATGGAACGGATGTAGCTGATGGCGGTCTGGGCGGACTCCTTCATCACATCCCCCATCTGTCCGGTCAGCTGGATCTTGCCGCTGCCCGGCATGACGTTGACCTCAATCTGCAGGGTGTCACCGCCCACGCTGGTCCATGCCAGCCCGCGCACAATCCCCACCTCGTCGGTTTCATTGGCCATGTCAAAGCTGACCCTTTCTATGCCCAGGTATTTCTCCAGACTGTTTTCTGTGACGCGCACCGAGGACTTGTTCTCCTCCAGTATCTCCTTGGCTGCTTTGCGGCAGATATCACCGATTCTTCTTTCCAGATTGCGCACGCCCGCTTCTCTGGTATAGTTTAAGATGATCTTCTGCAGGGCCTTTTTGCTGATGGACAGCTGGGCAGGAAGCAGCCCATTCTTTTTCATCTGCTTTGAAATCAGATAATTTTCCGCAATATGAAATTTCTCGTTTACCGTATAGCTGTTGACTTCGATAATCTCCATGCGGTCTAACAACGGCCGCGCAATGGTTTCCGTCGTGTTGGCCGTGGCGATGAACAGCACCTCCGACAGATCCAGCGGCAGTTCCACATAATGATCCCGGAATTTGTTGTTCTGTTCCGAATCCAGCACCTCCAGCAGTGCGGAAGCCGTGTCCCCTTTGTAATCGCTGCTTACCTTATCGATCTCGTCCAGCAGCATCAGAGGATTAGCGACGCCGGCCTGTTTCAGCCCTGCCGCAATGCGGCCGGGCATGGCGCCCACATAGGTCCTGCGGTGACCGCGGATCTCCGCCTCGTCCCGCACTCCGCCCAGGCAGATCCGCACATAATTACGGCCCAGCGCTCTGGCAACCGACCTGGCGATAGAAGTCTTACCGGTTCCCGGCGGGCCAACCAGACACAGAATCGGAGCCTCCCCTTTATCCGTCAGCCTGCGCACGGCTAGATGTTCCAGAATTCTCTCCTTCACCTTTTCCAGGCCGTAGTGGTCCGCATCCAGTATCTCCCTCGCATGCTTGATATCAATATTTTCTTCGGACTGCCTGTCCCAGGGCAGTTCCAGCAGCGTTTCGATATATGTGCGCATAACCGCGCTTTCCTGTCCTAAAGGGGTGGTGCGGAAACGCGCGATCTCCTTGCGGATTCTTTCCTTTATCTCGTCGGAAGCTGTCAGCGCGTCGCACTGCTTTATGTAGTCGTCGGCCTCTGATCCCGTATTCTCTTCGCCAAGTTCCTCGCGGATGACTTTCATCTGTTCCCGCAGGATGTATTCCTTCTGATTTTTGTCGATCCGGTCCCTGACCTTGATCTGGAATTCCTTCTTAATCCTGGCGATATCCGTCTCATGGCTGATCAGTTTCTCCTCATAGGCAAACAGCTCCAGATAGGACTCCGCATCCAGTATGGACTGTCTTGCTTCATACTCCAGCGGCAGTGAGATCCCAATCTGATAGAGAAGGACATCCAGCTCCTTTATCTTTAAAAGCCTGGGCACAATCTGTTTGCCCACCGGCATAACTTCCATGCCAAATACCTTCAGCCGGTCCCCTATGATTCGCACAAATCCTTCCTGGGTCAGAGGATCCAGTTCCCCTGCTATATCGCCCAAAGGTGAATCTTCCACCTCGCCAACCAGATAATCCCCAGATGTATCCAGTGTCATCAGTTTACCTCTGGTCAATCCCTCCACAGTCACTCTGGTCAGGCTGCTGGGCATCTTGAGCACCTGCTTTATACGGGCAGTTACTCCGAATCTGAACAGGTCCTCCTGCTCCGGCTCTTCCAGCTCCGGATCCCGCTGTGTGACCAGAAATACCATCTGGTCCGATTCCATGGCCTTGTCAAGCGCCGCAGCGGATTTGTCCCTGCTGACGTCAAAATGCGCCGACATATTGGGAAGGACTGAAAGCCCGCGAAGTGCTATTACTGGTTTTTCCATTGTATCCTCCACTTTTCATCTTATCTTTTTGCGAAAATAGCTGATAAAGGGGATTCTCCGGTTACAGGGTACTATCCTCATTTATCAGCTATTAGGTAAAGTTATGCAAACTTCTTTTTAACCTGAACCTCTTCTGTGCGGTAGGTCAGCTCCGGCTCACCGTCCTCCTCTTCCACCATAGCTCTGGTTACCCTGCATCTGCCTACGGTATCATCGGAAGGAAGCTCATACATCATATTCGTCATAGTATGCTCCAGAATCGCCCGGAGACCCCTGGCGCCAGTCTTGCGTTCCACTGATTTCTCCGCGATCACCTCCAGCGCATCCCTGTCAAATTCCAGCTCAATGCCGTCGATCTCGAACAGCTTCTGATACTGCTTGATCAGAGCATTCTTAGGTTCGGTGAGTATGCGCACCAAGGCGTCCTTATCCAGATAATTTAAGGATACGGAAACCGGCAGACGGCCCACAAACTCCGGGATCAAGCCGTATTTCACAAGATCCTGCGGCATGCATTTTTTCAGCATCACATCCACGTTATCGCCGACCTTCTCATGCACCTCGGCATTGAACCCGATGGAATTGGCCCCCAGCCGGTTTTCGATGATCCTCTCCAACCCGTCAAAGGCTCCCCCACAGATAAACAGGATGTTGGTAGTATCGATCTGATACATCTCCTGATGGGGATGCTTTCTTCCGCCCTGCGGCGGTACGCTGGCGATCGTTCCTTCCAGGATCTTTAACAGTGCCTGCTGTACGCCTTCGCCTGATACATCCCTGGTGATGGAAACGTTCTCGGATTTCTTTGTGATCTTATCGATCTCATCGATGTATACAATGCCGTATTCGGCCTTCTCTATGTCATAATCAGCGGACTGAATGATCTTGAGCAGAATGTTCTCCACATCCTCGCCCACATATCCCGCCTCTGTCAGAGCTGTCGCATCCGCAATGGCAAAAGGCACATTCAGCAGCCTGGCCAGCGTCTGCGCCAGAAAGGTCTTGCCGCAGCCGGTGGGTCCCAGCATCAGGATATTGCTCTTCTGTATCTCCACATCCGGGTCCACGCCGTATTTGATTCTTTTGTAATGATTATATACCGCTACCGACAGTACTTTTTTGGCCTCATCCTGGCCGATCACATATTCATCAAGAAATTTCTTGATTTCCTTCGGCTTAAGCAGGTTAATGCCTTCCAGTGCGCTGCCAGAAGCGTCATTCTCATCAAACTCTTCTTCTAAGAGCTCTGCGCAGAGCTCCACGCACTCATCACAGATATAGGTATCCTTGGAACCCGCGATCAGTTTTTTCACCTGATCCTGGGTCTTTCCGCAGAACGAGCACCTGTACTGATTGTCAAATCTATTCGCCATTGTTATCCTCCTACCGGCTTACAATCACTTCATCGATCAGGCCATAAGCTTTGGCTTCTTCCGCGCTCATGTAATTATCCCTCTCGGTATCCCTCTCAATTACCTCCAATGGCTGTCCTGTTCTGTCGGCGAGGATCTGGTTTAATTTCTTTCTGGTCTTGATGATCATATCGGCCACGATCTGAATCTCGGTGGCCTGGCCCTGAGCGCCGCCTGAAGGCTGATGAATCATGATCTCCGCATTTGGAAGCGCAAACCGCTTGCCCTTGGTGCCGCCCGCCAGCAAAAATGCTCCCATGCTGGCTGCCATACCCATGCAGATTGTGGATACGTCGCATTTGATATAATTCATCGTGTCGTAAATAGCCATGCCGGCCGTTACGGAACCTCCGGGGCTGTTGATGTACAGGGAAATATCCTTTCCGGGATCTTCCGACTCCAGAAACAGCATCTGCGCTACTACAATGCTGGCGGATACATCCGTCACCTCTTCACCTAAAAATATAATCCTGTCCCGAAGCAAACGGGAATAAATATCATAGAATCTTTCACCGCCTCTGACGGTTTCGATCACATTAGGTATAATAGCCATAGTGGCTCCTCCTCTCTGATCCTGCAATTAAGATGGGTGTAGAGCCCATCAAACCTCTGCTGCCTGTGCAACAAGGAAATCCACCGCCTTCTGTACGGCGATATCCTTCTTCATCGAGTTCTTTTCTTCCTCACCCATGAGGTCTTTCAGCTTGTCTGCCTCCATCTGGTACATGGCGGCCATATTTTCAATTTCCTTCTCCAGATCTTCTTCCGCAGCTTCGATGTTCTCCACGGCCGCCACTGCTTCCAGAACCAGTCTGGTCTGGATGCGCTTGAGTGCCTGAGGCTTCATCTGCTCTAACATGGAGCTCTCTGTCTGGCCTGTATACTGCATATACATCTCCATAGTCAGTCCCTGCTGCTGCATTCTCTGAGCGAAATCATTGACCATGGTCTTAGCCTGGGAATCCACCATCGCATCCGGAATCTCCATGGACGCGTTCTCAATCGCCTTATCCACTACGGCGTTTTCTTTCTCTGTCTTAGCTTCTTTCTCTTTGCGCTCGCGGATGTTCTTCTCAACATCGGCTTTGTATGCTTCCAGAGTATCGAATTCAGAAACTTCACTTGCGAACTCATCGTCAATTTCCGGCAGTTCTTTTACTTTGATGCCTTTTACGGTTACCTTAAATACAGCCGCCTTGCCCTTTAATTCTTCCGCCTGGTAGTCCTCCGGGAAAGTTACGTTTACTTCTGTCTCCTTGCCGATCTCGGCACCGATCAGCTGCTCTTCAAATCCGGGTATAAACGCGCCGGAACCGATCACCAGCTTATAGTCCGTACCCTTGCCGCCTTCAAACGCAACGCCGTCCACGAAGCCCTCGAAGTCAATGGTGGTTTCATCTTTATCCTGCACTGCGCGGTCTTCCACGGTGGTCATCACACCGTTCTTCTCCTGCTCTTTCCTGATCTCATCCATGATGTCGTCTTCGGTCACAATCACGGTGTTTTTAGGCACTTCGATTCCCTTATACTGTCCGAGAGTCACTTCCGGCTTCACAGCAACCGTAGCCGTATAGATCAGATCTTTGTCAGGATCCACCTGATCAAAGCCCAGTTCCGGCTGGGATACGATTTCCAGGCCGCTTTCCTTTGCAGCGTTTTCATAGCTTTCAGGAAGCAGGTCATTGACAGCGTCTTCCAGGAAGATACCCTTGCCGTACATCTGCTCGATCATTTTACGGGGAGCTTTACCTTTTCTGAAACCGGGAATATTGAATCTATTCTTTGTTCTTAAATAAACTCCCTGCATAGCCTTCTCCACCTCGGCAGCGGGTACCTCAATCGTAAGCTTTGCCATATTCTTTTCTAATGTCTCTACTTTTACACTCATCGCGTGTATCCTCCTTATTTATTCGCATTAATAATATTATTCCTGAATTCACTTTTTGTATAGCCAATTTTTAGCATTGGCAGTATATCATTATACCATAACACCGGCGGTTATGCCAACTGTTTTTTGTTCAATAGAAAATACTCCCGCGAGCGGGATTCTTTTTCATTTTATAGGCAAGTACTCGTTTTCGGAAATCACCGCATCGATCCTCTGCTTCACAAGGGCAGCCACCTCGTTGGTTTTCATATCTTTGTAATCGTCATAATACAGCGGGGCAAGATAATGCAGCTGCACGGTCAAAGGCTTTATAGAACTCACGTCAAACGCCTTATAGCTGTCGATGAGCACCGCCGGCACGATGGGGCATTTTGCATAATAGGCGCTCTTAAAGCTGCCGCCTTTAAATTCCTGGGTACGGTTCGGATTCTTCGTTCTGGTGCCTTCGCTGAAAATCAGATAGTTTCTTCCCTGCTTCACCTCTTCCGCCATCTGCCTGATCACTTTCATGGCGTTTCTGGGGTCTTCCCGGTCGATGGCCTGAGCCCGCATTATGATGCGCACCTGTTTGATCAGCACGACGTTCTGCACTTCCTTTTTCATCACTACGGTAAACGGATCGGGATTGGCCTCTAAAAATGCCAACACATCAAACAGCCCCTGATGATTTGGGAACAGGATATATCCGTTCTCTTTAGGAAGATTTTCCAGGCCGTGAACCTCTATCTTAACACGTCCGCCTTTATTAGCATGGACGGTCACATGTTTCAGCAGCGCAAATCTCTGTTCCTCCGTATATTTATCCGATCTGCCGTAATACCAGATCTTGAAAAACCAGATGGGCGCAAATAGTATATTTCTAAGCACCATGAGACAGATTCTTTTCATTTCAGCACCGCCTTCCGAATATCACCCGTTACATAAGCGGCGAAAGCAGCCTGCAGACCTGTTCCTTAAGGCGGATGATCAGCGGCCTTCCCGCATATGTTTTTCCGGTAATCTCCTTGCATTTTTTAATGTCTTCCAGGAAAATCTCCTCCAGCATGCCGGTGGCCTCTTCATCGTAGATCACAGCATTCACTTCGAAATTCAGCTGAAAGCTTCGGATATCCATGTTGGCGGTCCCGTAGCTGCTGACCGCCCCGTCCACCATAACGCCCTTGGCATGAATAAAGCCGTTCTGATAGGTAAAACATCTGGCCCCCGCCTCCAGAAGGTCGCCCATATAGGAGTAGGTTGCCCAGTAAACAAACGGATGGTCCGGCTTACATGGGATCATCAGCCGCACATCCACACCGGATTTAGCCGCGATGGTTAACGCCGACAGTATGGATTCATCCGGTATAAAATACGGCGTCTGGATATAAATATTTTTTTTGGCCTTATGCATCATACGCAGGTAAGTATCACGAATGTTTTCTGTCTTGGCATCCGGCCCGCTGGCGATGATCTGCATGCGGCGGCAGCCTTTACGCTCCCCGTTATAGGTGAAATACCGGCTGTCTGTAAAAAGATTCTTTCTGGTGGCGAAATTCCAATCCAGAGCAAATCTCATCTGCAGCGCCATCACCGCGTCTCCCCAGACCTTAAGGTGGGTGTCCCGCCAGTATCCGAACTTGGGATCCTTAGAGATATACTCCCTACCCACATTAAATCCGCCCACATAGGCTACCTTTCCATCAATTACAACAATCTTGCGGTGGTTGCGGTAATTCAAGCGGAGATGGAACCATTTCAGTGAGGCGGGAAAGAATGCGGTGATCTCAATACCGGCGGCCCTAAGCTCCTTTAAAAGCTTGCCGGGGAACATGCGGCAGCCCATAGCGTCGTAGAGAATTCTGACCTCCACTCCCTGCCTCGCTTTTTCTATCAGCACTTTCCGTATTTCATCAAACAGCTCGTCATTGCGGATAATGTAGTACTGCATATGGATATAGTCAGTGGCATTTTTCATCTCGGATATCAGGTCGTTAAATTTATCCACACCGTCCGTAAATATCTCCAGTTCATTGGTGTCAGTAAGTATGGCGCCCTCCACTTCCAGATTGTATAGGGCCAGATCTGCGAATTCCGAATAGATGAAATCGTCTTTATCGTGTGCTTTTGTCTTGAGCACCTCTTCCTGCATGCTGATGGTGGAATTGAGGCCGTCCTCCACTTCCTTAACCTTAAACATGTGGCTCTTATACATATCCTGACAAATCACCAGGTAAAGGATAAAGCCCACTATGGGAATGAAATAGAGTACCAGTAGCCATGTCCAGACCGCCTTGGGATCTCTTCTTTGAAAAAATACGATGATTATGGAAAATATGAGATTTATAAAAACCAGATTGTTCCAGATCCACATCCAGATTTCCATCAGGGTATCACCTAATGTATCCCACATAAGCGCTCCTTTCAATGTTACCGGCCAGTTAAGTTGGTGACCTGCGCGCACTTTACATGCGCCTTTGCCATGCCCATGCTTTCTTCAGAAAAGGGACAGCCAGCGGCTGTCCCTATGTGCGGTAATCCTAGTCCGCATACCGGATTCACAGTGATTCCGATATGATATCAGATTGTTTGCAGCTATTATTTCAGAGTAACCTTTGCACCTTCTGCTTCAAGAGAAGCCTTAGCAGCCTCTGCCTCTTCCTTGGAAACGCCCTCTTTCAGAACCTTAGGAGCTCCGTCTACCGCGTCCTTAGCTTCCTTTAAGCCTAAGCCGGTCAGCTCACGAACAACTTTGATAACCTTAACCTTGTTAGGACCAACTTCTGTCAGTTCAACATCGAAGGAATCCTTCTCTTCTTCTGCTGCTGCGCCAGCGCCTGCTGCTGCAACTACAACACCCGCTGCTGCGGATACACCAAATTCTTCTTCACAAGCTTTTACTAACTCGTTTAACTCTAATACGGATAACTCTTTGATAGCTTCAATAAATTCAGCTGTTGTTAACTTTGCCATTTCAATTACCTCCAATTATTTTTTTAATCTGATTATTCTGCTCCTGTCACCAACCGCAGGCTGATGACCTGCACACATTAGTGTGCTTCCGAATTTGCTTCTGCGATCTGATTAAGCACACGAGCCAGGTTTGTAATAGGTGACTGAATGCTTCCAAGCAGTTTGCCGAGCAGTTCTTCTCTGCTGGGGATCGTAGCGATAATTTTAATTCCGTCGTTGTCGTAGTATGTTCCGTCAACCACACCGGCCTTCAGTTCCAGTTTATCCGCTGTTTTAGAGAAGTTAAACAGGATTCTGGCAGGGGCTGTTGCGTCTTCTTTGGATACCGCTAGAGCAGTGGGTCCTTCCAGATGGGGAACCAGCGCTTCAAACTCTGTACCCTTAACCGCAAAATTGATCATGGTGTTTTTATAAACCTTGTAAACTACCCCGGCTTCTCTTAACTGCTTACGCATCTGTGTATCCTGCTCAACAGTCAGGCCTCTGTAGTCTACCAGCACCGCCGCTTTTGCGCCGTCTAACAGATCGGAGATCTCCGCAACGATCGGCTGCTTTTTTTCCACTTTTGCCATGAATGGTGCACCTCCTTATAGTATTAAGTACCGCCGATATAAAAAAACTCCTATACCGCAAGGCATAAGAGGCATAAGGATCTCTATCTAAGATTCTCTTATCTTCCTCGGCAGGCGTTATCATGCTTATGCCCTAAGGCACCTGCTGTCTTCGGCGTGATACTTGATATAAAATATCATAAAAAACCGGTTCTGTCAACCACTTTTTTGTTTTGACAGAACCGGTTATCTCGTTATCCTAATTTAACAGGATTGATCTTAACACCAGGTCCCATTGTGGAGGCCAGTGTTACACTCTTTAAGAACTGACCTTTAACAGCGCTGGGTCTTGCCTTAAGAATAGCATTTATAAGCGTCTGGAAGTTGTCGGTTAACTGCTCCTCACTGAAGGAAGCCTTACCAACTGGCACGTGAATAATATTTGTCTTATCCAATCTGTACTCAATCTTACCAGCCTTGATATCCTGGATCGCCTTTGTAACATCCATGGTAACGGTACCAGCCTTCGGGTTAGGCATTAAACCCTTCGGTCCAAGTACACGTCCCAGACGTCCTACAACGCCCATCATGTCCGGAGTAGCAACTACAACGTCAAAATCCAGCCAGCCTTCATTCTGGATCTTCGGGATCAGTTCCTCTGCGCCTACGAAGTCAGCGCCTGCAGCGGTTGCTTCATCAGCCTTTGCATTCTTTGCAAAAACTAATACCCTTACTGTCTTACCGGTTCCATGAGGCAGTACTACCGCACCACGGATCTGCTGATCGGCATGACGGCCATCACAGCCTGTTCTGATATGAGCTTCGATTGTTTCATCAAATTTTGCTGTTGCGGACTTCTTAACAAGGGATACTGCGTCTGCAACATCATAAAGTACGGAACGGTCAACTAATTTAGCGGCCTCAGCGTATTTTTTTCCTCTTTTCATTTCAAAAAACCTCCTAGTGGTAATTGCGGGAATGTCCCTCCCACGTTCTTTGTATTACAGTTCCCGCACATATGGCGGGTATTTCCTGCTGATTATCCGTAGCAGTTATTCAGCTACAGTGATGCCCATGCTTCTCGCGGTACCGGCTACCATGCTCATAGCAGCCTCTACGCTTGCAGCATTTAAGTCAGGCATTTTCTGCTCTGCGATCTTCCTTAAGTCTTCCTTGGAGATCGTAGCAACCTTGGTCTTATTCGGTACACCGGATCCGGATTTCAGGTTGCAGGCTTTCTTCAGCAGAACTGCTGCCGGCGGAGTCTTTGTGATAAAACTGAAGCTTCTGTCAGCATATACGGTAATCACTACAGGGATCACAACATCACCCATGTCCGCTGTCCTGGCATTGAATTCCTTGGTGAACTGCACGATATTCACACCGTGCTGTCCAAGAGCAGGACCAACCGGCGGTGCAGGTGTTGCCTTGCCTGCAGGAATCTGCAATTTGATATAACCTTGTACTTTTTTTGCCATTTTAGGCACCTCCTAAATCTTTTCAATTTTGCTCGTCACTCATGACGGCGCAACACTGAAAGTGTTGTGGTATTGTCGGGAGTTAATCACTGCTTCACGGCACGCATACGCGCCTTTCCCTCCCACGTCCGGCTTACAACCGGCACAAGTCTTACTGCATTTTCTTTACTTCCGTGAAGTTTAATTCCACCGGTGTCTCACGGCCGAACATGTCCACGTTGATCGTAACACTCTGTTTCCCCTGATTGATCGCCTTTATGACGCCAACCGTGTCTTTCCAGACGCCGGATATTACGGCTACGGTATCTCCCACTTCGAAATCAACAACAACATTGCCGCTCTCACGAATACCCAGAGGCCTCATCTCCGCCTCTGAAAGCGGAACAGGCTTGGAACCCGGGCCCACAAACCCTGTAACACCGCGGGTATTGCGGACTACATACCAGGTATCATCCGTCATGACCATGTGAATCAGCACATACCCGGGAAACATCTTCTTCTGAACTTCTTTTCTGACTCCGTTCTTCACTTCCACGACGTCTTCCAGGGGCACTGCCACTTCCAGGATCAGGTCGTGCAGCTTTCTGTTTTCGATTGTCTTCTCCAAATCGGCTTTGACTTTATTTTCATAGCCTGAGTAAGTGTGAACCACATACCAATTTGCCTCTGCCATAAAATCCACCCGTCCTTATTTAATGATCAAACCAAGACCTGACTTCAACACAAAGTCCAGCAATGCAATAACGATACCCAAGCCAATTCCTATTGCCAGCACGGCAGTAGTGTTTTTCACAAGTTCTTTCTGATCAGGCCATACAATTTTATGGAACTCTGCATTCAGATTTTTTAAGATGTTCTTTTTGGGAGCACGTTCTTTTTTTGCGTTTTCTTCCATTTTTTCACTTCCTTGCAATTGACTTGACGGCCTGTTTACTTAGTTTCCTTGTGCAGTGTGTGAGTCTTGCAGAATCTGCAGTACTTCTTGGTTTCCATTCTTTCCGGATGGTTCTTTTTTTCCTTTGTCATGTTGTAATTACGCTGTTTGCATTCTGTACATGCCAATGTGATTTTAACGCGCACAACTTCCACCTCCATATTCATTCACTTGTAAATTAGGTCAAAAAAAAAAGACCTATTCGCTTCCATACGCTCGCTCACTATACCATATTTCGAGCAGGAAGTCAATGGGTTGGGGAGGAAAATGTCAAATTGAAATTTGGTTACGGTTACGGTTGCTGTAAACTTCCCGCGCATGTGGGGGCAGAGTCTGGTCCTCATTGGGACACGCTCTCGCTCCGTGAAGCGCGCAGCGGTTCTAACGCTGCAAACTACGCAGCGAAAGAACCGGCGGGCTTCAAGGGATCCCTATGAGGACCAGACTCTGCCCCCACATGCGCTGCTTTACCGGCAACTCTAAGCTAATGTAAATCTCAGCATTCGATTTGACATTTTCAGCTGGGTGTCGGGCGGTTGCTGCTTTATGGTTTGCTCTAATGCTGCAAACTACGCAGCGAAAAAAACGGCGGGCTTCAAGGGATCCCTATGAGGACCATACTCCGGCCAGACATGTGCTGCTTTATCGGCAGCACTAAGCCATTGTAAATCGCAGCATTCGATTTGACATTTTCAGCTGGGTGTCGGGCGGTTGCTGCTTTATAGTTTGCTTGACAGTTAAAACTCATAGTATGACGCTTTTAATATGGTTGGCTTTTCTTCCATTTGGATGCGTTGTTCGTCGCCGTTTAGGTGCATATATCTAATACAGCCGGTGTCTTTATCGAAGGTACCCTTTTCCAGTGACAGGAAGTCCAATTGCCTGCCTGGGTCTGCGGTTTCGATGTTGGCTCTGTAGCCGTAGCCTAGAAAGATCAGCTCATTTTCGCTCTGTTGAATCGCCAGGCCGGCGCCTGGGATGAATTCGTCCACATCATTGATCGGATGGTAGAACTCTAATGATATGAGGTATCTGCCCAGACGGATCTGTTTGGTCATGCAGCCGTCGTTTTGTATAAATCCGATCATTTTATCCGATCCATAACAGCCGGCGATGAGCGGCATACTGTTGCCAAGCAGCCGGTAACTCATGGACAGGTACTCTTTTACTGTTTTGCTGGAAACATTCTTGTCATCCGGATTTGTGTGCATGATCTGCGTGATGAATGATTTATCCTCTCCGATACTCTCTGCGCCGAACGGGGAATAGCACAGCGCATGATAGGTGCCGACAGCTCCGTAAAGATTGGCGGGTGCCCATTTATCTCTGCGGGTTTCCGCTATGAAAAGCGGGTTGTCGCTTCTTGTATACAGGCCTGCCGCCTTTTCAAAGCTGAACGTGTAGAGATCCGGCGACAGCGCATCCAGATCGGGCGCTCCGCACTTCCAGATATCGAGCATCTCCGGCACCGGGCCGCCGCATGGATAAACACCTGGCTTTTCATCGTCGGATTCTTTCAGCCAGGCGTTCGTAAACATGAAAAGGGCATAGCACGCTTTGCCGGATTTCACTAGCCGGTTTATATGCAGGGAATAGTTCCAGCACATAAATGCTTCATCCGCGTTCCTTCTGAATATATTGGCCCAGGATTTATCGGAGGCGGATTTATAAATGTCCGCGGCTTCGCTAAGAAAGCTGGTTCCTGCTTTTTCGATATGCTCAATTAATGCCCGGGGAACATCTTTCCTGTATTCTTCGGCGGCGCCGGGCGAAAAATCTCTTGCAGCGCCAAGGATACCTACTTCGTTTTCGACCTGTACGGCTATCACGGTCTGACTGTCTAAGTCGGATTCTTTCAGAAATTTCATGAAGTTTGTAAAAGAATTGAGCTCCGCTGTTAAAAGATCGCTGCGAAACATGCTGAGCGTTCTTGTTTTCACTCCGGATTCGTCTTCCGTTCTTGGGAACCGTTCCAAATCCGTTTTGATCCAGTTCGGGACATAGGTTGAATGCCCGTTTTTCCAGCTTCCGAACCACAAAAGCACCAGTTTCATGCTGTGGCTGCGCGCGTCTGACAAAAGCTGTGAAACTGAATCAAACTCGAAATGATGTTCCTGGGGCTCTATGAGCTCCCAGTATACCGGGGCTAAAACTGTATTGCAGTTCAGCTCTTTTGCCCTTTTCCACACATTTTGCATATAATGGCGTGAGGTGCATGCCGAGTTATGCGCCTCAGCCGCCAGCATTATAAAAGGCTCTTCATTTATCAGAAAAGAAAAACCGCCGGCCGTTCGAACGATTCGAGGCAAATTTTTCATAGCTTTCCTCCCAAGTCATGACTGGTACCGGGTTGTACCCCTGATAATCAGATCTGTCGGTATGGCGATCCTGGTATTGGAACTCATATTCTCCACATTCTCTATCGCATTGACGATCGCCTTGGAATATTCTTTGTAATTGCACGCGACTGTTGTGATACCCGGATAAATGAACTTCGATATGTCCAGATTATCGTACCCCACAATCGCAATATCTTTGGGAATGCTCATGTTATTTTTATATGCCTCGCTCAATACCCCTGTCGCGACCAGATCATTGATGCATATAATGGCCTGCGGCAGCCTGTCGTTTTTTAACAGTCTCTGCATGGCGATATTGCCGCCCTGCACAGAGTAATCGCTTTCGATAATTTCCCTGCGTATGCTGATCCCATACTTCTCAGCATGATCGATAATCTCTTCTCTGCGCTTTATGGTGGTTCTGACATTAGAGTATCCCCCCAGCAGCGCAACATCCCTGTAACCGGAAGCGGATAAGTGCTCCAGAAGCTGCCTGCTGCTTTTATCCTGTTCCTGATAGATCTGTATGCACTTTAATTTGGGTACATCCACACAGGATATGACCGGTATCTTTTTATTGACATTTTCGATTTCACTGATATACTTTTTTTCACTTTCTGCATCGTCAAGGCGCCCGCCCATAAAGACTATCGCCCTGACATTGGCGGATATGAACTCATTGAGGATATTGGTTTCCAGGCGTTTATCTGATTCGGAATTGCATAACATCAGAGTATAGCCCTTTTTTTGAGCAATCAGCTCTGTTTCATAAAACAGCTGTGCATAATAGGGACTGTTAATGTGAGGGACAATAAAGCCCACCGTATTGGATTTGCTTGACTGCAGAGCTTTGGCGATCTGGTTCGGAGTATAATTGTACTTCTCGATCAGATCCAGCACCCTCCTTCTCTTTTCATCGTTCACTTTTCCCGTATTATTGATGATTCTGGACACCGTTGCCGTTGAAACATTCGCAAGTTTCGCAATTTCAACAATTGTTATTTTCTCGCTCATTAAACTGTCTTATCCTTTCAATCCACTGTCCACGATGCCTTTAATAAAATATTTCTGGAAGCATGCATACAGTATAATAATCGGCAATACCGAAAGCAATGCCATGGCCATGACCGGCCCCTGATCGAGCGCATCTTTGTATCCGCTGATGGATGAGTTTAAAAATACCAGGCCTACGGCCAATGTATATTTGTTCTGATCATTTAAAAATATAACCGGCCCGAAATAATCGTTCCATGTCCATGCAAACATAAAAATCGCCACTACGAATAAAACCGCTTTGGTATTGGGCAGCACGATATTATTTAAGATCTTCAGTTCGCTGCACCCGTCTATCCTCGCGGCTTCCTCTATTTCCGCCGGAAATGTCTTAAAGAACTGAAGCAGCAAGAATATGCTGAAAGCACTCCCCGCCAGCATATTGGGCAGTACGAGCGGTACAAACGTATTGATGAGCTTTAATTTCGCATAGATATTATACAGGGGTATGATCGTTACAAAATACGGCACCATCATGGTTGACATCAGTATTGCAAACCACAGGCTTTTAAGGGGGGCCTCATATTTGGCAAACCCGTAAGCCACCAGCGTAGTACTTATTAATGTACCCAAAATATTTAATACTGTTATTATACTACTATTTTTTAGATATGTAAAAAAATTGCCGCTTTTAAAAATATATTCAAAAGACCGCAGTGTAAAAGGTGACGGGAACAATTCCGGCGGATATTTTACGATTTGCTCCGTGCTCATTAAAGATGTCGATATAATCCAGAGAAACGGAAGTATAAAGATCGTCCCTAAAACAATACATACCAAAAACCAGGCCACATTTCTACTCTTTTTTAACATAAACAGCTGACTCCACCTTTCTCATGTCACCAGCCGAAGGCTGATGACCTACGCACACTTCTGTATGCTTCTTCAGACTTAATCTTCGTAATTCATGCGCTTCTGCAGTGATTTTAATATGAACATGCTGATGAACAATATGATAACAAACATTATCCATGCAAGCGATGCGGCGTATCCGAACCGGCCGAAACTAAATCCGCTGTCATAAATGTACATTCCGTACATATAAGTTTTTTTAAACGGACCCCCGCCGGTCATAATCAGCGGCTGTACAAATACCTGGAAGGCGTTAATGATCCCCATGACCAGATTGAACGCGAACACATTGGAGATTAACGGAAGAGTTATCTTAAAGAAACATTTTATGCTGCCTGCGCCGTCAATTTTGGCGGCTTCGTAATAGGAAGCGGGTATCTGTTTAATGCCGGCTAAAAATATCAGCATCTGTGAACCGCAGAAGATCAGATTCACCAGCGCAAGCGCATTCATGGCCCATTTAGAATCTGTCAGCCAGTACGGCCCCTGAATTCCGAAAACCGATAAAATATAATTGATTAAACCGCCCTCACCCTTTAATAAAAACTTGGCGACGGTAAATACCGCGGCCCCTGCGGCAATTGAGGGGAAATAAAAAACGATTTGAAAGAAATTGCTCGCCTTAGATTCCCTTGACAGCAAAAACGCGATGAGCAAAGCCAGGGTCAGACTTGTCGGCACCGCTATGAGCGCATAGTGAAAGGAATTGATCAGGCTTTTCTTAAACAGGTCGTCATGAAACAGTATGTCGGTATAGTTCTGCAAACCGATAAACTGCGGAGCCGAACTCCCGTTATATTGCGTCAGCGACAGATATAAAGAATATATCAGCGGTATAAAGGTCAGCAGAAAAAAGCCCACCAGCCACGGTGAAATAAACATATAAAAATATTTAGCCTGTTTTCTTTTATATTTCATATTTATCCATCCCAAGATCATCATGATGCAGTCAAAATAACTGCTCGGTCAATAAACTGCCTGTGATAAATTCCGGTATCACCCGCACCGATTCGCACCTGCACAGAGCAGTTGGGTGAATCAATAAGAGTGATACCGGGTAAAATCAGATTACTGTTTCATTCTGTCTAATTTCAGCTGGCCTTTCGTCTGGATATTTTCCAGCGTAGTATCCATGTCCTGTTCACCTGCAAACAGCAATTCCAATTCGTATTTAATAATTTCATCCTGAATTTCATTCAGAACCACACCGTCCACCGCATAATCAAGCGCATCAAAGAAAACAGATTTGTTAAACTTTTTCCAGCCATCCGGAATCGTATTGATAAATTCACTGTCCTCGCTGATGGCCTTTAAAGCAGGCAGACCAATGATCTCCATCTCGCCCTGTACCTTTTCTCCTGCGGACATATACTTGATGTATTCCCAGCATTCATCCTTATAAGGTGTATCCGCAGACATACCAATCGCTGTGGTCCACAACGGAGACCTCCACTGCCCATATGTCGGATTGCTGGGGAAGGTCACGATATCCCATTCAAAACTATCGCCTATCGCTTCGTTAAAGCTCGCCATATCCCAGGAAGCCCCTATTGTCATTGCAAATTTACCGTTTTCAAATGTTCCGCCCACATCGCCGGCCATCGTCGGAGTCGGCGAAACCTGATGCACCTGGTATAAGTCCGTGATAAACTGGACGCCGTCCCTGAAACCCTGTGTATCCGCGGTCATAGTACCGGTCTCCCACTCCCAGGCTTTGTAGCCGTCGTACAGGTTTCTTGCAAGAGAATATGCCCACCAGGATGAGAAGTCCACTCCCCATACCTTGCTGTCTCCCTCGCCTTTTGTCAAAGCTTTTGCCGCCGCAAGAAAGTCTTCCTCTGTCCAGTCATTTGTCGGAAGGGGAACATTGTTTTCCTCGAACATTGTCTTGTTGTAGATGATGAATCCTGAATAGAATGTACACGGCGCCGCATAAACGCTGCCATTGTATGACAGTCCGCTCATCAGGCTGTCCACCCACGCATCCTGCAGCCCGTCTTTTTCTATGTAAGAATCCAGCGGAGCAAACACATCATCCTTAAAATATTCACCACCGAAATCACCGGCAATCTGAACCAGATCCGCTAAGGTGCCGGATGAGAGCTGTACCGTTAATTTCTCGTGGAAACCTTCCGGGATCGCTTCCAGGTTAACATGAATGGTGTCGCTCTGAGCGTTAAACTCTTCAGTCCATTCTGTTTTCCTGTCAATCTCCTGCTGGTTGCCCCATAACAGAAACCTTAACTCCACCTTTTCTCCGTCCGCCGCGGCCGTACTGGCACCGCCTGTCTCTGCGCTGCTGCTGTCAGGAACTTTCGTCTCGTTTGACGATGTGCTGCATGCCGACAGCACCAGTATCATAACCATCGCGATCATAAATACCCTAATTTTTTTACTTTGTGGCATTGACATACCCTCCATTATTTAGTATAATTTAATCACCATTTGTAAACGTTTACATTTTATCATACAAATTTTCGTATGTCAACAGGTTTTGTAAATTGTATTTGTCTAACTATTTGTATTGTTCTTTAAAAAAGGAGGATTGCATTGTGCATAATGCAAAGAGATTTTTTAGTTTCTTAATTATAGCAGTACTGTTATTGACTTCAATGGGTTCCAGCGCAAAGGCGCAGAGCACCGTAACCATCAGTCCGGAATATGAATATCAAACCTTTAAAGGCTGGGGAACTTCACTGTCCTGGTGGGGAAATGCCATCGGCGGGTGGCAGGATACCGTAAAGCAGGGAGAAATACTGGACCTCATATTTGACGATACTGTCGGATTAGGATTTAATGTAGCAAGGTACAATATCGGTGGTGGCGACGATCCGACCCATGTCCATATGCGCAACGGTGCTAACCTTGAAGGTTACCAGCCTGAACCCGGAGTGTGGAACTATTCTGCCGATGCAACGCAGCGCCTCATACTGAATGAAGCGATTGAACGCGGCGTAAACATTGTTGAAGGTTTTGCAAAGACTCCGCCTCACTGGATGACCTACAGCGGGTGTTCCGCCGGAAATACGAACGGCACCAGCAATTTAAAGCCTGAATACTATGACGACTTCGCAGCTTATTTAGCGGATGTATATCTGTTATTTAAGGATACATACGGCATTACCTTCGACTCCATTTCCCCGATCAATGAGCCCAACGGGCCCTGGTGGGAAGTGAACAACAGACAGGAAGGCTGCCACTATACCCAGGAAGAGCAGAATGCATTTTTCAAAGTTTTAAAGGAAACTTTCGTTGCCAAGGGATTATCGGATGTCACTCTTGCGGGACCGGAGGGATTTGAATTCAATTCAACATTATCCTCATGGAACTCCTACGACAGCAATGCAAAAGCCAGCATTGACAAGATCAATACCCATTCCTATTACGGAACAGAGCGCCTGTATCTCAACACAGTAGCATTATGCAACGGCAAACGGCTGGCGCAGTCCGAATACGGCGTCGGCGTGGGGGATCACGACCATAACGCGATTGAAAGCGCCTTAGAGCTGGCCCACAAGATCCGCAACGACGTCCGGGAAATGCAGGTGGAGACCTGGACCTACTGGCAGGCTGTGGAAGAAGAATTCAATGTGAATAACTGGGGATTCATCCATGCCAGTTTTGAAGGCGAGGAGAGCTATGAAATCACAAAGCAATACTATGGAATGGCCAATTACTCCAAGTTTATCAGGCCGGGCTCCACGATCATCGGCGCCAATGATTCCAATATTCTCGCTGCTTTAAACAAAAATACAAATACCCTGACGTTAGTTGTGATCAACGATTCCCAGTCACAGAACAGTTATGATATTGATTTGTCCAAATTTACGACTGTGGGAAACAGTGCAAGCGCATACAGGACATCTCCCACCGAAAATCTTGCACAGCTTAGTGATATCAGCATTCAGAACAATTCTTTACAGGTAAACGCCGCGCCCCAGTCCATTACCACATACGTGATAAACGGTGTCACAACAAACGCCGTACCGGCTTTTGACAGAAATGCAACCTATAAAATTGTGAATAAAAGCGACAACACAAAGGTGATCGATGTGGAGAATTCCTCCCCTGATAACAGCGCAGCTGTTGTGATCATGGATGCGGACAGCAGCAGTATCAGCCAGGGCTGGAAATTCATCGTCAACGATTCAGGTGAATATTACATCGCGAATGTCAATGCGGCCAAAATGCTGGATGTGCCCGGCGCTTCAACAAACAACAGCACCACCATGGCGTTATGGCAGGCAAACGGCGATAACAATCAGCTTTGGCAGGTTGTTGACCTGAACAACGGCTACTTCAGCATTATCAATAAAAACAGCAGCAAAGCGTTAGGTGTCAGAAACGGTGATATGACGAACGGCAATAATATTGACCAGTATGATTATCACGGATATGATAACCAACAGTGGAAATTCGAAGCAATTAATTAAAACAAAGGCGGGTTATCAGTTACAACGGGTGATTTTTATGCGCAATGAAATCAATAATAAGAGAAGGGTTCCCGTCACTTCGGGCAACCAGGCGGTTTTTTCTTACGGTACATATGGCTTTCCATGTGAGCTTTTTTATGATAACATCGATGATTTTGCCGGGGGCACCGTAGAATGGCATTGGCAGCTGGAATTAGAATTTGCTGTCGTCTTAAAGGGTTCTATCGAGCTGACCGTACAGAATGATGTGATTACGGTTCATGAAAATGAAGGATATATTATTTTTCCCAATAAACTTCATAAGGTTAAGAAAAACGGCGGTCAATGCGGGCTATACCGAACGATCATCATCAGCCCGCAACTGATTTACGGGGACAGCAGATCCATACTGTTTCACAAATATTATCTTGCTGTGATCGATGCGGTATCGACCGGATTCATCCTCTTAAACAGAGATAACAGTTTCGGAAATAATATTTTGGACGAGCTTGCCGCCGCGATCCAACTGTTAACCCGCCCTTCCCTCAACTATGAGTTAGAGATACACAGACGCTTTGTAAATATATGGTCAATCTTATACGGCGGCGTGCAGGACGCCCATGACCGCAGTCCAAGGGTTTCATCTAAAGACGAGAATCTGACCAATAAGATATTGTCGTTTATACACACTAATTATAAGTACGATATCACTCTGGATGATATCGCAAGGAGCGGCAGCATCAGCAAATCAGAGTGCAGCAGGCTTTTTCAGCGTACTCTCTCCTGTACGCCCTTTGAGTATCTGACAAATTACAGGATTCTCAAAAGTCAGGAATATTTGAGCGGCGGGGATTATTCCATCACGGATATAGCGGGGTTGGTAGGATTTAACAGCGTTAATTATTACACAACTGTTTTTCGGAAAAATCTTGGATTTACTCCAAGCCAGTATAAAAAGCAGCTTAAGCTGTCCTTCGCGCAGATGTAAAACCTGGTCAACTGTGCCGGCAAAAATGCGCGCCAATACCTTCCCGCCGCAGTGCGATCCCAAGCGGAGCGTTTTTGTTCAATAGGTCGTATTTTCCTATTGAACAAGAAACGCCGGCATCTTATTTCGCCGGCGTTTCTTCACTTTCCCGAAATGTATTCCCTGTAATTCATGTCATCTTCCGGCACTCCTCTGTGCCGGATTCAGGGCCTGTCGCAAAACCGGATGGACCCGGATGATTTTCCTTCCGTTTCAAATATCACCAGCGTATTTCTTCCCTTTTTCAAAAGAGGCGCCGGTACATAAAGTCTTTTCTGAGGCCCGATCTCCCAGAACCGTCCTATATTGAAACCGTTGACAAACACTGCGCCTTTTCCCCAGCCTTCTGTATCCAGAAATGTGTCGGCCGGATCCGGGATCTCAAACTCAAATTCATAAAAGCCGGGCAGTCCCGCCCTCGCAGGAACGGAAAAATCCAGCCCTGTCAGGTCTTCCATTGGCAGCGGATAGATCTTCCATCCGAAATGCAGGTGCCCGTTTACCTGTATCCCCCCGTCTATGCCTTTTCTCTGGTCCTCCATAATGGGAGTGAAGTTCACGCGTCCCATATTTTCCATCAAAATATCCAGCTTTCCGGAGGTACACGCCGCACTCTCCACCGTTTGCTCTGACAGGAGCTCCCTGTCATAAAGCGTCAGGACAGGCTGCTCGTCCAGAAATATATTCGCTCTGTCATTCGCTTTCCATAAGCGTATCTTTTCCAGGCGGCTTAACCCAGGCAGATTGCTTTCATAAAGAATATAGCCATAGCCCTGGTTCAATTTTTCCATACAGACCGGACAGATGCTTTCAGCGGGAACGGATATATGATCAAGGTTACCAAACAGATCGGCGCTTCTTGTAACTCCGAACGCCCCATACGCCTTTCTCTTTATGCTGCAGCTCAAATGTACATCAGGCAAAGCGGCATACCTGCCGATGACTTTCCGGAATTCCGTATACTTTTCAGTGATTCGTCCATCCTCAGTCAGCAGCGCGTCATAATCATAGGAAGTGACATCCGGTTCCAGTCTTTCGTAATAGTTGGCCCCATTCATGAAGCCGAAATTTGTGCCGCCTTCAAACATATAGATATTGACGTGCCCTTCTGTAAGGAGATCATCCAAATCCTTAAGATGTTCTTCAAGGTCGCCGGTATGATGCTCTCCACCCCAGTAATCAAACCAGCCAACCCAGAACTCCATGCACATCAAAGGCTTATTCCCTATCTTTTTCTTCATTAATTCAAACTGGGCCCTGCCTTTTGAGCCGAAATTCCCGGTCGGCAGAGCGCCTTCCACTTTTCCGTGTTCGAAGGCCTCACCCCATGGGCCGTCCGAGGTCACGAGAGGGACTTCGCAGCCGTTTTCAATCATGAGATTTTTTATGAATTCCATATAGGCCGAATCATCGCCGTAATAGCCATATTCATTTTCTGCCTGCATCATGATTACCGGGCCGCCTCTTGTGATCTGCAGCGGGGCAATCACTTCAAATAATACTTTATAATAATCCCTGATGTGCCGGATGTACGGTTCATACATACATCTTAACCTCATCCCGTCTTCCTTCAGCAGCCAATAAGGCAGACCGCCGAATTCCCATTCTCCGCAGATATAGGGAGAGGGCCTCAAAATCACCATAAGGCCAAGTTCCTGCGCGGTCTTCACATATCTGGCAACATCCAGCATACCGCCAAAGTCAAAAGTTCCTTTATGCTTTTCATGAAGATTCCAGGGAATATAAGTCTCTACGGTATTGCAGCCCAATGCTTTGAGTTTCTCAAGACGGTCACGCCAATACTCAGGCAGAATCCGGAAATAATGCATTCCTCCGGAAATTATTTTAATTCGATTATCATTCAAATAAAAATCGTCTTTTATTTCAAATTTATCCATAATCCTGTCCTTTCGCGCATTTAATCCGGTTAAACAGGGCAGCCGGGTACTCCCCATTATCTTGATTATATCAGTGTGTATGCAAAATTTCTTTTAAATTATTTTCAAATTGTTACACTATATTCCCAAGCGGGGCGCAGCGCATAAGCTCTCCTTTTCACCGGCGGCACACCGGCTCTGTTAATCAGAATAATTCATCCAGCAATATATAATATTTCACTTTATCATAGTCCGGCTTCATTTGTAATTCTTCAAAAAACGCCGACAGGTCAAATGCTTCATCGTATACCTTCCCGCCATAGCAGCCCGCAGTATTGTGCTGCAGGCTCCGGCAGCACAGGGCGATATCCTGATAGCGGCCGCCGATTCCACTCCGGCCCAAATCGATAAACCCGTTCACCTTCCCGTCCTTAAAAAAGACATTGGGAAGACAGTAATCCCCATGAGAGAAGACCGGATCTTCCACAGGCTTGTGTTCTTTCAGCCACCGCAGCAGCTGTTTCGGGCTTTCAAACCCCCCGGGCCCATAGGTATCCGGCTCCGCATCTTCAATGCTGCAAAGGCCGTTCAGGACACGTGCCTCTGCGCACTTCAGTTTCCGGTCCAATCGGTTGTCGGAGGGACAGTGTGATATATCCACTGTCCAAAGCATGCGCAGCCCTTCCGCCAGCAGTTTGACCAAGCGCTTTGGCTGCTCAAGCATCTGCCCGTCACATGCCATCACGCCGTCAATCCTGCTCATGAGCAGATAACATCTGCCATCCTGGCAGACATAACTTAAGACTTCCGGCACCGGCAGCCGGCCGGCCAGCCATTCCATCATGCGGAATTCATTGACCGACTCCTCCCGCTCCGGCCCGATCTTAAGCACCATATCCTCAAAGCAGATTACTTGTGCATCCGACATGCCCACGCAGTCTACAGAATAAGGCCTGTCACCGATTATGTTCCTGATACTGTAAGGGATTTCCAATGCCGTCCTCCTTTTAATCTATCCGCAGATCCACCAGCTTCGCCTGCCGGAATGCCGCATATTCATCCGCAAGCTGTTCCGCTTTATTATATTCCGCAGCGGATATATGCTCCCAAAGTTTTATTTGAATGTGCAGGCGATCCTTCTGTGTTCTGACATTCCACTGGCCGATCACCTTACCGCCCCTAAGCACCGCACCCGGATTTCCTACAGTCCTCCAGACGGCCTTCTGCCTTTCCTTATCCTCCAGGATCAGCTCTCTGTCTTTCAGATCTAGATATGGGTCATGAGCTCCCAGCAGGAGAATCCTGTTTTCATCCGTCTTTGCCTGACGCAGTTTCTGTTCCTCTCCGTCCAGAATATATCGGAGCTTTCCGTTTACCTTTACCGGCCGCAGTTCTTCCTTCACCGTATTCCACAGCCGACGCGCCTGCTGCGGCGAACATCCCAGCCAGGTCATCAATTCCTTTTCTCCCGCGGGGCCGTAACAGCTAAGATACTTTCTGACCAGCTTTGCACCCGCATCCGCTGTCTGTACAGGACTGTGTCCCATCCAGTTCTGAAACGAGGTAAATGTCGGGCTGATACCTTCGCGCTCTCCGAACACAACCAGGGACAGATGGGAACAGGGACGGAGCATGAAGGACACAATCGCCTCACCGACCGTCTGCTTATCCGGGCTCCCATACATGGACGGCCCCTGCCACAGCTTTTTTTTATCCGCCGGAAGCCGACCGGATACTATATCGGCAAGCACCCGGTCCAGGATCTCTTTGCTCTTCACCGTATGCTGCCCGAGATATCCGGCCGCCGAAATCACCATCGGCAGCAGCTCATCAAAAGTCATCCGGACACAATCCAATGCCAGCGTAATCCCGCGCGTATAGATCCACGGTTCTTCACCTTCCTTAGGAATCAGTGCAGTCAGAAACAGATCCGTCTGGTCCGCAGGAAAAACCACCGGAACTCCCCGATAGCTCCAGGCCTGCACAACGCTCTTTTCCCGGTACAGCGCGTCCTGTAACCCGAGAAGGGACACACCCTCCAGACGGTTAAAAAGCGCAGTCTCCCAGGCACCTGGGGGTGAGTTCTGCAGACCGCAGGCGCCGGCCGACTCCGTCAGATCTTTCATCGGAGCCTTTGTGTCCAGATGATGAGAATGAAGACGGTATGCGATTATATTGTTCGTATCTATGCTGTCTGCCAATATACACGTTCCTCTTTTCTGCCGGAGATCGAAAGCTAAGTCCTTTCATTTCAGCATAAACCAGCCGCAACAGCTCCGGAAAACCGGTGCAGCATTATAATTGTGCTTTTCTGAAATATACATTCAATTTAACATAATTTATTAAATATATCAATTTCTTTCATCCATGACAGCCTGTTTCAGCATACTGCAACCGTTGGTTGCGCAACTTCCAGCTACGTTTGATGGACTGCATTCCTGCTGACATGGTATAATATCGGCAGATATTATACCTGCGCTGATTTTCGTCCGCGCAGCGGACATTTTCCTCTGAAAATCATGCGCATCCCCCGGAGGGGCTATGTCAGCCTGCTGACATGGCATAATATCGGCAGATATTATAACCGCGATGATTTTCGTCCGCGCAGAGCAGGAGGAACATTATGACATTTAAAGAAAAGCTTCAGACCCTAAGAAAATCCAAAGGCATGTCACAGGAGCAGCTGGCGGCCTGTGTCAATGTGTCCAGACAGGCCATTTCAAAGTGGGAGCTGGGCGAATCCATGCCGGACACCAATAATGTGATACAGCTAAGCAATCTGTTCAACGTTTCCATTGACTATCTGTTAAAGGATGAACTGGAGGAAGATCTGACCGGGCAGATGGGCAGTATGTCCGTCTCTCCGGAGGCGGCTAACCGACCGAAGGCCCGGAAACAAGGGCTGGCTATGATCATATCAGGCGCGGTAATGACCGGGATCGGTACTTTAGGCCATCTGACCATATGGGTGATGTCCACAATGATAAAGGTCCATGTGATCGTTGAACGGCAGGGACCTGACGGCAAGATCTGGTATCATGGCGGCGGCGATGTGCTCGGCTACGATTACGGCACCTTCATCGAGGAATACCGCCTTGGGGCATTGCTGCTGATTCTAAGCATCGTGCTCATAGTCGGAATCGCATTGTTAACACAGGGCGTGCAGAAACGCCGGTCTAAGATTGCCAAACCGGGCAGACGGGTGTAAAGCGGCCCATTCTCGCCGGGCCCCAAAACCAATAGAAACGTGCGCCGCCAGGCGCACCATAAGTGAAAAGAGAGAGGCAGCCAACAACAGCTGTCTCTCTCTTTCCTATTGGCCCCCTGCGCTGCGCTCGGCGGCAGGATGCGCACAAATGTGCACAAAGCGCACCTTTGTTCTACAGTACCTGTTTAAATCTCCACCCACCGCATCTCCATCGGTTCCAGGGACAGCCTGCATTTCTGCACGCCCTCCACATAGAATTCTGTTTCTTTCGGCTCGCGGGAGTTATTGATGATCGCTGCTTTGCCTGTCTTCTCAAATACTGCAACTTCGGTTTCCACATTGGTCACATAATATTTCTTCATCTCTTCCTCTCTGTGGGCCGCATAATAGATCGCCCTTAAGAGGATACGGCAGTTCTGCGGGGAATAGGGCAGACCCGCGAAATACACGCTGCGCCCCTTTCCGTATTCATTAACCACCAGACGGCTGTACTTCTGATCCATGTTCAGGATCTGGTAGTGATCACCCTGGGCATAGATGCGTGTCATGCCTTCTCCGAAGTCGATATCCCCTTCGATATCCTCCAGTATGAAATGGTCAGGATCCATAGCATTATACTTGTCGGTGCTTAGGGAAAATCCCATCTCGCGGTCCACGCCCAGCACATCCGAAAGCTGGAAATACCGGCCCTGGAACTGGCAGGCGCTGGGTTCGCCAACCCCTATGAAGCCGCCGCCATTATCCACGAAGGCGCGGATATTTGTAACCACCTTTTCATCGACCCAGTTTTCGGCGCCGCTCCAGGAGGTGTATGCATCCCCCGCATTGATGATGACGCGGATATCAGGATCAATCCCCTGTCTTACCTGTTCAAAGTCTATAAATTCCACCTCAATGGGCATTCCGCTTAAGCATTCGATCACTCCCACATAGGAATAAATCTCTCTGTGCCAGATGGAATGGTGCACCTGATTACACATCCAGCTGCGCAGCTTGCCCCAGCAGTTTAAGATCGCCACCTTAAAAGGCGCCATATAGGACCCGGTCCCATCCATATTCTCATGAATCTGCCGGAATTCTCCCACGATCTTTTGAATCTCATCCACAAAGCCCGGCCACTCTATGGCCAGCTTCAGATAGCCGCCGTAACCGATGCGGTCCAAAGGGGAACGCAGGATGGCTCTTCTGGCCTTGAGCCAGTTGTCCTGCGCTTCACCGATGGGATCACCGTGCTCGTTGAACACGTCCGGGAAGAAATAGGGCAGCAGACGGCCTTCCGTATATCTGGCGCCTTTGATATCCGAAATCATGCGCATCGTAACGCCGTCCCCCACTGAGCCGACCACCGCGTCCAGCCCGATATCTGCAAAATACTTGCCGAAGGGTTCCGTACCGATCCAGTGATCTCCAAGAAACATCATGGCTTCTTTTCCGTAACCGTGCACGATATCCACCAACTCCTTCGCCAGCCTGCTCACCTCGATCTGCTGGAACTCTATGAAATCCCGGAACTCTTTGGTGGGCACCCGGAATATGGAATTGTGGTATCCCTGATCCACAATGTATTCGGGACGGAAAGGATAACCTGCCCATTTTTCAAACTGCTCCAGTATATAGGGGCTCACGCTGGCGCTGTATCCGAACCACTCCACATATTTTTCACGCTTCTGATCGTCAAAGGTCAGTGTGAACTGATGGAAAAAGGTGGTAAACCTCACCACATCTACATTGGGATTTTCCTCACACCAGCGTTTCAATTTTTCCTTCACATATGCCTGGGTTTTGGGCTGACGCACATCGAAGGTCAGCTGGTGCGGCGCGTCCTTCCAGTCATTGGTGATGAAATTGTACATATGGACCGGATCCCAGATCAGGAAAGCTAAAAAGCTCACCGTATACTGATGATACGGCACAGTGCAGATCTCCACTTCGCCGGTGCTCTCATCGTAAAACCACCGGTCCGCCGGAACCACTTCTCCCGTAGTGCGGTCAATGACCTCCCACCAGCGCTTGGGGTCATCAATCGTATTCACCTTCAGCTGTTCGGTATGAAATCCTCGCATCAGTTCAATCCGCAAGGTATCCCCCCTGGCGGTAAGCCTGTCGCTGATCAGATACTCCTGTTGGATCTCCTCCGGGTTCTTTTCAGCCCACTCATTGTCCTTCCGGGTGGTATAATACGTCGCATAAATCTTGCCGTCCAGTTTCAGCAGCTCTTCCGGCATATTGGTGCCGTCACAGTCTCTAAGCGCATCAGCGCCTAAAAGCTCTTTTAATTCTATTGTCTCCTTCACCATGTCCACATCGGTGGGGAGAGTCAATCTTCCTGTAATGTGTTCCATATCAATCATGTCCTTCCTGTTCAACCGTATGCCGGCCGGGCGCATATCCCCCTGTGCCGGGCCGGCATACTTTTCTTTCACACTGCATAACCGCGCCGACGATCAGCCCTTCAAACCGCCCAGGCTCAAGCCGGAAGTCAGTTTCTTCTGTACCAGCAGATAGAATATCATCGTCGGAATCATAACGATCACCATGGCCGCAAACAGCGCGCCCCAGTCCGTCGCATATTTCGCCTGCTCCATCAGGTTCTTTAAGCCGACGGGCAGAGTCTTTTTGGAATCGTCCCTTAAGAACTGGAGAGCCAGAATGTATTCGTTCCAGTACTCCATAAAGGAAAACATCAGCATGGTGGCCACGCCCGGCTTGCACATCGGGAATACCACGCTCACCATCGTTCGGAAATGGCCGGCTCCGTCTATATTGGCTGCTTCCACATACGCGTTGTCCACGCCTTCCATAAATCCTGACATCAGAAAAATGTAAAAGGGGAGCGTCGTACACGCATACACCACACACATCGCGATGCGGCTGTTGAGCATCCCAAAATTCAAGAGCAGCATGAACAGCGGAACAACCAGATAGTTCTTCTGGATAAACATGCCCGCCATCAGAAGGGCGCGTATAGGATTCAGCACCTTTCCGGAGTATCTGCCCAGCGCGTAAGAGGCAGGAACCACCATCAAAAGTGACAGCGCCATGGACAGGGCAGTTACAAATATAGAGTTCATGAAGTTCGCCCCTATGTCCGCATTCGTCCAGGCACGAGCGAAGTTATTCCACTGCAGCACCGCCGGCAGAGCCAGGGGATACTGCGAAATTTCATTGTTGTCCTTCAGTGAGGAGATAAACGTCCATACCAGAGGAAGGATAACGAGTATCACCGCTACAAACAGCAGCACTCTAAGTAAAATCCGGACTATCTTGCGTTTGGCTTCTTTACTCATCTTTTCTCCTCCCTTCTATTTGTCTTTCCTGGCCGTCAACACCTGGGCTAGGATCGCCAGGACAAACGAGAACAGGAATACCACTACGGATACGGACATCGCATAGCCGAAGTTTGCGTTGCTGAATGCCTGCAGGTTCACGTAGGACAGCAGCACCTCAGACGCTCCCTGGGGCTCTCCGTTGGTCATAACCGTAACGAACTGGAAGCTCATATTCATTGTGGACAGGATGAAAAACACCAGCGTCGTCCTGACTGTCGGCCAAATGAGCGGAAGGGTGATCTTAAAGAACTCCTGGAGGCGGTTGGCGCCTTCCAGATCAGATACCTCATAGAGCTCCGGTGAAATTCCGTCCATGCCCGCGATATACATGACCATATAATAGCCTACCGCCTGCCAGATCATCGCCAGCGCGATCACCCAGAGCACATAGCGGCTGTCACCGAACCAGTTGGGCGGCGACACCATTCCCAGCCCTTTTAAGGCGGAGTTAACAATTCCAGTCACAGGGTTGAACAGGTTCTTAAAAATAATACCGATCACCACGATGGAGAGCACATTGGGGAAAAACAGAACCACTCTGTAGAAATTGCCTTCCTTTAACTTGCCCCTGCTGATTACCGCCGCAAAGAACAGCGAAAAGGCCATCGTGACGATGGTGACGAATACCATCAGAAACACTGTATTTCTGAATGCCAGCTGGAAAGATTTATTGGCAAACAGGGTTGTGAAGTTGTCGAGTCCGATAAATGTCTTTTTGCCCGTGCCGCCGCTCCATTTATAGAGCGACATTCTGAACACCTGTATCGCCGGATACAATATGAATATACAGAAACCGATCAGCGCCGGCGCGACACAGCAGGCCAGAAACATTTTTTCTTTTTTCTTTCTTCCGGCTAATCCTTTCATTCCAGATACCACCTCTCACACATAATTACTTTCACCCATAACCACTTGATGCCTGACTGTCAAAGACAATTCAGGCATCAAGTTCTGATCATATGTCACGTCGCCGCAACGGTCTTATTATGAATTTATTCAGCTGTTACTAAAGAGTCTCTTACATCATCAGAAATCTTATCTGAAGCTGCGATCCAGTCATCCACAGTTTCCTTGCCATCAACCACTGAGTTTACATGTCCGTAGAATTCTTTCTTGGGAACGATTTCGCTGTCAACTGCCGCGAAACCGCCGATGTAAGGCATATAGCCCTCTTCAAATGCCTGGAATGTGGAAAGAACCAGCGGATCCAGAACATCCGCTACAAGGCTGGTAGCTCCAACTACAGGCGGAATGCCGCCGGTGGTCTGCGCGTTCAGCTTGATCGCTTCTTCCGAATACAGGAATTTTAAGAATTCTTTGGCCATATCAACATTTTCTGCTGCAGCGGGGATATAAACCTCCTCTACGCTGGACATCAGATATTTGTCATCGCTTGCATTGTAGTAAGGAATCGGAGCATAACCCCATTCAAAAGCCTTGCCGTTGATCTCTTCGCCCTTGATTTCGGCCATCTCGCCTACAATCCAGGAACCGCAGGGTACAAACAGTGCGGAGCCGTTCATAACAGCGGTCTGCGCTGTAGTATGATCGATGCCGGTGGTGTTCTCAAGCAGGTATCCGCCTGATCCTAATTTGGCAACTGTCTCAAATACTTTTCTGACACCGTCGTTATTCCATGCGCCTTCCACATAGGTAAAGCAGTCATCCATACCCTTCACGCCGATCTGGGATACAATCAGGGGAACAATCACGGTCTCCATATACCCGGGGGCATTGCCTCCCTGATAGGTAAACAGCGCTCTCTTCTGTCCCTGGATCTCTTTATCCTTGATCTCATCACCAAGTGCGAAGAACTCATCCCAACTCGCCGGAACCTTCATGCCCTCTTCTTCAAAGAGTGTGGCATTGTAGAACAGTCCGTTGGCGGTATAGTACAGCGGAGCCAGATATACTTTTCCGTCGCCGTAAGGCTGGGAAAGGGAGGTATCCAGGAATCCGTCCAGGATCTTGCCCTTTAACTCCGCGGTTTCAAATACGTCGGTCAGATCTGCCAGCGCCTGATCCTTGATCAGCCTCTGTGCCAGTCCGGACGGGTTGCTGCTGGGGCAGTAGATGAAATCCGGTACATCGCCGGCCAGCATGGAAGAGTTCACCTTCTCACCGATGGAAGGATCGCAGTCAATGTTAAAGGTAACATTGGGATACTGCTTTGTGAATGCTTCCGTAACCGCCACCCAGAAAGCGTCTCCGTAACCGCCTTTGAAGATGGCCAGGTTTAATGTGACAGGATCGCCTGTGGCCTCCGCTGTTGTGGGCGCCTCTGTTTCCGCACCCTTTGCAGTCGTTTCTGTCTCAGCCTTGGTTGTGGGAGCCGCTGTGGATTCCTCCGGCTTACCGCTGCAGCCTGCCAGCATTGTGATCAGCATCACAGCCGTCAGTAGTAATGATAACACTTTTTTCATTACAAATTTCCTCCTTTTCTTAGCATAATGCACAAGTTCATTTCGTTATGCTTATAGTATATTGATTTTTTTACCAATATTCAATTCATTTATTGTTGCATTTTTTATATATATTGTTTTTATTGCTAAATTTATCTTTATTTTTCACCGGTTTCATTCTATAATATACAATGTAGCATTTACAAATGCTTTTATTGTAAGCACTTTCCACAATTAAGTTTTATATATATTGTCAATCTCCGCATCTTTATACTAAAACGTTAGCACATTAATGTGCGCGCAGGTCATCAGCCTTCGGCTGGTGACAGGAATGAGGTAGCGCACTGATGTGCGCGCAGGTCATCAGCCTTCGGCTGGTGACAGGAAAAGGAGGAACTATGGGAGTAACACGCTACAACCTGGATGTGGATGAGCTGAAGAAGACGGATTTCCGCCTGCTCTATGTCACCACTTCCAAATATGAGGGGGACTGGCAAAGCCTGCCCCACACCCATCACTTCACGGAGCTTTTCTATGTGTTAAACGGTACAGGCAACTTCTTAATAGAAGACAGGCTCTTCACCGTGAGCCCCAATGATCTGGTGATTGTCAATCCGCATATTGAACACACCGAAAAATCCATGAACGCCAACCCGCTGGAATATATCGTGTTCGGCATAGAAGGCCTTATCTTTACCTTTGATCAGAAGTTCGAGAATGAAAATTTCGGCCTCTACAATTTTTCTGCAGAAAAGAACCAGCTGACCTATCTTCTGAACTTCATGCTGCAGGAAATACAGGAGAAAAACCCGCATCATGAAACCATCTGCCAGAATATCCTGGAAATTTTGATCCTTTATATCAACCGCACTCACGATCTGGGCATTAACACGGTGCCTTCCTCCAGGATGTCCAAGGAATGCGCCGCGGCCAAACGGTTTCTGGACGCCAATTATGCGCAGAATATCACGCTGGATACGCTGGTTGATGTCACCCATATGAACAAATACTATCTTGTGCATTCCTTTACAAAATATACCGGGCTGTCCCCGATTAATTACCTGATTCAGAAACGCGTCCAGGCCAGCATGGATCTGTTATGCAACACCAACCACTCCATCGCGCAGATTGCCTCCAGCACCGGATTCGCTTCACAGTCCTACTTTTCACAGATCTTTAAAAAAGCGGTGGGGCTTAGTCCTAATCAGTATAGGAAACGGAACAGTCCGCAGGAGCAGAAAAACAAATAAAACAGAGCATAGGAGGAAATTTATATGAAACAGCCAAATATCATCCTGATCATGACCGATCAGCTGCGGGGCGACTGCCTGGGAGCGTCAGGGCATCCGGATGTCAAGACGCCCTATCTGGATACGCTCGCCGCCCGCGGCACAGTGTTTGACAACGCATATTCCTCATGTCCCAGCTGCATACCGGCCAGGGCAGCCATCCATACCGGAATGAGCCAGGAACATCATGGCAGAGTCGGCTATGAAGATATGCTGGACTGGGATTATCCGGTCACGATGGCGGGGGAGCTGGCCGCCGCCGGATATCATACGCAGTGCATCGGCAAAATGCATGTGCATCCTCTGCGCAGCCTCATGGGCTTTCATAATGTAAGGCTCCATGACGGCTACCTGCACAGCTACCGCTATCCGGATACGCCTTATTATGAATCTCAGAAAATTGCGGACGACTATTTCTACTGGCTTAAAAATGAGCTGGGAATCGAAGCGGATGTAACAGATACCGGCATGGAATGCAACTCCTGGGTGGCGCGGCCCTGGATCTATGAAGAAAAATATCACCCCACCAACTGGGTGACCTCGGAATGCATCGATTTCCTGAGGAGACGGGATACGACGAAACCGTTCTTTCTGATGGCTTCCTATCTGCGGCCCCACCCGCCCTTCGATGCGCCGGAGTATTATTTTGATCTCTATAAAGACAGAAAACTGACGCCGCCGGCGCTGGGAGACTGGGTAGATGACGGGGCATTAAAGCAGTCCGGACGCATCTTCGACTCCAGCACCGGTCCCATCGATCCGGAGCTTATGCGCCAGGCTCAGATCGGTTATTACGCCTGCATTACCCACTTAGACCACCAGATCGGCCGGCTGATTCAGGCGCTGGTGGAGCACCGCGTGTATGAGGATTCCCTGATTCTGTTTACCTCAGACCATGGGGAAGAACTCTGTGACCATCATCTGTTCCGCAAATCCAGACCTTATCAGGGCAGCATCCATGTGCCCATGATTCTTTCCGGAAAGGAGGAACTGACCGGAAGCGCACGAAATACCAGAAGCAGCGCCGTCGTGGAGCTTAGGGACATCATGCCCACCCTGCTTGATGCGGCAGGACGCCAAATTCCCGGCAGCGTAGACGGCCGCAGCATGATCCGCATCCTGAAAGGCGAAGAAAAACCGCGCCGGTGGCTGCACGGGGAACATGAGGCCGGCATAAATTCCAACCAATTTATAGTGACCGCCGAAGATAAATATATCTGGTACTCACAGACCGGCAGAGAACAGTATTTTAATCTGAAGGAGGATCCCCGTGAACTTCATAACCTAATTGGGGAAGAGACATATAAAGAACGCATCGGCTGGCTTAGAACCAAACTCATAGAATCGCTGGATGGAAGAGAGGAAGGCTATACGGACGGACAGAAACTCATCACCGGACGCAGGCCACTGAATGTACTAAGTTTTCTTAGAAACCGCCGTAATGAAGTTTAACGATCAGATCTCACCGATACAAATGCTGACACAGTATATCTCCCTCACCCCGGCCTTTTTCAAAGCCCTGGCGCAGGCTTCCATCGTAGCTCCGGTGGTATAGATATCATCAATCAGCAAAACGGTGCCGGGAAGGCGGGCGCATCTGCCCCATGAGATGGCCTTTTCCAGATTGTGCAGCCTTCCCGCGCTGCCCAGCCCTTTCTGGGGCAGTGTTTTTCTGGTTCTTATCAGGGCATGTGGATAGACCGGGATTTTAAGGCGGCGTCCCAGCCGGCGGGCTAAAACCTCCGACTGATTATAGCCTCGCTCTCTGCGCCTGCTGCTGTGGACGGGCACCGGCACAATAGCCTGAATGCGCATTTCCTGCAGGTCTCTTCCATGGAGGCGCAGCAGCTCTTCTATATAGAAATCCGCATACTCCCGTTTATTGTTATATTTGAACTTCATCATGGATGATTTTACCGCTTCATTGTAATTAAACAGGGCGATCTGCCGGCGAAACCCCGGCATGCGTTTCCTGCAGCCCGGGCAGTATTCCTCTTTATCGTCATCCACTTCCTTGCCGCATTTCTTGCAGACCGGTTCCGTGACATAAGACAGTTTGCCGCGGCAGCCGGGGCAGACAAGCTGCCCCTTAGAAGAAACGATCCCATGACAGACAGGACATCTGTGCGGATATAAAAGATCAATCAGTGTGCTTATCAAAGGCTTTTCCTTTCTATTGTCCAAACAGACCGCCCATGCCGCTGAAGGTGCCGCCGACGGAATCGGTGCCGGACTGTTCCACTTCCTTTAAGCGGCGGTCCAGACCGGAATAGCGCTTCTGTTCCTTTTCATTGGCAGCCATCTCCTGAAACGCGCCCACTGAGCCGACGATACAAACACAGGATTTTGCTCTGGTGACTCCGGTGTATAGCAGATTTCTGTTCATCAGCATGCGCGGGCCGCTAAGAAGCGGCAGTATCACCGCGGGATACTCGCTCCCCTGGGATTTATGCACGGTGATAGCATAGGCCAGCTCCAGCTCTTCCAGCTCCTTAAAACTATAGGTGACCAGACGGTGTTCATCAAACTCAACCGTGAGTTCTTCCGAAAAAAGATTGATCTCCTTCACGACTCCCATGTCTCCGTTAAATACGCCTTTCCCGCGGTCGGAGGGTATGCCGTACCGGCTTCTTACTTCCCATTCGATCTGATAATTATTGCGCACCTGCATGACTTTATCGCCTTCCCGGAAAACGGTGCCGCCCACCTGCTTTTCTCTCTTCTTATCAGCGGGAGGATTCAAGTACTCCTGGAGGATGGAATTGAGCCGCTCCACGCCCAGAATTCCCTTGCGCATCGGCGTCATCACCTGAATCTCATGCATGCCCGCATGGACATAGCCGGGCAGTTTGTCCTTGATCAGCGTGATGGTAGCATTAATGATCGAATTGGGATCGTCCCTGCGGATAAACAGGAAATCATTGCTCCTTTTGGCCGGATCGATCGGAATACCCTGATTGATCTTGTGGGCATTAACAATGATATCGCTGTAAGTGGCCTGCCGGAATATCTTCTCCAGCTTCACCACATGGAAGCAGCCGGACTCAATGATATCCTTCAGCACATTCCCGGGCCCTACGCTCGGCAGCTGGTCCACGTCCCCCACCAGGATCAGCCTGGTGCCTACGGGGACAGCCTTTAAGAGCGCATACAGAATATTGAGATCCACCATGGACATCTCATCGATGATGATCGCATCCGCCTCCAGCGGGTTCTGCTCGTTGCGTTCAAACCGACCGCTCTCAGGACTCTCATCGGGCACCGCAGTGAGCTCCAGCATGCGGTGGATCGTCCTGGCCTCATAACCCGTGGCCTCGGTCATGCGCTTTGCCGCTCTGCCCGTGGGCGCAGCCAGCAGTATCTCCATGTTCTCCTGTTCGAGATACCGGATGATCGTGGTGATCGTGGTGGTTTTACCTGTGCCGGGTCCCCCGGTGATGACCAGAAGGCCATTTTTTACAGCCTCTGCCACCGCTTCCCGCTGATGGGTGTCCAGCACGATATCGGACTGGGCCTCAATCCTGCTAAGCCTCTGCTGCAGTTCAATGTCCGGCACATCGTAGCCGATATTGAGATCATGCAGCATTTTTGCCGCATTTAATTCCATATAATAGTACTTCGAAGCGTAGACAATCCGCCCCTCGGGCTCTTTCTGGACGATGAGTTTTTTTTCAATGGTCAGGTCCATCAGATATTTTTCGATCGAGCTTAGTTCCACCCCCAGAAGGCTGCTGGTATTTCTGACCAGCTCTTCCTCCGGCAGATACACATGCCCATTGCTTAAGCCCTGCAGTAATGTATAAAGGATGCCGCTTCTGATGCGGAAATCCGAATCCGTATGTATGCCCACCTTAACCGCGATTTCATCCGCAATTTTAAAACCCACTCCCGGGATATCGTCGGCCATCCGGTAGGGGTTCTGCTTAATGAGGGAATACACCTCCGCGCCGTACTGGTTGTAGATCTTGGCTGCCAGATTAAGGGAAATGCCGTAGTTTTGCAGAAACATCATGGCAGAACGCATATCCCTCTTTTCACAGACCAGGCTGGCGATTTCCATGGCTTTGTTCTCACTGATTCCCTTAATCTCGGCCAGGCGTTCCGGCTCCTCCTCGATGATTCGGAAGGTATCGTCCTTAAACCGGCCCACAATCCTGGCGGCCAGCGCCGGCCCGATCCCCTTGATCGCGCCCGAGCTTAAGTAGCGCTCAATGGACACGCTGTCCTCCGGCGCTTTGATTTCATATTCGAGCACCTTAAGCTGCTCACCGTACATCTGATGCGTCGAAAACTCACCTCTGGCCTCAATATATTCCCCTTCACTGACAAAAGGAAGGGTTCCCACCAGCGTATATTCCTCGTCGGAGGAGGAGATCTCCATCACCGTATAGCCGGTCTCCTCACTGCGGTACACGATATGTTCCACATATCCTTCAACCTTTTCCATATATCCGTCATCTTCCTGCCTTATGCTAATAGCCATGTCCGGCAAATGGCGCCGAACAGCGGGACTTCTCCTCTTGATTCACAAAAAGTCTTATCAGAGGCATGTCATCCCCTGCCTCTGATAAGACTTTTCCATTCACCGGGCTCCGCCTGCCTGACAGCCTTTAAAAACGCCGTCAGTCCTCACGGTCCCCGTTCATAAACTCCACAAATCTTCCGGTCCCGATCGCAACCGCAATAAGCGGTTCCTCCGCGATCATCGTATTGATGCCGGTCTTTTCCTCGATCAGTGAATCCAGACCGCTAAGAAGGCTGCCGCCTCCGGTCATGACGATGCCGCGGTCATAGATATCCGCCGCAAGTTCCGGTGGAGTCCTCTCCAGAACATTATGCACGGCATCCACGATCTGCATGGCAGGCTCTCTTAAAGCCTCCAGAGTTTCATCCGATGTGATGGTGATCGTCTTGGGAAGTCCGGTAACCAGGTTACGGCCCCTGACCTCCATCGTGGCCAGCTCCGGCCTCTTATACGCGGAACCGATCTGTATCTTTACATCCTCCGCGGTTCTTTCACCGATCAGAAGATTATGTTTCTTTCTCATATAACGCACAATCGCCTCATCAAAGTCATCTCCGGCGATCTTAACCGAAGTGCTGACAACCGTGCCTCCCAGAGAGATCACGGCGATATCGGATGTGCCGCCGCCGATATCCACGATCATATTGCCGCATGCCTTGGAAATATCAATGCCTGCACCGATCGCCGCCGCAACCGGCTCCTCTATGATGGCCACCTCGCGGGCGCCTGCCGCATAAGCCGCCTCTTCCACCGCCTTCTTCTCCACTTCTGTGGCGCCGCTGGGAATACATACACTGATTCTGGGTTTTCTTAAGGTTCTCTTTCCCATGGCCTTCTTGATGAAATATTTCAGCATCTGCTCTGTCACGGTGTAATTGGAAATTACTCCCTGGCGCAGCGGACGCACCGCCATGATATTACCGGGGGTTCTTCCGATCATGAGCCGGGCATCTTCGCCAATCGCCTTGATTTCATTCGTATCACGATTTATCGCCACGACGGATGGCTCTTTTAATACCACACCTTTTCCCTTGATATATACAAGGATACTGGCTGTGCCCAAGTCAATTCCGATATCTGTAGATAATGCCATTCTCTTTTTTCCTCCTGATTATTGCCATGATTTCATCTTTATCTGTAATTTCTGTTCTGTCCTGTGGGTTATGCGCGCGGCAGTTCCTGTAGCCAGCCGCGTACTCTTTTATATTATATACAAAAAGATCAGTTTTTCAAAGGTTTTTTAAATTTTTATTGTTTTTTCATATTATGAACATAACTTAATCACAATTATGCTTTATAATAAGCATGTATCATAAAAGTGATACAGAGCTTTTTCATACTCATACCCGGCAGCCTGGCTGCCGGGCACCCCCTCCGAATCAAAATCCCGCTTGCGGGATTTTTTTTATTCAATAGAAACTACGATTTCCGGGTGCCGAAAGGTGAAAGTACTGAACGGCCGTCCTTTTGCATACACTGTAAAAACAGTTAAATGCAGGGGGATTCCCCATGAAAGACTATATCGAAGAACGCGCGGTGGAAATCGCCAATTACATCATTGAAAACAACGCGACGGTGCGTCAGACGGCCAAACAATTCGGTATCAGCAAAAGTACGGTGCATAAGGATGTGACGGACCGTCTGGAGCTGATCAACCCCGCGCTGGCATCCCAGGCCAGAATCGTTCTGGATGTCAACAAGTCTGAACGCCATATCCGCGGAGGGATGGCGACCAAAGAGAAGTACCTCCATAAATAATCAGAAAGATTTACCACACGAAATTCCAATCAGAGGATTGACACACTTCCCTGTTTTGCGTTATGCTATCAGCATGACTGCCGGATACGCTGCCGGAAAATGCAGCGGTTTGGACGCCGGTTTTCTGCCGGTGATATTACTAATGACAGGGGCGATAAACTTGTACACTTACAGTATACTGCAATGGCTGATTTTCTTCTACATATATTGCTTCATCGGATGGGTATTTGAATCCTCCTGGGTATCCTTCTTAAGCAGAAGGTTCGTAAACAGAGGATTTTTAAGGGCGCCGCTTCTGCCGCTCTATGGCACAGGGGCAATCATGATGCTCTGGGTATCCATCCCCTTTCAGGGCAATCTGTTAATGACGTTTATCGCCGGCACGGTCGGCGCTACGATTCTGGAATATATTGTGGGTGTGGGCATGGAAGCCCTGTTTAAAGTCAAATATTGGGATTACAGCAAACAGCGCTTTAATTTTCAGGGAGTGATCTGTCTCTCCTCGTCCATCGCATGGGGATTTCTTACGCTGCTGTTAACGCAGGTCATTCACAGGCCGATCGAGGAGCTGGTATTTCGTATGCCGCAGCCTGCCCTGTGGATCGTGGACATCGCTGTAAGCATCGTGTTTATCGCCGATACGGTAATTTCCGTACACGCAGCTCTGGACATCCGCAAGATGTTGGATAAGATGACAGAGATACGAGCAGAGCTGGATAAGATCCAGGTACAGCTGTCTTTGTTTAAAATGGAAACAAGGGATCAGCTAAACGGCCTGAAGGACAAAACATTAGAACAGATGGACGCATTTAAGGCATATACAAAGGAACAGCTGGAGGCTCTGAAAGAGGCATCTCCTGTGAACTTCAGCCTGCTGGAAACGCTGAAAGAAAAAAGCGCTGAATATGAGTCTGTACGGGAACACTTTAATTTTTTCAAGAAAGCACTGCTGCGGGGCAATCCCAACGCATCGTCCCGCAAGTTTAATGATGCGCTTAAGGATTTGAAAGCATATCTGGATGAATCAAAAAAAATAAAAAAATAGGATCTGCCTGCGGTGGTAATTTAACCGCAGGCTTTTTTCTGTTGATGCAGATGTATTGCTTGTACAGAAGCCCTCTTATCTGTCTTTTACGGCCAGTGAATAGAGTACGGGGACGACTACCATCGTGAGAACAGTGGAAAACAGAAGCCCGAAAAGCAGTACAGAGGCCATGGGGGCTGTCATCGGATCGCCGGCAAGGATCAGAGGCACAAGGCCTATGCAGGTGGTGGTGCTGGACATCATGATGGGGCGGAACCTGGCGGCAACAGCCTGGCGGCACGCATCCATGAGGGATGCCCCCTGTCTGCGCAGTTCATCCATCGCTTCAATCAGCAGGATGCCGTTATTCACTACGATACCGAACAGGCTGACCACGCCGAGCAGCGCCATGACCTGGATATCCATATTCAGCATAAACAGCCCCAGGCAGCAGCCGATCAGGCTTAAAGGGATCGTGCTCAAGATGATAAATGGCTTTTTAAAATTACTGAACTGCAGAAGCAGAATCACATAGATTACGACCACCGCTGCGAGGGCTCCCAGCCCCAGGTCACTGACCAGATCCATCATGCTCTTTACTTCACCCATAGAGGCGATACCGGTCTCTTCTAAATCCATATCCGGAATGTAATCGCGGTTTAAAGTATTCTCTATGGTAAAGGCGCTGTAACCGGGGCTGACATCGCTTAACACCTTCACACAGCGTCTGCCGTTATAGTGGTCTATCACCGGTATGGCTGACTCCAGCTCCACTTCCGCGACCTGCCCTAACAGCACCTGTGTCTCTGAGATAGAGGAGGATATGGGCAGCTGATACAGTTCCTCAAGGCTTGAAACATTGCTGCGTACCACGATGTCCATGTCCGCGCCTCCCGCGGAATAGGTGCTGGCTGCGGCCCCCATCAGGCTTGTGTTCAGCTGTTTTACCACATCGTATTTTAACAGGCCGTATCCGGACAGCATTTCGCCATCCAGCTTTACGCGGTACTGGTACTGCGGCTGGGATGCGGTGCACCGGACGTTTTCGGTGCCGGGAATCTGCTCCAGGGCAGCCATCAGGCTGCCGGCGGCCCCGTTGATTTTATCCATATCGATCCCTGTAACATTCAGAACGATCCTGGCGTCTGTGGGGATCGAATACTCCAGGCACTTCACCTCTGCATCAGCTCCGGCAATTGCGCCATCCATCAGTGCCTGGATGTGCCGGGCTGCATCCGAAATATCCGAATACTTTTTCAGTTCCTCTTCGTTAAGCTGCATCATGATCTGGGACACGTTATCCGCCGCCGTTACGGTCGGCACGGTCAGAAAAAAGCTGGGCAGCCCTTTCCCCACTGCGGTGGTATAGTGATCCACAAGGGGTTCCTCTTTCAGGATGTCTTCCGCTATGGCGGTCAGCTCCGCGGTCTTTGCCAGGCTCATCGTCTCCCCCTTCAGGTTCAGATAGATGATGGGCTTGGAGGCCGCCGGGAAAAACTGCATCCCAAGATTCAATACCAGAAACAAGGCGATGCCCAGGGTGCCGAAGGCTGCAACGATCGTCAGAATCCTGTGGCGCAGCCCCAGGGCCAGCAGCCTGGTAAAGCCCTTTCTTACTATTCCTTCACGGCCTGCTTTTTTTGCCGACTCCGGTTGAAAGAAATAATAGGCCAGCACAGGAATGACAAACATCGCCAGGCAATAGCTGGCTGTGAGCGCAGCTATCACCACAGTAGGGATCGTATTGGCAACCTTGCCTATGGCTCCGGGCACGATATAGATCACGCTGAAGGTGACCATAGTGGTCAGCGTGGAGGTCAGCACGGGAATGGCGGTGGATTTCACCGCATCCACGATGGCGGACACCCTCTCCTTTCCCTTATTCAGGTTCTGCTGTATCTCTTCGCTTATGACAATCGCGTTATCCACCAGTATGCCCAGGCTGACAATCAGCGCGGCGATGGAGATAAACTGGAACTCAATGTGCAGCAGGTTCATGACGATGAACGTGATAACGATGGACATAGGCAGGGCCACCGAGATCACCATGGCGTTGCGCAGCCGCACCCCGATCATGACCACGATCACGATCAGCAGTATACTCTCTAACAGGTTGACAATAAAATCCGTGATGGAAGCATCAATATCCTCAGGTGAATACACCACCTCGTGAAAATTGATATCCTCCGGCACCTCTTCCTTCAGCCGGTCTATGACTGCGCGCACGTCTTTTCCAATGTTGACGGCATTCTTCCCTTCCGTAAAGTTTCCGGTCAGCAATATGGCGTTTTCACCGTCCTGCTTATAAAAGAATTCATCCACATCTTCGATATAAATATCCGCAATGTCCTTCAGCTTCACAAAGCTTAGCGAATCCGAAGCTCCGCTCACCACAGTGTTTTCTATATCCCTAAGGCTTTCAAACACCGCGGGCGTATTTACATTGATCGTGCCGCTTTCGTAGCTGATGCTGCCGGAAGGGATGTTCAGGTTCTGGGCCTGAAGCAGCGACAGCACATTTTCTATGCTGATGCCGTAAAGTTTCATCTGCTCTATGGAAAGCTCCACCGCTACCTGCCGTGTCCTCTGGCCGTCTATGGTGATAGAGGACACACCGTCCACTTCCATCAGTTCATCTTTAATGATTTTCGCGTATTCCTGCAGCTCTTGGCTGGTATAGTCCGCCCCTGACAGGGAGATGATGAACTGATTATCCGTCACCACACTGGTATTGATGCTGCTCTCCTGGCACATCTGGGGAAGATTTGGCTGCACATCCTCAATGGCCCGGCGCAGGTCGCTCTCCACCTCTTCCATCTGTACATCCATATCATACATCAGGATGATGGCGGAGGCACTCTCCAGGCTCATGCTCGTATAATAATCCACATGCTCAAGGCCGGCGACCGCGTCCTCCAGCCGTTCCGTCACGGCGCTCTCCACCTCTTCGGGGGATGCGCCTGGGTAAACTGTGGTGATGACCGCAGCCGCCACCGCCGTGTTGGGATTCTCCTGCTTCGGTATGACATAGTAGCTGTACGCCCCATAGAAGGCAATCAAGAACAGGAAAAATATAACCTGTGATCTCTTTTTTATAAGAAGCTTAACAATCTTTTCCATGCGTCCTCCCGGTCTGATATTCTACTCCAATATGGAAACCCGGCCTCCCGACTTCACGGTCTTCATCCCTTCCGTTATGATCATTCCGCCTTCTTCCAGCCCTTCTACGCATACTATATCATCGCTGATATCTGTGATCTTTACCTTGCGCACCGCTGCTCGCCCGTCCTCTACGGCCATCACATAATCCTCTCCGTTGTTTAAGATCACGCTGATGGGCAGCCAGACCCCGCGCTTTTCATTGCCTGTTATCTTCACGCTGGCCGTCTCTCCCAGATAAAGCCCGTCATCCGTGCTGTCAATGCTCACGTTGGTGGAATAGGTCCGGCTTGTTTCGTCGGGAAGGGTGCCGATATCCAGAACCTTCCCCGAATATGTATTTCCGTTTACGGTAATTTCGGCCAGCATGCCGGCTGATATCTCACGCACGTCTGCCTGTGAAACTCCAAAATTCACCACCATCTCATGGGAGCCGATCACCATGATGGGCACCAAAGGGTTCGCCATAGCGCCCTCTTTCGTGGTGATTGTCACCACATAACCGTCCGACGGCGATACCAGCACGGTATCCTCCACCGCGCCGTTTGCCATCTCGTAGGCCGACTTTGCCGCGTTGTAAGAGGAAACGGCGCTATTATAGTTTAGCTCCGCCGCATCCAGCTGATATTTCAGCAGATCCTTACCGGTTACGGACGGCTGGGTGCTGGTATCAATGGTGTCATACGCCTGCTGCAGCGTCTGGACTTCCGCCTTCAACGCCGCCAGCTCCGTTTCTTTTTGAGCCTTGCCCAGATCCTGTTCCTTCTGTGCCAGAGCATTCTGGGCGCTCACCAGCCCGGTCTGTTCCGCCGCCCATATGCTCTCGGCATCCTGCCAGGCCTGGCGCTTTTCCGGAATCACATTGCCGCTCACGCTGTCCTCCAGGGATTTCTGGTATTCCTCTCTGGCTTTATCCGCAGCGGCGCGGGAGGCTTCCACACGCTTTGCTGCCTCGTCCACCGCCCTGCGCTCCGGTTCGCAGGCGGCATTAACCTCATCAAGTTCCTTCTGCTTAGCGTCCCGCCTGCCTGTGGCCTCGTCCAATGCCTTTTTAGCCTCTTCCTTCTGCTGGTCCGGATTCACAATTTCCGCGCTGTCATATCGGGCCTGTGCCTCATCCCTGGCCACCCTGGCCGATTCCATCGCAGATCTGGCCGATTCCATGCTTTCCTTGGCCTGGGCAGCCGCATCCGTCACTTTCGAATCATCCAGTCTGGCCAGCACATCCCCCGCCCTGACCTCATCACCTTCAGATACGAACAGCGTTTCCAGCGTTCCGATGGTGGGAACCGTAAGCTGTGTGAGGGTCTGCGGCTGCACCAGTCCGATATAATTGATATAGATGTCATGGGACGCCGGGGATACTTCCATCACCTTAACCGGATACACCTTTTCCTTTGCTGTAACGGTCTCCGCCTTATCTTTGCCGCGCATGAAAAACCAGACCACACCGCACACCAGTGCCAGAACAAGCGCTGCAGCCACCATGATTTTTTTCCAATATCCGCCCGGCTGTTTTTTCTTCAAAATCCCGTTTTCCTCATCGCCCCGCTCCGGCTTATGATCCGCCGGACCTTCTGCGGGTGTTTTTGTGCTCCATCCTTCCGCCGAGTATCTGGCGGCTGCCTCATCCATTGGCAGCTCCGTCCTATGCCTGTCCGCTCTTCCCATCAGCATCCTCCTGTCTCCAACGTATTCTCCCTTCGGCAGTGGCCGCAGAGATATAATTGCTGGCAGCATTTACCTGCGCGAATACAAAGTCATACATTACCTTATGATCGTATTCCATGGGGTCATCCAGGATATAACGGAACTGGCGCTCCACACCGGCACAGAGCGATACGCAGCAGATATCGGTCAGCCTCTCAAAAGCGGTCCAGGTCTGCCGGTCCATCTCCAGCAGCCTCAGTATGCTCTCCTTCACAATGGCGGCAAAGCACTCACGAAGCTTATCCCCTACCACTCTGGCATTGAGCAGAATCTTCATGCGCCTGGGCTCCGTCCTGCACAATTCCATGATGCGCGAAAGAATGCGGCCGATCAGTTCCAGAATCAATCCGACTGATGGCTCCATGTCCTGTGAAGGCCTAAAATCCGGCGGAATCTCCAGCCTCATTCGTGTCATATCCACCAGATTACCGCTCTCCTCACGTATGATTTGATTAATCCGGTCCGTCATCGGAGCCGTGATCGCCCTGATCAGCTCATCCTTGTTTTCAAAATATCGGTATACATTTCCCGCCGTGATCCCCGCTGCACGTCCGATCTCCCGCATATTGATATCGCATGTGCCGTTTTCCAGCATAGCATCCATGGCCGCCTCCAGAATTGCCTGCCGCACCTCATCTTTTAATGTCTGAGCCATAAATAAACTCCCGTTCATTTTTTAATAGTATACATCAGTTCATTTTTTGAGTCAAATGAAAAAAGTATAAACAGATGGCATCGCGAATCTTCCCCCCTAACCGTTTTTCATTCGCATCGTACACCCCATATGTATATAATGTATATATGCACGGTATTTCTGAATTCTTTACAGGGTAAAAATCGTTTTCCTATAAATTGCTGGGCCACGGACATGTAATCAAGTACAAGATTCTCAACTGGTCTCGACACAACTCAGCATTGGAATACAATGCCCCATGCCAGAAAGATACCGGCTTTATTCATAATCTTCTATCTTCCACTCCGACTTCCAGTCGATGTATACCATTTCGCCTTCAAACCGAAGTGGAAGCCACACATAATCTGAAATGGAGGTATTTCTCGAAGCATCCAGATCGAAGTCCATTCTTTCATTGCCTTTTCCATTGAACATATTTTCATACCACTTGGCATACACTGGGTATTCCATATCCATAAGATCCGGAAGCCAGCGATCCGCACAGGCTATATAAAGATCCTTTTTTCCCTGAACCATAAAAACAGAGGATATCTGGGAATGGAAGGAGGTCCGACTCAAATCATTCACATGAGGATTTCCCAAAACCCGAAAGGGTCCGTGCCAGGTATCTGCAATGGCCACCTCCGACGGATTCGGAAAATATCCCGTTGTTCCCGAAGTAATCAGATAATGCTTATGATTGCGGATAAAATGAGCTGTAGCTTCCCGCACATAGGGCGGATACGGACGGGGAAAATGGGTACTGTAATACCCTGTCACGTCTGTATAATCTGCCGTCAGATCCGCGCAGATCGTCTCACTGTGCACCCGTTCAAAATAATAATATGCCTTGCCGTCCTCCGCCACTGCCAGGTCAAAGTCCCCCGCACTCATATTCAGCGGCTTTAAACCTTCCTTCGCCTTGGTATACGGCCCCAGAATATGATCTGCAGTCAGGACAGTTTCCGTCTGTGTTCCGTCCCTGTGCATGATTTTCAACCACGCTACAAACTTTTTCGTAAACTTATTATAAATAATATGAGGCCTGTCCATCATGGATTCTGGATGAAGGGAAGATACAGGATCCTCCGTTTCCGGTTGAATAATGACTCCTTGATCCTCCCAATTATAAAGATCCTTCGAAGTATAACAACGTACTCCCCAATGCCAGATCCCGTTTTCTCCGGTGGTCTTTTCCTTATTTTCTCCATACCAGTAGTAAAGACCGTCCAAATACATAACAGAACCGGCATGTGCCTGAATCCTGTTTCCTTTAGTATCCAACCAGGGCTTCCCCGGACAAATTCTGTCATACATAAACAAATAAACCTCCTCTAAACACAGCATCTCTCTCCGGAAGTAATACACCCTGCCGAGAGACGACCGCCTGATTTAAACACACTTTCTTATTTTTTTTGCTCTAGCAGATTTTTCCGGTATTGCGTTGGCGATACCTGCTCTCGCTTTTTGAAAACCTTTCGCATATATGTGGCATCAGAAAATCCCGCCTTACAGGCAATCACATCTATGGAATAGTCCGTCGCAAGAAGCAGACTCTTCACCTTCCGGATCCGCTCACTGACAATGAAAGAATTTAACGTCTCGCCGGATTTTTTATGAAAAATATAAGACAAATAATCCTCATTCAAAAAAATCCGGTTTGCGATCAGCATCCTGTTCAGCTCCAAAGAGGAAATATTTTCCCGAACAACCTTTTTGACCTGATTCACAATATCCATAGTGGTCTCTTCTCTGGTCAGCCTGATGCGCTCCTCTGCCGTTAAGCTGCTCCACCATTTATCAAACACCTTCTCATGAATCCTTTTATCAATGGCTTCCTGAACTACCATCTTAATCACCCGTATGGAAACCGGCTTCAGCAGATATTTGATGCAATTGTGCTGCATAGCATTATAGGCATATTCGAATTTTTTATGTGCAGTAAGCAGAATTTTTACAGGATCCAGCTTCCGCTGCTCCATCCACCTTAAAAGATCCAGTCCTGATTCACCCGGCATCTCCACATCGGTTATGAGAATTTCCACTTCATTTTTGTCCAGGATGTCCTTTGCTCCCTGGACACTGTAGGCACAAAAGACCGAATCCAGCTCCAAATCATCGCATCTGAGGCTATCACTGATACTCTCTGCTATTAAATATTCATCATCTACCACCAACAGATTCATCATCGCACTTTATCTCAGCTTTCACATAGGGCATATGGAACTCCACTACCGCTCCCTGCGCATTATACAGCAAAACCTGTGCATCACTAGCCAAAAACTTCAATCTTTTTATAACATTATACAATCCGATATGGGATCCATCTGTCTGTTCCCATTCATCAAAAGCATTGTATCTTTCCAGCACTTCCTCAGGAAACCCATATCCCGTATCTCTGTGAATCAGACAGATCCAGCTGGTTTCACCCTTCTGATACCGACGATATGATATCTCTATTTTTACCTTCTTTTCGATCTGAACATTGTATTTTACCGTGTTTTCCGTCAGCATCAGCAAAAGCAGGATCGGAACCTGTGCATCCAGTATCGTGTCGTCCCCGCTACTTTCACAGGTAATGCTAAAGGGATAGTGCATCTGAGTAAAACGGACATAATTTCCCACATAATAGAGCTCTTCCTTTAAATCTACCAATACCCGATCGCTTAAGGAATAGCGCAGATGCTCCGATAAGGTTTGGATTAGGCCGTTGAAAATCTCACTGTCTCCGTGACCCGATTCACTCAGATTTTGAAGCACAAAGAGACAATTGATGAGAAAATGCGGTGAGATCTGAGACTTCAACTTGGACATTTCCAGTTTGATCCGTTCATTCCTTTCCAAGATATACTCATGCTGAGAAACAATGGATTTATTATACATATACTCCAAAGCCTCAATGGAATCATTGATCTCCCTGCAGTAGGTCTTGGGTATCGTGATTGTAAGAGCTGTTTCTTCTGTATGAACCTGCTGATTCACATTCTTCAGCTGCCTAAAGGGGTTCAGCAGCATTTGCTTAAATATCAGCAGGATCAAAGTAACAAAAAATATCAGCAGCACAAGAAACGTTACCAGATACAGATACATCAAACTCATATCCGTTGCCATCGAGCTTTTATGTATCAGGATTTCAATCTCCTGATCCAGATAGCTTACCGCTGCCGGGAATACATAAAACTCCTCGTTTCCGGCTTTTAGCTTCTGCATATTTCCCTTGCCGTAGAACTCGTATCTTTCCGTGATATCAATGGTACTGTGGTGCAGAGATCCATCCGGATTCTTCAAGATATACTCACAGGAAACTCCCGTCATATCCGTCAGCTCCTGTAAAAGATGATCCAGCTCCACAAAAAGGCCGCCGATAATCCCATTGTATGTCCGCATACGCTTCGTGGCGCACCAACTTCCGTCCACCTGCACGATCTCCCAGTTGCTGCTTTCCAGGGATGCCTCATCCGCAAAAAAGGGGTGATCCACAATATCACGCCGTATCCTTTCTGCTATCTGTGCTGCCATCTGGGTACTGCTTGCAGGTACATAGATCTCTTCCTCTACAAAATACAAAAAGCAACCGTCTATAAAACTGAAGCCCTTCAGGCAGTTTTTCAGAAAGTTCTGCAGGTTTACTATGCTGTGAACCTTCTGTGTTTCATTTTCTGAGTATTTAAGCTCATTTACATCCGTATTGCGATAGCAAATGCCCGTTAGGAGCTCCTCCAAATCCACCAGTCTGCTATACAGATTTGCATCATTGGCCGCTATGGTGTTCTCCAGCTCATCATGTATCTTTGCCAAGCCAGAAGAGCTGATATAAGAGAATAAAAATGCAGAAAACAGTACATACACAAAAAACAGAACACTGGATACTACATAGACCAGCATAAAAATAGAATAGTCTCTCTTTTTCATTTTTTCTTACATCCAAATTTCTTCCAGTACTGCGCTGTCCATCCTGCCGGTTGCTCCGGCTAGATGCGATTCCAGGCAGCATGCTCCGCACAGTCTGTGTAAATCATTATTATACAGATTCAGTATAACATAAATCACTGCTATGTTCAAAAAAAACGTCCACTTCTATTTTATGTCTTATTTTCTGGGCGCACTAACAGTTTAGCTTTTTCCTAATGTTTCTGTAAGACGAACGCTTTTTTCAAAATAATAACACTAAGTGTCATGGCAAAAGCTGCCAGGAACATCCCGATCAGTGCAGTAACCTGCTGCGCATAAACGGCAATTCCCAAAAAGGTGTTTCCGGAATCCTGTATGTAGGACACCAGTTCGCCAGCGGTCATGGTTGCGAGCAATGCCATAACACCGGAAACCGCATGACTTAGAGCAATCATATCCGAACGCTGCGTATGAGGCACATAGTCAAAGACCAGATTCAGAACTGCATTGCCAATACCACCCATGGCAGCACCATTCAGAATGTAGTAAAGTAAAAGCATGATGCTTCCGTTTTCCGGTACTGCGAACACACAGATCAGATACGATGCACTATTCAGGGCAAAGCACAGCGTTGCCATTGCCGCAAAGGATTTGCGGTCTGCGTATTTCCCCAGAAAAATGGTTGAAATAATCCGGCAAACGCTGGATACCGTGGTCAGCAGCACGATAAAAGTCTGCGAAAATGCCATTTCCTTTATCATATAGGTATTTAAAAAGGAAGTGGCCACAGTCTGAGACATGCTGTTAAGGGAAAACAAACACATCAGCAACAGAACGTTTTTATTATTCAACAGCTTTCTCAGACTTTCCGGAAAAGTCATTTTCTCCTGCTTTACCTCCTCTCGTTCCGGCTCAATCGTGAACACCATACTCAAAGTTGTAAGAACAGCAAGTCCGAAAATAGTCAGCGCAAAAATTAAGAAAGCGGTATTCATCCTTTTCAGCATTCCGAAATGATCCACAATATAGCCCATTACAAAGGAAAAAACAATTCCGCAGATCAGGGAGGTAATCTCCTTGCTTCCCGTAAACCGCCCCCGATGTCCATTCTTCACCAGAGACATCTGCCAGTTTATTTTAACCGGCTTTACTACATTTGAAACGAAAAAAGCAATGAAAATAATGCATATAAAGCTTCCGGTCTTTACCTGTGAGGACAGGGAAGCAAGGGGTATTAAATACAACAACATGAAGAACAATTGACTCAGCACACACATCCCTATTGTAATACGCTTTACACGCTTCTTCCTGATCAGCAGAGCGAACAGCTGGAACAGGCTTCCACAAGATAAAAAAGAAGAAATAATTCCGGTAAGGCTGTCCGAAAACCCAAGCTCGCTGGTAATACGCGCAAGGAAGGATCCTGTTACCAGTAAAATAACAAGGTATTCCGAGGTTGCTTCCACCACATAAAAAAAACGTCCTCTGCGAAATTCTCTTGCATTATAATCAAATGTATCCAAAAGGCAATTCAGTCTCCTCTCTCCAACCGGCTACCAAATCCGGATGTAACCCTTCAGTAAGACAGGATACATCCGGATTTGGGACTTATAAATCCGGTTAAGCATAAATTTTAATCAATACCACATCATTGACCTTCAGCTCCGTGGCAACAGCTACCTGTCCATCCTTATATTCGAAGGGCAGCGCCACCTCCACCATAGCAGTCTTTTCCTTGATCAGAGCCACTTCCTCTGCATTGGGAACCATGGGAGATCCCATCTCTTCCCACAATGCCAGAGGATTGCAGTGGGTATCATCGATACGCTGAATCGTAACCTTTGAAGGCTTCTCATCCATCTGGATGGAAAGCTCCACAGCCTCGGCCGGAAAATCTGCATTTTTTACCTTCTGACGGGTTACCACAAATTGTACACCCTCCGCGTTTTGAAAAGCAGCAAGGCCAATATCCCCGAGAATCGTGTCCTTTCCTTCTTCATCCCTTAATACCAGGCGTTCATCCCCCACCTGACGCAGCATTTTGAAGGCATAGAATACCGGCTTGGGAATTCCACTCTTCGTCAGCATGCCGTAGCAGCCGCAAAACTCCTCCGGCATCAGATCTCGGTTCTGATACAGGTCAGTCAGAAAAAAGAACTGAGAGCCAGTTACAAAGTCCTCAATAGCCAGGGCATTCTTAATGGCATAGGCAGCCATCTTCTTTGTATCATTGGTATAAGAAGTGTTGAAGGCATTGATATTCCATTCAGTATAAAACAGGGGAAGCCCATCGGATTGCCGGCAGATCACCTCCGCATTGTGAACAAAAAGATTAAATACGCTGTCCTCATCCTCGGAGGGATCTCCCATCCAAGCCCGATAGCCGTCCAGAACACTGCCGGGCGGCGTATTCTCAAGCAGCTCATTCATCTTCTCCCTCTGTTCCTCTACAATGATTTGGGCCTCCTTCTGACGCTCCAGTTCAGTTTTGATGTCCTTCATCCGCATGACATCCTGCTCCTCTGTGGTACCCTCTACACCACCCAGCGGATCTCCTGCATACTGATGGGTACTGGTAAAATCCACCGGCACATCATGCTCCCGGCAATATTTTACGAAGGAGCCCACCCACTTACTGTTGGAGGTAACCGGGCCGCCGATTTTAATCTGCGGATCGCATTCCTTGATAGCACGGGCTGTAGCCTCGTAGAAATGGAAGTAATCCTCCTGGGTTCCAGAGAAGAAGGGAATCGGAAGATCTGGCTCATTCCAGAACTCGAAATACCAGGTACAGACCTCCTCCCGGCCATAGCGATGAAACAGGAACGAAAAAAATTCTTTTATGAAGCCACACCATTCCTCCATGCGTTCCGGCATGCAAGCATATTCTCCGAACATGTTGGGCAGCGCTCCCTTAAAGGCCAGGGCCTTTGGAATATTCGCCAGTATGATGAATGGCTTTCCGCCTGCGCGCAGGATATTATCATAGGCAGCTGCACAGTTGCGGAAAGAACGGGTCACAAACTTCTCTGCATTGGGCACCGGATATAAATCTGCCAAAGAAAAAATGGGCTGAGATTCCGAATCAAAGGAATCATGCACACGAATGTGTTCCGCTTTGATCTCTTCTCGGACAAACTTCAGCTGCTCCAAGAAGTCTGCACGCGTAGCAGCCGGATGGCAGGCAGCGTTTATACCAAATTCCCAGTGACGGTTCAGCTTCTTTGACTTCGTGTCTTTTAAAATTGAATACTTCATAAGCAATCTATCCTTTCTTTTGATAGAAGATGGGTACCGGGCGGGGATTCACTGCCCTTGTACCCAAAGAATAAACTTGTTGATTAAGCATAAATGGTAATCATGGCAACATCGTTTACCTTCAGCCCGGCAGCAACCTGAACCTGACCATCTTCATAGACGAAGGACAGTGCCTCTTCTACCATGGCTGTCTTTTTCCTGATATCCTTTACCTCTGCTGCATTGGGAAACTGCGGAGATCCCATCTTCTCCCACAGAGCCAGAGGATTACAGTGGGTATCATCAATGCGCTGGATGGTTACTCTGGATGGAACCTTCTCAAACTCTACAGCGATCTCCACATTCTCTGCCAGAGCATCAGAATCCTTTACCTTCTGACGGGTCACAACCACCTGTACATCCTTGTCCTTTTTGAAGGCAGCGATGCCGATATCATTGAGGATCATATCTGTTCCGTCTTCATTTTTCAGCACATAACGGTCATCTCCAGCCTGACGCAGCATCTTAAAGGCATAAAATGCAGGCTTGGGAATTCCACTCTTGGTCAGAAGACCGTAGCAGCCACAGAACTCTTCCGGGAACATGCCCTTATCTGTATAAAGGTCAGTCAGGAAAAAAAACATGGAGCCTGTTACACTCTTTTCAATTGCCAGCGCATTTTTAATGGCATAGGCAGCCACCTTTTTGGTATCGTTGGTATAAGAAGTATTAAAGGCATTGATATTCCACTCGGTGTAATACAGAGGTAGTCCTTCTGACTGCCGGCAGGCCACAGCCGCATTATAAGAGAACAAATTCAGTACACTGTCCTCATCCTCTGAAGGATCTCCCATCCATGCCCGGTAACCCTCCAATGGCGTTCCGATCGGAATGGTTCCCAACAGGTCATTCATCTTCTGATTTTTCTCTTCCACAATGAGTTGAGCTTCCTTTTGGCGCTCCAGTTCGGTTTTGATGTTCTTCATACGTATAACATCTTCTTCCTCGGTTGTTCCTTCCACGCCGCCCAAAGGATCGCCTGCATACTGATGAGTACTGATAAAATCTACCGGCACATCATGCTCTTTACAATATTTCACAAAGGTACCAATCCACTTGCTGTTGGAAGTAACCGGTCCACCTATCTTCAGCTCCGAATCAAAGCCCTTGATGGCACGGGCAGTCGCTTCATAGAAGTGGAAATAATCCTCCTGGGTTCCAGAAAACATGGGAATCGGAAGATCCGGCTCATTCCAGAACTCAAAAAACCAGGTCCGAACCTCTTCTTTTCCATAGCGGTGATACAGGAATTCAAAATAGGATACTACATATTCACACCAATCCTCCATACTTTCCGGCATACACGCATATTCCCCAAACATATTGGGCAAAGCCCCTTTGAAAGCCAAGGCTTTCGGTATTCTCCCCAGAATAACAACCGGCTTTACTCCCACACGCAAAATGCAGTCATATGCCTCTCCACACAGGCGGAAGGTTCGGGTAACAAACTTTCTGGCATTGGGAATATCATACAGATCGGACAGAGAAAAAATCGTCTGCGTCCGACTGTCTGTAAAAGTTCCGCCCAACCGAACGTAATCTGCGCCGATTTCATCCTTGTAATATTTCAGTTGCTCCAGAAAATCCGTCTTCATGGCAGCGATGGGATTTGCAGCGCCAATACCAAATTCCCAGTGTCGGTTCAGTTTCTCAGTTGCTGTGTTTTTTTTAATGGAATACTTCATACTCAACATCCTCGTATAAACTCTTTGGCAAAGTTTTATACATTTCCTTTCTTAATTTTTTGTAGATGTATGGACAACACCAGAAGCCGCATAAATACGGCATCTCTACTTCTTTTGCAGACCGTGCGCCCTTTTTAGGGCGCACCTATCCCTTAACAGCCCCCAAGGTAATTCCCTTTACAATGTTCTTCTGCAGGAAGGGATACATAACTAGAATTGGCAAAAGCCCCACAACCGCCATGGCCATACGCACGGAAACTGTCGGCATCTCCGACAGAGCCTCTGCCGAAGAATTCATATCAAAATCTTGCTGCGCCAATGCCTGGATGTTCTGATTCAAAACATTAAGCAGGGTTTGGATGCCGTACAGATCCCGCCGTTTGCTAAGATAGACATAACCGTTATTCCAGTCATTCCAATAACCGGTTGCCACAAAGAGCATAATGGTGGCGATGATGGGCTTGGCCAGAGGAAGGGCGATCCTCAAAAATATATTGAAGCGTCCGGCCCCATCAACGGTGGCTGCCTCCATAAGCTCTTCTGGAACACTGTTCTGGAAATAATTTTTGATCAAAAGTATGTACATGGCATTCATCAGAAGATTAGGGAGCAACAGCGCCAAGAAGGTATCTCTGATGTGAAATACATTTACATAATTTACATAGGTAGGTACCAGGCCGCCGTTAAACAGCATGGTAAAAAATACATAAAAGATCAGAGGCCCTTTCAGTGTCAGTCCCGGTCTAGAAATGGCGTATGCCAACGGCAGGGAAAGACAGAGAGAAACCGTGGTTCCCACCATCACCAGAACAATGGATATCCCATAGGAGCGGAAAATCGATTCCTTCGAGTTAAAAATATATTCGTAAGCGTCCAAGCTAAACTTCCTTGGAAATACATTATAGCCACACTGTATCAGCGTCAGGTTGTCAGTCAATGAAGAGCCAATCAGTATAAACAGCGGCAGCAAGATGCATACGGTAATAATAAACATAACAATATGTCCAATAATCTGTATCGTTCTATCCTTATTCATCCCTTATCTCCTAAAACAGTGCGTTATCCCTATCAATCTTTCTAACAATGAGGTTCGCTGTCAAAACCAGAATAAAGCCAACAATGGACTGATACATTCCAGCTGCAGCAGAACGTGTGATGGTTCCAAGCTCAATCAAACCGCGATATACATACGTATCGATGGTATTGGTTACCGGGAACAGGGCACCGGAGTTCATGGGCACCTGATAGAATAAGCCGAAATCCGAGTTGAAGATTCGACCGACAGCCAGAAGCACCAGCATAATAATGGTAGGTTTCAAAAGCGGAAGCGTGATCTTTGTGATTTGCTGCCAGCTGTTGGCTCCATCTATTACTGCCGCCTCGTAGTAGCTGTCATCAATGCTGACAATAGAGGACAAATAGAGAATCGCCTGATAGCCGATGCTCTTCCATACATTTACGATTACCAGTATAAACGGCCAATATTGCTTCTCCGTATACCAGGAAATCGCTTCCTTTCCCGATGCTGTCAGCATAGAATTGATCAGGCCATGTTCCACGCCCAAAAAGGAAAATACGAGATAACTGATAATTACACTGGAAATCATATGGGGTAACAGCATTACAATCTGATAGATGTTCCGAACTCTTTTCGCCCTTAAGCGAGACAGCAAAATTGCCGCTGATATTCCAAAGACAGTATTCAACGTAATAAATACCAGATTGTATAGCACGGTATTTCTCGTAATCACAAATGCATCGTTGGTCATAAACAGGTATTTAAAATTATCAAAGCCTGCCCATGGCGATCTCCAGATACCGTCCTTTGCATTGTAGTTCTTAAATGCAAGCACCAGGCCGGGAAGCGGCATATAATTGTTGATAAACAGATATGTAAGTCCCGGAAGCGCCATCAGATAATAGACAATCTCTTTCCTTAGCCTCTTGATTCTTTTATTCATAGTGAAAATCCCATTCTATTCTTTTGATTCAGGCATGGAACAGCTTAACTGCCCCATGCCTGCAGAACCTTTCAATCGTTTCAGGGTAGTATCGTTCGTAAAAGTTACTTTCCATTAGCTGCCGCCCACTCATCCAGCTGTCTTTGCTTTTCTTCCATGTACTTATCTAATCCGGCCTTTTCCAGCTTTTTTACCAGTTCGGGAGTAACCTCATCCGGATCTACAAAGCCCAGCATCAACTGCATTTTGTATTCCTGCCATACATTGGTCAGAGCAATATACTCATTCTGAACACCGGAATTGTCAAATAAGAATCCTGATGCCGCAGACTTAACAGCTGCTTCATTCATCTGCTCATACTGCTCCCAAAGATTTGCCGACTGTACAGACAGAACACCTGCGATCATCTGATTCGGCATTTCCCACTCAACATTCATATCATATGCCGGAGCATCTACAAGCTCCAGTCTTCCATCCTCTGTAAGGTTATACTCCACACCTTCTTCACCCCAGCATAGCAGTCTGCTTAATTCTGCATCTGTAAAGAGTGCATTGAGAACCTGCATCGCTGCTACCGGATCCTCGGTCTTGGAGGAAATGCCCCAAGGCATATCATTAATCGAATCAGAAGCCGAATAGTAATCCTCCATCTGGAACAGCACGCTGGGGCCTCCGCCTGTGCTTGCTGCCTGTCCGGGCTTGGAGTTACTCATACCGCATACGATCTCAAATGCATCAATACGGGTAGATGCAGCTGTTTCATTTGTCAGGGAATCTGCGGAAATGTAGCCATCCAAATTCAATTGACGCACCCACCTTAAATACTCCAGCCATTTCTCATTAGTAAAGAGATTCTCTACCTTCAGTTCGCCGGTTTCATAATCGAGGATTCCAAAGGGATCTCCGCCTAAAAGGTCAACGGGAACCATATGATCTTCCGCTGCAGTAGAAGGAGAAATAATACCCTTGTCCGGATAAGCCGCCTTAAATAGCGCCAGTACCTCTGTCATCCCTTCATAATCCGTAAAAACGGTATCATCTAGGATGAAACGTCCTTCTGCTTTGGCCTTTTTCTGCGAATCTTTAATTGCGGTTTCATAATCATATCCAATGGCATCCAGGCGCTCTTTTCTGATAAATACACCACCCAATCCGTTTGCCATTTCCTTCATATTGGGGATCGCATACAGAGTTCCATCAACTCGACAGGTCTCGATGGCATCCATGCCAACCGTTTCGATGATGCCTGCTCCATAGTTTTCCAGTAGCCCGTCCGCCTCCAGATCATAGAAATAACCATTGCCAATACAATTGCTAAGACCAATCAGGCTGGTGGACATCAGGTCCGGAGCATCTTCGGATGCAAAGCCTAACTGTATCTGCTGTGCATAGTTGCCCAGCTCATAATTCATAACCTCCAACTTAATGCCCAGGGTCTCCTCCAGATGAGCGCTCATCAATGCATTTACACGCTCTGCTCCCTCTGTCGGACCGGTAAAGCTGAAAAATGCCATGCTAATGGTTGGCATTTCTCCAGACTCTTTTCTGGCCTGGATCGCTGCTTCCGCATGAGACAGGGCACCTTCTTCTGCTACCTTTGTCTCCTCAGAATCAACCGAGGACTCTGTTGTCGATGTGCTTTCCTCTTTCTTTGCACCACAGCCCGCCAGACTTACCAGCATGGTCATTGCCAGTACTACACAAAGTAACCTTTTCTTCATTTGCTACGCCTCCTTTTTTAGTAGTGCTTTGATACATTCTCAAACATATCTCATGTTTTTATTATAATTTTGATTCCTTTTCCAAACAATGTACTTTTCTTATGGCAAACTGTACATTTCTTAGCTTTTGTTACCATCTGTGTATAAAGAGCAACACGGAACCCTGTACACCTCCGGTAATGCTGCACTTTGCTCCCTGCGCAGAACGGATCATGGCAGAAGTATCAGAGTTTTTATACCATATGGAGGAGCTGTCAAGAGAGGCGATCTTCGTGGACGGAACAGAGATAGAAGCATGTCAAGAAACTGTATATCTGCGGAAACCGGAATCTCTGCTTCACCTCTCACCGCTTTCACAAAGCGAGATTATGGAACAACCTGCAGAGACACCATTCAGTCTGGATCTAGCCCTTTTGTCCAAACGCCAGAAAGACCACACCATGCTGGATACACCAGAGATTTTCCAGCGAATCCATCTGGGGGGAATGCCTGCTCTGGTTACCGGTACCTATGCTAACACCGGTGTCTTCTATTCCAGTTACATTGACACTTATATGGAGCGGGATGTACGGCGGCTTTCCAATGACATTGACAGTTTAAAGTTTCTGCGGTTTCTGCGTTCCGCTGCCGCCAGAGCTTCCCAGCAGGTTAACTACAAAGGTATTGCCGACGATGCGGAGATTGACCAGACCACAGCCAAAAACTGGCTCCATGACCTGGAGGCGCTGGGTATCATCTTCCTGCTGGAACCTTATTCCAACAACGTGCTCAAGCGTACCGTCTCCACACCCAAGCTCTATTTTTATGACTCCGGCCTTGTTTGCTATCTGACCCGCTGGAGCAGCCCGGAAACTGCCATGGAGGGTGCTATGAGCGGTACTTTGCTGGAGAATTATGTGGTTGCGGAGATTATCAAGACTTACCAGAATGCTGGGCAGGAACCGTTCCTGTATTATTACCGGGATAAGGATGTCAGAGAAATCGACTTGATTTTAGAGCGGGACGGAAAGCTGTTCCCAATCGAGATCAAGAAAATGGCTTCACCACCCCAAAAGCTGACGAAGGTATTCGACCTGATTGATAAATACCCGTTACAACGCAGCACCAGCGCCATCCTGTGTATGGCGGATCAACTGGGGGCTTTCGACAAGGACAATCTAATTGTGCCCATCTTTCTCATTTGAACAAAGAAACTTGCAGGAATATTCGGAGTTGGAACTGGAAAATACACAGAAATAAAAATTACCCCGGACCGTCCGCCATGCAGGCCGGGGGCCGGGGTAAATACGATTGTCTTTGATTATTTTACTACAACGGAGTCCATCACGATATCATAAACCATTCCCTGAAGGATGGTCTTGCGCAGATAGTCTGCTCCGAAATAAGCCTCGATTTCTTCCTGTGAAGCGTTGTTGTTGATCTCGGATATTTCCTTGATCCTGTCAGTGTAAGCCTGATCGCTCACTTCCATGTTCTCCGCCTCGGTGATGGCAAGCATCAGCATCTCATCGCGGAAGTTCTCCTCCAGCAGCACGTCGAACTCTTCTTCCGACATATTGTATACCGCAGTCAGTATATCTGAAAGCGCCATCCCGTACTGGGCCGCATAGGCGGTCAGCGTCTCCTTCTCACCGTTTACATAAGTATCCTTAGCGGATGGATATCCGTTTACGGCAGCGTTATTAACCACCATGGTCCAGGCTGCCTGCCACTTCTTTCCGTCAATTAATTCCTGCTTTACGGATTCACGGTATGCATCGGCGGTATCGAAATTAAAATTCTGCTTCGCCACTTCATCCGTTAGCTCCGTAGCCTGTACCTTAATGGAGTTGACTGTAACGTTAAATACCACAGCCTGCCCCGCCAGATCCGGGTTATTGGAATAAGTCTCGGGGAAGGACAGGTTCAGTTCCAGCTTGTCTCCTATGTTCGCACCGATCAGACCGTCCTCAAATCCTTCGATAAACTGGCCTGAACCGATGGTCAGATCCTGTCCGGCAGCCGTACCGCCTTCAAAAGCAACGCCGTCCTTCAGACCTTCATAATCTATGTTGACGGTATCCCCTTCTGCAACAGGTCTATCCGTTACATCCACATAAGCTGTCGATATATTTTCAGTGATCTTTGTGTTCACTTCATCATCCGTAACCTCCACATCAGCGGCAGCCACTTCCAGATCCTTATATTGGCCGAGTTTCACATAGTCGGACGCCACATAGGTTTCCGCCTCAGTGGAACCTTCCGTTCCCGCTTCACTGCCGTCGGTACCGGCCTCGCTGCCGTCTTCAGTCCCTGCCGCAGAACCGGCCTCTGTGGTCTGTGTTTCCTTTGAGCCGTCCTTGTCATTGCCGGAACAGCCGGTCATTACCAGGGCCAGGCAGAGCACCATGGCCGCTATCATGTTTAATTTCTTCATTCTTTGATTCCTTTCTGAAAAACACAGTCAGTACGCAATGCCCAACCGATTGTTTTTCCACAAATTCGCTGCTTTGCAGGCGTTTTATCAACAAACGCCTTTCTATATTAACACAACCGCGGACAAAACAAAAGTGTTTTCTGCGTTCTCACAGAATTTTCGTTTACTGTCCGGACTGATATTATTGATTACCAGCGCGCAGGCCAGGGAGTAACCGTAAGAAAATTGTTATAAATACTACATGCATTTTTCACCGTTTTGCTTTAAAATACCTTACATAACTATTGTAAGGGGAGTGTCAAATGTTTGTAAAATCCTGGAAGAGAATACTTTGTGCCTTCAGTATTGGCGTGCTGGGAGGGACATTGTGTGCTGTGACGGCGGCAGGGGAAGGAATATCTGCACTGCTTATTCCCTGTATACTGCTGACGGCAGGGATGGCGGTCCTTGTACCGCTTAACATAAAGTTTAATGAGATCTTTAGTTCCGTTATTTTTGTTCTGACCCCGTTTTTTACGTTTTACCTAATGGAAAGTCTGACCCACGATGTGTGGACTATGGATTTGACGGCGCAGATCGTGAATCTGCTGTTTTTCTATCTGATCTTCCTGGGACTGCTCATGGTATTCGGCAAGGTCAGCACAGCGCTCATTACGGGCAATACAGCCCTGGCCTTCATCGGCATCGCAAACTACTACGTGCAGCTGTTTCGCGGGAATCCGATCCTGCCCTGGGATCTGCAGTCCATCGGCACGGCTATGAGCGTGACCAATAATTATACATTTGAAGTAAATTACCGCGTGCTGATCATAGTGCTGCTTTTTCTGCTGATCAATGCCACAGCGTCAAAGTGCCGTGCCGGCATAAAGCGGGTTCCGTTCCGCCTTGCGGGTGCGTTTGCCTGTATGCTGCTGATCTTCGGGGGCAGCAAGCTGCTGCATAATGAGACCGTCACCGATGCCCTGCTGCCCGGAGGCACCCTTTTTACTCAATGGGCCACTTACCGGGACAACGGCTTTCTGGTCAGCTTTATGGTGAATCTAAAGTATATGGATATCTCGGAACCGGCCGGCTATGATGTGGAATCCGTCGTGGAAACAGTGGCACAATATGCCGACCTGCCCGAGGAAACTTACGTTACCACACCGCTTGAAAAACCAAGAAAAAATCCGAACATCATCGTCATCATGAACGAGGCCTTCTCCGACCTGTCTGTGATCCATGAGTTCGGAGTAACAAAAGATTACATGCCTTTTATCCGCTCTTTAAGCGGCCGCGAAAACACTGTCAACGGGAACCTCTTTGTCTCCGTAGTGGGCGGCAACACCGCCAACACGGAGTTTGAATTTCTAACCGGCAGCACCATGGCGTTTCTCCCTGCGGGCAGCGTCCCATACCAGCAGTATATAAGCGATGAACTTCCGAACCTGACCTCCATACTGAAAGAACAGGGCTACCTGACCACTGCCATCCACCCCTTTTCCTCAAGCGGCTGGAGCCGGAACAGCGTCTATCCTCTGCTGAAATTCGATTATACTTATTTTAAGAACTCGTTTCGCAATCCGGAGTATATCCGGCAGTACATCAGCGACCGCTCGTCTTTTCAGAAGATCATCGATCAGTATGAACGGAAAAATGCGGATGAAAGCGTCTTTATATTCAACGTAACCATGCAGAACCACGGCGGCTATTCTCTGGAATATGACAACTTCCGGTCTACGGTGCATCTGACCGATATAGAAAACCGCCCCGGCACCGAACAGTATCTCTCCCTGATCCTGGAATCGGACCGGGCCTTCCAGTCACTGGTGGAGTATTTCGCGGCAGAGGAAGAGGAGACCGTCATCCTGATGTTCGGCGATCATCAGCCCACTGACTATGTCGCCAACTGCATCGTGGATCTCACCGGCAAGACCATGGATGAAATGACACTGGAAGAACAGCAGACGCGCTACACCGTTCCCTTCATGCTCTGGGCCAACTATGATATCGAGGAAGGCTATTATGACAGGATCAGCGCCAACTACCTAAGCACCGTCCTAATGGACGCCGCCGGCCTGCAGAAATCCGACTACCAGAGTTTCCTCTCCGGTCTTAAGGAAACGCTTCCGGTCATCACCGCTAACTGTGTCGCAGACGCCGACGGCAGCTTTTATTCCATGGATGAAGCTGAAGAACTGTACCCTGAGCTGATTCAGGAGTACCGGGTTCTCCAATACAACCTGCTCTTTGACAGCAAAAACCGCCGCGATGAGGTTTTCACTCTGACAAAGTAACCTCTTCCCGTAACCTACAGCCCGTTCACCACATTGACAGGGCTTCCGGCCAAAAATGCTTTCAGATTATCCGCGGCAATCTGCATCAGTCTCTCCCTGGACTCCTTCGGCGCCCAGGCGATATGCGGCGTAATGATGATATTGGGCGCATGTAGCAGCGGATTGTCCGCTTTGATCGGTTCAGATGAGACCACATCCACAGCGGCGCCTCCCACCTTTCCACTCACCAGCGCGTCCTTAAGATCCTCCTCCACAATCAGGGGACCTCTTGCATCATTGATAATCAAGACGCCGTCCTTCATCCTGCTTATGGACTCCCGGTTGATGATGCCTTCCGTGTCAGGAAACAGCGGGCAGTGCAGAGTGATCACATCCGACTGTGCCAGAAGCTCATCCAGATCGGCATAACGGTACCACTCCTCTTCCTCTTCTTTATGACCGGCATTATACGCCAGGATTTTCATCCCCATAGCGGCTGCGATCCTGGCCGCAGCGCGGCCGATCCGCCCAAAGCCGATCACTCCCATGGTCTTTTTGTCCAGCTCTGTCAGAGGATAATTCCAATAGCACCAGTCCGGGCTGGCCGTCCAATCCCCGTTTTTCACACTGCGCGCATGTTCACCCACATGGTGGCAGAGCTCCAGCAGCAGAGCGATCGTATACTGTGCCACTGAAGCGGTTCCATAGGACGGTATATTGCTCACAGGAATGCCCGCCCTGGCCGCCGCGGCAACATCCACCACATTATAGCCGGTTGCCAGCACGCCTATAAACTTCAGATTTTTACACTGCTTCATAATATCTTCTGACAGAACCGTCTTATTTGTATACAGGATGTCCGCACAGCAGGCCCTTTCAACCGTCAGTTCTGCAGGCGTTCTGTCATAAACTGTGAGTTCCCCCAGCCTTTCGAATTCTTTCCAGCTAAGATCTCCCGGGTTTTCCGTATATCCGTCCAGCACCACAATCTTCATTTTGTTCACCTCAATCCTCCAGCAGAGCCCATGCCCTGTTGATCACTCTCTTGGAATTAGTAAGAATCAGATCCGCATCCTCATTCCCCCAGGGCTTAACCTCCAGGGACAGCACATAGGGTTCCTCCGAACAGAAAAAGCCTTCACGCTTCAGCACGCGGAAGAAATCCAGCAGCTCTCCGGTATCATTCGCGCTCCCCGGGAAGCCGAATCTTGGATGCTGATCGCCATATGCCTCAAGGCCTTTCTGCACAACCGCATTGCCGATATGCAGATGCCTGATGTACGGCCGCAGCGTCCGGATCACAAATTCACTCTTCTCATAGGTAAGAGGAAAATGGGATAAATCCACCAGCAGTCCGAAATTGGGGCAGCTGCAGCGCACGTCCGCCGCAAATCTGGCGGCCAGCGGCGCCGGCCCGATCAGAGCGGCCTTGTCGATATCATAGTCAAACACTTCCAGGTTGACGCCCATGCCCTTTGTCTCTGCGTACCGGCACAAATTAACCGTTGTCTTAAGCAGCTGTTCATAGGCTTCCTCCTTAGCTTCTTCCTCCCATTTACCCGCGAGAAATGCCACGGCCTTAGCCCCGAGATACTCCGCTTCATCCACCGCTTCAAGCAATGTCTTCTCCGCAGCCTGTCTCTTTTCTTCCGACAGGTCATTGGGATTTAATCCGGTGGATAAAAGCCGCGGCTGCGCGCCGTAACACACCTTTATATGGGACTGTTCCATCATATCCCTGGCTTCTTTGCGGTCCGCATCATCAGCTATCTGTGTAACCTCCACGGCATCAAAAAATTCATCGGCGCAAATCTTACGCAGAGCGTCCTTCTGGCTGTAATTCTGGGGAGGATAGCTCATCCACAAAATCGTGCCTATCTTAAAATACTTATGTATGGATTCCTTCATAATCTGACCGTTCTCCTTTCTCATGTCACCAGCCGCAGGCTGATGACCTACGCACACTTCAGTGTGCTTCCTCATTCTCATGTCACCAGCCGAAGGCTGATGACCTACGCACACCTCAGTGTGCTTCCTCATTGTTTCTCATTGTAATTCCAGGACCACCGCATCCCTTCCTCCTACGGATACCTCAATCTCATTTTTGTCCGCAGACAGGATCCGCCCTCCGGCCCAGTAAATGCGGCCGGGCAGTCCGCCGTCTCTTAGTGAGATACAGACCTTTTTCTCCTCACGGCCGGGATTGACAACCCAGAGGACGCGCCGTGTTCCATCCAGATGGAGGCGGGCTTGAATCACATGATCCGATACCCGTATCGGAAGACTTACGCCGAGATATTTCAGCAGCCTGCCGTAAAATGTGTGGTTATCCTCTCCACCAAGGGAAATGGCCGCGCCCACAAGGACGGCCGTCCCCTCTCCGCAGCGATTCCGCGCAGCAATGACTGCGTCCCCGTACCGTGCAAGCTCCCCGGCCCCCTTTAGCTCGTAGGTTTGTATGAATCCGCCGCCCCGCACTTCTTCCCCCAGCAGATCGAACCGGACATTGACCGCCAGATCCGGCATGAACTGCGCATTTCTCTGTCGGACTCCGAACAGCGCCTCCAATTCAGGGACAGGCTGTACAGCATTGGCATGCATATACTCTGTAAAAAAGCCGGGACAGGATTCCGCGATCAGGGTACCGCCCTCCTTAACCCATGCCGCCAGCCGCTTTGCATGTTCCTCTGACAGCGCCAAAGGAAACGGAAAATACAGTATGTGCGCCTTTTCGATGTCATCGATATGCACGAAATCCGCCTGTATGCCCTGGGAGTAAAACCCTTCGTACGCGCCGTACAGCGCCGCAGGATACATATGCTCCTCTCCGGACTGGGACAGCAGAAAGGAGGCCGTCTCACATTCCGGCACAAACAGGATATGTATGTCCCCGCAGGCCGGATGCGCCCGCCACAAATCTTTCTGTTCCGGGCGGTTAGCCCATACAGCGATCTTGGAGGCCATTTCCGAGCGCTCAGTCCTTCCTCCATCCATGTCATAGGGAGCAAAAGCGCCAAACAGCGGCCCGTCCAGCAGCGGACGGAAACGGGTATACAATATGCCTCTGCCGCCGCAGGCCATCAGGATCAGATTCCACAGCCTGATATCCTCCTTTTCCGGCACCCTGCCGTCTGAAGCCGCCCGTCCTTTAAGCTGTGGCTGCATCCAGAGAGGGCCGCCCTGTGCTTCGGTATGCCAGAACGGAGTATCCCCCGACGCGCTGCGCAGCAGGTCAAATGCGGCAAAATTTCTCCACGGTTCGTTTCCTTTTCTGCATGGCACCCAGGTCAGGCCGTATATGTCGGCCTTTTTAGCGGCGGCCCAGTGGTCGCTCGCCTGCTCCGAATAATAGGCAAAGCAGTCTGACATCCCATGGGCGGTGATCTTCGCGCTACGGTCAGCTGAACGGATGCGGTCTATCTTCCATTGGATGTTTTCATACAGCCTGTCATGGCGGAACTGCAGCCAGTCCACGCTGTCAGGGAAGAAGCCCGGTTTGACCGGCGGATAGATCTCGTCAAAGTCCGTCAGGCTGTACACATGCCAGTTTTTATTAACCGCATCTACGGTTTTGTATTTTCTCCTAAGCCAGTTCCTGTATTCCCTTACGGTATCTTCGCAGAAACAGGTGTCCGTCCTCTGATAGCACTCATTATGGATATCATATCCGTACAGCATGGGGTGTCCGCCGTACCGGCGCGCCGCGGCCTCCAGGAAGGCTCCCGCCATGGCCCTGGCCGCCGGTTTATCCAGGCAGAACCCGGTGGGAAAACCGCCCACTGCGGAATTACCGGCCATCTGCGGATATAGTATATTCCCCCTGCCGGCCTCCTGTAAAAGCTCCGGATAGCGGGCTGCAGCCCAGGCCGGCACTGAAACCGTGATCTCCGCCAGCACGATCTGTATGCCATATTTTTCAGCCAGTTCAAACTGCCTGTCATAATCCGACCAATCGTATACGCCGGGAGCGGTCTCCACCGCGCTCCAGATCAGCCAGTGCCTGAACAGGTTATATCCGTCCTTTGCGGCGCGCATGTAGTCCCGTTCCCAGTCCTCCTGCGGCGGGGTGCTCTTCCGGAAATAAACCGCCCCATACGGAAACTGCAGTTCATTTTTTGCCGTCATATACTGTCTCCTTTTCGATTCTGCTGCTACCAGCCGGCCGGCAGATATGCCTTCGTATCCCTTATCATCTCTTTCAGCATCTCTCTGCCCTGTTCGGCTGATATTTTAGATCCTGTATTAGGATCCCGCATCAGAGCGGCCAGAGCGGCCTCAAAATCCGTCTCCAGCGCGGCCCTCACAATCAGGCTGTGATTCTTAGCGTGCGGCAGAACCAATTTTCTTACGCTCTCCGGCAGCGGCCCGGCCATAATGGGATAGATGCAGTCTTTGTCCAGCACCGCATTTACTTCCACCACCGCTTCTTTCGGCAGGTTCGGAATCACAAGGCTCTCATTGGGGATATTCACATTTGATATAAAACGTCCCAGGCCGCATAGGGCTTTAATGATGCCTACCCCTTCCTCCTTTGACGGCAGGAGTTCCACCTGTTCCTTTCCCGCTGCCAGTTTCTCCCCTTTCTCCATCCGTTCCATCTGAACCTGCTTCCGGCTTGCTACCGTGGTGAGGCCAAACTGCCAGTCCTGCACAGTTTCGGGATCTTTCAAATATTCTGTGCCGGGCATAAATTCCGCCAGATGGCGGTCCCCCGCGGCTGCAATGATGCCGAATCTGCGAAACAGATCCATCTTGACACACTGCCCTCCCTTTATATGCTCCTTCTGCCAGAAGCCCTCTTCCTTCACAAGTCCGGTATCATAATACTCGCGGATGAATCTCTCATACAGAGGAAACAGATCCGTTCCCAGGCATTGCGCCCTGTCAAGCCAGGTAAAATGGTTGATCCCCATCACATTGACATTTATATCTCTTCTGACCGCATCCTGACTGCCACCATACTTTTTATAAATTTCCAGAAGCAGGTTCTGTGTTCCGAATACTTCATGACAGCACCCCAGAGCCTTAATCTCCGGAAAAACATGATACAGCGTTTTCACACACACGGACATGGGATTCGTATAGCTGATCACCCACGTATCCTTCGCCCATCTGCGGACTGCCTGCGCAATGTCCCGGTACATCGGCACGGTTCGCAGCGCGCGCACAATCCCCCCGGGCCCGACCGTATCCCCCACCGACTGATAGATGCCGTATTTCTCCGGCAGATGAACATCCGTCTCCATCTCATCCAGCGTTCCCGGCAGTATGGATACGATGGTAAAATCCGCGCCTGTCAATGCCTCTTTTAGGGTATCCGCCGTATGATACCTCCATTTGCCCGGTGTGTTTCTTTCTTCCAGAGAATTTCCGATGGCCTCATTTTTCGCGGCTGCGGCTCTGTCTATATCATATAGCCATACATCGCCGGACAACGCCGGTTCAAGCGCCAGGTCCGCCATCAGTTTCCAGGCCCAGGCACGGGAACCGCCGCCAATATATGCGATCTTGATTCCCATGGCTTTGCGATCACTGTACTCCATATATTTATTTGCTCCTTTCAAATGCTACCAGCCAATGGCTGATCCCGTCATTCGATGTCTGTCAGTTCTTTGGCGCCATGCTCATCATCCTGACAATAGCAATTATAATACATTGTAAAATAATAATCTTGTATTAAATATTCCACTAATACAGAATTTTTTATACTTTCGAGCACTGTTTGAGCGTAAATATAGTTTTAATTTGATACCGTGCTGCCGGCCGGGCCATGGCGGAATGCGGCGGCACATCTATTAAACAGCACCGCAGAGGCTTTGCACGGATCCGTGCAAATGCCTCTGCGGTTCACTTTTAACATTTATTTGTTATAATACTCTGACCCATTCTCTCCGTCAGCTGTTTTTTATCTTCCAACACCTGCCTGCGGAAACGCAGAGGAGTGGTGTGGGCATATTTTTTAAATACCCGTTCAAAATAAGAGACATTTTCATAACCCAGCATCTCAGATATCGCCGTCACATTAGGTTCCGGCGTCGACAGCAGCTGCTTCGCCTTCATAATCCGGCGGATGTTCAGATATTCATTGACTGTAAAGCCTGTCACTTCTTTAAATATGCGGCTCAGATAGGATTTGCTGATAAAAAACCGGCCGGCGATTTCCTCCAGCGACCCTGCGCTGCGGTAGTTTTCGCTGATGTAATCCGCAATCTCCTGTACTTTCAGGTATTTCTCCGTCTGCAGCATGGCCGGCACGGGATACGGGTCGTTCTGGCGCAGGCACCTCGCCGCGTAGATCAGCAGCTCCATCAGGCGCATTCCTGACATCAGGCGGCAGCCCTCCTGCCCCTCCCGGATCTCACGCACCATATCATAGATCAGTTTTTCCACATATTTCTGCTGGTCCATGTCGAGCCGAATCACTCCGCTGTGCTCGGCAAAAAACTCTTCCAGCGAGAAATCGGGATTTGTAAACACCAGATCTGACTGCTTGCTGTTTAGCTGGATCAGAATTCTGTCATGATAGGAACTGCCCGCCACAGGGCTGGTTTTATGCACCTGATTCTTATTTATAAACACCAGGGATCCGTTCCGCACAAGGTGGGTGCTGTGATCGATAAAATAATACCGCTCGCCCTCCAGCAGATAATAGATTTCATATTCCTCATGGAAATGCCTGGATGCCATATTATATTCATAATCTCGGATCACCCGGCTGATTGTTATGCCCCCCGACCGCTCCTCAAATACGGTAGTCTTCATCGCTTTCCCCCGGCTGTCACCTGTCCGTGAACATTCCCCTTAAATAGTCCACAATATCTCCGGCCGCCTTTCCTTCTTCATCCACAGTGATTTCAGCATACTTCTCATACAGCGGAACTCTTTCATTATAAAGGTCCTTAAGGGTCATGCCTTCTTTTAACACTACCCCCCGGTCCACCAGGTTTCCCAGGCGTTCCTCCAGTTCTTCATAGCTGATCTTAAGATATACCACCGTGCTGATGCTGCTTAAATGGTCCATGGCTTCTGCATAATAAATTACGCTGCCGCCGGGAGCAATAACAGCCTTTTTCGCTTCGAGCTCACTGTTCACCCGGTTTTCGATCTCCATGAATCCGTCCAGCCCCTCTTCTGCGATAATGTCCTTTAGCAGGCGCTGTTCCTTCTCCTGTATCAGAAGATCCGAATCCACGAAGGAATAACCCAGCCTTTTAGCCAGAAGCACCCCTACCGTGCTTTTGCCGGAACCCGGCATTCCGATCAGTGTGATATTATCCGCGTTCATCATTTATGTCTTCCTCCTATTGCCGCAGTACCGTCATGAGACTCTTGTTTGATTATATCAGAAATCCCATATAAATCATACTATATTTTTTCAGATCCTTATTGCTGCAGGACCATCATAAGAGCCGGCACCAACTGTTTTTTTCGGGACACCACTCCCTCTAAATAGGCGCTGTTATCGGATACCTCTGCCTGCGCAAATGCCTCGGAAAGCAGCTGCTTCGCATTACCCCCGTCAAAAATCAGCTTCGTGGATTCATCCAGTATGCTGGTCAGCATAAAAAATACCATATCCGCCTTATGTCTCTGCCGGGCTTCCTTAAGATAAGGGGTCAGGCGCTGTTCAATCTGGAAAAGCTCATCCGTATTCATGGAGTTGATCTGGCCGATCCCCAGCGTCACGCTGCCCACGGTAAACTCCTTATAATCCTGATAGAAAATTTCTTTTTCCGATTTGGACAGCAGGTTGCTTCCTGCGGAAAACATTTCCTTCGCCAGGACCTTGGTATCCACGCCCGCAGTCTTCGCCAGATCCTCTGCAGCCTGCCGGTCCACCTCCGTACAGGTGGGCGAGCGGTACAGCAGGGTATCGGATATGATTGCGCAGCAGAGAAGGCCGGCGATCTCATTTTCTATGGGGATGCCCGCCTCCCGGTACATCTGATAGACAATGGTAGCCGTGCAGCCTAATGGCTGGTTCCGGAAAAATACCGGGGACATCGTCTCGATGGTGCCAAGGCGGTGATGATCGATGATCTCGAGGATTTCCGCGTTCTCTATGCCGTCCACCGCCTGGCCGCGCTCATTATGATCCACCAGGATCACTTGTTTTCTTTTCATGCCCAGCAGATTCCGGCGTGAGATCATGCCCCGGTAGCTTCCGTTGTCATCCAGGATCGGGAAATCACGGTGCCGCTTGCTGGCCATAACTTCCCGAATATCTTCCACGAAGTCATCCATGCTGAATGTGATCAGCTGATCCGTCTTCATGAAATGCCGGATCGGCATGCTCTGGTTGATCAGGCGCGCCACCGTGTAAGTATCAAACGGAGAGCTGATCACCGTGCACTTATGCTCCTCCGCCAGCTTTTTGATCGTCATGGAGACGGCTGCTCCCTCGCATACGATGATGCAGGCAGCATTCATCTCTATGGCACAGAGCTGGGATTCATAGCGGTTGCCCAGTATGACCAGATCCCCCTTTTCGATATAACTTTCCATCAGATCCGGATTGGCTGCCGCAATCAGCACCTTTCCTTTATCAAAGCAACCCTTTGTGCTGCCCACCACCAGGTTTCCGTCAATCGTTTCCACGATGTTGGCATAGGGTGTCTTTGCCACTGACAAAATCCTGCTGTCATATACATCCATATAGGAATTGGCGATATCGCCAATGGTAATCAGGCCCTCCAGCACATGATTTTTGACGATGGGCAGCGTGACTACATTGTTGTCCTTCATATTGCTCCAGGCCTTTTTCAGCGATATGCTGCTGTTTACGCCTTTCGTTTCCCGGATCTCAATGTCTTTCACCTGTGTGCCTACGTCCTGAATATACTCCGGCGCCTCCACCCCAAAACGGTCCAGGACAAACTGTGTCTCCTGATTTACCTGGCCTGCCCTCCTGGGCTCATAATTCTGCCCGGTAAGCAGATGTTTCAGTCTGGCGTAGGCGATAGCAGAGCAGATAGAATCCGTATCCGGATTCTTATGCCCGATCACAATGGTCTTTCTCTGCGCTAAAGTTGCCATATATTTCTCCTCTCTCGACTTTTTCGCCAATTCACTTTTCCCCTATTCTACTCCCCCATGTGCAGATATTCCATACCCTATGCACATTTCATTTACATATTCAACAGATTAAACAATTTCCAGCCACATGTTACACTTTATTTACTGTTTGTTCATATTTTATTCACACATTGTTGTTATGCTATTTGTATAGAAACAAGTGATAAACATGGTTGTTTTCGTCAAAGTGCATATAGATTTTTCATAATTGTCCCGGGGCGCAAGTCCCGGGAACTCCTCATTTATGGGGATAAATTATGGAGATAAATCCCGAATCAACAAAAGCGTATTGCAACACGGAATCCTAATTTACCCGTTTTTTACGGGAACATTCCTTCTGCAATACGCTTTTTTGCGCCACTCTACATTCAGCCTTCCGCTTCCTCTGTCTCTTCCGTCAAAATCCCGGCCAAATCCGGCAGCACCATTTCGGTTCTCGTATAATCCGGAAGGGACGCCAGGTATTTCTGATACTGATTGTAGGCGGTCACTCCGACACCTGTGCCGATCCCTCCGACTACGGCCACAAGAAGCACCCATAAGGCGATCTTAGTCAGCATTTTCTTCTTTTTCTCTTTTGCAAGAATCTCTTTGCGGCGGGCTTTTTCCTCTTTATATTTTTCTACTTTTTCTACGCTCATGATCTCTCTTTCCTTCCATCAATAGTACCTGCGCGGCAGCGTTCGTACAGGCTGCAACCATATAAAGATATTTTATACTGAATTCGTTTTTTTCGCAAGGATTTCTTTCCATTATACAAAGTTCAGCGCATGTTACAGTTCAGGGGCCGATAAAGCAGCGCATCACGCGTTGCCCGCAAACTGCATATTGTAAAGCCTGCTGTATAATCCACCCGCGGCCAGCAGTTCCTCATGGCTTCCGGATTCCTCTATGCCCTTTTCCGTCAGCACCAGGATTCGCTCAGCGTTGCGGATCGTAGACAGCCGGTGGGCAATCACAAATGTGGTACGGTTGCTCGCCAGTCTCTCCAGAGATTCCTGCACCACCTGCTCACTCTCATTATCAAGCGCCGAAGTGGCCTCATCGAAAATTAATACCGGCGGATTTTTCAGAAATACCCTGGCCAGTGACAGGCGCTGTTTCTGGCCCCCGGACAGTTTTACCCCGCGCTGCCCGATATCGGTCAAATAGCCGTCGGGAAGGCTCATGATGAACTCATGGGCATTCGCGTTTTTCGCGGCCTCAATCACTTCCTGCTCGGTGGCTTCCGGCTTACCGTAGCGGATATTATCCATAACCGTTCCGGTAAAAAGGTATACGTCCTGCTGCACGATCCCAATGTTGCGGCGCAGATCCTTAAGCTTCATGTCGCGCACATCGATGCCGTCAATCTTCACATTGCCGCCGCTCACCTCATAGAATCTGGGAATCAAACTGCACAGGGTGGTTTTTCCCGCGCCGGAAGGTCCCACAAGGGCTACATAATCTCCGGCTCCCACCTTCAGGCTTAGGTGATCCAGCACATTTTCAGCAGTGTCCTTGTAATGAAAAGATACGTTTTCAAAGCTGATCTCACCTTTCAGCCCCGATACAGCCAGAGCACCCGGCTTGTCCGCTATATCCGGCTCCACCGCCAGCACTTCCAGAAACCGCTCAAAACCGCTCATGCCGTTCTGGAACTGCTCGGTAAAGTTGATCAGCTTGCGGATGGGCTCCGTAAAGTTATTGATATAGAGCAGAAAGGTAACCAGATCCGTAACCTGTATGATGTTCTTTGTCATCATCACAGCGCCCGATACGATGACCACAATTGTAATCAGCGTGATGAATGCGCCGAGCCCTGCGTGAAACAGTCCCATATAATAATAGCTGTTGTTCTTGCTCTCAAGGAAACGCTGGTTGCCCTGGTCAAATTTGTCCATCTCCATCTCTTCATTGCTGAAGGATTTCACGACGCGGATGCCGGATAAGCTGTCCTCGATCTGCGCATTGATATCCGCGATTCTGGCGCGGTTCCTTTTAAATGCCAGCTTCATTTTCTTATTGAAATACAGCGCATAAATCAGCATGAACGGAACCAGTGCAAAAGCCGCCAGCGCCAGCATCGGATTGACCGTCAGCAGTATGACGAAGGATCCGATGAACTTGATCAGGGAGATCACGATGTCCTCCGGCCCGTGGTGAAACAGCTCGCTGATTTCAAACAGGTCATTGGTAACCCTGGACATCATCTGCCCTACCTTCTGATCGTCGTAATAGGCAAAGGAGAGCTTCTGATAGTGCCCGAATATTTCATGGCGCATATCCCGTTCCATGCGCGCGCCCATCATATGTCCTGCATGGGCTATGTAATAATTGCAATAGCATTCCAGCAGCACCATGCCTACCATGAGCGCAGCCAGCTGCAGGATGCGGCTCATGGCCTGCGCGGTTTCAAAATAGATCACCGTATTGGTGATATAACGGATGATCAGGGGAATAATGAGTGTGATAACGGCTCCCAGGCAGGCAAAAAACATGTCTGCCAGGAAAGCCTTCACATAAGGTCTGTAATAGGATATAAACTTCTTCCACTTCATGTCAAAATAAGCCTCTCTAGTTCATTTCTGCAGCCATTGCCGCGATCTCTTTCATTCGTTCGGGAACCTTAAGGCTCTGCGGGCACTGGCTCATGCACGCGCCGCACTCCACGCAGCGATCCGCCCGCTCTGACTCCGGCAGTTCCTCATAGGCCCGTTTAAAGCCGTTTTTATTCTTGGAAATGGCATAATCGTTATAAATCTTAAAAATCTTCGGTATATTGACGCCGGCGGGGCAGTCCATACAGTAACGGCAGCCGGTGCAGGGAATCGTTTTGTTCTTTTTGAATTTTTCCAGCGCTGCATCAATAACTCCCCGCTGTTCATCCGTAAGAGGCTCAAACTCGCTGGCTGTATGCACATTATCGATCACCTGATCCATGTTTGACATGCCGCTTAGCACCGTCAGCACCCTGGGCAGAGACATGGCAAAGCGCAGCGCCCAGGACGCCACGGAGTGCTCCGGCTCCGCATCCTTGAATACCTGATCGGCCTCCTCACACAGGGATGCCAGCATACCGCCTCTGACCGGTTCCATGATGACGGCCTGCAGCCCCTTCCCTGCGATAAGCTCATACTGACGCTTAGCATCCTGCAGTTCCCAGTCCAGATAGTTCAACTGGATCTGCACAAAATCCCACTGATAGCGGTTTAACAGCTCCTCAAGCACATCCGGCGTATCGTGGAAGGAAAATCCCAGATGACGGATCTTCCCCTCTTCCTTAAGGCGGCAGAGTGCAGGCATCACCTCATATTTTTCCAGCCAGTCCATACGCTCTCTGTTCATAGCATGGCACAGATAAAAATCAAAATAATCCACCTGACACTTTTTCAGCTGTTCATTGAAGGTATCCAGAACATCCTCTTTCTTCTGCAACTTCCACATCGGAAGCTTTGTAGCGAGCTTAAAAGAATCTCTGGGATACTTTTTCAGCGCCTCTCCGATCACCAGCTCCGACTGGCCCCCATGATAAGGGAACGCCGTGTCGAAATAATTGACCCCGTTATTATAAGCGTAGTCGATAATTTCACAGGCTCTGGGAATATCGATTTCCTCCTTATCGGGAGTTACTTTAGGAAACCTCATGCATCCAAGTCCCAACAATGACACCTTTTCTTCGTTTTTATTAAATTCGCGGTATTTCATCCCTTTTCATCCTCTCTCTTTCCTAAACGATAATAATAGAAGGGGATGGCCTCTGCAGACATGGTGTCCGCAGAGCCAGCCCCCGGTTTCACTTATATTACGTCAACATGCAGCCGTTTACAACACTAGTCTGGCAGCGCCGTACATGCCCGCGTCATTGCCCAGAGACGCCAGAGCCACTTCCGCCTGCGGATCAGATACATATATATATCCTGCGTACAAACGCTTCAGCATATCAGTCAGATAAACGCCCGCTTTGGATACGCCTCCTCCTATGATAAATACCTCCGGGTCCGTGATATGGCTGGCAAAGGACATCACCAGCGCCAGATAACGCATGGACCCCTCCACGGATTCAGCTGCCAGAGCATCTCCATCCTTGGCCGCATCCAGCACATCCTTGCAGGTGAACCCGTCCATGTCCCGCAGCACCGACGGCCGATCGGACTTGGCCAGCGCGCGTTGTGCCTGTTTTACGATACCGGTGGCCGAAGCATACTGCTCCAGGCATCCGTGATTTCCGCAGTTGCAGGCGTCGGGCTCATGAGGGTTTACCGTGATATGTCCTACCTCGCCACCCATACCGAAAGAGCCGGCAATCATCCGGCCGTCCACTACCACGCCTCCGCCCACTCCTGTGCCCAGCGTAAAGAATACGGCGTTCTTGTAACCGGCTCCGCCGCCCTTCCACAGCTCACCCAGCGCGGCAACATTGGCGTCGTTGCCCGCCTTAACCGGTATGCCGCCCAGCATCTCTGAAAGCGTTTTTTCCGGGTAAAAGGGCTCAAACCACCCCAGGTTTACACACTTCGTAAGTTTCCCGTCATTTCCCACCGGCCCGGGCACACCGACGCCCACACCGATAATATCCTCCTTATCGATCCCCTTATCCTTCAGCTTTTTCAGGATGGACTCCGCAATATCGGAAAGGATATGGCTTCCCGCATCTTCCTTCCTGGTTGGGATCTCCCATTTATCCTCTACCTGCCCTTCCCTGTCCAAAAGCCCAAATTTCGTCGTTGTACCGCCCAGATCCACTCCAATACACTTTGTTCCCATGAGACCGCTCTCCTTTTCTGAAATCGCTGCATGCGTATTCGTATATAAATACTTTACACGCTTTTGGAGATTTTGGCAATATGATTTCGGAATTAGCGCAGCCTCCAATCTTTATCCAAAGGCGGTATGCTGTCACCTTTTGTCAGACAGATCCTGTCTATACGAAGGCCGGAAGCCAGGCAGTAAACGGTGAGGAGGTGTCCGCCGGCGTCCATATGACAGACAGCGGCGGGAATCCATCTCCATACCTGCTCGGCTTCGTAGCGCCAGAGCCTGCCTCCCCGATAAAGCGCTTCCTTTGGCAGCACTGCATGATCAATGGCCGCGGATATACAGGAATCCTCGTTAGAGTTAAATTTAGCAAGCATCCACACGGTATAATCCCCGCCATCACAGCTTAAACGGTAGTTTAAAGAGGGCGCGGCCTCTGTGCTGTCCCACTTAAGGCCCTGGCGGCGGATATACATGGCCAGGCCGCTGCGGCCATAGGATTCACTGCTGCAGTACTGCCACGTGTAGTGCTCCGTATAAGCGTACGGGGTCTGAGCATAGGCTGCTACTGCGTCGATCCTGACCTGACCGTCTTTTTCCGGATAGACGGACATACCTCCCTGCAGCAGCTCGTAAGGAGACCTGGCAGTGCCATATTCCTCCTGCTCTGCGATCAGATCGTTCGCCAGCAGCGTATTTCCGGCAAATACCCTGTCTGCGTAGAGCATCGGCCTGGGTTTCAGAGGCAGGGTGCCATACCAGATATTAGATGCTTCCTTTATAAATTTCTCATCCGGCAGCGCCTGGGAGCCTTCCGTCGTGCCCAGGCTGTTATATTTTCTGGGACGGCAGTAAAGCACGAATTTTGTAAACGCAAAATATCGGTCCACCGCCGTAAAGGTAACGGTGTGCATGCCCCGCTTCATGGCAGGCAGATGCAGATAAAGCTTATCCACATGGTCCATGGTATTCACCGTCCACTGGCCGCGCCACTCATCGTTGGATTCGGATTCCACCGTCTGGGGCGTCCCTTCATCCACGGACACCCCCATGCGGATCCTTCCGGTAGAGTTAAGGGAAGGGTAACGGTGTATTTCCAGCAGGCTGTCTGCAGCGTCTTCGGTCAGGAGGATCGGGTAGGACAGTGGTGAACCCTGTTCATATGCTTCAACCAGATCGCCCCCGCCCCTTCCCAGGCGTTTGATGTGCCGCCAGCCCGGAGCCTGCCTGCTGTCCGCACGGACCGCCACAATACCGTCGTCTTCACATATTGCGGCTATATCAGGGGGGATCTCCCCCAAGGAGCGAGAGCTGCAATTTGCAGCGGAATCTGCCGCAGATAAGAGTTCTGTCAGTGACTGTACGGTAACATCAATACAGGTGACGGTTTGATCCGTACGGTTTCTGACTTGTATCCTGCCTTTTCTGGACGCCGCTGTGTCCTCTACGGTCACCAGTATACGGATTTCGCCGCGTACCGTTCCCCGGGTCTCTGACAGCTTCATCCAGTCATCCGCTTCCGCCTCGAAGGTAAATTCACCCGCTCCGGCGTTGGCGATCTCAAACCACTTAGTCGCCGGCTTTGTAAAGCGCAGCTCGCTGTCACCGTTCCACAGGGTGATGAGCATCTTTCTGCCTCCAATGGACAGGGGCGGCGTACAGGCCGGGTGCATTGCGGTTCTGGGCGGCGGGAAATCCTCGGGTGTCACCATCCCCCTCCATTTGCCTCCCAGCATCTCTTCATTATAGTATTTAAGCATCCTGCGCCTCTGGTCGTCGTAGAAGCGGGAATACTCCGTGTACCGGGCCGCCGCCTGCATCTTTCCCTGGTTCACACAGAGAGTGCTGCGGTCCGCAAAATAATACTGGGCATTGGTGTAATATGCGGCATGAATTTTCATCAGAGCCATCTGAAAAAACGCTGGCTTTTCATTCTCCGGCAGCGATTCATATATGGCATTTGCCCTGTCATACATCTCTTTGTAACGGTTGAGCCGCACGGCTCCCTCGTCCCCGTATGCGGTCTGCGAAAACGTATCATTATCCAGATTTTCTATCTTGCGCACATTGGTGAGCTGGGTGAAATCATTGAGTATCCCGGCCATCTCATCGCCGTGTCCGCCGCTGAAATTACGGTCGATCCAGCCGGCCAGCCAGGCATCCACATCCGAGGTGCTGCCGTTCTCTTTTCCGATCTCCCACGCCAGGCGCAGATAGTACTCCATCTCCTGCTCCAGAGGCTTGAGGGCGCCCACATTCATGACCCACAGCTTCTGTATGCCGTTTTCATACGCCTTTTCCAGCTCATATTTGGTCTGTGCCAGAGGGATGGAACAGATAAAGAGATAGGATCTTCCGGGCGGAGACCAGTAGGAATTGTGATAGTAGATGCCGTTTCCGCCGCTCCTTCTCTGTTCTTTTTCGGAAGGATAACGCCGCACATACCCATAATTGTCATTGGACCAGATCAGGGTAATGTCTTCCGGAACATCCAGACCGTTGTCGTACAGATCCAGCACCTCTTTATAGGGTACAAAGAGCTTTAACGTATCCCTGCCAAGCGTATCCGCCAGTATCTCCTTCTGATCCCCGATCACCTTCTGCAAAAGCGCCACTTTTTTACGCCGCATCTCCTCTTTGGACTCCGCCTTGAGCGCTCTTGTCTCAAAACCGGAATCGTGGATACCGCGCATGCCGAGCGTATAGCTCACCTCAAAATCCCGGTTCTGCTCCACGCTCTCCCGCCAGTATTCCTTAAGGATATCCCTGTTTCTGCCCTCAACGGAATAGTCATATACGGCATCGTCGTATCCCTTTTTCGTGATCCAGGGAATCCACTCCCGGTTGTTGCTGCGCATCAGCATATCACAGTGTGAAGTGCCCACCACCAGGCCCATACGGTCCGCCAGAGCACCGTTCTCCACCTTCAGGTTGAAGGAATTCACATGCATGGCGGGCCATATGTAATTCCCTTTCAGCCTTAAAATCAGTTCAAATATCTTTTCATATGTATGAACCCCGATAGTATCCTCATCCATATGAAGGCGCGCCCAGCAGTCCAGTTCCTCCTCGTCATTGATGAAAATCCCGCGGTATTCTACCGAAGGGTAGTCAATCACTTCAAAACCGTCCTCCAGCGCAAACTGTTCCTTCACCTTAACCGGCACATCCGCGAAGTAGTGCCAGGGCGACACCCCGATCCTTTCGCAGAGATCATAGATGCCGTATATTGTTCCCCTGCGGTCTGTACCCGCGATCACAAGCCTGTTACCGCAGACTTTCAGCATATAGGCTTCCCTGCGAAGACGGCCCTGTTCATCCTTCAGCCTGTCCGCGTCCACATAGGGCGCTGTCAGCTCCGATACCCCTACGGTGCCGACAAGTATCCTGCTGTCCGCACCCGCATCCGTGCAATGAATCCCTACAGCCCTTGAGAGATCTGTTTTCAGATTAAAAAATGCCGTCTTCACTGCCTCCGATTCGTTTTCAGACAGACCGACGCCGACAGTTTCCTGTGAATTTAATACAAACTCCATTTTCCCTCTTTCCGTGCGCTGCCGCACACATACAGATTTTACGGATACACCACCAATCCGCTATCGTACCCGGACTTCGCGCAGCTTTGCTGCAGCTTCCATCAGGATACCGATCAGTACTAATTTATCATGCAATATATATGGAATAAAGCACATTTATTGCTGAATCAGCCGGATAATCAATCATATCTTGCAGAACATCAGCGGCTTTGCTATACTTAATTCTATAATAAAACTGATCAGGGCTTCAGGGCATTAAAACAATCCGGGAGGCGATCCGATGTACCCCACCCTGTTTCTGCCATACAGCGGCTTATTCTTTGATTATATTGAGAGTCATAAGAAGCACACCATGACCGTGCAGCAGTACCACGATACCTATGAGATCTACCTGCAGACGAAAGGTGAACGCTATATCTTTCTGGAAAATATATGCCATGCCATGAAACCCGGCGATGTCTGTATCATCCGGCCTTTCGATCTTCATTACGGGGAGAGCCGGACCTCGGATTATTACGGCAGATATGTGCTGAACTTTCCGGAGGAGAAGCTGGATCTTTTACTCACGCAGGGAGAGCGGCAGCTTCTCTTTCAGCGTTTTCACAGCTGCATACTGCACCTGACGGGTGAAGTCTGGGAACGCACACTCACTATATTGCAGGGCTTAAGCGCCTGCTGGGACCAGAGCGGTTTCCTGGCAGAAAAGCTGCAGTACTCCTATGTATTTCAGCTGCTGATGCTGTTAAAGGACCGCATGCCGGAGCAGGAGGAACCCGCCATAAGCGGTGTTTCTTCCGATGTACGGCCAGAAATCCTGCAGGCCATTCACTATCTCAATGAGCACTACCGGGATCCTATAGATCTTGATACCATAGCGGACACTGTTCATATGAGCAAATACCATTTCTGCCGTCTGTTTAGCAAAGCCACCGGCGCCACTTTCGTGGAATATCTGAATAATGTGCGGCTGACCAAGGTTCATCAGATGCTTCTGGAAACCGCACTCTCTCTGTCACAAATCGCAGAACAGACCGGATTCTCATCACCGGGACACCTTTCCAGGGTTTTTGGCAGCGTATATCAGATGTCGCCCAGTAAGTTCCGGAAGCAGAAACATGACATCTCATAATTTTAAGGAAAAGCGGAAGCACGCCGAAGCGTGCGCAGGTCATCAACCTTCGGTTGGTGACAGGAAAAGCGGAAGCACGCCGAAGCGTGCGCAGGTCATCAACCTTCGGTTGGTGACAGGAAAAGCGGAAGCACGCCGAAGCGTGCGCAGGTCATCAACCTTCGGTTGGTGACAGGAAAAGCGGAAGCACGCCGAAGCGTGCGCAGGTCATCAACCTTCGGTTGGTGACAGATAAAGGAGGAGTACGATGGAACAGACTACTTTTTATTTTCTGGGAACAGGCGCTGCAGATTGGGATGAGCGGCAGCCCGACGGAGAACTGCGGAGATTTACCAGCACGCTGATAGACGGACATATACTGATGGATTTCACTTCAGCGGGTTTTGATCTGCTGGGGGAGCGGCAGGCTGATGTGGATATTGTCTTTCTCACCCATTCACACCCGGATCACTTTGACCCGGAGGCAATCGAACGCCTGGCCGCCGGGAGGGCAGAGCCGCTCATCCTGTACGCACACCGGAGCATCGCCTCTGAAATCCGGATAGCGCGGGTCAATGTCATTCTCCTGGATACGGAAAATCCTGTATCCTGCGGCCCCTATAAAGTGATACCGCTTCCATCCAATCATGCCTCCTTCAGGAAATATGAGCAGACGCTCCACTATCTGTTTTGCGGTCCGCGCAATTTTCTCTATGCATTGGACGGCGGCTGGCTTTCCAACCGGGAAGCAAAGCGCATCAGAGGAACTGCGCTGGATGCCGTGATCATGGACTGCACCATAGGCGACGGTTATGAAGGGGACTGCCGTATATTTGAGCACAATTCCCTGCCCATGATCCGGATCATGGAACAGACACTGCGAAAAACCGGCATGATGAAACAGGCCGCGCCGCTGATCCTGACTCATTTTGCCAAAACGCTGCATCCTTCCCAGGCAAAACTGCAGGCCTCCCTGACGCCGCTCCAGCTAGCCGCTTATGATGGACTGACTGTCTGTTTATCATAGCGTATATGATTTCAAGGAAAATAAAAAGGGAAAGAAAAAAAGCATTCGCCGGTAGCTTCAGCGAATGCTTTTCATCTATTTCGAAGTTCTTTGCCTGGAACACTACTTCTTAACGGCACTGTTAACATTTTCATCTCCATGCATAGTACTGTCGAAACCTAAGTTATCCCGGCCTGAGCCTTATTAAGCCTTATTCTGCGGCAGTAGTATATTCTACAACCGGCTCGGTTCCCAAACCCCAAGGATCATCCGCAGCGGTAAAGTCGGGTGTGATATTTCTTGCCTGTACGGCTTCCACATCATAGTCCAGAACCAAAGTGGCATCCGCATAGTCGTTGTTCCAGCTGCCCGGCACTTTGATCGTATACTCTTCGCCTGTCTCGCCCTGTACTGCCAGGAATTCAATGGTATTTACACTGGTTCCCGGGACTGCCGTATCGTTGGTCAGTATCTTTGTATAATAATAGTAATCGCCGATCTTAACCCAGTCTTCAGCCAAAACCGCTCCAAAGTCAGAGCTACCGTCCTCATTAAACAGAGGGAAGGTTTTATCGCCGACTTCAACAACCGGCGCTTTCAGGCGAACCCATGCATCGGAGCTTCCATCTGCAAGGGTAACAGTCAGATCCTTCATGATCGGATCACCGGGGATCAGGGACTGATAATCTTCTTCATTGTAATTGGGCTCATCTATCTCAATATCCACATGGTTTAAAACCATATTGTTGCTTACGGAATCTTTATCTGTAAACCATGCAAGCGTCTGGCCTACCGCAAGCGCTCCCAACAGTCCAACTGCTGCTACCGCAAGCGCGATTTTTTTCTTTTTCATTTATTATCCTCCTTTTTTTATGTCACCAACCGAAGGTTGATGACCTACGCACACTTCAGTGTGCTTCTTATGAGATGCTTTTTTCTTCAGGATATCTCCTGCGGTCCAAAGGATCAGAGCTGCTGCAAAGATGGCAATGCCTGCTGCAATACCGTTTTTGGAATGCAGAAAAACAGACATGCTTCCCAAATAAGGAATGCAGAACACTGCTTTTCCGATCAGGCGGTCAAAGGAAATCGGCGTGGAATCCTCAAACTCATTGGCATCTCCCTTGGTGGTAAATACACGGTTCACGTCATCGATCGCTGTGACTCTGTGGGTTGCCACCACATCGCTCTCAGCCGACATCTTAAATGTGATGGGGTCTCCCACCTTCACATCCTCCGCCTTCGCCTCTTTGACATATACCACGCTCCCCACAGGAAACACAGGTTCCATGCTGCCGCTTAAAACTCCGTACAGCTGGTAGCCAAACAGCTTCGGCACCGTCAATGGCACAGCCAGCAGAATCATCAGGAGAATCAATATGGTTCCAAGACTATTCAGTATCTTCGATGCCACGCTCTTCGTCCTCCCACTGCGTTTCGCTGACTTCCATTGTGGAGTCCATCAGTTTAATCAGTTCCAATGCGCTGCGGAAACTCTGCTTCTTCTGTCCCTGTACCCAGGTCACCGCTCCCTGCCAGCTCCCATACTCCTGACGCTTGATTTCGACGATAAATGTTTGACCGTTATACTCACTTTTTCTGGATCTGATCTCGTCCTTCATCAAACATCTTACCCTTTCCAGGGAGGCTCCGGTAACGGGGCCTTCCCCTGCTATCCTCATTCTTACACCCTTACTTGTTATATCCCATTACATCAATCGGCTCACCTGTGGAACCCAGCCATCCGCTGATCTTGCCTTCCGTGGTTGCCGGTGTGAAGTAATCCGCCTGAATTGCTTCCGCGTATACTTTAATGTTGAAGGTCTGGCCTGCGGTGTTCGCAGCCCACTCTTCTCCGGGGATTGTCACGGTCTTAAACAGCACCGCTGTCTCTGTAGCCTTGCGAACGGACTGATAGTAGAAATATCCGTCTGTTTCGTTGTAATACCAGTCGTCATCCGCTTTGATCTGTGCGATCAGGGCGTCCTCCAGAACCTTTAGATCCGCTTCTGTAATCTTGCTGCCATCCGGAGCCGTAACTTCCAGTTTTGCACGAACATAAGCATCGGCGGAATCTTCTGTCACAGTGATCGTAGGGTTCTTCGGAACCGTCTGTCCGGGAAGCACCTCACCGAAGGTCAGACCTTTATCCGTGATCTCTGTAGTCTGTATATACTCCTTGCCTGTAGAATCCTTCTCCACTTGATTCTCAGTCAGAGTGATATCCACATGGCCGACTGTTAAGGTGTTCGGGATTTCTTCTTTATCCGTTAAGTACGCGATCGTCGATCCCACACCCACTATGGCGATCAGGAGCACCGCAGCCAGCACGGCAAATAATTTCTTTTTATTCTTCATATTGTTTCACCTCTGCTCATGAATTGAGTAGTATTTTGATGAAAGAAACCTAAATTAGTTATTTCCCCATACAGTTGCCGCAAGAGCCTCTGCATCTGATGTATTTGCGGACTGTACCGCACAGGACTGAACATTAATCTGCGGCAGGTTGGAGCCGGTGCCGTCTGCAGTTGTATTATATGTTACTGTAGTGAATAATGCGGGTAATACTGTATCCGCAGCTGCCTTTTTCACTATATGATCAGCTGTTCCTGTATACTGATAGATACCGTCTCTTGTTGCACCAAGTCCTGTAGTGGTTCCATCTGTATTAGCTACTTTTGTCCAAGCTGTATTGATCTCGCCAACCGTGAAATCTTGCTCGCCCGCTTTGCCTGTATTAAGAGCTTCCAACGCATCGATTCCGGTCACCTTCATGAATACGTAGCAGTCTGTAGAGTCCTTTACAACTGTTGTGGTAGGATCTTTCTTCATCTGATCGCCGGGCTGCAGATCCGTATATTCATTACCCGTTGTTGTTCTAACGTCGGGGTTTGTTACATCTTCCTCATCCAGCTTGATCTCAATTCCGTTTCCTACTGTAAAGGTATTGTTCAGAGTCTGTGTATTGCTGGTCAGGTATGCCAATGTAGCGCCTGCTCCGATGACTGCGATTAATCCGAGAGCAATGATCATGGTTAACAAACTTTTCTTTTTCATAAATTTAATCTCCTTTTCTTGTTTTAAGGTTTTCAATCTCCAGTTACAACGGCCGCCTTTCACTAAACAGTGAGCGGTTTACTTCTTTACATTTTTTATAAGGATACTATATCGCGGGCAGGTCACACAAAGGTCATACCGATGATAATTTATTTATGTATGCTGCTTGCGGTCTGTCTCCTTCTTATCTTCTCCGGACAGGATATCCGGTAAAAAGATTAATAAAATCAACACGATCAGTACGCCGCAGATCGCGGCGATCCCGATCGGAGTTTTCGCATAAATGGTCAGATAACCCAGCAGCGGCAGATGAAAAAATACCTTTCCCACGACATTTGTAAATGCTACCGGAGCCGCATCTTCGGTCTCGTTCGCATCCCCTTGGGTGTGCAGCTGCTGTGCCTCCTCATCGATGCCGATGATCCGGTGGGTCACCATGGTATCTCCGCTCAAACGGTATGTCACTATGTCACCGACTTCCAGCTCCGAAACATCCACCGCCTTTGCGTAGACCACGGATCCCACCGGGATCTTGGGCGTCATGCTTCCGCTTAGTACCGCCATGCTCTTGAATCCCAGCAGCGCCGGGGCAATCATGACCACCGCCAGAATCGCCAGCAGCGCCAGAATGATTCCTGACAGGATATTACATACTTTCTTAAACACTTCCTATGTCCTCCTAACATGTCGCTTAAGCGGTCATTCGTATTTATTGGGCATCAAAGACAGCCCAGACTCTTTTTGCATTTTCAGCACTATAGTTCCCATCCGCATCTATAGCGGATATTGAATTCCCGTTTTCATCCACCGCTCTGGTCTGGATGGATTCCTGATACAGCGTTATTTGAAACGGTACAAAGTCTGACAAATCTGCTTTGCCGTTCAGTTTATATGCTGTAAATAAAGGAACTTCTGTCCTTTTGCCGGGCTCAACAAAGCCTTGATAATAGTAGAACCCATCGCCTTCATTATATAGCCAAAGTTCGTTAAATCCCTCCAGCTCCACCTTTGCATCCTCCGGTGAAACCGTAGCTCTCATGCGGACCAGGCAGTTGCTCTCTCCCGTGTTTTTCACGTACGGTTCTTTCGTCCCCTCGCTGTTCACATTTTCTTCTATCTCTGTGTCAACGCTTCCTACCGAAAAGGTGTTGGTCAGGGAAGAGGCCCGCGCCAGATTCAGCGCCATGGTCACTCCCCCGATCACCGCTGCGGCAAGGAAAACAGCTGCGGCTATCATGAAGATTCTGTTATTCTTATTTCTCAATATCTTTTTCATCGTATCCTCCTGCCTTCCTCACCTTTCTTAGTTGCTTTCCACAGTTACTTTTTCGGGACGGATGACAATTTTTCCGTTTTCAACCGTAAACCGGTTCACCACAATATCCGTATCGGAGAAGTATTCATCTCCGGTCTTCTTATTGCTGAATACTGCTTTGCCGTCTCTGGAATTGATATCCCTTGTGCCGTCCGCTTTTCTACCCAGGAAGAAGCTGTCTGAATCCGTGTTGGCCGGATAAGAGCCCTCTCCGCTAAGCACCGCGCTGCCGTCTAAATCGTAACGGCTGCTGTCCAGCTCTTCCACCGTATAGGTTCCTTTCGGAAGGCCGCTGAATGTTGTTCTCAAGGCCACATAACCGTCAGCATCCGCTTCCATGTTTTCCAGTTTCTCTTTGTTGAAACGCACATATCCGTACAGGACCTTGCCGGTATCTTCATTGGTCAGGCTGAAGGTGAAGATCGGATCTCCCTGATTCAGATTGATATCTTTTTTGAGGATCTTCTTTTCCACTGTCACAGAGCCGCTGACCACGTGAATCGTATAGGTGTTGCTCCCATCAACCGCTGTAACCTTGTTGCCGCCGGAAGCTGCCGCTCCGGTCTCTCCGGAAGTGAATGGGGTAAAGGTTACGGTCAGCGTATACACCTGGTCCGTTTCCGGGCGTTTCTTTGCTATTTCTTCCAGCGTGATGGTCTTCCCGTCCGCATCCGTCCAGTTGTAATTGAACTCTCCCTTTGCTTCCTTACCGCACCAGTAATCCGAACGCTCTTCAAACATGGATTCCTGTACGCCTTCCGTAGGAATATTCTCACCCAGGAAGATCCATTCTTCTTCGGGATCCACTGCAAATTTTGCATAAACATTTACAATGGGCTCCGGCAGCGGCTTAACCGCTCCGTTTATGGTTACCTGTGATCCCGGGGCATTGGTCGTTACATCGTTGCCCCCAAGGAACTCTTCTCTGGCCACTACTTTAATCGTTTTGTGGAATCCGCCGCCTGTAATTGTAGATTCCGGCCATGTAACGGTCATTCCGTCTGCACTTACGGTCGCGCCTTCAGATATCAGCCTTTCCCTCTCCCCGGGAGCCAGTTCAAATCTGGGATCCAGCACATCCGTCACATCCGCTTTCCCGATTTTAGATACGATGGAGCTTCCGATAGAAGAGAATGCCAGTTCCAAATCGCTCACGGTATCTGCAGTGAGGTACCTGGATGCATCGCCAGCTACGTTTGTCATATATGCATCGACTTTTTGTTTCGTACTATCATCCAAGCCTTTAAATACACCGACAGCAAAGATTTTTGCATCATAATCGGATCGGAAACTGTCGGCATAGGCAATTGCCTTATTAGCCAATCCCGTACTGCTAAGCTCCCCGGTGCCGCTGCTCCATGATTCTCCTGATCCGCTGCCATATCCACTATATGGCACACCATCTGTAAAAAACACTACCGCTTTACTGTTTTCGTCGGTGCTATAATCACGGAACAGTTCCGCAGCATCTTTCATTCCAAGATCCGGCCTTGTAACACGGTTATTATAAGGCAGGCTGTCAATCGCTTCTTTAATATCGGTTCCGTTTGATATAAATCTGCATGCAGTCGAACTGCTTGAATTATAATAAACTACTGCAATTCTGCTTTCCGGCGAATCCTTCAAAATGTTATCTACAAACAATTTAGCCGCATCCTTCATTGCAGACATCCTTGTTTTATTCCCATCCATTTTGTTAGACCACATGCTCCCTGAATTATCCAGTACCAGCACGATATCATATGCTGCTGTTTCAGTAATTCCCGGGATCTCCACGTCTTCTGCGGATACATCTATATTGATCTGATATGTGCGGTCTTCCCACGCTCCAATCAATTTTGCCGTTTTATTTACGGTTACGCTGTCAATCTTTAACTCATTGACAAATTCAACCGTCATATCCGTCTTGCCGATCAGTACTTCCGCTGTTGCTGCCGTAAGCGGCAGGGCCTCGCCGTCTTTATGGATCGCCTTTAACAGATAGTTGCCGTTTTCCTCAATAACCTCTTTAACTGTAAACCGGTCTCCTTCAAATGCCGGAAAGATCTTCACTTCTCCAGCTTTCAGTTTTACCGTCTCCTGACTGGTAATGCCGGCAGCAGTCGTTTTTTCCACAACAAATTCAAATTCATCGTCCGCATAAGAGGCATTTCCTGCCGCTGTGCCGGTCACCGATTTTGTAAGGCGGAAATTTACCGGCGCCGCAGGCGGCTCAATGTATACTTCCGGGCTGGTGAGATCGGAGCCGTTCTTATAGGAATTCGGATCTTCGCTGGTCTGATGCTGTGCATCCCCATTCACATCCGTATAGTGCACTTCCGCTTTATCATTTGTCAGCAGATCCGGATTTTCTTCACTGGCCTCCGCCGAGCTGTATACCCCAGGTTTTGCCTCTATCTGGAACCTCACTTCGGTTCCTTCCGCGACAACCTTGGCGAAATGCAGATCCACTGTCCGCTCTGCTCCCAGACTGTAATAGTTGTCAGGTGCTGTTCCCGTGCCGTCGTATTTGGGCAAATCCACCCATGCTCCGCCGGCTACCCGGTATTGTGCCACCAGCTCCGTGCCGTTACCCGGCAGGTACAGGTTGAAATTGTCATGGTGCGCCACATCGGTAATGGTCGCGTTTGTCGCGATCTGTTTGTTCAGCACCGATACAAGAATCTGATTTAAAATTGTAGCGATCTCGCCTGAACCGGAGGTATAATAATTCGCTTCCGTTGAGGCCACAGCCGTCAGAAAACCGGAAATAAAGTCATCTGCCGACGCATACCAGTCTGTGCTGTTGCTGCCGTACCGCCAGAACTGAAGGCCCAGGCGGTTATCCACACCGATCGTGCTGTCATACTGTGAAGGTGTTATGATGAAGCTCTTGTTACCGTTATCATCCGTGCTTGCCGAACCCTCATACTGTCCCTGTGAGTTGCGTGAAGTGGATACGGATATGCTGCCGCTGCTGGAAATATCATAGTTAATTGTATATATTTCCGCCCCCAGCTGTTTGATTGCATCCGCCTGCTCGTTGGCGCTGATCGCTTCTCCGTAAGGACGTCCATCCAGCCCCTGCTGGCTGGGCGCACCGTCTGTCAGCAGTATCACGATCTTATGGGATGTGCGGTATTCCGGAACAGCAGCCACCAGCTCTTTGGCCTTTTCCAGTCCGCTGTCGGTCTGTGTGCCTCCGTTTGCATTCAATCCGGTCACATGGGATTTTAACGTTTCCTCATCTCTTGTGAAGTTAACGCTGTCCACCGCATAACCGGTTCCGCTGTAATCCACAAGCGCAACACGGTTATTTTCATTGGCATTCAGGATCCCGGAGATAAATCCGGTTCTTCCCTCAGGTGTTGAGGCAGATCCGTCACCGTTTAAAGCGTTTTTCAGATTTCCGATCTTATTGCTCATGCTTCCGGAACGGTCGATTACAAACAGCACATCCACAGGCTGGGTATTTACAGTGGATGCCTGGCCGCTCATGGCGAAATTAATCCACCATCTGTACTCGTCTTCCGCGGTGTTCTCTACTTTACCGCCCAGGCTCTTTTCAATTTTCAAAGTATCTTCCATCGGCTTGGTGTAGCGTATTCTTATAACCACACCGTTGATCCTGCGGCTGCCCGTTACCGTGATTCCGCTTCCGTCAGCTTTGAGGGCAACATTGCTGTCAAAATCGCCGTTGCTCACCGTGATGATATCATAAGATTCACCGGCAGCCGGCCGAAACGGTATATCCGCGCTTCCGGTCCTGCTGATCTGATAGTTTTCTGTATCAACTGATCCGTCCGCGTGTTCATGTTCTACGGTAACGCTTGTTTCGGCGCTGTATGCTTTTACATAGATGTCCAGATAGTTCAGCCTTTTCTTGCTGTCGCTGTCATATTTTCCAGCCTCATATTTTTTCATATCCCAGCCGCCATTGCTGATCGTGCCATCAGAGCCGGGTTCCATGGTGCGCTCACCGTCTATTTCACCGCGCCCCTCATATCCTCTGTAATAACGTACTGCCTTTACCAGCTCATAATTAATGTTTTCAGGCACCGATATGCTGATATCACCGGTTTCTTCTCCCTGCTTCTGAAAATATCCTCTCGAAGGCTGTGTTTCCAGCACATTATTTGTATCTGCGTCAATCACACGGACAACCAGATGATATCTGTCCTTTGTAAATCCATTTACCTGTGAAAAATCATTCTCTGTCCATACATTCACATAATTACCGCTGGTTAACTGGCTGGTATAAGCCGGCACTGTCCCGACCACAGAGATGATATACATTGAAAAGCTCTCGGTCTCGAACTCAACCTTCTCAATCCCTTCATCCGTGGTTTCCACAGTTGCTTCCACGTCTGTCACGGTCTCACTGTCTTCCATATGATAAACGTTCAGCTCAGTGGTTTCCTCTTCCATCGCTGCAAGGGCAACCTTCTGGACGAATTCCATACTGACAGAGACCTTGCCGGCAGGTTCCACCTCTTTGCCGTCTTTCACAAAGCTGATATCATATGCCATCATATCGTGGACATCCGCTTCCTGCTCCTGCGCTTTTGCAGCAACCAGCTCTGCGGCCTTGTCATACTCAGCTCCGCTGTTAACCGGAACCACCTTCAGCTCTGCACCTGCCGGAAGAATATCAGGAGAGGAAAGAGTGGCCGTCACACGGATCGTGCCGTCCTCATATACGAATTCTGTCTTGCTCTCCCCGGGAATCTCGTTGCCGGATACGCTCGGAAGCTCATTGCCGGATACAGAACCCGTTTCATCCACAGCATTTCCGGATATGCTTCCGTCCGGATCCTCTGCCGAACGATCCGTAGAGGCTTCGGAACTTCCTTCTGTTGCTGCCTGTGTGCTTTCATCAGAACCGGATGTCACATCGTTCCCTTTTGCGCCGCCCGTTACGGCTGCAGAACTTTCATCGGAAGATGACGAGGGTTCCTGGCTGCTCTCCGAAGGAGCGGCTGCCGGCGCAGATGACTGCAGCGACAGAACAGAACTTTCGTTGCCCGGATCCGTCGGCTCTGTACCGTTCAGCTCATTGCCTGATACGGCAGCAGTTCCTTCATCTCCGGATGCCCGCACGATATCATTGACGTTAGGCAAAACGGTAATGATCAGTGCCAGGCACAGGATGATCGGTAAAATGCTCTTTTTAAATCTGAATTTCATTCTTTTTCCTCCTCTGCCCACTCTATTATCCCTGTTTCGTTCTTTTTTCATATCTGACCTCCGCGGTTTATAACGGTACGTCCTCGCTCTGACTGTCCGCAGGCTCGGTGCTTATCTTTGAAACCTTATGCTGATTGAACCGGTTTCTGATACCTATTTCACATTACTTACCTGTACTATACCAAGTCTCAGTCACATAGCGGTCACAGTGGCATTTTTGGCTTCGTTTTTTTCCAAAGTCATATTCAGGCAGCGTTCAAGGCAATACAAAAGCTGCAGATCCCCGTCAAATACCTCATATTTTTTCGTGCTTCTGTTATACAGCCCGCCCTGCCAGCTGCTGTGCTGGCGCGTCCTGATCACTATGTCGAAGGTCGCTGTCTTACCGCACTGTCCGATGATTTCTTCCGCCCTCAGCATGATCTTAGGCTTAATGTTAAAGGCAACCTTATCCGCTTCACCGGTAAACTGCCGCTTTACCTGATATCCCTGCGGATATCCCGCACGATCGAACATGCGGTCCGTCTGCAAAAGCAGTTCATTATAGTCATAAAAACAAATAGGACCTGTTGACAGGGGGCTGTATACCCGTCCTTCCATCCGGCCATTTTGATAGCTGTCCACACATATCCGCAGGCCGCCCGCAGGATATACTACCGCATGTTTTTCCACTTCATCGTCTCCTTTATCCTCAAAAATCCAATCAGGTGCAGCCCCAATTGGATTTTTGTCATCTATGCTTCAGGTTTCTGTTTTTTCTTTGCTATCAGGAACCAGGCAGCTGCCAATATTGCTGCGAGCACCGCTGCGCCTCCCGCCAGATACAGCGGCAGATTGGATTCGGATGCAACATCCGGCTGTTCTGCCATAGGAACTTCAGGTTCTGTGATATCCACTTCCCCTCCCTGACTTTCCTGATTCTCTGTGGGCTGTGTTTCCTGGCCCTGTGAGGTTTCAGGTTCGGGAGCCAGAGGGACCTCCGGCTCCGGGATATTCACTTCCGGTTCGGGTGTTACAGGCGTTACAGGCGCTGGATTAACAGGCGTAACGGGAGGAGTAACCGGCGCTACCGGTTGCCCTGGAACCACCTGCTCGATCACATTTTCACGAATGACCGTGCCACCGGGGATCACCTCTTCCACGATCTGCTCGATCGTGCCGCCTGAAGGCGGGTTCGTTAACTTATATACAAATGATACGCTCAAGCCTTCACCAGTCACTTCCAGCGTCTTCACAGCGCCATCCGCATAATAGCCGGATACAGATTTGGCTCTTGCAGTTATGGTATCGCCTTTATTGGCGGTAGCTATAACAGGAGACGCTACGTCCACGCCGTTTTCATCCACATACTTCACGGTATATTCCACACCGTCCACCAGGCGCAGATACTTGGCCACCATCTCTTCCTTGCCTTCCACTGAGGCAGGTGTGGCAGCGGCGTCCCATTCTGCCGTATTCACCACATAGCCGGCAGCCGGCACCACGGTGGGCAGATCCGGAAAAGCCGCGCCATAAACTACTTTATATACAACCTTGGTCTGGTCATTATTCATCGTCACTACGGTTCCGTCAGCCAGGGTTGCGCTCTCCCCTGCCTTAAGCTCCGTTCCTTCCACATTTACCTGAAAGGTTCCCTTATTTCCTGAACGGAATACTACATCATAGATCCTTTGGGAGCCGTCACCGGATGCCTCTGCGCGCAGTCCCGGAAACAGCAGCACCGTAATCAGTAATGCCACAGCGGTGCTAAACAGTCTGCTCATCCATTTCTTTCCCGCTTTCCTCATGACTTCTCCTCCGTTTTCTTTCTCCTCTTAACAACTATAAATACAATCACAGCCGCACACGCCGCCAGCACTGCGGCCAGCGCCGCTATGCTTGTAGGATCTCCCGTATGAACTCCGGCCATTACCTGCTGTGTGGTCTGTTTGATCACATCCACGACCTGCACGGTGGTTTCACCGACCTTCTGTACCACCTTGCGCACAACCGTAGGCTCCGGTGTGGGGATCTCATCATACTGTACGCTGAACTGGAACAGGATTTCGGCATCCGAATTCTGATAGTCATTTCCCATTGCCGTCCCGTCCGCAGAGATCGTCATATTCACCGTCTGCGTTTCACCTTTTTTTAGTGTCGCCAGAAGGATTCTTCCTCCCATTGCGCCGTCGGACAGATCCGTAAGCCCGCCGTTTTCTCCGCCGATGGTTCCCTGATAAATGGTCTCTCCGCCGGCTTCAAATACTATATCGTATACCGCGTTTTTTGCCTGGTTGTCTTCCGACAAATCCTTGGCAACATCCGTCTGGATGTAGAATTTCATCTCACGCTGGTCTTTGTTGCTCAAAACGAACTGCTGTGTTCTGGGTTCTCCGGGGAGCATTCCCTTAAATTCCTGTGCGAAATCGTCCGTATTCCCCGCGAACTGGAAATATTCCTTTGCGTCCCCCGTAAAGGTCACCGCCGGTGTGGAGGCCGCGCTGCTCGCATAGCTCGTCATGCAGGTTCCAAATACCAGCATCATTACCATGCCTATCATCATCAAACGTTTCTTCATCCTTATATCCTCCTCACTGCTTTCGCACGCACCTTATTCTTCTACGCTTTCCAGACGCCCGTCACTGCCGATTGTTACATCCAGTCCCCATTCGTCCATCATCGCGTCCTTAGCGCCTACCACCTGAATCGCGTCGGCATCCGCCTGCAGATGTGCTGTCAGGCCCGCGTATATATGCTGCTCGGTGCTGGGGATATTGCCGATCTGCAGAGCGTTGAATAAGCTGGAGGTGGATTCACCCGCCTTAAGCGGATAGCGGTAAAACATTGTTATCTCTTCCCCATACTCGTCATCGTCCCAGATGATCCAGTTCGAATCCATATTGTCGTCCGTAAGAAGGGCGATCTGTCCGGCATCCGCCTCAGTCACCTTTTCGCTGCTGCCGTCCACCCAGTATTTTGTCAAGCGTACGCGCAGATACAGATCGTAATACCCATCATTGGTTCCGGCCAATGAGTACTCTACCGTATCGCCCGGCATAATAAACGAGAGGTCCGTACCGGCTTTGTCCATTGCCGGCTCCGCTTCCTTCCCCTCCTCCACTAATTTCACGCTCAGGTTTTCAGTCGTGATATTGTTTTTTGTCTGGTCCGATGTGGCGCTGAAAAATGCCAGAGCACCTCCTACACAGGACGTAATAAAAAGGATCGCTGCTATGCTCATAAGTATCATTTTCTTTTTCACGGCTCATACTCCTTATCTACAAAATTTCATACTGGCTCCACTCTTGACTTCATTATATACGCTGATTGTCACACGCGGGTCACATAGCGGCAATTCCCCCGGCAAAGTCCGGAATCAGCCGAAACAGCGCCTGAACTTTTCTTTAATAAATGTGGGCAGCTTTTGCTCTAAGGCAAATAAAAATCAGGTAAGAACGCCTCCCCGTGAGGTTCTTACCTGATTTCTGCACACCTTGATAAAAACGTAACAGTTTCTATTTATAAACAGCTTTTTAACATATCCACCTTATCCAGACGTTCCCAGGGAAGATCCAGGTCATTGCGGCCAAAATGACCGTAAGCCGCCGTCTGTTTATAGATGGGTCTGCGCAGGTTGAGCATTTTGATAATCCCTGCCGGGCGCAAGTCAAAGTGCTCGCGGATAATCTCCACCAGACGCTCGTCCGCTACTTTACCGGTACCGAAGGTATCCACCATGACGGATGTAGGCTGCGCCACGCCGATGGCATAGGACAGCTGGATCTCGCACTTGTCGGCCAGTCCCGCCGCCACAATATTTTTGGCCACATAGCGGGCTGCGTAGGCTGCGGATCTGTCCACCTTTGTGCAGTCCTTCCCGGAGAATGCCCCGCCGCCGTGACGGGCATATCCGCCGTAGGTATCCACAATGATTTTGCGGCCTGTCAGTCCGCTGTCACCCTGAGGCCCGCCGATCACAAAGCGGCCTGTAGGGTTGATGAAAAATTTGGTATTTTCATCAATCATTTCCGCCGGAAGGATCTCGTCAAATACATATTTCTTAATATCCGCATGGATCTGTTCCTGGGTCACCTGATCGTCGTGCTGTGTGGAAAGTACCACCGCGTCCAGTCGTGCCGGCCTGCCGTTCTCATCATATTCCACCGTCACTTGAGTCTTACCGTCCGGGCGAAGGTAGGAAAGAGTGCCGTTTTTGCGCACTTCGGTGAGTCTGCGGGCCAGCGTATGGGCCAGCCAGATCGGATAGGGCATGTACTCCTCTGTTTCATTGGTGGCAAATCCGAACATCATGCCCTGATCGCCGGCGCCGATGGCCTCGATTTCATCATCGGTCATCTTATTTTCCTTAGCTTCCAGCGCTTTGTTTACGCCCATGGCGATATCTCCGGACTGCTCGTCGATAGCAGTGATCACGCCGCAGGTCGTGGCATCAAAGCCGAATTTCGCTCTCGTATAGCCGATTTCAGCCACCGTATCCCGAACAACCTTCTGGATATCCACATATGCCTTCGTGGTGATCTCACCCATCACCATAACCAGACCCGTGGTCACACAGGTCTCGCAGGCAACACGGCTCATGGGATCCTGTTCCAGCAGTGCGTCCAGTATGGCGTCCGATATCTGGTCGCACATTTTATCGGGATGGCCTTCCGTTACTGACTCTGAAGTAAATAATCTTCTTTCCATTTGATAAACTTCCTCCTTGGTTTATTAATAGTATTGCTGATATGCGTATTTTTCTGATCCAAAACGGAGCATTTTTTGTTCAATAGGTCGCAATTTCCTATTGAATCATAAAAGGCCCGCAAAAAGCGGACCTGTTATTTCACAACGTCCTCTTATTGTTCGATTTCTCGCTCAGGTTGGCACCTTCCTCATAAGGGGTTGCCGTGACTTCACAGATCCTTTGTATCTCCATCACTCTGAATAAGAGTTTGCATATATTTAATTTTTAGCCGGCTCAGCCGATCTTCAGTTTGAATCTCTGGATGTCCTTATCATCGCTGACTCTCTCCAGCATCGCGCCCAGCGCCTGCAGCTTCTCATCAAAGCACTCATAACCGCGCTGGATAAATTCCACATCGTCCACTGTTGTGTATCCGTCCGCCGCCAGTCCCGCCAGCACCAGGGCTGCCCCTGCCCGCAGGTCCGGTGCGCTGACCTCTGCTCCGGTCAGATTCTGTACACCGTTGATCACCGCCACATTGCCCTCCACCTTGATGGTGGCGCCCATGCGTGACAGTTCATCCACATACTTAAACCTGTTCTCAAAAATACTCTCTGTTACGATGCTCGTTCCTTCCGCCAGCGCCAGCGCCACCGATATCTGCGGCTGCATATCCGTCGGGAATCCGGGATATGGGAGGGTTTTCACATGGGTATGAGTCAGCCTGGGCTTTCCTACCACGCGAACCGCATCGTCAAACTCCGATACCTCACAACCCATCTCGATCAGCTTGGCGCTGATTGCTTCCAGGTGCTTGGGTATCACATTCTTTACCATGATATCGCCTTTGGTAACTGCGGCCGCAAACATAAACGTACCGGCCTCTATCTGATCCGGAATAATGGAGTATTCCGTTCCATGCAGCTTTTCCACGCCGGTAATACGGATCACATCCGTGCCGGCTCCTTTTATCAAAGCGCCCATGCTGTTGAGCATGTTCGCCACATCTACAACATGAGGTTCCTTAGCGGCGTTTTCAATAATCGTTCTGCCTTCCGCCAGTGAAGCCGCCAGCATGATATTGATGGTAGCTCCCACCGATACCACATCCAGGAATATATGGCTCCCCACAAGCTGATCCACATCCACAGCCACCATGCCGCCCTGCTCGATACGGGCCTGTGCTCCCAGAGCGCGGAACCCCTTCAGATGCTGGTCTATGGGCCGGGTGCCGATATTGCATCCGCCGGGCAGAGCAACCTCCGCCTTCTTATACTTGCCGAGCAGCGCGCCGAGCAGATAATAGGATGCCCGGATCTTCCTGATATAATCGTAATTCACACAGATTGTATGAATCGTGCTGCCGATGATTCTGACTGTATGTCTATCGATCCTCTCAACGATCGCTCCGATTGCTCTGATTGCTTCCAGCAAAACATTGGTGTCGCGTACATCCGGCAGATTTTCTATAACGACCGGTTCGTCCGTCATAACCGCCGCCGCAAGTATACCCAGAGCCGCATTTTTAGCGCCTCCAACCACGACCTCCCCGACCAAAGGATTGCCGCCCTTCATAATATACTGTATCATTATGCACCTCTGCTATAGTTCAAACACTATTATTTCAAATGCGCCAAGCGCATTTTTTCTTCTTTCCCATATATCTTCCCTCAATCATTCTCTTATTATAACACAAGATTTTTATTTGTAAAATCATTTTTGTCCGGACAGAAACGGGCCGAAGCGGTCTGCCTGTTTCTGCATGCCCGCTCCGGCCCGTTTCACTGTTAAAATCGGTACAATTGTAGTTACATTTTAAAAGCTTTCCAAAAAATTGACCGGTCTCCAGAATTTCCTCCGGCGCTTACACCAAGCTTTCTGAAAAATGGCAAAATATTCGAACTTTAACAATTTACGATATTTTTCCACTTTTTTCATTCTTTTTCGGCCTCTTTGCCAGCAGCCAGATCAGCCGCTGTATCCTAAAAACCTGTTTCCGGAAAGTCTGAACATTTCTTCTGCTTCCGCGGCTTTCACAGATATACTCTTGCCCTGCATCGGATCAAACAGGTAGACATTGCTGTTGTCATAACCGACGATCAGGTAAGCGCCGTTCCCTTCTGTCATGGCCAACAGGGGCCTGCCCTGGCTTAGAAAATAATATACAACGGCGGTCAGATCACAGCCGGTCAGATCGTAGGTTCTGCCCGGCAGGGATTGTGTCAGGATTTCCAGCGGCGTTCTGCCCTCCGCAAGCAATCCTTTTACATCCACGCTGATATTTTCGTACTTGAGCATCACATCCACACAGGCCGCCAGACGACTGCTTTCATCCGCCGCTGTGGAGGTTGTGCTGACCGAAACACTGGCTCCGCTGCCTTTAAATCCTCTGCGCATCACATAATTTCCGCTGCCGTCCAGCACCAAGCCGATATCGTCATACACCATATTGACCGCCTCCGCCGCCGTCCTGCAGATCGCCTGCAGATCGCCTTTGGAATAAGCGTAATATGCCTGGTCCTCCTTGCCTGAATCTGCGAATGCCAGCAGATTGCTGTTCTCCAGTATGATCTTGGAGGGCGCTTTTTGCTGTATCCCGTTTTCACCGGCCGTACCGTTCACCTTGAGCAGATACACCCGCTTTTTCCAGCTTGTATCCTTTGTCTCCAGGCCATATACAGCGCTCTGGGGTACGGATTGATTCATGATGAGCGCATCCTCATCCGCAGCCGCAAATCCCTCCCCGGTCTTTACCGCCCTCATCAGGCGGATGCTGCCCGGCTCAATGCTGACCCCGGTCACATAGACGCCTCCAATCTCATAGTCAGTCTCGATCCCGCCATCCTCATTGATGATTTCAAGCTTATACATAGGAAATGTTCCGGCGGTCTCCACGTCCGCGGGCACATCCGACTGTCTGGCATAACCGCAGATAAAATCGTCGCCGCAAAATCCCAGCGCCTTTAAGTATTCACCCTCTCCGGCCGTAACCGTCTGCTTTTTCCCGCTGTCCAGATACATGACCTGCACGCTGGAAGCCGCATAGGGCTTCTCTCCTTCCTGCCAGGCGATCACACTGCGGTCGTCGCTGATCACCAGGGATTCCTCATTCACATAATCCACAACAACCAGGCACTCATTGCCCACAAAATCAATCGCATAAATGCTGTTATTGAGCATCAGATACAATAGACCGGTATCGCTGATATAGCTTAAAGTGCCGAGCTCTTCCTTCATAATAGAATACGGCTTTTCATAGGGCAGGTAAAACACCTCTTCCAGCGCATTCTCCTCGCTGTGGTAGCGGTAAAATACCAGCCCCACCTCTCCCTCATGGCTGCCCCGGTTCATATATCCATATACGATAAAATCCATATTGCCCTTATCATCGCTTCCCACCATCTGGATATCGTGCTGGCGGTAATCCGTACGCACACCGTCGTCATTTTCATCCCGAAAACTGAAGATCCTGGTCAGATCTCCTGTACTGCCCTGATAGCCCCAGAGCTCTCCGTTAAGCACGAACCGCTGCCATGATTCACTGCCGGTACCATCCACTTTGACAGAGCCGCTGCTTAAGATACCCAGATCAATATATCCGCCGGAAGAGGTAATCGTATCGGGCTCCAGCAGCTGGTCCATGCTGCGGTTAAAGGTCAGCAAATACCACTGTGACTGCGATTTCTGAAGGCAGTAGGTCTCCTCCACATCGTAGGTTCTCACAGTGCCGTCTTCATCCGCGGCTTTCACGCGGTAATTCAGCCGGATGGTCCCAATAGAGGAGCTGATATCCTTGACGGAGATCACAGGCTCTGTGATACGGCTGGGAGACAGTTTTCCCCAGACAATCTGGCTGTAGCTGGTGCGCAGACTGACATCGCCCAGCGTATCCTTGTCCTCCGTGGAATTTTTCATATAAACGGCCAGGGATTTAGCAGCCTCCTTATCCAGAGTCTTCAGGCTGAAATCCGTGACAAAATCGATCATCTCTGCGGTATGCAGGGAATCTGAGTACACTATATTGCCATAATAATAGACATTGCCCGAATCCCGGGTGGACACAATCAGCGTCAGCAGATATTCCGTATCCTCTTCCAGCAGATTCTGTATGGGCAGCACGGCCGTAATGCGGTCTTCCTGCGTATCCCAGGCCGTAAGCTGCGTGCTCTCCACCAGCCGCTTCGTATCCAGGCTGCGGATTTCATAAGAAATATTCACCACCTCACTCCCATAGCGGTCAATCAGCACTGTAAGGCGCCGGTCTTTTGGCAGAGGCGTGGTGGTGTCCTTCATATACTGGCCCTTCATCGGTGCGGTATATCCGTGCATGCGGTTGATTTCCCTGCCTTCAAATTCCATGTAAACCACCGGCAGCACTGCCTCCCCCATGGTCTCATAGGAAGCGGATATCTGCCGGTTCTCGTCCTTGCCAAGCAACACCAGTGCGGCCATTCCGGCCACGGTCGCCACAAAGATCAGAATCAAAACGACGATTTTTTTCCAAAGTTTTCTCATGCAATTCCTCTTTACCCCGGTGCCCCGGAGTGTCTGACTGATATAGTAAACGCCATAATCCATAGAATTATGACGTTATTTCGTGTACCTCCTGCCATGAAATACCTGCCATGGCTATATTATATTGTAAAGGGTGAACCCGGAAACCTCAACCTTAATTTTATTAACTTTTTCTGTCATGAAACCTTAATATTACTATTCACGGCTGCCCCGCCATTCGCGGGAAGTTACGGTAACTGTGAATAGTAACGCCCTAATAGAACCATGGGCGGCAGTTTCTGCGCAGACATCTCCGGCGGTATATTTCCTGCAGCAGCATGACTTCAACCGCATTCCTAAGCCACTGGTCCGGTCCCGGCCTCCCGCAATTTCTGCAGGCGGTGGTTTCCACATCGTCTTCCTCATCATCCACATCTGCCTGAGCTTCCAGGGTCTTCAGATTCTGATATACCCTGTCGCCCATGCGGCTGATGGCAAAGCGGTCGGGATATTCATCATACATGGGAGAGCCTTCATATTCGTGGCGGTCACATTCCTCTTCTACCGCTCTCTGTATCCTTTTCATATGCTCCGGATACATGCCTCTTAGATATTCCAGATCCGCTTCCGCTTCGTAGTCCATGCCGCCTTCATAGGGCGTCCACATGCCGCTGTAACCGACATTTCCGGCACTCTGCATGGCGGAAATCATATAGGGATCATCCGGTAAACCGTAATAAGCATCACAGGCCAGCGTTCTGGGTGCCTGATATCTGCCGAACATACCATAATTTTTATAGGAATCCATATGGCAAACTCCTTTATGCTTACTTTTATAGTAATATGGTATGCCCGGCAGAGGAATCCGTGTATGATGTTGATGTGTTAATGCGCTAATTTTCTCATTGTCTGAACCGCTATAAATTTTTCCAAAATTTTGACCGCCCAGGCAGCGGCACCGCGTTCTCAATAATCGTTCAGTAAAATTGGGCAGCCAAGATAAATAAATGTCCTGTCGGTCAGCTCGTCATAGGAAAACGCGATATTGATATTCACCCGCCTTCCGTTAATCAGCACGTAGTCCTTTACATTTTCCGTGTATCCATAGACGGTATAGAGTTCATCGGTGCGGTGCCCTTCCTGGACTTTCGCCCCCATCTTCTTCATCATCTCATCGGTGATCACATCTTTGGCGGCCAGATCCAGACGGCTGTCACAAATACCGGTCAGCTCCAGCGTCACCCTGCCGGCCAGCCGGTATTCCGAAAGCAGGTCCTCCATCAGTTTTTTATAGGGAAGGGCGCTGTCCAGATTCTGGTAGATTGTGAGCTTTGCGTAGAAATAGTTCTCCACCTCCACGTCGTGCTCCCCTTCCCTGTCCTCCACTGATACAAACCGCAGGGTCGTGCTGCCGTTTTTTCCGTCCTTTTTAAGCGACGTTTCCAGCCTGCCGCCATCCCGCACTTCGGACAGTTCATAACCCATCGTTATGCCAAGGTCCGCTGCAAAGGACTTTAGCAGTTCTTCTCTTTCTCCGGCCAGATAATAGCCGCTTCCGGCAGAGGAGCTGATTTCCAGAGTACACCTGGATTCGCTGTAGTCCACTCTGGAAAATGCGCTGATCACCTTATTTTCATCCTGGTTCTTCGCGGAACCTGACATCTGCATCAGTGCCAGCAGCCATAACAGCCCAACCAGGCCAAATACCACTTTTTTCGTCATTCTATTCACCTGCGCTTTTTATGCGCCGCATATATTTGAATTTGTTAAAAGTGTTGCCCGGTTTTCAGTGATTATTCACTGTGGATTGCATGCCCATCACAAAGGTATACTAAAGTACACCAACGTCCCCATACCCATTTTACTGCGGATATGAAGTTCGCTTTCCTCTGAATAGGCCAGCACCAGACGGTGACAGCAGTTCTGCAGGCCGATATGATCCGCCGTATATTCCACCTCCTGTGAATGGAAGTTTTCCCTTATCCTTTGAAGCCTCTCCTTTCCAATACCGCCGCCGTTGTCGCAGACCCTGATTTCCATTCCTGATCCGCGGCTCCGGACGGTTATCTTAATCTTTCCGCCGGACTCCCTGGACTTTACCCCGTGCACGATGGAATTTTCCACGATCGGCTGCAGGATCAGGCGCAAAACCATATTGGACAGCAGCATATCTTCCACATCCCACACCACCTGGAATCCGTTATCGTACCTGGCCTGCTGAATCCTTATATATTTGCGGCAGTTTTCGATTTCTTCCTTTAAACTGACCATCGAATCGCCGGATTCCAGTGAAAAGCGCATGATATCCGAGAGGTTTTCTACCATGCTGTTCGCCTGGGTCTGGCGCCCCGCCGTCAGGGAAAGGATCTCGTAGTTGATCGTCTGCAGCGTGTTATACAGGAAATGAGGATTGATCTGGTACTGCAGCGCCTGCAGCTGGGCCGTCTGAAGGCGGTATTTTCTCTCGGAAAGCTGCACCTGCAGATAGTTGTTTTCTATGAAGATACGTATAATATTGTGGAGTATCTGCGAATACATGTCCCGGTTATTATATTCCACCTGTGGCAGCGGCTGCTTTTTATCGGCATAATCAAACAGCGTCACCACTTGGTTCAGCTGGCGGTAGCTTTTCAGGGACAGGCCGTAAGCCAGGATAATGGTCACCACCGCAATCATGAGTGTGATCAGAATTGTAACCCTGGCATTCTGCATGGCAATGGAATACAGCGTGCCTTTCGGAACCGATGTTATGATATGAAGCCCATATTCCGGATAGTCAGCTGTCATGATAAAGCTGCCGCTATTTGCGCCTGCATTGATCCGGTCATTTAAAGCCGCAGCCTCCGCCTCCTGCAGGGCCGCGTTGTGCATCAGTATACGGCCGCTGTCATCCGTTATGATGACGGACTGATTCTCATAAAACATCATAGAATCATAGATCCGGCTGATATCTGCAGCGGAATAATTGACCGCGCTCCCTCCCGCAAAATTATGAAATTTGCAGAATACGGTTATGACTTCTCTGGGCTTCTCGAAACTGTAATCATTTTTGTTACGTTTCGTAATCCACTGCTCTTTCTCTCCATCCACCAGCATTTCAACCCACTCCCGGTCAGTCAGCGAATCCAGGAAGACAAAATTCATGGCCGAAGTATAGACTCTGTTAATGGAATTGGGCAGATAGATATATATGGAATCCGCAGCAGAATCGGAATTGACCACCGAGTTTATAAAAGCCGAAAAATGGCGGATGGAAATCATCTCCGGATACTGGATATCTCTGCTGTTCATCATGCGGCTTAAGCCGGAGGTAAGGCTGCTGCTCTCAATATAGACATTGACACCCTTGCTCTCTCCGGTCAGCCCGTCCAGATGATCTTCAACCAGATTCAGAGAATTTTCCATGCGCCTGCCGATGTCCTCGGATGCCTCCCTCCAGGACAGCCATACCATAACCGCTCCCAGCAGCAGAGTGGGCAGCACAAAAGCGCAGAAAAATGTCAGAAAGTTCTTCTTAACAAACTGTTTTTTAACATTGATCGTCTTCACCGCCAGCCCCCTTCCGCGACCTGTATTCCCTCGGTGCCGTGCCGTAAAAGCTGCGAAAGGCCCTCGTAAAATTCTTAGGATCGTCATAGCCGAGGCGTTCCGCGATCTGATAGGTTTTCAGCACCCCATCATCCAGCATCTTTCCGGCACAGGTCATCCTGGACTCCAGGATGAAATCCGAGAAATTTCTTCCTGTATACTGCTTGTAAAGGGCGGATAGATAGCTGGCGCTAAGTCCCACTCTGGCGGCCGCGCCCTTGAGCGTAGCGCAGCTTAGATTTTCCAGCACATAACGGTTCACCTTTTCAACTACTGACATATAATAACTGCCGCCCCGGTCCTCTTCCTCCCGGTGTTCCAGATCCAGTCTCACCCGTATCCTCTGAAACACGTCCAAAAGCTCCTGATATTTCACAGGTTTTAATATGTATTCGTATACGCCGTATTTGATCGCCTGTTTCGCATACTGAAAATCCGCGTAACCGCTTAAAAACACGATCACCGGTTCTTGTCTGTCATGATGCAGTTCCTTAGCAAGGCGGATCCCGTCCATCCCCGGCATGGAGATATCCGTCAGCACCACATCCAGAGATTCCTTCTGCAGATACTCCAGTATACCAAAACCGTTCTTTGCCCTGACTCTGATTTCAAATCCCATCTCAGCCCAGGGATAATACTCACAGAGCCCCGACAGCAGCCGGCTCTCGTCATCGGCTATTCCCAGCTTGTACATTCTACCCCCCCCATTTAAAATTACTGTAACTCCATACTATAATTTTCACTTATGCAAAACGTTTTGTCAACGGGCGGGGCTTTGGCAATCCGTCCCTGTTTTCGTAAAAAATGACACTTTTTCGTATTTGGCCGCACTGTTTTACCGATGTCCCACATGCTAAGATAAGGGTACAAAAGAAGCACACCGAAGTGTGCGCAGGTCATCAACCTTCGGTTGGTGACATTAAAAAAGGAGGGTTTATATGAAAATGAAACGAACGGTCAGTTTATTCTGCGCATTTCTGCTGGCTGCCGGCCTGATGGCAGGGTGCCAGCCAGTCAAAAAGGATGCGTCCGGAGAATCTACCACGGCAGCTGTCACATCCGCTGCCACCGAAGCGCAGGAAACCTCTGCCGCCGGTACCGCAGGACAGAAGGAGCCGGTAACCTTAAGATTTTCCTGGTGGGGAGGAGATACGCGCCATGAAGCCACCATAAAGGCCATCGAACTCTATATGGAAAAAAATCCGCATGTCACCATCGAATATGAATATATGGGCTTTGACTCCTATTATCAGAAGCTCCTGACACAGCTTTCGGGCGGGACACAGCCCGAGATCGTTTCGGTGGATTACAAATGGATCGGCGATCTGATCGCACAGGGCAAGCCTTTCCTCAACATGAACGAACTTCCGGATCAAATTGATCTGTCCAGTTTTGATACGGATTTCATCAATGAATACTGTGGACAGGACGGCTACCTGATCGGAGTGCCCTGCGGCATCAACGGCAGAGGCGCGCTCTACAATACAGAATTCTTCGAAAAATACGGTCTTACCACCGCAGACGACTGGAACTGGGACGATCTGCTGGCTGCCGGCAGCAAAGTTAACGAACAGGATGAAAACGCTCATCTGCTCTTTTTGACCAATGATGTGCTGGTCTATATCACCCGTGACCTCATTAAGCAGAAATACGGTGAAAATATGATCAATGACAGCTATGAACTGATCTGCACGCCGGAAGATCTGGTGGAATGCATGGATATGGTACTGCAGCTGGTGGAGACAGGCACTATGCCGCCTTTTGAAGAGAGCGTATTATATGAGACCGTATTTGCCGACCAGATCCCCAACTGGCTGGAAGGCAGCTGGGGCATGACGGTCTTAAGCGCCTCCAATCTGCCTTCCATCGTTTCCGCCTCTCCTTTTAAAATCGGGACTATGCGCTGGGTGGTGGCGGATGATGCTAAAGATTCTTCCATTACCATAGCTCCTACCATGATGCTGGCCATCCCAACCGCCTGCAAGTATCCGGAAGAGGCGGCGGCTTTCATCAACTGGTTCATGAACGACGAGGAGGCCATCCGCATCACAGGTGACACCAGAGGAATCCCGGCCAATAAGGACGCGCGCGCCATATTGGAGGAGGACGGTCTGATCTCTCCGGAAGTCTCTTCTATGCTGGAACAGGCCCTCGCAGACGGCGGCAGCCCGGAAAACGGCCCCACCTTAAACTCCGAATGCGCAGCGATTATCAGCGACTACTCCCACAAAGTCGGATATAAGGAGCTGACGCCCGAGGAAGCCGGACAGAAACTGTACGACGATCTCGTCTATACGCTGGAACAGTTAAAAAAGCAGTAAGAAATTCTTTGTCCCGCTTTGGAAATGGTCCGCAGTCCGGACCATTTCTGGCTTAATAAGCGGCGGCTTATGCACTGCGGAAAATCGAGGTAACATATTATGAAGAAATCAACCGGCAGATCTGTCCGAAGGTATAGGAAGAGGGATTATGCGGCATTCATTTTTATCTCCCCGTGGATCATCGGATTTCTGGTATTCCAGGCCTATCCCTTTCTGTCCTCTTTTGTGTATTCCTTTACGGACCTGTCTATGCTGAAGCCTTATAAATTCATAGGTTTGTATAACTTCAAGGAAATATTCACCCATGATCAGACATTTATACAGTCCCTCAAGGTAACCGTCGTCTATGTGCTGATCTCCGTACCGCTGAAGCTCACATTCGCCCTCTTCATCGCGATGCTGCTGAACCTGAAGGTAAAGGGAATCGGTGTGTTTAAAACGCTCTATTATCTCCCCTCCATCCTGGGCGGCAGCGTAGGAATCGCTATTTTATGGAGATTTCTCTTTAATAAAAACGGATTCATTAATCAGCTGATCGGAAGGCTTGGAATGCCTGCGGTAGACTGGCTGGGAAGCCCCGATATCTCACTGATCACCATCAGTCTGCTGGCTGTCTGGCAGTTCGGCTCGTCCATGATCCTGTTTCTGGCCGCACTCAAGCAGATACCGCAGGAACTCTACGAGGCCGCCCAGGTAGACGGTTCCGGCAGGGTGAGGATGTTTTTCAAGATCACCGTACCGATGATCACGCCCATCATTCTCTTTAATATCGTGATGCAGATGATCAACGCATTTCAGGAATTCGCGGCCCCCTTCCTCATAACTAAAGGCGGACCGTTAAAAGCGACCTATCTCTACGGGCTCATGCTGTACGACAACGCGTTCACCTATCTCAAGATGGGCTACGCATCCGCGCTTTCCTGGATCATGTTTGTCATCATTTTGATTCTTACCGCGCTGATTTTTAAATCATCCGCGTACTGGACTTTCTATCAGGACGGAGGGAAATAAGATGAAATTGAGAAAATGGAAGAAGGCCGGCAGGTTCCTGAACTACCTGTTCCTAACCGCGCTGGCAGTCATCATGATCTATCCTCTGTTCTGGCTCGCTGGATCCGCCTTTAAGGACAACAACGAAATCATCACTTCCTTAAGCATTTTCCCCAGGGAATGGAAGTTCAGTTCCTTCGTGCAGGGGTGGAAGGGAAATGGAAAATACACTTACCTCGTATTTTTCAAAAACACTTTTCTCCTGGTGGTTCCCACCGTATTTTTTACGGTATTCTCCAGCCTGCTGGTATCCTATGGGTTCGCACGGTTTCGCTTTCCTTTAAAAAAGCTGCTGTTCGCCCTCGTGATTTCCACGCTCCTCCTGCCGGAACAGACGCTTCTCGTTCCCAGGTATCTGATCTTTAACCGGCTGGGCTGGCTGGACAGCTACCGTCCGTTTATCGTGCCGGCTATGTTTGCCACTTATCCGTTCTTTATCTACATGATGATTCAGTTCATACGCGGAATTCCGACAGAGCTGGATGAATCGGCCAGAATCGACGGCTGCGGCGCCTTCGGAATCTTCTCCAGGATCATACTGCCGCTGTCCAAGCCGGCCATGTTCTCCGTCACGATCTTTCAGTTCGTATGGCGATGGAATGACTTTTTTAACCCGCTGATCTATATCAACAGTGTAAAAAAATATCCGGTATCCCTGGCGCTTAGGATGTCGTTAGATGTGGCGGATACCGTGCACTGGGACCAGCTGATGGCGATGTCGTTGGTTACGATGCTGCCGCCGGTGCTGCTGTATATCTTCGCACAGAAGTATTTTGTGGAAGGGATCGCTACTACCGGACTCAAGGGGTGAAGGGGCATGTAAGATGGGGGGTGCGAAAAGTCCGCCGGGGAGTGGCGGCGGTATCCCTCATTGGGACACGCTCTCGCTCTGTGAAGCGCGCAGCGGTACTAACGTCACAAAGGACGTGACGTAAGGACCGGCGGGCTTCAAAGGATCCCTATGAGGGATACCGCCGCCACTCCCCGGCTGGGTTATCGAATGTTCGGCGATCTTATATGCCTGAGGAGAAATAAGTCGTAGAAGGCGGGGTATGTGTTGGGGGAATATAATCAGTTGGGGATGAGTTTGAAGGCTACTAGTTTGGAAATGGATTTTATTATTAATAATTTGGAGGGTATTATGCGGAAATTTGAGTTTAGAGGATATGAGATTCACAGTTCCAGGATGTGGCAGATGGCGCAGGTGGATCTGGCGCTGGAGTTTATGAAGGAGGAAGGGCTAAATGCTCTGATTTTTCATCAGAATGATCTGGTGGATCAGATGGTGTTTCCGGAGAAGTATTATGATAACGATGTGATGTGGGAAAGATGGCCGGTGAGAAGACAGGGAGTGCTGTATCAGCGGGATTATCTGAATGGGGTTATACGGAAGGCAAAGGCTCTGGGGATCGGGTTTTATCCGGAAATTAAGGAGATCTATACGGTAGAGTCAATTTTTGAGCTGAAACCGGATCTTCGAAACGCGGATGGGACAGTGTGTCCGAACCATCCGTTCTGGACGGAATTTCTGGACGCCAAGTTTACCGAGCTGTTTTTAGTCTATCCGGATGTATCCGGTGTGATTGTCAGTCTGGGCACCAGGGAGAGCCCGGTATCCATTGCGGCTAACCGCTGCCACTGTGAGCGCTGCCGCAATACCAGGGATCTGGATTGGTATGTGAATGTGCTCACCGCAATGTACCGGCCGATCGCCGCTGCGGGGAAGGTGCTGATTGTGAGGGATTTCGCCTATACGGCAGAGCAGCAGAGCCTGATGATCCAGGCCTGTGAACAAGTGTCGGATGATATCATTATCGCTCTGAAAGCTCAGCCCCATGACTATTATCCCACATTTCCTACAAATCCCGAGATCGGGCATACGGGGAAACTTAGGGAGTACATAGAGTTTGATACCTGGGGACAGTATTTTGGCATGGGCGTATCACCGATGAGTCTGGTGGAGGATATGAAGGAACGGCTGGAAATCTGCTATGAGAAGGGGGCTGCCGGCGCATGGTTCCGCACGGATTGGGAACTGGTGCATGACGCTTCCGTCCACTGCTCGCCCAGCATGGTAAACCTCTATGCCGGTGCCATGCTGACCTGGGACCTGGATACGGAAACGAATGAAATCTATCGAAGATGGGTGTCAAAAGGTCTGTACTCCCCGCTTAAGACTGCTTCCTGCCTGCAGAAGAATGAAGTTCCGGCCAATCCGGAAGCCTGGAAAAAGCTTAAGGATTTCATGAAGGCATCCTGGGAGGCATTCGCTAAAGCCGCGTATATACGCGGGCATCAATATCTGGAAAGCGACCAGCCGCCTTATACCATAGATAAGGCTTTTGAGATAATGACGGTCATTCATTCCAGGGATGACTGGGATCCGGGCGCATCTTCCAGGGTATCTGTGACCCCGGATAATATGGAGTTTATTTTCCGCGAAAAGAAAGAAGCGATCTCCCAAACAGAGGCTTTATATGATATACTGGATATAAATTCTCTTGGGGTTTCGGACAGCTTTGCTGCGGATATGAAGGCTGCCATTGACTGCATGGTGCTGTTTGCCCGGTTCTGTGATATCACAACGAGGGCGATGTATCTCACCGTTTATGCGGAACAGACGCGCTATGAAGACGATCTGAAGGCCGCAGAGGGCACTTTGGATGAGCTCTACGGCATCGCACGGCAGATTGAGGACGCCTTTGACGGAACGTTTTATCCCTATTATCTCTATTCAAGGCTTCACCCCTTAAGAATCCGGCGCTTCGCAGAAGATGTGGCGCGCAGGCTGAAATTGAAGGAGGAGAAGGTATGCAGTACACTTTATTGAACAACACGGATCTGAAAGTATCCAAAATCTGTCTTGGTACGGTGAAGTACGGCACCGATATGCCGGAAAAACAGGCATGCAGACAGATGGAACAGTTTTTGGAATCAGGAGCTAATTTTATTGATACCGCCCACGTCTATGGAGACTGGGAACCTGGCGAACAGGCAAAAAGCGAGCATGTGATCGGACGTTTTCTGAAATCGTCCGGACGCAGACACGATGTGATCTTAAGCACGAAAGGGGCTCATCCCAGGCTGGATACCATGTCCGTTTCCAGGGTGACGCCTGACGATATCCGCACCGACATCGATGAGAGCCTTAAGGCGCTGCAGACCGATTATATCGATCTCTATTTTCTGCATAGAGACAATGCCGGCATCCCTGCCGGGAATCTGCTGGGTGTACTGGAGGAGGCCAGGGCAAAGGGCAAGCTGCGCTGGTACGGATGCTCCAACTGGAGCCTTCCCCGCATCCGCGAGGCGGATCGGGCGGCGGCCGATAACGGGTTCACTGGCTTTGTCTGCAATCAGCTGATGTGGAGCCTGGCCGATATCAACGCAGAAGCCGTGACGGATAAAACGCTGAACATGATGGATATGCCCACCTACGAATACCATCTCCAGACCGGGAAAAATGCGATGGCCTATACTTCCGCAGCCCACGGGTATTTGAGCAAGAGGATTGCCGGAACGCAGATTGGCACAACCGTCCGCGCGCTCTACGACAATGAGGAAAATGAAACGATCCTGTCCCTGATTCGGGAGTCCGGGCTGCCCGTTGGAGAGGTTTCCTTCGCATATCTGATGGCGCAGGATTTTCCGACGGTGCCCATCGTCACGTTCCGCACTGAAGAACAGCTGGAAGAGGGAATCCGCAGCTGTGAACTGAAACTGCCGGAGACGCTGCTGGACGGCATACGGCAGGTTAAGAGACACAGCCTGTAGACTCAAATAGTGGGCAGACACATAGCCAAGTCTGTCCACTATTTTTAATTCCGTAAGCACAGAGTCTGTATCGGTAAAAGTTTCATAAAAGTTTATTTCCTTGCTATATCTACTCTATTCTGCATAATATCAAGTATTGTCTGATAGCCAATTTTTTCTATTTCTTTCATATAATCATTCCAGTCATCATCATTATGGATGTCACGAATACCTAAGATAAATTTGGTCCTAGCTTCATCGATATATGTAACTAAAGTTGCATTTACTTCACTCATTCTTTTAGCGTCTTCCACATTGTAGAAGTATGATTTCATATAATTCTTCTCAGCGGGAGCATATGGAAAATATAACTGGCTGGCTTCCGCGAATACTCTTTCCGGCTCATATTCATCCTCAGATCTTGCCACATAATTCATAAACTTGTCCGGACAGCCTAAGTTATGGCCTGCCCGTACATTATTAGGATCTCCGGAATAGAGATCAATCAAAATTTCTATTTTAGCTGCTTCTCCATTTAGGCCAATAGTCCCCTCTGCCGGCTTTTGCCAGTGAACTCCTTCCACACCGTATTTATTTCTAATTGAAATATCTTCACTATACCAATAGTCCAACCATTTAAATGCCGCTTCAGGATTCTCGCAGGCGCTTGTAATTGCGGAGTAACTGCCTGTACCGATTGACCAAATACGGGTTTTTGTCAACTGCACTCCTTCCGGACCTTTTAGCGGCGGCAATGCTACATATTCTTTAAACCGATCGGTTCCCGGTGTTACCGCCATGGAAGATGCCGTTGATGGGAAGCAGCCAACTATACCTTCTTCCTTTTCCACCAATTGCTTCAGCTGAGCATTATCCTGGGTATAGGTGGATGAATCCAGCAGTCCGGCTTCTGACAGACTATTCAAGTATATAAGTGCTTCTCTATATTCATCCTGTGCATAACTGGCTTGTACTTTACCGTTATCATCAATATAATACATGTTGTCATTATCGTAAGGTAAAAATGCATTTGACAGGAATATCTCCGGCAAACTGTCCCATCCGCCTTTTGTAGCACCTATCAGAGGAATTTCATCCATTTTTCCATTTCCGTTTGGGTCTTTCTCTTTAAATGCCTGCAGGACTTCCTTAAATTCGTCTGTAGTAGTCGGCATTTCCAGCCCCAAATTATCTAACCATGTCTGATTAATCCACATCTTTCCGCCAATTGCGCTGTGTTCGGCCTGTTCCACTTTTTCGCCAACAGGTAAGAAATATGGAATACCAACAATCCGGCCATCCGGCAGCGTTAATGACTCCCTTGCATGTTCTCTTTCCTCCAAGAGGGGTTCAAAGTAAGCGCTCTGTGTTTCCAGATAATCATTAATTGGCACAAACATATTTTTTTCAGAGTAAGTACTAATCAAGTCTGATGTCAGACATGAAATAAAGATATCCGGCATATCCTGGCCGCTGGATAACATCAGATTTATCTTCTGAGTAATATCATCTGCAGGAATCACTATATAATTTGCCTTAATTCCGGTTTTCTCTTCCATATAGTTGATTAGAAGGTTATTCTCATAATCTGATATTTGCGGATTACTTTTTACCACAACATCCAACTCAATCGGTTCAGATGCAATCGGTAACTCACCCTTTGCAGATACCTGCACAGTTGTATCCTGGCTTTGACTCTTATCTGCTGTCTCTGTTGCCGAAATTTTCTGAGTAATTTCTGAGCTTTGAATCCCACACGCACTTAAGGATACAATCAAACTTGTAACAGCAATACATCTTACTAGCCTTTTCATAGCTCTCATCGCGTTCCCTCCAATTCTGATTAGTTTTAGTATCGGGCTGCGGTATAAACAATGTTTATGACTCCGGATTTTCACACATTATTTTAAACCGCTCCCACTTTGCAAAATTACGTGCTGCAAGTACATCTTATTCGCTTTGTCATAATTAGAAAAGTGTAAATCTCTCATATAACATTGAAAAATACCGAAATGACTGCTATTTTACACCACATATGCGCATTTTACACTCCCCTGTCTGTTCAATCTCCTTGTTGTGTCAGAATAAATAAACGTTATCCCTTTACAGCTCCCGTTAAAGTCCCTTTCGCAAAATGCTTAGAAATAAACGGATAAGCTGCGACTAGTGGAACGCTGGAAACTACAATAAGCGAATATTTCAACAAATCTGCCATTCCCTGCTTTGCCAGCATCTCCTTCGCATCCATCATACTCTCAGCAGTAACGGTATTCATAATGAGGATATCCCTAAGTGCCATAGATAGAGGAAGCTTATCCGGATCCGTTATATAGAGGAATGCATCAAAGTACGCATTCCAATGTACGACAGCATAGTATAATGCAAGGACGGCTAATATGGGTTTGGACAATGGGAGCACTATATTTTTTATAAATTTAAAATAATTGCAGCCATCAATTTGGGCCGCTTCAAACAGTTCCTCTGGCACATTATTCTCAAAGAAATTTTTTGCTATCGTCAGATTAAAGATATTAATCGCATTAGGAAGCATCATAACTAACCGTGAATTCAGAAGCCCTAAATTATTCATAAGCATATAAGTCGGAATCATTCCACCGCTGAATATCATAGTAAAAGTAAAAAGCATAATAAATATCTTTCTAAAAGGAAGATTTTTACGTGACAGTGGATATGCAGCCATAACGGTAAATACTAAGTTAATACAAGTTCCGAGCACCGTATAAAATATTGTATTTCCATATCCCACCAGGACTTTAGACTGCTTGAAGACCTCAGTATATCCTTTCAACGAAAAATCTACCGGCAGCAAAAACACATTGCCGGCTGACACCGCTCTCGCGTCGCTGAATGATGCGCTGATCACATGTAATAATGGTATTGCTACGACTAAAAGTGCGAATAACAAAAATATGTTATTGAAAATGTAAAAAAAAGTGTCACTATTCAATTTTTTCATATGTATTTTTGTTTCTAATTGATTTTTCATATTTGTTCTCCCTTGCTATGTTCTTTGCAATACCATTAGAACAAACTTGTCTTACTAAGCTTTTGTGTAATCTTATTCACAGATAATACCAAAATTAAATTAATTACCGAATTAAACATACCAACAGTCGTAGCCAGAGGAATATCGGGGACGGACGAAGACAGGCCTATGTAATAAGTAAAGGTAGCTAAGATTTCTGAAGAATCCTTGTTTAAATTATTTTGAAGCAAAAACACTTTTTCAAATCCCAGATTCATAATATTGCCTGCATTTAAAATTAACATTATAGACGCTGTCGGCAATATACAGGGAATATCAATATAAAGCATCCTTTTAAACCTGCTTGCACCATCAAGCATAGCAGCTTCGTGCAAATCGTTATCCACAGCAGATAATGCCGCAAGATAAACTATCGTCCCCCATCCACAATTCTGCCACACGCCACTCCATACATAAATATGTCTAAACCAATTACTATCTGCCATCAAATCCTTTGGTGTACCACCCAGTGCCGTAACCAGATTTGGAAGCAACCCTATCTTGGGATTTAAGAGCTGCATGATAATACCGACAAGCACTACAGTTGAGATAAAGTAAGGCATATAGGTGACTGTCTGAACTACTTTACTAAATTTCTTTCTTTTGCAGCAATTTAATGCCAACGCTAAAATAATGGGAAACGGAAATGATGCCATTAAATAATAAAAGCTTAAAGTTAATGTATTTTTAATTACTCTGCCGCATTGATAATGGCTGAAAAATTTTTTAAAATTATCTAATCCGACCCATGGGCTTCCTAAGATTCCTTTCTGGATATCGTAATCCGTAAAAGCCATAAGCAGTCCATACATGGGCCCATATTTAAAAAGAATTAACCAAACCAATGGTATAGCAAGGAGAATTAATAGTTGATATGTTTGTTTCAATTTCTTTTTCATATTTTTCATTCTAAAATCTTTATTTTTTGCTATTCCCTGTCTCATCTTTTCCTCACTGTACTACTTACTTGATTTTCACTGTAGTTTCTTCTGTTCCTGCCATCAAAAGGACTTCTCCTTGCTCAATGACAAAATTCATGTGCAGATCCCACACTCCCAGTTCTTCCATGCCAAGATATAGATTCACAGTTTTTGTTTCTCCCGGAAGCAAATAAATCTTCTCAAATCCTTTTAATTCTTTTACTCTTCTGGTGACACAAGATTGAATATCCTTTACATACAGCAGCACCGCTTCTTTTGCGGGGACTGTTCCTGTATTGGTCACATCTATTGTCACACTGATTTTCCCTCCTCTTTCCAGCTCTTTTCGACTGATATGATCTGCCTTTAAATTGGTGTAGGAAAATGTGCTATAGCTCAATCCATATCCAAAGGAATAGGACGGTTCCGGTGACATATCTGTAAAATTTCTATGCCCCTTGTGGTTATAATAAACTGGCAGCTGACCTGAACTTTTAGGAATGGATACGCTTAAACGTCCGCTCGGACAAACCTCACCAGCAAGAATTCTCGCAACAGCAAGGCCTCCCATTTCGCCCGGATACCAGACCTGAAGCAGCGCATTTGCGGGTTTCGCCCAATCCAACGAGAATGGACGGCCACTGATGTTTAAAACAATGACCGGTTTTCCCACTTTAAAGATCGCTTCCGCCAGTTCTCTTTGTACCTGGCCAATATTGAGCTCTGCAATATCCCTGCCTTCTCCTGTATCCACTTCCGTATTATAGTGTACAATTTCTGCTGCACCGTTCTTTCCATATGCCACTTCCGGATTTCTAGCACTGCTGCCGCCTAATGCCAGAATTACTGCATCTGACATTTCTGCTGCTTTTACCGCCGCCTCCAATTCTTCTCTGGTTCCGCTTCTGATTCCGCAGCCTTTTTCATAAATAATTCTGGAATCACTAAAGACTTCTCGTATTCCATCCAGAATGGTGTACACATCCTCTTCCTTCTTCCATGAAGTAAAATCACCTAACAAATTATATATATCATGAGCATTAGGTCCAATCACTGCTATAGTTCCGGTATCTTTACCCAGTGGCAGCAGCTGTTCTTTGTTCTCCAACAGTACTACCGATTCCTCCGCCAGCTGCAGATTAATGCCTTTCATACGGTCATCACCAAAAACTTTCTCTGCTAAATCTTCCGGAGTATATGGATTTTCAAACAGGCCCAGCAGGAATTTCACGTACAAAACATGCCGTACAGCAGTATCAATATCATCCTCTTTTACTTTTCCGTGTTCCACCGCGTCCTGCAGCGCAAGAAATGACTGATTCCAGAGATTTAAATCAATACCGGCATTTAAAGCCGCAGCGCCTGCATTTTCATAACCGCCATATTGTGCCTCTGACATATCTATGGCACAGCCATCCGACATTACAATTCCCTGGAAACCATATTCTCCTCGGATAATATCTTTCAGAAGCTTTTCATTCATATGACACGGAACACCGTCAATATCGTTATAGGCCGCCATACATCCCAGCGCTCCGGCACGTACGCCTGCTTTCATGCCCTGCAGATGGATCTCACGCATTTCCCGCTCTCCGATATTGCTGCAAATACCGCTGTGTGCTCCAATAGGATTTCCAAAACCGCACAGATGCTTTAATACGGCAATTATTTTATTACTGCTTTTCAGCTCATCCGGATCTTCTCCCTGAAAACCACGCACCACATTTTCACACATGCGGGCTGCCAGATAAGGATCTTCGCCAAAGGATTCCTCTGACCTTCCCCAACGGGGTTCCTGTAATATATCCAGACATGACACCAATCCCAGGGTACATCCTCTTGCACGGATCTGCGCCGCAATACATTTTGCCGCTTCCTGATACAACTGCGGATTAAATGTAGAACCGATTCCTACATTGACAGGTATGGAAGTACCATCCAAGGCTTCATGTCCGTGAGGGCATTCTTCACTGATTAATGCCGGAATTCCGAGTCTGGTATGTTCCAGTAAATATTTCTGCAACATATTAATCACTTTTGCGCTGTCTTTAGCAGATACTCCCGGAAATTCCTTTATGTTCCATCCGTCTGCCCGGAAAGGAGCATAGATTGCCCCCACACCGTCTCCATAGGCTACTTCTTCCCGAAATATATCAGTTATTTCAAATCCGGAATCCGTTATTTTGTATCCTTCCCATCCATATATTTTCTGGTTCAGCTGACCCACTTTTTCCCGGAGCGTCATCCGTTTAAGTAAATCTTCGACTCTGGATTGAATCGGCTGCATACTGTCTTTATAAATTTCCATATTACCTATCCTCTTTCTCTGGAGTTCCATGTATCAAATAATATTCTATTTCTTCTTTGCCGGGCGTTACCGGATCCGGAGTAAGTCCGGGAATATATTTACAAGCTTCATACAATACAGCCGAGATCTTTCCGTAAACGCAGGCGCAGTGATGTACATAGGGGCCGGTTACCAATTTATGTTCCCAGGCCTCCCAGTCCGGTGTTTCCAGCCAGACATATGTGCCCAATGTTTTTGGTCCGTCTACTGCTTTTCCTTCTCCCAGGAACAAAGAATAATTTCCATTATCTCCATCAAATCTGCAGACAGTAATATCTCCTTTTTTCAGTTCCCAATCTGCGGTACCCGGTTTATGAGTAGGGAAAACAAAATGTCTGTCTGCTTTGGCCTCGTCTGGTTTTTTCGCAAGCGTATAGGGGAAATTTCCGCAATGCCACAAGAGTTCTGCGTTATCGTTGCAGGGATGTCTTACTGTCAAATCAGCAAAGAAAACCGGGGAAGTACATAAAAGTGCCTCCTGAACCATAATGGCAGATATTGCTCCGTGAATATCCGTTTCACAAACGCAGGGAATTCCTTCCTCAAAAAGAAGTCCATTTGACAGACATGGCATAATACCAATCTCTTCCTGCATTTGTGTCCAGCACTGAATGCAGACTGCCGAGCAATCCAGCTCCGCACAATATTTTTTTATCACACTGTTCAAGGCCGCCACAGTCTCCAACCCATCTGACTTATCAAATACGGAACAGTCAATTCTCTGCAGCTTTTCTTTTGCTTCTGCATAATAACCGCCTTTTACCTCTTTTTCCTGTTTCACCTTGCCTATTAATTCTGACATATTAAGGGGAACTATCTCTATTCCGAATTTTTCCAGCAGTTCTCCTTCATTTACAATCATAGTCCAAAACGGAGCCGGTCTTGTAGAAATCTGCAAAATCCGAATTTTCCTGAATGCTTTTACCACTGCACACACTGCCAAAAAATCGGAAAGTCCCTCGGTAAAACGGGAATCTTCCATAGAGCAGTTTACCAGATATGTAAACGGCACATGAAATCTCCTTAACACCTTTCCCGTAGCAAATAGTCCACACTGTGTATCACGGCTTCTTACCCCGTTTTCCAATGGCGCATCATCTCTGGGGCCCCAGATTAATACCGGTTTGCCAACCTGCTTCGCCACTTTTGCAACAAGATATTCCGTACCAAAATTGGTATGCGGGCAGAAAATTCCGTCTACATTGGCATCTTTGAATTTTTTAACGACAGGCGCCACATGCTCTTCTTCAAACAACAGTCCTTCTTCATTAATATCCTCAATATCAACAATTTCCACATCAAAATTTTTTAATTTTTCCAGAAGCAGATTTTTATATCGAATCGCCTCTTCTGTTGAAAAAATTTCCCTTCTTGTTGATGCTACTCCTAATACAACTTTTCTTTTTTGCATAATAACTCCTTTCTGTGTCTTTGGTTTTTAATGATCCCTATTTATCATTGTGATAAATATTTTATATTCCGCATCCCAGTCTTTGGAATTGCATGGCTGAAATTCTTTTATATCCTGTGTATTTCTTATAATTGTCCTGCCTTCCTGCACATCTTTAACGTCTCCGGAAGCAATCAGCTGAACCATAATATTTCCGATTGCCGTTGCCTCAGACGGGCCTGCGACCACCTTTGTTTTGCAGATATCGGCTGTTAACTGGCATAATAGACTGCTTTTGGAACCGCCGCCCACCATATAGATACATGGATAATGAATGCCTGTGCATTCCATTATATGTTCTATCGCAACTCGATACTTCATCGCCAGGCTTTCATAAATACACCGGACAAACTCTCCCTCTGTTTTAGGAATCGGCTGACTTGTCCGCAGGCAGTATTGACTTATTTGCTCCGGCATATTTCCTGCCTTTTGAAAGCTCTCATCATCTGTATCTATATAGCAGCCGCATGTAATAGAATTCATTGCGCTTTCTTCCAACTGAGCATATTCACAGGTTTTTCCTTCCTGTTTCCACTGTCTTCGACATTCCTGCAAAACCCATGTACCCGTAATATTAGTCGCAAAAGATACTTTCTTCTGATATCCCCGCTCATTTGTCATGTTGAACTCTTCCGCTTTATGAGACACAACAGGCGAATCAAGTTCCGTTCCCAGAAAGGACCATGTACCGCAGCTGATAAAGATAAAGTCTTTTTCCCTGGCAGGTATTGCTAAGACCGCGCTCTGTGAATCATGGGAATCTACAGCGATGACATCCATATCGCTTATTTCCAGCTCTTTCTGTATATCAGGCCTTAACTTGCCTGCCATACTTCCGGATGATATTATTTGCGGGAACAGTTTTTCCGGAATACCCAGTTTATCTAATATTGCCTTGGACCAGGTTCCTGTATGCGTATCTACCAGTTGTGTTGTCATCGCGATAGAATACTCTGCATAAATCTGATCTGTCAGCATGTAGTTAATCAGATTCGGCATCAGCAGCAGTGTTTCCGAATTTTCAAGCAGCGCTGGCCGATCCCTTGCTATGGACAGCAGTTGATAAATCGTATTGGATTCAAGGAATTGGATTCCTGTTGTCTCAAACAGTGAAATAGAACTGCCCAATACTTCGTCGCAAACTTTTTTCATGCCCTTGGTTCTGCTGTCACGGTAATGTACGGGATTTTCCAAAAGTCTTCCTTCACTGTCCAGCAGACCAAAGTCCAGTCCCCAGGTATCCACTCCCAAACTGGTTATCACGCCTTCAGACTTAGCTGCCAAAATTCCTCTCTTTATTTCATGAAAAAGTCTGAGAATATCCCAATAGAGAACACCTCTCATGTTAACCGGGTTGTTCAAAAATCTATAAACTTCTTTCAGTTTAATACTTTTGTTCTCGTACACTCCCAGAACAGCACGGCCGGAGGATGCTCCAAGGTCAAATGCCAGCACATTTCTTTTCTCCATTTCTCTCACCTCTTTTCATCTGTTTGTTAAGTATTGCGAAGAAGTGTAAGCATATTTTTTGCCTGTATCTTCATCGCTTCTTTCGCACACTCTGCAATCTCATGATAATATATGGTTCCTTTTGTATTTTTTATCTTCTCTTCTACCGGTAAAGCGGCGGCGGTTGCTACTCCTGTAAAATAATTGAATTTCCTTACTCCTTCTACTATTGCTCTCTTTATCTGCACATGGTCTACACCTGTTGTACCGTGCATAACCAGCGGAATGCCGCAAGCTTCCTCTATTTTTTTCAGTCGTTCGAAATCCAGCACCGGTTTTTCCACAAAGAATCCATGCACCGTTCCAAAGGAGGCTGCAAGCATATCAATCTTTGTTTCTTTACAGAAGTACGCAGCCAGCTCCGGATCAGTATAATACTGTTCTATATTGTCAATGCTTTTTCCGTATTCCGTACAGCCTCCCATTCCCACTATATTACTTGGCATCATACCTACTTCAGCTTCAATAATGATCCCCAAATCATGTGCAGACTCTGTAAAAGCCTTTACTTTTGCAATGTTTTCTTCTACAGGAAGATTAGAGCAATCATACATAATAGAATTGAAACCATAACGGATTGCTTTTAAGATATAGGAATATTGAGTTCCATGATCCAGGTGCAGCACTACTGGAATTTTTGCTTTTTCTGCAAAAGCGGCTAAAAGCGGACCAAAGGTATCTATCGGCGCATACGGATCATGTACCTGTGCATGACTTAACATAATTGGCGCTCCTACTTCTTCTGCCGCTTCTATAACGGCTTGAATACCCTCTAATGTCGTCGCATTTATCCCTGCTATTGCATAATTATTCTGTTGTGCATCTTTAAGCAGCTCCTTAGGATTTACTAACATACATACCCTCCTTGTATTTGTTATTTTTGCATTCATCACCGGTTTGTAGTTTTCTCCTAAAGTGTAGCAATCCGTTTTTTTTCTGAAAAGTAGATATTTCATATATAAAGTATAAGAAACCTGTATTTTCCGTGAACCCAACACATTTAAACCCTCAAACGCTATATTCCACTAATTCTGACAATTCAGGCAGCTATTGCGGCCAGGCAGGCATGAAAAAGGGACATCGCCATAAAAGGATGCCCCTTATTAATTATCATTTTCGATTTAAAAAAAGGTTTTTAGAATTTTCATAAAACAATTGTTCCATAATATATTTTGCTTCATTTTCATCGATTAAGGCTCTAAAAGTTTCCACCTTTCCAGAATATTTACGGTAGAATCCATTGCCTTCATCCAATTGCTTTCAGCAATCATTCCTTTCCTGTAATTTTACACTCCTCTCTGATGCATTTCCCTGTATTCTGAAGGGGTAACACCATAATATCGTTTGAACGCTTTATAAAAAGTGTTAAGATTCAAATAACCTGTCCTCTGTGCAATCTCCTTTATAAATATCCCCGTTTCCTTAACAAGCTCTCCCGCCTTATCCATCCGTACCTTCTCAATTGTTGCCGCAATACTGTTCCCAATATTCTGACGAAAAATGACGGATATATAGTTTTCTGATAATTGCAGGCTTTTCGCGATCTCTACTATTGAAAAATCAGGTTCCAAGTATCTTTCAGCAATCATTCCTTCAATTCTTTCACAGATCTGGCGTGCCCTATTAGGGCTGGCTGACTGTGTGTTGTTTTCCATATACCTAAGTACTTTAAGAAACTGATTCAGGATTTTATCCCCGCTGTGCATATGTCGAATCAGATAAATACTGTCCTCTGCGTACCGTTCTATCATACTTCCATAAGCTTCTCCTGTACGCAATGTTCGCAGAAATGTACTGCATACATTTTCAACAAAATACTGCCGTTCCTTAGCCCCAATATTTTCAGCATTAAAATTCTTAGCAAACAGTCTATTCAGTATATCTGCCGCATCCTTATACTTATGCCCGGACATACAGTTCATCAGACTCTGTTCTTCAAAGACAGGATAGTAATATCCCCTTCCGTATCCTGAAACTTCTGAACTGTGAATGAATCGTTCAGCGAACGCTGTCCCCTGCGATTCCAGCATATCGAAAAGCTGACAGCAGCTTTGATACTGTGTACAAAGTTGCTCCGGCACTTCACAGTATCGGCTTAATATGCAGGTATATTGCGCCGTTTTGTCACGGTCCAATGCCTCCATTAACTGAATCAGCCCCCTGTCAATCAGTTCTGTTTCCTCTTTATCGGATGCAAAAATAACAGAGAATCGATTGATTTCTGTCTGTATCACATAGCAGTATTGAGGAGCATTCTGCCTGATAATGTCTTCTACCATCATACGAAACACATCACTGTTCTTATAATCTGCCAGATCAAACTGCAGCAATGCAACACAATATTTCTGATAATTCAAGAAATTCCCAAGATGTTTATTTACACTGGTAATTTCCAGCTGAGACATCGGAACCCCGTTCAGCAGCTTTGTAAAAAAGATGATTTTGGAAGTCTGAATATATCGGCTGAGTTCCTCCTTTAGGATTGTATTTTTACATACAATCTTTTGCAAGCTCGCATCTATACTATCTGTATCCAAAAACAGTGATGACTCTGGGTCTTCGCTTCTGTCAGAAATTTTTTTTACAAATTCAAAAATCGGTTTGGAATTATGATATGCCAAATAAACCGCCATCATAATAAAACCGGCAGATAACATGATTCCTGTTAGGAGCACCGCCTGCACATTTTTGCCCGCATTCTGATAAATCACATTCTCAGGAATAAGCCATAAGTATGTCATAGCAACCAGTTCATCTTCTTCCTCTACTACTATATGGCTTATACCATCAATTTGAATTGTGTCTCCTGTCTCCCTACCACACAACTGTTCTGCCAATTGTGTTTCAGAAAGAGTGGAATATAAAACCTCATCTTTATTTTCTATCACAATTAAGTCACTTTCCCTGAAGAACTGTGAATGCTTTAAAATTTTGATGAAGGGATTTTCTGAAAATGTAACAATCAAAAGTAACGGATTATCAAATAATAATTGATTACTCAGATTATATAATACATAGCTTTTTTCTTTTCCATCAGGTTTTTCCTTTACTGAAAGCCTACTTTCATTTTGTAACACTTCTTTTTTCCAATCGTCATATGACTGCTGCGCCTGGTCAAACCGACTGTTATAAAAAATTTCCGGCTCCATTCCTGCATTTCCAGTATCTAGGAATAACTGCGTCCTTCCCAGAAAAACAGTAATTGAATCTAAATCATCCTGCAAAATTCGATATTTCGTAAAATCATTCACAAATAATCTGATTTTTTCCGTATCTTCTACACTGTAGGGAGTTTTCAGCCTGCATATATCCATAAATTGCGGATCCTGTTTCAGAGCATACCACAGCTTTTCACTATCCAGAATTCTTTCATTCATCCAGTTTTTCTGCTCGTTAAGTGTCTCCTGCGCCAGCCTGATCTGCTCTTTTCTTTCCTGTTCTGAAAATTTAGGAAGAATAATACCAGCCAGCAGCCCCACAATCAATATTGTCAGTAATATATTTGACAGCAAATATTCTGAATAAATCTTTGGCATCTCATTTTTCTTCACTCTTTATCTCCTTGTAAGTGTATTACATTGTATCAGTGATAATTTTTTCAGTCAACGAAATTACCTTCCAATTTTATCCATTACTTATACAAGTATTTAGAAATAGCAGAAATATCAATATAATGTTCACCAGAGCCACCTGCGCTCCTGGCCCCTCTTTAACTTCAGTCTAACAAACCTCCCTGTCAGACGAAAGTGTAAATCCTTTTGGCAGGTGTAAAATAGCTGCAATAAAGCTAATTTCCCATATATCAACGGTTTTCAACTTTTGATTTCTTTACCCCTGTGCTATGCTCAAAGCGAATTAATAACAGGGAGGAGTATGCAAATGTATCCGATTTCGACTAATCTTTCAACTCTAGGTTCCAGATATACACTTATATTTGATATTGCAGCCAAACGTTTAAAACACGGTGTCCTTGGCATGTTTCTAGAACAGAGCGACCAGCTGATCTGTGGAGTGGAGTCAGAAGGTATCTCCGGAAGCTATCTTCCTTTCAGTGATCTTCCGAATCATTTCCAGGCCTTTTATCAAACTCTGGAAATGAATTCTGTTTCTTACAGGGCTGTCAACAAAGAAGGGGGATACGATATAAGTATCACTTTCACAAGCCCTTTTTGTCCTGAAAATGAAAAAATGAATACAGCTCCTATTTTTTATACAGACATTGAGATTTCGCGGAACTCTCGTCCTCATAGTCTTGTATGCGTCAGGAAAAATATAGAAAAGGGCATGCTGAGATTCGGCCTTCAAGGCAGCAACCTGAATGCAGCACCTAAGGACAACATTTGTGACTTTACCTACGAAGTGGAAACCAGCAGCCGTTTTGTACTCGGGGATTTTGCTCGTACACTACATTTAAAATTATACAGAGATGGAACGGAAGTAAAAACAGTCCCCTGCACAGAACGTCTTATCAATAAAGATGGGCATTGCGGAAAAGATGGTATTTTTGAGATTCCTTTTATTCTGTCAGATGAACCGTTTCACACGCAATTTGTCCTCTGCGGCTATTGTGATATTCGGGATTTCATCTCTGTCAACGGTACTCTCCATAATTTGCTGTATACCTCCTACTTTGACTGCATAGATGACCTGATGGACTATGCGTTGGACACTGTGGAAGATAATATGCGGCAAACTGCATTTGTTAACAGTGCAATCAGCAAGTCTTCTCTATCTCAAAGCTGGAAGGATTTTATCTCTTTCACCTTTCAGAGTTATAAGATGAACACTGTATGGTCTTATAACAATCAGGGAAAAAAGGCTTATCACGTATGGGAAGGCAACTGCATGTACAACTCCACAATGGATGTAGAGTATAATAACGGACTGTTTTACTATACCTTTTTTCCCGAAGTCCTTCCTACTTTGTTTGAGCAATGGGCTGCTTCCGAAAACGGTAAAGGTTATATTGCTCATGATCAGGGAGAAGCCTATTCTATTAGTAACGCAAAGTATTCTTATCCCATGATTGTAGAAGAAAATTGCTGCTATCTTCTCATGCTGCATACTTATTGCATCTACCGGGGCAGTTGGGAAACAGCAGCTTCTCATTACGAAGTTATTAAGCGGTTAGCCGACCGCATACTGAATGCTGATACAACTGGCAACGGCATTCCCGATACCGGAACTGATAATACAATTGATGATGCCATTCCTGCCATACAAAACGCCCGAGAACAGACTTATCTCGCTCTCAAAAGCGCCTGCGCCCTTGGCTGTTTTGCAGAAATAGCCCAAAATCTCGGACATACCGATGAGGCCAAAACCGCATTATCACGCTCACGTCAAATTATGGTAAGTGTGGACAAAGAGCTATGGTTAGGTGATCATTATGGAGTATGTACTGATACCAGCCAGAATGGCTATCGCCGTTTCCTGACTCATGAGATACTGTCCGGTCCCATGGAAGGAAAAGATTCATATTCCATTTATGCGGAAAACGGGTTGCTCTATCCGTTCCTTTCCGGTACAGCAATGCCTTACTTGAATACAGACCGGCTGAAACAGAACATCGCTGTTTCCAATGAAATTTGTTCTACGGAATTTGGTTGTAAACATTCCCATGATTCCGGCTCTGTCTGGTTCTCTCAAAACATGTGGAGAGATTTTACCGCCTCTTATCTTGGTCATGATATGCTGGATAATGTGGATCGCTATTGGGAATTCCAGAAAATTATGAACACCGGTGAAAATCTGAATCTGTATATTGATACCTTTGGAGAAAATGCTCTGTGGTATTATCCCAGGGGACTCACCTCCGTCGGTGTACTAAATGCTTCTCTACGGCTACAAATCAACAATTTTACACATGAACTGCATATATCTCCTCTGCGGCAGAGTATGCGCATTCCGCTTGTGTTCCTGGCTGACTGGAAAAAGCTTCAAATGCCCTGGGTAACCGTTAACGATGGCAGAATCACTATTGAGAACAGTCAAATGCTTCACAGCTATAAGATTATATTGCAAGAATGGCAGATCCATGAATCACAGATAAACTAACCGTATTCTGCCGGAAAGGAACTGAATATGCTGCTTAATATACTTATTTTTATAATTGCCTGTTCATCGGGCTTTCTACAATCCATCAGCGGTTTTGGTTATTCGGTGGTGTCTATGGCCACTCTCCCCATGCTGATGACACCGGTTGCTGCTACCACAGTTTCCGGAGTGGTAGGCAACCTTCAGTCCATAGTATTGTCTCTGAAGATGAGACATCACATTCGTTATCGCGTACTTGCAGTACCGCTTGTAATATCTGTTTTATCAGGCTGGGTTGCTATCTCAATTATGTCTGCACGGCCTCTTGTGGAATACAAGCGTATGTTAGGCATATTCTTAATCTTTATTGCTCTCTATCTTCTTTTTTTCAATAATAGAATAAAAATCAAGGCTAATATATTTACCGGTATCATAACAGGTATCATCAGCGGAATTGCCAATGGTCTATTCGGTATGGGCGGTCCGCCCGCTGTTATGTACATGATGGCAGCCACCAAAAACAAGGAAGAATATTTATCTACAATACAGTTTTTCTTTCTTTTATCCGGACTTAGCAATACAGCCGCAAGAATATGGAATGGCGCATTATCAGATGCAGTGTTAAAGTTCTGTGTTATTTCTATCGCAGGTATGCTTCTTGGCGGACTAGCCGGAGCAAAGGTTTTCAAGAAATTATCTCAGGACCAGATGGGGAAATTTGTATATGGCTTTATGATGATTATGGGACTGTTTATCGCATTCAAAGGATGACAGTTAAAGGAGGTATTTATGAAAAACAATACTATGAACTGGTGGCTTGATGCCAAATTTGGTATGTTCATTCACTGGGGAGTCTATGCGTTGCTGGCAGGTACATGGAAAGGAAGAACCGTTAAAGGCAACAGCGAGTGGATTATGCATCGTTTAAATATACCGGTCAAAGAGTATGAAGAGATTGCTTCCACCTTCTGTCCATCAGAATTTAATTCCGATCTTTGGGTAAAAACGGCATATGAATCCGGAATGAAATATATTGTATTTACCGCCAAACATCATGACGGTTTTGCTATGTTCCATTCATCAGACCCTTACAACATTACAGATGCAACACCTTTCGGCAGAGATCCTGTAGCTGAACTTGCAAAAAGCTGCAAGAAATACGGAATAAGATTATGTTTATACTATTCACACGTGTTAGACTGGCACGAGCCGGATGCTTTCCGTGATGATATACCACTTGATCAGCTGTCCCTGGTACAGGAAAAAAATATATCATTCCGAAGATATCTTGACAAAAAAGTGAAACCCCAATTGAAAGAGCTCCTCTCGAATTATGGAAACATAGGCGCCTTGTGGTTCGATATGCCCGGCTGCATTGACAGCACATATTGCAGGGAAATACGTGATTATGTAAAAATGCTTCAGCCTGAATGTATTATCAGTGGCCGCATTGGTCATGGGATGGGGGATTACATTACAGTTGGCGATAACAAAATTCCGCTGACGGCCTGCAGTAAACCATGGGAAATGCCGGGTACGATAAATGATACATGGGGGTATAAAGCAGGAGATCGGAAATGGAAAACTTCAGATGAGCTGTTACGTATTTTACTTAAAATAGTCAGCAGGGGCGGTAATTACCTTCTGAATGTAGGTCCCGATGCTCTGGGAAATATTCCTGAAGAAAGTGTTAGAGTGCTTAAGGAACTGGGAGCTTTCCTTACTCAAAACAGTGAAGCAGTCTATGGCGCTGCTGCCATGAATCCTTACCCCTATGATCTGTCCGAAGGTTTATTTACTTCAAAACCTGGAGTAATGTATTATTGCTGTCTGTCTGTTCCTGACAAACTGTTTCTTAGCTGTATCTCTAACCCCATTAAAGCGGTGACACTGTTAAGGACAGGCGAAGCGCTCTCATACGAAGTCACATGGTCTGAGGCTTCCATGTGCCATGATCTGGTGATTGACATGCCGGTCGAGTTTATAAATGACAATATTATTGTTATAAAAATTGAAATTGAAGGAAACACCCCTGTTTTTGAAAATATCTTCCGGTAATACTTGTTAGAGCACGCACGGCGGGCATACTATAAAGACGGTGAACCGATGATTTAGCCGGTCCACCGTCTTTATACTTATCACTATCAGTATTCTTCCACCAGATACTCATAGCATTCGAGATTATCATACCCGCATCCGACATCAGGCGTATATTCCGTAACGCCTTCCACCACCGTCTCGATCACCCGGTAATCATCATCGATCACCACATAATCCGCATCCTTGTGTTCTTTAATAGAACCCTTCTTTCCGCTTACATGGCAGACCTTCGCCGGGTTCAGGGATGCCATCTGCACCGCCTCTTCCATAGGGATGCCAAGCCGTTCCACCCAGTTTTGGATACCATAGAGGATATGCAGCGCGCTGCCGTCTATAGTACCGTCCGCGATGTGCAGCAGTCCGTCGGTACCCACCTCATATTTCTCATAGCCGCATTCATTATCGGCGGGGAGATGGTAGAGACCGGTTTTCAGGCCGGACATCTTGCCTGCATCCGCTACCAGGCAGAGCCTTTGGGGCCCCTTCATCTCATAGCAGATCCTTAAAAATTCCGCCGAGGTGTGCGCGCAGTCAGAGTTCAGCTCGTTATAAATGCGCTTATCCAGCAGGGCCGCGCCCACCACGCCGACTTCGCGCTGATGGATCATGCGCATACAGTTACCGGTCTTCTGAGTGATAACGGCACCGCGGTCGATAGCTGTTTCGCATTCCCCGTAAGTGGCCCAGCTGTGCCCGATACAGGGGTTAATGCCGTTTTGTACCAGATAATCAAGTATTTCCAGGTTGCCCGGAATCTCAGGCGCCATCGTTACAGTCACGATATGGCCTTTAGATATCTCCACCCATTTCTTCATCCGCTCCAGGTCCGGTGCACAGATTTCAGCAGGATCTACGGAGCCGAGCACTTTCGGCGAAATAAACGGTCCCTCCATATGGATACCCAGGATGCGGGCACCCACCCGTGGCTCCTCGCAGGCATCGGCAATCGCCGCAGTATTCTCCAACAGCCTGGGAGTCAGATGGTTGGTGGGAAGAAACGCAGTCACACCGCAGGTAGTCAGGGCCCTGCCCAGTTTTTTGATTTCTTCTTTGTCCGGAGACATGGCGTGCCAGCCTTTATAACCATGCACATGCATTTCGATGATGCCTGGAATAATACGCTGCCTCCCGTAATCCCGGATTTGCATCCCTTGCGTATCGGGCAGGTTTTCATCCGTGTAGATGGCCCTGATTATTCCGTCTTCTACCAGAAAAGCCCCGCTCAAGCACCCCCTCTCCGTATAGATCCGCTGCGATTTTACAAGAAATTTCATACCTTTCCCTCGCTTTCTGCCGCCCGTTACAGCAGCTTACATCTGAAAACATTACACTATTTTTCCCGCCGTCTGAACTGTTACCGCAATTTGGATACCCGCAGAAATGCCATATAGAACTGAACTAAGTAGCTCTTTTCATCTCCCTTCTCACCCCCAGTACTTCCTAAGCCACTTCTTTGCCTCTTCCTCCGACAGTTCAAAGCGCTTCTGCAGTTTCTCCTGCACACGTTCCCTCGGTATATTTTCCTCACGATTATCACAGATAAAAGCTCTAATTCCTTTCTCCATACCTTGCTCTATTCCTAGCGTTATTCCTTGCTCCATTCCCTGCTTTACTCCAATCCTAATCCCCTGCTCCCTTTCCTCTTCCAATATCTTACACATAATCTCCACTCCTTCCTTCTGCTCCTTCAAATATCTCACTTTCCTCACCACATTCGGAAACACCTCTGTCTGATAATCGCTGTCCGACTTTTTCATATACCTAAGCAGTTCATCAATCTTCTCATCCTCACAACCATATGTCAGATTCGCATATACCTCATGCACTCCGTTATCCGTTACCGTACCCTGTCCCCTGACCACTCTGTCTATATAACTAATCCCCGTCTTCTGATTCAGAAAATCCTTCTCCGTAATAAATATCAGATACAGCTCCGGCAGTTCCTCATACGGACACCCTTTTTCCAAAAAGCTCATATCCATACTCGCCTGATAATATCTGGCCCGTCTTTGATGGTCTTCATCCTCCGAAACCTGCATCTCAATATTTACCATCCTGCCGTCCGTATCCTCGGCCAGCACATCCAGAACGACCGATCGGTTCTCAATATTCCGGATCGAATACTGTGTTTTAACGTCCTTCACCACTAATGACGGATGTCCCAGCAATATCCGGATCACCTCCTGGCACGCTTCCTTATCCTCCAGCACCTTGCAGAAAAATATGTCGCTGGTCAGTTGAAACCTGCGCACCTTATTTCTTCTCTCCTCATAACTATCCATCCTGTTCCCGCAATAAGACTCTTGATCTGTCCCCATACTGCTCCTCCCTCCTATGGCAGGAGCTGCTTCTTTCCTCCTGCCATATCATAAACTAATGTTAATTGAAAAATATGGCAGAATATGCCGGCCGCCGTTACCACAGCAAAGAACGAAACAGAAAATAATGTTCTGAAACGAACATCGATATATTACTATTATAATCTGCCCCTTCAAAAATCTCAACACTTTTTTCCTCGAATGTAATCCGTTACTGTTCACACGCTGCCGATAAAGCAGCGTATGAGAGGGCAGGAATTTTTCAGTAACTGTGAACAGCAACGAATAGTAGCAAAACGGTAATAAAAACCCAGAAATATCTTGACAACAGCATGCGCTATGCTATAATATCACCAAGCAATCAAAGGGAGTAGCAGAACATCCTGCAGGATGGATTTGAGACCGTCAGCCGATATCGAGAGATATCCGTATCAAATGAGACAGCAAGACTTTTATTGTGGCAGCAATGTCATGATAGAGGTCTTTTCTTTTATCCAAACGGCCGCCGGCAGGAAGCGGCCTTCCATGACGGCGCACCCGCGATTGCCCGGGTATATGAGGCGCAGCTGTTAGGTACCGAACCGCCGCGTCAAACCCAAGAACGGAATCGGTTAGTAATATAAGGAGGATACTATGAAATTCATAATCGAAAACCTTTCCAAGAATTATGACAAGAAAGAAGTTCTCAAAGACATCAGCTTTTCCTTTGACAGTGGAAAGATCTATGGCCTTCTCGGCCGTAACGGAGCGGGCAAGACCACGCTGTTTAACTGTGTCAACCGGGATGTCAAAGCGGACTCAGGCCGTTTTTACCTGGAAGAGGGCGGTCAGGCCAGAGATATCGGCTGTGATGATATCGGCTATGTGCTCTCCACGCCCACAGTGCCCGAATTTCTCACCGGCCGGGAATTTCTTAAATTTTTTATCGATATCAACCGCAGGAGCATTTCCGGACTCCTAAGTATTGATGAATACTTTGATATGATGAATATCGAAGCTCCTGACAGGGATAAGCTCTTGAAGGACTATTCCCACGGCATGAAAAACAAGATGCAGATGCTCATCAATATCATTGCCAAACCAAATATCCTGCTGTTGGATGAGCCTCTGACCTCGCTGGACGTGGTCGTGGCCGAAGAAATGAAACAGCTTCTGCGTTCCCTCAAAACGGACCGGATCATCATCTTCTCCACCCATATCATGGAGCTGGCGCTGGATCTGTGCGACGAGATTGTGATACTCAATCATGGGGAGCTGGAAACTGTGGATAAGGAAAACCTGGATAACCGTGAATTTAAAGATAAGATAATCAATGCCCTGCGGGAGGAAGAACATGATGAAAAGCCTGATGCAAGCGTTTAAGATATCCTATTCCCTGAAGAATACCTACCGGGTCAACAGCATTATTTATTCCATCCGCCAGCTGCCCCTCATTAAAAAGATTCTACCTGTTTCCCTTTACGGGATCAGGGGATTTAAAATATTTGCCAATGTTTTATCGGTCCTCTGGGAGATATCATCCGCGTTTTTAGGCAAGTTTCTGTATATCCTGCTGATGGTGACGGCGGTGAGCGGGCTTTATAAAGACGCGCCCGGGGCGGATCTGTTCGTGCATATATTTTTCTTTTTAACACTGATCGGCTCCTATATGAATACCTTTATGTTCAACCCGACCAACGACAAATACTATGCCATGATTCTCATGAGAATGGATGCGAAATCGTACACCCTGTCGAATTACATCTACTCCATGATCAAAGTGATGGCGGGCTTTCTGCCTTTCACCATATTGTTCGGCCTTGCAAAACAGGTTCCGCTATGGATCTGCTTACTGCTTCCCTTTTTTGCCGCATCGTCAAAAATGCTGGTAGCATGGTTCTCACTGCGAAGTTACACGGACACGGGAAAATGTGCCAATGAGAATCTTCCCGCCAGAATCGGATGGACCCTGGCAGCGGTATTGCTGGCCGCAGCGTATGGGCTGCCCTTTCTGGGGATTATTGTGCCTTACCTCCCAATCGCTGCAGTCATGGTGCTAAGCGTCGCAGCAGGCATTTATGCGGCTGTTCAAATCGGTAAATTTGACCAGTACCGGGATATGTATCAGACACTTTTATCCGATAAGAAAAACGGTACGGATCTGACACAGGCGACGCGAAAGGCTGCGGCGGAACAGGGCCGCAGGATGATCAGCGCGGATTTGAGCATCACAAGCAGTAAAAAGGGCTTTGAATACTTCAACGAGCTGTTTATCAAAAGGCACCGGAAGGTGCTCTGGAGCGCCTCGGTAAAAATCGCCGTGGTGAGCCTGGCATGTGTGGGCGGCCTGCTCATCGCCTGCCTGGTCAATCCGGCATTTGCTTCAAAAGCCAACCAGATGCTGATTTCTCTGGTACCGGCCTTCCTGTTTATCATGTACGCCATCAACCGCGGCACCACCTATACCAGAGCGCTGTTCATGAACTGTGACCACAGCATGCTGACCTATTCCTTTTACAGGAAACCGTCATTTATCCTGCATCTGTTTTGGATACGGCTGCGCGAAATAGTGAAGGTCAATCTGCTTCCGGCGGCCGTGATCGCGGGCGGGCTGACGTTGCTTTTGTATGTTTCCGGCGGGACCGCCGCGCCCCTTTACTATCTGCTGGTGCCGGTATCCATCCTGTCCATGAGTGTTTTCTTTTCCGTGCATTACCTGGTGCTGTATTATCTGCTGCAGCCCTTTAATATGTACACCGAAGTTAAGAGCGCGACTTATCAGATTATCGCCATGGCCACCTACTGGCTGTGCTATCTGATGCTGCGCATCCGGGTGGATACCATGACCTTCTGCGCGCTGATGCTGGTATTCTGCATTCTCTACTGCATCGCCGCCTGCGTACTCGTATATAAATTGGCTTACAGGACCTTCCGGATCAGAAATTAAACCTTCCGTTATTGTAAAACGCCCGCTGGTGCTAAGGCTGTAGAATACACAGCCAAAGCACTAGCGGGCGTCTCTGATTTAACGTCGGCAGGCAGTTCCGTCACTGCTATATTGATAAGCTATTCTCGCGCTTTCATCCGCCAGATGTATGATGCCGCATCTCACAAAACCGCTTTTTTCTATCAACCTCTGCATGATCCGGTTATCCGCATGCGTATCAATCCGCAGATTGCCGGACCGCTCCAGACAAAACGCGAGGCATCGCTCAAATATGCCCCTTTCTGTTCCGTCACTTGCCACGCGGTGGATCGTCCCATAGGGCCTGTCGTCTATCCACGCTCCGTCTTCAATGATACGGTAAGTGGGTTCCTCTCCGATAAAGAAAACAAACGCACCACAGAGCCTCCCATTTATCTCAACAACAAATAGCTGTTTTTTAAGGATATCCTCCTGCAGCAGCGCCGGCGAAGGATAAGTATCTCCCCATTGCCGCGGATTGCCGCTTTCACGCATATATTTCCTGGCCGCGCAAAATATTTCCAAAATCTCCGGCAAATCCAAAAGCTCGGCATTCCGGACCACTGTTTTTTTATTCTTATCACCGTTTATCATTACCCGCACACCTTTTATCAGTCAGAGGGGCAGTGCGCCGATGCAGGATATACCTCCCGCGCATCCTTTGGAAGCCTGCGCACATGCTCCAGATACCCCCTGCTGTTTTCCGCCTCGGTTGAGTTATACGGATAACCGAAGACCGTTCCCAGTTCCTTCCCCAGTTCGTCAAAGAGGTCGCACATGTTAAACACCGCGATCCAGGCCCGCTCTGTGTCCGCCAAAGGAAAGGTGGCGAGGTAGCGTTTCCACAGGCTCTGCGGTATCCATTTATCCAGATATTTCCCCGCTTTGCCCACGCTGACCGCAAAACCGTTTTCCGCTCCCACCTTCCATTCAAGCAGGCGCAGCAGCTCCTCCCGGACATAATTGAGCATTTCCATCACATAGAGGATCTCCTCCCTCCACAGGCCCTTTGCCACATTGTTCAGGCACCACCAGAACTCATTGCAGCAGCTTAAGAACTGTTCCCGATCCGGCCTTCTCACCCAGAAATCACAGTCCGACGGGTGTTCCAGCACCGGCAGGCAGCCGTCCTTATCCATCAGAACCCGGTACATATGGTCCGTTTCCAGATTTTTCAGTTCCGATTTCAGCGTGCACACGTGCAGATCCAGCCGGTTTCCATCCGCGAACTGGATCAGCCACCCGTAACAGTTCTCCGGATCGGACGGAAAGAACGGGCTGTCCTCCGGGTACTGCATGTACAGCCGCTCTCCGAACCGGTCAATCCAGCTCCTGTCCTTTCGGAAGGAGCCGGTTTCCTCTACAATATAAACTACATCATAATCCTGAAAAATATCCCGCGGCACGTTCGGATTCACTCTGGAGCCGCCCAGATATGCGGCCCGTATGCGTTCATCCTCCTCTGCCGTGCGGATTATCAGATCAAACATTTCCTTTTCCGATCGCATGAACTTTCCTTCCCGCCATGCGGCAACGCTGCCGCAAGCCCGTCAGATTCTCTCCAGCTTATGCTCATCGTAATCAAAATACGTGCCGTCCAGCATATTGGCCAGGGAGTTGGTCAGCTTCAGGGTTACCTCATTCTCACCGTCCTTTAACAGACCGCTGTCCCCCTTCCAGACATAGGGCGTATAAGCCTTCACTCCGAGGGAAACACCGTTGACCATCACCTCCAGGCAGTTGTAGATGCTGTTGCCGAAATCAAAGGCCAGGTGGAACTGCTCCGGGAACTTTGATTTGTCTGCCTCTACCGAGGTGCTGAAGGTGAAGGTTCCGCTGTAGTAAGGATATCCCTCTACATAGCTGCCGGACACGGCCGCCATGCGGGAAGGCTTCACCATCACCATATCTCCGTCTCTGCGCTCCAGCTCAAAGTCCCCGTACAGATACAGCGGATCACGGATTCCGTCGGAATCCTTTGTGATATTCACTTCGATGAAAAGCTCGTTCTTACCGGCTTTCACCTTATCCGCCACAGGGCATATGATATTGTTCTGATCATCCACAAAGGTGGGCTTAAAGTCTGCCTTTGTCAGAGACTGCCCGTTCATATATATGGTAAATGTATCCTCAATGGTCCTGCGGTCCATCAGAAACGCCAGATCCTCCGGCACATAATCGGCCTGGAAGGAGGTCCTGAAATAAGCTTTCATCGGATAGTTCAGCCCGATCTTCTTAGGTGTCCCGAACTCTCCGCGGTAGGTGAAAGCGGCGCTGTCAATCTTAAGGCCGGCCGCACACTGTTCGATGAAGGTCTTCGCCGGGGACAGCATCCATTCCTTCTGATCCGTGGAAACCTCAAAGTTCTCAAACCTCATGATATTGCCGCCTTCAACGCTCACCCGCATAGGCTTTTCTGTAGAAACCACAATTTTTTCCTCATCAAATGCCGTCTTTAAGCAGGTAAGGGACTCTCCTGCTGCCTCGCTGTCAGCCAGGCAGATGCAGCGGCTCTGATAAGGCTCAAAGCATACCGTAAAGGATGCGGCCCCGGGGCCGTAGACCTCGATGCTGCCGTCCTCCATATTGAGCTCTTTCACCTCAAATCCGTAAGGAAGTCTGGTGCGGACATCCACAGATGTCTTCTGTCTGCCCTGATTGCTCAGGAAGAAATAGAGGTCCCCATCCGCCCCGCGGCGGATAGTGCTGATAAAATCTTTATGCGCTTCCTTCGCGGGATAGAGCTCGATCACATCCTGATTTACCGCTCTAAGCCATGCGATCCATTCCTCATCGATGCCGGCTTCTCTTAGAGAGCCGTCCGTTGTGAAGAAACGGCAGCTTTCATCGCCGTATGCCTCTGCGGACGCAGACGCCTTGCCCCAATATCCGTCTGCATTGGAATCGGCAGCATGAAACAGCTCCTTCCACATGCCGGGCACATCGGGCGTACCGTCAATAGCACGGTAAGGCAGCATTCCCAGCGCAGCCACATGGCCGCCGCATTCCGCCAGCGCTTTCAGTTTTTCATAGGCGCCGGTCTCCATGCTGGTGCAGGGAGGCAGGATGACGGTGGAATAAACAGCATTTCCAATTCTCACACTGCCGTTCTCCACAGTGGCTTTCTCCAGCATTTCCGCATCCAGATGGTCATATTCGATCTGGTTGAACAGCAGCTGCTTGCAGATATGTACCCAGTCCTTTTTGATGCTCTCACACTGCAGCTTCTCCTTTTCGTCCTCGCCCACATAGTGGAAGCCGTGATTCGGATTGCCCAACAGAGTCCACATGGAGGTGACAGGATCCAGCACAGCCACATTGGTGAGGGGCTCCGTCTTGCTGATGAACTCGCCCATACGGCCCACAAAATCCGCAAACTTGTTATAGTGCTTCCAATACGGATTCTGTAAAAACTGTGACGGAGGAGCGTCATGCTTGGTGATGGCCTCAATCGTATAATAGAACGCATGGAAATTATAGAAGTTGATGCCGCTGGCTCCCAGCCGGTCGATCATCCACTTGGCGTCCTGCAGCGTCATGGACCAGCCTACGCTGTGAAAGCTCTCATCCATGGCAAACTCATGGCCCAGCTGTCTCTGCATGGAGCTGATGGCCTTGGGATTGCTCCTGTAATTAGCATTGTAGTAGTCATAGGTCCATTCCAGGGACTTGCCCAGCTTCTCATGTCCCGGATCGCCGCCGACGATATCGCTGTAAATCTGCGTGGTCAGACGCATGGACGGCACTTCCGTTGCATAGAGCAGGGAATTGTCCTGGCACCAGCCGGCTACCGTCTTATGGTACGTCTCACGGAACAGCTCATGAACCGTATTATAATAATCATAGCGGATCTTATACGCATCCTTAAAGGAAGCGCTGTGCAGAGCCGGCATGACATCGCTTAAGGAATAGCCGTTTTTCTGTTCAAAATATTCCGGGAGCTTCGGGGACCACGGGATCGCGCTTAAAAGCCCGGTCTCATCCGAGAACATTCCGAATATATTTTTGCCGAAATCCCCGCCCACCGTGTCCTTATATCTCTCATGGGTGGTGCGGATAAAGGTATCCACCGCCTGTTTGTTACAGGGATCGAAATATCCCCCGTAATATTTGAAATCGTTAAGCTCTGTCTGTGTATAAGCTTCAATCCTCCAGCTGCCTTCGGGAAGGGTGGTGGTCAGCACCTTTCTGGTGGTATAGGTAAAGAAACGCTTATAATTGTATCTGGTCATTCCGCTTTCCTGATAGATCTCGTCCACCTGCAGATTGCCCAGATCCCCGGTCAGATCAATCAGGCTGTCCCACTCCTCACTGCCGTCTTCGCGGATCTTTACGGCTTTCAGATAAATAATTTCGGACCATCCAAGATCCAGCACCACCTCTTCGCCGCCCTTCGCGCTGACCGTCTTATGGTTCAGGATCTTGTGGCCGGCATCGGGATGCTCCAGAAGGACTTCCCCGCCGCTCATGCCGCTAGGGTAGGGGTACTCATCATACAGCCACGCCTCCAGGCCGTATTCTTTGGCCTTTTCGCAGGCATAGCGGATCAGGTCGAACCACTTGTTGGACAGATAAGGAACCTTGAGGCCCTGTCTCGCACAGATGAACACGCCGCCCAGGCCTTTATCCGCCATCTCTTTCAGCTGGTGGTCGATTTCCGCCTCGTTCATGTCTCCGTTCCAGAACCAGAACGGTTTGCCCCTGTATTTTAACGGGGGATTTTTAAATTCTTCCGCAAAATTCATTATTTAACCTCATTTCTGCGCTGCCTGATACATTTGATCGCTATGAATACTTGATAACCCGTTTGGGGCCTCCGTATTCAAAGGCTGCGGCCGCAGCGCGGGCCAGGCCTGCCTCCCGCCTCACTGTAAACACTTACATTTTATCATTTTACCACATTTTAATAAATAATTATAATACGTTTTTCTAAAATATCTTTTACCGGATGTTACTATTCGTTACAGTTCAGACGGCTCATCTTCTTGACCGAAAAAACCGGTCAAGCAGCGCAGGGCATAATGTCTGCCACATTATACCCTAAGGCAGCCGGACGGGGTTTTTAAGATGCCCGCCGCCTCATATATGCCGAAATTGTCTCTTTTAAAACATTTCCATTCCCCCGGAGCGGCCGGGCGTACCCCGAGCACATAAGCGCCATAGAGATACACCGGAATTCCGCTCCAGCCGTGGCACAGGCTTCCTGCCCTGTCAAAGGCTCCGGCCCCTTCATCTGTTTCCCAGAATGCAGTGCCCCCACAAAAAAGCATTCTGCCCCATCGGTCCGCCACTTCATCGAATACCAGCCTGCCAAACCGCTCCGGTTCCATAAGCAGCGCTTCATATTTAAATATGCTGCTGCTTAGTGTCACAGGTACCAGTCCTTCCTCCGTCAGCGTGCGGGAAAGGCTGTCCCTGCGTTCCTCCGGGCAGGCGCCCGTATACAGCGCCAGAGCCTGCACCAGCTGCGAATAGCACATCTGCTCTCCTTCCCTTATGAAGGCCGAATATGCCCCCTGCTGCTCATTCCAGTAGGATTCCAGACCCGCCGTCACCGATGCGATTTCCTGTTGATACCGTTTGGGATCATACATGGCTGCCGCCCTTTGAAGGGCCAGCAGATAACAAAGCTGCAGAACCGCATCGGCGGACGGCGCAGATAAACCGTCCCGCCTTAAAGGCTGTCCGTCCAGCATTGGCTGCCAATCATAGAAATTCCAATATCCGGGTTCAGAAAACGCCATGGCCAGTCCGCCGGACATCTGACGGCTCATGCGATGCAGGATCCGCCCGATCACAGGGGCCATCTCTTCTGTAAAAGCAGCATCCCCGCTATAGCGGTAATATTCTTCCACCGCCCATATAAATGCAAGGCTGAAAACCGGTATCGTTATGTCCACTCTGGCGGGTGAACACAGCTCCAGCAGACTGTCTTCACGCTGTGACAGCGCCAGAAGACGCAGGTTTTCCCGCGCATATGTAAACTCACCGAAAGCGTAATACCCCGCCAGCATCTGGTTACGGGCATCAAAGGCATAAAGCGCCTGTTCCCGCCAGGGGCAGTCCTCATAATGCTCATGCATGCAGTTGCGCAGAGTATCTCTGCCCACTCGGTAGATCTGATTATGAAGGTGATCGGCACACCGAAAATCCGGACTTAAATCGACCGGGTAACTGACAGGCAGAAGACCGGCATAGTAAAGCACCGCCTCACTGCCGTAAATAAATATCTGCAGGTACCGGCAGCCCAGCCGCCGGAACCGGTAAATGAACGGTTCACGCACAGGACCGGACGTATACCGGACCGCAAAACATCTGCCGCCCACCGCCGAACGTACCCGCAGATCCTCCAGATGTTCACCGAATCCCACTTCCACCTTAGTTTTTTGAGGGCAGGTCAGATCCAGCTTCAGGCAGCCCTCTCTGATCCGTCCCAAATCCAGCACCAGATACAGACCGTCCTTTTCTTCGCTTATCAGGCGGATACCCTGCAAAGAGGGAAGGCAGGGGAAAGCCGCGCCTTTTGTGATCCCGTCAAACTCCCGGAAGAACAGCCCGGCATGCTGCATGCGAAGCCCGGGCTTCTCATCCTCACCTGCCTCAAAGACACCCTGGGATATTATCCTTACTCCGCAGGGATCTTCTGTCTTCAGTTCGGATATCGGACGGGGCACACACACAACTTCCTTTTGGACTTCGGCCGCTTTTTCCCATGGACCGCCGTCCCTGCCGGAAAACCAAAACCCCTTTCCCAGCTGACCAGTGATGTTTTCCACCCCTTCCGTCTCAAACCCCGGCATTCTTCTTGCCAGGGTATCTGTGCCGCTGCCGCAGAGAAATTCCCCTTCACAGCTTATCTCAAACCGAAGGCCCGGCATCTCCGCACGGCTGACTGAGGTATCCTCGCCCTGATACCATACAGCGATCTCCAGAACGTTTTCACCCTGCTCCAGATTCACTTCCACAGTCTGTACCGACTTATAAAATGGATAATCACCGTACTGTGAAGAAGGAATCCAAACACCGTTCAGATGGATACTGTACTGTCCGTCCACACTGACAGAAAGTCTGACCGCGCCGGAGGCATTTGTCCGGCAGATATGCTTAAACTGCGCATAGGTATTGGCGGCATGCTCTCCCTGCAGCCAGATCCAGGAGGAGCCTGCCGAGAACATATTACTTTCGTACTGAACTTCCATATTTTTTACCTCCAGACTTTCTTCAGATTATTATCTCCATCAGGAAACAACCGGCAAGGACATACTAAAGATTTGTTTTGCAACACAGGCGATTGCGCCTATCAGAGAAGCATCCCCGCAGCAATTACAGGATACTTTTACTTTTCCATATTGCCGAATTTATCTTATCATATATCGTAATATCCATCAATTTATTTGTATTTCCCCGCCTTATTTCATACTTATAATATTTCTTTTGTAGCTTAAACATTATGGATTTTATACCTGATTTACTGTCAAGGAGACTCATCAATGAAAATCTTCCTGCAAGCACGGAAAAACCGGCGTGATTTCCACCACGTCGGTCCTACCGAAAAATTTTATTTATTTCCTTATGAGCTCCGCCTAATCCGCGGTACCTTTTTTAACACTATATTAAAACCATTCCATTTCTTTTACGGGCTCCAGTCCCCAGCTTATTTGACATCATCCGGCTTATCCATCAGATCCAGCGGATAATCTCCCAGCCGTTTCACCTCAAACCCGTTTTTCTTGAACTCTTCGTAATCAAACGCGTTGAGCTCATCGATTGCCAGCTTGTGAAACTCATAGAAATTAGGCCACCATTCATATCCGCTGCCGAGTTCCGCACCCAGGTAGGCATCAACGATATCCTTAGCCATCTGCGGCGCTACATAAAACGCCCCCATGGCAAGCACATTTACGCCGTTGCCGGTAATCGCCCGCAGCGCAGCCGGCACGCTTTCCACCACGCCCGCATGTACACCGGGGCATTTGCTGGCGGCGATATGAATCCCCATACCGGTCCCGCAGAACAGCAGCGCTCTCTCAAATTCTTTTTCGGCAATCTTCGCGCCTGCCTTTAAGCCGATACGGTGGAACATCTCTGGATCCTCTTCATCCGCGCTCTTAACACCGATATCTGTAACTTCCCAGCCCTTTTTCTTTAAATGCTCCACCACCACTTCTTTCAGCGGAAATCCCGCGAAATCCGCACCTACCAGTATCTGTTTGTCTTTGACTGTTTTCATAGCACTTCTCCTTTCTCATGTCACCAGCCAAAGGCTGATGACCTGCGCACACTTCAGTGTGCTTCCTCCGGGCGCACTCATCCTTTAACCGCCCCCACCATAACTCCTTTTACAAAATACTTCTGAACAAAAGGATACATGATCATCACGGGGATCGTGGATATAATGATTACCCCGTATTTGATAATGCCGCCGGTCCGCATCATTTCCGCCACGGCCGCCGCATTCATGGACCCTCTGGACATGTAGTCGGACATCACCAGGATCTCTCTTAGAATGGACTGCAGCGGCAGGATCTCGCGGTCTGTCAGAAACAGCAGCGCGCTCACATAATCGTTCCAGTGCCCGACAGCATAATACAAAACCAGCACCGCCAGAGTCGCCTTGGACAGAGGCAGGTATATCTTCATCAGCAGCTGCGGCGCGCCCGCCCCGTCAAGGCTGGCCGCCTCCTCCAGCTCCTTCGGGATCCCGTACATAAAGCAACTGCGCAGTATCAGCACGTTAAATATGTTGATCGCATTGGGGATCACCATGACCCACGGCGAATTCATCAGCCCCAGATCCCTGATCTGAAGGTAGTAAGGGATCATGCCCCCGCCGAAATACATTGTGAATATGTACATGACGGTGAGGAACTTTCTGGGCCAGAAATCCATCCTCGACAGCGTGAACGCCGCGCAGACTGTCAGCACTATATTGATCGCGGTGCCGCCCACCGTATATACGATGCTGTTGCGGTAGGCGACAAACAGTTCTTTATTCTCAAAGATCTTGCGGAACCCCTCCAGCTGGAAGCCTTTCGGGATCAGCCATACTTCCCCGTTAGTTATGGCATAGGGATCGCTGACGGAGGAGATGATGATAAACCATATGGGCCAGGCGAACAGGATCAGAATCAGACCCATAAACAGTTTATGGACAATATTAAATACCGTATCCGAGTTAAATTTTCTATTCCGCATTCTTCTCTTCCTCCCGCATCACCACAGACTATAGTTGCAGGTTTTCTTCGCTATGGTGTTGGACGCCAGTATCAGGGCCACGCTGATCAGCGAGTTGAACAGCCCCACCGCCGTGGAATATCCATAGTCCTGCTGCAGCACACCGAGCCGGTATACATAGGTTGATATGACATCGGACGCCGCCATGTTTAACGGATTCTGCATCAGAAGCACCTTCTCATAGCCCACATTGATCACACTGCCCAGGTTGAGAATCAAAACCAGCATGATCAGCGAGCGTATCGCCACCAGATCTATATGCCAAATTCTCCTCCATTTGGACGCGCCGTCCACAATCGCCGCCTCGTGAAGCTCATAATCCACCCCCGCCAGCGCGGATACAAACATGACGGAAGAAAAGCCGAGCCCCTGCCAGGTGCCGCTCCACGCATACACATCTGCAAACATGCTGGGCGTCGTCAGAAATCCTATGGGTTCGGCGCCAAGTTTTCCCAGCACCGAATTCACCATGCCTCTGTCTCCCAGGAAGATTTCGAGCATGCCCACCATCACCACTGTGGAGATAAAATAAGGCAGGTAGGTCAGCATCTGAATGGTCTTTTTCATCCGCTCCTTGCGCACATAATTGAGCATCAGCGCAAATATTACCGGCATCACGATCCCCAAAATCAGCGTATAGATGCTGATTGTCAGAGTATTGGCCAGAAGCTGTTTGAAATTGTAGCTGGAAAAGAACCGTTCAAAATGTTCAAATCCCACCCATGGGCTGCCCCAGATCCCGTCCTTGATCCGAAACTCCTTAAAGGCCAGCTGCACACCGGCCATCGGTATATAGGAAAAGCAGATATAATAGGCCATGACGGGCAGCGACATCAGATACAGCAGCCAGTTTTTCTTCCACTGCTTCCTGCATTTCTTGAGAAAAACTTCTTTCCGGGACATCGTTCCCTCACTTTCCGCTTTTAACCGCTTCTCACTGTGCGGTTATGAGCAAAGATTTATGAATCTGCCGGAAAAGCGGCCTGTATCAGGCCAGGGGCAGTCCTCATCGTCTCCTGGCCTGATACAGGCGGTAACTTTTCAGCAGCTGTAATCACTATTTATCTCTGCTTAAGAACCTGTCATAGGCAGCCTGGTCGATTTCCACCAGACGCTTAAGCTGCATTTGGTTCAGCGTATTGATGTATTCATCCCAGGTCGTATCCAGATCCTGATCACCGGTGGCCACCGCGGCGCGATACTGATCCACGTAGGGCTGGATGTCCGCCAGATAGGTGCTTCTTTCCTTGGACTCCGCATCCGTCCAGGTCAGCACCGGCAGGGGATTGGAACTGTCGATCGCCACACGGCGCTGTTTCCATAGGAAGCTTTCATCCGGATTCTGATTGCCCGCATTGTAGATCGGGGGGATGAGCACCGGATCCGCCATCTGTCCCATCAGAGTTGCCGATTCCAAAATTGTGGTCTGGTTATCTCCCCAAGGGCCGTCCGTAACCCAGGAATATGTCTGGCCGTCATCGCTAAGCTTATAGGATTCGCCCTCCAGGCCCATCCATAACAGCCTTCCGCCTTCTTCTGAATAAAAGTAGTCCGCCCACTGCGCCACAAGCTCCGGATGTTCACATTTGTCCGTAATCACCAATCCGCCTCCCTGGAACCCTGAAGATACCACCATATTGCTCTCATTAAGAGGGGTCAGGCCCGGGAAATCCTCATCCCGTTCAGATCCTACGCCCAGATAGCCGCCCCAGTGCAGAAATGCGCCCACATTGTCGGATGTCATGGTCATGGCTTCCTGATCCTGCCAGCCGATCGTCTCATAGTCCGAATTTACAAGGCCTTCCTCCACCATCGTGCGGAGAATGCTGAGATATTCTTTGTACTTTTCGGTAGCCGGGTAAAACTCAGCCTTTCCATTCTCAAAAGACGTGGCGGAACCGCTGATCACATCGCTGGCAATCCCGAAATACTGCGGCAGGAATCCCAGCATATCCTTACACAGAACCAGTGGAAGTTCATCCGCCTTGCCGTTTCCGTTGGCATCGCTGTTTTTGAAGGTCCTAAGCATATTCAGGAAATCCTCTGCCGTCTTAGGCTCTTCAATATTCAGCTGCTCCATCCAGGGCTTGTTGACAAACATCAGCATACCCGCTTCCTTATCTCCGATCTGGGGCAGGGAATAGATCTGCCCATCTTCGGATATCAGATAATTCCAGAGATTTTTCTCGTCCAGGGCCGCCTTCAGATTCGGCATATACTGCTCAATCAGGTCGTTCAAAGGAATCACAACGCCCTGTCCCGCATATTTGGCAATATCCATCGCTGAAAGGCCCACTCTTAAATATACGTCCTTATACTCACCGCTGCCGAACTCCAGAGGAAGCTTATCCTTAATATCCTCGCCGAACGGATGGTAATCCCATTTGATATTTGTCTTCTTTTCCATTTCGGTAAGAGTGAGTGTCTTCGTCACATCCGTTCCCGGCACCTGATAAAGGCCCAGGCTCATGGTCACAGGCTCCGCCAGCGGGAACGCCGCTTCTTTGGAAGCGTCTTCCCCGCCCTGGGAAGCTGCCTGCGTTGTGCCGGCAGCAGAAGTCTGGCTGCCGGCATCGGTGGTATTTCCCGCGTCTTTTTTTCCGCAGCCGGATATAAGAGCCGTCATCATGGCCATGCAAATCAGCAAACTCATCATTCTTTTTCCAAATTTCTTCATTTTACTCTCCCTTCTTTACTAATGTCACCAGCCGAAGGCTGATGACCTGCGCACACATCCGTGTGCTTCCTCTCCTAATGTCAACAGCCAAAGGCTGATGACCTACGCACACTTCAGTGTGCTTCCTCTCCTATGTCACCAGCCGAAGGCTGATGACATGTACACACATCGGTGTCCCTCCTCAAAATCCTGCCGGCCTTCCGGCATTAATCCCCTGTGTACTCCTGCGCGCCTTATGCTTTCCACAGGTGAAACTCATAATTTCCGCTTTCCAGGACCGCCGCATCTTCTATATCCGCCCGGTATCCTTCGGGGATATAAAAGCGCACGCTTGTATTCCAGGGGATCCGAAGTGACACTTGAAGCTCTTCCTCCGCCTTTTTCCAGCTGATCCCAAGCCTGCCTCCCGGCAGCTGCCGGCTCGCAGTCACCTCCTCCAGTTTTTTAGGCACCAAAGGCCTGATCTCATACCGCTGCACTTCTCCCGGCACAGGCTTTATTCCCGCCAGACCCTTTAGCAGCCATACTGCAAAGGCCCCAAGCATGGGATGGTCATGGGAATTCATATGGTTTACGGCCAGGTTCTCCCAGCGTTCCCATATGGTGGTAGCTCCCTGTTCCAGCATGTATCCAATGCTCGGATACGTGGTCTGTGTCATCAGTGTAAGCGCCAGATCCGCCATGCCCTCCTGCACGAACAGGTCATAAATGAGTTTCGTCATCTGATTGCCTGTAGCCAGATGGTTTCCTCTTTTCTTAACAATGTCAGTCAGCAGATGGCGCATTACCCGGTTCTTTTCGCCCTCCGGCACAATGCCGAGAAACAGCGGCATTACATCCGCGCCCTGGGCTCCGGTTCCGTAAAAGCCTTCTTCCCGGTAATACTCTTCATTGATAGCCTTTTGCAGTTCCCCGCACCGTTCATCAAAGAAATCCGCATCCGCTTCCATGCCAAGCTCCCTGCCCATTCTACTCATGACCGCGCAATCGTAATACAGATAGGAAGTGGTGACCAGAGGCTGCGGAATATCCCTTGGAACCGCGTTTTCGCCCCAGCCCCAGACAGCTTCCGTCATGGGCGGAGCCCATTCACCGAAGTAACAGTCGGGCAGAAGCCCTTTCTCCGTCCTCTCCTTCAGTTTGAACCGCACGTATTTTTTCATGGGTTCGTAGTATCTCTCCAGTATCTGCCTGTCATTTGTAAAGGAGTACAGGCACCAAGGCAGCAGCACGAAAACACTGGTGATGTGGGATCCAGGGCGTCCGCCGAAGTAATAGGGGGCTGTATCAGGTATGGCGCCATCCTCCGCCTGTGAATCCAACAGATCCTGCATCCATTTTTCATATGCAAGCACACAGTCAAAATTATAAATCGCGTTTTCATACCGCGCCGTCATATCATTGACCCAACCCAGGCGCTCATCTCTCTGCGGACAGTCCGTAGGCACGCTGTGTATGTTATTTTCCTCTGTCCTCATCACCGTTTCGTAAATGCGGTTCACAAGTTCATCGGAACAGCTAAAGGAAGCCGCTCTCTGATTTCTGGTGCTGATCTGCACGGCATCCGCCCGGTATACCAGTGTCCCGGGCTCCATTTCAATGGACACATAGCGGAAACCATGATAGGTGAAACGCGGATGCCAGGTATGCTTTCCTTCCTGTCCGATTATGTACTCATCCTTTGCTTTGGCGCCGCGTAAGTTTCTCTGGTTTACCGTGCCGTCCGGATTTAATGTTTCCGCGTATCTTATGATGACGCTGGTGCCGGGGCGGCCTTCCGCTTCAATCTCCACCCAGCCCGCCATATTCTGTCCATAATCAATGGTCATGTTATAACTGTCATTTTCACCGGTATAAGCCACATGCACGGGTGCTCTGCGGAGTCTTTCACCGATGGACGGCATGATCTGGCTTCGCAGCACTCCCTTCGGCGCATCCGCTCCCACAACTTCCTTCCAGGTTTCATCGGGGAAATAGCCGGGCTCGTTCCATCCTGTTTTCTCCCTTGATGCATCATAGGTTTCCCCATCATAGATATTGTTTTCTGTCACAGGGCCGAAAGCCGCCCGCCAGTTTCCGTCGGCCTTTGTAGCTATGATCTTCTCATCCAGATACAGATTGCACAGCACCTTCGGCCGTGAATTCCAGGATGGCCACGTTCCTGCGGCAATTCTGAAGAATTCATGTTCCAGTCCCTGCCAGCCTTCTCCCAGTTCAAATCCCAGAACATTTTCTCCCGTTTTGAGATAGCTTCCCACATCATAAACGCGGTATAGCGCTGTTTTGTTATAATCCGTCCAGCCAGGATCAAGACTGCTGTCCCCGACCTTTATGCCATTTATGGTTGTCTCGCAGTAACCGAGTCCGCACACATAGAGCCTCGCCTTTTGCGGCAGTTCCTCAAGCGTGAAGGTCCTTCGGATCAGAGGAGCCTCTCCCCTGCGCTCCTCACATGGCCGTATCCATTCTCCTGTCCACTCTTTTTGGCAAAGGATTCCGGTCTCAAAGCTGTCGGATGATGAGAGCGCTGTCTCTCCTCCGTCTGTGAGAACCGAAACCTCCAGATCCCACAGATAGCGTTTCCGGCTTTCTAATGCCGGGCCTTCATAGAGTATACCGCTGTTCTTTCCCGACATCCGCATCCCGCTGTCCCAGATCAGGTCTCCGGATTCGTCCTTTACCGAAACCCGGTATGATTTCTGCATGGTGTTTGCCAGAGTCCCTTCCAACCTCCATGCGAATCTGGGATGTTCATTCTGTATTCCCAGAGGGGATTGCAGGTACTCGCAGGTCATCACCAGAATGCTGTCCTTTTTCTCCATATTCTTCTCTCCTATACGAATATTGTTGTTTCGGGTAAATTATTTTTGCGTTTTTTATTATGCATATTTTATATATATGCATTGATTTTATTATATTCGTTTATGTATTAATAATATCATTTGCGGGTAAACCTGTCAATTGTTGAAATGTTATAATTTTACCCGGGTAAAATTATAACATTATGCTGAAAACCAATCCTGTCCACAGGATTCTCCGTCCCTGGCGGGCCGCACAAAAGGAGTTCAATAGTATTTTCAGAGAAAAAGCATGTGTGCGCTTTTGAAATGCAAATGGAAAACAAGTCGGATTATCCAAAAGAAAGCAGCGGCAATAAAAGTGCATGCTGCTGCTTTCGCAAATTACTCATAGTTTTGTCTCCATCTTTCTGCCCCACAATCAGCTGCGCGCAGCTGTGGACTCACGCACAAGGAGCTTCCCGCCATTTCTGAAATAGCCTACATTCCCCTGGATCATGTTGGCATACAAGAGCTCAAATGCCTTTCTTCCCAGCTTCTTGTCCGCCTCCAGCGTGGTCAGGGATGGAGAACTGTATCTGGCCAAGTCCGTTCCGTCAATACCGACCACGGAAACATCCTCGGGTATCCTAAGTCCGCATTCTTTGAAAGCCCTCATGGCACCAATGGCCATCATATCATTGCCGCATACGGCCGCGGTAAATTTTTTACCCGACTCGACCAGCTGCCGCGCCCGCTGATAGCCGTCCAGCATGGTCGTCGTATATGGGAATTTCCCATCAATCAGCAGATGATCCTCATAATCCAGGCCCAGACGTTTCACGTTATTTAAATAGAACCTGCATCTGCAGTCACTTTCGAGCTTTCTTCCCAAACCGCTTAGGTAAGCGATCTCCCGGTGTCCCAGCTTATATAGGTACTCCATGATCTTCCACATGCCGTCCTCATAATCGTTCTCGAGGGAAGAGATCCTCTTCGTGTCGATCTGCACATTGCCGCTGGCCACCACCTTAATGCCGTTATCCACCAGCCGGTAGAGCTTCTGCGTATCGAATTTATGGGGAAGGGCAGTCACAAATATGCCCTCCAATCCCCGGGATATAAAGTTTTCGAAATACGCATCCAGCTTGCTAAGCCCCATGCAGATGTTTACAAAGTAATTTTGCTCATCCGCAGCCCGTTCAAAATCCTCCGCCAGCTCAGCGAAAAACGGATTGGATATATCCTCCAGTATGATTCCCACCTGCATAGTCCGCTTTGTGGACAGGCTTCTGGCGACCATATTGGGACTGTAATTCAGCTGCTTTATAACTTGTCTGACATGCTCTGCGGTTTCCGCCTTCACCTTGTCAGAATTATTCAATACATTTGATACCGTTGCCGTCGATACTCCGGCCGCCTTTGCCACATCTCTCCTGGTTACCGCCATATTTATTCCCCCGGACAATTCCAATTTATAATCATACTAGCATCGGAATTTCATTATGTCAATTGCCCGATGATGCCGCCGCCCGTTTATCATAGAAAATTGTTACAATTCTCTGCCCCCGCTATGCGCGGGACGTTTACGGACGCTGTAAAGTAAGCTGTAAAGTAACAGAAAATTTGCATTGTTCTGTCCTCGCTTGATTGATATAATATGTTTAAAGTGAGCACATGTCGAGGAGGGACTTAAAAAATGAAACTGCCAAACAAGCACAGCCACTGTTACACCTGTCTTTTCATTCCCTATATACTGATCCTGGTAACGCTCACCTCCTGCAGACCGCAGGATGCGCTGCAGAATACTTCCGTCGGTGCCGGCGGGGCCTCTTTTGAGGCCGAAACGCCAGCCAAACAGACCGACGGTCAGCCCGTAAAACGCTTTGCCGGCGAAGAGTCCGGTGAAACCGAACCGGCCATCCCGGAATCTCTCAACTTTAAGTACCTCCTGCCGGTGCCCAGCCGCATCTCCTATCACACGGAGTCCTGTGATATCTCTGTCGAAAACCCGGAGCTGATCAGCCGTATCTGGGCCCTGCTGCTGGATGCATGCGATGACGGCGCCCCTTTTAATATGTGCCTGTTTGATCAGGATAACAGTTCATTTGAGGGCGCAGCATACTATTTTCTGGTTCAATATGAACAGATGCATACCATTTCCGTTCTGTCCGAAGAGGGCGCAAAGGGATGCGTCCTGGATTTCGATGAAATCTACTTCGGATCAGAGGAAACGGAGGGCAGCGGATATATCATACCTCTCGGCACCAAGCAGTACTGTCACGTGCTGGGTGCCGGCGGACTGGGGGATGCACGGGTAAAAATCGAAGAAGTACTGCAGGCAAACGGCTTTTAGAGGGGCAGCGTCTCCTGCTTATACTCCGCCGCAATGTATTCCGCCGCATCAGCCTCAATCTGGCTGCGGTAATCCACCACCACGGTCTGCTGACGGCCGCCCACCACTTTTTGCCCCAGGATATAGTTCACATCAAATTTACCGGTTATGGCCGGTGTCGCTCCACGGGTGGGCACGATCAGCTGCACCTGATTGGCCAGAAGCATGGCGAAGATCGGCTCCCAGATATAGGTATCCTTGGCGGCGCCGAAGGGATTATCGATAAAGATAACCTTGGTCAGATCCTCCGGATCCCCATGCCATGAGTTGATGCTGGCGATGTAATTGATGACAGCGATCAAAAACTGGATATAGATGCCCTGGGACTGTCCGGTGCTCCCCACTGCATCCTCATAACGCAGGTGACGGCTCTGCTCCTTGATGCGTTCCCGTTTATACAGTTCCAGGCCGATGCCGTTCATGTCCCTGACAATCACCGAGAACAGCCGCTTCAGGGAAAGCTCCTGGATCACATAGCGCTTTTTCTCCTCCTCGCTGTCATAGCGGTCCATGTTCGTCATGACCTTCTCCAGATATTCGGAGATAAAGTAACCCTGCTGCTCTTCCTTCACATAGGGCACATGCAGCTTGACGATCTGCGTCAGCTCGCCGTCGATGATAATGCTGGAGAGCTTCGGAAATTTATCCAGCTCCATCTTCACATTGTTGCAGCGCTGCAGGCACTGGTTTTCGAAACTTTCCCTGATCTTCTCAATGTCCCTAAGCCCGCTCTCAATCCGCTCCTTTTCGAGCCTCGTCATGCTGCAGGCCTCTTCCAGGCTGCGGATCTGATGCTCCGTCTGATACGAATCCTTCGGCACATGGATCTGTTCGCGCAGCTGCAGGGCAAACGGCAGCGCATCTGCCTGCTTTAACCCTTCTTCACAATCCTGCTTAGCCTTCTCAAATACCTTACCGGCCCTCTCTTTCACCGCGGTCCACCGGTTCCATCGATCTTTCAGGCCTGCCAAAGCTTCCGCATAATCGGCAATATAAGATAACACGCCCTCCTCTTCCGGCTCTTTTACATTCACCGCATAGGTTTCAATCAGCAGGTTCACGCTATCCTTAAGCCGCTCCAGGGATATGCTGCGCTGCTGCTTGCCGGACAGCTCTTCCCGCAGGTGGGAAAGCTCAGCGTCCATCGCTCTTTTCAGCTGCTGCGCCTCTGCTATCGCAATGCCGAAATCCAGAATTTCCTCCGAAATCCGCTGCACACTTCCATAGGTCTCGGCAATCTGTGAAGCCATCAGCCTGATCTCCGACTCATGCCCTGACTTCTCCTGTTCCAGGCGGTTCTTCTGTTCTGTCCGCTTCTTAAGCTCCCTGCCGGCCCTCTCAATCGCATCCCGCTGTTCTGACAGCGCTTCTTCCGCGGTTCTTTTAAGCCTGCGTTCCTCATACAGAAGCTCCAGCGCGCCCAAATCCGCCTTTCGCTTTTTCATCTCATTCAGAGAGCCGCTCATCTTGCCTTCCAGCACCGTGAGTATCCCGTTCTTTTCAGCAGTCTGGCTGTTCTCCTGTTCAAACGCCTTTAAGGTGGCGGAAAGCTTGACGTCCAAATCCTCCTCGATGACCTCCGGCACAGGCAGGCCGGGTCTGTCATAGGGCGCATACTCTTTGGACCACTGTTCAGCCAGCAGGCGCAGTTCCTCCTGTGCCTGACGGATATCCGCCCTGCACTCCTCCATCACAGCCTGCTGCAGGAGGATATCCCTGCGGCAGCTCTCCTGTAAAGCGGTCAGCTCAGCCTGTCTTCGTTCAAACCCTTCAGCTGCCTTTTTCTGCACTCCAAACTCGTCCCAGCAGGCATCCATCCGCTTTAATACGGACAGCAGTTCTTCCTGTTCCCCAAGCTGTCCTGCAAGCGCGCTCTGCTCCTCTTCCAGCTCTTCCAGGCGGCGCGCCGTTCGCTCTTTTTCAGCCGCCTGCGCATCCAACGCTTTCCCGAGGTCCGCGCCGCGCGCTTTAAGCTCCTCCAGTTCCCGTACCCACAGACCATATCCGCGGGCGGATTCCAGATATTCAGACACCAGCGCGCAGTCACCGGCGCAGGTCTTCTCCTGTTCACTTAATGAGGGGATGCGGCTCTCCAGACTGCCGATAGCGGTCCTGACTCTGTGAAGCTCCTTTTCCAGCGTATCCTTTTCAATAAACCAGGAGATATCGCGGCCCGCAAACAGGATGCCGTCCTGTGCCGCCGCATTCGGATTATCCAGCAGCATCCGGTCGATCACGGGAACCGTCCAGGTCAGTTTCTTCCAACAGTCCGGTTTGGGATCAGCCTTGATTTTATCGTATACACCATGGGAAACAACAATACAATAGGGCAGGAACGAAAAGCGCTCCAGCAGATTCCTTCTGGCCTCCTGGGGCATCCTGGAAAGCATGTCCGCACCCGATGTTCCGTCCTGATATTTTCTCTCCAGGTAATCCAAAAGCTCCGAGGTTTCATCCGTAACCGCAAACAGCACGCCCGCCTCCAGCTGCCGGCAGACCTGACGCAGCCTGGAAAGCTCCCGCTCGCTGTCGCTTTTCTGTATCACCAGTTCCTCTCTGCGATGGGATATCAGTTCCAGGAGGCGCTCCGGCTGTTCCTCTCCATATGCACGGCCGCGCATATCCGCCTGCTCCTTTAATAGGCGGTGGGCATCGCATTTCGATTCCAGCTCTTCCTTCCGCTTCTTACTATCCTCCAGAAGATGCTCCAGATTCTTATCCTCCAGAGCCAGTTCCACAGCCTTTTTTCTCATTTCCTCCGATTCAGAGGCCATCGATTGGCGATGCCGGAGCAGCTCCTCTAACACCTGCGTCTCCTGTGATATCTGCGCTTTAAGCTGTTCCATCACAAGCACGGGGGCTCTGTCCTTCAGCTCCTCCAAAGCGGCCAAAAGCTTCTCCGTCTTCTCTTTATTTTCCTCCTGGCGGGAGTTCAGCACCGCCAGCTCACGGTCCGCTTCCCGCTCCTTTTCATCGGATGCTGCATGGCACTTTTCAGCCTCCTTCAGCCTTTGTCCACTCTCTTCCACGCGGGAGTCAAGCATTTTCTGCCTGCGCTCATTGAGAACTTTTTTCTGGGATACCAGTTCCTCCAGACGGCGGTACTGCTCCTCGCTGCCTTTTTTCTGTATCTCTATCTCTTCGCGGATGCGGGCGCACGCTTCCCTGTCCGATGCATATTCCAGATAATAGTTCGCCGTCTCTTTCCCGGTCAGTGAGCGTTCGAGCTCTTCCTTTTCCTGCAAAGCCAGACCGCACTGCCTGGCCGTCCGCTCAAGATTCTCCACGCACAGTTCCAGTTTGTGCTCCGCCTCCATAAGCTTTAAAGTCTCCGCCCTGCGATGCATCTGCACGCGGCGGCTTTGCAGATCCTCCTCCTGCGCCGATAATTCTTCCAAAGCTTTTTTAAGCGTCTCAATTTCCCTGGCAAGGGAGAAGTAAAAGCTGCCGGTCTCCTCCGCGAGCACCTCCTGCTCTCTGTAGATTTCAAGAAACGCGGAGAGCTTTTCAGAAAATTTCTCCAGCAGCGCAATCTGACGGTCATACCCCGCAATCTGTCGTTTCTTTCTGGAGAGCTCCATCATCTTGTCACGGATGTCCAGCAGCGTAGCTGCCAGGCGCTCGTCCTCATTTTCCTGCCCGATCTTGACCTGGTAGGCTTTCTGTATGATCTCTTCAATCAGCAGATCTTCCACCACTTTCCTGGTGGTACGGTAAGCCGTTTCAAAATAGGTGCGGACATGTCCCTCTGTCTTATTGATACCGCGGATGATATTCCATTGGCTCTCATACAGGCCGTAGCCGGCGATAAATCTCTGATATTCGTTCTTCCGGTCAAAGACCATGACCATATAGCGGTTGCTGTTTTTATCCGACAGCTGCTTTAGCAGGGACCTAAGACCGGAGTACGTGATGCGCTCTCTGCCGTCGGTTAGCGGCAGATTGCGGATGTCATGCTCCCCATACTCGGAGTAAAAGATGCAGTAGTTGAAATACTCAATGGACTGTGCCGAAGCCTGTCCGCTCACCGCGCCGGCTTCTTCCCCCTCATGCCTGTCCGCCGCACGTTCCCGCCCCTTTCTGGCACTGAAGCCGGTGGTCATATATTTATAGCCCGTCCGTTTGCTGTCCGGACGGTCCAGCCTCCACTCAATCAGAGAGTGAATGACGGAACTCGCATTGCCGCCTCTGAACAGCTTTTCCACCGGCTGCTTGTCGTCCAACGTACAGTTCGGTATCAGATTCTGCAGAAGGAGAAGCAGAAGAACGCTCTTTCCGCCGCCGTTGGCCAGATCGTACAGAGCGTTTTTCCCCTGAAAGTTCATGCAGAAATCGTCATAGAACTGAGTGCCGTTGTTGTACTTAATGTTGTTGACCCTGACACGGTTAATATGCGGCATCGTCTTCTCCTCCCATCATGACCTCGTAGATCCTGCTCTGATGTTCCACAAAGTATCGCTCGATCAGCGCTTTAAACCTCGCGGTGGGATAGTACATCTCCTCCACCACGGTGAACAGCCTCTGTTCCTCCAGAAAGTTGAACACTTTCTTCACCAGGCCGGTGCGGCTTCCCATCTCAGCCCGGACCCCCGACCCGGCCTCCGTGCTCACATCCGGCATCTGCTCCCATAAAAGAGCGATTTCCTTAAAGCTGTATTCCTCCACCTCCGTGAACACTACCGTCTGTATCTGCTGAAATACACGGTGGAAGGACAGGGTAACGTTTTCCACTATCTCATGTATCTTCACATAATCCTGATAGGTGTAGGTTGCGGAATCTGTATAGAATTTGGTGATGATATTGTAAATGATGAAATAGCACAGAAACAGCTGACGGTTTACCCTGATCCCAAAAGCGGCCCGAAGCTCCTCATTGGTAAAACCGAACACCGCGTTATTCCCGCCAGGGCTTAGGTAAAGGCCGTTATTATAATCATAAAGCTCCAGGTTAAGCGACCTGGTAAGCTGCATCACCAGCTCATAAACCTCCCCGTTCTGATTCCAGGCATCATAGAGCTTGGAATTGACCCCCTGCTCCGCCACCTCTTCCTGGTTCACCAGCTTGGCAAAAATCTCTATGGCTGTCTCCATCGCCTGATTCTGCATCTCATTCCATCCTTTCTAAGGTCATCAACCGAAGGTTGATGACCTGCGCGCACTTCAGGGCGCTTTCTCAAATCTGATATTGGTTACTGTAAATGCGGAAGGGAGTTCCAGCTCATCCTCCGGCAGCATGGTCAGCCTGAAGTCCGTCATGTCCCCTGTGCCGCTCTGTTCCAGATAATAGGCGGCCAAAAGCCCTTCAAAGGCTGTGGACGGCTTTTCTGCGGCCTGTTTTATATGGTACTCCTGTTTCTGGCACAGCTGAACCAGAAAAGAATAATAGTCACCGTTCACAAAGATCCGTTTTCCGAATCTCTCTTCCAGATACCGGTTCCAGTCTTTCAGCTCAAATTCGCCCTCTTTTTTGAACATCTCAAACAGCAATTTTAACAGTCTGCTGAAATTGCCGGATATCCTGGCCTCCTCCAGCTCATCGTCATAGACATAATCGGCCTCCCGGGCCTCTTTAAGTTCCTCCGTCTCCTCCTCCAGGCCGGGATGCAGAAGAAACAGATCATCGATCCGGTTCAAATCAAAGATCTTCTTCACATGGGGCAGAAGCAGCGGTGATACCAGGTTTTCCAAACCCGATGAGCTGTCACGGTCCATCAACAGCTCCATATACTGCTTGAAATAGAACACGCTGCGGATGGAATTGAGCTTACCCTGTTCCACAAACGCATCGGCTTTTTTCTTCAGGTCCATACATTCGGCCAAAAGCTCCGAGTGCCTTGCGATAGCAGTTTTCAGTTCTCCGTCCAATAGGAATATCTCTTCCCGGTTTTTCACCTGCTCCAGCGGTGAGAGCATATTCATGGCGCCTCCGATCAGGGCCGCGTTCTTCATAAACAGATCGTGTTCCTCATCAAACCAGCGGACGCTGTTCTGGAAAAATTCATCGTACAGGCGGATACCTTCTTTTAGGTCGTGGCTTAGGACATTGAGCACGCTGCGCTTTTCCATCTTCAGCTTGTTCACCTCATTGCAGATTCTGCGCACTACCTCCCGGCCGCCTCTGAAATTGCGGGATTTGATCATCTTCTCCAATAAAAGCTGCTGGATGCTGATCTTGCTCTCTTCTTTGAATTCCTTGGTGTTGAGATAGAATTCTATACCGGTCTCGGTTATGTAATAATAGATGCTGCCCTCAAAAAAATTGCTCTTAATCAGCCATACCCTGGCCGCCTTCTCTTTCTTAATCTCCGGGTCATAATATGTATAGGTAAAAGGCTTACCATCGTTCTTGATCTTGTCGAAAATGTAGGCCGCAATCTGCGCGCTCTCCTCACGGTCCAGCCGCAGGCCGAACTCTTTGGCGAGGAAGCTTTCCAGAAATGCGTGATAATCCCTGTAGGAAACCCCTGTGTCATTAAAATTATTCTCTTCTATAAACATGCGAAGGATCGCCATAAGCGTATAGCCCATGTCGATCCGGCTGTATTTTCCGTTCTGAAACTGTTCCAGGCTGTTGTCGGCAATCTGAAAAAATGGGAAGTACTTTTTCAGATTCTCCATGCGCATAGCCTGTTCTTCTCTGATCTGGGCGATATATCCCTGGTATTTATCCATAGCTTGCCTTTCATCCTGCATGGGATTGCTCTGTTTCCTTCCGGCAGGAGTTATATTCTCTGCCATATCATTGGACGGGTGGGCATATGGCAGAACTGCCGGTTGCTGATACAACATCATAGAATATAAATATTTAGACCGCTCCAAACGGAGCGCTGACTGGTGTATTCATTATATCTTTTCGACAGCGAAATGGCAACCACTATTTCTCGCCGCAAGGTACCTCCTAAAAATGTTACTATTCATAGCTGTCATAAACGTCCCGCGCATAGTGGGGCAGAGTATAATCCCCACTATGCGCTGCTTTATCGGCAGTCATGAACCTTGACTTTTTCGTTACTATTTACGGCTGCCGACATGCGCGGGAAATTTGTGGCAACCGTGAATAGCAACACTCTTTCAAACCTTTTTTTCGTATCCGACCTTGCGCATGTTGATTTCACGTATGATCTCGGGTTCTACCTTAAAGTTGCGCTCCATATCCATCAGGCCGTTGATCTCCTGCTGGACATCCGTAACCTGAGTATAGCAGAAACCGCAGACATAGGATAGTTCCTTTATGGCCGTAGTGATGCTATCAAACCTCTGGACAAAGGCCTCTTTGGTATCCACCTTATCCCCATAACCCCAGCCGGATTCGCCATTGTCAAAGGCGATGCCGCCGAATTCACTGATGATCACCGGCTGACCTCTGTATTCATAGCCGTCTGCAAAGGCGCTTCTGTCTTTGTTATGATACAGCGCTGACTGCAGTATGCGGTCCCGGCCTTGGGAGTAACGCGCCTTTAATATGTCCCCGGATGCCTCGTAATCGTGAAGCGTGATGATATCCGAGACAGTGTGCTCCCAGCCGTCGTTCACAATCACAGGGCGGGTTTTATCTAAGCTCTTTGTGAGATAGTAGATGGCTTCTGTAAAATGCTGCTGGTCTTTTCTGGTCTTGATCCGGCTGATTCCCCAGGATTCATTAAACGGCGTCCAGGTTATGATACAGGGATGATTATAGTTTTGTTTTACTATTTCCATCCATTGTGCGGTGAATTCCGTGACCGCGTAATCCGTATAATCATAAGCGGCCGGAGCTTCGCTCCATACCAGCATTCCTTTCTTATCACACCAGTACAGAAAGCGTTCGTCCTCCGTTTTCTGGTGCTTGCGGAGTCCGTTATAGCCCAGCGCATGTATCTTATCGATATCCTCTATTAAAGCCTCCTCGCTCGGAGGGGTCAAATGGGAATCTTTCCAGTACCCCTGATCCAGGATCAGTCTCTGATACAGCGGGCTGCCATTGAGCAGTATATTGCTTCCGTCAATGCGGATTTCCCGCATCGCGAAATAAGATCCGACCTCATCCAGGACGGCTCCTTTATCCGTGATTCTAAACAGTATATCGTAAAGATCCGGTCTGGCCGGGGACCAGCAGCGCACCTGATGCGCAAAGCCCTCCGGCGTCTGCACCGCCAGATCCACGCAGGAATTTATATGCCCGTTCACAACAGCCGTAAACGTCCGGCTGATCAACTGTCCGCTGAAGGAAACCGTGGTTTCCACCATTAATTCACCGTTAAAGCGGTCTTTTGGGGCCCTCACATCCAGCTCCAGGTTCAGGCGGTCCGCCTCGCAGTCAGGAGTCATTTTCACATTAACGAGGCTGATTTCAGGCACGTACTCCGCCCAGACGGTCTTCCAGATGCCGGTGGTCTGCACATACCAGCACCCGAAGCTTAAGTCCTTCCAGCGCTGCTTGCCACGGGGCTGCTGCGTGTCAAAGGAATCCTCCACCTTGACGGTCAGGCTGTTTTTGCCGTCCTTCACCAGCTGGGTGATGTCAAACGAAAATCTCACGTACCCGCCTCGGTGGCTTCCGGCGTATCTGCCATTGACCCAAAGCCTGGTCAGGTAATCGGAGCCCTCAAAATGTATGACATACCTGCTGTCCTTTAATCTGGATGCGTCCACCTCAACGGTTCTGTGGTACCAGACATTGTCGTGACGGGTCTCATCCCTAATATTGCTAAGTTCCGTTTCATAGGTAAAAGGCACCCGGATCTGAAGATCGCTTTCAAAACCTTCGTACCATTTTTCGTTTTCACCCGCATTTTCGTCATCGAAACGGAAATCCCAGATTCCGTTCAGATTTTCCCAGGATTTGCGGACAAACTGCGGTCTCGGATAATCTTTTATATAGCATTCCATTTTGTTTACCCCCATATCGGTATATATTTATTTTGTTCTTTACTGATAATTATATAGTTTTGCTGCAGCAAGTAAAGTAAATACGGATTGATTCGAATGGATTATAGCGGAAAATCATATTTATCAACAGCAACGCTGTATAAATGAGAAAGTTTTTCTGTCTTTTTCACATGATAGCTGTTAAAATAATGATGACATTAAGAGGAAGCACACTGAAGTGTGCGCAGGTCATCAGCCTCCGGCTGGTGACAGGAAAAGAGGAAGCACACTGAAGTGTGCGCAGGTCATCAGCCTGGTGACAGGAGAAAGGGGAACGGACGGAATGGCAAAATTTATACAGTATGATATGGACAATGCGGATGCGTTATGCAGGCTGGGAAAGGCGCTCTCCTCACCGGCGCGTCTGGAAATACTGAAGCTGCTGTATGGCAGGGATCTGATCATCGGCAGCATTGCTAAAGAGTTGGGACTTCCCGTATCCAGCACGGCATTCCATCTGCGGGTTCTGGAGGAGGCAGGGCTCATCTCTATGGAAGAGCTGCCGAATACCAGGGGGAGCATGAAACTGTGCCGCTGTAGTGCGGACCGCATTTCAGTCGATCTGGCCGGCAGAAAATCCGACATCGACGAGATCTTCAGCGCGGAAATGCCGGTGGGCGCATTCAGCAGCTGCAGGGTGACCCCCACCTGCGGCCTCTGGTCCGTGGACGGCATGATCGGAAATGAGGATGCGGAATACTGCTTTTATCTGCCCCAGCGCATGAATGCCGCTATCCTGTGGAGTTCTTCCGGGTATCTGGAATACAAATTTGCAAACGGAGTACCGCAGAATAGAACCGCCAAAAAGCTTACGCTTTCCATGGAACTGTGTTCGGAGGCCCCGTCCTATAAGGAGGACTGGAAATCAGACATTACGCTCTGGATAAACGGCAGGGAATGCGGAACCTGGACCAGCCCCGGAGATTTTGGAGGCAGGAGGGGACGCCTGAATCCACCCTGCTGGGCCAACGGGAAAACCCAATACGGCATGCAGGTGATCTGGGAAGTGGATGAAGAAGGGACCTGTATAAACGGCAAAAAGGCGGCCCAAACTTCGATAAAGCAGCTGTTTCTTTCGGAGCGGGCCTATGTCGCAGTAAAAATCGGCAATAAGCCCGACAGCCGGTATGTGGGAGGATTTAATATCTTCGGCAAAGGATATGGGGATTATAATCAGGATATTGTTCTGACCATCGCCTATTGACCGGCTTGCTGCTGCCCGATCCCAAGCCAGATCGGCGCGACGGCCTCCTGAGGTATGTATCTTCCTTCCTCAAAAAGTTTTATAAGGCGGGCGGCGGTATCCCCGGGCAGTTCTTCAAGCACCGGGAGCGCCTCTCGCATGGCTTCAGCCATTACATGTGTTTCTGTCAGGGGCAGTGCCTTCGGATCATAGGCTGAGACCAGCGCCTGATACCAATCAGACCGCAGCGAAACCTTATACATCTGCCCGTACCGTCTCCGAAATTTGGCATAGATGGACAGGCCCTCCGGGTCCAGATCTCCGAAGTAATGCACCGCATCCCCTCCCCCAATCCCATAATCCTTTGCCACCGCAAAGGAACTTAGAATCTTCTTTCCCTCGCCGAATATCACACAGTCATAGCCAAAGCCAGCCATTTTTTCCATTACCGTATAATAAGTATCCTTATTCTCCGTTATGAGCACACGGTGCTGCCTGTTTTCATAAAGGCCCGGATAGGAAATATGGAAAAACGGTTCCGGCGCATGCCTCACTCCCAGATTGCTTAATGAAAGGCCCATCCGGTTTAACACTTCCAGGGCGCGCCCGCTGGATTTTTTATTCTTTTCGGGCTGTTCAAATGCTTTCTCACTGTGAAAAAGGTAAAATCCAAGCTCATTGGCGGTCAGGTCCGGTTTCTCTTTTTGCTGCCAGCAGCTGTAGATCCTGTCCAGATATCCCTTGTCTTTCTCGAACTCCGCCTTTTTCGCACGGTAGTATTCCGGCACTCTGGTGCCCGGATATGCATAGAGCTGTTTCTGATACCCACTGTCGTATTCTTTTGTTCTGGATGTTCCGTTGAGGAGATATTTCTCATAAGAAGGCACGGCCGCCCTTCTCACCTTCGAGCTTGCCACAGGGCTTAAGATTTGGTCACGGCAGAGCCGGTCCAGGGCCCGTTCGAACTCCTCCATCCGCGCCACCCTGATCATCCGGATGCAGCTTTCATCCCCTCCGCCTGCCGCCTCCAGCAGTTCTTCCTTTTGAATCCTCCTGCAAAAGCCTTTGTTTTTCTCCAACTGTACCTTACAGTATTCCGCTAACAATTCGTATATCATAGCTCACTCCTGCTGCTTTTATAGCAAAACAGGCAGGAATTCCGTCCGTTGTATGGAATTCCTGCCTCATGATCTTATCTCATCCGTTATTTGGTCAGCGACAGACGCACCAGCGCCTTTTTTAAGGCCACCTCCGCCCTCAGGCGGTTATACTGCCCGTCACCGCTGTTTAAACGGCGTTCCGCACGGACCTTTGCTTCTTCCGCGCGATGGCGGTCAATTTCTTCCGGCCACTCCGCTTCCTCAGCCAGGATGGTGATGCTGTCCTTAAGAATGGTGACAAATCCCTCATGCACCGCGGCCTTTTTCACTGTGGCGCCGGCCTCCTCATGGATGGTCAGCACACCCGGTTCCAGCGCACAGGTCAGGGGAATATGATTTTTATATACGCCGATCTGGCCTTCGCTGGTGTTCATCTCCACCATATAGGCCTGACCTTCATAAAACACGCGGTCCGGCGTGATCACTTTTAATTCAAACAAATTATCTGCCATACCATCCCCCTTATTTTATGCGGGCCAGTACGTCATCTATGCTGCCGGCATTTAAGAAATAGCTCTCCGGAATATCGTCATGCTTTCCTTCGATGATCTCTTTAAAGCCCTGTATCGTATCCGCAATGGGAACATATCTGCCCTCCAGACCGGTAAACTGTCCCGCCACGAAGAACGGCTGAGACAAAAATCTCTGGATCTTTCTTGCTCTGTTTACGGTCAGCTTATCCTCCTCGGAAAGCTCATCCATGCCCAGCATCGCGATGATATCCTGCAGCTCATTGTACTTCTGCAGTATTTCCTGTACCCTTCTGGCCACATAATAGTGCTCTTCTCCTACGATGCGGGGATCCAGGATCCTGGAGGTGGACTCCAGCGGATCCACTGCGGGATAGATGCCCAGCTCCACGATGGAACGGGACAGCACGGTGGTGGCGTCCAGATGGGCGAAAGTGGTGGCCGGTGCAGGATCCGTCAGGTCATCCGCAGGCACATACACCGCCTGAACGGAGGTGATGGAACCGTTCTTGGTGGAAGTGATGCGTTCCTGAAGAGCGCCCATTTCGGTCTGCAGCGTGGGCTGATAGCCTACTGCGGAAGGCATGCGGCCCAGCAGCGCGGACACCTCTGAACCCGCCTGCGTGAAGCGGAAGATATTGTCGATAAACAATAGCACGTCCTTACCGCCCTCATCACGGAAATACTCCGCCATAGTGAGCCCCGTCAGCCCCACTCTCATTCTGGCTCCCGGCGGCTCATTCATCTGCCCGAAAACCATGGTGGTCTTATTGATAACGCCCGACTCCTGCATCTCATAGTACAGGTCGTTTCCCTCTCTGGTTCTCTCTCCTACGCCGGTGAATACGGAATATCCTCCGTGCTCTGTGGCGATATTGCGGATCAGCTCCTGGATCAGCACGGTCTTGCCTACGCCGGCGCCGCCAAACAAACCGATCTTGCCGCCCTTCTGATAGGGGCAGAGCAGGTCAACAACCTTAATGCCGGTCTCCAGCATCTCTGTCTCCGTGGACTGTTCTTCAAAAGCCGGAGCCTTCCGGTGGATCGGCAGCGTCTTTTCTGTCTTGGGGGCCGGCTTATTGTCAATAGGCTCTCCCAGGACATTGAAGATACGGCCCAGGGTATTTTCCCCCACCGGAATGGTGATGGGCGCGCCGGTTGCAATGGCTTCCATGCCGCGCACCAGACCATCCGTAGGACCCATGGCGATGCATCTGACCGTATCGTCGCCGAGATGCTGTGAAACCTCTACCGTCAGGGTACTGCCGTCCCTGGCAGGCACTTTTACGGCTTCATTGATCTGGGGAAGACAGCCGGTAGGAAATTTTATATCTAAAACCGCGCCGATAATCTGCGTGATCTTTCCTGTGTTGTTCAATGCCATTATCCTTTTCCTTTCCTTGTTAGTTCTTAACGTCAGCTCAAAGCTTCCGCTCCGCCGATGATCTCTGTCAGCTCCTGAGTGATGGAGGACTGTCTCGCCCGGTTGTACATAAGGGTCAGGTCGTCGATCATCTTCTCCGCATTGCTGGTGGCCGAATCCATCGCCTGCATGCGGGCTCCATTTTCACTGGCCGCAGCCTCCAGCAGCGCTCCGTAGATCAGGCTGCACAGATATTTCGGAATGATCCTGCCTATGGCCTCATCCTCTTCCGGCTCATAATTCATCGGGGTCAGCTGCTCTTCCCTGCTGATATTCTCCGTGTCCATCTCCACAGGCAGCAGCTTCAAAAGCTTCGGCTCATGGGTCACCGTATTTTTAAAGGAGGTATATGCCAGATAGATCTCTCCGATCTGATCATCCGCAAATGCCTGCAGGATTTCTTTTCCAATGGCCGCGGCATCCGAATACAGCGGCGCATTGATCACCTCCGAGTAGTCCGAAGCCAGGGCGTATCCCTTATGGGAAAGGATCTCTTTGCCCTTCTGGCCGATGGTGTAGAGCAGCGCGTCTTCTTTTGGGATGCCGCTCTCCATGACCAGCCGGCAGACATTGGCATTATAGCCTCCGGCCAGTCCCCGGTTGGATGTGATCACAATAATCGCTTTCTTCTGCGATGCCCCCGACTGGAGGTAGGGGTTCATGATGTTCCCCGACTTCGCCAGCATGGCGGCCACCGTTGTATACATCGCCTCGAAATAGGGCTTCGTGCTCTCGGCGCGGGCCCGGGCCTTCTGCAGTTTCACCGTGGAAACCAGCTTCATGGCCTTGGTGATCTGCTCCGTGCTCTGTATACTCTCTTTTCTTCGCTTAATCGCTCTCATGGTTGCCATGCTATCACCTCTTTCCTTTAATGGAAATCTTTCTTAAATTCGGTAATAGCCGCAACCAGCTTCTGCTGTGTCTCTTCCGTCAGCACCTTCTCGGTACGGATGGATTCCGGTATTTCCGGATATCTTGTATCGATCAGCTCGAACAGCTCTTTCTCAAATCTGGACACTTCGGACACCGGCACATCCAGCAGATACTTCTGGGTGGCGGCGTAAATGATGATTACCTGGTATTCCACACCCATGGGCTGGTACTGGGGCTGCTTGAGCACCTCTTTGATGCGCTCGCCCTGCGCCAGTTTCTCCTTGGTATCGCTGTCAAGCTCGGAGCCGAACTGTGAAAAGGCCGCCAGCTCCCTGTACTGTGCCAGCTCCACACGGATCGGCGCAGCGATTTTCTTCATGGCCTTGATCTGTGCCGCGCCGCCCACACGGGATACGGAAAGGCCGGCATTGATGGCAGGGCGGAAGCCCGCGTTAAACATCTCCGTCTCCAGATAGATCTGTCCGTCCGTGATGGAGATGACATTGGTAGGGATATAGGCGGATACGTCGCCCGCCTGTGTCTCTATGATCGGCAGAGCCGTCAGAGAACCGCCTCCCAGCTCGTCCGACAGCTTCGCCGCGCGCTCCAGCAGCCTGGAATGCAGATAGAATACATCGCCCGGATACGCTTCACGTCCCGGCGGTCTGCGAAGCAGCAGGGAGAGTGTACGGTAAGCCGTTGCATGTTTTGACAGGTCGTCATATACGATCAGGACATCCTTGCCCTGCTCCATCCACTCCTCGCCCATGGCGCAGCCTGAATAAGGCGCAATATACTGCAGCGGGGCCAGCTCGCTGGCTGTGGAAGCCACTACCGTGGTGTAATCCATCGCTCCGTATTCCTCCAGCGTTTTCACGATGGAAGCCACGGTGGAAGCCTTCTGTCCGATGGCCACATAGATGCAGAGCACATCCTTGCCCTTTTGATTGATAATCGTATCGATGGCGATGGCCGTCTTGCCGGTCTGTCTGTCACCGATGATTAATTCACGCTGTCCCCTGCCGATCGGAACCATGGCATCGATCGCCTTGATACCGGTCTGCAGAGGCGTATCTACCGACTTTCTGGTGATAACACCCGGAGCCACTCTTTCAATCTGACGGAATTTCACAGCCTGTATCGGTCCTTTGCCGTCAATCGGCTGGCCGAGGGCATTGACCACACGCCCGCACATCACATCTCCGACCGGCACCTCCACAACCCTTCCGGTTGTTTTAACGGTGTCGCCTTCATTGATGCTCTTCGCGTCGCCCAAGAGCACGGCGCCCACGTTGTCCTCTTCCAGGTTCAAAACCATTCCGTAAACCTCGCCGGGGAACTCCAGAAGCTCTCCCTGCATGGCGTTTTCCAGTCCATAGATACGTGCGATTCCATCCGCAACCTGTATAACCGTTCCCACTTCGGAAACCTCAAGCTTTGCGGTATATCTGCCGATTTGTTCCTTGATAACGGAACTTATTTCTTCCGGTCTTAAATTCATGGGATATACGCACCTCTTTTCATTGTTTATGCTAACTGGATCTTATTCAGATCCTTTTTTAACTCATAAAGCCTGTTTTTGACGCTGCCGTCCACAACTCTGTCTCCGATACGGATCACGACGCCTCCGATCAGACTTTCATCCACCGCATAGTTCATTTCGAACTGCACATAGGGAGTGGTTGCCAGAAGTTTTTGTTCAATCTGGCTCTTCTGATCCTTTGTCAAAGGAACCGCGGAAGTCACATGGGCAATGCCTATTTTCTTGTATTCCTTCACTCTTGTGATGAAATACCCGAGAATTTCATGTATACCCTCCTGCCTGCCCTTCTCCACCACAACGTGCAGAAGTCCCGCCATCTCCTCAGAGATGCGGCCTTTAAAGATTTCTTCTACGGTTTTTTCTTTCTCAGACACCTCGATGTCGGGATGGTTCAGAAAGGCAGTCAGCTCCGGATTCTCCTCAAATATCTTCTGAAGCGCCAGCGCCTCTTCAAACAGGGAATCCGTCATGGCTTTTTCCAGGGCTATGTCAAACAGCGCATCACCGTACGTCTTTGCTATCAACTTTGCCATGTGCTATCACCTATCTCGTTCAGAGTCTCGTTAAGCAGTGCGTCCTGCATCTTCTCATCTATGGACGCCGCCGCAATCTTGCCCGCCATCATGGACGCTATGGCGATGATCTCGCCCTTTACATCCTCCATGGCCTTTTTCTTTTCCAATTCCACTTCGTGACCTGCACGTTCCAGAATCCTTGCGGCCTCTTCCTGTGCCTCCGCCACGATCTGATTCTCCCGATACTGCGCCTTTTTGCGGGCTTCGCTTAGGATCTCATCCGCTTCTTTCTTCACGCTGCCGATCTTCTGCTCATACTCCGCCCTCATAGCCTGTGCAGAGGCTTTCTCCTGCGCAGCATAATCCAGCTCATTTTTAATCTTATCCTGACGCTTCTTCAGCATATCCCTTACCGGATTAAAAAACATATAAGACATGAAGAAAAACAGGATGAAGATATTGATACCCAGCAGTATCGCATCGTGAATCAATTGGGCATCAAGGCCTAACAGTCTTTCCAAGAGCTCACCTCCTCTATTGTCTTTAACCTTCTCTTATCCCTGTCCGGGTCAGAGAGCTCTTTAGCTGAAAGGCTTAACGAACATAAGAATAAATGCTACGGCCAGACCGTACAGACCAGTGGTCTCGGCAACCGCCTGTCCTAAAAGCATGGTGGTGGTGATATCACCCTTCGCACCCGGGTTGCGTCCAACTGCAGAAGCTGCATAGCCGGCGGCAATACCCTGGCCGATACCGGGGCCAATACCTGCGATCATCGCGAGACCTGCGCCAATAGCGGAACATGCATAGATTAAATCCTGTCCTGAAAACATATTTTTTCCTCCTTTTCATGTCACCAGCCGAAGGCTGATGACCTACGCGCACTGTGCGCTTTCACTGTAAGTCTGATTTCCTGATATAGGGAGTCCGTTGCTCCCGCATTAGCTCTCTCCGATCTTGTCCGTAACAAAGATCATGGTCAGCATACAGAACACATAGGTCTGGATGCAGCCGGAGAATAAATCAAAGTACACATGCAGAAACGCCGGTACGCCGATTTTAAGAAAAATTGGTATTAATCCATACCAGAGTGCCAGGATAATGGTTCCTGACAGCATGTTGGCGAAGAGACGCAGCGACATGGACAGCGGCGTTGCAAGTTCGCCAATCAGGTTGATCGGGAATAAAAGCGGAATCGGCTTAAACAGCGCGGTAAAATGCCCCAGTTTCTGGTGCTTGATGCCGTTAAACTGGATCATGGCAAATGTGATCAGCGCCAGCATCAGGGTTACGCCGTAATCCGCCGTGGGCGATCTTAATCCGAAGATACCCGATATATTGCTGATCAGCACAAATAAGAACAGCGTGGCAATGTAATTGGCAAATTTGCCCGCATACTTTCCCATATTGGTATGAACCAGCTTATCCAGCATCTCCACGATCAATTCCAGAATATTCTGCAGAGTTCCCGGTATTTCTTCGGCCTTCTTCATGCGGTGATGCGCCACCAGTCCCAGCACGATAAAGAGCGCGGTGATGATGATCATTCCCACATGGGTCGTGGTAATCCAGAAGGTCTGGCCGAATGCCTCATAGCTGAACAGTCCGTGAATCATAAAATCCGCTTCATTCGATATGAGTCCCACTTTTTTCACCCCTTCCTTCATGATTTGTAGTCGTGACCGATTCAGTCACCCGGCTCATCTAAAGCCGTTTCATTGCTTTTGTTTTTTCTTTGATAAAGCTTATGGAGCAAAGGCTGCAGATAGGTGCCGATCTTCAGGCCGAAAAGTCCGGCGAGCACCGCCAGCATATTAAAGAATCCGGAGAAAAACGCCGCCGCAAACGCCGCGATAAATACCACGCTGCGGATCACGTAGGACTTGGCCGCATTGCGTTTGGCCGCGTGTTCGTCCATGGTATCCACCGTGCTCTCAAGCGTGACGGTCATATGCAGCAGCAGCGCTGCGCTTCCGAAGATTCCCAGCGCAAGACCCGCCAGGGCGGATAAGAGCTGCCCGCCATCCACGAAAAACAAAATGATCAGCGTACATACAAATCCGTAGATCAGAATACCGGTTACGATCTCCTTCACAGCCTGATTTGTATACCTAATCATCCTTCTTCTCCTCATTCTTATCAATAATCTTTTTCGCAAGAACATAACCGTTCCTGGCCCCGGCCATAATGCCCAGAACCAGGCATACGAGAATCCCGGTTCCTCCGAACCAGCCCTTCAAGAGGATCCCCACGACGGTGCACAAAATCACCGGGGCCAGAACACTGATCCCCAGCTGCGTCACCATCATCAGATTTCTCACAATTCCCGCATTGCTGTTTTTGCCCATTTCCTGCACCTGCTGTCAGCTCATTGTTTTCATTATATCATTTTTTACTGAATTGTCTATTAACATTCAGTAAAATTTGTCTATTTACAACTCGTTAATTTTTTGGCAAAATAGATTATTTACCTTCACTGATTTTTATAACTATGGTATAATATCGATATTATAGCTGCACTGGTAAATCAAGAAAGCCGGAGGAAAGCATATGGACATCCCATCACCTGTTCTATACCGCAAGCGCCTGATTCCCAGCGAATGCATCCGCCTGGACCAGGACATCATACTGTACCGTGACAGTAATATTATGGTAACGAAATGGATTGCTATACATCCCAAGCCAAAATTAACCAACGGCTATTCCTGCTACTTCTTTGATAAGGGGATCAAGGTGAGCAAATTTTACGGCGAGGGAAACGTATTCCGATACTGGTACTGCGATATCATCAAAACGGAATACCGCAAGGAGGATAACAGCTACCTGTTCACGGACCTGCTGGCCGATGTGGTGGTATTTCCTGACGGCAGCGTCCGCGTAGTGGATCTGGACGAGGTGTCCGAGGCGCTGGATCAGGGGCTGATTACCGCGGAGGAGACCAAACTGCTGCTGACACAGCTGGACCGCCTTTTAAACATCATATATTCGGGCGGGTTTTCCGGACTGACACAGGAAATTGAAAGCAGAGAATCAAATACATAAAATACAAGAAAGGGGCTGTTGCAGTGTGACAGCCCCTTATTAATTAAATTTCAAATGCAGGCGTCCCGGCGATCCTTTTCATCTGTTCCCTGCAGTTATCCAGCTGTTCCTTCGTCCCCGTACAGGTAAACAGACAGCCGCCCTCATAGCCGCATACGCCGCCTCCTGCCGTTATATGAGCCTCTGCACCGCAGAGATCTCTTATTGCATCCAGCTCTGTGTAAACTTCGCCCGGCGCAGGACAAAGGCGGCAGCCGGCAGCTCCCTGACCGTTGTTCAGCCTGGCCAGCTGCGCAATCGGCTCCTCCACCCGCTTCTCAACGCCCACAGGCAGGATCAGCTTTACACGTCTGCCCATCACGGCGGAGTAAATCGGACCGATCGTCCCGGAAGTTGGGTTTCCGGCCAGCACGCCGGCCTCGCCGGATGCCAGATGGACCGCGTTGGCTCCCTTCAGGATGATGTCCTCCTGCTTCAGCTCTCCCGCACAGTCAAATATGTTCTGCCCCTTGATCCATTCGCCGCGCCGGATCACAATGTCGCTTCCGTACGCGGGCCGGGATGCTTTGGCCGTGTCCGGCTTTAAAAGCCCCCTGTAAAACGCGCCCCGGCAGAAATCCTCTGCCTGTCCGATACTCTGCAGCAGAGACTCCGCCACATAGCCGTTTGTAGACCCCGCAACAATTACCACCGTGTGCTCTCTTAGAGCTGCTTTTATGTCTTCCCTTGCGGATAACGCATCTGCAATCAGTTGTTTCCCCGCAGCCGGTGTTAAGAAAAATTGGATTGTATTCATGCCTTCTTCCCTTTCTAAAAGGCTCCGTGCGCCTTCATACCGGCGCAGGAGCCTTCAGTCATCGGTGCCTGTCATCTGCTTCTGCAGAAACGGACTTCCTTCAGATAATTATATATGGTGAAATTAGTAACGCCCAGCCGTTCGGCCACATATTCCACGGAACCTTTCACGTCAAATATCCCTTTGTCTTCCAGCCGGTCTACGATCGCCAGCTTATCTTCCTTCTGCATATAGGCCACCGGTTTGGCCATCAGCTTCAGCTCTGAGCTCACAATCGTTTCCATCACCTCGCTGATATCCCGCGCAAAGAACTCCATCCCTGCTTCCGGCTCATCCTCCAATGTATTAAACGAGGTCAGCTCCTTAAACAGATTGACTCCCACCAGATAGTCCGTTAGATCCTGATTGATGCAAAGGCATCCCACCACTTCCCCATCGTCATCGCGGATAAAAATAGTAGAAGAGCGAAGAAGCCGCCCATCGGAGAGCACATTCTTATAATTAATGCTGTTGGGCACATCCTTGCCATATTTACGGATCAGCTGAAGCACGTAATTGGTGACAGGCCCTCCGAGATGACGGTCTGTTACCGATCCTTCCAGAGCCACAATGGAGCTTTCCACCTGGCTCAAATCATGAAGTATGACCTCATATCGGCTTCCCATCATGTCCTTGAGCCCTTCCACCAGCTGTTTTACAACCTTAAGGTTCGGATGTAATTCACGTTCTTCCATCTTAAACCTTCCCGTGACTCAAGGCCGCTTCACCGTTTCGTGAAACGGCCTTTCCTGTCACTCCCCTTCTGCAATTTTTCCGTAACAACTAAAGGTTTCTCTCCTGGATCAGTAAATGGATGCCTTTCTCCAGCCGGTCCAGTCCCTCTTTCAGAATCTCTGCGCTGGTCGCGAAGCAGATCCGGCAGTATCCCTGTGAACCCGGTCCAAAAAACTGCTCGCCGCCCGATACCAGCGCCAGCTGAACTTTTTCTTTTAAATAGTCCGTAAACTCTTCACTGGTCATGCCAAATTCTTTGATGCAAGGAAACAGTAAATACGTCGCCTGCGGTTTGTGGCAGGTGATCAGAGGCATTGAACTTAACCTCTCCAGGGCGTAGTCCCTGTTTTTCTTTAAATGCGCGAGAAATTCATCCACCCAGTAATAGCATTTGTCCATGCAGGCAGTACCTGCAATCTGGGAGATGGATGCAATCCCCCCCGCCGTGGTCAGCACCGCGGACTTGTTCACAATCTTCTCAAAGCCGTCCCTGTCCGTGCAGTACACACAGCCCGCACGCAGTCCAGCGATACCGAAGCTCTTGGAAAATCCGAACACAGAGTACACTCTGCGGCATCTCTCATTTCCAAGGGCATAAATGCTGATAAAAGGCTTCTCCGGAAATACAATGTCGGACCAGATCTCATCATTCATGATGTACAGCCCATACTTCTCACACAGCCCCATGATGTGTTCCAGATCTTCTTTTCTGTAAACAACACCGTAGGGGTTGTGAGGGTTACACAGACCGATCATTCTGGTCTTCGGCGTAATGTATTTCTCCAGCTCCGACAGGTCGATATGGCCATCCTTCAGCACGGCCGGAAACAGTACCGGTACCGCCCCCGCAGCCAGCGCGGACTCCTTGAACAGATAATCCACCGGGTCAAACACGATCATTTCATCTCCCGGTCTCAAAAAGGTTTCCGCAATCACATACATGCCTCTGGCCGCGCTGTCAATGGGAAGGATCAGATCCGGATCGATTTTTTCCTGTTTTCTGGCATATAACGCCCTGGCGATGCTCTCTCTGAACTCCGGGTAGCCCATTTTAGGTGTGTAGGAGAAGTATCCGTCGTTAATATACGCCATCATGGCTTCCCGTATTTCAGGGGCCACAGGATAGTCGGGGTCCGCCGCCGTCAGAGGGATAGTTCCGTCCGGAACCTCCGCCCAGCGGTAATTGAACGCACGCTTTTTGAGCACGTCCACATTGACATTTTCATTGTCAAATAAGGCCATCTCAATTCTCCTTTACAAATCCGATCGCTTCGATCTCACACAGGACGCCTTTCGGCAGATCCTTCACGGCAACGCAGGATCTCGCAGGACAGCTGATGAAGAATTTTTCATATATTTTATTGAAGGCCGGGAAATCAGCCATATCAGCCAAAAAGCATGTGGTCTTAATCACGTTTTCAAAGCAGCTGCCTCCCGCTTTCAAAACCTCTCCCACATTTTTACAGGACTGCTCCGCCTGTACCTCGATGGTCTCTCCTCCCACCGCTCCGGTAGCGGGATCCACCGGTATCTGGCCGGATGTAAATACCATATTTCCGAAAGTCATTCCCTGAGAGTAGGGTCCGATTGCCTGTGGCGCTTTGTCTGTTACAATCTTATTCATAATAATTTCCTCCATATATTCACTCTTTTTGTGACCGGGTCCGTCACCATAATTTCCCTATATTCATTTTATATTACCCATGTACACTTGTAAACCGTATTTTATTCCAGCGTCATTACTCTTTAAAGGTGTCGATAAAGCAGCGTATGACGGGGTAGAGTATGGTCCTCATTGGGATCCCTTGAAGCTCGCCGGTTCTTTCGCTGCGTAGTTTGCAGCGTTAGAACCGCTGCGCGCTTCACGGAGCGAGAGCGCGTCCCTATGAGGACCATACTCTACCCCGCCATACGCGGAAGGTTTATGGCATCTGCGAACAGCAATGATGCGTCATTTAAGCTCCAGATGGCAGGCCACCTGTGTCCCATCCTCCATAGTCTTGAGCTTCGGTTTTTCTTTTTTACAGATCTCCATGCATTTGCTGCATCTGGGGTGGAACGGACAGCCGGACGGCGGGTTCACAGGGCTGGGAATATCCCCTTCCAGTATGATTCTCTTGCCGGCATCCTTATCTTTTATATTGGGGATCGCGGAAAGCAGCGCCTCCGTATAGGGGTGGCGCCTCTTTTCATAGATGGCCTCTTTCGAACCGATCTCCACCACATTGCCCAGATACATTACCATGACGCGGTCACACAGATGCTTGATGATGCGCAGGTCATGAGAAATAAACATATAGGTCAGGTTGAACTCTTCCTTTAAATCCTGCATCAGATTGATCACCTGTGCCTGTATTGAAACATCCAGAGCGGATACCGGCTCATCGCAGACGATAAAATCCGGGTTCAGCGCGATGGCCCTGGCAATGCCGATGCGCTGTCTCTGTCCTCCGGAAAACTCATGAGGATATCTGGTGATATGTTCAGGGCGCAGCCCCACACAGTCCACCAGGCGGGCAACCTTTTCAATCATCTCCTCCCGGGACATCTGGGGATAGTGGATCTGAAAAGGCTCGCACAGCGTCTGAAACACCGTTTTTCTCGGATCCAGGGAAGCATACGGGTCCTGGAAGATGATCTGCATGCGGCTTCTCATGCTTCGCATCTCCTTGCGCTTTATCCGGCTTAGATCCGTGCCGTCATAGAGGATCTGCCCGTCGGTTTTCTCCAGAAGGCGCAGCACCAGACGGCCCGTTGTGGACTTTCCGCACCCGCTTTCACCCACGACGCCTAAAGTCTCCCCTCTCTTAATCTGAAATGTGACGTCATCCACAGCCTTCACATACTGTCCCTTGGTGCCGGTGGGAAAATATTTTTTCAGATTCTTAACATCGATCAATACATCGTTCATTCTCCGTACCTCCTGCATCTGACCTGACGTCCGTCTTTCAGATCGGTGAGCGGGATCGCCGCCTTACCGCATTCTTCACAGAAGCGGTCGCATCTGGGGCCAAACCGGCAGCCACCGGGCATATCATAGAGGCTGGGCACCAGACCTTCCAGCGTCTGCAGGCGGTCCACCTCCTCATTGATATCCGGTATGGAGTGCATGAGCCCAATGGTATACGGGTGGTTCGGATGTGCGAACAGATCCTTCGTCTTCGCCTTTTCCACCACTTCTCCCGCATACATGACCACCACCTCATCGGCCATCTCCGCGATCACCCCCAGATCGTGGGTGATGATGATGATCGCCATATTGAGTTTCTGTTTTAAATCCCTAAGCAGCTCCAATATCTGTGCCTGTATGGTCACATCCAGTGCCGTAGTCGGCTCATCGGCGATCAAAAGCTCCGGGTTGCAGGATAAAGCCATAGCAATCATCACTCTCTGACGCATTCCGCCCGACAGTTGATGGGGATATTCATCCACCCGCTTTTCCGCCTCCGGTATGCCCACCAGCTTTAAGAGCTCTATGGCCCTTTCCCTGGCTTCCTTTTTGTTCATGTTCATATGCAGGATCAGAGCCTCTTCTATCTGATAGCCCACAGTAAATACCGGATTTAAAGAGGTCATCGGCTCCTGAAAGATCATCGAGATCTTATTGCCGCGCAGCTTCATCATCTCTTTTTTCGGCAGCTTTAAAAGATCCTGTCCGTCGAAAAAGATGCTGCCGCCCTCATTTCTGCCGGTGACCGGATCCACCAGACCCATAATGGAAAGGCTTGTGACGCTCTTGCCGCAGCCGGATTCCCCGACGATGCCCAGCACCTGGCCTTTATCCAGTGAAAAGGTCACGCCGTCCACCGCCTTGGCACATCCCGCATCGGTATAAAAATATGTTTTTAAATCGTTCACTTCCAGTAATTTCATTGAAGCCTCCTTTATCCGATGTGTATCTCATGAGGCGTATGAGACAGATTCTCGCAGCCGCTTTCTGTCACGAGAACATCGTCTTCCGTACGCACTCCACAGCGATCAGGAAAATACAGACCCGGCTCCACCGTAAATACCATGCCGGGCACCAGACGTGTTTCATTGCCGATCACAATCCTGGGACATTCATGGATCTCCAGTCCGATCCCATGACCCAGCCCTTTCAGCGCATAGTCCTCCAGCCCCGCCTTAAGGAACACATCCCTGTGGGCCTGCTCCACTTCCCTTGCAAGGACGCCCGGACGTATTGCGTTAATCGCGGCAATCTGGCTCTCCCTCACCAGATCAAATATATACTGATCCTCTTTGGATATATCCCCGAACAGCAGCGTTCTGGTCATATCTGAACAGTAGCCGTCCTTCATCACGCCGAAATCCACCACGACCATATCGCCGTTTTCAATCACTTTATCCGTAGGAACGCCGTGAGCCATGGCGCCTCTGGGACCGGACGCCACAATAGTTCCAAAGCTCATGGCTTCCGCACCCTCTTTGGACACCAGATAATGAAGCTCATCCGCCAGATCCTTCTCTGTCATTCCGATCTTAAGCTTGGGGATCAGCTTCTCAAATCCGCCTTCTGCACAGCGGATGGCATCACGGATATGACCGATCTCTTCCTCGTCCTTCACCATGCGGATTTCCAGGAAATACTCTGATTCAAATACCACCTCGGTATCCGCAAGTTTCTCCTTTAACGCGAAGTATTCTCCGACCGCCATGCCCTCTTCCATGACGATCCGCTTTATGCCCATCTTTTTAATCGTATCCGCCACCAGTTCCAGGCGGTTTGCGGCGTGCTCGATGACCTCGCAGTCCACAGTCTCCATTAACGCCTGTGTGGTATATCTTTTATCCGTAACCAGCGCCACCTTATCCTTTGTCACCACCAGATATCCGTTGCTCCCGGTAAACAGGCTGAAGTACCTGTAATTCTCATAGGAATTGAGCATGGCACCGTCCAGGCCGTTATCGTCCAGATAGGTTCTAAGGCTCGCCAGCCTCTTTTCAACGATCGCTTTCTTATCCATCTTTTATTCTCCTATCCCGCGCGCTTTGCGCAGTTTATTATATCCCGCAAGGCACTTATTTCTTCTGACGCGCATCCAAAGCGTCTCTCATGCCGTCGCCGATGAAATTGATGCTCAACACCGCCAGCAGTATGCAGATTCCCGGCGGAACCCACTGCCAGGGCCTTAGGGTCAGGGTGGACAGGTTATTCGCATCCATCAGCATATTGCCCCAGCTGGCCATGGGCATCTGAACGCCCACTCCCAGGTAGCTTAGGGATGCCTCTGTCAGAATGGCGTGGGCCATCTGCAGCGTGGCCTCCACGATGATCGGAGCCATAACGTTAGGAATGATATGGGACCATATGATACGCCCGTCCTTCGCTCCTAAGGAGACGGAGGCCTGCACATATTCCAGCTCACGCACCCTTAAGATCTCACCGCGGACGAATCGGGCCGTGCCGGTCCAGTTACAGAGTCCGATCACCAGCATGATGTTGTAAATGCTGGGCTTTAACATGGTGGAAATGATGATTACCAGAAACATGACCGGGAAACAGTAAACCACGTCCACGGCTCTCATGATGATCGTATCCGCCCATTTGCCGAAATAGCCGGCGATAGCGCCCAGGATGATGCCTATGGTGGTGGAGATTCCCACAGCTACAACGCCGACGCTCATGGAGACCCTGGCCGCGTAAACCACGCGGCTGAAGATGTCGCGCCCCAGGCTGTCCGTTCCAAGAAGCGTGCCGCTGGCCTTAGGAGACAGATTCTTCATGACGATGCCGTCCGCATCCTCCAGCGAGATATATGGGCTGTGTTTTACTATGAGCGGCGCAAACACTGCCATCAGTATCAGCAGAGTTATGATAATCAGTCCGATCAGCGCCAGCTTGTTCTTGGAAAACCGCTTCCAGCCGTCGGATTTGAAAATATTCCGTTTTGCTTTCACTTGAATTTCAGTTGCCATGTCTACCTCCTTAGTACCGGATACGTGGATCTACAAAGGAATACAGAATATCGGATACCAGGTTGCCGATCAGCACCAATACCGCCGTAAACAGTGTAAGTCCCATGAGTACCGCGTAATCCCTGTTGCCGATGGCATCAACGCCCAGCTGGCCCATGCCCGGCCACCCGAATACCTTTTCCGTGATATACGCGCCGCCGAACAGGTTGGGGATAGACAGACCGAATATCGTTATGACCGGAATCAGAGAGTTTTTCAGCGCATGCTTATAGATGACGGCCTTTTCCGCCAATCCCTTGGCTCTGGCGGTCCTGATATAATCCTGGCTCAATGTTTCCACCATGCTGGAACGCGTAAAGCGCATCACGGTGGCTATATTGGCCAGTGACATGGCCGCCGCAGGCATGACAAGATATCTGAGCTTATTGCAGAATTCCTGCCACGGCGTACCGTGGAAAGAAGCGCTGCCAAAGCCTGAGGTGGGGAACCATTTCAGCTTAATCGCAAATATGTAGATCAGTCCCATACCAAAGAAAAAGGACGGGATGGATATTCCGATAAAGGAGAAGATGGTCAGGCCGTAGTCCCCGGCAGAATATTTATGTGTGGCTGAATAAACGCCCAGCGGTATGCCGATCACAAAACTGATCACAAATGCGGTGCAGGTGAGCAGCAGCGTGGCCGGCAGCCTCTCCAGGATCATTTCCAGCACCGGCTGTCCGGAAAACGTGCTGTAGCCGAAATTCAAATGAAACAGCTCCTTCAGCCAGTTCCAGTACTGCACCAGAATCGGTTTATCCAGGCCCAGCGCCTCTTTTGCTTTGTTGATAGCTTCCACGCTGGTCCTGGGGTTGATCATATTGGCCAGCGGCCCGCCGGGCGCCAGCTTCATGATGAAGTAGGTCAGAATCGTAATACCGAATACGATCGGTATGGTCTGAAGCAATCTTTTTCTAATGTACTTTCCCATTCCGCTTCCTCCTTAAATTATAGGGGATTATTCTCTCTGACCCTGGGAATGAAGCAGTCAGAACTTACCTCTTCGAAAGATACTTCCCCGCCCAGAGACTCAATAAACTTCTGATAGCGTCCCATGGTGAGGCCGTCGCAGAACGGATCCTTTTCCGAATAATTTAAAGCCACCCTTTTAGGCGCCAGCTTTTTCATCAAAGAAGATACAGATTCATCGTAGGAATCGTATTTGATCACTTCATCAAACAGGCCGGACTCCTCAATATCCTGGGCATCAATTTTGGAGGAAATGCCGTATTTCTCTCCATTCTTTGTAAAGATGAACGCGCCCGATCCCACCGTTCCTACGCCCGGTATAAAGCTTGTAATCTGGTCACTGCCTTCGCTGGTTATAATCACATAGGCATCGATATCCAGATTTTTCAACTGTTCAATCACATCGTTAATAACCTTTTCATGATATGCTTTATTCATGTTGTCCTCCATTATGCGCATCAGCATACTGACTGCGCTTATTTATTCACCTTTGCGGCAGGCAATACTCTTTTGTCAGACTCATAAGCATCCGGCACCCGAAGAAAAAGGAATCCACGGTTATGCTTTCGTTAGGGCCGTGGACCTTGGGCAGAATCTCATTGAAGCTGTCCTCCATCCGTACCGGCGAGAACCCGTACACCATACTGTCCTCGCTGCCATAGAAACGTCCGTCCGTCCTGCCCAGTGCCAGCATCGGCAGCACCCGGCAGGGAAAGCCATGCCTTCCGGCAAATGTTTCCGCCTTCTGTATCAGATCCAAAAGCATGGAATTCTCCTCATTGCTTTCAAATCCCTTCTCAAAATTCACTATCTCATAGCTGACCTGGCATCCCTCCAGCGCGCGGTCCAGAAATGAGCATATCTCCTCACATCCAGCGTAAGGCAGCACCTTCATTTCCAGCGTGACCTCACAGGAGGAAGGCACCACATTGCTGCGCTGGCCGATCCGGTAATTGCGCATCCCTATGCTGCTTTCTCCGGCATACTGCCACAGGGCTTCTGCCAGAGGATTGTCAATCCGGTCGGTGCCGAGGATTTTCTCCATCAGGCAGCGGATGCGCCTGCTTCCGACGGACAGCTCCTTTTCTCTGGCAAAAATACTTTTCAGGGCCTCTGCCATCTTAAGCACGGCCTGGTCCCCGCCCGGCGCGCTGGCATGGCTGCCCTGCCCCCTGGCGGTGAGCTTCACGCTGCAGATGCCCTTTTCACCAACGGTCATCATTAAATAATTCTGGCCGTTAATCCGCATCGGAAAGCCTCCGCCTTCATTGATCACAATGCTGCCGTGAAAGAGTTCCGGCCTCACTTCCTTTAAATACCCCATTCCGAAAGCGCTGCCGCCTTCCTCATCGATCGTCGCTACAAACCAGACATCTCTGTTTAATTCCTTCTGCCGCAGCTTCAGCTCCAGAAACGCATAAAGCTCCATAACGGTCAGCTGTTTGGTATCCAGCGTGCCCCGGCCGTGTATCCGGCCGCCCGCTGTAACGCCGCCAAAGGGGTCCTGCTGCCATTTTGCCGGATCCGCCGCCACCACATCGATATGGGAGATCAGCATCATCGGAGGCTCCACAGGATCAGAGGCCTTCAGACAGGCCAGCAGATTGGGCCTGTCGGGCGTCTTTGCCACGATTTCACAGGGAATGCCCGCCTCTTCCAGTATATTCTTCAAAAAATCACAGGCTGCCTTTTCGCCTTCACTCGCGGTTACCGACGGAATTCGAATCAGGTCAGCAAATACTTTTCCGGCTTGCTCCAGTTCCATGGGTCAGCCCTCTCTGTAAGGGATTTCAACAATCTGGGTCTGGCGTTTGCTGATCAAGCGGCAGCCGTCATCCGTCAGGATCACATTGTCCTCCACAATCGCGCAGGGAAGGCCGCCGTCCTGCAGCACTGTGGGCTCCAGCGCATAGATTTCGTTTTTCCTAAGCACCCCGCACATTGCCTTTTTGCTCTTATGAGGCCCCAGCACCGTCCCGCCGTCGTGGCATTCCAGACCCACCTGATGGCCCACGGAATGGGGGATGTTGGGATATCCGCTGTCCAGTATGGACTGTCTGCCCACCGCATCCACTTCGTAGCCCTTCATGCCGGGCTTGATCACTTTCAGCACTTCGCCCACCGCCTTAATAGCGGAATCCACACAGTGCTTCACATCCGCCGGCGCGTGCTCCTCACCGGGCTTCAGGAAATACATGGTGCGGGCGATATCTGAGGTATATCCGTTATAACGGCAGCTGAAATCGATTACCAGCATATCGCCGGGCTTAATCACATTCTTCGGGGAGGACTTTCTGTGCGACATGCCGCATCTTACCAGAAGCACCATAGGATATTCGTCCGGCTCGCCAATGCCGTTGACACAGCCCCGTTTTGCCAGTTCATCCAGCATCAGCTGCCCCACATCCGCTTCGCTCATGCCCACATGGATCTTACTAAACACCTCATCATAAATATCCGTGGTGATCCGGCTGCACTCCTGCATGATCTCCACTTCACTGGGAGTTTTAACAGCTCTTAAATACTCCAGCATATCAAAACTGCTGGTCTGAACGCGCTCCATCGTCTCCTTGCCGATGCAGCCGCAAAGCTTGCTATAAAGCCCTTTGGACAGCCCGTCACAGCGGTCGTCTTCGGCAGTCATATTAAGAGCCAGCTTCTTTACATCCGCCGCGTCATAGATCTTTTTAAATTCTCCCATAATGGTGTCGGCAGTTACGGCTGTCACTCTGGCATACAGGCCGGAATCCTTAAGCGCTGCCACATCGGACTCATCCGCCAGCGCCACATGCTGCCCGTCCTTTGCGATCACGAACAGGACTTCATTCTGCAGCCCCGCGTTGAACAGCAGCTCCAGAGAGGGGTCCTGTTTTCTTCTGGAGTATACCACCCACATATCCACTCCGTTTTCCGCCATCAGCTTTACCGCCTGATCCAGCTTTTCCCTCGCCACTTCATTTCTGTTGATCATTGCTTTCCCATCCTTTCTAATGTCACCAACCGAAGGTTGATGACCTTCGCGCTCATCAGAGCGCTTCCTCTTTCTAATGTCACCAACCGGAGGTTGATGACCTTCGCGCTCATCAGAGCGCTCCCTTATTCTAATGTCACCGGCCAGAGGTTACGCAGTCCGCCACCGCAGCCGTCAGAATGCGGCTTCCCAGACCCACCGAGTCTCTGTGTATTCTTTCATTGCGCCCATGTACCATGAGCACCGCGCTGTCAAAGGTCATATCCCAGTCATAAACCGGACTGTAGCCATATACTCTGGCCGAAAGGGGCACGAGAAAACGTCCGTCACTGGAACCCATGGATATAAACGGGAGGAACTCTGTCCTGCCGTCTGAAAACTCCGCCTTTGTGCATTTGGACAGGGCGGCGGGCAGACTGCCTTCCACAACGCTTTCATAGCCTTCGCTGAAGGATTCCACCTCATAGGAGGCATCATACATCCTTGCCAGCTCTCCCGCCACGCGCTCCAGATAATCCCGCCCGTAGCCCGGCAGCAGCCTTACATCCGCTGTAACCACGGTCTCATTCACGTTCTTTCCCTCGATCACGGTAACCGTCATCGTGTTCTGCTGCATGGCCTTTAATATCTTGTTCATAAACGGAGACAGGGACCGAGACAGCTCCTCTTCGCTCTTTGCCCCCGCCGCTTTCATCAGGCGTTCCAAAAACAGTCTCACAGTCTCAAGCCGTCTGCTTTCCAGCTCCATGCCGCCGATATGTTTCACCAAATCCATGGCCCTTACAACTCCGTCCCCGCTGGTAAAAAAGGGCCCGTTTCCTTCCTTAGCCTTTACATGAAACTTCACAGTAGCCGCCCCTTTTTGTCCCGATTCACACAGATAGAATCTGGAACCGCCGACGAGAACCGGAAATCCTCCGCCCTCGCTGATCACTTCGCTGTGTTCAAACAGTGCCCGCCCGGTGATCCTTTCGTCTTTCAGGGTAACCTCTCCCTGCAGCAGCGCCTTCAGCCCACACTCGCTTCCGCTCTCCTCGTCGCAGGTCACGACCAGGTAAACATCCCGGTTCTGATCTTTTTGCAGGGTTTTCAGATTCAAAAACGCAGCCAGCTCCATCACCGTCAGCTGCTTTGTATCCACCGTCCCTCTTCCATAGATATATCCGTCTATCTCTCTGGCTTCAAAGGGAGGGCAGGTCCATTCCGACGGATCGGCTCCCACCACATCGATATGGCTTAAGAGAATCAGGTTGGGGCCTTTTACCGCCCGGGCGGCAGGTATGCATGCCACGAGATTCCCTCTTCCGTTTGCTGTTTCCTGTATACAGGATGCGATCTGTTCTCTGTCAAGAAGTGTCTTTATGTACCGCAGCGCCTCCTGCTCATTGCCCGGAGGATTCGTGGTGTCAATCCTCACCAGGTCTTTCAGACATTCCACAGGGTCAAATTTCATATATGCTCCCATCTGCCGGCGTCCTTTAAACACCCGCAACACAATTCTCGCTCTTTTGGCACAAAAGGCCGTAAAACCGCCTCATAAAGGAAATACGAAAAGGACCGTGACGATCCTTTTCGTATTTCGAAAGGCTTTTTATTCTGCCATGTTCCACTTCTCGATCTGATATGTGATGCCGCGGAAATCAACAGCAAAATTCTGTACCTTATCGCTTACGCCTACGATACTGATATTGCAGTAAAGCGGAATCCAGGGAATATCATCGGAAACAATCTTTGCAATTTTATGGTAACATTCTTCTCTGGCCGACTGCTCTGTAGTTTGAATGGATTCCTCAAACAGCTTATCCACCTCCGGGTTGGAGTATGTGATAAAGTTCATGCCGTTGGGCGGGCAGTACTGGGACTGTAAATACGTTCTGTATTCATCCGGATCCACCTCAACGCCGAAGCCCAGCGTATACATATCAAAATCATCCGCCGTCACCGCTCTCGGATTGCCGTCCGCATCATTGGGAAGCAGTCTGGTAAATGCCAGTGTCGAGAAATCCTGCTCACGGATTTCCACCTTGATGCCGATGGCCTGCCATGCCTGCTGTACCAGCTGGGACATATCCGCCGCAGCCTGTCCTTTGGTCACCATATCATAGGTGAACATAAGCATCTTGCCGTCCTTCTCATAGAAACCGGTAGACGCGTTCTTCGTATATCCGGCTTCCTGAAGGAGTGACTCAGCCTTAGCAGGATCATAGGGGTAGGAGGTTACATCGTCGGTGTGGGACCAGTGCGTGGTGGGGAAAATATCATCGGTGGCGCTGGCGTATTCCCCATATACGGTCTTGATCATCTTCTCTTTGTCAAGAGCATAGGACAGGGCCTGGCGAACCTTTATATCTTTCAGGTTTTCGTTGAGCTGGTTCAGACCGATATAGTACATGTTCATGGTCTCATAGGTTACGGCGCTGGCTCCGTCGGTGCTGTCGAGCATATCAATCTCGGAAGATTCTATGGATTCCACCACATCCACCTCGCCGTTGATCAGCGCTGCGGTCAGCGTGGTCGCATCCCCAAATTTGTAATATACGGTATCGATGCTGGGCTGGTTTCCGAAATAGTCAGGATTCTTCTCCAGCTGAATATACTGGCCGGACTCCCATTTCACAAATTTATACTTGCCGGTTCCTACAGGAGCGCGGTTAAAGTCCATCTTATCCCATTCTCCGGGAGCCGTATCCTTTAACAGATGCTCCGGCAGAATATATGTATACAGCTGTGCGATAAATGCCGCGTTTGCCTCGGTCAGTTCAAAGGTTACGGTGTAGTCGTCCACTTTCTGGATGCCGGCTACGCTGTCCGCGGTGCCCGCCTTATATTCCTCCGCTCCTACAACAGATGAAACACGTGTGTCCATGCCTCCGATATAGCTGGGATCTGCGAGTGAAGTGAATGTAAATACGACATCATCGGCTGTGAACGGCTCCCCGTCATGCCATTTCGCATTTTCTACCAGATGTACGGTATACAGTTTACCGTCATCGGAGATCTCCCAGTTCTTAGCCAGGCGTCCTTCGAACTCAAGGCTCTCTGTGGGGGATACCAGCGGATCAAAAATCATGCACTGTACATTGCTGTCCGGTGTTCTTGGAAACAGCGTGGGATTCAGGTTCGCCACTTCGGAAACCTGTCCGATTGTAATGCTGCTGGAACCGCCGGTGCTGCCCTGTCCCTCAGTGCCGTTTCCGGATGTTCCCGCCGAACATGCAGTCAGCATCATGCTTAACGCTAACAGTATCGCGAGTAGAGATTTACTCTTTTTCATATACATTCCTCCTTATCTTGTCACCAGCCGCAGGCTGATGACCCGCGCACACTTTAGTGTGACTCCTCTCTTTTTGCGGGTAAGCCGGGAAGCAGTAAAAGCGGATCAATAAAACTTTATCGCTTCATTGTGATATAGTCCTAAGTTAAAAAAAATGCAGAATAGGACGGTTATCCTCCCTTCTGCTCCCTTGCATTTATGGGTTTTATTTTACCAACAAGGTTTTTGTATGTCAAGCAATTTTTGAACATTTCAAAAAAATCTACACTTTGCACAGCGAACACCTGATTTTGCCGCGCGGACACAAACTTATGCCGAAAAAAGGCCTGTCCTGCCGGGTTACGGCAGTCAGGCCTGATCAGCTGTTGCTGTCTACAGTTCAATTGTGATTGTTCTTCCGGTCCGATTGTGCTGATAATAGCGCACGCCGGCGGCATCCATCATCCTCTTGGACGCCTTAACTGCGGAGGTATCGGCATACTTATCGTCAAAGTAAACCACCGTCTTGATGCCTGCCTGTATGATCGCCTTGGCGCATTCGTTGCACGGAAACAGCGTCACATACAGCTTGCTGCCCTCCAGGCTGCCCCCGCGGTAATTCAGGATCGCATTGAGTTCGCTGTGAGTGGTATAGAAGTACTTATTATCGTAGGGATCGTCTTCCCCTTTGCCCCATGGGAACTCGTCATCGGAACAGCCCTTGGGAAATCCATTGTAGCCCATGGAAAGGATCTTGTTGTCCGCGCTGACGATACAGGCGCCCACCTGTGTGCTGGGATCCTTTGACCGCTGTCCCGACAGCATGGCAACCCCCATAAAATATTCATCCCAGCTGATATAATCATTTCGCTTCACTGTCATAGCCTCCTCCGTTTCCTTTTGCGCCAGCCGGCAGTCATCAGCCCTCTATCTTTGCAATACGCCTCATATGGCGCTCATCCCCCGAAAACGGAGTGTGCAGGAAGGTATCCACGATCATGACGGCCAGTCCCGGCCCCACAACGCGCCCTCCCATCGCCAGGATATTGGCATCGTTGTGCTCTCTGGTGGCCTGCGCGCTGAAACAGTCATGGCAGAGCGCGGCACGGATTCCTTTCACTTTATTTGCCGCGATGGAAATGCCAATGCCGGTGCCGCAGATCAATATGCCCTTTTCATAGGTGCCGTCCGCCACCCCCTGGGCCACAGGTCTGGCGATATCAGGATAATCCACGGCATTCTCATTGTAGCAGCCAAAATCCCTGTATTCAATTCCCTGGCTGTCCAGATATGCCAGAATCTCCTGTTTCAATACATATCCGCCATGGTCACTTCCTATTGCAATCATTCTTTCTCCTCCTGTTTAAACAGTATTTCCGCAATCATCTTTACAAGCAGATCCATGTGCTCATAGAGCATACCGTATTCGGTAAGGGCTCCATGGACCTCCAAAACATCGCCCTTCTGTCCGGTAAACGCACGGACAGTGGACACATCGGCCTTATTGCCGAACTGTTCTATGACGGAAACAGCTTCCTTTTCAGTCATGGTCAGAACCAGAGTATCCGCTGTCAGATCCTCCGCCGAAAGCGGTATGGAAAATTCTCTGTCCACTTCCAGGCGGTTGCTCTTAAGCACCGCGATGGCCTTGGGATTCATGGGTTCCGGAAACAGCACCACCAGGCCTCTGGACAGGACTTCCAGCTCATGGCTTCCCCTGATACTTTTAAAAATCGCCTCCGCCATAATGCTGCGGCAGGTATTCTCCGTACAGACAAAAATCAACTTCTTATAGGACTTCATACTGTCTCCCCACTTAAGTGCGATTCATTCCTCCGCCTATAGAAGCGTGGAATCCTCATTTATTTTATTAGACCTGAATCAGATGGTAGCCTGCAGCTTTCATAAGCCGGTTCATGATAGCCTGTCCCAGCTGTCCGCCGTAAAAGCTTTCCGAATAGATCTGTGAGACTTCCTCTTCGTCAAATTCACGCAATGCCGCAAAAAGATTATGAGCGACGGTCTCCTCATCGGCCCTGCGTCCCATGCATTTGCAGATACCTCCGGGATAGCAGCCCGCAGTTTCTTCGGTGCAGAGCACGCCGACTTTGTTTCCTGCCAGAGATTCTTCCTGAATGTGGTTATTAATAAAAGAAGAAACCTCCGCGCGGCCTCCCTCCACTATGGTAAGCCCTGCTTTAGGCGCATAATGGCGGTATTTCATCCCCGGCGCTTTCGGGCGCTCGCCTTCTTTCAGGGGCTCCGTGCAGGCCTTGTCCATCCTGACGCCTTCAAACAGTTTCTTCACCATATCAAGAGATACATAGCCGGGCCTAAGTATCACCGGGTCGCTTCCGGTCACATCGATAATTGTGGATTCCAGTCCGATACCCACCTCTCCCCCATCCAGTATCATATCCACCTTTCCTGACAGGTCTTCCTGCACATGCTTTGCCCTGGTGGGGCTTGGACGGCCGGAGGTATTGGCGCTGGGCGCTGCAATGGGGACTCCGGAAGCGCGGATCAACATAGCCGCAGCCTCATGATCCGGCATCCTGACCGCCACAGTATCCAGTCCGCCGGTCGTCTCCGGAGGCACCTTTAAGCTCTTTTTAAAGATCAGCGTCAGGGGGCCGGGCCAGTACTGATTCATCAAAGTTTCCGCCATGGGGGGGATTTCCGCCACCAGATCCGGCAGCTCCTCCAGATCAGCGATATGAACGATCAGCGGATTGTCAGAAGGCCTTCCTTTGGCAGCGTATATTTTTTCTGATGCCCGGGCATCCAGCGCATTGCCGCCCAGCCCGTACACCGTTTCTGTGGGGAATGCCACCAGTCCGCCGGATCTGATGACCCGCCCGGCCTCCATAAATATCTCCTGGCACCTGCCCGTTTCCTCCACATTGTAAACCTTTGTATCCATATTAAACACCTGTCTGCCCGCTGCGTCGGGCGGTTGTTATTCTAATGGGGCAGGCGGCACTCTGCCGCCGTCCCTCTTCATACCTTCGGACATTATAACATTATTTTCACAGGCCTTCAAGATCTAAGGCTAAATATGACGTTTTACTTAGGTGCTCTAATTGTTACTACTCCAGGTTCAGATACTGCAGTATTCCCATATGTATGGTCCATGCCACCTTTTCCTGATACTCTTCTGTGGACAGCAGCTCCGCCTCCTCCCAGTTGCTTAAAAAACCGCTTTCCACAATCACAATCGGGCAGGAAGTGTGCAGGAGCAGGTAATAATTATCATTCGGTTTCGCCTGCCTAGTATTACGGTCCCCCACCACAAAGTCGAACCGCTTCTGCAGCAGCTCCGCCAGCTTTTTGCCTTCCTGGGAGTTTTTATAGTAAAAGACCTGCGGACCGCACACATATTCTTCATGATAGCTGTTCTGGTGAATGCTGACCACCAGATCCGCGCCGCTCTCTTCAATAAGTTCACAGCGCTTGTTCATATCATCCCGCTTTTTATTTTTGCTGCCGGAATCGTAGAGTCCCTCGTCCTCATCGCGGGTCATGATGACTTTTATGCCGTTTTGTTCAAGATACTCCTTGAGTTTCATCGCGACAGCCAGATTAATGTCTTTTTCCAGCTGATTGTTTACGCCCACCTTTCCCGGATCCATTCCGCCGTGACCTGCATCTATGACCACCACATAGGCTGACTTTTCCGGGAATGCGGAGGCGCTGGCATAATCGGCCGCATGGCTCGCGATGGCCGCGATGACCATGATCATGATCAGGCCCATGGTTACTTCAATCTTATTTTTCATGCTTAAGGACATCCTTTCTCCTCGTTTTCTACCCTCTTACCATATTCTATTCAGAAGGGCGTGTCCTTAACCATAGATTGAATCGGCAGCAAAGATTTCACAATCATTATTGGCACTTTACCGCCTCATCGGCAAAGGCTCTGATCAATTCGGTGTCATGCTCATCCCTCCATGCTTCTGAAGACTTCGTTCAGTTCATCCAGCCTGTCATAATCGCCGTATTTTCTCCACAACTCTATCATCATCTCATACCGTGTCAGTGGCAGACCGGTATAAGCGCAGTTTGATGTCGCAAATACATATCCTTTTCCCGCTTCCATACCCTGGCTTAGGGACCTTAACACATCCCGCCTGCATTCCTCCTCGGTCCCGGTCTGAAGCAGGCCGCAGTTCACATTGCCGATCAGCGCGATATTCTCTCCGACTAACCGCCTGACCTCCTTCAAATCCACACCTCCCTGCGGATCAAGGGAATGGATTGCGTCCGGCTTGCAGTCCGCCATCTGCTTTAAGATGGGCATGACATTTCCGTCCGTATGCTTGATCGAATAGTACCCCATCCTGCGGTACTCCGCTATCACTTCCTTCAGATACGGAACAATCAGCTCATCAAACTGCTCGCTGGTAAAAAAAGGATTGACATTGAAACAGTAATCGGAACAAAGCGCGAAACCGTCCAGCAGGTGGCCTCTGTCATCAAGTTTCTGCGCCAGAGTCACGAAATACTCGAGATCCCTTTTGCTCACTTCATTCAGTTCTTCGGGCATCTCATACATTTTCACCGCAAATTCCATCATATTGTCTCCGCTGGGGATCGCCCATGTAGGATCCCCATGCATCATGATGAAATATTCATCTCCGCTCTTTTCGCGGATTGTTTCCAGCAGCCACTGTGTGCTCTCAAAATCGTCCGGATTCGGATGGATGAATATCGCGCTGTGGCCGTACCGTTTCGCCGTCTGTATATACAGATCCGCCAAATCCTCGATATGAAGCCTTTTCTCATCGCCGCTCATCTGGTTCCACTGAGCGTAATGGCGCTGGGAGGGATGCACTCTGCCAAAAGCCTCCATCGTCAAAAAAAATACCAGTTCAAAGGTCGGAACGCGCCCACCGATCTTCTCACACTTGAGAGTCCTTATAAAACGTTCTCTGTTTGTCATATGCCCCTCCTGTCATTCATCAATCACCGGAATCCGCACGATTTCCGGATCCGTAAATATGTCGCATTCATCTATACTTCTGGTGCTGAATTCTGATACGACCGCTCCCTCTACCCCTGCCTGAAACCAGTGAAGCGTATTGGGCTTAAGTGTCAGCTGCATGCCCGGTTTCAGTATCACTTCATGTCCGGCAGTATAATACTTTTCTCTGCCTTTAGGACGGCTGCAGGCCGGGTTTAATGTCTCCTCTCCGCTTATATATACATAGCAGGTTCCGTAACGGCAGCGAAAGGTTTCTTCCTTGCCCTCATAGCTGATATCCGGGATCGGAGCGTGGCGGTGTTCCGGGCATGTCTGTCCCGGCAGAAGTGCCATTTCTTTCCCGCAGCAGCGCTGTGTATTCACGTAAATCACGCAGGCCAGCCCGATATGTTCGTAATCCCCCAGCCCAAAATCAGCAACTTCAAGCTCTTCTTTCTCATCTTCCCGCAGGACGATGCCCGCCCTGTCATACAGGCACAACACTTCCTGTCTGGCCTTTTCATATTCAGATTTCTTCATTTTTGACCCCTTTTCTCTCCCGCGGCCGCAGGAGTTGATTTTTATATTTTTTCCCATCCGCCGGAGATCTTCTGCTCCAGTTCTTTGAAGCTTCGAAGCCGGCTGATGCAGAAAGATCCATGCCCGGCGGCACAATTACTGCAGAATAGGATGTCTGCTTCCCGTCCGCGACAATCATATCCTTTGTTTTTAGTAAATCATTTTTACAATTATAAGTCAATACCTTTTACGAAATTATCATGGAAAAGCCATTATGAAGGCTTTCACCTCCATAATGGCTTCCGGATGTACATACTCACTTATCAGTTGAGGTAACCGGGAATAATATCCCATACCTCCTCGGTCTCAAGTCCGAGTTTCCAGCAGGCAACCCCTGCCAGTTCCTGCTGGCGGATCAGCTGCATCTTCTGTTCGATGGACCGGGCATCTTCAATCCAAACACGGTACATACAGCCATCCTCTTCGTATTCTCCATAATACTGCCCCAATTCTACCAGCCACGAAGCTTCCACCCCATGTTCCTCCAGAAGCGTCCACGGCTTCTTCATGCCGCAGGCCTCGGATTCCAACGCGTAGCGGGGATAGATGGAATTGCCGTCCTCCCAGATCTTCGCGCCTTCTGCCGCCTTTTCCTCTGGAATCTCTTTCCAGATACGTGTAAAAAACGGTATGGCGTTAATCAGTTTCTCATTGGGAATCAGCTCCAGGGCATCCCTGATGCCCTTTTCCACAAAATTCATTGAAGCGTTGGAGCCCGCATTGCTTCCTTTCCAGTGCTCATCATATCCCATGATGATGACATAATCCGTCACTATGCCCTGTTCCTTAAGGCTATAATGAATCCTGCCGTCACTGGGCACATAATTGTCCACAGAAAGCACTAGTCCTTCTCTGCGGCAGGCCACGGATAATTCTCTTAAAAACTGTATATAATGAAGGCCGGCATCCTTTGTGATGTTCTCGAAGTCTATATTAATTCCGTCCGCGCCCAGGGCCTTTGTCTCATTAATGAGATTCTCTGTAAGGCGGTTTCTAGCATCCGTTTTCTTCAGCATCTGATAGACGCTCATATCCGGACTGAAGTCATCCACAAGTACCCATACCTCCATCCCCAGATCATGGACCTTCTGTACATAGGAGGCATCTGCCAGCGATATAAAGTTCCCTTCGTTATCGGACAGGGAAAACCATGTGGGAGATACCGTAGTGACCCCTTTTGTCTTGCCGATCAACTCTTCCAGCCTGTCATTATCGGACTGCTGAAATGTCTGGTGCCATACGAGGCAGATGTCATAGCCTTTTTGTATGGAAGTGTATACCGGCTCTACAAAGCCGCTCGCTGCCGCTTCCTGCCTGTAATTATCCAGAGCATTTTTCCTGATATATCCGATATGCCCGTTCTCTGTCCGGACTTCACTCCAGTTCTCCATTTCGCGGAGCACCGTTACCTGGGCACCGGACTCCAGCGTGGTCATGACTTCGCTCTTGATCCCACCCAGCACGCGCACCTGGGTCTTATTTTTAACTGTGGCCCGGTTCGCGGTCCGGGAACCGAAATCCACAAAGGCTCTGCCGGGGTCCTGATAATACGTATACACAAAGTCCGTAAATTCCTTCACGTACTCCATGAGGATGGCCGTGCTGCCCGACGAGAAATCGATAATGGGCACTCCATAATCTTTCCTGTTTCCTCCGCGCTCAAATGCAGTGTCCCCTGTCAGTACTCCGACGGTCTCGTCGGGCAGAGTGTACAGCAGCCTGCCTTCGTCTCCGTTCCAATAAAAACGGTCATTAAAATAGTTGGATACGATATCGAGAGGCAGGTAAATCTGCCCCTGGCTTAAGTAGCCTTTTGCCGATGTGAATTCGCTGTCGATGATTAACGCTACCTGGGTGCCGGTTACACCGTATACCTGTTCCAGATCCGCCTTCTTTTTCGTTGGGGTGTATTTAATCAGCAGAATAGCTGCCGCTGCCGCGGCGACCACCAAAATAATGCTTATGATCAGCACCGCCACAGGATTGACTGCCTGCCGTTTCTTTCCTTTTTTGTCTTTCATTTGTTTTCCTCCGGAATTTTTGTGCATGTAAATGATCAGGGGGGAAGTTTTACCATGCAGGAACAACGGCCGTTCTCCTGCATCTCCCGCTGCCCGCAGCGCGGGTATAATATCTGTCGATATTATACCATGTCAGCAAGCTGACATAGCCCCTCCAGGGGGATGCACATGATTTCCTTTGGAAATTGTCTGCTTCGCAGACGGAAATCAGCGCGGGTATAATATCTGTCGATATTATACCACACCCTTTAAGGGTTCGTCATTACGAAAATTTGATTCGGGAGGAATTGGCATAACAGCATATTGCATATCATATGATTGTTTTAAAAGGAAAGGGACAGGTTGCCAACCTGTGTCAGGGATTGGAAATGTTTTTATTTCTTTGCGTGATATATTATAATTGTCTTTCCGGGATGTTCACCGAACCGGTGCTTAGATCGTATTATAAGAAAGCAGGTAGATGTTACAAAAGACCGTCCTGTCTGATCCGCAGGCCGCCGACTGACTGTGAGGAGCCGGAGTGCCGCACTGCAAACCGCATAGTATCGTCTTTGTGGACTTATGCAGGAACCTGTACCGTTTTAACGGAGGCTGAAATCATGGGCAGCGCATACTGTCTCAACCAATGCTCCCCAGAGAACCGCTGAACGCCCCATTGTCCTTTCGGTCCCGTGACACGGTATCCGAATATATGGGATTGTGCCTGCATCAATGCAGCTTTGACAAAACTCACCTCCTGTTATATAATTACAGACATTCTGATCTTCATACAGCCTTTCATCATATTGAAATGCTGTACTGCATAAATCATAACGCAGGACTTAACAGGATTCAAGATGACAAACTGAATATCAAAACGTTTTTTTCATGCAGTTTGTTACACTTATATTCAATAATACAACGGTAACCGTACAGGCGCCGTCTGAACGGTTACAGAGTATGAAAAGTTTACATAAACTAAATAAATATTTTCTTTACATATCCTTACTACTTGGGGTATACTAACGGTGAAGACAGAGGTGTTTTCAGCGGCTCTATTCCCCGCAACAAGGGGCATGGAAAGAATGATTGCAGAACAGGAAGTGATACTGTGCGAATCGAAAAAATAAATGACAACCAAATACGGTGTACGCTCAATGCGAAGGATCTGTCTGCCAGAGAGCTAAATCTGGGAGAGCTGGCATACGGCAGTGAGAAAGCGCAGTCGCTTTTCCGCGAGATGATTCAACAGGCTTCCTCGGAACTGGGATTTGAGGCAGAGGATATTCCCCTCATGGTCGAGGCAATTCCCCTTTCCAGTGAGTGTATCATGCTTATTATTACCAAAATAGACAATCCGGAAGAGCTGGACACACGTTTCTCCAAGTTCACTCCGCTTTTTGATGACGAATCCGACGACGAGGACGACGAGGGGGCTTTGGCAGGCATCTCCAAGGCGGATGATATGCTGGATCTTTTCAATATGCTCTCGGTAATGAAGGAAAAAGCCAAAAAAGATGAAGATTCTTCCGATGACGGGAATGCGGCGAAGGACGTGAACCTGACGCAGGTCTTTACGTTTCCGGAGCTGGACGATATATCCAGAGTTTCGTCGATACTTAATACTTTCTATCATGGGGAAAATGCATTATATAAGGACAGGCGCCACGGCTGCTACTGTCTTGTGGTGAAGCAGTCCGACCACACGCCCGAGGAATTCAACAAAGTCTGCAATATACTTACGGAATACGGACGGCGTTTAAAGTCCACCTATTCTACCGAAAGTTATTTCCAGGAACATCTGGAATGCATCATCAGGGCCGATGCTGTGAGCCGGATGTCGTCTCTGTAATGCAGTCCCGGTACAGGTCTGAACTTTTTCGTATAAAATAACGAGTGAGGACTCCCTCTGACGGCTTGTCCTCACTCGTTTTATTTACATTACCGCAATTCCTGTTAATTACTGTGCCTTCGCTTCTAAATACTCATTCAGCTTGCTTTCCAAATCATCCGCATCAATGCCATGGACAGCACATGCTTCCTCCAGAGACTCTCCCTGTGCGGAAGGGCATCCGATACAATGCATTCCTGCTCCCATTAATATCGGAATAATGCCCGAATCTATGCGAATCAGATCACCGATAATCATATCTTTTGATACTTTCGCCATTGATTTTTCCTCCTAAAGGTTATTCGGCCGAAACCGTGTTTACATTATAGTATACTTTTTCTGCAAATGCAAGGCTTAACAAGCTTATCCCCGCCATGCGCTGCTTCACCGCCAATCGTAAATAGTAACTGCCAGACTACTGTTCACAGTTGCCAGGCATGTTCAAAAACAGGAACAGACGCACATTTTACTTGAATTATCCCCTTCTATGTATTACAATGTAACAAAGTAATGGTCTTTCACATTACCTTAAAAATGAACGTGTAAAGGAGGAGTTCGCTATGGCATATGTAATTTCTGATGAATGCGTAAGCTGCGGTTCCTGTGCAGCAGAATGTCCTGTAGGCGCGATTTCCGAAGGCGACAGCAAGTACGAAATCAATCCTGATGAGTGCATCGATTGCGGTACCTGCGCAGCTACCTGCCCGACCGGAGCTATTTCCGAGGGTTGATTTAACTGTCCCTACATAAAGGGAAACTTAAAACAGATCCTATGCTCATCATTTGATAAAGCATGGGATCTGTTTTTGTATCTCTCCGTATTCAGCTTTTTTTCCGGCTAAGGAATCTGCGTTTTTTCTTTTTCAGTTTGACCACGGGTGTTACGGTAGCTGCCGCCTCCGCACGGGCCTTATGATTCTTCTGATAAGACCGCAGGGTCTCATCCAGCTTTTTAAAACGTTCTTCTTCCTTTTCATCCCGCAGCCGCATGATAAAATTCATCTCTTTAATCACGCGTTCGCTGACCTTGCCGCTGACCTCATGCCCCAGCTTCTCATTGTTAGCGGCCAGAGCCTGAGAAACGATATTGGTCATGATGGTATGGAACTGTTCCATCTTATCTCCGGAAGAAACAACAGGGGATACCTGCGCCTTCTCCACGACACTCACTTCCGTTTTCTCCGCCTCCTTCGGCTCCATTTTATCTTCCGTAAGTTCGTCCTTAATTGCTTTGAGCTGGTATCCCTTTGCCTTTAGTTCTATAATTTTTTTAAACATTTGTATATGTTCATCCGTATAGTAACGGTGACCCATTTCATTTCTCGGAACTTCTATTCCAAGTTCTTCTTCCCAATAACGTAAAACATGAGCTTCTGCATTAATTTTTTTAGAAGCTTCAGAAATCAAATAATGGTTCTCAGCCATTGCTTGTCCCCCTTCTATGTAATTGTAAATCTTTTACATTTTATTAGATTATAACATAAATTGCGGGGATTGCAACGGTTATTTTTAATTTTATGAAGTCAGCGCTTAAATTATGCCTGTCATCCTGCTGTTATACCCTTCCGTGGAGTGGCATATAGCTTATTAATGAAGCAATATTAAAGAACCTGATGAGGAACCGTTCACAAAGTTACATTCACACCTACCGCGTATGAGGCAGCCGTGAACAGTATCAATAGTAACGGGAGTTAACGGAACCGTACAAATTTTTATTGACAAATCCATTTCATGCACATATAATAGCTACAAACAGAGAAAAAACCATTGAGCAGGAGTAAGTAAGTTTCTGATCATGTAAGCAGAGAGCTTCCGGTTGGTGAAAGGAAGATACATAGAAGAGACCGAATGGACCTGTGAGGGCAGCCTGAAATCCGAGCTGAAAAGCGGAGAAAGTATGCGCTGACGGGAACCCTTTCCGTTACCAACGGGGTGTGCATGATAGTGCGCAAAAGAGAGGATGCAACACATCAAGTCGGGTGGTACCGCAGAAGCAAACAGCTTTTGTCCCTACAAAGGGGATATAGGGCTGTTTTTTTGTTACCCTGAGAGCAGCGCGTCCCACCTCCCGAGCGTGCGCTGCGGAGCCGCCAACGCGACTCACCCCACCAAAGCTGCGCACCGCGCAGCCAGTCCCCCCCTCCCCCACCTCAGTGTTCCCACACCCCCTCACACCCCTCACACCTCAGCTCTCCCAACCGTTTTTCTCCACCCCCCAGGAGGCCCAAACAATGATCATACCCAGCTGCGACGACATCATGGAACTGTCCAACACCTACAACATAATCCCCCTCTGCAAGGAGATTTACGCAGACATCGTAACCCCCATCACCCTGCTGCGCCGTATCGCGGCCGTCAGCACCCGCTACTATCTCCTTGAAAGCATAGAAGGCAGCAAAAAATGGTCCCGCTACTCCTTCCTCGGTTACGACCCCATACTCCGGGCCACCTGCAAAGACCGCACAGTCACCGTCAGCGCCCATGGCAGCCTGAACAACCGGCTCCTTGAAAAAGGTCTACCTACAGACACGCCGATTCACACCGACCGGCCTCTGGACATCCTGCGCACGGTCCTTTCCCTGTACCGCGCGCCAAAGCTGCCAGGCATGCCGCCCTTCACCGGAGGCTTCGTAGGATACTTCGGCTATAACCTGTTCGCATATGCAGAACCAACACTGAACCTTCCCCCTTCGGCCGCCAACGACTACGACCTGCTCCTCTTCACCGATGTGATCGCTTACGACCACCTGAAGCAGAAGATCACCATCGCAGTCAACATGGATACCGACCGCATCATGGAAAACTACGGCAGGGCCTGTGCCAAAATAGAATCCATCGAGCACATGATTTACAGCCGGCAGCCTCTTCCGGATATTCATACAGATGAAGTCCCGCATTTCACCTGTAACTTCACCAAAGAAGATTACTGCCGCACGGTGGAGCAAACCAAAGGCCACATCCGAAGCGGCGACATCTTCCAGGCGGTGATCTCGCGCCGGTTCACGAGCCCGTACCAAAGCAGCCTGATCAATGCCTACCGGGTCCTGCGCACGACTAACCCGTCCCCCTATATGGTCTGCATGCGCATCGACGATGAAGAAATTATCTGCAGCTCTCCGGAAACCCTGGTCCGCTTGAAAGGCGGCCGGCTCACTACCTTTCCGGTAGCGGGCTCCCGGCCGCGCGGACGGGACGAAGTCCAGGACGCCGCCCTTGAGAAAGACCTCCTCTCCGATGAGAAGGAACTGGCCGAACATAACATGCTGGTAGACCTTGGCCGCAACGACCTGGGAAAAATCTCAAAGTTTTCCACAGTAACGGTCACGGAATACCAAATGATCCACAAATACTCCCGGATCATGCACATATGTTCCCAGGTCGAAGGCGATATCCTTGATGAAAAGGATGCGTTTGACGCCATAGAAGCCGTGCTGCCGGCCGGCACCCTCTCCGGAGCACCCAAGATCAGGGCCTGTGAAATCATCGGGGAACTGGAGCCGGCCCCTCGCGGGATCTACGGAGGAGCATTGGGATATATCGACTTTACCGGAGGCCTGGACACCTGCATCGCGATCCGCATGGCGGTAAAAAAAGACGGTGTGGTCACAGTCCAGGCAGGCGGCGGCATCGTAGCAGACAGCGTTCCGGAAAAGGAATACGAAGAATCCGCCAACAAGGCTGGCGCATTGATAAATGCCCTTCAAAAAGCGGTGGAGGTGAATAACTGATGGTTCTCTTTATAGATAATTACGACAGCTTTACCTATAACCTGGTTCAGTTAGCCGGCGGCCTGTGCCAGGATATCCGGGTAATCCGCAACGACGAAATGGCCGCTGAAGAGATAGCCGCCCTGCATCCAGACCACATTATTCTATCCCCGGGGCCGGGTTATCCCAAAGATGCCGGTGTATGTGAAGAGTTGATCCGTCTCCTGTCCGGCTGCGTCCCCATCCTGGGCGTCTGTCTGGGCCATCAGGCCATTTGCGAATGCTTCGGCGCACGGATCCGGCCGGCCGGACAGCTGATGCACGGCAAACAGAGCACGATCCGAATCGATACACGCGATCCCCTGTTTCATGGCCTGCCTGAAACAATCAAAGCAGCCCGCTATCATTCCCTGGCAGCGGACGAGAAAACGCTTTCCCGGGAGCTGACAGTCACGGCAAGAGACGGGGCCGGTGAAATCATGGCGGTACGGCATGCGGTCCATCCGCTCTTTGGCCTCCAGTTCCATCCGGAATCCATCATGACCCCGGACGGGGCCGCTATCCTTGCGAATTTTCTGCACATGCATCGCCCGAATCGGATAAAACCGGCGCTTGATCCCATATACCGGCTATAGTCTGACCGCATATAGTAACTGCCATACAGGAAACGGCGCCCGCGCTGCCGCCGCTTCCAGCCTCTCATACCATCCCCGCAGCGCAGAAATGAGGAACAATTATGATACAGAAAGCGATACATGATGTAATTGACGGAAAAGACCTGGACTTTGATACCACCAAAGCTGTAATGAACGAAATCATGAGCGGCGGCGCCACACAGGCGCAGATGGGTTCCTTTCTCACCGCGCTGCGCATGAAGGGCGAAACCATAGATGAGATCACGGCCTGTGCCACCGTGATGCGTGAAAAAGGGTTAAAGCTCCACCCCCGCCACGATGTCATCGACATCGTCGGCACAGGGGGCGATGAAGCCGGAACCTTCAATATCTCCACCACCGCTTCCTTCGTGGTCGCGGCAGGCGGAGTGCCCGTAGCAAAGCACGGCAACCGCAGCGTATCCAGCAAAAGCGGAGCGGCGGACGTGCTGGAATGCCTGGGCGTCAATATCAGCCTGAACGTGGAGCAGTCCGAAAAGGTGCTGGAAGAAACCAGCATGTGCTTCATGTTCGCGCCTGTTTATCATTCCTCCATGAAATATGCGGCTCCTGTCAGAAAGGAGATGGGCGTGCGCACCATATTTAATATACTGGGCCCCCTTTCCAATCCCGCCGGCGCCACCATGCAGCTTTTGGGCGTCTACTCCCGGGATCTGATCGAACCGCTGGCGAGAGTCCTAAGCAATCTGGGCGTAAACCGGGGCCTCGTCGTCTGCGGCGAAGATGGGTTGGATGAGGCGACCGTGACCGGCGTCACACATGTATGTGAAATCCGTTTCGGTAAATTTACACAGTACGAAATCACCCCTGAACAGTTCGGCATATCCCGCAGCAGCCTGGCTGATCTGGCGGGCGGCAGCCCGCAGGACAATGCTGCCATCACCCGTGATATTCTAAAGGGAACGTTAAAAGGCCCCAAGAGAGACATGGTGATCTTAAACTCCGCCATGAGCCTTTATCTCGGCATCGATGACTGCGGCATAAGCGACTGTATCCTGAAAGCCGTCGAATTGATCGACAGCGGGAAAGCCTATGAAAAGCTGGAAGAATACATCCGCGCCACCAATGCTTTTCTTCCGGAAGGAGGCGGAAAATGATACTGGACGAAATCGCCCGCTCCACCCGCACCCGCGTGGAACAGTGCAAACGCACCCATTCTCCCGAATCCGTTATGAAACTGGCCCGGTCCATGCCCCGGGGAAACTTCCCCTTTGAACAGGCGCTTAAAGGCGGGGGCATCTCCTTTATCTGCGAGGTGAAGAAAGCATCCCCTTCCAAAGGCCTGATCGACGTTTACTTTCCCTACTGCCGGATCGCCCGGGATTATGAGAAGGCAGGAGCCAGCGCCGTCTCCGTCCTCACCGAGCCGGAGTATTTTATGGGAAGCAGCAGATATCTCTCCGAGATCAGGCAAACAGTTTCACTGCCCCTGCTGCGCAAGGATTTTACAATAGACGAATACCAGCTCTATGAGGCCAAAACCCTTGGCGCAGATGCGGTGCTGCTGATCTGCTCTCTGTTGGACGAAGAAACCATCCGCTTATTTTTACAAATCTGCGAAGATCTTGGACTTTCTGCGCTGACGGAAGCCCACAGTGAGGAAGAAATAAGCAGAGCCCTCCGGGCAGGTGCGCGCATCATCGGCATAAACAACCGGAATCTTACGACCTTTCAGGTGGACTTTGAAAACTCTATGCGCCTGCGAAGCCTTGTCCCCGGAGACGTCCTGTTTGTGGCGGAAAGCGGCATAAAGACCAGAGAAGACGTCATGCGGCTTGAACAGATCGGCGTGGACGGCGTGCTCATCGGGGAAACCCTGATGCGCGCACCCGATAAAAAAGCGATGCTCGACTCGCTGAAAGGACGGTGATGTGATGCCGGGAATAAAAATCTGCGGGTTGACCCGACCGGAGGATATACGAACCGTCAACCGCTTCCTGCCGGATTTTATCGGTTTTGTATTTGCACCGAGCAGACGTCAGATTGACGCGGATACCGCCTCAATGCTGAAATCAGGGCTGGATCCGTCCATCCGGTCCGTGGGCGTATTTGTAAATGAAGATATTTCCCGGATGGAGGAGCTCTGCCGAAGAGGCATCATCGACCTGATCCAGCTCCACGGAGACGAAGACGAATGCTATATACAAAGCTTAAGATCTGTTACCGACCTCCCCATTATCAAAGCGGTACGGGTATCCGTCCGGGAAGATATAATCAAAGCCTCACAGCTTTCCGCAGACTTTCTGCTGTTGGACACCTATGTCAAAGGAATCTGCGGAGGCAGCGGAAAGCAGTTTGGCTGGGATCTCATCCCGCCCCTTAGACAGCCCTGGTTTCTGGCAGGAGGCTTAAATCTCCAGAATCTGCCCCGGGCGCTTAAGCTGCCTGCATACTGCCTGGACTTAAGCAGCTCCCTTGAAACTGACGGCAAAAAGGATGAGGAGAAGATCCGCAGCGTCATGGAACTCATACGGAAGCACACTGAAAGTGTGCGCAGGTCATCAGCCTTCGGCTGGTGACAGAAAATAGAGGAAGCACACTAAAGTGTGCGTAGGTCATCAGCCTACGGCTGGTGACATTGAAAAGGAGAAAGAGGAAATGTCAAAAGGAAGATTTGGAAAACATGGCGGCCAGTTCGTGCCGGAGACACTGATGAGCGCCGTAATTGAACTGGAGGAAGCTTACGATAAGTACAGCAAAGACCCGCAGTTTATCTCAGAGCTCAACGATCTGCTGGCAAACTACGCGGGCAGACCGTCCCTGCTCTACTATGCAAAAAAGATGACCGAAGATCTGGGCGGTGCGAAAATATATCTGAAAAGAGAAGATTTAAACCACACCGGCTCCCACAAGATCAACAACGTGCTGGGACAGGTGCTGCTCGCAAAAAAGATGGGCAAAACCCGCGTCATCGCGGAGACAGGCGCGGGACAGCACGGCGTGGCCACAGCCACAGCGGCCGCCTTAATGGGCATGGAATGTGAAATCTATATGGGCAAAGAGGATACGGACCGCCAGGCTTTAAACGTATACCGCATGCAGCTTTTGGGAGCCAAGGTCCACCCCGTGACCACCGGCACCATGACCTTAAAAGATGCCGTGAACGAAACTATGCGCGAATGGACCAACCGGGTGGAGGACACTCACTATGTGCTCGGCTCCGTCATGGGGCCCCACCCCTTCCCCACCATCGTCCGCGATTTCCAGAGCGTGATCGGCAAGGAGGTGCGCGCACAGCTGATGGAAAAGGAAGGAAAACTCCCCGATATGGTCATCGCCTGCGTGGGAGGAGGAAGCAACGCTATGGGGATCTTCTACGATTTCATCAATGAGCCTTCTGTAGCTTTGGTGGGCTGTGAAGCCGCCGGTCTGGGCATCGACAGGAAAGAAACAGCAGCCACCATCTCCACCGGCAGAGCCGGCATCTTCCATGGCATGAGCTCCTATTTCTGCCAGGATGAATACGGACAGATCGCCCCCGTATACTCCATTTCCGCCGGCCTGGATTATCCCGGCATCGGCCCGGAGCACGCTGACCTGCACGATCGGGGAAGGGCGTCCTATGTTCCTGTGACCGACGTTGAAGCGGTGGATGCCTTCGAATACCTTTCCCGCACCGAGGGCATCATTCCCGCCATCGAAAGCGCCCATGCCGTGGCCTATGCCATGAAAGCCGCGCCTTCCATGCCAAAGGATCAGATCATTGTCATCAACATTTCCGGCCGCGGCGATAAGGATGTGGCCGCAATCGCAAGATACAGGGGGATTGAAATCTATGAGTAGAATCAGTGATATCTTTAAAAACAGAAAAGCTTTTATCCCGTTCATCACCGCCGGTGATCCCAATCTGGCCATAACAGAAGAGCTGGTCATCGCCATGGCAGAAAACGGCGCGGATCTGATTGAACTGGGCATCCCGTTTTCCGACCCCATTGCCGAGGGACCTGTCATCCAGGAAGCAGATATCCGTGCCTTAAAGAGCGGCACCACCACGGATAAGATATTTGAAACCGTCAGACGGATCCGCCAAAAGACCTCGGTTCCCCTGGCCTTTATGACCTATATCAATCCCATCTTCGCCTACGGCGCGGATAAGTTCATAAGCAGCTGCGCGCAGGCCGGCATCGATGCGCTGATCGTGCCCGATATGCCTTTTGAGGAAAAAGAAGAACTCCATCCCTGCTGCCGCAGGTACGGGATCGATCTAATCTCCCTGATCGCCCCCACCTCCCACGAGAGGATCAAAACCATCGCAAAGGAAGCGGAAGGCTTTATCTACTGCGTCTCCTCCATGGGCGTGACCGGCGTCCGCAAGGAGATCACCACCGATGTGGCGGAGATGGTTTCGCTGGTTAAGCAGACAAAGGATATCCCCTGTGCGATCGGTTTCGGCATTTCTACGCCAGAGCAGGCCGCCGGGATGGCTGCTGCCGCCGACGGCGTGATCATAGGCAGTGCCATCGTAAAGCTCATCGCCCAGTACGGCGAAAACTGTGTGGAGCCGGTCCGCGATTATGTAAGAGCCATCCGGGCTGCTATATAAGGGGTTATAAAGCATACTTTGAACTATAGAACCGGTCAGGAACAAGCACTGTCCTGTAACCGGTTCTTTGTGCTGTTCTGTCAAAACCGTACTCCCATTGTGTGAGAGGGAGCACTTCTGAAATAAGGCTTTTTACATTTATGCTTCCTCTCCGAACCAATTCAATTCCGCGAAGCCACGCCGCCCTGTCATAGGCTATACTTCCCACAATTCTTCGGTTATTATAAACAAGCTGTCCCAAATCTACTGTGGCCATTTTTCCTAATATCCCCAGCTGTGTCAGCTGGCCATCATACTTGAGCACCTGCAGTCCCGTATCCAGAGCTGACTGGCTTCCAGAGCATTCAAGCACTGTGTCTATGCCATGCCCATTCGTAAACTCATTCGCCGCGGCCCGGATATCTTCTTTCTGAACATTCACTATACGGTCTGCCTTCAGTTCTTCCGCCATCCGCAGGCGTTCCACATCGGAATCAGTTCCAGCCACCATGACAGACGCTCCAAGCTGTTTTGCTGCCTGCAGGGCAAACAGCCCGATCACCCCGGGCCCTTCTATCAGAACATGATCCGCGGGCAGAATATATGATCGGTTAAACACCCCGTTTATGGCCGCGGCCAAAGGTTCCAAAAGCGCTCCCTCCAGAAAGGAAATCTCATCCGGCAGAGGAAAGACCCAATCGTTCTCATCCTTTACCGTAAACTCTGCAAAGCCGCCGTCCATACAGGCAGCCACACGGTCTCCTATCTTAAACTTACGGACATGCTTTCCGGTCGCAGTCACTACCCCGCAGAATTCATGCCCAAGAGGAATATCCGTCTTCCAGGGATAATTACCTGTAATGATGTGCAGATCCGTCATGCAGACCGCACAGGCCTGTACCTCTATTTTTATATCCGTGTCTGTACATACCGGCTCCGGAATATCTCTGAAATCAACCTGTCCTGGCAGATCACCGTATTTCACTATTGCTTTCATTCATAGTCCCTCATCAAAGCATTCTTCAAGAATATCCATAGCCGTTTCCGCCTGCTCCATGCTGATTATCAGAGGTGGCTTAAGTTTAATTATATTATGCGCCGCCTGATAAAATAATCCGTGCCGGACACACCGCTCGAACAGTTTATTCATTGTTTCTTCTTCAACGGGGTCCTTTGTCACAGGATCTTTTACCAGCTCCACCCCAATTGCAAGCCCGGGTCCCCTAACGTCTCCGATAAATCCAAACTTTTGCTGCATCTTTTTCAGTCTGTCCGTCATATAACTGCCTGTGGCAACCGCATTGGCAAGCAACCGATCCCTCTCTATGATCTCAATGGTTTTCATAGCCGCCGCATAACTTAAATGATTATTTTGAAAGGTCTGCATATCTTCCATCAGATTATCAAATCCCTCCAACCGGTCGTGGATCAAAATGCCTCCAATGGGGATTCCCCCTCCTACCCCCTTGGCAAAAACAATTATATCCGGCTCCACATCATAATACTCCGCAGCAAAAAACTTTCCGGTCCTTCCAAATGTTTGTATCTCATCAAAAATCAGCACGGTTCCCACTTCATCACATATCTCTCGGACACGCTTCAGATATTCTTTTGGAAACGGGATCTGGCCTCCTCCTGATTGAACAGGTTCAATGATAACGCCTGCCACAGGTCCGGATACACCGCACAGAATCGTTCTCTTCAGACAATCCGCGCATTCCAACCCGCATTTTCCGGCTTCCTTCCCAAACGGACAGCGATAGCAATACGGACGCTCTGTCCGGATAAAATGATGTTCAGACTTGTTTGCATACTGAAAAAAGCTTTTATTTATGGCTTCTTTGACATCTCCTCTTCCCGACAGAAAAGTACCGTCTGCCGTACCAAAGGTTGTACCATGATACCCGCCGTACAATGATACAAAATTTCGGGAGCCAGGCACATTTTTAAGCGCGATCTTCATTGCTGATTCGATTGCAAGTCCTCCGCCTATTGTGAACGATATTCTGTTCAAATGTTTCGGAGCGACAGATGCAAGTTTATGATACAGGCTATAACGGAGATCGGTCTGGTGGAGAGGCGCTACCATAGGCATATTCAGCGCCTGCCGGTAGACAGCTTCTGCAATCTCCTTATTACCAAAACCCAAAAGGCAGACAAACTGTTCAGAGGTAAAATCCATATACTTTTTTCCGTTCAGATCTTCGATATAGATTCCTTCCCCTCCTTTAAGAGAAAATCCTCCGGGCTTTTTAAGGCACGGCATCAGATGCCTGCTGTAATCCTTCCTTTGCTCTGGGGTCAACACAAAGCTATTTTCCATCTTATCGTTTACCTCCTGCATTCCCTCGCTTCTCATTTTGCGGTTCATACGCACGATCAAAAACTGCATTTACATGATCTTTCAGCTTATCCATGCTTTCAATCCATAGATCAACCACTTTATCTTCAAACATTAGCTCTTCCGTCCCTTCCAGTCCGCCCACCGATTCCTGATATGAGATAAACTCCCGCACAGCATCCACCAGTGTATAATCCCATGTAAAATCCGGAAATTGTGCCCGGAATTTATCTACAGAAAAATACAAATTAAACCTGGCAAGCTCCCCAAGAATACTGTCCTTTACCTCCTGACGGCACAGGGAAAACATGAAGTCCGTCGGGATATGGACAATATTTACAGGTTTTCCCAAAGCATCAGCAAAAGCGCGGATATATTCATCATAGGTAACGGCCACGTGATTAGCACAGTTATATGCCTGTCCAATGGTATCATCGTCTTCACATATTCTCGCGATCATCCTGCCTGTGTTATAAGCGGCTCCCGCATCGATTAGAGTGGTGCCATCGCCGGGCGAATACACCGGCCTTCCCTGCCGGATTCTGGTAACAAGATAAGCCCCACGGTTTCTGTCAAAAGAGGTCAAGGCGAAAGTTTTTCCCAGAGAGTAACCGGGACGCACAATTGTAAGGGCCGGTTTCCCGTCACGGAATGCTTTCTGATAAAGTTCTTCAATTCTCTTTTTATCGGCAGCATATTTTCCGTTAGGTTCATTCCAGGGATCGTCTTCACGCATCGGGAGATTCGTCAGCGGATAGCCGTAGACATCGGCCGTACTTACAAACACTAGTCTATCAAACGAATTGTTCTGCGCCGCCCTGATAACGGTTTCTGCCTGTTCAGTTTCAAAGCAGGTACAGTCAATCACAGTATCTGGCTTAAAGTCCACTAGTGCATGATCTAGCACCTCCAGCTGATTTCTGTCCCCATAGTATACTCGGATTTTTCCCTCAAGACCCAGAAGTCCTCCCTGTGTCCGTTTTATCACCGCCACCGGCGTATCTTTTTCCAGAAAATAAGAAATAGTGGATTCAGAAATATTACCCGGGCCTCCCAAAAACATTACTCTCATACAGATTTTCCTTCCTTACCGATCCTCAAATATTGCATGGAGGATCCAATCATCAGAGCCGCCCGCATTATGGCCCGGAATATGCAATATATCCCCTGTCTTTCCCGTAAGCCTGAAGCTGCGTCCTCTCACCGGATCGATCCATTCTCCGGCATAGCAGCCATCCCTGCGGATTGTAAAAAAACGGCGATCTGACACATATGCTACAATTTCCATTCCACCTCTGACGGATGCAGCCGGTATATAGCTGTCTGAGGCATTCGGCATCAATGCCCGTACGGTGTGAAATAATGTGCCTTCTGCATCGGGAATCAGCCTGTACCAAGGGATATGTTCAAACACCTCTCGCAGCACAGTCATATGATGTGCCGCAGCCGTATAGAGCGCATCCTTCCAGAACATATTGGCCATCCAGATGTCCTTATTCCCATAGGTTTGCCCCGCTCCGCCCAATATGACTGACGTGTAGGCATACCTTCTTATCTCCGTGGATGAAATTCCGTCATTTCCATCATAATGAGTTTCGCCCAGAACTGCGGGCTTGTGGGGATATTTCTTCTTTGCATCCAGCATCTGTTCAATGCAGCGTCCATAATCATATGTATAATTCATGCAGAAATCATACCAGCTCTTCTCTCCAAACATCGGATAGCTGGGTCCGATTCCGGCATGAAACGTATTCAGGACATGTTTTGCATACTTTTTATAAATCGGCACACATCTATTCACTTCATCATGCAGTGGAACTGCATCGTCATCTCCTCCATGGATAAATGCAATAACATTTGAAAATTTCCCATATCTTTGCGCGATCTGTCGGGCATATCGGTCAAGCGGCTCACCACGGTATAACCTGTGCCAGTCATCCTCCCACGTGCTAAGCCACATGGGAGCTACAGCAACTGCCAGTCCTAGACTTCCCGCATAGGCAATCACACGGTCCACATTAAAAAAATATTCTTCATTCAGCGAATCTATCATCCCCGGCGCGGTAAACGGATTTTCTCCATAAACATTGGTCTGATAGACATGATGCGGAAGCAGATGTACCTGAATCACCGTAAAGCCCTTTTCGGCACGATCCCTAAGATAGAAGCAGGCTTCTTCATAGGACATCATCCAGAATAGTCTCCAGCAGGTATCCGCATGCCAGAGAAACGGCTTACCATCCTGATCTTCAAAAAATACGCCATTCTCACTGATTCTGATCGGAAATCTGATCTCCTCCGCCATTTCCTTCCTCCTGTTTATATTTCATAATGTGAATCTGCTTTATAAAAACGGTCCAGCTTTTCCCTTCTTTCTGCTCCGCTTCAATTCGCAGCAGTTCTTTCTCCGGACAGGGATTTTTAAAAAGATGTTTGTAGAATGTCTCTTCCCCCACCCGCACAGGATAAGTGCCATAGGTCGTCTCTATCAAATGATCATCCACCTTATACATTGCCTGGCTCTCATCCCATGTACGCTCCCAGGAAGCATACCGATACCCGATATTCTCTCCGTATTTGATCGGAACAGCGGCCGTAGTTCCGTCAGCGTATATAAAACGGACAGCCCCAATCTCATAAACAGCATCCTCCGGAAATACTCCGTCCACAAACCATTTGAAATCGGGATGGTAATCTGTATTATAGAGAAGCTCTACGTACGGCGGATGCTGGAATTTGCCGCAAACACTGCACTTTTTCAATTCCGGATTTTTTAAATAATACAGATTTTCCATTACATCTTTTCTGATTTTTTCGAAGTCTGCTTCATTATAATCCGGATTCCAAAACATTTCATATGCATAGGCAATGTTAAAAAAAATTCCGTTTCGCTGCAGAATTTTCTCATTTAATGTACTCCAGTTGGAGATAACCGCTCCGCAGCTTCCCTTTTCCATATGTGCATGCCAGTTTGGAAACAGATAACTGTCGAAGTTTCCGTAACGGATGGAGAAGCCTTCGCTCAGAAGCTCATCCTCCAAAGTCTCTGAAAGTCCCCAGTTCCAATGCAGGACCCCAATATCCTTATTTATTTTATGAACCGCCTGAAAAGTTGCAGGCATAATACCTATAAACTTTCCGTCCTTTATATGAAACGCCGGAGAATACATTTTAATCTCCGCTCCTCCGAACGATCCTGCACCGGGAACCACTGCATTTTTTAAGAGTTTATCCCCCCAGATCACGGTTCTGATATTTCTATCCCGCAAATAATCCGCAATTTTATTAACATCATCTGCAAAAATATCCGCCCCCGACCTGGTACGGCATTTCTCGCAGATTCCTATCGTGTAATATTCGTCATGCCCAATGTTCATCACGGAAGGATTAAATACGCTTATCACCTCGTCGATAACGTCAAACAGTATCTGATAGGACTTCGGATTGGAGGGACAGTAAGTATCCGGATAGGGATCCTCCTGACGTTCTGCAATTTCGGGATTTCCCATCATCAGATAATCGCAATGCCCCAGAGATGGGACTTCAGGAATCACTTCCATCTCCCTTTCCCTGCAGTAACAGACTAAATCCTTAAGCGCTTCCTGTCTTAGGAATCCCCCGTCGCCGTTTTCCATATGTATCGCATTTTTATACCAGGGAAACGTCTCGTCCTGTATGACGGTGGTTTTTCCTGAATATTCAGCCATTTCTCTGCAATAGTCGACCCAGCCGGCATTGATTTCAGGGTGTTTACAGTACTCCATCGCTCCCCCAACTTCAATCATTATGGTGTTAAATTTGTAATAAACGAGCATGTCAATAAACTTCTTAAAAAACGGGATATTTTTTTCGGACGGGATAAACACTTTCATCCCCCGCTCAGCACAGGCAGGCGCACTGTAAAAGCACAGATTTTTAATATATCCTCCCTCTGATAAATGTAAAAGTGAGACAGCTCCATAGAGCAGGCCCCTGTCGGTGGATGCATAAACGGTTATCTCCTCACCTCTGGCAAGTACCAGATGACTTTCCTTTCCTCTGGGATACGGAACAGAAAACTGTTCCGTAATCCCCTTTAATGTCTTTTCAGAAGTATCCTTTGAAAAGCGAATTTTTTTATAATGAGTGTATTCGCCCTCTGCCCGCAGGCCAAAGGTTGCAAATAATTCCAATATTGCCAGAGATGCACCTGTAATTTCGGTTTTATCTGTTATATACAGTCCCTCTCCCAGCACGATTTTTTTCTTTTTAAAATCAGAACCGCTCATATTATCCTCCAGGTGTCCCTGTTTATTCGATTTTATTGGGCAGCGTCAAATCTTTCCTGCGCCTGTCTTTCCATTTCCGCGTTTACCGCATCAATGCCGGCATCCTTAAGCTTCTGCTGAAATTCCGCCAGCATGGCCTTCGGATCATCCGTAAATCCCAGATACAAAACAGGCAAATATTCCATGAGGACATTGGAGGTGTTTGCCACCTCTGTCGCCACATTATCGGTCAGAAATGCCATACCGTCGAGGGGATGGTGCGCCGCCTGATCATAAAAATAGCTAAGCATCGTTTCCGTATAACCCTCAAAGGACTCAGTGGGAATACTGGGTGTGTTAGAGAAACACCAGAAGGAATATCCGCCATAGGCATCCGGATTTATCGCTTCAACCTGACGGAACTCACGTCCCTCATATTCTTGTGTTCCAACTACCTTATTATGGACGTCCGGAATACCACTATTGATCAAAAAATTCAGTTCCGGATCGTAACCTAACAGATCCGCCGCCATCATAGCACGGTCAATATTTCTGCTCCTCGCATTAAATGCCACCCCCTGGGAATAACCGGTTGATCCCAGCCTTTTTCCTTCCAGCAGATTTACATACTCCACATTCCAGTCGGGATGGTTCACCTTTGCGGCCTGCCATGCAGCGTTTGCCTCCGTGATATTACAGATCTTCACAACACTCTTGCCTGCCTCAAATCGTTCTGCATTCGCAGTCGTCAGATCGCTCTTGGATAAAAATCCCTTTTGATTCCATCTCATCATTCTTTCCAAATGTTCTTCAAATCCAGGCAGCTCATAAAACGGCGTCAGCTCCAGCTTAGCAGGATCGGTAAAATCATACGTATATACGCCGGTATGCTCCCCCGCCAGGTACCAGCGCTCGTCTGGATACATTACGATTGCACGCATATACATTTCCGCATTATCGCTGGAAATATCCAGAGGAATAATGCCGGGTTCATTTTCAAGAACCTTATCCATATATTCTTCCAGCTGATCCACCGTCGTTATTTTATCCATACCATATTTCTCTCTTAGATCACCGCGGATCATAAAACCATAATGGTTTGAAAAATAGTTATTCTGTGGAATAATATAACACTGTCCCCTGACAGATGAACTGCTCCAGGCGGACTCCGGAAGATTTGCAACGCTAAGCGGGCAGTTTTTTTCAATCATCTCCATCGTCAGCGGATAGAAGCCGCCTTTGGATGCGGTTTCAGAATACATCGCCCAATCCGCAGTATAAATCATGTCAAATTCCTCTCCCGATGTAAAGAGAAGCGGATAGCGCTGGTCCCAGTCTCCCCAGGATAAATACACAGGTTCGATAGTCGCATTGATCTTTTCCTTTAGAATCCGGTTGATTTCCGCAAATACCTTCTCATTATCCGCCGCAGGTTCACCGATAAAATAGAACTTCAAAGTTACAGGTTCCAGCTGCGCCGCGCCGCCGCCCTCCGTCTGTGACTCCTGCGTTCCTCCAGCTGCATCCTCTGAAGCCACACTATTCCCGTTTCCGGATGTCTCCGAACCAGGCTTCCCGCTGCAGCCCACCAACACCATTGCCAATACAAGCAGTACCCCAAACAATCGTTTCTTCAATTTCTTATACCTCCTATTAAATTTGTTTAGCCTTTTACGGCTCCGACCATAATACCGCTTACAAAATATTTCTGCACAAACGGATACAGCAACAGGATCGGGCCGATAGTGACCAGAGTCATCGCCATCTTAAATGATTCTTCCGGCGGCGTTACCGCTGTCATCTGCGGAACCTTCGATACCAACTCCCGCAGCATCGTAATCTGTGACAGCATTTTATACAGATAATACTGGAGCGGAATAAGACTTTTCTGGTCCACATAAAGCATGGCGTTAAACCAGTCGTTCCAGTATTCCAGAGCCATAAACAAACCGACTGTCGCCAGAATCGGTTTGGAAAGCGGTATTACGATCTTCCTGAAAATCTGAAATTCTCCGGCTCCATCTATCTCTGCCGATTCGATCAGTGAGTTCGGAAGGGAGGAGCTGATTGTGCTGCGGATGATAATAATATAAAACACGTTGATCAGAAGCGGCAGAATCAGGGCCAGCAGATTATTTTTCATATCCAGATACCTAATCATCAGTATATACTTGGGAACAATTCCCCCTTCAAAAATAGTTGTAAAATAGAAAAAGAAGGCAAATGCGTTCCGATGCGGAAAGCACTTTCTCTGAAGCACATAGGCAGCCATAGCGGTAATGAACAGGCCGACAGCAGTGCCAAGCACAGTGATTGTGACTGTAACTCCGTATGCATTTAAAATATCTCCCGGCATCGCAAGGAGTGTCCGGAATGCAGACAGCGAAAATTCCCGGGGAAACAGCGAATAGCCATGTTCCAATATAGATCGCTCCGACGACAGCGCTCCAGAAAGCACAAACAAAAACGGTAACAGGCAGCATACAGTGAATGCCATCAGGAAAGTATAGGCAATTATATTGAATAGGATTTTATCTTTGCTAAGTCTATAATGCATGGCAGCCTCCTAAAAAAGTGCATAATCACGCTGGGTACGTCTTACAACTGCGTTGACCGATATAAGAATCACAAAATTGATAACCGACTGCATCAACCCCGCTGCTGAGGACATCCCCACATCCTGAAGCTGCAGCAACGAGCGAACGACAAAGGTATCAATGACATCGGTAGTCTCGTATAACAGAGGGTTGTTTCCCGTCACCTGATAAAACATCTGAAAATCTCCCTTGAATATTCTCCCGACATCCAGAAGAATCAGCGTAACAATCTGCGGTACAATCAGGGGGAGCGTAATAGAAAATATCTGCCTGAATTTTCCTGCCCCTTCAATGGAGGCTGCTTCATATATCTCCTTATCAATTCCCGTGATCGCCGCCAGGTAAATAACAGAACCGTAACCCACCCATTTCCACGCATTTACAAAGACCAGCACGTATTTCCAGGCCCCCACATTGGAATACATATCCACAGGATTCTTTCCTGCTGCACTTAGAAAGGAATTCAGCGTACCGTATTCATAATTAAAGAGATTATAGATAAATCCCCCGACAATTACCCATGAAATAAAATATGGCAGAAAAATCGCCGACTGTGAAAACTTGCGAAAGTGTTTTGACGCAATCTCTGTCAGGAATACTGCTGTGATAATCTGCAGGGATTGATTCACTGCTATAAATACCGTATTGTATGCCAGCGTATTCCAGGCTACTCTGAATATTTTTCCTCCGCTGAATAAAAACTTAAAATTTTTAAGACCATTCCATGGGCTCAGAAAAATACCGTCTATATAGTTGTAGTTTTTAAATGCAAGTACAATTCCGGTCATCGGTATGTACGCAAATATGATAAAATACAGAACCGCAGGCAATATCATTAACAAAAGAACTTGATTCCGTTTCGTGTTTCTCCTCATAGTATCCTCCTTCCGCTGTGATTTAATTTTACAGTGTTTTCTTCTCTGATTTCAACTGTAATATTCTAATAAACAGGTGATTTTCTCTTTATTTTGATCATATTGTCCAATTTTTACCATATATATTTGATATTTATATCAAATTAGTTTATAATCATAAGTGTTTTTCAGTTATAAGGATTAAGTTTGCACAAAGGCGTCAAGCCGCCGGAAAGGTATGAAAATCATGACAGACAGGAACATTCGTATGCTGATTGCAGAAGATGAGCCGCACACAAGGGATGTTCTGACGCATTATATCCCCTGGGATCAGATTGGCATCTGTGAGATTTATGAAGCAGCTGATGGGCGAGCTGCCCTGGAAATGGCCCAGACGTTAAAACCGGACATCATTCTCAGCGATATCCGCATGCCCAAAATGAGTGGTATCGAATTGGCGCATCAGCTCAGGAAAGAAAACCAAGATTGTAGATTTATTTTTCTAAGTGCCTATACTGATCAGGAATATCTAAAATCCGCCATTCAGATTCGGGCTGTCAGCTATGTAGAGAAACCGATTAATTCCTCCGAGCTTTGCCGCGCTGCCGAAACTGCGGTGGCGGAGGTTTTGTCACAGAGGGAATATCGCTCTCAGATCTGTTTCCACCTTCAGAATAAACTTTGCCTGGCATACGCATCCGGAAATATCGGCACGTTGGAAACAGAGGCTGCCGCTGCTAATGTCGCACTGCTTTGCGGGCCCTTTTTGTCGGCTTCCGTACGTTTATATCCCAGCGAGGCGCTTCCCTGGCCTGAATACGAAGAAGAGATTCTTCTGAATTATCTGAAAAAGCACATGGGCGAGCGCTGTTTGTTTGCCCTGAAAGATCCGGCGCATCTGGTAATACATCAGGAAACGAATGAATCTGCAGAAACTGCCGCAGATAACCTTTCCGCCCTCCTTATGCAGATACAGGAGGAAATCCCCCGGATTTTCCCACAGATACACCACGTCCTGTCAGGCATCGGTTCTCCCACTCCCGACACCGCCCATCTTTATTGCTCCTATTCGCAGGCAGTACAGGCCCGTCAAAGAAGTTTTATATCTTCCAGGCCTGAAATTTACAGTCGAAAGGGCACCGGGAGTTACTCTTTCTGCGATGCCTGCGCTGAAAATGCCGTGTCAGCCATACGTCAGGGAACTTACAGTGATATACAAAACGCGCTATTCTGCCTTCGGCACAGAATAAGACAATACAGCGACACCTCCTGCGAATTGGTAAAACAGTACTACATCAAACTACTGCTTTTTATCATGCGCCGCTCTGAAGACCGGCATGGTACTGCATTTTCGGAATTGTCAGCATCCTTTGTGGAGGCGCTGGGACAAGCCTGCTGCCTGGACGATCTGACAGAAATCCTGCTGGAGGCAACAGACTGCTTCTTTCGCAGATATCCATCCTCTGAAAATACACGTATCGTCGATAAAGCAATAGATTATATTCTGCGAAACTATAGTGACGAGAAACTGAATATTCCTTTCTTGGCTTCACAGCTCTATCTCTCTTCCGGTTATCTATCTCTTTTATTTAAAAAAGAGACTTCTAAGACAATTAATCAGTTCATAACGGAAGTGAGGATCAGCCATGCCCGTGACTATCTGAAAGACCATACGCTATCCCTCAATCGCATTGCACTCCTGACCGGGTATCACGATGCGAACTATTTTTCAAAGGTTTTCAAAAGAGAAACCGGATGTACCCCAAAGTCTTTCCGCGAAGGGCTGTAGCCGTCCGCTTATATAAAAAGAGAGGTTTCCCGTTATGTCCAAATTAAAAACAGCAATCACGCGTATCACTGACAGCATTTCTCTGAAAGCAAAAATACAGCTTATATTTTTTCTGTTCCTGATTATTCCTCTTCTACTCTTTACCCTGATCTCGTATCTGAAGACGAATCGTCTGATACTGAGCCAGACCCTCTCCTATATGAGTCAGTCCTATGATGAATGCGTGTCCATTCTGGACCGCTATTTTCTAAGCATGTCCAACTCTATGGACAATATACTGTCCAGCGAAGACATTTATCAAATGGCGGAAAACGGCATGCACAATCCTGTTCTGGCCCGACAGGCGCAGTACCACCGCTTAAATCAGCTATTTGGATATATGAAAAAAGTATCTGATATAGACAGGATTATGCTTTACTTAAAAAGCAGTACGCTGTATGTCCAAAACGAACAGAGTCTGCTGTCCCTAAATGCCTTTGAGAATTCCGAATGGTATCAGTCGCTCCTGAAACAGAATAAAAGCCGTTTTTGGCTGCCTCCGGGTTATATTACAGAAAGTGACGGAAGGCCTTCTCCGTATTTTTCTTATGTCAGCATTTTATACTCACCTCAGGAGCTCACGCAACCAATGGGACTAATGCGTGTGGATATCTCGCAGAACAAAATCACACAAATCCTGAAGGATGTACCCTTGTCCGAGGATGTCACCATATGTCTGACCGATGAGACGGCTTCATTTTTTGACAGGGATGGAAAAGCAGGAGACTTCTCCTATGCGGATATTACTGATTCCTCTACTAGCGCCGGCCAGCACCAATGGGAGTTTGTTGCATACAGGGATGAAAAATATATACTGCGCTCCGAAAGCCTGGTTCCATCGGGATGGTATCTGACCGCAGCCCTCCCCAGACATTCTATTTTTTCCGCACAGCATCAGCTGTACCAGGATTTGCTGACAGGGCTGTTTCTGATCGGCGTAATCTCCTATGTCCTGGCATGTATTACAGCCAATTCCAGCCTGAAACGGCTTTATTTTCTTAATAAAGAGATTAAAAAGATGGAAAAAGGGGATTTTGGTATTCATCTGACTCCTTCCGGCAGGGATGAAATTGGAGAAATTATGAACAGCTTTCTGTCTATGAGCAGACGGATGAAGGAAATGATTGATGAACGCTATGAGATGGGGCAGGCAATTAAAAGCGCAGAACTTAATGCCCTACAAGCACAGATTAACCCGCATTTTCTTTATAATTCGATGGATTTAATCAACTGTATCGCCATTCAAAACAATGTACCCCAGATCACGGAAATGGTAGCCGCTCTGGTCCGATTTTACAGATTAAGCCTCAACAGCGGAAATGAGACCGTCACACTGCGACAGGAGCTTATGCATGTTAAGACATACATACAAATACAGAATATGCGTTTTGAAGAGAAGATATATTTTTCCTGCAATGAGGAAGAATGGATGGACAACTGTATCATTCCCAAAATCATTCTTCAGCCTCTCGCAGAGAATGCCATTATCCATGGGATTCTGGAAAACGAAAATCAAACCGGCCGTATTGACATCCGCTTTTCAAGGGAGCATTCACCGTCCGGAAAGGACGAAATTTATATCCGCATGAAGGATGACGGAGTGGGAATGCCGCCGGAACTTTTGGAGCGAATACTCTGGGAAGACTGTTCCCATCAGGGTTCCGGTTATGGGGTCAAAAATGTAAATGTACGGCTACAATTATACTTCGGACCTAACTACGGACTCTGCTATAAAAGCTGCCAGCCGGGTGGGACCGAAGTAACTGTCCACATCCCGGCTGTAACTGCCGACGCAGATTCGGAGACAAGGAAATCATCACCGATGTAACGGAGATGGTCCCGCTAATTAAGTGCCTTTATCACTGTTTCAAAAATTCCTCTGCCTGCCGTTTATACTCTTCCTGAATCGCATCCAAGCCGGCCTTTTTCAGTTCACTGCGGTATTCCGCATAGGTGGCCTCCACGTCATCGGCAAATCCGAATTCGAGAACCGATGCATATTTGGAACGCACTGCACTTACTGTAGCGATTTCGTTCTTAACATTAGTATCGTCAAAACTCATAAGGCTTAGCTCGGCTGTATAATGGTTCTGATCAAAACCTTCTAACATAGACAGATAATTGAAAGCTGAATCCTTGCTGATACGTGGCAGGTTCAGGTTCCAACCCATCCCGAAGCCGCCGAACGGATCCGGCACATCCGGAAGCATTGTGATATCATCATCGCCTTCGGCATCCCAATCCGTGCCTTTAACGCCATAAACCGAGAGGTCAAAGTAATCCCGATCCTGGCTTAACAGATCCAGAACCATCAGGGCTCTCTCCGCATTTTTCGACTTGGCATTGATTGCGGTTCCGTTATTAATAATAGGGTTTGTTCCGGTGGGCACATCGGGCAGTATATCCACCATCTCCGGCTTCCACTCCGGATGGTTTGTCATTGTATCCACATAAAAATTATTGATGCTGATCGGCGCATGGCAGATGGTTGCCGTTTTGCCCTTGTGGCCTCATCCGTCTGGCTTAAAGCATTTTGTGACCAGTAACCGTTCTCACGGAAGGACTTGATCAGCTTATAATTCTCTATATCATAGGCTTCGGTATCCAAAAACTTCACATTGGAAGGATCGCTGGAATCCACTACGCCGAACGGGATTGTGTCATTATAGGTGATAAATGTATGCTCGTTATACCATTCGGCAGGATATGTGGAGAAATTTTTAAGGTTATAGGTACACTCGGACCCGATCGCTCCGCCATCGCATAGGGCAGGTGCTCATTGGCAGAATCAGCTTTTTATAGATCGTAAAATCATTTGCGCCGTCGATTTCCGCTGATTCGCTGATGGAATCAGGGATGCCGGCCATAAAGCTGCGAAAGATGATTATGTAAAAATAATTGAACAGCATGGGCAGGATCAGCGCCATCAGCGGGTGCTCCTTAAAATGCAGCGTCCGCACACAGAGCACCTACCAGGGAACCAGTCCGCCGCTGAAAATCGTGGTAAAAAACAGGAAAAAGGAAAACTGATTGCGGTACTTATAATCCTTTCTGGAAAGCACATAACCTGTCATCGAACAGATGAACATCAGCAGGGCGGTCCCCACTACGGTTATAAACACGGTGATTGTGTAAGCTCGCAGGATCGTGGCCGGTACAGCGAATACATACTCATATGCTTCCAGCGTAAATTCACGGGGAAAAAGGCTGAACCCGTATTTCTGCACCGCTTCGTTAGAGGAGAGGGAAGCGCTGATGATCAGTATAAAGGGCAGAAGGGTCACAAGCGCCAATACGGTCAGTATAACATAACTAACGAGATCAAAAACAGTCCTGTCCAATGACTTTTTTATCTTACCGCCGGGACGCCGCAAAGAGGATAATACCTGAATCATGGAAAAAACCTCCGTTTCTTAATGTATTAGAATAAAGCATAGTCCAGCTGTACCTTCTTCACAATCGTATTGACCGAAAGGATGATGACAAACCCGATGACGGACTGGTAAACTCCCGCTGCCGCAGACATGCCGATATTTGCCGTCTGTGTGAGTGAACGGTATACAAAGGTGTCCACAATATCGGTCACGTTGTACAGGAGGGGATTGTTCCCCGTCAGATTGTAGAACATGCCGAAGTCGCCTTTGATGATATTGCCCAGATAGAGCAGTATAATCGTGATGACGGTGGGCTTTAAGTTCGGCAGGGTGATTTTGCTCACCTTCTGCATCATGCCGGCCCCGTCTATGGATGCCGCCTCGTAAATCTCCTGATCTATGCCCGTGATCGCCGACAGATATACCACAGTGCCGTAGCCAATCTGCTTCCACGCCTGAAAAGCGACGATGATCAGAGGCCACCATTTCGGTTCATTCATAATGTTCATTCTTTCCATGCCCAGGGCGGTCAGCATCGTATTTAAAGCGCCGGTTTCATAGTTTAAGAGATTATACAGCATCCCTCCCACCACAACCCAGGATATGAAAAAGGGGAGCAGCAAAACACTCTGTGCAAATTTCTTGAAGCGCTTGTTCATCACTTCCGAGAGAAGCACCGCCGCGCCCACCTGGAGGAACACGCCCAGGCCTGTAAAATCCATGTTGTAGAGCAGCGTATTTAACGTAACCCCAAAGGCTGAGCCGGATGTCATAAAATACTTAAAATTGTTACGGTTTTTTGTACATAATGACTGTTTTCCAAAAATTGAATTGAAAAAACTGTGCATTCTGCTAACATATAAGTAATACAGTCAGATGCAAGGGAGGACAGGTTATGTATCATGTGCTGATCGCCGATGATGAAGCTGTCACACGCAACGGTTTAAAGGTATTCCCGGACTGGAAGTCTCTGGGCATAACGCAGGTGCTCCTGGCCGCAGACGGCGCAGAAGCGCTGCGCCTGGCACGCCAGGAACGGCCGGACATTGTGATTTCGGACATCCGCATGCCGAAGCTTAACGGCATCGCATTTGCTGCAAGACTGCGTGAGGTCATCCCCACTGCAGACTGATTTTTATCAGCGGCTATTCCGACAAGGAATATCTTAAATCCGCTATCTCGCTGCGAGCTATCCGCTATGTCGAAAAACCCATCGCCCCACAGGAACTCTATGAGGCGCTGAAAGAAGCGGTGTCCGAACTGGAAAATGAAAAGATGGTAACAAATCTCACGGACCGCGGAGAACTGGTGATGCAGGAGCTGGCATTAAAGCTCACCGAGACCAGAGGCGAGGAAGACTCCCTGCGAGAAAAGCTCCGGCTTGCCTGCCCTGCGCTTTTACAGCACGGAAAGTACCGCACTGTCCTGTTTGAACAGAGTGGGGACGCACCGGTCCTGGGGTCGGCGTACCGGGAGTTGGAGGCACAGGCCTGCGCAGTGTTCGGGCCGTGCCTCATGGCCCATTCCGGAAAAAGCCGTCTAAAGTGCGGGCCTGTCTGCCCGGAGACATCTCCTGCTGTCTGGCTGCGGGCGAGTGCGTTTCCTCTCTGAATGCGCTGCATCGCTCCTGTGAAACGGCGGAACTGGCCCTGCGCGCTTTTCTTTACAGGCTATGACACCTGCCTGATCTACGGTCAGGACAGCGCGCGCAGGTATGTCCTCGCACAGGATCGCGCGCGCAGGTATGTCCTCGCACAGGATCGCGCGGACGCCTTTGAGGGCCTGCTGCGAAACAGCCGCAAGGAAGAAGCCTCTGCCTGGCTCGCACAGATGGCGGAGGGGCTTTTAAGATGCCCCGCAACCGATGAGAGCTATGTGCGGCACATACTGTTCCAGTTCGCAGGCCGGATATACGGTGTTGCACAGGAGAGGGGCATCTCCCTGACCGCAGAAGGCAATGATCCCGGCGCCCTGCGGCAGTCATTTTTTTCTGGCGGTTTCTTCCCGGATCTGTATGCTGTTCTCTGTGACCTGCTGGATCACCTGTTCTCCAAATGGGATGCGATGTGCCAAAACCGTCCTGTCTATCTGGTACGGCAGTTTATCGAGCAGAATTATGCGGACAGCACGCTCTCCATACAGGATATAGCCGACAGCGTACATCTGACCCCTTCGCATATCTGCCATATTTTTAAGAAAGAGACAGGACAGACCGTCAATCAGTACATGACCTCGCTGCGCATAGAAAAGGCGAAGCTGCTGCTGCGCCGGCCCGATATCCGGCTGGCATCCGTCACTGAACAGATCGGCTATACCGATACCAACTATTTCACCAGACAGTTTAAGAAAGAGGAGTTCTTTGCTAACAGGGAATTGGCCGACGCCGCGGTAGCCCGGCCGGAAGTGTGGGTATCCCATAAGCTCGGAGAAGAAACTTACTCTTTCGGCGCCATACAGATAAAGGGCAGTGACTGGCAGCTCATTTCTGTCATTCCGTACAGCGAGATCCGCGCCGCATCCAACGCGATACGGATGCAGATGGTATTTATCATGGCCGTAATCGCGCTGTGCGCATGGATCGCCGCTTATCTGGTGGCGGACAGCATCACGCGCCGCATCAACCTGCTGACAAAGCACATTAAAAAGGTACAGGAGGGTGATTTCAGCGTCATTGTCAACATGAAGGGCAGCGACGAAATCAGCGAGCTGGCGCATAACTACAACTATATGCTGGAACAGTTGGAGCGCTATGCCAGGCTGCAGTTTCAGTCCGGGGCCGACTTAAAGGCCGCCGAACTCAAGGCGCTGCAGGCGCAGATCAACCCGCACTTTTTATATAACACCCTTGAACTCATCAACTGGATGGCGCTCACTAAAAATGCGCCGGAAATCTCCGAAATCGTCCAGGCGCTGGCGAAATTTTACAAGCTGAGCCTAAGCCGCGGCAGGGATGAGATACCGATACGGGATGAACTGGCGCATATTGAAACCTATGTGCAGCTGCAGAACTACCGCTATGAGAACCGCATCCGTCTGAATCTGGAGGTGGATCCGTCGCTATACGAGTACCGCATTCTGAAGCTCATTTTACAGCCAGTGGTGGAAAATGCGATTCTGCACGGAATCCTGGAGTCCGAACAGTGTCAGGGAACCATAACCGTATGCGGTGCGATGGCAGGCGGTGACATCATGCTGACTGTGGAAGATGACGGCATCGGCATGACGCCCCAGCAGATGGCCGTCATGCTGGGCGAAGCGCCCGCGCCCATCAAGAGGCCCGGACACGGTTATGGCATCAGCAATGTGATCAAGCGCATACACCTCTACTATGGGGAAAAATACGGTATACGCTGTGAGAGCGAACCAGGCAGCGGCAGCCGCGTCATCATCTCTATCGCCGCTATACAGGAAGGAATACAAGAGCCGGGGCCGCGCTAAGCGGTCCCGGCTCCCGTATTTCTTTTTCGCACTCTTGCAGCAGCCTCAGCTGCGTTTCACGCTATATCCGAACTTTCCCTTCCAACTGCCGATTCCGAAATAGTCCCCATGAGAATACACGATGGGCTTCGCCTTTTCCAGGCAGAATCTGCCCTTCTCATCCATCAGGCCTTCATCCACCTGGACCGCCTGCACATCCGCCAGAAACATGTGATGTGAGCCCAGCTCCATCACCTGGCGCACGCTGCATTCTATATTTACAGGACATTCCTCTATGACCGGCGCTGATATCCTGGCCGGTTTTCCACGGGTCAGCCGGCATTTCTCCCACTTATCCACATCTTTGCCGGACTTAACCCCACAGAAATCGGTGGCCCAGGCCAGTTTCTCCGTAGTCAGGTTGATCACAAACTCTCCGGACTCCCGGATCATTTGATAAGAATAGCGCTCCGGCCGCACAGAAATATAGACCATCGGCGGATTGGTACAGACAGTGCCGGTCCACGCGACGGTCAGTATATTGTCCCACCCGCTCTTGTCCGCAGCGCTGACAAGCACTGCGGGCAGGGGGTAAATCATATTTCCCGGTTTCCATATTTGTTTAGCCATTTACTTCTCCATATTGACGAATTTTGTATAATTAGGAAGCCATACGAGCTCCACTGTACCGATGGGGCCGTTTCTCTGCTTGGCGATGATGATCTCGGCGATGTTCTTTTTATCCGTGTCCTTATTGTAATAGTCGTCACGGTAGATGAACATGGCCACGTCGGCGTCCTGCTCAATGGCTCCTGACTCCCTTAAGTCGGACAGCATTGGCCGGTGATCCTGTCTGGTTTCACAGGCGCGGCTTAGCTGGGACAGCGCGATGACCGGGCAGTTAATTTCCCTGGCCAGTGCCTTTAAGGATCTGGAAATATCCGATATCTCCTGCTGGCGGTTGTCGGAATTGCGGCCGTTGCCGCTCATCAGCTGAAGGTAGTCGATGATAACCAGCTTCAGATCCTGCTCCAGCTTGAATTTCCTGCATTTGCTTCGCAGCTCGGATATGGAGATGCCCGGGGTATCGTCTATGATCAGCTTGGAATTGCCGATCATACCCACGCTCTCCACCAGCTTCTCCCAGTCGGAATCCGTAAGGTTGCCGTTTCTTAAGGTCTGGGCATCCACCCTGGATTCCATGGCAAAGAGACGGTTCATCAGCTGTTCTTTGGACATTTCCAGACTGAATATCGCCGTACAGAAATCCTTTTTAAACACCACATGCTGGGCGATATTGAGCACAAAGGCTGTTTTTCCCATAGAGGGCCTGGCGGCAATCAGGACCAGATCCGACGGCTGCAGGCCGGAAGTGCGGTAATCCAGATCGGTAAAGCCGGTAGGAATGCCGGTCACCGCATTCTGATTTCTCGCCGCAGCCTCGATCTTTTCCAGCGTGTTCAGCGCTACCTGCCGGATTGGCACATAATCTCCGCTCCCCTTTTGCTTTAGCAGCTCAAATATGGTCTTCTCCGTATAGGCCAGAATATCCTCCACCTTTTCCTTGCCCAGATAGCACTCATTGGCGATCTCTTCATTGGCCTTTATCAGGCGGCGGAGCGTCGCCTTTTCATATACGATGTTTGCATAATATTTTACATTGGATGATATAGCGACGGAATTGATGACTTCACGCAGGAACTCAATGCTGCTGACTTCGGGAGGAACATCCTTCGCCTTCAGACGGTTCTGGGTCGTGATCAGATCCACGGGCTTGCCCTCATTATAGAGTTCGACTATCGCCTCAAACATCATTCCGTATTGCCGGCCGTAAAAATCATCGGCCGTCACGATCTCCGAAGCCGTCACGATGGCATCCCGATCCATCAGCATAGAGCCTATGACTGACTGTTCCGCTTCTGTGCTGTGAGGCAGCACTCTTTTAATCAGAGCCTCTTCCATTTGTTCAACCTTCCGTCACTTTCAGCGTGAGCTGCGCCGTAACGTCCTTGTGAATCCTCACAGGGATGATGTGGCTTCCCACCGTCTTAATAGGCTCGGACAGCTGCATTTTCTTTTTATCCAGGTCGATGCCGTACTGTTCCTTGACAGCCGCGGCGATTTCCTTCGTGGACACAGAACCGAAGATCTTGCCGCCTTCTCCGGTTTTCACCTTCAGCTCCACTTTAAACGTGCCGATTTTGGATGCCAGCTCCTGCGCCTCCGCCAGGGCCTGCGCCTCCAGCTTCTCCTGATGCTGCTTCTGCAGCTTCAGCTCATTCATATTTTTGGAATTCGCCTCGATTCCAAGTTTCTTAGGCAGAATATAGTTTCTGGCATATCCGTCGTTCACGCTGACGACCTGCCCCTTCTTTCCCAGTGATTTCACATCTTCCAATAATACTACCTGCATCTTATATTGCTCCTTCCTCCAGCATTTGCTTGATTGTCACTTTTACATACTCCCTGGCTTCCTCCACGCTGCAGCCCGTCATCTGCGCGCCGGCCACATTCATATGGCCGCCGCCGCCCAGCCGCTCCATGATCAGCTGTACGTTCACCTCATCGATGGAACGGGCGCTGATGTAGATGCAGTTGTTATATTCGGTCAGCACAAAGGTCGCCTTGATGCCTACAATGTTCAAAAGCTCATTGGCCGCCTGCGCTCCGGTCACCGTGGGGCTCTCCAGACCGTCAGCCGGGCATACGCCGATCGCAAAGGAGTTTTCAAACACCTCCGCGTCCCTCACGGCTTCCGCACGGGCTTTGAACTCTTCCATCTTGTCCCTGAACATCTTGCGGACGCGCACGATATCCGCACCGTTGCGGCGCAGATAAGCCGCCGCTTCAAAGGTTCTCACACCGGTCTTGTTGAGGAAATTGTTGGTGTCGATGATAATGCCGGCATAGATCGCATCCGCCTCTACGGACTTGATGCGGATGCCGTCCCCCATATACTGCAGGATCTCCGCCACCATCTCACAGGTGGACGAAGCGTAGGGCTCAATATAGGACAGCACCGCGTCCTCGACCACTTCCCGCGTCTGCCTGTGGTGGTCCAGCACCACAATGGTACCCGCCTTCTCAAGGAGCTGGGGGCATTCGGTAAAGCTTGGCCGGTTCACGTCCACAATTACCAGCACATCGTTTTCCCCGATTCTCTGCAGCGCATCGTCGCCGGACACGAAAAAATCCGCCGGATAATCCGGGTTGTTCATAAACCGCTCCATCATCGGCCTCACCGATGAAGTAAAGGAATTCACCACGATATGGGCCGACTTGTCCAGGAAGCTCACAGCCCGGTATATGCCGATCGCAGCCCCCAGGGAATCGATGTCTCCGATCTGATGCCCCATAATATAGACGCAGTCCTTGTTCATCACCAGCTCGCGCAGCGCATGAGCCTTCACCCTGGCCTTCACTCTGGTGTTCTTCTCCATCTGCTGGGACCTGCCGCCGAAATAAGAGATATTCTCCCCGTCCTTCACTACGGCCTGATCGCCTCCGCGGCCCAGCGCCATATCGATAGCGGTTCTGGCATACTCGTAATTGCCGTCATAGGTATCCGCATTCATTCCCAGGCCGATGCTTAAGGTCACCGCCATATCGTTGCCGATATTGACCGTCTTTACATCCTCCAGCAGATAAAACCGGTCGTTCTGCATCTGCGCCACATATTTCTGCTTTACTGCAACGAAGTATTTGTCTTTTTCTATTTTCTTAACGATGCCGCCCATGTTGCTGATATACTTGGTGATCTTACGGTCAATCAGGGCGATCAGCAAGGAGCGGCGCACCTCTTCGATGCTCTCTAAAGCCTCGTCATAATTATCCAGGTAGATCAGCCCCGCCACCAGCTTCTGATCCTCCAGCTCTCTGGAATATCCGACGCTCTCCGTTTCATCGAATACATAGAATGCTACCAGGCCGGAGCCCACATCCCCGATCTCCATGATCTCTTCCGATTCAAAATGATCGGGCACCGGCACATTCTTAAGTTCGATTCGGTAATAGCGGGCAGCGTCCGAATCTTCATCCTTCGCCACGTGAAGGACGACCTTTTCATCCCCCTCGGGCATCTGCTTCTTCTTCAGTTCCGGAAATACCGTGAAAATATTCTTGTTCTTTTCCTTCGCGCCGATGGAGGAGAGCTCTCGGTTCACCCACAGAATCCTTCCGTTTTTATCCAGAATGCCATAGGGCACGGACAGCTCGGTCAGAAGCTGCTTCTGAATCTGAGCATAATCCATGGCAAAACTTAACAGATCCCTGGTCAGCCTGGGCTTTCGGTACAGGAATACGATCATTGCCGCCAGAACATAGACGGCGACTCCTGCTCCCATCACCGCACCCGCCTTCATGTTTACCAGACAGACGCAGATATTCACAATCAGCAAAAATATAGATAAAATCAATGGCCACATAAAAAACAGACGCAAACGGCCATGTGTCTTTCCCTTTACGCTCATACGCCAACTCCTTAAGCCGTTTCCGGCAGCCAATACAGCATTGCGGCATTATTACTCGATACGTGTTTCTTATTATAGCATACAATCACCCCGGTTGGGAAGTGTTTTTAAGACCAGGCGTAATGGGTGTGAACTTCCCGTTACTGTTCACAGTTACCGAATAATTCCCGCGTATGAGAGGGCAGGGTATGGTCCTCATTGGGACCCGCGGGAGTTTGACACCTCCCCAACGAAATATCCCCCGCAAAGCCACTACTGGCTTTATTTTTTTGTCAAATTTGCATTTTCCTCTTCCACGTTACTCCACATTGTGCTATAATGGTATTATATACAGGAGGACGATTTTATGCGATTGGGATGGACGAAAACTAAATATTCTACTTCTTTTTATGTTCAAAAGACTGTCTATGTGAATGGTAAAAACAAGTCACAGGTGGTCAAACGGCTGGGGTCTGAAAAATATATCTGCGAAACCTATGGCGTTACAGATGCTAAAGAATGGGCGAAAGAAGAAGTTCGAAAAATGAATGAAGCCGAACAAGAGGAACATGCTGCTTTTAATATCCAGCTCTGTGCCGGGACGGATCTGACGTTGAATGAGCAGCACTCTTTCAATGGTGGGTACCTCTTTCTTCAGCAGATTTATTATGAGCTTGGTTTGGACAAAATTTGTACTGCTATCAAAAAGAAACATGATTTTTCTTACAACCTGAACTCCATCTTATCAAGACTCCTTTACACCAGGATACTCTATCCTTCATCGAAGCTTAGTTCTTTTAAGGATTCTAAACGTTTTATCGAGCAGCCTGATTTTGAACTCCATCAGATCTACAGGGCCCTGTCTGTTCTGGCAAGTGAATCTGACTACATACAAAGCCGTCTGTTTGCAAACAGCATGCAGATCGCTAAAAGACGCACGGAGGTCATCTATTATGACTGCACAAATTTCTATTTTGAGATCGAAGAAGCCGAAGATGACAAACAATACGGTGTAAGCAAAGAAAACCGCCCCCTCCCTATTGTTGAAATGGGCCTTTTTATGGATCGTGATGGCATCCCCATTGCTTTCTGCATCAATCCAGGAAATAAAAATGAGCAGCAATCTCTGATTCCGTTGGAAGAAACCTTAATAAACAAGTTTGATCTGTCAAAATTTATTGTATGCACGGATGCCGGCCTTTCTTCTAATACAAACCGGGTGTTTAATGATTACTCAACAGAAAACAACGTCAGAGCTTTCATTACCACTCAATCTGTAAAGAAGTTAAAAAAGGTATATAAGGACTGGGCTCTGTCACCGGAAGGATGGAGTTTGTCGGGTGAAGCTGCGCAAAAAAAGTATCACCTGAACGAACTGGATGAAGATACAGATTTTGATAAGATTTATTATAAATGCAGATGGATCAAGGAAAAAGTCACTGTGGAGATCAATGGGGCTACAAAAAAAGTCGAACTAGAGCAGCAGCTTATTATTACCTATTCCATAAAATACCGCAATTACCTTAGAACGATCAGAGCCGGTCAGATAGACAGAGCATTAAAAGCAGTATCAGAAGGCGGTCAAACCGTCGAAAAGAAAAGACAGAATGATCCAAAACGTTTCATTAAAGCGGATCATGCCACCAAGGATGGTGAAGTGGCGGATCAAACGATGTATTATGTTGATGAAAAAGCCATTGCCGAAGAAGAAATGTTTGATGGATTTTATGCAGTATGTACCAATCTGGCGGATTCTCCAGAAGCGATTGTGAAAGTAAATCAGAGGCGCTGGGAAATCGAAGAATGTTTCCGGATTATGAAAAGCGAATTCCAGGCACGTCCTGTGTATCTGAAAAGGAAGGAACGAATCATAGCCCACTTCATTACCTGTTTCATATCTCTTATTATATACCGATATCTGGAAAAGAAACTGAAGGATCGATATACCTGTGATCAGCTCATAGATACTTTGCAGGAAATGAACTTCATAAAGCACGAAGGAATGGGCTACCAGCCGACTTATACCCGAACGGAGATAACCGATGCTCTGCATGAAGCATTTGGCTTCTGTACCTCAAAACAGATCGTACCGATCAAAAAGATGAAAAAAATATGTGCGGATGTAAAAAAACAGAAAGCGTAACGTGTAAAGTAAAAATCAGAAAAAGTCTCACAAGCCAGTAACATCAAGGCTTACGAGACTTTTTTATCGTTTTAGGTGTCAAAGATCGGATTGTAGCATACCGAGTGTTTGCGGTAAAGGCGCGCGGAGATGAAATCTTTCTAAAATTCGTTAAGTT
>NZ_QUEE01000001.1:527001-586880 GCF_003477885.1 Lachnotalea sp. AF33-28
AGGCGCGCGGAGATGAAATCTTTCTAAAATTCGTTAAGTTTTTATCTCATGCTTTGAGGTTCCGCCTCATGAATCCAGCACAATGGTGAAGGGACCGTCATTGATCAGATCCACTTTCATATCCGCGCCGAAGCAGCCGTGTTCCACCACTGGAATCTCCTCCCGGCATTTTTCTATAAAATATTCATACAGCATGTTTGCTTGCTCCGGCTTCGCTGCCAGAGTAAAGCCGGGACGGTTGCCATGGCTGCAGTCCGCATACAGCGTAAACTGTGACACCACCAACAGCTCCCCGCCTATATCGCGGATGGACAGATTGGTCTTGCCGTTCTCATCCTCATTGATCCTCAATGCGGCCAGCTTTTTTACCAGCTTATCCGCAGTTTCTTTCGTATCCTCATGGCCCACGCCCAAAAGCACCAGATACCCCCGGCCAATGCCGGCCACCTTTTCCCCGTCAATTGTGACGCCTGCCTGCAGCACTCTCTGTATCACCAAACGCATCCTGTTCACCCTCTCTTTTGCGTATTATCAGATTTCCATGCCTTCACAAAGGGCGATGAGCGCCAGGGACTGACCGTAGGCCATGGGCGCGATCATGATGTTCTTGTAATGCTCCGCATTATCCCCCATGCCGGTGCCTGCGGAAACGTTCAGAACGGTTCCGTCTTCCGCCACGTTGTCGCAGATTGCCGCCAGGGCTTTCTTAGCACAGGGAAGATAGGAATCGTCCACAATTCCCAGCTTGATGGCCTTGATTATGCCGGCTGTAAAGCCAGAACTGCCGGATACCTCCTCATAGCTGCTCTCATCATCCAGAACCGTATGCCACAGCCCGGAAGGAGCCTGCAGCTTTGCCAGGGTGGCGATCTGCGTCCGCAGCGTATCTTCAATATAAGATCTTACGCCGCTGCTTATGCGGTCTCCCACGGTTTCCAGGAAATCGGATGCAGCCACGGTGAACCAGCAATTTCCTCTGCACCAGAAGATGCCGCCGAAATTGCTGTTCAGGTTGAAGCTCCAGCCATGATAGAACAGACCGTTCTTCTTCTCATACAGATATTTGATATGAATCAGCATCTGCTTTACCGCCTCATCTATGTAATCCTGGCGGTCATATCTGACACCCATCTTGGACAGGAACAGCACGGCCATAAACATCGTGTCAGCCCAGATCTCCCCATCGTTTAAATGCACGCCGTACCGGTTTCCGATGGCCGTGGTAACATGCTGGAAACCGCCGTCTTTCGTCTTTGGCAGCTCATGCATCAGCCACTCAGCGCGCTCCATGCACATATTCTCATAGGCCGGCTCATCCACACGGCTGACGAGATCCACCAGCGTCAGGAAAGGCGTTGTGGTGTTTATATTGGAGGAAGGCAGACCGATTTTCCGGTTATCCTCATACCATTTTTTCAAAAACTCATCATACCTCTGATCGCCGTAGAATTTCTGAAGCTTCAGCAGCCCATACAGCCCTACGCCCTGAGGCCAGTCCCATTCCTGTATGCCGAAATCCCTGGCAATCAGCCCTTTTTTATGGGATTCCTTAGAGGTCTTTTTGTCCATCTCCTCATCGGCCTTCCCCAGATTCATCAGCTTGTTGACCACAAGCTCGGCTTTCTCAATTAATCTTTCCCGTTCCATATTAATCTCCTTTTGCGGTTCGCTTTCGCCCGCTTATTCTGTCATTGCAGGCGCTTAAATTATTCTATCAAACGCCTAAGTAATTGTCAATTTTGCCGAACCGGCCGAGGGTGCGGTCCTCATAGGGATGCCTTAACGCCCCTACGGAAATGGGCAGGCTGCGTGCAGCCTGCCCATTTTGTTTTCGGCAGTTTCTCATTCAGTTCTGGAAACGAGTTCACAGTAGACGTATATGTTCTTGATCTTCTTGGCTTCGTTTCCGTAGGCGGTACGTATGACCGGTTGTGTCTCAGAAGGCGTTTCATACAGGCGGAATACCAGTCCGTCCTGCCCCACCTCCATCAGCGCCGGCTCTTTATGTTCAAAATTCTTCTTGTCAATTCCCAGATAGTCATAGATTATGTCTTCGATAGCGTTGTTTGTCAGGCAGCAGATCATATCTTCCTCCGAATGGAGATTCATGATCGCGCTGGCTTCGTCAAAGGTCAGATCCACGAATTTGTATGTTCCATGGCCCAGAAGCTTTGACAGTGAGGTATCATCCAGCAGCATAAACGGATATTTCAGCATACACACCCTTCCTTTCCTGACGTCTGCCCGCATGCCAAACCGCGGGCACCGCATTGACTTTCTTCCACTATACCCGATTCTGCAGTGACTTGCAACAATTGTTAATATAAAATCAGGAATGTCAATTTATAGTCAAACAATTCAGGGTTTATCCACAGACTTTTCCACTTTGTCCACATCTTATGCCCAATATCCACCTGCTTTCCCCACGTTCTCCACAATTTATCCACAGCTTTGTGGATCCGTGAACGGATACATAACAGATCAGACGGCGGGATACCGCCTCCGGCCTCATGCCTCTTCCGCATTTTCAAACCGGCACTGGGTGCAGTTTTCCGTCACAATAAAGCCGTCCCACTCCTTCATGGCAGGCTCCAGGCGTTTCACACGCCAGTTTTTCACGGTGAGCCCGTGAATCCCCCTGGCATAGAGTGCCGGTATGCTGTGAGCATATACATTGCGCTCCGACGGCTGTTCATCAAACAGGCCTCCGGCCTGGGTGCCCTGACGGCACATGGTCATCTCCATATCGCAGATGGTGATATCCTGGACCGGACATCCGTCATCGGCCGCCAGAAAGATACAGGATTCCGATGCGATCCGGATGTGGTCAAAGGAAACTCCGCAGATCCTGCCCGTAAATTCCTGACTGCCTTTCCGGCGCGTATTGGACAGAAAGACCGGTTCACCCTTTCCCCACCAGTCCGGCGCGAAATCACGCCCGCCGGCATTGGCATAACGCCTCACCGCGCCGGTCAGATGATGAATCTGTATATTTTCAACGGTTCCTCCATCCCTGACCCAGATGCCGACAGCCCTGGAGCAGTCCTCGATCACACAGTCGGACAGGATGATATTGCGGATATCCCCATGGGTCTCCGTGCCGATCTTGAGCGCAGAGTCGTGGGAATGCAGCACACACCCCTTTATCACCACATTCTGACAGGGACCGTATTTTTCGGTCATGGGCTTGGTGGTCTTTACCACAATGGCATCGTCCCCTGTCTTGATTATGCAGTCGCTTATCACCACATCCTGACAGGAATCCGGATCTATGCCGTCATTATTGGCGCCTCTCACATTGTTGAGAATCCGTATTCCCCGTATCATTACCCTGCGGCAGCCGGCCATATGCAGGGTCCACAGTGCTGAATCGCGGAAGGTGACTCCTTCTATCGTAAGATCCGTGACATCTTCCAGCAGGGTCATCCTGGTACGAAAGCCGCTGAAATTGAGCGGACACTCACCTGCTCCGTTGTCCGCGCCGTCATCCTTTAAGATCAGACGGCCCTGGCCGTCGATCACACCCCGGCCGGTGATGGAAATATCCTCAGCATGTCTTGCTCCGATAAAGCAGCCACTGTTAAGCTCCAATTCGTCCGTATCAGCGCCCTCCTGCAGAAAATCCTCTTTTTTCAGGCTGCATTTCAGCACCGCCCCCTGATCCAGATGAAGATTTACATGGCTTTTCAGCTCAATGTGTCCGCAGAGATATTCTCCGGCAGGTACGCTCACCGTGCCGCCGCCCTCCTCGCAGGCCGCGTTGACCGCCCGCTGGATAAACGGCGCGTTATTTTCCTTTCCGGTTGACGCTCCGTAATCAATGATATTATGTACTGACATCCCGTTTTCCTCTTTTCTTTCCACTTAAGTGCCGCCTCCACAGTATATTGCAGAGGCGGCAGAACTTCACACCGATATGTGTCAGATGTTATGGGTAACATACACCCTGTTGCCGTCCAGCATATGGTCCCACATGATCTCTGCTTTCTTTCTAAGCTGTTCGACAAAATGAGGGCCGTAGAGGAAGATATCCTCATGTGCTTCATCCGTCATTAGCAGGATCTGTTCCTCGTAGCCGTCCAGCAGGTCCGCCAGCAGGGTAACATTGTCGATCTCGGCTCTTGTTATATTCTGAAATTCTTCAATGCGCCTGTCATCCCTGGTTGGCCAGCGCAAAGACAGTTGTGGAGGTGTCTCGAAGTCCGTGCGGTCAGCCAGTTCCTGGAACTGCACGGCATTTGTTATATTATCGTAAAAGCACTCCTGCACCTTAAGGCGGCGTATCAGCAGGGACAGCTTCTCTGCGTCCATCCGGCTCTCCTTATCCTCCAAAATCTGCTGCAGCAGATCTATGGCCTTATCCATGCTCTTTCTGGCCTGAAAAACGGTCTGGGTGATCAGAAATGCGGAGGTGAATCCCCGCACGCCTTCAATGCCCTGCAGGTTCATGAGATCCGCCGCGTCCTCTTGCGTCAAAGCCTGGAACTGGTATTTTCTGTAGTACTCCTTTTCCTCTTCGGGCAGCTCCAGGGGGAAGAGCAGAAACGGCCGGTTGATCCACCTCTGATGCTGACACCCATACATGATCAGATCCAGCCCCGTATGGGAAAGATGCTTGTAACTCTCATCGATGTGATACCATGCGTCCAGAAGTTTCGGCCCACAGGCGGATCCTGCGATCTCACAGGCGGTATCCCTAAGCAGATCCAGGCAGTCCGCCATGCTGTTAAGCGGCCGGTGAAGAGCCTTCCTGCCGCAGAGAAATGCCTCCTCAAAATCCGATCTGGGCATATCCACCACCACGATGGGCGTGTCTGCCTGCCTGGCCTGCTGCAGGAATCCTGCATAACGCACCATCCGCGGTATCTTTTTTACAGGCTGTTTTGGCGCTCCCAGATCCGCTATGATCGTGATGGGGCGCATGCCGCGGCAGTCCAAGCTGTTCACGATCTGGTTTTCTTTCAGCCTAGGCCATACAGAACCGATCTGCTCCTCCGGCGCCTTGAAATCTATATTGGCGTTGAAATGGATGACCGCGTCCGTGCCGCCCTCTCTGGCGCCTTCCGAAAGCGCGTCTATAAATCCAGCGATGCGGTCGGCCATCATGCGGTGCCTGCAGTGTGACGGACCGTTGGGTCCCACATAGGTGCCCCCGCTCCAGCAGACGCCTCCTCCGCTGTCGTTGCTCATAAAGTTAAAGAAATCTATGCCGGTGCGCTGTACCAGCTCCCGCATGGAGCTGCGGTACATCGAAAGCACCTCCGGATGGTCGATACAGGGGCTGTAATAGGGCTTGGTGGATCTCCTTGGATGGTCGCAGCGCGCCCCCCTCCACTGGGGATGATCCCGGTATACCTCCTCCGGCAGCCAGAAGGGCTCATTGGAAAAAAGCGCCGGGCGCAGTCCGAGTCTCTTTAAGATATCGCAGCGGGCCTGCACCAGCTCCATGCATTCTGCGATATGCTCCTGAGGCAGATATTGCTTAAGCTGCGGCGGGCACACCAGCTTGAACAGCTGGGCATGCCCCATGCTCCAGTTAGAATACGGGTCCTTTAAGTCGCGCTCCCACATCCAGCGGCTTCTGGGCAGGTCTCCCACCATCATGTGGGTTCCGCCCAGTTCCTTCACCTGTCCGGCACACTCTTCAAAATCTTTCAGGCTGTCTGTCGCGACGTGATAGATCACTTTATGTTCCATCGGTTACAGGTTCTCCTCTCCTTCAAAAAGCACTCTCTGACCCATGTTTTCCTTTTCCGCCGGCAGGATCACCGGGGCGGCCTCACCGGCCCTTTCCATGCATGCGATGAGCTTGGATGCCAGCACTTTGCAGACCGGCTCATGGGCCTTGGAATGGATCAGGTTATGCAGTTCATAAGGATCATGTTCCAGATCATAGAGGAAGGTCTCGGTATAGGTATCGCTTCCGGAATCCCAGATCGGATGTTTATCCAGCGCCTCTACCGAATATTTCCAGCGCTTTGTCCGGATCGCCCTGCCCACCTGCGTCTCGCTGATCTGCACGAACACCTCCTGGGGCCATTCCGTCTGCTGCCCGTGAAGCAGCGGCAGGATGGAGCGCCCCTGCATGTCATCGGGAACACCGATACCGCAGGCATCCAGAAGTGTCGGAGCCACATCCACGAGGCTTACCATCTCCCGCAGCTTGCCGCCGCCCGTGAAAGGCCCGCCGTAAAAGGCCATCGGTATGCGGATGGAGCTCTCATGGCAGGAGCGTTTATACTCTTCATTTCTGGTCTTGAAATGGCAGCCATGGTCCGTGGTGAACAGAAGGATCGTGTCCTCCTCTATGCCCAGGCTCTTTAAGGCGTCGCGGACTCTGCCAAGGGCTTCATCCAGACGCTTCACCATACCATAGTAGCCGGCCAGATGTTCCCATGCGGTCCCTTTCAGCGCACCCAGATCCGGCGGCATATAACCGGAAACCATATTTTTGTATACATCCGGAGCCGGGAAATCGTCAAAGCAGTTCTGGAAATGAGGCTCCAGGAAGGACAGGAATAAAAAGAACGGTTTCTCATCGTCCTTGTTCTCATCTATAAACCGGATGGCCGCATCGGTCAGCGCATCCACCCGGTAGCCGGGGAGGTGCACCGGATTGTCGTCATTGTCGTATACCAGCGTATTGTATGCTTGAGAAGTGTGTTCCAATGAGTTGGCTCCCAGCCACCACTGGTACTCTCCTCTCTCTTCTTTTGGCACGGCATGCCGGCCGTTGGCAAGATGCCATTTGCCTATGTATCCGGTGAAATAGCCGGCTTCATTAAAATAATGGGCCATCGTCTTGTGGTCGGGGGAGAGCACCACGCCATTGCGGTAATTGCCGATGGCGGTAGCGTATTTTCCGGTCTGCAGCACGCCTCTGGCCGGGCCGCAGACCGGCTGCGGAGTGAACGCCAGATCCACATGGGTGCCGTCCGACGCCATCCGGTCAAAATTAGGAGTCAGCCCGCATGGGTTATGGTGTGCTCCTGTCGTGTCATAACGCTGCTGATCCGTAAAAAATACCACAACATTTTTCTTTTTCATTTCTGCATTATCCTTTCCCTTTATATATTGGCATGCGCCGGCCCAAACGGTGCCGGCTTGTATACAGTTCATACTACTAATATACATCAATTTGCTGCACTTGTCACTTATCTTGAGTATTTTGGGACTGTCCGCGTAACAATTCAGAGTTACCGCAAACCTCCCACATATGGCGGGTCAGAGTATGAACAGTTTCCCTGGGGCAGCAATAAGGAGCTGCTTACCGCAGCTCCTCTCTCCTGTTCATTTTAATAAATACCGGTATGTACATCGCAAAGCTTCCTATAATCACCGCACAGCATAACGCTGCGATGACAGTCTGCCATATCGCAGGCATTCCCGGGAAAAACAGCATCAGGATCATTCCCGCATACAGCGTCGCGGTACAGATCTTGCCGAACCACATGGCGCCGTCCAGTTTGCGCCCCACACGTTTCATGGAGATCAGATTGGCCGCCAGCAGAAACAGTTCCTTCATAAGCATAACGATAAATACGATGCGGAAAATTTCGACTTTAAACATAACACAGAATGCGATGGCGCACAGGGTCAGCTTATCGGCCACCGGATCCAGCGCCTTGCCAAGCTCCGTCACCATATTGAATTTTCTCGCTATCTTTCCGTCAAAGAGATCCGTGATGCCAGACAGCAATATGACTGCCCCGGCAATCAAATAATCTTTCATCCCGTCAGCCGTACAATAAAAATATACAAAAAGCGGAATCAGCAGGATGCGGAAGTATCCCATGATGTTCGGTATACTGAAGATTTCCTTCTTTGTCAATTTCATGTTCTCACCTCACTGTACCAATACTGCATTGCATTGCGCTATGCAGTACTAGTATTACATCCCAGCCGCACAAATGTCAATATTCATACGCATGTACCCACTATTTTTATGTAAAAATAATTATTTCTTTAGATTCCCGCAATATTACGGCAATATTTGCATTATATACTGAAAACATATAAGTATCCGTAATCCGGCTGCTGCAAAGAAAGCAGCTCTGCATCCGTCAATAAGGGGGAGGAAAATTCGTGAAAGCCTGTACACTATACTATGACAGCGACAGCATCAGATGTTCACAGTTCGCAAGAAAACTGGCGGCATACAACAAAGCCTTCAGCCTGGTTCCGGCCGGCAGCCCGGAGCCGATCACGTTTAACGCCAATGAAGCCGCCGGATTTATATTTATCAGCACCAAGGGGCGGCCTGATCCGCAGATCGAACGTATTATGAGAAATATCGTGATGGGAAAGAACGGATATATTTTTATCCTGATCCTGGGAGGGACCAGAACACTCACCACGATCAAGCATGTGCACGATCTTCTGGCATCCCGCGGCATGAAGCTGGCCAATGCCTATACCGAGAGTTCCCTGAAAAAAATATCCCCGGACGAAGATACTGTTTTCCAAAAGATATCGGTTGACGTACAGGATGAGGTCAAGGTGCTGGACCGGGTACAAAAGGAAGTGGAAAGCCTGCCCACAGCCGAGATCAGAAAGCTGATGCATCAGTATATCCGCGATTATCTCAAAGAACAGCGGCACAGCCGGCATCATAAAGACGTACAATAACCTGCGGCGGTACCAGAACGGTACCGCCGCATTATTATGTCCATTTTTGGATACTGCCAACTAGTACATAGTATACGAGGTATTAAGCCTCTCACATTTATTTAAAGTAAGCTACGCCCGATTCAAAGATCCTGATATCCTGCTCGCCATAGATGTTGACCGCCACACTGTCGCCGCGGCGTTCGCTGTGTGCCATCTTACCGAGAATTCTGCCGTCAGGGCTGGTGATGCCTTCGATCGCACAGTAGGATCCGTTCACATTCCACTCTTCATCCATCGTGGGCTGCCCGTACTCATTCACATACTGGGTGGCAACCTGTCCGTTCTCAAACAGTCTCTTAAGCCAATCCTCACTCGCTACGAAACGGCCCTCTCCGTGGGAAGCGGGGTTGCAGTATACGCCGCCCAGCTCTGCCTGTGCCAGCCAAGGGGATTTGTTGCTGACCACCTTGGTATACACCATCTTGGATACATGGCGGCCGATGGTATTATAGGTCAGCGTGGGGGAATCTGAGGTCTGCTGGCGGATTTCTCCATACGGCACCAGTCCCAGCTTGATCAAAGCCTGGAAACCGTTGCAGATACCCAGCATCAGTCCGTCCCTCTCGTTTAACAGTTTCATCACGGCTTCTTTCATCCTGTCGTTACGGAATGCCGTGGCGAAGAACTTGGCGGATCCTTCCGGCTCGTCGCCCGCGGAAAATCCGCCGGGGAACATGATGATCTGCGACTGGGCAATCGCTTTTTCAAACAGGTCCACGGAATCGCGGATGTTGTCCGGTGTCATATTTTTGAGCACCCTGGTAATCACGTTGGCGCCGGCCCTCTCAAATGCCCTGGCGCTGTCGTATTCACAGTTTGTTCCGGGGAACACCGGAATGAATACGGTGGGTTTTGCGCATTTATTCTTGCAGATATGGACGGAATCCGCACGGTACAGTCCGGTTTCCACCTCTTCTCTGCTGTCATAGGATCTGGTGGGGAATACCTTTTCAAGAGGCTTCGTCCAGCTTTCCAGAAGTTCCTCCAGAGGAAGCTCCACCGCGCGGTATTCGATCCGGCCGGTATCTTCCACCACGCCGATCACGGTATAGCTGCCGGACAGCTCTCCCAGCCTGCCGTCCGCAACTTCCGCGACAATATTGCCCCAGCCTGGCGCAAACAGGTCTTCAGGTGCCACGTTATGTTCGATTCTCACGCCCAGCTTATTGCCGAAAGCCATCTTGCTGACCGCTTCCGCAATGCCGCAGCGCTCCACCTCATAGGCGGATACGATTCTTCCCGCCTCGATATCATCATGGATTCTGCGGTACTGATCCATGGCCTGCTCATATACTGGCAGATCATATTCGTCTTTCTCTATCTCAAACAGCACCAGCTTGTTACCGGCGGCCTTTAATTCCGGAGTGATGACGGTCCTGTCGCTGGCCACATCCACAGCAAAGGATACCAGGGTGGGCGGTACATCCAAATCGTTGAAGGTACCGGACATACTGTCCTTGCCTCCTATGGACGGCAGGCCGAATCCCATCTGTGCGCCATACGCTCCCAGAAGCGCTGAGAACGGTGTTCCCCAGCGGGAAGGATCCTCGGTCATGCGCTTGAAATACTCCTGGAACGTGAAACGGATCTTTGAACAGTCGCCGCCTGCCGCAGCGATCTTTGCCACCGATGACGTAACAGCGTAAACTGCGCCGTGGTAAGGGCTCCAGGAGGAGAGATAGGGATCAAAGCCATAGCTCATCATCGTGACCGTATCGGTCTTTCCCTTTAATACCGGCAGCTTGGCCACCATGGTCTGGGTCTCCGTCAGCTGGTATTTACCTCCGTAAGGCATGTATACGCTGCCCGCACCGATGGAACCGTCAAACATCTCCACCAGGCCCTTCTGTGAGCAGACATTCAGATCGCTGATCATATTCAGCCATTTTTCCCTTACATCTTCCACACCGGTTTTGACAAACGGGCTGCCCGCCCTGCCCGGGATCTCAACAGTCACATCGGTCTCCTGATGGGCTCCGTTGGTATCCAGAAAAGCACGGCTGATATCCACGATTGTATTGCCCCTCCAGTGCATCACCAGTCTGGGCTCCTCGGTCACGGTGGCAACGGCTACCGCTTCCAGGTTTTCTTCCTCCGCGTATCCCAGGAAGGTATCGACATCCTTCGGATCCAGAACCACGGCCATCCTCTCCTGTGATTCGGAGATAGCAATTTCCGTGCCGTCCAGGCCGGCGTACTTTTTGGGAACCTTGTCCAGCTCTATGATCAGGCCGGGCGCCAGCTCTCCGATCGCAACGGACACTCCGCCTGCGCCGAAGTCATTGCATTTCTTGATGATATGGCTCACCTCTTCCCTGCGGAAGAGTCTCTGTATCTTGCGTTCTGTGGGCGGGTTGCCCTTCTGCACCTCCGCTCCGCAGGTTTCGATGGATTCCTCGGTATGCACCTTGGAGGAGCCGGTGGCTCCGCCGCAGCCATCCCTGCCGGTACGGCCGCCAAGGAGCACGATGATATCGCCGGGATCGGAATTAAGTCTCTGAACCGCACGCCTGGGCGCCGCGCCCATGACCGCGCCGATCTCCATTCTCTTAGCCGCATAGTTTGGATGATAGATCTCTTTCACATAGCCGGTGGCCAGGCCGATCTGATTACCGTAGGAGCTGTATCCGCTGGCGGCGCCGCGCACCAGCTTCTTCTGGGGCAGCTTGCCTTTCAGCGTAGAGGATACCGGCACGGTAGGATCGGCAGCGCCGGTTACACGCATGGCCTGATATACATAGGTACGCCCTGAAAGCGGGTCACGGATCGCGCCGCCAAGACAGGTTGCCGCGCCGCCAAAGGGCTCTATTTCCGTAGGGTGGTTATGCGTTTCATTTTTGAAATTGACAAGCCACTCCTCGGTCACGCCGTCGATGGTCACCGGAACTACGATGGAGCAGGCGTTGATTTCATCGGATTCTTCCAGATCTTCCAGCTTGCCCTCCGCGCGCAGCTTCTTCATTCCCATAATGGCCAGATCCATCAGGCAGACGAACTTATCGTCACGGCCGGCGTAGATCTCTCCGCGGTCATCCATGTACTGCTGATAGGTGGACTCGATGGGCGTGCGGTAATCACCTTCGCCGAAGGTTACATTCTTCAGTTCGGTCAGGAAGGTGGTATGGCGGCAGTGGTCCGACCAGTAGGTGTCCAGCACGCGGATTTCAGTCATGGACGGATCCCGGCGCTCCTCTGTAACATAGTAGTTCTGGATATGCTGAAAGTCCTTGAAGGTCATAGCCAGATTTAAGGACGCATAGAGCTCCTTAAGCGCAAGCTCAGGCATGGTGCGAAACCCTTCAAATGTGGTTACGTCGGCGGGATCCTCAAAGACCGTCACCAATGTCTCCGGCAGTTCTGCAGCAGCTTCACGGCTGTCTACCGGGTTGATGCAGTGGTTTTTAACAGCAGCGATCTGCTCGTCCGTCAGTTCTCCGCTAAGCACATAGGTGGTGGCGGTCCTGATGACGGGCTGTTCATCTTCCTTCAATAATTTGACACACTGTTCGGCGGAGTCGGCGCGCTGGTCGAACTGGCCAGGCAGGTACTCTACGGAGAAAATGACATCGGTGGAGGCGTGGGGGAATTCGCCTTCGTAGATTTGATCCACCGGGGGCTCTGAGAAGATCGTGCCTTTGGATTTTTCGTAGGCTTCTTCAGACAGATTCTCGATATCATAACGGATCAGGACCCTGACACCGGTTACTGTTTTGATTCCCAGGTAGCTTTTAATTTCTTCTTTTAGTTCTTTGGCCTTAATTGCGTAAGGTACCTGCTTTTCTACATATACTCTTTTTACGCTCATTGCTTCCTCCCGATGGTTTGGTTTTATTTACGCTTTATGAAAACAGTATACCACACCCTCATTTCCCCATGCAAGTACATTAGTTCAGCGTTTATTCCGGTATTTCTGGGCGTTTTTTGTAAAATAATCCATCTTTATGCCTCTTATAATATACAAAAATGAAAAACAACGCGTTTTTCTAAGCCACACCTTGTTTACATGGATGTTGACCGTGCCGGCCATTTGTGATATGCTCCGAATATGGCCGCAGCGGTCAATCCTATGGAAAGGATCTTAAAAGGCGCAATTATTATGATTAAGATAAGAAATGAACAGGCGGCGGATTATAAGGCCGTAGAAGATATTACAAGGAAGGCATTTTATAACATATATGTTCCGGGGTGTGTGGAACATTATCTGGTTCATATCATGCGTCAGCATGAGGACTTCATACCGGAACTGGATTTTGTAGCCGAGCTCGATGGCCGGGTGATCGGAAATATCATGTATACGAAAGCCAGACTGTCCGATGAGGCCGGGGCAGAAAAAGAGATCCTTACATTCGGTCCTGTCTCTATAGCCCCCGAATATCAGAGGATGGGATACGGAAAAATTCTCATGGAATATTCATTTGATCAGGCGGCGGCGCTCGGTTATGATGTGATTGTCATATTCGGAAATCCGGCTAACTATGTGAGCCGGGGGTTTAAAAGCTGCAAAAAGTATAATGTCTGTCTTCCGAACGGGAGATATCCTGCAGCGATGTTGGTAAAAGAACTGGTATCCAATGCGCTGAACGGCAAAAAGTGGTTTTACTCTGACAGCCCTGTAATGGGAATTACAGAGGAAGAGGCTAACCGGTATGACGATACTTTAGAAAAAATCGAAAAAAGAGTTCAGCCGAGCCAGGAGGAGTTTTACATTTTAAGCCATGCTTTTATTGAATAGGCCGCTGTATCCACTCATCAGATACAGCGGCCTTCCAGCTGTCTATCTATTCATGTTCATGTCCGCATCCGTCTTCATGATGGTGGTGATGATGCCCCTCTTCTTCGCCCGCTCCCAGTCCGGAATCCGCAACCGATATGACATCCAGGGAGATTTTCATGATATCCCGGACTTCTTCCTCTGTCATATGCAGCCGCTCGGCCAGCTCCGCCGCAGTGGGCTCCCTCTCCAGCTCTTTTGCCAGCTCGGCGGAAATATCCATCAAGCGGTTGGCGCGCACCGCGATTTTCTCACCGATGGCGTCCTGCCCGCTCTGCTCTTCAATGGCTTCCAGCATCGCTTCCCTCGCCAGCGGCAGGGAGAACAGCCAGAAATCCCCTTTGGTGAACCGGTCCGCCGCCTCAAGCAGCGCCATGTTGCCCTCCTGGATCAGATCCCCTATATGCACGCCGCGCCCGGCGTATTCAGTGGCCAGATCGCAGATCCTTTTTAATCCGCTCTCAATTACGCGCTGTTTCGCCGCCTCATTTCCCGCGGCCATCGCTTCCGTAAGCGCGCTGGATTCTGACTCGCTTAACGGCTCTATAAGGGCGAGATCCTCCAGATACTGCTCCAGATACCGCTCCGCCTCCGGCTCCAGACGCGCTGCCATCCCTTCACTCTCTTCCTGTCTGGCAGGCATCACTGCTCCTTCCACCAGGATCTTATTAGCGGCCAGATACTGATATAGGAGCTCCATCTGCTCTTCAGCCAGATCCAGATCCGCAAAGTAGCGGCTGATCTCTTCTTTCGTCAGCCTGTTGTCCTGTGCCTCGCCGATCTTTACCAGATCACTCAGCAGTTCTATAAACTGTCCCTGTTCCATATTTATACTTAACTCCTTCCGCTTTCCTTTTCAGTTATCCCAAAACTGTTACACCTTTCCAGAATTCCTCCAGGGCCTTTGGCAGCGAAGCCCTTGTCACACGGCTGTAATCCTGCCATTCTCTGGGAAACAGTGCCAGATAATCGCGCCTTAGGAAGCGCTCGTCCAACAGCGCAATCACTCCCGTATCCTCCGACGTGCGGATCACGCGGCCGGCCGCCTGCAGAACTTTATTCATGCCGGGATACAAATAGGCGAAATCAAACCCTTTCTGTTCCTTCTCATCAAAATATGATTTTAATATCTCCCGCTCCGTACAGATCTGCGGCAGTCCCGTGCCAACGACCAGAGCGCCGATCAGCCGTTCCCGTTTCAGATCGATGCCCTCTGAGAATATCCCTCCGATCACACAGAGCCCTATTAAAGACCGATCCGTTTCTGCCTGAAAATGATCCAGAAACTCTTCCCGCATCTGTTCCGTCATGCCGGAGGTCTGTATCAGCACATCAAATTCCGCATCCGCGGGCCGCATGTCATAGATTCTGTTCATGTAGGAATACGAAGGCAGAAATACCAGGTAATTTCCTTTCCTGGCCGACGCCACCGCGCGGATATACTCCCATACCTTCTCGTATTCCGACTGGTTGCGTCTGGTATACCTGCTGCTGACATCGCTGCCCACGCACAGCAGACGCCTCCTGCTGTCAAAGGGCGATTCCACATACACCGCGTAATCCTCCGGATTACCGCTTAAAAGAGAGCGGTAATAATTGATCGGCAGAAGCGTGGCGGAGAAAAAAACCGTGCTGTTGCCCTTATCCAGGCACTGTCTCAAGTTTACTGCAGGATTTACGCAGAGCAGTTTCAGCATAAACCTGCCGTCCTCCGTATGTTCCGTGTATATGCGGTAATTCTCATCCAGGCGCTCATAAATACCCAGAAAATGCCGCAGCTGAAAGAAAAACTCCAGCACTTCATCGCTCACGCCGCCCTTGGCATCCTCCATATAATCCTCCATGCGGCTGAATGCGGTATTGACCAGAGAAGCCATATGGCTGGCGGATTCCAGCACCTGATAGGTATCACACTCCCTCTTCATCTCAAGAAGCGCTTTATTGCACTGTTCCAGACTGCGGGCCAGCCGTGTATCTTTGTCTTTCACCAGCCTCTTCACAGCCAGAAAATCCTCTTTAAACAGCTGTGCGCTGTACATCTCCCGGGCTCTTTCCACCAGGTTATGGGCCTCATCCACCAAAAACAGGTAATCTCCTGAGACAGTATCGCCAAAAAAACGCTTCAAATATACATTGGGATCAAACACATAATTGTAATCGCAGATGATTCCGTCCAGCCAGTTCGTCACGTCCAGCGAAAATTCAAACGGGCACACCTGATGCTCTTCTGAAAAACGCAGTATGTCATCCCTCGTGACGGTGCTGACCTGATGGATGATGTCAAAAACCGCTTCGTTCACCCGGTCAAAGTGCCCTTTTGCATAGGGACAGGCTTCCGGATTGCATTCCATGACATCCATCGGACAGATCTTCTCTTTGGCCGTGATGGTAACGGTGGAAAATGCAAGGCCCTGCTGCCTTAAGATTTCAAAAGCTTCCTCCGCCACTGTCCTCGTGATCGTCTTGGCCGTCAGATAAAATATCTTATCGGCTAAGCCTTCTCCCACCGCCTTCACCGCAGGAAACACGGTGGACATGGTTTTTCCTATGCCGGTAGGGGCCTGTATGAACAGAGTCTTTCCTCTGCTGATGGTGCGGTATACGGACACCGCCAGATCCCTCTGTCCCTCCCTATAGGGAAAAGGGAATTCCAGACGGCTGATGGTCGCTTTCCTCCTCTGCCTCTTATGCCAGACAAATACGGCCCATTTCGCGTATTCCCGGATAAGCTGCATGAACCAGTCCTCAATCTCCTCAAAGCTGTAGGTTTCCCGAAAGCGGCGTATCTCCTCCGTTTCCAGATTGCAGTAGGTCATCTGTATACCAATGCCCGCAAGGCCGTTCTGCTTCGCGTAGATATAGCCGTAGCACATGGCCTGCCCTTTATGGACCAAAACCGGTTCTGCGAGGTGAGCGGGATCGAAATAAACGCCCTTGATCTCATCTATATAAGAAAGCCCGCCTTCTTCAAAAATCCCGTCGGCGCGGCCCTCCAGGCGGATCACCACTTCTTCCTCCCAGCGGATCTCCTCTTTGAGCGGGACCTCAGCCCGATATCCCCCTCCCATCATCCTCTGAATCTTTCGGTGGATACGGCTGCCGGCCTGCATCGCCTCTTTCTCACTGCCGCCGTGCCGGTTGTCGATATCCCCCGACCGGAGGATAAATTCTACCAGGTTCCTGACGGATGTCTTTATGATATTTTCCTGCAGACGTTCCATGTATCCTCCCATACGGTAAACGGTAAGCGCACCCTATTGAACAAAAAAAGGAATTGTAAGTCGCCCTACAATCCCCTTTCGGTTACCGGAATAGATAAACACCTGCACATGGCCCGGCCATCCGCCTAAACCGATGGCCCTTACGCCGCATTATGCCGCTGATTCCGCTTTATGAGTCTCAAGAAAATGCTCAAAGTTCGCATGGAAACCGTCATACTCCACTGTCAGCACCTTTGTAAGATCCAGACTTAACACTCCTAAAATAGACTTTGCGTCAATAACGACTCTATTATAGTATATGTCAATGTCGAACTCACACTCGCTGGCAGCATTAACGAACTCTTTCACCTCTTCAATACTCTGTAACCTGATCTGTTTCTTTGTCATTGTCAGCATAAATCAATACCTTCTTTCCGTAATAAAATGGCTGTTTCAACTCCTGATCTGCTGTCGAACAATGTCGGTTTATTTATGTTGGAATGTACTCTATCACCATTTTTATTTTTTGTCAATATCGATTTATGAAATATTTGCCATGCCTGTATTGTGAGAAATGCACAGAACCGAAATAACGGTTTTACTTTTTTATGAATTCATCACAATTGGACATCGGACGATGACGGGAATTTTTCTTTATTTTATGGGTATGGTAAATATATCCATATTTATTTTTATCATTAATACTGTTTTTTACTGCAGTTCTTCCAGAGGCACCGATTCAAAATCGCCGTTATCCGCCAGTTCCGCCCAGGCGGGACAGATCGGAAGCTTGCCCAGAACCTTAAGTTTAAGCTCCTGCGCGATGGCATCCACTTTGCTCTGTCCGAAAGGATACAGCTTTTTCCCACAGTCCGGACAGGGCATGTAGCTGTAATTCTCCACAATACCGAATACCGGTATCTCCATCTTTTCCGCCATATGCACGGACTTCTTCACTATCATCCGGACAAGGTCCTGCGGGGAGGTCACAATCACCACTCCATCCACAGGAACAGTCTGATAGACGGTCAGAGGCACATCCCCCGTACCTGGCGGCATGTCAATCACCAGATAGTCTAAGTCCCCCCATGTGGTCTGATCCCAGAACTGACGGATGAAGTTCGACAGGATCGGCCCTCTCCACAGCACCGGCGTATCCTCATTCTCCAGAAAGAAGTTTACAGACATCACCTTTATGCCGGTGGAGCTCACCGCAGGCGCTATCATCATGTTTTCGTCAACCCGTATGCCTCCTGTCACCCCAAACATTTTCGGGATGGAAGGTCCTGTGATATCCGCGTCCAAAATGCCGACGCGGTACCCCTTTCTGCTTAAAGACACGGCTGTGAGCCCTGTCACAAAGCTCTTTCCGACTCCGCCTTTGCCGCTGGATACGGCTATGATATTTTTAATGTTTTCTTTTTTTATCGGTTTATCCATTTGCTGCTCCTTTATGCTGCGCACAGAATCTGACAGCTCCTGTCTCACTGCGCGTTATTGTTTTGATTCTCCTGATTCTCCTGCCCCTCATCGGGTACGTTCTGTCCCTCATTGCCGGGGGCTTCGGCGCCGGCTCCGCCATCCGGTGTTTCTCCGCCGGAATCGCCGCCCGGCTCACTGGCCGGCGCAGTCAAATCCGCCATGGAATGCACCTGTATCACAGGAGCTTTCGCCTTATACCTGCTGGTATGGAGGAACTCTCTGCCAATCTCCTGGCCGTCTTTATAGGTGACCAAATCCGTCAGCGCTGTAATCGGTTCCTTCCCTTCGCTCACTACCACCTGCTGCCCCTGGGGCACTTCCGGATTTTCCTCATACACCGGTTCCGGCATGGCGCCGGTTTCCGAAATTACCGATTCCATCTTTACGGTGACGCCTTCCTCCAGCACCGGAATGCCGTAGATTGAAACTTTCAGGTTCCGGTCTTTAAAATCAATCAGCACCGCCACCGTATGGCCGGAATTGTTCTCAAACTTAAGATCCGACGAACCGTAGCTGACCATGGCGTCCTCGCCGACATTGGCATAGGCCACCACATAGCTGTGGTTTCTGCGCGCCGTGGTATTCAGCCCCGAAAGGATAGCCGCGTTATAGATAGTGGTCGCCACCTGGCAGACGCCCCCGCCCGGTTCTTCCACCAGTTCCCCGTTCACAAAGGTTCCGGCCGGCTTATATCCTTTTTCCTCCGACCTCTCTCCGGTCAGTTCGTTCATGGAAAACTCTTCACCTGGCTTTAACAGCGTGCCGTTCATCGCTTCCGACGCCAGCTGGATATTGTTATTTCTATCTTTATTTGCGGTGGTCTTTGTCTCGAATTCCGCAATGATTCTGTATTCCTGCTGCAGCCTTTCCTTCGTCCACTCCGGCTGCACATCGATCACCTTCGCTTCCAGCACAGCGTCATAATCCCCAGCTTCCAGCACACCGATCAGCTGGGCGGTCAAATCCTCCCGGTCAATCTGCCTGCCGCTCGTTCCTTCGGAAAAAGTATACTCCTTTGTTTCCTTATTATAGCCGATCAGGTCCGCGTTTACTGCTTCCGTTCCAAGGCCCGATACCGCCTGCTCAATCAGTGCCGACGCTTCTTCAGCGCTGTATGAGGTATCCAGTATGATATATACCGGATTTTTCTTCAGATCCTTAACCGCAGCTTCCCGCTCCTCATCCGTCCCCTGCCGCCCCACCTGGTACGCCTCATTAAGTTTCGCGTCCAGATCGTGGATCAGGATATTCTCCAGATCATAGGTATTGCCGTCAAAAGTAAACTTCATCTGCCAGTTGATCTCCTGCTTCAGTTTATCCTCCATCTTCTGCCGGGCCTGATCCATGGTCAGCCCTCCCAGAGAGATGCCGTTTAAATATACGCCGTTATAAAAGGTGTCCGAAGCATCCGTGCGGCTGTCCGCCAGCCTGCTTCTCCCAGCCAGAAAAAGGCACAGAATAAGTGCAACAGCGGCAAGCGGCAGTATTCTCTTCTTTAATATCTGCTTTCTCCGGCGGCGCTTGATGGCAGCTCTGCGCTGTTCCCGCTGTCTGGGAGTCAGTTCCCGCACCGGCCGGCTCCTGCCTGTTTTAGCCGAATTCTGTGTCCGCCCGTTCGCAGACGCTGTTTTTTTCCCTAAGGTGCCGGACCTGCGCCTCTTTCCGGCAGTTCCGTTTCCCGTGCTGCTCTTTCCGGCGCTTCCTCTTTTCCGCTTTTCCGCCATTTCAACAGCTCCTCTACGCTCATTCTAAACCTCTCTTATTATAGCGAATTATGGCATAAATAGCAAACACCAGTTTATAATTTTATAAATTCATTAATTTCTTTTCATCTTTTATTCATTGTACCGCGCGCTCAACCTGTTATAATAGATTAAGTAAAGTGAGGTGCAGTATATGAGTATCCGATTAATTGCCGTCGATCTGGACGGCGTTTTAAATAAGTCCAAAAAAATAACGCAGCGCACTTTCAATGCCGTTTCCGAAGCGGTCAGAAAGGGGATTATTGTTGTACCGGTATCCGGCCGTTCCCTTTACGGACTGCCGGGTGAGGTGAAGGATTATCCCGGCATCCGCTATATCATCTCTTCCAACGGGGCGAAGGTTTACGATATCAGGGATGGACGCATATTGTTTCAGGACCTGATTCCCTATAAGGAGGCTGCGGTGCTGATCCAGGAGCTCAATGCGCTGCCGGTCAAGATCTGTATACAGGAATCCGGCAACAGCTACAACCAGTCCCACCTTCTGTCCTTCCAGCGCAGATTTCTGTACAGTAAGGATTATTCCCGTAAAAAGGCCATCCCATGTATTGACCGCTATGTGAAACACCGCCAGCTGGATCTGGAAAAAATACAGGTATTCTACACTAACAAAAAAACAGAAAGCGCCGTATTGGATCTCATATCCTCTCATCCGGGGTTAAATGCCGTTCCGTCCGCGGACCGCTATGTGGAGATCAGCCGCGCTACCGCAACGAAGGGTGTGGCCCTGTCCTGTCTCTGCTCCTGGCTGGGCATAATGCCGGAAGAGGTGATGGCTGTGGGGGATAATGAAACAGACCGCTCCATGCTTCAGTTCGCCGGACATGCCGTGGCCATGAGCAACGCGCTGCCCGATATCAAGGAGCTTGCTATAGAAGTGGCGCCCTGCTGTTTAGAGGAGGGCGTAGCGGCAGCCATCGAAAAAGTGCTGCCGGAATATGATGCCGGCGAGGCATGATAAGAAACATTATTATAATGTACAAGAAGCCGGAAATAAATATTATAATTGTCCGGATCAGGAATGATAAATCATAGATTCCTGATCCGGACAATTATGATATGCAAGACCAAGTAACACTGCTGTAAAATCCTTATGTAATCGGGCTTTTAGCGGTGTTTTTGCACTGATATACAGGTATGTTATCCGTTTGTGCTTCATGCCAGCCGGGAGGAACTATTTCTCCCGTCCAGTAATCGACCCACTCTCCTGCCGGCAAATAAACCTTTCTCATTTCTTCTTCCTCGGTCATCGGTGCAACCAGCAAATCCGCGCCGAACAAATACTCATTATCAATCTCATATGTTTCCGGATCATCCGTATAATCCATAACAAGAGCTCTGACCGGCGGTATTCCCGTTTCCTTATACCGCTCAAAAGCTTTCATCAATCTTGGGATCTGTTTTTCGCGTTCTTGAAGCAACGCCCTTACTTCACTTTCGCAGTTAAACTGTTTCCAGGGTACTTCATCACAGTACCAGCCATTAATCAGGCATTGCACCGAAAATACTACCGTTTGCAATCTTCTTAAGAGCTCCATTTTTGATTTTGCATGCCGCAGTTCAGGAGACCACAGTATCCCCGAAAATCCGGAATTGACAATACCGCGGATAAAATCTTTATGCTCATAAAGATCACTGTAAAGCACAAACGGGTAGCTTGCACACAAAGCACCTGCTGAACGGACCTGTGAAAGCGTAGGTTTTCCATCTAATGCCTTTAAAATTGTTTTCATATAGAGCACACCGAACAGATTATGATATTGCTCGCCGTCAAGTCCGGAAGGGAACTGGGAACAATTCGGGAACATTCTCCACCCATAATCCACAATATTGGTATTATCACATTCGTCTAATTTAAATCCGTCAATCCCTATATCTGTAAAAGTCTTTTTATGATATTCCGAAATAATGTCAGCTCCCTCTTCAGAAGCGAGGTCTGCAACCAATCCTCCCAGCACCCTGTAATTTCCACTGTAAGGCTTCATGGCTTCATAAACCGGGGAATCTTCACTAATATATGCGTGTTCCCAAAGATTCAGATGAAATTCCATTTCTTTTAACTTTTTAACCATTCCATCCGGATCGGGAAACATTTCTTTGTTCCACTCATAAGAACATGGATAATTGTGTGTATGCCACCCCGGCTCCAGGCCGAGAATGCTGCACGGTATCTTCGCATTCCTGAAATAAGCTGCTGTTTCCAGCACGCGATCCTGAGGATAATGCCAATTGCAGCGGTACAGTACGCCAAGCCCCCACTCCGGCACCTCACATCCCGAACCGGACAACCGGTTGTACTGCGCAACAGTGTCCGTAATATCAGTACCTTCGATAATATAAATATCTATACCTTTTGCATTCAGTATTTGAACGGTCATTACATTTTCTTTTTCCAGCGCTGTTTCCACACCGCATTGCACTTCCATATTTCTTGCGGTGTCAAAGTAAATGCCATATCCTTTTGTCGTCGCAAAAAAAGGAACCGGTGCATGTGAATCTCCTGTATTTTTCGTAGGATCTGCATTTACACGGAGAAACAGTTCTTTATTTTTCTGATTAAATCCATTTAGTTGAAGGCCAAATCCATAGATCTGCTCCTCACCCAGCGGAAATTCTAACACGCATCCTCTGGCATTTGTACGAAATGTTATCCTATGGATTGGATATGCCACTTCTGTCTCTTCGCAGCAAAATCCGGAACAATATTTGCTCGGTACAAATAGTTCAGGATTTCCAAAAGTAATTTTTTTCATCTTCTCTCCTTTATGGGCGTATTCTGAATTTCCTTGCATTTTAATCTGCGCATCCTCAAATTCCTAATGCTGACCTCGCCGTCATTTACAAAAAACATCATTTTATCACTGTCAAAATCATACATTCTCGCAGACAGCGCATATTTGTCATCCAGATAGGCCAGCACGCAGGTACCATCCAGAATTACTTTGACAGAGTGCCATTTTAAAGTATCAATCTCCACAAACCGTTCAATTTCTGCCTTTTCATGCGGATAAGCAGGCTCTCTGTCAAACAAAAATCTGTTTCTTCCCGGCTCCAACCGTATATAATAGCCTCCGGCGCCTTCTCCCGTAACCTTTACCATAATTCCCGCACTGTCTGTGTCCTTCGAAAGTAAAATCTCAAATTCAACCATACATTCCTTAGAAATGTCAGAAATCAGAATATTTCCGAGCCCTGACTGCGCTTTCAAAACAAAGCCGTTCTCCAGTTCCTCATACATCCCATAAATCGGCTGCAGGTACATGCGCTGTTCTTCTCTATAAGCTTCCGCAATCTTTTCAGGCATTGAAACACTCAGACTTCCATCCGCATCCTGCCTCAATTTATGTACAATGAGATTACCTCCCCACTGCCAGACTCCGTCATCCTTGTCACCGGTCTTTGTTGGATTCCAACCGAATATGTATCTGCTTTTTCCGTCTGACGCGGTTTTTCCCGCATAAAAAGCCCTTCCGTCGAAACAGTTATTTCCGGGATTTTTCCAAGGTCCTCTGGACGATTTGGATATTCTATAGTAGGTCCGCAATCCTTGCGTTTCACAAAAAGTAGAATAAATAAAATACCAGTATTCACCCCACTGAAACAGATCCGGGCACTCCGGACACCAGCACATATGCGGATCCCAATAGCTCCCCTCATAGCTCCAGTGAACCAGATCGTCAGATGTAAGCAGTCCAGTCGCTCCTCTTCTCCTTGAAGGTCCTTCTTTTTTTCTCGTACATAAAAGCATCCACCATTTTTGCTCTTCCTCCTGATAAAAAACAAAGGGATCTCTCCAATCGTCCTGCTCAATATCCTCTCTGTCCTCTGCTGCAAAAAACGTATCCTGCGGCTGTTTTTCCCATGTTATCCCATCCACGCTCGTCGCATGCATAACGGATTCCTTGTGCCTTCCTTCTTCCGTGAAATGATAATTGTGCCCCGTATAATAAATGTGATACTTATCATCATATTCAACCACACATCCTGTGTAGCAAAACAGATCCTGATCCTCACGGTTCCCCCGGGGCAGTATTTCACCCTCTTCCGTGAAATTTACCATATCTGTAGTGGTAATCCTTCTCCACGGCGTTCCCTCTCCTTCTCCATTGCAGCCGCGATAATCGTGCAGATAATACAGTTCATAGCATTTTCTTTTCGAATTATAATAAGGAATAAAATCTCCGCACACGCCATCCTTTGGCAAATAAAAAATTCCCATTTATGTATTCCGCCTTTCCTTTGTTATCGTAATTTCAGCCTTTGGCCGTTCCAAGCGTCAGCCCCTGTGTAAAATATTTCTGCAAAAACGGATAAATCATTAGAACAGGTATCATTCCTAAAAACAGCTGTGCAGCACGGCCTGTACGGGCATTCATCAATTGCATGATTTTTACATAATCAAGACCATCTGTCTTCGACATTAATTCTTCAAAGCTCACTAATAATGTCTGCAGGTAGGTATAGAGCGGATATTTCTTCATATCATTCATATAAATCATTCCGCTGAACCAATCATTCCAGTGCCCCACAACATGGAACAGGGTAATGGTTGCCAGCGACGGCTTAAGCAGAGGAAGCATTATTTTTACCAATGTCTGAAATTTTCCGGCACCGTCAATCATTGCCGCCTCTTCCAGCTCCCTGGGCAAACCGCGTATAAAATTCATCAGAATAATCATATTGGCAACCGGAAGGGCCCCCGGCAAAATCAATGCCCACAGGGAATCCTTTAACCCCAGCCTGGCTACCACCAGATATGTCGGAACCAATCCTCCGCCAACCAGGCAGGTAATAAAGAAATACAGCATATAAATATCCCTTCCCATAAACTGTTCTTTTGACTTTGAAAGCGGATATGCCGTCAGAATACACATAACCAAATTAATCAGGGATCCTAAAGCTACACGCTGAACAGATATCCACATTGCCCGAAAAAATTTTCCGCCTTTCAGTGCAAATTCATAAGAAAATGTTGTAAAATCAACCGGCCAGAAAGCAACCTTGCCGGAAGCCACTGCGCTGCTGCTGCTAAATGAGAGTGCAAGTATATGTATAAAGGGAAGTGTACAGCTTAATGCGGCCAAAATTAAAATAGAATAAATCATAATGTTTAGGATTGACATTTTTTTTCGTTTTGTTTTCATGGAATCCTCCCTACAAAATCCTGTATCCGGCCAGCTTATCCGCCAGAACATAGGACAAAACTACCAGGACAGAAGAAACGGCCGACTTGAACAAGCCAACTGCCGCACCCACATCAAACTGTGCCTGCTGAATACCCAACCGGTACACATAGGTATCAATGATATCTCCTGATGAATATACAATTGGGCTGATGGTATTATAAATCTGGTCAAAACCAGCATTCAGCACATTTCCCAGCGATAAAACAAGCATCAGAATAATCGTAGGCACAAGCAGCGGAACAGTGATCATTTTCACCCTTTGCCATCTGGTCGCGCCATCTATGCTTGCCGCCTCATACAGAGTCGGATCAATCGCAGTGAGCGCCGCAAGGTATATAATCGTACCATAACCAAAACCTTTCCATATATCAGAAATAATCATCGTCCAAGGATAAATTTTAGCATTCCCCAAAAAGTTAACTGTTCCGCCCCCAAGCAGGCTGATGCATCGATTCACCGCTCCATCCGTTGCAAGGATATCCATCAGAATTCCCGCCATAATAACCCAGGATATAAAATTTGGAATATAAATTAAGGTCTGCATCGTTCGTTTAAAAAATACATTTTTAACTTCATTCAGCAAAAGCGCAAAAATAACCGGAACTGCAATATTCCCTAAAATCTTAAATACCGTAATAAAAAAAGTGTTCCAGATTGTTCTCACAAAATCAGGCTGTGAAAATACAAACATAAAATTTTTAAGGCCAACCCACGGAGAGGCGAACCCTAAGGCGGGATTATAATCCTGAAATGCGATTACGACACCATATAACGGGATATAACTAAATATAAACACCAGAATCACTCCCGGCAGAAGCATTAAATGATATGCCCATTCATTTTTTAAATGTCTCTTTATATTCTTTCTGCTAACCATCCGCTTACCACCCTTTCAAGCTTATGAATAAGAAAAGGAGACGGCACCCCGCCTCCTTTCCCTTTGACTTACTAATTATATAACTCTTCCATTTCTTTTATTGCCTGCTCGCCGCCGGCTGCCTTCCACTTCTCAACAACTGTGTCGAAGTAGTCTATCGGCTCATCGCCTACCACAATTTTAGTAAATCCTTCCAGCAGAATGGTATCCAGTGTAGCGCCGGACTTGATCAGGATTTCCGGTGTAAACGCCCACAACACATTTTCGAGATATTCACCCTTTTCAACATATTCATTGACCCATGTAGTTGTACTCCCCTCAAAGCCATACATGCAATAACCGTGTGTAAATTCAGGATGCGCATCAGGATCCTCAATAAACGCCTTTACATTATTGTAGCTTACCAGGAAATTCGGTGTCAGCTTTGACGCGTCTCCTGTCATTATCGCATTATATATGCTTGCAGTTTCATTCATCTGTATCGTGGGATTACAAATTCTAGCATTTGCCTGTGTATCAACCAAACTGCCTTTTGTAAGATTTTCTCTTAATTCAGCTTCTTTCTCCTGTGATTCAGACGACTGTATATACTGGTAAAAATTAATTAATTTGAATACCGCTTCCGGATTTTTACATTCCTTGCTCACTGCAATATAGGTAGCATTGCCGCAATAGATTGATTGTAAAACGGGCTCCCCGGTTGCGGACGGAATCTTATAAGGACGGTAAATCGCATCGAAACCGTTTGCAGTGACATAATCCTGTCCGACCGCAGCTCCCCACCAGAGATAGTACGGCATAATACCAACTTTATTGCTTAAAACATCTTCATTGGCTTTTGCCATATCCATAGTGATAAAATCAGGACTGATCATCCCTTCCTTGTACCATTCTGCCCAGGCAGCCAATGCATTCTTGTATTCTTCTGTTGTAGAGCCATATACAATATTGCCGCTGTCATCACGAACCCACATACCCGGATGCGCCCCCCATCCGGGCGCAAGTAAATTCAGATACTCCAATGATTTTTCTGCAGAAATGCCATAGACGCCATATTTATCCATAAATGTTTTTGCTATCGTTACAAGGTCATCCATGGTTTCCGGCGCATCCAGACCGCATTCTTTCAGCCAGTCCTGCCTGATCCAAACAAAATCATATTGTGCTTCAACACCGTAATGCAGCTGAGCCAGTCCATACAGTTTGCCATCAAAGATACCCGACTCAAAACTCTGTTTATCGTATTCCATAAAGCTCTTTATATCATCTGATGCATAGATGTCATACAAATCTTTCAGATCATACAGCATACCCGCTTCTGCCAGCTGCTTCAGCTGCGTTGCATTTACCCGAACAAAATCCGGAATCTTTCCCTCTGCAATCTGCAGATTCAATTTCGTATCATAATCGTCTGAGACCCATTCATTAACAAGATTAATATTAAAGCGGTCCTTGTATGTTTTTGTCCACAGGTTGTTATCGATATCGTCACCTTCCGGATAAGCGATATAACTATAATCGCTTTTGACTGATGTCAATGTTACTGTTTCCTCATAAGGCGCCCAGATATCAATTTCTCCGTTTTCATCCGTTCCAGCGTCCTGTGAGTCCGCTGTTTTTTGCTGTTCCTGTTGGCTGCCGCCCTCTGTTTTTTGCTGTTCCTGACCGTTTCCGCTGCATCCTGTCAAACATACGATAACAGTCATGATTGCCGCCAGCATGAAAGATAACGTCTTTTTCTTCATACTCATCTCTCTCCTTTTTATTAGGTGTTTGTTTTTACGTTGCAACATATACGCATTATATGATATACCCGATCATCTTCCTATCCGTTTTCTTGCGTTTTGAATGATTTCATGCTTCATTCCACCATGGAACACAAAAAAATATTCACACGTCATTTTTTTATACTATAATTCCTTAAATGCCTTAATCCACTCGCGTTTAATAATTTCATGACCTGCCGCCGTAGGATGAATTCCATCCCGCAGCCAGTAATCATTGGAGGCCAGTTCAGCAGCTTCGTCAAATTTATTCTGCAGTGAAATGAATGGCAGCCCATATTTTCCTGCTGTCTCTGTTGCTATTTTGGCCCTCTCCGACACTCCGCTTTGAAACTCTTCCCAGCACATCTCAGTTGCAGCACCCTTTAATATAAATGGTTCTAAGATCATGATTTTTACATCCGGCAGGGCTTCCTTAAGTTCTTCAATCAGCATGGAATATATTCTGGAAGATTTATCCGCATCCGTACCGTTGTGCTCGTAAATTTCACGTCCTATGTCATTTACACCAATCAGAATGCTCATAATATCCGGTTTAAGGTTAATAATGTCTGCTTTGATTCTGGCGTATAAATCAATGATACGGTCGCCGCTGACCCCTCTGTTCAGCATCCTGTATTGATTCGCATACTCTAATCCTAACTCGCTGCTTACAAGTGTTGGGTAACCATATCCCATATTCAGGTCATCTTCCGTGGACCGGCCCGCGTCTGTGATAGAGTCGCCTTGAAATAAAATTGTTTTCAAACCTGCTTTCTCCTTCCTGTGAATAAGTTGTCCTATTATACGACAACTCTGTTTTCCCTTTCCATCCGTTTTCTTGCGCTCTGTATGTTTTCTTGACCATTTTCTCTGCCAAACGCAAAAAATTATTCGCAAAATGTTTTTTTGTACTATAATAAAAACAAAGCTACATAAGAAGCACATAACTATAAAGTTTATCCAAACCGAGAGAAAGCATATTTTTATGAAAAACAATATCACTCTGAAAAAATTGATTCTGTTATTCTTTTCAGTCATTGTTCCTTTTTTCCTTTCCAGCATGTTTTTGCTTCAACAAAATAATGCGGCTATCCACAACCGAAAAATTGTCTCACTTCAGGAAAAAGTTAATTTGACAGCGCAGACATTAACAAGTGCCCTGGAGCAAATATACCACACAGCTGCCGAAATGACCGGGCAATCAAATCTGAGAAGAGTGGCTACCGCTAACTATCTCCAGACCACATATGAGGAAGCGAAAGATATCTGTCAGATACAGGAACAGCAGACCAGCATTAAAAATGCCAATCCATACATCAATAACTTTATAATATATTACCAGGACAGAAAACAAGCATATAACAGCAGCGGAGATGGCAGAGGCAGTTTTTTCGAATTTACCGAGGAGGAATATCAGACGTTAGCAGATGCACGCAAATCTGCTGATTTTTTGATTTACTATAATCAGAAACTGTCCGAAATTATCCTGCCTTCCTCCGGTTCAAACTTTTTGATTCGAATTGACTTATCCGCAGCGTCCATCTCATCACTATTGGAGAATGCCTTTACCGAATACAAATTTTATTATTATCTTGATGCATTTGACCAATCCTATCAGCTTACAAATCTTACCAAAGAACAGCTGGCGTTGTTTACGGATACCGATTGTGCAGACAGGCTTACAATAGAAGGGACGCAATATTATCGTTTTTCCTCCTCCCTCCCCTACGGCAAAGCTTTGATACATTTTTTCTTTTCCGGCGACCAGCTATATGCAGACACGAAACTTTATCAGTATCTGGATCTCTGTTTCAGTCTGTTTGTACTGATTATCTGCTGTATTTTCCTGTGGGGCAGTTATACCATTATCCAGAAACCGATACAAACGTTGATCCATGCCTTTCAAAATATTAACAACAGGAACTATAATGTACGTATTTTCAGTAAAAATAATTCAGATTTCACCTATCTGTACAACGAATTCAACCATATGGCAAAGCAGCTTGGCACGTTGATTGAAAAGGATTATCAGCAGCAATTGCTTTTAAATAAAGCGGAATTAAAACAGCTTCAGGCACAGATTAACCCACATTTTCTCTACAATTCCCTGTTCCTGCTGCGCCGCATGATACAGGATGAGCTATATGCGGAAGCCTACCATATGTCAGATACTTTGGGACTATATTTCCAATATATTACACGCAACAGCCAGGACTATATGCCCTTAAATCAAGAGTACCGTCACGCAATCCTGTATTGTGAAATCCAGAAACTGCGTTTTGAAGGACGAATCCGCGTGGAGACCGATGACCTTCCCGCTGAATATTCCAGCATTCTGGTGCCGAAATTAATTATCCAGCCCATTTTAGAAAATGCTTTCAATTATGGGCTTCGCAATAAAGTAGATGACGGTTTGTTAAAAGTAGCGGTTTCCAATCATGATTCTGAACTGATTATTTCTATAGAAGATAACGGAGACGACCTTTCCGATGCTCAGCTGGAGAAGATCCAAGCTAACCTCCAGTCTGCATCTACCGGCGACCCTTTACGGGAAATGACAGGTATCTTGAATATTCAAAGAAGACTGAGTATATATTCCGACGGTTCCAGCCATCTTACAGCAATCCGCAGCCCCTTAGGCGGCCTGTGTATCCAACTCTTTTTGCCAATACAGCAATCCCCTGGAAAGGAGCGGGAAACTCATGATAAAAATATTGTTAGTTGACGATGAATACCATGTAATCAGCTATATCACGAACCTGCTGCAACATATTGATTTTTGTGAAATCAACACAATAACGACCACATCCGGTCCTGAAGCGTTGCAGATCGTTGCGTCCTCCCATATTGATATTGCCTTTCTGGATATCAATATGCCCAGGGTAAGCGGTCTGCAGATTGCGGACAAGCTTCACAATCAGTGGCCGGATTGCCAGCTTATTTTTCTGACAGCCTATGAGGTATTTGACTATATTTATGAAGCCAATCGATATCCCGGCGCCATCTATCTGTTGAAGGCAGAATCAGATGCAAAAATCCTGGATGTGGCAGTTTCCTGCTGCCATGCTATCTTACAGAAAAGAGAGGAGAAAAGCTATCTAAGCGATATTCAGAAAAAGGAAAAACTGCTTCTTCTTTTGCAGGAGCAGCAGTTTCTTCGGGAAGTGGTTCATGGGGATCTCACCAAAGATATGGAATGTTTTGTCAAAAATTCTTCTCTGGAAATTCATTTTTCTTTTGAGAAGGAAGTATATCTGATGCTGATGCATATCCGGCGTTCGCCTTCCTCCATTTGCGATTCTTCTTTCTATCTGGAGAGAATGGAACATTTATTGGGAAATCTGTTTCTTTTTTCCTTTGTGGAAACAGAGAAGGGTGTTTTATTATGGATTTTTCAGGAACGCGACTATCCGGAGAAGGAGGTTTCTTATTTTAACTGCCTGAAGGATACGATGGATTCCTTTCTGGATATCTGCACCGAAATAAAGCACCAGGCGCTTTCTCTGTGCCTATATCGGGAGAAAGTGGCTTGGGATGAAGTCTCACGCTCCTATCAACTCCTGTATGATGCCTATTATGAGGAAAGCTCCCTGTTGTCCATTCACTCCTCGGCTGCCAGAGTAATCGAAAGAAATACGAACCCTTCTCCCCGGTTTCCGTTTTCAAATACGGTTGCCGGTCCGGATACCGCGATGACAGAAAATATAAATATTGATACTTCCCCTGTCACAAGACTGCCGTCTGCCGCCTTGTCCGGCAGGCTGTTTTCCATGAAGCAGGCGCTGTATCAGGGGAAACGGGATTTATTTTTAACAGAACTGCAGCATTGCCGTCAATACTGTACCGTTATCAAAAACATGCACCATGTGGGGACAATTAAAATCTATTTTTCCATAGTGCTGATTTATCTGGAATATATAGAGCATTACAAGTTAGTGCCTAGGATTGCTATGGAAATAGCCATGTATCCGCTTTATTTCATTAATGATTTCCCGGATTGGGAGCACGCGTTTTTGTACCTGCGCCAGTTAGGAGAGATTCTATTTAGGATCGCCAATGAAAATAACAGCAATAAGACCCGGCAGCTGATTGCTTCCATACAGAATTATATTCAAAGCCATTTGTCTGAAGACCTGAATCTGACTGTTATTGCGGATTATGTAAATTATAACGAATCTCATATTTCGCGGTTATTCAAACGCTATACAGGATACAATCTATCCGAGTACATCACCTCCTGCCGCATTGAGTATGCCAAGTCACTGCTGGCACAGACAGAGGACACGGTACAGTTCATTTCACAAAAAACAGGATTTCATACTTCCCAGTATTTTTCCTCCACTTTTCGGAAAAATACTGGATTGTCTCCAAATGAATACCGTATGCAGAAACGAAGACCACAGCAAAGCTGACGATGGAAATGACATGATTTAATTCAGCCAGCAAATACTCAGCACCGGTCTGCCATATCCAGGCATACCGGTGCTACTAATTCATCTCTTTTATTTTTTCCGGCTGGGCCCTTCACCCTCTCCTCTCAAACTCTTTCTTAAGCTTCTCCAGCGCCTTCTTCTCAATCCGTGATACATAACTGCGGCTGATGCCCAGATAAGCTGCGATCTCCCTCTGTGTATATTCCTTTTGCCCGTACAGGCCATAGCGCATGCGGATCACCAGCTTCTCCTTATCTTTCAGGCAGTGCTCAAATATGTCGTAAAGCCTCTGTACGTCCTGCTGCAGGGATACTCTTTCCGTGATATCTCTTTCATCCGTCTCAATCACATCCAGCAGATTGATCTCGTTCCCTTCCTTATCTGTCCCGATGGGTTCAAACAGTGAAATTTCCCTTCCATATTTCTTTTCCGCACGGAACATCATCAGAATCTCGTTATCAATGCACTTTGCCGCATAGGTGGCAAGTCTGCTGCCTTTTCCGGGATTAAAGGTGTTGACAGCCTTGATCAGCCCGATCGTTCCGATGGAGATCATATCCTCCAGATCACGGTCCGCCAGATTGTATTTTTTCGCTACATGTGCAACCAGTCTCATATTGCGTTCAATCAGGGCATTTCTGGCCGCCAGATCGCCCTCTTTTAAACGGGTCAGATAAAGACTCTCTTCCTGCGGCGTCAATGGTTTCTGAAATGTTTTCAAGCATCCGTACCCCGTCACACGTTTACTAATACTCTATGCGCGGGACAAAAACAAAGTGCTTTTACAAAAAAATATAATTGAAAAAGAATACTGCTCGCGGGATTCTCCGCCTGCGGCGGGCCGCTTCAGCAACAATAAAAACAGGGTTTGTGGAAACGTCTCCCGCAAATCCCTGTCTGCTATTTGTATGCTATTCTTCCTTATGTTATGCTTTGGAACCCTTGGCGCCCTGTCCTAAGGTCACACCGGCCAGCAGGTTCGTATCAAAGGAATATGTGATCTCTCCCCGTTCACGCTCCCTCTTGAGCGCCAGCTTCACCATGCGGTCCAGCAGCTCGGCATAAGGCATGCCTGTGGCTTCCCACAGGTAGAAGGAGAGTGAACCCGGAATGGTATTGATCTCATTGACGAAGATCTCCCCGCTCTCCATATCGATCATAAAGTCAATGCGGGACACACCGCTGCAATTTAATGCCTGGAAGGTCCTCACAGCCAGACTGCGGATCTTCTCTCTGGTTTCCGGAGCGATCTCGGCCGGAAGCTTCCGTTTCAGGCCGGACATGCCGCCCTTGCTGCCTCCGCTCTTGGCTCCTGCGGTCTTTCCGCCTTTGCCGCCGGACATATACTTATCTTCATAGCTTAGTATCTCATCGCTGTTCACCGGCTCTTCGCACTCTGATGCCTCGGCCTCCTCATAATCGCCCAGCACGGAACAGTTGACCTCTTTGAGGCTGGTGATGGCGCGTTCCACCAGTACCTTTTCTGCGAACTCAAACGCATAATCAAGGGCTGCCTCCAGCCCTTCCCTGTCCCACGCGATCTTAATGCCCACGCTGGAACCCAGGTTTACAGGTTTTACAATCACAGGATAGGAAAATCCGGCTTCGATCTCTTCTATCACCTTTAAAGGAGCGCCATGGTAGCGTTTGATATCCGCCAGGCGGCAGTCTAGCACCGGTATGCCGTTGTCCTTCAGCACCGTCTTCATCGCATATTTATCCATGCCCAGGGCGGATGCCGTCACATCGCAGCCCGCGTAGGGGATACAGAGTGTGCGCAGATACCCCTGCAGCGTGCCGTCCTCCACATTGGTTCCGTGGACCACCGGAAATGCCACATCGATCGTTCCCAGTTCGTTGCTGCCGAATTTCTTAAAGGGATAGCGGATCAGCTTCACCTGATTCCCCTCATTTACAAGGATGACGCGCTGACTGTTTTTCAGCAGTTCGTCTATGTTGCGGTAGGACTCGATCTTGCCGACCTCGCTCCCCACATACATCTCATTCTTCTTGCTGATATAGATCGGTATCGGCTCATACTTCTCCGTATCAAATGCGTAGTAGGCCTGGATGCCCGATATGATGGACACCTCGTGCTCCACACTCTGTCCGCCGAAAAACACACCAACTTTGATCTTCATTATTGACTCCTCCATTTTTATATCAATGACCGCTGATCTTTATGCACGCAATGCGTTTTAGCCTCACAGATAATTATCCGGCAGATCGTTTTCCAGAAGTATTACCTTGGATGCGCTGCCAGCATGTATGCCATCCGCGCGGCTAAGTCCTTCCTTCAGCCCATTTACCACAAACAGTTTATCCGGATCGAATCCGGCTTCCAGCGCGCCGTCCTTTATGGGCTTTGCCTGCTTTTCACCTACCAGTATGATAAAGTCCGCAGCGCCCGCAGCCTGTGTGCCGAAAATCTTATTATATTCGTACTGCTTCTCCCCCAGCTCCACCATGCCCGGCGTCAGCAGAATCCGGATTCCGTCGAATTGTTTCAGAACATCCAGCGCCGCCTTGGCTCCGCTGGGATTGGAATTGTATGCGTCATCAATGATCAGGCCACGGGGACTTTTAATCAGCTGCAGACGGTGTTCGACTCCTTCCAGCCGCCGCACCTGCATGGTCAGGGCTTCCATCGAAACGCCCAGCCGGTTGGCCACAGCGATCGCCCCCGCTATGTTCGTCACATTGTGGGCGCCAAGCAGTTTGGTGCTAAATTCCCACGCCTTCCCCGAACCGTCCTTCATCTTAAAGGAGGTGCCTTTGGAGGATACGCTTATGTCATAGGCGCGGTAATCGCAGCCGGGATACTCTGCGCCATAGGTCACAGACGTTTTGCCGGTCTCCCGCCGGCGGATATATTCGTTGTCATAATTAAGGAATGCAATGCCGTCTTCAGGGAGGGCATCCGCCAGTTCGAATTTTGTCTTAACCACATTTTCTATTGTTTGAAAGCTCTCCAGATGCTGCGGTCCGATGGAGGTGATCACACCGTAATCCGGATGTACCAGATCGCAGATCTCCTTTATATCCCCCACATTCCTGGCGCCCATCTCGCAGAGAAAGATCTCATGGGTTGCCTTCAAATGCTCCCGTACGGTGATCACCACGCCCAGCGTGGTATTATAATTGCCCGGAGTCATCAGCACATTGTACTTCGCAGATAAAAGCTTGTATAGGTAATGCTTCACACTGGTTTTCCCGTAGCTGCCGGTGATTCCGACCACTTTAAGCTCTGGCATGGACTCCAGTTTTTTCTCTGCCTCACGGTAAAAGTGCCGGCTGACCGCCTTTTCCACCGGCCGGTTCATGAAGTTGGAAAGCAGCACAATCTCGGGCGCAAGCACTCCAAAAAGCGGAACCGCAACGGACAGCAGCAGGTTATCATGAGTCAGCAGATTCTGCAGCAGAAAGACCGCGGCAAGAAAGGCGCCGGTCACAACACCGGCAGTCACCATCATGCGGACCACACGTTTTGTCAGTTTCAGTGGGATTCTGGCTTCTCTCGGCCGGTTCCCCCAAGCTGTTAGGAGATTGAGCGCACAGGCGGCAAATAGGCCCGGCAAGCCGCCAAATAAGAGCAGCGGTATGGACAAAAGGAAGGCCAAAGACCGCCCGGTCATATCCCCCGCGTGCTCCTTCAGCCATTTTCTCTGTACATTGGGTTTGTAAGAGTTTTGCTGAAACATATGCAGACTATGCAGAAACAGCATCGAAAACCCTGCCAGAAATGTCACTATATACAGTATTGCAGCTATGATTGTCATCGTCATCCCCGTTTCCGCGCCGGTATCCCGCCGCTTTTAATTGCCTGCATATCCGTATCAGGCTGAAAAATAAGAATCCAGCACTCTGCAAACAAAATCCGGCTGCTCCAGATAGGAGTAATGTCCGGCGCCTTTTACCACCACCAGGCCGCTGTCTTTTATCCTATTCTCCATAATCCTGGCATCGGACAGAGGCGTCGCAGTGTCCATATCGCCCCAGATTAACAGGACGGGCTGCTTAATGGAGGATAACAGAGGCTCCAGATCCTCATTGACCACCTTTACAAGTGTCTGGCGCATCACAGGCGTCGCGCTGTTGTAGTCGGCGGATCCGTGGCTGCGGCGGTAATTCTCCAACGCGTCGGGATAGAGTTTTTTCACAACCCCGATGCTTAAAATCTTTCTTCCTATTTTATAGAGCCTGGTTTTGAATTTCTGTTTCATGCTTTTCTTCGGCAGTATGCCCGCCGAATCCACCAGCACCAGCTTCGTAAATTCCGCTGGGCTTTTCCCGCCGGTCACCATCTTAATGATCACGCGGCCTCCGAAGGAATGCCCCAACAGGCTGGTCTTCTTTATCCCCATAACTGCCAGAAATTCCCGCACGAAATCCACATAGTCATCCACACACCACGGCTCTTTCGGCTCTTCTGTTTCACCGAAGCCGGGCATATCCAGCGCGAAGACTCTGTGGGCCCTGCTCAAATGCCCGATCAGCTGCTGAAACAGGCCGATATTGGAACCCCAGCCGTGCAGCAGCAGGATGCTGTCCCCTTCTCCGGCCTCAATGTAATTGGTTTTTATACCCTTTATTAAAATCTGCATATGTTCACCTTTTCGGAATGGATCCGTTCTATTTAGTCATCCGGCTGGGCCGGACATGGCCCTATTGGGCGCTATATTACATTATATGTTTATGTCAAAGCAGTTGTCAAGGAAGATGGCGGTGTAAAATAAAGTTATGGTTACTGATCACAGCTGTCGTAAACTTCCCGCACATGGCGGGGCAGAGTATGGTCCTCATTGGGACACGCTCTCGCTCCGTGAAGCGCGCAGCGGTTCTAACGCTGCAAACTACGCAGCGAAAGAACCGGCGGGCTTCAAGGGATCCCAATGAGGACCATACTCTGCCCCGCCATGTGCTGCTTTACCGCCAACTGTGAATAGTAACAAGTTATGGTATTAGAAGGTTACACTTACTGTTCACAGCCGCCATTTTTGCAATATAAACAGCCCTGCATGTGCGCGGCTGCTTTTTCTACATTATTATATAGGGAATAAATTGCTGATTACAGTGCAAAAGAAGGCAGTTTTATGGCAAAACGTGCACAGGTTACGGGACAGCAAAAGCCGCATCGGCATGGCGGATTTCTCGTCCGGGGTACACCGATGCGGCTGCTTCTTACTGCCGGTCTGATCCGGCCTATGGGTTACTATATGACTTACAGGATCACATTTTTCTGATTGCCGTCCATCCACGCGGTGATATTGTCAAACACAATCTTTGCCCTTGCTTCCATGGACTCAGCGGAAGCGAACGCTACATGAGGGGTTACAATCGTATTTTTACTGTTTAACAGCGGATGGCTTGTCTCTAACGGGGGCTCTGCCTCAAAGACATCGATGCCGGCGCCGGCCAGACGTCCTTCGTTCAGCGCATCCGCCAGAGCCTGGGAATCCACCACAGGGCCGCGGGCCGCATTGATCAGATATGCGCCTTTCTTCATCTTAGCTATGGATTCGGCGTTGATCAGGCCCCGGGATTCGTCATTCAGAGGGCAGTGAAGCGATACAATATCGGAACGCTGCAGGAGTTCATCCAGAGAAACGTACTCCACCCCTTCCGGTTCATTGCCGGTCACATGGCGTTTATAGGCCAGCACTTTGCAGCCGAACGCCCGGCACAGCTCTGCCACACGCATGCCGATAGCTCCTGCGCCCACGATGCCGACGGTCTTTCCGCCAAGTTCGCAGCCCACTAAGCCGTCCTTTGTCTGGCCTGCACGGCAGCGCGCCTCCACCTGGGGGACATTGCGAAGCAGCGAAAGCATCATGCAGACCGTCAGCTCCGCCACCGCCTGTGTGGAATAACCTGCGGCATTGCTCACTTTCACTCCCTTTGCGCGGGCGGCATTAAGATCCACATGATCCACTCCGGTAAATGCTACATCGATAAATTTCAGATTCGTGCAGGCCTCTATCACCTGACCGGACAGCGGCATATTGGCAATCATGATCACATCCGCATCCTTCGCCCGCTCTATCTGCACCGCCGGATCCGTATCCTTCGGATAAGCCGTAAAGCTGTGACCGGCCGCTGCCAGCGGCGCCGCACACTCCTTAAGCACTTCTTCAGGCACCCCCAATGATTCCAGTAATACAATCTTCATTCTAACCTCCACCTTTCTTTCGCCATGCCGGTTAAGCCAGCGCATGGCGCCCTGTTTTAGTTCTGTGTCCGGCCCTTCCATACCGTTTCAGTTTACGGGCGGCAAGGCGCCCGATTTGCCTGCTGCGAAGGGCTTTTCTCCGTGTTTCCCGGACAGCTACTTCTAAGCTTACTACAATTGACGCCCCAGTGCAACCGCTGTTAGATAAGATGTTTGACGCCGGATGTTCTGCAGTCACTATTCACGGCTGCAGTTAAAGCAGCGCATGCAGGGGCAGAGTATGGTCCTCATACAGCTTATTGCCGGAGATATTTGGCAACATACTGGCCGGTATAGGAAATGGGATTTGCCGCCACTTCCTCCGGCGTTCCCTGCGCGATCACGGTGCCGCCGCGGTCTCCGCCTTCCGGTCCGATATCGATGATATAATCGGCAGTCTTGATCACATCCAGGTTATGTTCTATCACCACCACGGTGTTGCCGCCTTCGCTTAAACGCTTCAGTATCTCGATGAGCTTGTGCACATCCGCGAAATGCAGGCCTGTGGTGGGCTCGTCCAGGATATAAATGGTCTTGCCGGTGCTTCTGCGGCTGAGCTCTGTGGCCAGCTTTATCCTCTGCGCCTCGCCGCCGGACAGCGTTGTGGACGGCTGTCCCAGCCGGATATAGGACAGCCCCACATCGTTGAGCGTCTCTATCTTGCGGCGTATGGAGGGAACATTTTCAAAGAAATCCAGCGCCTCTTCCACCGTCATGTTCAGCACATCATAGATGCTCTTTCCTTTATATTTCACGTCCAGCGTTTCCCGGTTATAGCGCTTGCCTCCGCAGACCTCACAGGGCACATATACATCGGGAAGGAAATGCATCTCAATCTTCAGGATACCGTCGCCGCCGCAGGCTTCACAGCGGCCGCCCTTCACATTAAAGCTGAATCTGCCCTTGCTGTAGCCCTTGGCCTTGGCATCTGCGGTGGACGCGAAAAGGTCGCGGATCAGATCGAACACGCCGGTATAGGTGGCCGGGTTGGACCGGGGGGTGCGCCCTATGGGGGACTGATCGATGGCGATGACCTTATCGAGCTGTTCCACTCCCAGGATCTCATCGTGCTTTCCGGGTATAATCCTCGCGCGGTTTAATTTCCTGGCAAGTGACTTATAGAGGATCTCATTGACCAGAGAGCTCTTGCCCGAACCGGACACGCCGGTCACGCAGGTCATCACTCCCAGCGGGAAGTTGACATCGATATTTTTCAGGTTATTTTCCCTGGCCCCTTTTACCGTAAGAAAGCCGGTGGGCGCTTTTCTTTCCCTCGGAACCGGTATCTTCATCCGGCCACTTAGGTATGCGCCGGTGATGGATTTCCTGTTTTTCATGATCTGCTGCGCAGTTCCCTGTGCGATCACTTCACCGCCGTGTTCTCCGGCGCCTGGACCGATATCCACCACCCAGTCGGCGGCCAGCATCGTGTCTTCATCGTGTTCCACAACGATCACGCTGTTGCCCAGGTCGCGCAGATGCAGCAATGTTTTGAGCAGTTTGTCGTTATCGCGCTGGTGCAGCCCGATGCTGGGCTCGTCCAGTATATAGGCCACGCCTACCAGGCCGGAACCGATCTGAGTGGCGAGACGGATTCTCTGCGCTTCACCGCCGGACAGCGAGCCGGTGGCTCTTGAAAGTGTCAGATACTCCAGCCCCACATCCACCAGGAATCCGATCCTAGCCCGGATCTCCTTGAGTATTTGGTCTCCGATGGCGTGCTGCATGGGTGTCAGCTCCATATGCTCCATAAATTCCTTCAATGACACGATGGACATGGAGGTCATCTGGTAAATGTTGATTCCTCCCACGGTGACGGCCAGCGAGGTGGGCTTTAGCCTCTGACCGTGGCAGACCGGGCAGGGGCTGATTCGCATAAAGGTTTCGTATTCCGCCTTGGAAGATTCGGATGAGGTTTCACGGTAACGGCGCTCCACATTTTTGACCAGACCTTCGAAAGCCACATCATAGACACCCTCTCCGCGCATGCCGCGGTAGTGCACCTTTACCTCTTTGCCGTCGGTTCCATGGATCAGGACATGCTTGATCCGCTCCGGATAATCCTTGAATGGCGTATTCAGGTCGAATTTATATTCCTTTGCCAGCGCATCCAGTATGGCCCTGGTAAAGCTTCCCTTATCGGTGCAGGACTGCCATCCCATAACCGCGATAGCCCCCTGTGCGATGCTTAAGGACTGGTCCGGAATCATCAGGTCCGGATCAAATTCCATCTTATATCCCAGGCCCAGACACTCCGGACAGGCGCCAAAAGGATTGTTGAAGGAAAAGCTTCTGGGCTCCACCTCATCGATGCTGATACCGCAGTCCGGACAGGAGAAGCTCTGGCTGAAATTCATGGGCTCTCCGCCGATCACGTCCACCGTCATCAGACCTTCCGACAGCTGCATTACATTCTCTATGGAGTCTGTCAGGCGCTTCTGTATGCCGGGCTTAATCACCAGGCGGTCCACCACCACCTCGATGTTATGTTTGATATTTTTATCCAGCTGGATCTCTTCGCTAAGCTCATACATACTGCCGTCCACGCGGACGCGCACATAGCCGCTTCTCTTGGCGTGATCCAGCACTTTCTCATGGCGTCCCTTGCGGCCGCGCACCACCGGCGCCAGGAGCTGTATCCTGGTCTGCTCCGGCAGCTCCATCAGCGCATCCACCATCTGATCCACGGTCTGCTTTTTGATTTCTCTGCCGCATTTGGGGCAGTGGGGAATACCGATGCGCGCATAGAGCAGTCTCAGATAATCGTAAATCTCCGTCACGGTTCCCACCGTAGACCGCGGGTTGCGGTTGGTGGATTTCTGATCGATGGAGATCGCGGGGGGCAGGCCTTCTATGCTCTCCACATTGGGCTTTTCCATCTGCCCCAGAAACTGCCGTGCATAGGAAGAGAGGGATTCCATATACCTCCTCTGCCCCTCCGCATAGATCGTATCAAATGCCAGTGAAGACTTTCCTGAACCGCTAAGACCTGTCAGCACCACCAGCTGGTCCCTGGGGATATCCACAGACAGGTTGTGCAGATTATTTTCGTTTGCGCCTCTGATTTTAATGTATTGTTTCCTCGCCATTTCCTATTCCTCATTTAACAGTATTTTTTTCAGTTCCATCATCTGGTCGCGCAGATGGGCCGCCTCTTCGAAATTCAGTTCCGCCGCGGCCTGGTGCATCCTCTTCTTGAGTTCTGTGATCAGCTTGTTCAGTTCCTTCGCATCCATGGATTCCGGATCTTTATCCAGCTTCATGGATTTCCTGGTATCCACCGCCTTGGAGATGCTGATCAGATCACGGACGGCTTTTTTAATGGATACGGGGGTGATGCCATGTTCTTTGTTGTACTCCTGCTGGATTCTGCGGCGGCGGTTCGTCTCCTCTATCGCCATCCGCATGGAATCCGTGATCTTGTCTGCATACATGATGACATGTCCTTCCGAATTACGGGCCGCACGGCCTACCGTCTGGATCAGCGAAGTCTCCGAACGGAGGAAGCCTTCCTTATCCGCATCCAGTATGGCCACCAGGCTGATCTCCGGAATGTCGAGCCCCTCACGCAGCAGGTTGATGCCCACCAGGACATCGAATACATCCATACGCATATCGCGGATGATCTCGGAGCGCTCCAGCGTATCGATATCCGAGTGCAGATACTTCACACGGATGCCGACCTCCCTCATATAATCGGTCAGATCCTCCGCCATGCGTTTGGTGAGTGTTGTAACCAGCACTTTATTCTTCCTGGCAACCTCTTTGTTCACCTCGGATACCAGGTCGTCGATCTGCCCTTCCACGGGCTTCACGGTAATCTCGGGATCCAGGAGTCCTGTGGGACGGATGATCTGCTCCACGCGCAGCATCTCATGCTCCTTCTCATAGACATTCGGCGTAGCGGATACGAACATCAGCTGATCGATCTTGCTCTCAAACTCGCCAAAATTCAAGGGCCGGTTGTCCAGCGCGGAGGGCAGCCGGAAACCGTAATCCACCAGCGTGGTCTTTCTGGACCGGTCGCCGGCATACATTCCCCGGATCTGGGGCACGGTTATATGGGATTCGTCTATAATCATCAGAAACTCATCCGGAAAATAGTCGATCAGCGTATGGGGCGGCTGTCCGGGCTTCAGGCCGGTGAGATGCCTGGAGTAGTTCTCAATGCCGGAACAGAATCCGGTTTCTCGCATCATCTCCACATCGAATCTGGTGCGCTCCGCAATCCTCTGCGCCTCCAGCAGCTTGTCCTCGCTCTTAAAGTAAGCGATCCGCTCCTCCAGCTCCTCTTCAATCTGCCTGGCGGCCCTGTCCAGTTCCTCTTTGGGTACCACGTAGTGGGACGCAGGAAAGATCGCGATATGCTGCATCTGGCTCTTGATCTCGCCTGTCAGCGTATCGATCTCCGTAATCCGGTCCACCTCATCGCCGAAGAATTCCACACGGAAAGCATTTTCCCCGGAATCTGCCGGAAAGATCTCCAGGACATCCCCATGCACGCGGAAGGTGCCGCGCCGAAAATCCATCTCGTTACGGGTATACTGGATATCGATCAGCTTATGGATCACCTCGTCCCGGTCCTTGATCATGCCCGGCCGAAGCGAGATCACCATGTTCTTATAGTCGATCGGGCTGCCCAGTCCGTATATGCAGGATACCGACGCCACTATGATCACATCGCTGCGCTCTGCGAGCGCCGAGGTAGCGGAGTGGCGGAGCTTGTCGATCTCATCGTTGATGGCGGAATCCTTTTCGATGTAGGTGTCGGTTGAGGGGACGTAGGCTTCGGGTTGGTAGTAGTCGTAGTAGGATACAAAGTACTCCACTGCATTCTCCGGGAAGAACTCTTTAAACTCGCCGTAGAGCTGGGCAGCGAGGGTTTTATTGTGGGCGATGATCAGCGTTGGCTTCTGTAATTGCTGGATTACATTTGCCATGGTAAAAGTCTTTCCAGACCCTGTAACCCCTAATAGAGTCTGGAATTGATTGCCTTCCATAAACCCGTTTACCAGAGCTTCTATAGCCTGCGGCTGGTCGCCGGTTGGCTGGTATTCTGAGTGTAATTTGAACTCCATATGCTATAATTCCTTTCTAGTGACCTGTGAAAAAAGAACGCCTATAGGCCCGAAATTCATAATCTGGCCTTTTATTTGCCGGTCCAATAGACGTACTTTTTTCATTTTACGAATGAAGGTCACTAGAAATTATAACATACCTATTTATAAAAGTATAGGCACAGAATCGAACATTTATTCTTTTTCTGTGCCTTATCCCCATATTTGCCCATCGTCTGTCAGAAAAATCCTGATACTGGTAAACAATGCCTGTGTTAATACACACATTGCCTGTGTGCATGGGAATGATTCTCCATCTTTGCCTTAATCTAATTCGGCCATTGACTTCACTCCTCTATGTTCGGGCATGAAAAAAGCCGCACTCTCCATTTTTGAAGCTGCGGCTTAACGGTTGTTATATTCAGTTTTTTTAGTTCGTCCATAAAAGCCGTTGGGCTTCAGTTTCGTCAATGCTTCCTTTTTGCAGGCAGGTTTTAAAATATTTCTCTCCTGCCACAGAGCCCCGCCGTCATAGACTTGTTCGGCGATCTGCCAATATCCCAGTTTCTTACATTCTCCTATGATCATCTGCTGGATATCCCGGTACAGCTCCGAAGTTTTTTCAGAGAATGCCTCCTTATCTTCCACAAGCAAATGCTCCGCTGTTTCCATTACACGCTGATGTATCTCCGCATTTTTATCTGTTTTCAAAGGTGTGACCAGTTTTGGAATGCAGCGGCTTATCCGGTAGTTTTCAAGGATAACCTGATAGATCTCCCGCAACGCTTTATATTGGATATGCTGCGTGATGAACTCCAAAAGCGCTACAGGCGCTCTCTGATACATGTATTCCTCATTCCAATGGCGCCGGAGTGCCGCCTTGAGGTTCTTTGCTTCATCAGGCGTGGCTGAGACGGCTGCGTGTAGTGCAACCTCCCGGACGGTCAGGGAAAGCAGCTCTATACTGTCCAGAAACCGCCGCAGGTGGCAGGCGATCATTTTCTCCGGAATAGGCGCCTTTTTCAGTGCTTCCAGATCCATTGCCACGTAAATGCCGCTTCCGCGCCTTGCCGTGACCACGCCCCAGTCCTGCAGCACGCGAATGGCTTTATTCGTGGTATCTGCGCTTACTTTGTACGCCTTCTGCAATTCAAGATGGGACGGCAGGCGGTCCCCCGGCTGATAACGGCCAATGTCGATCAGGCCAAGAATATCCATGTAAACACGGGAATAACGTTCCTCCGCGCTGCGGATCTGCTGTTCCAGTCCCATAAGGTCTGTACGCAGGGGTGAGTCCGGGGCTACCCGATAGAGGTTTGTTCCCAAAGTCCCTTCATCTGAAAGTCCATAAAGAAAGGACATGTCTTCAAAACGAAATTTTTCCGGCCTGCCGCCGCAGCTTATATATTGGATCAGCTTTTTAATGTCTGCCAGATAGGATTTCCTTAACTCTAATGTACCCGGCAGCGGGTCTATCTTTGAAAAACCCAGGCTGTCCACTACCCGGAGGATCAGATCATTGCCATTGCGTGCGATAAAAAATCGCCAAAGTTTACGTGAACACCGCCAAAATGACAGGCTGTCTGCAGGGTCCATTTTTTCTGCAATTGCCAGCGGGATCTTCCATTCCTCCCCTGTACAAAGCCTAATCCCCTGCTCGATCACCGGAAAACAGATCAGCCGGCCCGTGTGAAAAAGATCCACTGCCAATGCTTTATCTACCAGAAGATACGCATTATCATGCTTCTCTTCTGCTTGCACAGAACCTCTGACAACAGCCAGTTTCCTTTGTGAGGTTTCTATCAGCCCTTCTTCTGCCAGACGCTCCACTGCACTGCGCACTGTTTTGGCCGATACATGGAATTCCTCACAAAGATCTGCCCGGGACGGCAGTTTTGAACCCTCTGGCAGCAGACCGCACTCAATCTGACTCCTGATGAGCTGATAGATCCTTTCATACAACACAATATCCGTTTTCATTCGCTCACCCAACCCGCACCTTAAGTCAACGGTTGCGGCACCTTCCTTTCTGTTTTATTATAACAGTTACGTAAAATAGTGCAACTCTTGACAGCAGGTTTTGGGCCGGACAAAAGGTGATTATGAAGTTATGATTTAAATTTTCTTTGTGTCCGGATATATTCCCGAATGATGTCACCTATGGAAAACGGCTTACCAATGTGTGCATCCATACCGCTCTCCAAACATTTCTTTTTGTCCTCTGCCAGCGCATTAGCAGTCATGGCAAATATCCGGATAGTCTTTGCATCTTCCCGTGGCAGGGCTCGGATCGCCTCAGTGGCGCCAAACCCATCCAATTCCGGCATCTGGATATCCATCAGGATCAAATCGAAAAATCCTTCAGGGGATGCCTGAAACCTCTCCACGGCCTCGCGTCCATTGTACGCAGTATGCGTCTGTGCCCCAGTAATCTCAAGCAGCCCCACCGCGATCTCCATGTTGATTTCATTGTCTTCTGCAATCAGGATCTGTATCCCATCGAAGCTAAATGCCTGATCTTCTGCCTTTTTTGCCGCTGCGTCTGATTCCAATTCCTGCAGAAGCTCGATTACATCTGTACGAAACGGGGGACAGATAAGCGTTCCGTCTGCGTTTGTTTTGCGGACCGTCTCATCCAGTTCATCCTGGTCATAACCGCTGAATACAATCTTAGGTGTACTGCCAGATGCGGCGTGGCGGATCCCCTCCACAAGCCGGACCATATCCGGCGAGAAATCCCAGCGGATCATACAGAGCGCATATGGGTGACCTTTCTTACATGCATCCTCTATCATCGTGATAGCTTCGTCATCAGAATCTGCACTCCTTACAGTAAAGCCCTCCTGTTCCAGAAGTTCAGTGAGACATGCCTGGATACTGCGCTTATGATTAACCACAAGAACATCCTGTCCGCTTCCTGATCCCGTACTTTCCGGCCTTTCCTCTATATATTCAAAAGGAAGCTCTACCCGGAAACAGCTGCCTGAGCCCGGCTGGCTCTCCACAGTCATCGAGCCGCCCATCATTTCCACAAAACGCTTGGTAATGGGCAGACCGAGACCAGTGCCTCCATATTTTCTAGTGGTTCCGGCATTCTCCTGCACAAAAGGCTGAAAAATGCGTTCGATGCTCTCCTTAGATATTCCGCAGCCGGAATCCTGGAATGAAAACCGGAGCCACTGTTTATGGTTCTCACGTTTCAGTGTCTGCACCTTCAAGGTAACGCTGCCGCCTTTGGGGGTGAATTTCATGGCGTTGGAGAGCAGGTTGGTGAGGATCTGATTGAGCCTCAAGGAATCCCCCACCAACTCTTCCTCCAGCCTGCCTACAATATATAAATTAAAGATGATATCTTTTTGTTTCGACTGGTTATAAAAAACCGTCACCAGAGACTTTAACAGCCGGCCAAAATTAAACCGTTCCTCATTCAGTTCGATCTTCCCGCTCTCGATCTTTGACATATCCAATACATCGTTGACCAGCGCCAGCAGATGCTGGGCGGACAGGTCGATCTTATTAATGCAGTTGCGCATCCGGTCTAAATCGTCTGCATGCTGCCTTCCCAGAGCGATCATGCCCAGGATACCATTGAGCGGCGTCCGGATCTCATGGGACATCTGTGAGAGGAAATCGCTTTTGGCACGATTGGCAACCTCAGCACGCTCTTTTTCCTGTAAAAGCAGCTGCCTGCCTTTTTTTTCATTTTGCCTGTGCAAAACATAAAATGTAAAAATAATCAAAAGTACGAATACCAAAACTGCCGCAGCCACAGTCAATATAAATTGGCTCAGGCTGGCCACCTGTGAGTTGACGGTATCATAGGACATACTGGTGCACAGATACCATTCCGTATCTAAAATCGGTGCATAATAAACATATTCATGCCGATCCCCTATTCTGAGGGATACCATCCCATCTTCTCCCTGCGCAATGTCCTTTTCCATCATCTTTAGGCTGTATCCATCGTCGAACTCTGCCTGCCTGTTCAGCGTGGAAAAGTAATTGGCGCCATATCTGACTGCCTCTGAGTAAGTGCTGGCAATGACAAAGCTGCCGTTTTTGGAGATAATGCTGGAATAGGAGTCTGTTCCATCCTTGCCAAGAGCCAGCTTCTGGTCAATGAAAGCCGTATCAATACCGACAACAATCGCCACCAGCTCCTCACTGCCAAAAGACTTTGCCTCAATGGGCAGCCCCAGAAGAAGCATATCCGTATCCCAGATGCTTTCGTTAAAGGAAATCAGCCTGCCTTCTCCTGAAAGAAGGATATGCAAGTCTGTTATTTTAGAAATGGCAGAAAATGCACCGGTGTCCGAATAGGCCTTTCCCTCGCTGTTGATCATTGCCATCTGGGTAAACCCGTTTTCCATTTCCACCTTATGCAAAAACTGGTTGATATCCTCTTCGCTGTTCAGCTCCAGTTCCGATAAATACTCCGCAAGCGTCTGAAGCTGCGCGAACTGGCTGTTCATATTGGTTGAAAAATGGCTGTTGATCTGTGCGGTCATCTCCTGCAGGTAAACCTGGCTGATCCGGGAGACTGTCCGGGCGGATTCCTGATCGTATACCTTTTTTACTGAAACACCACCGAATCCCAGTACCAAAACAATACTCATAAGTATGAGAAGAAGCGCTGTATTCCGCATTTCTTTTTTGTCACCCATGGAAAGCCCTCCTTCTTTGTCACTGCCCCTGACCGGACAGATCCACAATCCGCCCTTCTAATTCTTTATGCACTGGAACGCCCTGGCGATTCGCAAAATAAAGCGCCAGCGCATCCCTATAGGTCAGATCCATATCCCGTATCAGGGTCACCTCCCCCTTAGGCGTCTGTTCATCATAACAGTTGAGCATCTCATACCCGTCGCCATTACCCTCTGCATATCCCTGGCTGCCCGCCATATAGTTATTCACCGCCACTTGATAGGTTCCCTCTGTATCCAGTGCTGTGCCATCCACAAGTTTTACTTCAGCCAGCCGCTGTCCAACCGGTTTGCTGCTGTCATAGGTATAACAGATCCCGGATACCTGCAGGAAGCGTCCGCCGGGAATGTCATCCCTTGTGATCTTGGACAGTCCGTTTTCCAACATATCCCACAAGACCTGACCGCTCATTTCCAGTACCGTGATCGTGTTGTCATAGGGGCACACTGCCAACAGGTCCTCTCCGTACACCTCTCCCTGATATAAGCTTCCCCGGATACCGCCGCCATTGACGACTGCAATGGGAGCGTCTGATGCTTCGGCCACGCTGTCTGCCAGGAGATTCCCGATTTCTGTCTCCCCCAGGCGTACATTATAATTTTGGAACAGCATATCGTGCTCCAGGGTTCCGACCACAGACAGATCATAATCCACGGCTTCTGAACCTTCATAATGATACCGGTCCACAGTTTCCAGTGCCTCCTGAAGGGTGATCTTGCCTGCAAGTACCTGCCGCACCTGGCTGCCCAAGTACTCGATGGTACGGTCCGGGAACTGCACATGATACACATAGCCTGCCTGCGCATATTCTTCCAGCCCTTTCGGAACAAACGCTTCCTTTGACTGATAATCACGAAGGTAAGAAACCCCCATTTTCAGATCCTCCATGACTGCCTCCTGCCCTTCCGGTGTAGAGAGCAGGTCAAGGATTTTCTTAGCCGCTTCCTGCTTCTTTTCATCCGCCGCTGCGTTGACTGCGATATAGGCGGAGGGTGCCAGAAGCAGCCATGGTGTATTTCCCTCATCGCTCAGCAGCGGAAGCATCCGGTAGGAGTACTCCGGGGCTGTTCCGGCCTGTACATTTGCCCGGTTTTTTGCAACGCACTGCTGATACAGGGCAGAATCTCCGAACACGGCCGCAAGTGATCCGTCTGACATACGGCTCCGATAAAGGATCAGATTACGCTGCTTTCCCATAGATGCGGCATCCATCACTCCGGCGTCAATCAGCTGATCTGTGAAATCAAGCATCGAATCCCAGACTCCGGCAAAGGTCTCCTCTTTTTTTCGCAGACCTGCAAGCCAGGCATCCCCCTTTACCGTACCCAGAAAGTCTGGCACCATATATCCCACATAGTACATGCCAAGCCATGAATTGAAATCACTGGAAATAGTAAAATTGATCCCATCCTCACCCACGCCAATCCCCTGCTTCTTCATCTCAACTAACGCATCCAACAGTTCCTGCCTGCTTTCAGGGATTGAAATGCCAGCCTTCTGAAACAGTGTTTCGTTCACGATATAACCGCTGTACTGACCGGGCAGGGGAAGGAAATAGGTGGTGCCATCCACCTGCAGCTGCCGCATCACGGTTCCATCATAGGCGGTGCTGGCCTGCATATCGCCGATGTCCAGCAAGTATTTTTCTGCAATCTCACTGGACGGCTGGGGAAGAACGACTATATCCGGTCCGGCGCCCTTTTCTACCCGCCGCAGCTGTTCGCTTGGATAAGAAAGATGCTCATACTCCAGACTGATGTCCGGATACGTGCCCTCTATCAGTTTCTTCAGATGATCGAAACTGTTGGAGTACATGATAGTCACTACCGTTTTTTCTTCCGGTTTTTCTTCTTCGCATCCAGTTAAGGTACCCATAAGCAGCGTCAAACAGAGTATGACGGAGATCCATCTGCTCCAGAAACCATTCTTTTCTTTATTGCTGCGCTTCCTCCGGATGTTCACATTCTTCATCTCCTTTTTCCTCTGTAATAGTGCGCTTATGGTCTGTGATATATATATTCATTTTGTCTTGGTACCAGTACGGAATAATTATAGCCGATTATCTCTTTTTAATCAACTGAAAATGAAGGAATCAACAAAAGGTTTTGAAATACTATAAAGCAAAAATCCTACGATTCAATGATAGAAAATTTATGGCTTTATTATTGAAACACCACCACTTTATACGTATAATAATTATGAATATTTTAATATACAGGGAAGGTGAATCCTCATGAAAGAAGAAACAATCCTGCCCTTACTTAGAACAGCCTACGTCTGTTTCCAGTGTGGGGATATGGCAGGCTACTATGAACAACTGGAGCAGGCAAAGGCTGCCATAGACTTAGATACAGACTGCCGGAGCCTTTACGGTGAATGGCTGCTCATCCTTGCACTGTCAAGCCTGACTGACCTTGACAAACTGCTTTCCTCTTACCGGGAAGCCAGGAACTGTATAGAGGGATATTCCCGTGTCCTGCCCCAAAAGGCGGAAATTTTCTTAGAGTATTACAACCCTCTTGCGATCTGTAATCCTAAGCCCGGACACATGGATGAAAACGCGGATAAGCTTACCGAAGCTGTGAAGCTGTTTTACTCACTTACGGGCGGCGGTCTGGGAACGGATATTTGCTACCGGGCTCAGCTTGCTTATTTCCGTGGAGAATTAGACAGTGCCCGGGAACTGGCAAGGGAAGCTTTTGAAGTTGCAATCATGTATGGGCAGGAAATGACTGCCTTATGCGCTGCTGAAACATTGGCGCGTATTGCCATACATGGACTGGACACCGGCTTGTGGCAGTTTGCGTACAGCCACATAAGCCGCGCCGTTTCAGAAAACACGAGCCGTGCCTGCAGGGAATTGGCACAAATATATTTTGCAGAATTGAACCTCTCCCTCGGACTTTTACAGACTGTCCCGGACTGGATCAAGAAGGGAGAGTTCAACTCGGTATCGGCACCGTGGGGCTATCGGATCGTGGGGGACAAACATAGTCATAGTGTGCTGCCCAGTGCATTGATCGTACAGACAGAGTATTTCAACTACAACAAAAATCCTGTCGCCGCCCTTAACAGCGCCGATATTGCGCAAAAAATCTATGGGGTAGATGATGTGCTCAGCAACGCACACTATGATTTCTTCCGTGCAGGATGCTATTTGCAGTTAAAAGATATAGGGAATGTAAAAACAGCTCTGCGGCGGGCGCTGGGAGCAATCGCACCGGACGGTCTCTGGCTGATCGCCGCCGTATTTGCCCCGGCCTTAGGGGAGCTGCTCTATGAAGCGGCACAGCCTTACGGAAAGGGTGCGGAGCGTATCCGCGAGATCGGAGCCGGATTCTGGAGCAAGCCTGACCCCGATCCGAAAAAAAATGATGGAGGATGCACCGAAAGGCCTTACCAAACGGCAGGAAGAAGTCTTGTCGCTGCTCTCCTCCGGCAAGAGTAATGTTTGGATCGCCCGGCAGCTATCCATATCGGAGGCCACTTTGAAAACACATATCCGGCATATCTATGGGGAATTGAACGTATCAAACAGGGACGATCTTCTGGAGGCCATAAAAAATCACCAGTCCACGGAGGTCGCCTTTTGGGTACCGAGATAAAACAGATATGGACCAAAATCATCCTTTTAGGATGATGCGGGAAAGAATGATCCACGCTACACTTTAAATGTAGCGTGGATTTTTCTGTTTGCAGGAAGCCATCTAAACAGAAAAGTGCTCCTGCATTTCGCAAAGGAGGTGTTTACGGTGGAACATACATTTGAGATTACAATCACCGCTCAAGATAACTTAACGTGGCAGGGCACGTTAAAGACAGTGCAGGGCGTGGTTCCTTTTCGTAGTGAGATGGAACTGCTGATGGAGCTATCCAGAATGATGGGTTATGCAAATGAAGTGCATCCTGTTTTTGCTGCATCTACGACTCCGAAACCAGAATAGCCGGTCCACTGCGTGCACGGAGCATGTACAGATCGATCCGAATCTGCACACTTTTAGAAAGGAGGCTCTTCATATGTCGGAAATCTTAAACCATGCCGTAACACAGGCATTACAGGCTGCCTATTCCTCATTTATGGCAGGCAAGCAAAAAGACTACGATTATTTTATCCGTGTGGCAAGGGAAGGTGTCAGTGCCATCCGCAATCTGGGCCACGACCCGGACTATTATATTGCACGGGAGGTGGAGGTCCCATTTCTGGAGGGAGAAGTAACGCTGGTTTTCTCCTTCCACTGCCTGGACTACCCAGACAGAGTGCTGGAACTATACCGGCTGGCGGAGGCATCCATGTTCGGTCTCCCCTCCCGAGTACTGACATGCGACATGGCCTATCTCCCCCCCTGCCACGATCTGTACGGTTATTTCCATATGGGCCCGAAAAAAGAAGATAAGATCGCCGCGGATTTTTCCAAGGCGGTGAAGCTGTATGGAAAGCTGACAGGCGGCGGGGGTGCGGGAGCGGACCTGCTTTTACAGACCGCCATCGCCCTGCGGCATGGAAACCGGGAAATGGCGCGGGAACTGATGAAGGAAGCCGAAGACACTGGCGGCGAATGGATCAAGGTCCATACAAACAATCTGCGGCGGCAGATAGAACTGGAGGAAGCAAAATGAAAAGACAAGTAAAACAAATGCTGGCAGCAGCACTTTGCCTTGTCATGGTCATCTCCCTCACAGGCACCCCATCTTTAATTACGTGCTCTCTGTTTTGCTTTTTTCTGCGCATACATCTTTTGATCCGCCGTTCGGATCAATTCCTCGGCGTCAGAAAATTCCTGCCCATCAATCACACTATAGCTGAAGGATAGCGGTATGGCAAACCGTTCTGCTTTCCCACGTTCCGCAAGAATACGCAGGCTCTCTTCCATACGGCCCTCTATAATATCAACCGGTGCCTCTGGAAATAGCAGCAGAAATTCGTCACCGCCATAACGGAACAGCATATCTTCCTCACTGCGGCAGGCATGTTGCAGCTGTCCGGTTACCGACCTGATATAGCGGTCCCCCTCCGCATGACCATACCGGTCATTCATCTCTTTCAGTCCGTCCATATCAATGAAACAAAGAGTAATTGAGCTCTTTTTTCGGAGCATGGCAGCAATAACATCCAGTGCATGCTGCCGATTATATAATCCTGTAAGCGGATCCCGGATTGCCTTTTGCAATAGATAGGGTTCCTCCTGCTGTTGGACTTCCAGTTCCTGTTCCATACTCTGGTTTTTTTCCCGGTAATCCGCCAAAATGCAGATACGCCACGTGTACCGGATAGCGATAAAAAAACCGATCATGCTGAAAAGGCTGGATTCTATGCTCCATGCCTTTAAGGTCAGGTCATTCGTAGGCGTAGAATAGATCAGAAGGTTCAGGAACAAGTAAAAAAACATTCCAGTCAGCATTTCCAGCAAAAAAGTCTGTCGGTGATATTTCATGATCAGCTGCAGACGCTCCTGAAAATGTGGCTGACTGAGTATCTGTATGGCAAAACCAGTGAGGATAAATCCCATAAATACCGGAACAGCTTTCAGATTCTGATCACTGTAGATGTGGTTGTCAAAATTCTGCAAAGATTCTCCAGTAATGATAGAAAGGGTACTCCGACAAAAAATGTTGATTGCCAGGCCATAGATAATTCCGGTAAATGTACTGAGCAAAGCACACTGCTTGTCGCCTTTGCTGTATATTAGGGTTTCGCCAAAAAGCAGAACAGCAAAACAGAGCCAGTTCATAATCAGGTAGATCTCCAGCGTACTTAGGATCATAAAAATAAGGTAATTTAACACAAAGAATAAAGTTACAATACCAAGGCGATTCTGCTGCATCTGCTTCTGTTTCCGGACAAAATTAAAATAATTAAAATTATAGTAAAAATATGCCGCTGCCGTTAACAGCGTAACAATAATACCTACGGTTTTAGACATAGGACTCCACCTCCTCCCTATTTCCTTCTGCTTTCTTTATCCTGATACATGCTCTTGTCAGCGCTTTCCAGAATCTGAAATACATCTTCTTCCATATGGATGCCTGCTTCTGCGATCCCAAAACTAAAGGTTGGCACATGCTCAAATTCTTCCCCTGTAATTTCAGAGCGCATTTTCTCTAGTTTATCACAGGCATCTGTCTTATCACAGTCCAAAAGCAGAATCACAAACTCATCTCCGCCAATCCTTGCAATTACATCCTCTTCACGAAGATGTCTAATTACATATCTGGAGAACTGAATGAGATAACGGTCCCCTGCTGTATGCCCCTGACTGTCATTGATCCGTTTCAGACCGTCCAAGTCTATGAACGCCAGGGAAAACCTTCGTTTTTCCTCCAGAAGAAGTTCCATATGCTCCATTAGATACTGGCGTGAAAAAAGTCCTGTCAGTGCATCTCTGTCTCTCCTATGTATCAATTCCTCAGTCCGTCTCTCCTGCTGCTCCAGTTCTTTTGCCAGCACCCTGTGCTCCACCTCAATGTGATGCTCCAAAATAATGGAGCGCAGATGGACCAGGCTGTATATAATAAAACACTCTTTGAGTAATGCTGCCCCGATCAAGAGCAGCGGCAGCAATTTCCAGCCGATCTTTGACACACAAAGCCGGCTGTCCAGAAGCAGGAATATGTTACAAAACCATAGAAATACCATGAACGGCCATTTTTCTTCACTGGCAGCCTGAATGCGTAGAGTTTCCTTCAGACTTGTCCAATTTAAAATAACAATGTCTGCCAAAATGCTTACTAACAGTGCACCCGATATGATCACAATGCGCCAAAACGGTTGATATAATATATGCCCCATTGGCATTTTTACAATTAAAGCAACTGTTCCAATTGCTATCATATGGAGTGCCATAAACAATGGCTGTGCAAGACTTGCCATAAAAAAGCCTTTGGACCAATCCTTTCCTATTGGACGCCAACGAAATGCGTAGCAAATAAACTCAAATACATAAACAGCTGTTAAATTAAGTCCCCCTATACACCAGAGGCAAAACAATAGCATTTCGGGTAATATATCAAGGATTCCCCGTAATAATGTACATTTTCGATGGCGTGCCAGAGCATCTATAGTCCGGATTGACAGATAGCCACGAATTATAAAAAGGGCTGCGGGTATGAACAGTTCCCAGCTTATATATAACTCCAACACCCGATTCCTCCTTTCCACCTTTTGTCAGATTATCTGACTTATGACCATCCTATTTTATCATTTTTACGCCCAATCGTACAATATATACTATACTTGTATTGAAACATTGTTTGAGGATGTAATCGCGCAGCCTCTGGAAAAATAGATCGCTAAAATTGATAAAGTTCCTGCCGACGCTCCCTTTTCCCAATCAAACCGGGTGTTTTTCGGGAACATGTCAAGACAGGAACCGTATATGGAAAAGCTGGTTTCAGCGCTAAGCTATTTACGCATAATGAGCAAATGATATTAGTTGCATCTATTTGCCTAAATGCTGACGGATCTCATGCATCATATGCTGGAGATCAAGCGGCTTGGAGAGATGCCCATTCATGCCCGCCTGTTTCGCCATCTCAATATCCTCTGTAAATGCGTCTGCAGTCATGGCCAGAATGGGGACGCCGGCATCCGTGCGAGTCATAGCACGGATGCACCGGGTCGCCTCATACCCGTCCATGGACGGCATATGTACATCCATCAGAATCAAATCGTATGTACCGGGTGTGCTCTGCGAGAAACAGTCTATACAGACCTGGCCATTCTCGGCAAGCTCCACCTGAATGCCAAATTTAGACAGCATCTCCCGCACAATCATTTGGTTGAGCTGGTTGTCCTCAGCCACAAGAATGCGCCGCCCGGATAGATCCTCACTGTTTTGTTTCTGAACGCTTTGTGAATCACGCAGGACATGCTGGTGAATGCAGTCGAGGAGCGTGCTTCTGAAAATGGGCTTCTTAATTAAACCGTTTACCCCAGCCTCTTCCGCCTCATTCTCTCTGCCGTAAAAGTCGTAGGAGGTGATCATTACAATGGCCGGAGCCTTGCCAATCTTTCCACGCAGCTCCCTCGCTGTTTCAATGCCATTCTGTTCCGGCAAATTCCAATCCAGCAGGACAAGATCGTAGTTCTTCCCTGCATCATGGGCATCCACAGCCTTTGCCACGACGGAAGGACCGTCCGCTGCTGTATCCACCGAAGCACCAACGGCACAGAGGAACTCCTCCACTGCATGGCGGACAGTGGCATCGTCATCTGCTGCCAATACCCGCAGCGGCGGCAAGGTCTCATCTGAATCCAGGTTTTCAGGCAGCAACATATCCACATCCACGGTAAATATGGAGCCTTCTCCCAATGTGCTCTCTACGGAGAGAGAGCCACCCATCATATCCACAATAAGCTTTGTGATGGCAAGCCCCAGCCCGCTGCCTTCGATTTTGTTGATGCAGCTGTCCTGTTCCCGGACAAAGGAATCAAAGACATGATCCAAAAATTCCGGCTTCATGCCAATGCCGGTATCTGTCACCCGAAAGGTAAAGTGGACTCGGTCTGACTGCTCTGCGGCTGACTCTGTCACATCCAGTACGATCCTGCCGCCCTCCGGTGTAAACTTGACCGCGTTGGACAGCAGATTAATCAGCACCTGATTCATTCGGAGCGCGTCAAAGTGCAGCAGCTCATGCTGAACATGATGAAGGCGCACATCCAAATGCTGCCGCTTCTTTGCGGCAGATGTGCGAATCATATTGACTAAATTGGTCAAAAGTTCCTCCATGGACTCATCCTCGTTGTGCAGCGTCATTTTCCCGCTCTCAATCTTGGACATATCCAGAATGTCATTGATCAGACCAATGAGCAACTGCCCGGCCTGTCCGATTCCCTTCAGATAAAAACGCACCCGCTCCGGCTCCTCAGCATGATCCGAGGCAAGCTGGGCCATACCAATAATGGTGTTCATAGGTGTGCGAATATCATGAGACATATTGGAGAGGAAACGGCTCTTGGCAATATTAGCCTGTTCCGCCGCTTTTCTGGCATCTTCCTCGGCGCGGAGCGTCCGGCGGGTGGAACTGCGGTAGATAGCAAAGAACGTAACCAGAGCGAGGGCGCAGGCTGCTACCATTATGAAAAAAAACTGGGATTGCTGCATAATGCTGTCCGACTGTTCTGTAATGACCCGTCCCGGTATGATGGACACCAGGGACCAGCCCGGACTGCTGGAGAGGGGGATGTAGCAAAACACATAGTTCTCTCCCTGATATTGGAAACGAGCCACACCCCGCTCTCCCTTGGAAATGGAATTTTTAAAGCTCTGCACCGAATCGTCATCGTTATCCTGGAGGTCGATGATGTCAAAGAGATTCCGGAAGGTGCGGTTGCTGTTGGGATGGAGCGAGCGCATCAGGATATCCCCTTCAGAATTAACAACATAAGAAAAGCCCGTGTTTCCATAGAAGGAAAGGGAGAATCGCTCAGATACATCGTTCAATGGCAGAGATCGCTGAACATAACCCGATTTTCCATCAAAAAAGGTAAAGCATTCATAATAGCCCAGTGTCCACACGCCGCTGTAGTCGTTGAGAAAGGGTTCCCGTATGCCTGCGCCCTCAAGCACAGAAAATGTCTCTCGCTGCGCATCGCTCAACTGGAGCCCGCTGTCTCCACTACCGCCGATATATAATGCACCACTGTCCAGATTAGTGCAGAGGAAATCACCATCAAGAAGCGCAATCTGGTCCATGATATTCCGGATGTCATCGGAACTGCTGGAAGGGATCGTGCTGAGATTATTGGCCAGCCAGTGAATAGACTCTGTGTCTTTTTCCAGATAGACATCCAGCGTATTGGCCCCCTGGACAGTCGTTTCCATAACAGAAGTTACGGAATTGTCCCACAGGGCCTCCCTAACGGTGCCCATGTAAAATGCACCCCAGATCATCAACAGTGTAACTAGCGCAAACAAGGCAGCTGCAGCCCATCCCTTTTTCCCTTTCATGCGCCATTCCCTCCTTTCTGAACCAAATCAGCTGCTACCATTTCCTTCAGGCAGGCCACAGCTGATTTGGCGTCGCCTCCCTCTAATATCGTCCCGATGCAGCTGCGGGAGACGGACCAGATAGGCAGCCTCAGATTATCGTCGGAACCGATGATACAGCGACCGTTTGTCAGATAGGGATTAATGGATTGGATGTCATCGTCCTTGGACAGACGGTTATCCTCCAGGGGGCTGAAGGAGCATTGACTGTCCACAAACTCCCACATTACTTCCTTCTGGATGATGTATTTTACGAAGGCTTTAGCCTCCTCCACATGAGGACTGTCCGCCGGGACGCTAAGCCGGGTGTCAATGTTGATAACCAGAACGCTTCCATCCTCCAGGATGGGGTACGGGACTACCGTGAAGTCAAATTCCGGTTCCAAATCTCGCACTCTGGGTACGGCCCAGACGCCGGTGAGCATAAAAGGACGGTTTCCAGCAGCAAATATGTCCAGATCTTCTGAGGTCTTGGCTGTCTCTATGGCCTCGTCCCGGTCCACCCAGCCCTCCTTCAGCATCCGCTCCACCAACTCAAAACCTGGAAGAAGGGCTTCAGCCAAGTCATCCTCACCGGTATTAAAGCGTTCGATAGCGGCAACGGGATCTTCCTCCTGATAATAAGGGAGAAGCCCTACAGCCAAAGCCACAGTCTTTAAAGAGATGTCGTTATTGGCCACAATAGGGGTAATCCCCTGAGAGACAAAATAATCACAAACTGCGGCCAACTCCTTCAGATTCTCAGGCACCTTTTGTCCATGTGTTTCCAGCATATCCAGATTACAGTAAAAGCCGAAAGCTGAGATCGAAGTAGGAAGATAGACAATGTTTCCGTCTGCGGTCATCTGGCTGCGGGCCAGATCGCTGAACTTCGACAAATCGCAGATGTCTGAGAGATCCGCCAGAAGCCCCTTTGCGTTGAGTTCGTGTGTCCGTTCCTGATCGACCATGATGATATCGTCTCCATTCCCGGTAAGCAGACGCTTCTCCAGTACCTCAAAATATTCAGGACTCTTGATCCCGTCATAAGCAATATTGATTTCCGGATGGAGATTCATAAAGCCATGGAGTGCCTCCTCGATTGCCATTACATTGAGAGCCTCGTATTTAAATCCAAAAAAGGTCAACTCGCTCTCATACGCAGAATGGTCATTTTGAGTGACATCACCGAGAACAATGTTTTGACTGGAAGTTTTTTCACAGCCGCAGAGAAGGCAGACCAGGAGCAACCCGAACATCAAGCCAGCAATAAGGCGCTTCCTTTGTTGTTTCATAATCTTTCATACTTCCTTCCTAAAATATATAATTCGTTAAAATAAGCGTAGGCGGCAGCCCCCCCTCCTACCGCACCCAAATGTCATCAGGCAGGAGAAGGCGGCCCGGATCGTTGCTCTCCGGCACCCTGCAAATATAGGAAACATTCTGTTTATGTCTGTCAACAAGGAAGCAGTAGATTTTTCATCTCCATAAAAGTGATCGCCATTATTTTGCGCGATGTTTTATATGTCTTTGTACATAAAGCCATCTTTTTTCATAGTTTAGAGCCCTCAGAAATACAAATCACATTCTTGGTACCTATGCCATATAGTTTATCATAAATTGTCGAAATCGTCAATAATTCTTCCCTGGTGCGCAACTAGCAGGGCTGACATACTCCTGTAGTGTGAACACTTTCTGTTAATCCTCATGCTGTTCTATTCTAGGGCACCCCTCAGGCTTTGTAAGCGCCAAATGTTAGGGTACCCCAACACATCTACCCTGACACCAACATGT
>NZ_QUEE01000010.1 GCF_003477885.1 Lachnotalea sp. AF33-28
GACCGCCGATAAAAAATCAAAAAAATTTACACACTTTACTTGACAAACCCGTTGCCGTACACTGCCCCGCGTATGTCGGGGCAGTGTATGTCCTCATTGGGTTTGATGACCTTTATTGGCAACCGTGAATAAATAGTAAATAAATTTTGTTACAGTCAATTGGAAATTTCAAATGTTGTGGATAACTTAGCGCTTCGGTAGTATTCATATTCATACTCTATTATATGACTTTTTCTTACTATCAAAACTGATTATTTTTTTTTACACATTTTGCAACAATAAGCTTGAATATTCCCCATATACCCTGATGTCAAGCGATGTTCATCTAAAATGATTATTCCAGATCTTTTTAAAGACTTAGCAGTTCGCCATAAGGGGACATGTATGCTTTCCGGTTTCCATATCAAGCCAACATATGGTTCTGTTATTATACTTCCTATTTCCATTTCTGCAGAACTCCTACACTGTGTCTACATAGACCGCACCTGTTTCAAGATAGTTTTTGATACTTTCCTTTCATTGTGTCATTGTCTCAGCAAATGTAGAGCTTCGGCATCGGCGGTTCATATGTATCATATGATGCAAGTTCATCCCCTGTTGATCTATGCAGTTTATTAAAAAAATGTCAAATATACACAAAATTTCTATAAAATCTTAAGGGTTACTGTTCACACGCTGCCGATAAAACAGCGTATGAGAGGGCAGGGTATGGTCCTCATAGGGATCCCTTGAAGCCCGCCGGTACTTATTGCTGTGTATTTTACAGCATTGGTATCGCTGCGCGCTTCACGGAGCGAGAGCGGGTCCCAATGAGGACCATACCCTGCCCTCTCATACGCGGGAATTTTTCGGTAACTGTGAACAGACAACTTTAACATTACATTTTACGGGCAATTCACCTAATAGCCCTTGACTTAGAGTGAACTTTATGAGTTATAATGTCATCAGACATTATACTGCGCTGGTTTTTGTCTGCGAAGTGGACAACTTCATTAAAAAATCATGCGTTCTTTTACGTCCCGCGGCATCATCCGCAACTGTTACCCCCTGTCATCCTTACCAACAGAAACGAGGAAATATATGCCCCCAAACATAGGAAACGCATCAGCGATTATAAATGAAGTGAAAAAGGCCGTAGTCGGGAAAGAGGATAAGATAGAGAAAATCCTGATGGCAATCCTTGCCTGTGGACATATCCTACTGGAAGATGTGCCGGGGGTGGGCAAGACCACGATGGCCCTCGCCTTTTCCAGGGCCATGGGCCTGTCTGCCAAGCGCCTGCAGTTTACGCCGGACGTGCTGCCCTCCGATGTGATCGGCTATTATATGTACCATAAGGAAACACAGAGTTTCCGGTATCATGAGGGCGCGGTAAACTGCAACGTTTTTCTGGCCGATGAGATCAACCGCACGTCTCCGAAGACCCAGTCCGCGCTGCTGGAAGCTATGGAAGAGCGCCAGATCTCCATTGAGGGAAGGACATTCCCGCTGCCGGATCCCTTCACTGTGCTGGCCACGCAGAATCCCATCGGTTCCATCGGCACGCAGCGGCTGCCCGAATCGCAGATGGACCGTTTTATGATCTGCCTGTCCATGGGATATCCGGATAAAGAGGCGGAGATCCGCATGATGCAGGAGCATGATTCTGCCAATCCTCTGGAGCAGATCGACCCGGTGGTGGATGCAAAGCGCCTGACCGCTATGCAGCAGGAGGTGAAGGCGGTTTATATCCACCGAAATATTTACGATTATATCGCTTCTCTGGCAGAAGCGACCAGAAAGGACAGTTCCATCGTGCTGGGCCTAAGCCCGAGGGGGTCTCTGGCGCTATGCAGGATGGCGAAGGCTGCGGCTTATATGAACGGCCGTGACTATGCGGTTCCGGAAGACGTGATTTCAGTTTTCTATGATGTTGCGGGACACCGGATGATTTTGGATCCCAAGGCGCAGCTTTCCGGAATTACACGGGAAACCGTGCTTAGAAATGCGCTTCGCGGCGTGAAAAAGCCGAAAGGAGACTGATATGTACGGATGTCTTCTTCTGCTTTTCGGCTATCTTGCCTGGATGTATCATTCAAAGGCCGCAGCTTTTCTGGCAATTGCAGGTGTCTTTTTGTATCTTCTCATGAAGATACTCCTGCTCATTCAGGAAAAACGGGTGGATGTGCGTTTGAGCACCGATCAGCCGGTGTTTACAAAAAACGAGGGCATACCGGTGGATATAGCAGTCAGAAATCAGGGAATTCTGCCGGTCTGCAGAGCGGTGATAAAAGAAAAGCATATGAAAAAGCAGCATTTTACAGAGATTGACAGAGGGAAAAGCATGACGCAGACGGTGAAGGTATGGCCAAAACGGTGCGGATACCTGGTGATAGAGCGTGTTAAGATGCGGCTGGAGGGTTTTGCAGGCATTGCCAAAACCACGCGGTATGTTCCGCAAAAGTTTCAGGTGCTGGTGCTGCCTGAGTACAGCATACATCCGGTGGTTTACGAAAAACCTCTGTTCACCTTCGATGACAACGGTATCACAGAAGATGAATCGGGGGCGGAAACGCCTGGAGAAATCTTGGGAGTGCGGGAATACCGTGCCGGCGACTCCGCAAAGAGGATACACTGGAAGGCGACTCTGCGTGCCGGAGATTACATGGTCAGGGATTATATGCGCCTGAAAGCTCCGAAAACGGCGGTGATCATCGATCTTAAGGCAGCGGATACAGGGCTCTCAAACTTGAGAGAACGCATTGGAGAGGATATGCTCTCCGCCGTATTTTCAATCATACACAGTCTGGAAGCCGCCGGCTGCCCGTTCTGGCTGATATGGTATGACGCTGATAGGCTCAACCTGTTCCGCCGGCAGATCGCTTCAGAAAAGGATCTGATCGGGCTGTATCCGCTGTTGGTTGACTTAATGCTGTATGGCAGCGGGCCGGATGCGGCCGATCTGTACCGCCGGGACTACAGCATGGATCAGGTGAAAACGCTGCTTAGCATCGACCATCATCTGAAATACAGAATGGACAGATATGAAGAAGAATTTAACCCAAAAACTGTTATATACTGTCATTAGAGCGGTGCTGACGGCACTTCTGCTCCAGCTGCTGTGCATGATGGCCGCACAGGCCTATCATATGGTGCTGCCTGCCTATCTGCCTTTCCTTTACGCGGCGATGGCTTGCGCTGTCAGTGCCGCGGGCTTTATGAAACCCAGGCACAGACTGCTCTTTAGAGCTGTGCTGTCCATACTGCTGGCGGCTGTGGCGCTGGGATGGCCTGCGGAGACTGTGGACGGACTTCATTACGTGGCAAATGGGTGGATAGAGTGCTATAATGATTATTTCAGCGCGTCTCTGCCCGGTTTTGTGCAGCATCGGCCAGGGCTGGGACTGCCTGCATCCGTACTGATCTGCGGCGCCAGTGTTCTGCTGTTTGGCTGGAGCGCTCTTTGCAGCGGCCGGACCGGCGGTATCACGGTTCTGTTTATAGCAGTGATCCTGGCAGAGATGCTGGTGGGTACCGCACCGTCGGATCCGCTTCTTCTGATGGGCGGGCTGTGCCTACTGCTTCTGATGTTTTTTCAAAATGGGCTGCGGCCGGAGGTGACCGGCAGGTCCGTTCTCTGGCTGGCCGGGCTGTCCGCTGCCGCGTGTATTCTTACCGTCTGTGTGTGGCCTCTTATCGGGCGCGGAAGGGAAGCCATGAACGGGGCCGCTTCTTATGTGGTGGAACGCCTTAACAGCTGGAACCGCAGCATGGTGGATCAGGGGCTGGTGCTGATCGACGGGAGCGGCGTTTCCTATGACGGCCGGCCCAGGATGCAGTATGGGCGTCTGGATACGGCAGAGCATTCGCAAGACTGGAACAGCGGCAGGGACGATTATGTCATGATGCATCTGACCGTCTGGGAGGCGCCGCCTCCCTCCATGTATATCGTTGGATTTCAGGCTGACCGATATGAAAAAGGGCGCTGGGAGCAGACCGTGGAGGACGCGGATCTGGAAAATGAGCGGCTGGCTGATTTCATGCGGGTGATAGAACAGCCGATGAACGCTTCGGAGGAACGTATGCGGATTGAAATGACGGATCCTGAGGATCCCCAATACCGTCCGTATGCGGGCTGGCCAGATGACGGCTGGATCTACTATCCCCGGTTCTATGAGATTATGCAGGATAAAGATCTGTGGAACCTGATAGAGATGAGCGGAGATACCGGGCTGCATAATCCGGGCCGGCCAGATTATCTGCAGATTCCCTCTGCACTGGATACGGACATATTACGGGGCTACGTGGGAGTTCCTGTTCGGGGTGAATCCGTATGGGATGCGGCGGTCAGAGTGCGCGCAGCGCTGCATGCGCACACCTCCTATGACCTGCATGCGGGAAAACCTGATGAAGGAGAAGATCCGGTCAGCTTTTTTTTAGAAGACAGCCACAGAGGCTTCTGCATGCACTATGCGGCTGCGGGTACCCTGATGCTGCGTTATCTGGGATATGAGAGCCGTTATGCGGAAGGCTATCTGGTCACGGAGGACGCCTTTCAGAAAAATGCGGATGGCAGCTATACGGCCGGAGTTACCGTCAATACCGCCCATGCATGGACTGAGATCTATTTTGACGGGATCGGCTGGATACCGTTTGAGATGACCCCTGGATATGGAGAAGCTGCATCCGCCGATGAGCCGGAAACAGAAGAGCCGGATATGCCCGCATCGGAGAGCACAGAGGAGAATACAGAGGAAAACACTGCCGTTGAGACAGAGACGCCGTCAGAGACGAAACCGCAGGGTGAGAGTCTTGCCGATCAGACACAGGGGGCGGAAGCCGTTTCTCCGGAATCCGAAGATACATTGGACGGGACAGACGCAGATGCAGTAAACCCAGAGGAGCCGGCTGTAAAAATGCTGAAAGCATTCTTGTGGGTGCCTGCTGCAATTGCCGTCACGGCAGTTCTGTTTTGGATGCAGTACAGGATACGGACGCGCCGGCTCAAGCATATCCTGTCGTCAGCTTCACCTGAAGACAGAATCAAGAAAAGCGAAGCCAGAATTGAAAAGCTGGAGAAGTGCTCAGGCATAGAAGTAAAGATCCCAGAGCGCCGTCTGCTGTATGAACTCTGGCAGGAGGCGGCTTTCAGCTGCCACAACATGACACCGGAGGATGCGGATAAAGCGTTTCAATACGCCGGGGCCTGTGGGAAGTTCGTGGAAACGCGCCAAAGCAAATGCGGACGGCTGATTACAAAGTATATCCGACTGCTGTAGATCCGTTCGCCTGCCGTCGGTGAACCTGCGGTTGGTGACAGAAATAAAGGAATAAGGAAGCACACTGAAGTGTGCGTAGGTCATCAACCTTTGGTTGGTGACAGGAAAAGGAGGAGTCTATGGAACAGAAAAAACTTGGCTTTGGAATGATGCGGCTGCCGTTGCTGGATCCGAATGATCCTGCCGGCGTGGATCTCATGCAGACCTGCCGGATGGTGGATACATTTTTGGAGAGAGGATTTTCTTATTTTGATACGGCGTATATGTATCATGGCGGTAAAAGCGAAAACGCGGTCTGCCAGGCGCTGGTTAAGCGGCATCCCAGGGACAGTTATCAGCTGGCGACGAAGCTTCCGGTCACGATGCTGAAGCAGGCGGAGGATATGGACCGCATATTTAATGATCAGCTTAAGAAATGCGGCGTTGAGTATTTTGACTACTATCTTCTGCACTGCATGAATGCCGCAAATTATGCCATCGCCACCAGACTGGACAGCTTCGGGTTTGCTATGCGGAAGAAAAAAGAAGGCAGAATCCATAGACTCGGGATCTCCTATCATGACAATGCACAGCTGCTAGACGAGGTGCTGGCTGCCCATCCGGAGGTGGAATTTGTCCAGCTTCAGCTCAATTACATAGACTGGGACAATGCCAATATCCAGTCCAGGCTCTGTTATGAAGTCTGTCAGAAATATAAGAAACCGGTCATTGTTATGGAGCCGGTGAAGGGCGGCACCCTGGCGGCGGTGCCGGAGGAGGCAAAGAAACTGATGGAGGAATATGCCCCGGGCATGTCTCCGGCCTCCTGGGCGATCCGTTTTGCCGCCAGCCAGAAAGATGTGTTTATGGTGCTTTCCGGCATGTCGGACTATGAGCAGCTTCTTGACAACACCGGATTTATGCAGGAGTTTCATCCGCTTTGTGAACAGGAGACGGAGATCATTCAAAGGGTGACCGATATCATTAATTCCAGCATCTCCATACCGTGTACTGGCTGCCGCTACTGTGTGGACGGATGTCCGCAGAACATTCCGCTTCCCCAGTATTTTGCGCTCTACAACCAGCTGAAGCAGTTTGGGGAGCAGTCCAACGCCAGGTTCTATTACGGAAATCTGTCCCGCAGATTCGGAAAAGCCTCTGACTGCATCGCCTGCGGCCAGTGTGAGAGCCACTGCCCCCAGCACTTGAAAATTATTGACTTTATGAAGGATACGGCGGAGATCTTTGATCAGCCGAAGAAAAATTGATAAACTGCGGATGATTGACAAAATATGGTTACTATTCACAGCTACCGATAAATTAGCGTATGACAGGACAGAGTATGGTCCTGTCATACGCGGGAAGTTTACAGCGGCTGTGAACAGTAACAAAATATGAGAGGGCTCCGGGAAGATGACTTGACATCTGTTTCGGAGCCCTCCCGCGCGTAAAGGCGATTATCATTTAATAGTACAGTATTTGTAAACATAGTAAACAACACTGTCATATAATAAAATAATTGATAATAAGTATGGGACGGCAAGTCTATGAATGACCCGAAACTGGAAAATTTATTGAATCTGGCACTTGATGCTACGGAAAGAGAACGGGAAAAATCACTGGACCTGAATGTGGGCTATCTGCCGGAAGAGCGGTCCTGGGAACTGATCGTGCGTTATGCCGGTGACCTGGATGAGGTGCGGGAGCTGTATCCCGATGTATCCATCAGGGAGCTGCTTAGGGGATTTGCCATCATGATCGTTCCGGAGTCACAGATCGACGCCCTGACGGATCTGCCCCAGATCATCTACGTGGAAAAACCAAAACGGCTGAACTTTGTGGTGAATATAGGGCGGTCCGTATCCTGCATCAATCCGGTGCAGACGGAAAGCACCCGTCTCACCGGCCGGGGTGTGCTGGTGGGCATTGTGGATTCCGGGATTGATTACTATCATCCGGATTTCAGAAATGAGGATGGCAGCAGCCGGATACTTTATCTGTGGGATCAGAGCAGCGATACGGTTTATACCGGAGAGGAGATTAATGCTGCGCTCAAGGCCGGCAGCCGCAGTCAGGCCCGCGAAAAGCTTCCTTTAGTAGACCACAGCGGGCACGGCACCGCGGTGGCCGCTATAGCGGCGGGCAACGGCAGGGAGAGTCAGGGCAGATACCGCGGTGTCGCTTATGAGAGTGATCTGATAGTGGTTAAACTTGGGACGGCCATGCCGGATTCCTTTCCAAGAACCACACAGCTGATGGAAGGCGTGGATTTCGTAATCCGCAGATCTCTGGAGCTGGATATGCCGGTAGCCATAAACTTAAGCTTTGGGATGAATTATGGAAGCCATACGGGAAGCAGCTTGCTGGAGAGTTATCTCAATGAAGTAGCGGATGTGGGCAGAAATGTAATCGTGGCGGGAACAGGCAATGAGGCGGCCTCTCCGATTCATACCTCCGGGGTTATCCCGCAGTCGGAATATCCGCAGCCGTTTGTGGATATACCCATCGCGGTCAGTGTATCTGAGACTGTTTTAAATCTGCAGCTGTGGAAAAACTATGTGGATAATATTGATGTGGAGCTGATCCACCCCTCCGGACGGATCGCCGGCCCGTTCCGGCAGGTTCAGGGGCCGCAGCGCTATGTCAGCGGAGGGACGGAGGTGCTGGTTTACTATGGAGAGCCCAGTCCCTACAGTCTGGATCAGGAGATTTATATCGACTTCATTCCGGTGGAAGATTATATCGATTCCGGCATCTGGACCCTGCGTCTGACGCCGAACCGGATTATACAGGGTAACTATGAGCTGTGGCTGCCCAGCGGAAATATACTAAACCGCGGGACCGGTTTCTTATATCCTACGCCGGATCTGACCCTGACCATTCCCTCCACTGCAGCAGGCGTGCTGTCTGTGGGCGCATATGACGCAAGATATCAGTCCTATGCGGATTTCTCGGGCAGAGGATTTGTCGGCATCAGCAATACGGTGAAGCCGGATCTGGTCGCACCCGGCGTGGGAGTTATGACCGCCTCTGCGGGAGGCGGGTATGCACCTGTGACCGGGACATCGTTTGCAGCTCCGTTTGTTACGGGGGCCGCAGCGCTCCTTATGGAATATGGAATCGTGCAGGGAAGTGACCCGTATCTGTACGGCGAAAAAGTGAAAGCGTATCTGCGGAGGGGGGCCAGGCAGCTGCCCGGCTTTGATACCTATCCGAATCCGCAGGTTGGATATGGGGCGCTGTGCGTGAGGGACAGTCTGCCATTTTAATTCAATACTGATACGATGGATTTCGGGAGGGAGATGATTGAAATATTCACCTGCTACTGTAATTTTGTGATATACTGAATTCATATATTTTGGATTTTACAATATAATGACTTTTGTTGGGAAAGAAAAACGGAGAAATAGATTGAGGTGATCAATGTGTTGAGTGATGGAGCTATGATCCTTATAATTTTGGCTGCCTTAATAGCGGTCCCCACCGTCACTGTTTTTACAGTGCTGGCAGTTAACCGATCGGTCAGGAACAGAAAGAATGCTGTATATACAGGGGAAACAAAGGGAACAGTATCAAAAATAGTAGATAAAGGTCTGGATTTTCCGTGGATTATCCATGTAAAATATTGTGTTGATGGCATAAATTATGAAATAAAAGAAACTGCAAAATTAAAAAGCAGCCCGGTTAAGGCCTTCGGTATACCAATCGGCCAAAAGAAAACCTTTGTACTTGGCTCGGTACAGACGGGGGATACTGTAACGGTTCGTTACGATAAAAACAATCCACAAAAAGCGGTTATATACGGAAATGACGGGATTATGACGGGATGAGTGGATCTAACCGTACGGATAATAGAATAGGATGGAGGTCTTTATGAATCAGGATCCGTTTAAAGAATATATAAGACAAGCAGAACCCGACAAAAAAGACAAAGGGTATGCCTGGCATACAGCAATAGGGCTGCAGGATGTCGATGGCCTGACTCCTTCAAAGTATTTGATAGACACAGCAATTCAAAATATTGAAGGTGAGATCACTTTGGATGAAGCGCAAAAGCTGTTGGATTCCTATTATGCGGAAAATCCAAGTGCTGATTTAGATGACCGGACAGAGGAGGCGGATAAGGTTTCTGTCCGAATAGCTAGGATTCTCTCTGAAAAGGCATTTAGTTTTACGCCAAATGAGTATATATCTATTCACAAAAGACTATTTACAGGTATTTATCCTCATGCCGGAAAAATACGGGATTATAATATTACGAAAAAAGAATGGGTTCTTGATGGAGAAACTGTGCTTTACGGAAGTGCTGCCGAACTTCGTGAAACATTAAACTATGATTTTTTTCAGGAAAGGAATTACAGTTATAAAGGTTTGTCAATAGACGAAGTTATCCATCATCTGGCTTTGTTTGTTTCGCGTTTATGGCAGATTCATATTTTTAGCGAGGGAAATACCAGGACAACGGCAGTATTTTTCATAAAGTATCTTAGGACGCTGGGCTTTGATGCAACGAATGATATATTTGCAGAACATGCATGGTACTTTAGAAATGCACTGGTCCGTGCAAATTATAATGACTTAAAAAATGGTATTTATGAAACAACAGAATTTTTAGAGCTTTTTCTTAGGAATTTGCTTTTGGGTGAAGAAAACGAACTCCGTAATAGAGCGTTGCATTTGCGCAGAGCATTTCAGAACTATAAGAAACCGAACATTGGAACGGAAAAACCGAATATTGATTCCGAAAGACTGTATGTCGAAGATGTGAAAACCGTATATACAGGCAGTAGAAGAGAATTTACAAAAAAAACCGTTTTCCATATAAAAAAGATGTATGCTGCTTTTGGGGTGAAAAGTATATTTGGAAGATCTGATGCAGAGGCAGTCTTAGGGCTTAAGGCCACAAGTACGTCAGAATTACTGAAAAAATTGCTCGAAGCTAAAATAATTAAACCTGTGTCCGGATATGGAAAGGGAAAATACCGATTTTCAGAAATAGAAGTTTTGGAGGTGCTTTGTGAAAAACAATAAAGTATACGCAATGAAATTTTCCAGGGTTTATCCTCTGCTTGTTCAGAAGGCAGAGCGTAAGGACCGCACGAAACAGGAAGTGGATGAAATCATCTTCTGGCTTACAGGATATGATGAGAAGGGGTTGATGCAACAGCTTCAGGATGAGGTTGATTATAAAACCTTTTTTGAACAAGCTCCTTGTATTAATCCGAACTGTGAAAAAATCAAAGGAACGGTATGCGGCGTCCGCGTTGAAGACATTGAAGATCCGCTTATGAAACAGATCAGATATCTGGACAAGCTGATTGATGAGCTGGCTAAGGGGAAGGCGATGGAAAAGATCTTAAGAATATGATGTATATACTGTTATCAAAGAGTTGGAGAGTGTATGAATGATTTATCTAAGAACATTTCAGCTGTCACAGGAGACAGTGCGGGATCCGTATATATACCCCTACAATGTTTTCGCCCATAAGGAGTGCGGCTGTTTTCTGTTTGATCGGATCACCATCCTGTACGGAAACAACGCTTCCGGCAAATCCACCATGCTCAACCTGATCGCCCATGTGTTGAATATGGAGGGCAGAGAAGCGGCCACCCACAATCCCAGAAATCCGTATTTCATCCAGTTTGCAGGGGAATGTTCCTATGGGCTGGGAGAGGATGAGGAAGGCAGCCCGGTAAGGAAGATCCCCGCGGACAGCCGCTATATAAAAAGCGAGGATATTATGTATGAGGTCAAGAAGATCCAGCAGGAGGCTGTGCTTAAGGAAGGTTATCTGTACGAACATGCCCGCAGAGGATATACCAGAGAGCAACTGGAGGAACTGAAGCACTCCGGCAAGATGGCGAAACAGATCGAGATCCTGCAGTTTGCCCAGGAAAAGTACTCCAACGGAGAAACCGCCCTGCAGATCCTTGATGACTGTCTGCATCCCGATGCGTTGTACCTGCTGGATGAGCCGGAGGTGTCCCTGTCCCCCCAGAATCAGGTGCTGCTGGCGGACAAGTTAAACCGCGCAGCCCGCTTCCTGGATAATCAATTCATCATCGCAACACATTCCCCATTCCTTTTAGGAACCCTGTCGGCCAAAATCTACAATCTGGACTCACCGGATATGGAGACCTGCAGGTGGAATGAGCTCGATAACGTCCGCTATTTTTTCCTTTTTTTTGAAAATCACAGAGAGGAATTCCTGTAGATTCCCCTCCTTTACTTATCCTGAATGCCGGTGTAAAATATAGTTAATTTCAATGTAAAGTGCCGGCCAGTTGTGTTATACCTGTGTATGAGGCATGGAGGGGAGAGGAAAATATGGGTAAAAAAATTTTAAAGGGCGTGGGAATCCTTGCTGCCGTACTGCTGCTTGTTGTGGTGGGATATGTGGTATATGTCTTTGCCAGCTACAGCCGCATTGAGGACCATCAGGTGCTGGAACCGGAAAATAATAAGGAAACGTTGGTGAGTGCGGAAACAGAATATACGATCACCACATTTAATATCGGTTTCGGCGCTTATTCCAGCGATTACAGCTTCTTTATGGACGGCGGCACGGAGTCAAGAGCATTTAGCAGGGACGCGGTTATTGACAATACGGACGGTACGGCAAAAGTGATCGCGGACATAGATCCGGATTTTGCTTTTTTCCAGGAGGTGGATCTTGATTCCACCAGAAGCTACCATGTGGATCAGTATGAGATGCTGAAACAGTGGTTTCCGGATATGGCCTCTGACTTTGGCTTAAACTATGATTCCGCGTATCTGTTCTACCCGATACTGGAGCCCCACGGCAAATCCGTGGCGGGACTGGCCACATTTTCCGATTATAAGATCGAAAGCGCTGAGCGCAGAAGCCTTCCCATCGATACAAGCCCCATGAAATTTGTGGATCTGGACCGCTGTTACGTGGTATCCCGTCTGCCGGTGGACAACGGAAAATACCTTTGCCTGTACAATATGCATCTGTCCGCTTATACCAAGGACGGCTCAATCCGCGAAGAGCAGATCGACATGCTGTCGGAGGATATGAGCCGGGAGTATCAGGCGGGAAATTATGTGGTCTGCGCAGGGGATTTCAACCAGGATCTCTATGGGAATTCCCAGGATATCTTTCACTCAAAGCAGGAAACGCCGGGCTGGGCGGAGGCATTTCCTAGGGAGAGGCTGGCTGAGGGGCTGCAGCTGAAACTGCCCGAGATTGACGGCAGTCTGGTACCCACCTGCCGAAATGCCGATAAGCCCTATGTGAAGGGGGATAATTTTGTGACGGTGCTGGACGGATTTATCCTCTCGGATAATGTGGAGTGCATATCCGTGGAGAATATAGACGCCGGCTTTGAACACTCCGACCATAATCCGGTAAAGCTTCAGTTCCGCCTGAAAAAATAAAAACAGGAACATGCCATAAATTCGCTGCTTGTCCACTCATTCGGTCCTCCGGCAGAATGCCGGGGGACCGAATGCTGTCTGCATAGTGCTGCAATGTGCTGTAAAGTCTGCTCAAAACATCAAGCATGCTTCCGATACAGTATGCTATGATCTAATCACAATCATGATTGCCATATACGAATGATATCTGCAGTTTATTATGAGATTTGCCGGTGAAAGGGAGTGAGTCTGTCCATGAAAAATTTTGCGGTGCTGACGGAGGCGATTTATTATATAGAAGAGCATTTATGCGATCCGCTGACCCGCGAGGAGGCTGCGACATACTGCCATGTGTCCCTGTCCACGCTGGAAAAGCTGTTCCGTTACGCGCTTCATTTAAGCATCAAGGAATATATCTCCAAAAGGCGCATGACAAAGGCTGCGGGGGAGCTGGTACAGGGCGGCGCTTCCGTTACGGATCTGGCGATGAAATATCAGTATAATTCGGTAGAGGTATTTTCAAGAGCATTTAAACGGGTATGGAATGTACGGCCTTCCGAATTCAGCGGCCAATGGAATTTTACCGGCATTTTTCCAAAGATTAATTACGAATACAGGGAAGGTGAAGATTTGGAAATGGCGCGGAAAAAAGTAGATATGAGCGAAGCATACGATTATCTGAAGGAGAGGAGAGGAACCTGCGTCCTGTGTTTTGATATCCGAAATCTGCTCGGTATTAATGCACAGTCCGTGAAGGCCGGCGACATGGTTATCCTGGAAACGGCATCCCGTCTTGACCGGGCTGCCGGCGAAGATATGTTGGTCATGCGGATCGGCGGGGATGAATTTGCTCTGATTACGGGGATGGAAGACGAGGCGGAGGCACAGGAGCTTGCAGAACGGATATTGGAACAGAACGGGACTCCTGTTGTATATGAGGGAAAAGAATATCCGCTGTTTTTGTGGTGCGGTTTCACCAGGATTCCTAACTCCCTGCGTTACAGCGACTTTTTCTTGGATCTGCATGAAGCAATCGGACAAAGTAAAGGTGACAAAGGGTGACGGACTGAAAAACAGGTTGATTCCTTGTATAAATCCTGCTAAGATAGATATCAAATCTTTTATACAGGGAGGATAACAGGCGGGACATGAGATACATACTTTTTGAATTGGGGCCTTTGAAGGTATACAGTTATGGATTTATGATCGCTCTGGGCATCATCGCTGCTTTTGCGGTGGCTGATAAAAGGGCGGCTAAATACGGACTTAGCGGCGACACATTGTTTTCCATGGGGCTTTGGTGCCTGGTGGGGGGACTGGCAGGGGCTAAGCTTTTGTATGTGCTGGTGGAAATCAAGGCGATTATGGAGAATCCGCAGAATATACTGAAGGAACTGACGGAAGGATTTGTGGTGTACGGGGGAATCATTGGAGGCATACTGACGGGTTATATTTACAGCAGGGTCAAAAAGGTCAGCTTCATCAAATACTTTGATCTGATCATGCCGTCCATCGCATTGGCGCAGGCGTTCGGACGCATCGGCTGTTTCCTGTCCGGCTGCTGTTATGGCTGTGAAACCTCTTCCTGGTGCGGAGTGGTATTCAATAATTCCCCCTTTGCGCCCATCGGTGTCCGGGTGATCCCCACACAGCTGATTTCCAGCGCAGCGAATTTCCTGCATTTCTTCGTTTTGATCTGGTTTGCAAAGAGAGCCAAATCAGACGGACAGGTGGGCGGCCTCTACCTGATCTTTTACAGCATCGGCAGGTTCCTGATTGAGATTCTGCGCAACGATCCCAGGGGCGAGATCGGGTTTCTCTCCACTTCACAGTTCATTTCCATTTTCACTTTGATACTGGGGATCGCTTTATTTGTCATCGCGACGAAGAAGTGGAAGAAGATGCCGGAGCCTGAAACTGCGGGCGCGGCCGGGCGGGATGTGCCGCCGGCAGCTACCAGCGCAGTGCGGTATGAGAATATGGCGGAGCAGGAAGCGGATGTAAGGACCGAAGAGCCGTCTAAGCAGGAAGCGGATGCAAGGACCGAAGAGCCGCCTAAGCAGGAAGCGGATACACAGTCAGAAGAGCTGGCAGAGAATGAGGCGGATGTACAGACTGAAGAGACCAAAGAGTAACTGATTCGGAATTCTACAGCAATATTGCAAATAGCAGATATAAAGTGGGTGCCCGCAGGCAGCCGGATGATCCGACTGCCTGCGGGTTTCTTTTTATTCAATAGTGCGCACCCTATTGAATAAAAAACGCTCCGCTTAGGATCATACTGCGGCGGGAAGGTATACTGTCGCTAAAACGACCCGCCGCAGGCGGAGAATCCCGCGAGCGGGATTCTTATTTCAGTTCCGGCCAGACGGTCAGAAGCATTGTGATAAAGCAGGCGGCGCCGCCGATGAAGTTGGAGATGGGTTCTGCCAGAAACACGCCCGTAGTGTTAAGCCCCAAAATCCGCGGCAGAAGCAGTGTCAGAGGTATGACGATAAACGCCTTGCGCAGCAGGGAAAAAAATACGGCGTATTTTGATTTTCCCAGAGCCACAAAGACGGATTGGCCCGCAAACTGCAGTGACATCATGAAAAATCCAAAGAAATAGATATGTATGGAGGGGATGGCCGCCATCACCAGATCCGCGTCATTGTTGAAGATCCGTATAAAAAATTCCGGAAACAGGTACAAAAGCAGCCAGGCAACGGTGGTATAGATGATGCAGGTGGCCGATGTGAACTTGATCGCGGTCCGCACCCTTCCGTACTCTTTCGCACCGTAGTTAAATCCCATGACGGGCTGGGCGCTGTTGGTCAGGCCGTTTACCGGCATGGAGATGACCTCGCGGATGGAGTTTATGACTGTCATGACGCCTACATACAGATCGCCTCCATAAAACTGCAGGCTGGCGTTGCACATGATCTGCACGCCGCTGTTGGTGATGGCCATGGTGAAGCCGGACAGGCCGAGCCCGATGATTTCTCTCACCCTGCGTGCTTTCAGCCTGAAACAGGCAGGTTTTAGCTTAAGGATCGTTTTTTTGCCGCATAGGAATGCGACAATCCAGGCGGCGGAGAGAAACTGAGAGATCACTGTGGCGATGGCCGCGCCCTGTATGCCCATTTTAAGAACAAAGATAAAAATGGGGTCCAGCACGATGTTGGCCGCAGCTCCGAGACAGACCGTCATCATTCCCACCCTGCCGAATCCCTGGGAATTGATAAAGCTGTTCATGCCCAGTCCCAGCATGACGAAGACGCTGCCGCACAGATAGATAGTGATATATTCATCGGCGAAGGGAAAGGTGGAGTCGCTGGCGCCGAAGAGATAGAGCAGGGGCTTTTTAAACAGCAGGCCCAGGGCGGTTAGCACGATGCCGGTGCCAAGCATCAGGGCGAAGGAGTTGCCCATGATATGTTCCGCCTCATTTAAATCTCCCCGGCCTCTGGCGATGGAGCAGAGCGGCGCCCCGCCCATGCCGAACAGATTGGCAAATGCGATGACAATCGTGATCATAGGAAGGCAGAGGCCAAGGCCGGTCAGAGAGAGGGTGGCATTGTCAGGGATTCGTCCGATATAAATCCGGTCTACGATGTTGTAGAGCACGTTGACCAGCTGAGCCAGTGTCATGGGAAGGGCCAGATTCAGGATATTTTTAATCACGCTGCCCCTGGAAAAATCATTTTTCATTTCAGTAATACGCCTCCGGATTGCGGCGGATGTGGTTATTCTGCGCTTTCAGGCTCTTTCACACCGCTGTCTTTCTTTTTTAAACGCTTCCGGATATCCTCCCGGAAAAGAGTGTATAAGATGGACGCGATCGGAACGCTGACCAGCATGCCCGGAATCCCAAGCAGCCCGCCTCCGATGGTAACCGCGGCCAGAACCCACATGGCAGGAAGCCCTACAGAAGAGCCCACCACGCGGGGATAAATCAGGTTTCCTTCGATCTGCTGAAGGATCAGAAGAAAGATAACAAATATGACCGCTTTGACGGGGGATACCACCAGGATCATGAATGCGCCCACAAAGGTTCCGATAAAGGCGCCCAGTATGGGGATGAGAGCGGTAGCTCCTACCAGCGCGCCGACCATGGCGGCATAGGGCAGACGCAGAATGGTCATGCCGAGCGCGCATAGTGAACCCAGGATCACGGCCTCCGTACACTGCCCCACAATAAAGTTCGAACAGATCCGGTTGGATATACCTGCGATATAGTAGATCCTGTCCTGAACTTTACCGGGCAGATACGCTCCGATGATGTGGCGGATCTGCTTTTGCAGCGTTTCCTTGCCAAAGAGCAGGTAGATTGCAAATACCAGAGCGACGACAAAATTAAAGACCAGATTGGAGGTAGTGGAGATGATGGCGATGGTGGAGCCGAACAGGCCGGAGGTACCGGCGGTCAGCATGTTCACCGCTTCCGAACCGATCTTTGCCCAGTCGATGTCCATACTTCCCAGCTTCTCATTCAGGAAAGGCACCAGGTCCTGATTTTCATTGATCCACTTGCCCGCCTGATCCGCGAAGGCCACGATGGCATTGCCGAGAGTGACCATGGTGTTGCCAAGCTCCGGAATGACCAGATAGAGCACAAAGGCCAGAGCGGTTATGATAAACAGGAGGGATAAGATCAGACTGATGGGACGTTTGAGTTTGCTCATCACCTTGCTTTTATTGCGTCCCAAAAGCCGTTCAATGGCCGACATTGGCAGGTTTAAGACGAAGGCCATAAAAAATCCAACGATGAAAGGCAGAAACAGGCCGATGATCATTTGAAGAAATCCGATGACCGAGCTTAGATTCTGAAGGCCGCAATAGAGCAGGATCAGGATCGCGCCGGCGATTACAAGGTTTTTGTAACTGAATTTGTGAGTATCCATAGCACCCTCATTTCTTAGTTTATTCCCGCAAAGCGGCGAGTCAGGCGGACATGCCTGCACGGATGTTTGGCGGCTGCCGCGTTTATTTCAGAAGCCAGTCCAGAACATTGATCTGCTTGATGCCGTTGTGGGAGGTCAGCGGGGTAAAGTCCATTGTCAAAAGGTATTTGGGATTGTGGTCGCCGATAGCCTCAAGCGGCGCAAGCTCCCGCTTCAGTGTACCGCCGTCGGCATCCATTACCGTGTAAGCCACCTGATAGTATTCTTCCCCTTCCTCGCCTATGGCGATAAAATCTACCTCGGCAGCCCCTACCTTGCCTACGTAGACCTCGTACCCACGGCGCAGAAGTTCCAGATACACGATGTTTTCTAAAATATGCCCCTGATCGGCTTTTTGGGTACCAAGTACATTGTAGCGCAGGCCAATGTCAGCGGCGTAGTACTTATCTCCGGTTTTCAGATACTGCTTGCCCTTGATATCATACCGGCCTGCCCGGTAAAAGATAAAGCTGTCGGTGAGCGCCGTCAGGTAGCTCTCCACGGTATGCACACTGATTTTACGGCCTGCCGATGTCATGGTGTCGGCAATTTTTTTGGTGGAACACAAATTGCCGATGTTGCTGAACAGGAAGCGAACTACACTGCGCAGCATATCCACATCCTGAAAACGCTTTCGGGCCACAATATCCTTCAAAACAATGGAGTCATAGATGCCCTCCAGATATTGCCGGATATCCTTTGGCCGGGAGAGTTCCAGTGTATAAGGAAAAGAGCTGTTCAGAAGATACTGCTGGTACAGCCGGTCTTTGTTGCTGTCCTGCGGGAATGCGGAAACATACTCTTTGAATGAGAGGGGAAGCATCTTGATTTCTATATAACGCCCGGACAGTAAGGTGGCCAGCTCGCCTGAAAGCAGGTAGGCGTTGGAGCCCGTTATATAAACATCACAGTTTTTTTTGATAAACAGACCGTCCACTGTTTTTTGAAAATTTTCGACCCGCTGTACCTCGTCGAGAAAAATGTAATTCATCCTATCCGGCAGCAGCCGGGTGCGTACCAGATCATACAGGGCCTTGCTCTCTTCGATATCCCCGTAGTCACCGTCCTCGAGGTTAAACGCTATGATCTGCTCCGGCTCTACACCGTTTTGCAGAAGATATGTCTGATAAAGTTCAAACAAAGTGGACTTGCCACAGCGACGGATGCCCGTCACTACCTTGATAACCTGCTTATCCCGCAGATGAATCAGGCTGTCCAGATATTCGTTTCGTGGTATCATTTTGCCGCCTCCTATGTCACCAACCGCAGGTTGATGACCTACGCACACTTCAGTGTGCTTCCTTTCCTATGTCACCAACCGTAGGTTGATAACCTACGCACACTTTTGTGTGCTTCTTCTTTATTTCCATTGTACAAAAATAGCATGGAGAAGTCAATACTTTGCATTACTTTGCAAAAACATGGTATATCAATAATGTTTTTGCAATGATAGTATATTCGCAATTTACAGTGGTTATACAAATCAAAATGTTACTAATCACGGTTGCTGATAAAGCAGCATATGACAGACCATATTCTGGTCTGTCATACGCGGGAAGTTTACGGCAGCTGTGAAGAGTAACGAAATGCCTATATACAGATGTACGTAAACAGGCATATGGTTTCGGGCAGGTTATTTTAAGTACAGCTCAATCACCGGAACCAGGCAGTCCGGCTTCACCGGAGGCAGATACAGCACCAGCGTATCGTCCGCGCGTTCCAGATCTTTTGCGGAGAAATGATCCATCTTACCCTCTGTGAACATCAGCTCGCTGGCATCATGCAGGAACTGCGCATACTTCACCCTGCCGGCCAGCCCCTTTAATTTCAGATGAGCGAACGGATAGGCGAAGAGATGCACATAGAGTCTGGAGCCATCCGCGCTCTGAGTGAGCCGGCAGTCTGCGGGGGCTGTAAATTCCGGCTCCGCCATGGTGCATCCGTATATGGAACGGCTGTTATACTTCATCCAGTCCGCATATACCTTAAGAGCTCCTTCAGCTCGGCGGTCCAGATAACCTCTGGCCGTAGGCCCCACATTCATCAAAAGGTTCCCTCCAAGGGAGACGGTATTGACAAGCATGCCAATCAGCATATCGGGGGATTTCCAGGTCATTTCATCGCGGTAATATCCCCAGGAGCCGGAAAATGTCTGACATGCCTCCCAGGTCACCAGCTCACCCGTTTTGGGATCGCGCACCCATTCGGTGGGCTGATACTGTTCCGGTGTCCAGAGATCCTGGTCGATCTCCGTGCGGTTGTCGATGATGATGCCTGGCTGCAGCTTTCTGGCTGTGGCGATCAGCTCCTCTGCCTCCCAATCATCTTTTCCTTTTCCCTTCATCCAGGCTTTGCTGCCTTCGCCCTTTAAGTGGCTGTAGGAGAAATCGAACCACAGGATATCGATCTTGCCGTAGTTGGTCAGAAGTTCAGTCACCTGATTTCTCATATACTCGGCATACCGGCGCATATCTCTTCCCTGGTTCTGTTCCAGCGCATCGGGATCATCCCTGCGGGGATGATACATATCAATCGTGAAGTCAGGATGGTGCCAGTCAATCAGCGAGTAATAAAATCCGACATGAAGCCCTTCCGCCCGGAATGCATCCACATATTCTTTTACTAGATCCCGGCCGGCCGGAGTATTGGTGCATTTATAATCTGTGTATTTGCTGTCAAACATGCAAAAGCCCTCATGGTGTTTTGTGGTCATGACCACATATTTCATTCCAGCGGCTTTTGCCTGACGTGCCCACTCCTTCGGATCATACAGGTCCGGATTAAAATGTTCAAAATACAGATCATAATGTTCTTCACTGATCTCTTCCCGGTTTTTAATCCATTCATGTCTGGCGGGCATGGCATAAAGCCCCCAGTGAATAAACATACCGAAACGGTCATGGGTGAACCAGGAGACATCACCCGGCGTCTTTTTGGTAACATAACTTGTCATCTTGCTTCCTCCTCGTTTTCAAAATATCACATCTTTGTTACATGCCGCTTTTCTGCCCGCTAACGGCTGCAGCCTGCACAGATGATGCGGCCCTCTGTTAAAAATACTGCAGCGGTAAACCTATGTTTATGATAGAATAGGAGGAAAGAAATGCACAGTCAAAAACCAGTACAAAATATGGAGAAATCAGTATGGATATACAAAAAAATCTCACCCTGATCAATGTGGCCAGCAGCATCCGTCTGGAAATCGTGGAAGCCGGATATGCCCTGGTGGACCGCACCTGGTGCCACAGCAGCGTCTGTTCCCCCTATTCAAGGCTTTATTATGTCACAGGCGGCGAAGGTAGTCTATTCATTGACGGGAAAGAGAAGCTGCTTACGCCGGGAAACGCTTATCTGATTCCCACCGGCTTTTTATACGATTACCGCTGCAGAGATTCCATGGAAAAACTGTACTTTCATGTAAATGTCATGCTGCCCAACGGTTTTGATTTGTTCTACGGCCTGAAAGACTTAAGCAGCATTCCGATGAGCCCGGAGTCTTTTGATCAGTTAAAGGAGCTCTTTTTTGCGGGTGATCCGGAGAGCTCCATAAAGCTGAAAGGCAGGCTCTACGAGGATACGGCGGCATTCGCCGGCAAAACAGGCGCTGACGCTAAGATCCGGCAGACCTATTCCCGCCTGCTCTCACAGATGTTTCTGCTGACCCAGCAGCCCGTATCCGCCAGAAACACCGTCCGCAGCCTGGCAGAACGCCTCCACGTATCGGAGAGCACGCTGTCCAAGCGTTTCAAGCAGGAGACCGGCATGACCGCAGGAGCCTATCTGGAGCAGGTGCTGATGAGAAAAGCCTGCCAGCTGCTTCTCGCCACAGACTACAGCCTGTCCCGCATCGCCGAAGAACTGGACTTCACCGACCAGTTCTACTTCTCCCGCAGTTTCAAGCACTACACGGGAGTTCCTCCCAGCGTCTACCGCCGGACCCAGAAAATAAATGAAGGAATTTCCATTATACAGGAATAAAATGGCATTCATCAGAATATTATATAAGATAGTTAGAATATCTGCCGCAATATTACTTTATTTGATCTCTGCCCATAAATATGATACAATTTACCTGAAAAAGAATCGCGCAAACAAGAAACAAAGAAACAAACAACATACTGATGCTATTCACAGAGAAGCCGATAAAGCAGCCGTGAGCTGGGGCGGGATGGGGGGACGGGCCGTGGAGCGGAGGGGGAGCCGGGGCTTAAGGTGTCCCCCATAAAGACCCTTGAAAACCGTCGGTTCTTTGGCTGTGTCCTTTACAGCCTTAGAACCGTTACGCTTTTCACGGAGCGGGAGCGTGTCTCTATGGAGGACACCTTAAGCCCCGGCTCCCCCTCCGCTCCACGGCCCGTCCCCCCATCCCGCCCCAGCCCACGGCGGACCCTTTACCGCCTCCCTCTGTGAACAGCCACTCCTAAAAGGCGGTGAACGCATGCATATCAGAGAAATGCTGGAGGAAAGAGAAAAGACGCTGTTAAGCCCATACGCGTCCTATAGCTGTGATGCAGTCAGGGAGAGAGAGGAAGTGCCGTGCGACATCCGGCCGGCCTATCAGAGGGATCGGGACCGGATCATACACAGCAAGGCATTCCGGAGGCTGAAAGACAAAACCCAGGTATTTCTGGTGGCAGAAGGTGATCATTACCGGAACCGTCTGACCCATACCCTGGAGGTGGCCCAGCTTGCCCGGACCATAGCTAAATCGCTGCGCCTCAATGAGGAACTCACGGAGGCCATCGGCTACGGCCACGACCTGGGACATACGCCCTTCGGGCATTCCGGCGAGGATGCTCTGGATCAGGCGCTTACGGAATACGGGACGGGGCATCGGTTCCGCCATTATATGCAGAGCGTGCGCGTGGTGGAGAAGCTGGAGAAGGAAGGGCGCGGTCTGAATCTGACCTGGGCGGTCAGGGACGGCATCAAAAATCATGGGACAAGCGGCAGGCCGTCCACACTGGAAGGCAAGGTGGTGCGGCTCTGTGACAAGATCGCCTATGTCAATCATGACATTGATGATGCGATCCGTGGCGGCGTGCTGACAGAAGCGGAGCTGCCGAGGGAGTACACCGATATTTTGGGACATACGGTCAGGGACCGGCTCAACGCCCTGATCCATGATATTATTACCAACAGCCAGGACAAGCCTGATATCATACAGTCCCCGCATATGGCCGAAGCCATGACCGGCCTGCGGACCTTCATGTTTGAAAGGGTCTACCGGAGCCCGCTTGTTAAGGCAGAGGAATCCAAGGCCAAAAATATGTTAAGGAATCTGTTTGACTATTACATCCGTTACTGGCAGACGCTGCCGTCGGAATATGTGATCATGATTACCGAAGGACAGGTTCCTAAAGAGATTGTAGTCTGCGACTACATCGCCGGAATGACGGATCATTATTCCATGACTAAATTTGAGGAGCTGTTTGTCCCGAAATCGTGGAACCGCTGATTCGTAAAACAGTCGGTTTCCGGCATATAGTTACGAAGGAAAAAGGAAGCAGACTTAAGTGTGCGCAGGTCATCAGCCTTTGGCCGATGACAGGAAAAGGAGGAAGGGCGCAGGATGATGTATCCGGAATCACTGATAGAAGAAATACGAACGCGCAATGACATCGTGGATGTGATTTCGCAGTATGTAAAGCTAACGAGAAAAGGCAGCAACTATTTCGGACTTTGCCCTTTCCACAATGAAAAAACGGGATCTTTTTCCGTTTCTGCCGTCAAGCAGATGTATTACTGCTTCGGCTGCGGGGCAGGGGGAAATGTGATCACCTTTATTATGGAATATGAAAACTACACCTTCAAGGAGGCTCTGAAATACCTGGCGGACCGGGCCGGCATAGAGCTGGCCGAACAGGAGGAATCGGAAGAGGCGAGGAAAGAGGCAGACCTTCGTACACGGCTCCTGGAGGTCAATAAGGTGGCCGCCAAATATTTTTATTACCAGCTCAAATCCGAACGGGGGGCCAGAGCCTACCAGTATTTTAAGGACAGAGGGCTTTCCGATGAGACGATCGTGCGGTTCGGGCTGGGATTTTCCAATCCTTTTCAGGATGATCTGTACCGGTATTTAAAGGGCAGGGGCTATACGGACGAGCTTTTGTCACAGTCTGGTCTGGTTAGGATTGAAGAAAGAGGCGCCTACGATAAGTTCTGGAACCGTGCCATGTTTCCGATCATGGATGTGAACAACCGGGTGATCGGATTCGGCGGAAGGGTGATGGGAGAGGGGGAGCCCAAGTATTTGAACTCTCCAGAGACGAAGATTTTTGACAAGAGCAGGAATCTTTACGGCCTCAATATAGCGCGCCATACCAAGTTGCCGTACCTGCTGGTCTGCGAGGGATATATGGATGTGATTTCCATGCACCAGGCGGGATTTACCAATGCGGTGGCAAGCCTCGGGACCGCGTTCACGCTCCAGCATGCCAATCTGATCAAGCGCTATACCCATCAGGTGATTTTGACCTATGACAGCGACGGTGCCGGCCAGAAGGCAGCGCTTAGGGCCATCCCCATATTAAAGGATGCGGGGCTGTCGGTCAAGGTGCTGAATATGAAGCCCTACAAGGACCCGGATGAATTCATCAAGTCCCTGGGGGCAGAGGAGTTTCAGAAACGGATTGATACCGCGCTCGGGAGTTTTCTGTTTGAGGTTGATGTTCTCAAAAGTGGTTATGATATGAAGGACCCGGAACAAAAAACCGCATTTTATAATGAGACGGCGAAGAAACTGCTGGAGTTTACCGAGGAGCTGGAGAGAAACAACTATATTGAAGCCATCTCCGGCAGGTATCAGATAGATTATGAGAGCTTAAGACGTCTGGTGAACACACAGGCGCTTAAGAGCGGATATGACGGGGCGCAGAAGCAGCAGGTGAAGGAATGGCAGGATCAGCGGGTCCGTAAGGAGAAAAAAGAGGACGGGATCCGGATGTCGCAGAAGCTGCTGCTCACCTGGCTGATCGAAGATCCTAAACTTTATCCGAAGATCAAGGATATCCTTACACCCGAGGATTTTACTGAGGATCTGTATCAGCGGGTAGCCGCAAAGGTGTTTGAACAGCTTGAGAGGGGGGAGGTCAATCCCGCCGGGATACTGAATTATTTTATCAATGATGAAAATGAATACAAAGAGGCCACCTCTTTGTTCCACGCCAGATTAAAGGAAAGCATACCGACCAAAGAAGAAAGAGAAAAGGCGCTGACAGAAACGGTGATCCGCGTGAAAAAGAACCGGCTGGATATGGACAGCCGTACGGCTACCGACATCGCGCTGCTGCAGGAAATCATGAAAAAGCAGGCCGGACTGAAGTCACTGCATATTTCTCTGGATTGAGCCAAGAATAATAGTGCGCTTTGCGTGCGGATAATAAAAGCGATTTGGAAGGACGAAGATGCTATGGGCGAAAGTAAGACGAAGATAAAATTCGAAGAAAAGTTGTTTAAGCTGCCGGATTATGCCAGAAATAAGGGAGGCATCCTGGATGACCAGGATCTGATGGCGTATTTTGGAAGTGAAGAACTGGACGCGGAGAAATTTGAGCGCGTGCTGGAATGTTTGGAGGCGAATAAAATCGAATTTTTAAATGTGGTGGATGCGGAAGAAGAAATATTTCTGGAAGAGGACCCTGTCTTGCTGGAACCCGAGGAGTTCCCGCTGCCGGAAGGCGTCAGCGTGGATGATCCGGTCAAAATGTATCTGAAAGAAATCGGAAAGGTCCCTCTCCTCTCGATGGATGAGGAGATAGAGCTGGCCAAGCGCATGGAGGCCGGGGATACACAGGCTAAAAAGATGCTGGCCGAATGCAATCTGCGGCTGGTGGTCAGCATAGCCAAGCATTATGTGGGCCGGGGCATGCAGCTGCTGGACCTGATCCAGGAGGGCAATCTGGGACTGATCAAGGCGGTGGAGAAGTTCAACTACCGCAAGGGCTATAAATTCAGCACGTATGCCACATGGTGGATACGCCAGGCCATCACCAGAGCGATCGCGGATCAGGCCAGAACGATCCGCATACCGGTGCATATGGTGGAGAGCATGAATAAGCTGATACGGGTATCCAGGCAGATGACCCAGGAGCTGGGGCGCGAGCCCTCCGCGGAAGAGATCGCGGAGAAGATGGACATGCCTGTGGACCGGGTGCGGGAGATACTGAAGATATCCCTGGAGCCGGTATCCCTGGAAACGCCGATCGGCGAAGAGGAGGACAGCCATCTGGGAGATTTTATCCAGGATAACCAGGTGCAGGTGCCTGCGGAAGCCGCCACCTACTCCATACTGAAGGAACAGCTGGTGGAGGTGCTGGATACGCTTACTGACCGGGAGCAGCTGGTGCTCCGCCTTCGTTTCGGACTGGATGACGGGCGCGCCAGAACGCTGGAGGAAGTGGGGCGTGATTTCAATGTCACAAGGGAGCGCATCCGGCAGATTGAGGCCAAGGCGCTGCGCAAACTCCGCCACCCAAGCCGGAGCAAGAAACTGAAAGACTTTTTAGATTAGGAAAGATAAACTTATGGACTTATCCCTGCGTTTAGAGAAAATCGCCTCCTTTGTGGAGGTGGGAAGTGTGGTGGCAGATATCGGCACAGACCATGGATATCTGCCTATTTGTCTTGTACAGAGAGGTATTTCCCCCAAAGCGTATGCATTTGATTTGCGAAGAGGGCCTCTGGAGCGCGCCAGAGACCATATAGCGCAGGCCGGACTGCAGGACCGTGTGATGCTGCGGCTTAGCGACGGACTCTCCGGATTAAAGCCGGATGAGGCGGATACCGTTGTGATCGCCGGCATGGGCGGAGCTCTGATCGACCGGATACTGGAACGGAGCCAGGAGACTGCGCAGGCGGCGCGGATGCTGATCCTCTCTCCGCAGTCCGAACCCTGGAAGGTTCGGGAGCGTCTGGATGCGATGGGTTTTTACATAGATTTGGAGCATTATCTGGAAGAGGACGGCAAGTATTATGTCGTCATGCGGGCCGTACACGGCGCGGTTTGCACAGGCACTCCTACGGAATATAAGTATGGGAGATATGCGCTAAAACACAGGGATCCGGTGCTGCTGTCGCAGCTTTTAAAGGAGCAGGAGAAATACCGGGGCCTGCTCATGCAGCTGCTAAAGACGGACAGCCTGTCCGCCAGAGAGCGCCAGGTTGCGGTGGAAAAGGAACTTGCAGATATTAAGGATGCGCTGGATTATTGGAGGGAACTGGAATGAGGACAAAAGAAATCATGGAATTGCTGGAAGCATTTGCTCCGACGGGGCTTGCCTGCGAGTATGACAATGTGGGGCTTTTGGCGGGGGATCCGGAAAAAGAAGTGAAGAGCGTATATATCTCACTGGATGCGGATGACAGAGCGGTGGAGGCAGCCGCAGAGGGAGGATTTGATCTGCTGCTGACCCATCATCCGCTGATCTTTAAACCGCTAAAGAGCATCAATGAAGACCGTTTCATCGGCCGAAGGCTTCGCAGGCTGATCCGCAGTGATGTCAATTATTATGCGCTGCATACCAACTTCGATATGGCGAAGGGCGGCATGGCGGATCTGGCGGCTGCAATGATCGGGCTTGGGCAGTCAAAACCGCTGCAGCCGGCGGTGGGTTCCGGCATGGACGGCCTGGGAATCGGCCGGGTCGGTGAGCTTAAGGAAGAAATGACGCTTGAGGAGCTGTGTCAGCTGGTGAAATCAGCATTTGATCTGCCAAATGTCAATGTTTATGCGGCCGGCAGCGGACAGGAAAAGATCCGGCGCGCCGCCATATCGCCGGGATCGGGATCCTCCGTCCTGATGGACGCGGTCAGAACCGGCGTGTCGGTGCTGATCACAGGAGATATCGGACATCATGAGGGCATCGATACGGCCGCTTCGGGCGTGACGGTGATCGATGCCGGCCATTATGGGCTGGAGCATATCTTCATACCGTTTATGGAAGCGTTTCTGAAAAAGAATCTGCCGGGGCTTGAGGTCTGTGCAGCACCCATGCATCTGCCCTGTCATATGATGTAATGATACCGTTTAACCCACGGAAAAATGTGCAACAGTTCGCCGGAACTGTTATGAAATGAGGAAAATTATGGCTTATATTACATTTGGAGATTGTGTGAAGGAATATCCTGTGGGCGTTACCTATGAAGAGATAGCCAGGGATAATCAGGCGGAAGGCGACCACGATATCGTGCTGGTCATGGTGAACGGCAAGCTGCAGGAGCTGCATAAACGCGTGAAAGGCGACTGCGAGCTGCGTTTTATCACGACAGAGGATAAGCCCGGCATGCAGGCTTACGAGCGCAGCGCGACGCTGCTTTTATTAAAGGCCATCTATAATGTGGCCGGTCATAAGAATATTAAGGATGTGACGGTATGTTTTTCCGTTACCAGAGGGTTTTATATTGAGGTGGAAGGCAATGTCCGCCTGGATGAGGAGATGCTCTCGAAGCTCCGCGCCTATATGCGGGACCTGGTCAGCCGGGATATTCCGATTGAGAAGCGGAGTGTCCACACGGATGAAGCGGTGGAACTCTTCGGAAAGCACAGGATGTACGATAAGGAGCGGCTGTTCTCCTACCGCCGTGTATCCAAGGTCAACATCTACAGCATCGATGGATTTGAGGACTATTTTTACGGATATATGGTCCCGAGCACCGGTTATCTGAAATATTTTGACCTCTGCCTATATGAAAAGGGACTGGTGCTCATGCTCCCCTCGGGCAGGGAGCCGGAAACCGTGCAGAAATTTGTGCCGCAGCCCAAGCTTTTTCATGTGCTCCATGAGTCGGAGGAGTGGGGGAGAGAACTGGGCGTCAGCACGGTCGGGGAACTGAATGATTATATCGTGCATAAAGATATCAGCGAACTGATACTGGTGCAGGAAGCGCTGCAGGAGAAGCGCCTGGCGGAAATCGCTTCGGCGGTGAAGGCGAGAGAAGGCTGCAAATTCGTCATGATAGCCGGCCCCTCCTCCTCTGGCAAGACCACCTTTTCCCACCGCCTTTCCATTCAGCTGAAGGCTCATGGCATGACGCCCCATCCGATCGCGGTGGATAATTATTTTTTAAACAGGGATCAGACGCCCAGGGATGAATTCGGCGAATACGACTTTGAGTCCTTAAAAAGCATCGATGTGGAGCAGTTTAATCAGGATATGAGCGAGCTGCTGGACGGAAAAACCGTGCAGCTGCCCAGCTTTAATTTTAAGCTGGGGGTGCGCGAATACAACGGTGATTATAAAAAGTTAGGGTCGAACGATATCCTGGTCATAGAAGGCATCCACGGACTGAATCCGGAGATGTCCTACAGCCTTCCGGAGGAGAGCAAATTTAAGATCTATATCAGCGCTCTCACCCAGCTCAATATCGATGAGCACAACCGCATCCCCACCACGGACGGACGGCTGATCCGCAGGATCATCCGCGATGCCAGGACACGGGGAACGACCGCACAGAAAACGATCAATATGTGGCCGTCCGTCCGGCGCGGGGAGGAGCGCAATATCTTCCCTTATCAGGAGCAGGCCGATGCGATGTTTAATTCGGCTCTGATCTATGAGCTGGCAGTGCTTAAAATGTACGCGGAACCCCTGCTGTTCGGCATCCCGAAGGATGCGCCGGAATATCTGGAGGCCAAGCGTCTGCTGAAATTCTTTGATTACTTCCTGCCGGTGGTCAGCGAGGTGATACCGAAAAATTCAATACTGCGTGAATTCATTGGAGGCAGCTGCTTTCGGGTATAGGCGTCTGAAGGGAAATGCAGTTCTGCAGTCAATAGCGGCCGTATTGCTGGATGGCATACATGACCGCGCGCATACTGGTCAGCAGCGAGCCGTTATTGATGGAGCCTGCGGTGCTTATATTTACGCCGCGCAGATCGTTTTCCTTGGCCATTTCGCAGTCCCGTTTCACCTCCGCTATGATCGCCTGCTCGTCATTTTTCATAAACGTAAAAGGGGCGAGCTGGCCGTCAATGCGTGTATGGGGCATGTACCTGCGTATTTCCCGCACGGTGAGCGTGGGCCCGAAATTACAGCCGCTTAAGTTGAGCCGAGCCAGGATCGGCAGCAGATGGCCCATCGAGGAATCCGAATGCTGGTAGCGCCAGTCATTTTCACCGGGGCAGCAGCGCTCAAAGACGGATTTCAGGATGGGGTAGCCGAATTCTTCGTACATTTCAGGGGTGAGCAGGTTGCAGTCATCATCGTTAAAATAGAAAGAATGTGCATCGGCATTGTCGGGGTGCCCTGCCTCTTCGTCAAACAGGGTGATATAGCTGTGCATCACGTTTTGGATCGTGTCACGCAGGCGGTAATAGAGTTCAGGCGCGTCATAGTACAAAAAGATAAAATGATCGACGCCGTAAATGGAAGTCGCCAGGGTGACAGGGCCGCGGATCTTGCGCCAGAGCGCGGGCTTTAAGCCGTAGGTTTCATACAGCCGCTTCTTTTCCTGTTCCCACGTTTTTGGCAGCACGAATGAACGGAAATCCATCCGGTCTATTTTATCAAGCTGTGCTTCCAGCTCTTTCGGAGTGGAGCAGTTTCCCTTCAGCCATGTGACGTTCCCGTCAAATACATATTCACCGCCAAATACCTCTCCGATCTGCCGGTATGCCGGGAAGAGCTGATCCGGTGTCGGGAAATTCTCCCGCAGCAGCCTGCGCCCTACGATCTGCTCAGCCTTGTCATTATAGCGTTTGTTGAGTTCAATTCTGCGCTCACGGGGCGTATGTCCCCAGGGATTGCCTTCCTCGTTAAGCTCTGCGAAAACACATTCGTCACTCATACGGATGCCCATGGCTACCTGCGGGGCGTTTTTGTCAAAGCAGTTCTGTCCATGCGATGCATCATCATCCTTCCAAAATTGTTCCAGATCGACCGGCAGCATTGTAATACCTCCAAGGTTAAAATTTTTCTTGATTTTATCACGTGGTATCATTACAATCAATGTAGAAAGTTTAGAAATGCTGGACAAATTAAAGATGTATGTGCTGTACAAAGTGTGAGAGCCTGACAGAATTGCCGGCGTGGATAAACTGTGTAAGCGTGGAGGTGTAAATAGATGGATGAGACGGCATATGATCTCTCGGGCGCCAGGGTGCGTTATTTTGTGCATAAGACATGTTCGCGGCAGTGGCATCTGCGGGATGTCCGTACCTCAAGCTTTGATCTGACGTTTGTCCTTGACGGACGGGCGCATTATGAAACGGATGAGGAGAGCTTTGAGCTGGAATCGGGAGAGGCGGTGCTGGTGCCTGTAGGCAGCAGGAGAGTTGCATATACAGAAGGCATGGAGTGCGCCGCGTTTAATTTTACACTGGATAAGCCGTTTGCGCCGTTTGCGGGGGCAGGATGTTTTCAGTGGGGGACGGATGAGATGCTAAACCAGTATTTCACTGAGTTTGAGTATCAGTGGATGAGCGATTTTCCGCTGCGGATGATTAAATGCGGCGGACTGTTTCAGCTCATTGTGCACCGGCTGCTGGAGCTTAAGCAGGATGGCGGGGAAAACCTTCATATAGTAAAGATAAAGCGGTATCTGCTGGAGCATTATACCCAGACTGTGACAGTGGAGATGGCGGCGGATGAGGCGGGGCTTAATCCTGTTTACTGCGGCGCGCTGTTTAAGCGCCATACGGGCATGTCCATCCTGGAATACTTAAACCGGCTGCGCGTCAGCCGGGCCAGGGCGCTGCTGGAATATGGCGGGGCACGTGTGGGGGAAGCTGCACAACAGGCCGGATTTAAGGACCCGTATTATTTCAGCCGGGTATTCACCAGATATGCCGGCTGTTCGCCGGCCGAGTATATACGCGCCGGCATGAAGAAAAGCGCGGTTGTACCGGCTGGGCGGCATGAGGAGTGAGGTGCCCGCCGAAAAGTATATTTTACAAATGGATGAAATTATGGTAAAATAGAAAACTATGAGCAGGACAAATGATCGCGGCTGGCAACAGACGAGGAAAGTCCGGGCTTCACAGGGCAGGATGCCGGATAACGTCCGGTGGAGGCGACTCCAAGGATAGTGCAACAGAAATATACCGCCGGCCCCGGCCGGTAAGGTTGGAAGGGCAGTGTAAGAGACTACCGCCCGCCTGGTAACAGGCGGGGCATATGTAAACCCCATCCGAAGCAAGACTAACAGAAGGCATAAGGCGGCCCGTCTGCCTTCGGGTAAGTCGCTTGAGCCTGCCGGTGACGGCAGGCCTAGATAGATGATCATTCAATGACAGAACCCGGCTTATCGTCCTGCTCTTCCCTAATTAAAATAAACAGAAATTAAAAAACCTTGTACATGTGTTAAGCAAAATAGCACGTAAATACAAGGCTTTTTATTATTATCAATGAATAAAAACGCATGAAATCCGTATTTCATCCCACTATCTCCAGAGAACTACAATTTGCCCTTTTCAGGGAAATCGAATGTGCCCTGTTACATATGCTAGTGACTGTAGGATATCAAAAATTAAACGCAAAAAAGTATAAAACATAAACTTTTGCGGTTTATAATCGCAAAAGTTATTGAATAAAAGCCTGTTGCGATTATTATTAAAAGAAGACCGCCGCATTTGGATATTGTAGCCGGGTGATATTTTATGGTATAATGTCGACAGACATTATACCTGCGCTGATTTCCGTCTGCGAAGCAGACAATTTCCATAGGAAATCATGCGCATCCCCCCCGGAGGGGCCATGTCAGCTTGCTGACATGCTATAATGTAAAACAAGCGGCCAAAAGACATCCGCTGATGGCAGAGTAAATGATAACAATCAGGAAGAGCAGGTTCAGGTATGAAGAGAGTGGCGAAATTTTATAAGGTCAGTTTTGACCAGTTTAAAGAGGATTGGAACGATACGTTCGGCGGAATGGATGAGGAGATCTGCCGTGAACTCTATGACAGCATCAAGCTGCCGCGCAGGGCTACGGTGGGATCCGCCGGCTATGATTTCTTTATTCCCATGGATGTGACATTAAGGCCGGGTGAAACAGTGAAGGTTCCTACCGGCATCCGGGTGGATATCGAGGACGGCTGGGTGCTGCAGATGTATCCCAGGAGCGGCCTGGGCTTTCAGTACAGGCTGCAGCTGAACAATACGGTGGGAATCATCGACAGCGACTATTTCTATTCCGATAACGAAGGCCATATGTTTGCCAAGATCACCAACGATTCCAATGAGGGGAAAATCCTTAAGCTGGCGGCGGGCACCGCTTTCATGCAGGGTATTTTCATGGAGTTCGGCGTTACGGTGGACGATGAATGCAGCGGCGTAAGAACCGGCGGCCTGGGCAGCACCACCGGGAAATGAGACCGATATAGGATTTGTATCGCAGGGATATCCGGCATAGCCGGATATCCCTGTTTTTTAAGTCCGCCGCTCCTTCATCCCTCGCGCCGTATTTCCGGCTGGCCGCATGTATTTCTTGCGCGATGTTCTTTTTAATGTTATTATATTACATGAATACTTTGCAGAAGACGCAGCAGGGTATGGGCATCAGCAGGTTATAAAAATAAAAAATCGGAGGAACTACCTATGAATTCTTTTGCGGTTATAACAGACAGCGCGTCAGATTTGCCGAAGGAGTATCTGGAAAGTCATGATCTGAAAGTGGCGCCATTGTATTATATTATTGACAATAAGACCTATGGAGGGGAGACGGAGCTGGATCCGAAGGAGTTTTATTCCATGATGAGAAGCGGCAAGATGCCGACGACCCAGGCGGTGAATCCGGAGACGGCCAGAGAGCTGATGAAAGCGGAGCTGGATGCGGGCAGGGATGTGCTCTATCTGGCATTTTCTTCAGGGTTAAGCAGCAGCTGCCAGAGCGCGGCCTTAGTGGGCAATGAACTGAAGGAAGAGTATCCCGACAGAAAGATCGTCGTGATCGATACACTCTGCGCTTCCCTGGGCCAGGGGCTTCTGGTACATAAGGCGCTTGAAATGCGGGAAAAAGGGATGTCGGTGGATGAAACTGCCGAGGGCGTAAGGGAGCTTGTGCCGCATCTGTGCCATCAGTTTACGGTGAACGACCTGTTTCATCTGCACAGAGGGGGCAGAGTTTCCAAAGCGACTGCCATATTGGGGACCATGGTGAATGTAAAGCCGGTCATGCACGTGGATGATGAGGGACATCTGGTGCCGGTGGGAACGGTCAGAGGCAGAAAGCGTTCGCTCAATGCGCTGGTGGACAATATGGAGAAAAAGACGAAGAATTACGCGTATAAGAATGACTGTGTATTCATCAGCCACGGCGACTGCCTGGAGGATGCGCAGTATGTTGCGGAACAGATTAAGAGCAGATTCGGAATAGATAAGGCGCTGATCGGCTATGTGAGCCCCACCATCGGCGCGCACTCCGGACCGGGTACGCTGGCTTTGTTTTTTGTAGGAGAGAGCAGATAGCAGTCGTCAGGCAGGGGCGGACAAAAGAGGTTTATTTATGAAGAAAATGCGAAAGATATTCTTAGCGGTGATGCTGGCGGCGGTGATGGTTGTCTCTGCCGGCTGCAGCAAGGGCAAGGATCAGAATGAACAGGGGCTTGAGCTGTATCAGGCGGAAGACTATCAGGGAGCCGTAGCCAAGTTTCAGGAGGCGGTTGCCGGTGATAACCGGTCGCCGGAATATTATACCAACCTGGGTATGGCCTATATCGGGCTTAAAGATTATGAAAGCGCGCAAAAGAATTTTGATTATGCAGTCAGCGTGGATGAGAATTATAAGTATGCATACCGGGGCAAGGGCATCGCCTATCTGGAAGCCGGCGATTATGAGGCCGCAATCGGTGCGTTTAACACCGCTCTGGCCCATACGGACGCCAAGGTGACCACTGTGGAATACGATGTGCTGAAATACCGCGCGGAAGCGGAAGTCCTGTCCGGCAAATACGAGGATGCCCTGGAGACTTATACGATCCTTCTGGAGGTGGAGAAGGAAAAGTCCGACGATTATTATCTGCGCGGATGCGTATATGCCAGAATGGGCGATTCAGACAAAGCAAAGGCTGATTTTGACGCTGCAATCAAGCTGAAGCCCGGCAATTATCAGCTGTACTGGAATATCTATGATGCGCTGGTGCAGAACGGGATGCCGGATGAGGGCAGGAATTATCTGAATGCCGCCCTGGTGATCCAGGACGATGCGCCTTCTGCCCACAAATACCGCGGCATGATCCAGTTCCTGCTTGGCGAGTATTCCAGCGCGGTGGCGGAACTGAATCAGATTAAGGACAGCGCGGATGTGGATACGCTTTTATATCTGGGCATGGCTTACGAAGCGCAGGGAGATTCCGACAGCGCTTATGCGGTATACACCACCGCACTTTCCCTGGAGGGCGCCAATGCCAGAGTATATAATCAGCTCGGACTGTACAGAATAAGACAGAACGATTATGCCGGGGCCATTGACTATTTCCAGAAAGGCATCGCGCTGGAAGATCCGGTGGTGTCGAAGGACCTGAAATTCAATGAAGCGGCAGCCTATGAAAAGATGGGTGACTTCGCGACCGCTCTGGCCAAATTTGAGGCTTATGTGTCAGAGTTCGGTTCGGAGGAAGCCGTGGACCGGGAAATTCAGTTCTTAAAGAGCAGATAGAAGGTTATCTACAATGACGGATTTGAATGAAATTCAGGAAAAAATGATTCTGATCGGCATCAGCACTTCGGACGGGGATGATACGAAACGCTCCATGGAGGAGCTTTCAGAGCTGGTCAGAACGGCGGGAGCCGAAACGGTGGGGTGCGTGATCCAGAACAGGGAGTCCATGCACCCTGCTACTTATCTGGGGAAAGGCAAGCTGGAAGAGGCGGCGGAGCTGGTCAGGGAATTAAAGGCCACCGGCGTGGTCTGTGACGATGAGCTGTCCCCGGCACAGTTGCGCAATATGGAAGAGGTTCTGGGGAGTAAGGTCATAGACCGAACGCTTCTCATACTGGATATCTTTGCCGCGCGGGCGGCCACCAGGGAAGGAAAGATCCAGGTGGAGCTGGCGCAGCTAAGATACAGGGCTACACATCTGGTCGGCCTGCGCAACTCTTTGTCCAGGCTGGGCGGCGGAATCGGAACCAGAGGACCGGGTGAAAAGAAGCTGGAGACGGACCGGCGTCTGATTCATGAACGGATCGGCAGGCTGAAGGGAGAACTGGAAGAGGTAAAGCGCAATCGCGAGCTGGCCAGAAAGCAGCGCAGCCAGAGCTTCCTGCCGACCGCTGCGATCGTAGGATATACCAATGCCGGGAAATCCACCCTTTTAAACGCACTGACCGATGCGGGGGCAGTGCAGGAAGACATGCTGTTTGCCACGCTGGATCCCCTCACCCGCAAGTGTTCCCTGCCTGACGGTCAGGAACTTCTGCTGACCGATACGGTGGGATTTATCCGCAAGCTGCCCCACCACCTGGTGGAGGCCTTCAGAAGCACTCTGGAGGAAGCGAAATACGCGGATCTTATACTGCATGTGGTGGATGCATCCAATCCGGATATGGATATGCAGATGTATGTGGTCTATGACACGCTGCGCAGGCTGAACGTCGTGGATAAGACGGTGATCACTCTGTTCAATAAGACAGATCGGATAGAAGGCAGCTGCATACTGAAGGATTTTAAGGCGGACAGGACGTTTCAGATATCCGCGAAGACCGGAGCAGGTTTTGAGGAAATGAAGGAAGGTCTGCAGGAGCTGCTGCGCTCCAGAAATGTATATCTGGACCGCCTGTACTCTTACAGCGAAGCCGGGAAGGTGCAGCTGATCCGCAAGTTCGGCCAGCTGAAAAGTGAAGAGTACACGCCGGAAGGGATCGCGGTGACCGGTTATGTGCCGGCCGAACTTTACAGTCAGGTGCTGTAGCGTGTGCGATACTGAAGCGGCTGCGGGCGGTGAATAGGATTTAGGGTGTGTCGGAGGAGTTATACAGAAGATATCCACAATATATTGTGGATATATTGAAAAAAGCCACATATATATTGTGGCTTTTTTTATTGACGCAGCACCGGGTCTTTGCTATAATGATAGAGCATGGACCGTTTTGGGCCCTACAGAAAGGGGATATGAGATGTTTCAGGTCGTAAAAAGAGACGGAGAAGTAGCGGATTTTAACTTGAAAAAAATCCAGGATGCGATTCAGAAAGCATTCGTTGCAACAGGAAAACAGTTCAGTGAGGAGATACTGGAGCTTTTAGCGTTGCGCGTGACCGCTGATTTTCAGCCGCGCATCAAGGACGGCAGCATATCGGTGGAGGGCATCCAGGACAGCGTGGAACATGTGCTGGAACAGAGCGGCTATACCGATGTGGCTAAAGCTTACATACTTTACAGAAAACAGAGAGAAAAAATACGCAACATGAAATCCACTATACTGGATTATAAAGAGGTGGTGAACAGTTACGTTAAGATAGAGGACTGGCGTGTAAAGGAGAATTCTACAGTTACCTACTCTGTGGGAGGTCTGATTTTAAGCAATTCCGGAGCGGTGACGGCCAACTACTGGCTTTCCGAGGTATATGATGATGAGATCGCGAGCGCGCACAGAAACGCGGACATCCATCTCCATGATCTGTCCATGCTGACCGGTTACTGCGCGGGATGGTCCTTAAAGCAGCTGATACAGGAAGGCCTGGGCGGCATTCCCGGAAAGATCACCTCAGGGCCTGCCAGACATCTTTCCACCCTCTGTAACCAGATGGTCAATTTCCTGGGCATCATGCAGAATGAGTGGGCGGGCGCACAGGCATTTTCTTCCTTCGATACGTATCTTGCCCCTTTCGTTAAGGTGGACAATCTCGATTATAAAGAAGTGAAACAGTGCATTCAGTCCTTCGTCTACGGCGTGAATACGCCCAGCAGATGGGGCACACAGGCACCCTTCTCCAACATCACTCTGGACTGGACGGTACCGGATGATTTGGCGGAACTGCCTGCTCTCGTCGGCGGAAAAGAGATGGATTTTAAATATAAAGACTGCAAAAAAGAGATGGACATGATCAATAAGGCCTTTATTGAGACTATGGTGGAGGGCGATTATAACGGACGCGGCTTCCAGTATCCGATCCCCACCTATTCCATCACAAAGGAGTTTGACTGGTCTGATACCGAGAACAACCGTCTGCTGTTTGAAATGACCTCGAAATACGGCACCCCTTATTTTTCTAATTATATCAACAGCGATATGCAGCCCAGCGATGTCCGCAGCATGTGCTGCCGTCTGCGTCTCGATCTAAGGGAGCTGCGCAAAAAGACCGGCGGTTTCTTCGGATCAGGAGAGAGCACCGGCTCCATCGGTGTTGTGACGATCAACATGCCGCGCATCGCTTATCTGGCCGAGGATAAGGAGGACTTTTACCGCAGGCTGGACCGTGTGATGGATATTTCTGCCAGATCCCTTAAGATCAAGCGGGAGGTGATCACCAGACTGTTAAAAGAAGGTCTTTATCCCTATACCCAGAGATATCTGGGAAGCTTTGAAAACCACTTTTCCACCATCGGGCTCATCGGTATGAATGAGGTGGGGCTCAATGCGAAATGGATCCGCGCGGATATGACCGATGTGAAGTGCCAGGAATTTGCCAAAGATGTGCTGAATCACATGAGGGAACGCCTGGCGGATTATCAGGAGAAGTATGGGGATCTCTACAATCTGGAGGCCACCCCCGCCGAATCCACGACATACCGTCTGGCCAAGCATGATAGGAAGCATTTTCCGGATATCATCACTGCGGGCAATAAGGGGGATGTGCCTTACTATACCAACAGCTCGCACCTCCCGGTGGATTATACGGCAGATATCTTTGACGCTCTTGACATCCAGGACGAGCTGCAGACGCTGTATACATCCGGCACCGTATTCCACGCATTTCTGGGAGAGAAGCTTCCGGATTGGAAGGCGGCCGCAAAGCTGGTTAAAGCGATTGCGGAGAACTACAAGCTGCCGTATTATACGATTTCCCCGACCTATTCCGTGTGCAAGAACCACGGATACTTAGCGGGCGAGCATTTCGTCTGTCCGGAGTGCGGGGAAGCCGCGGAGGTTTACAGCCGCATCACCGGATATTACCGCCCGGTGAAGAACTGGAATGACGGCAAGACGCAGGAGTATAAGAACCGCAGAGTTTATGATGTAAACAGCTCGGTTCTGCACAAGGAGAGCTCTGAGGCTAAAACAGAGGCGGCGTGCTCCAGCGTGCAGGAAGCGGCGGATACCGCGGTGAAATATCTGTTTACCACCAAGACCTGCCCGAACTGCCGCATTGCAAAGGAATTCCTCAAAGATGAGGAATATGTGGTGGTGGATGCGGAAGAAAATGCAGAGCTGACACAGAAATACGGGGTGATGCAGGCTCCTACGCTGGTGGTTGTGGAGAACGGACAGGCGCAGAAGTACGTGAATGCATCCAATATTAAGAAGTATGCTGAGGCAAGATAAATAAGAGGGATATATGTATAAAGCGGCACGGTGATGGAAACCGTGCCGCTATGACTCAGGCAGTATCTATTGATCAGAATCCGTTTCATGCTCCGGTTTTTCAAACAGCATCTGGTAGATATCCTCGGACATCGCATCCAGATATGCTTCGTCTTTTAAGGAAAAAGTGTCCCGGATTTGGCAGCGGATCGCTTCCATGCGGCGCAGGCAGCGGATTTCCATGGTAAGAGGCTCCTCTGTGCTGTCCTCAATCACTTCATCCAATCCGCTGGCGGTCATATTCTGCGCCGCCCATCCCATAATTTCTGTGGTGAGAGTGTCTTCCTCTTTGATCTGCGCTTTCAGTTCCCCGGTTTTTTTGGCGGACAGGATACCGATCAAAAGGAAGATAACGCTGACAGCCAGAAATACCACATGGGTGAGTATGCCGGAGGTGCCGCTGAAGGGTAGCCGGATCACACCTGCTAAGGAGAGGATGATAACGGCCAGAACCAGGGCGCCCACCACGATGAATGCGAAAGCTGAGGACTTCATATCTTCATATTTATCGGCGCTTTTCTGAAAGACCGGCGGCGCTTTTTCTTCTTTAGTTGTGTCGTCGGGCAGTTCATTATCCGCGAAAACGGTAAGCAGCTTCTGGGCTCTGTCCAGCAAATCGTCGGGCACGAGTATCTGCACAAACCCCTCGGCTTCTTCGTATTCCCGGACATCATAGGGTATCCCGGCGTTATCCAGAACCGAGGTGAATTTATCCGCCAGTTCGGGTTCAAGAGCCGTTAGAAAGGTCATAGTTTTTTCTACATCTTCCCGGCTGTCAAGCAGGGGGCCGCCGCAGTCGGTGCAGGCGGTAACTCCCTCCATAAATTCCATATCACATTTCGGACAATAAGGCATTCGGTTTGCTCCTTCATAAGTTTTTTGGGGTTACTGTTTACAGCTGTTTTACTTGAATCATCAGTGGACAGAAGGCTTTTCTGCCAGTACAAATCTGCCGTCGTGTGTTGATTTTGCTTTATAAAGAGCAGCATCAGCGGCTTTTATAAGCTCAGAGTACTTATCGCCGTACCGGACGAAAACGGCACCGGCAGAGAGGGTGATAGCCGGAAGACCGCGCAGAACGGATTCTTCTGCAAGGGAAACATTGATATCTGACATAACCCGCTGCCCAATAGACGGATCCTGTATATCAGACAGGAAGATGGCGAATTCATCCCCGTGGAGGCGGGAGGCAAGATCCACTGTACGGATGCGTCCGACGATCATCTGTGCCACAAGGCGGATGACGTCATCTCCGGCAGTATGTCCGCAGGTATCATTGATGCGTTTAAAATGGTCACCGTCGATCAGAATGCCGCATTTTCCGGCGGACATGTTTTTCAGAATTTCAGCGATATTTTTGCGGAAAGATTTGCAGTTCATAATGCCGGTTAAACCATCAATGGCAGCTGCCTTCTGTGCTGCTGCCAAGGCAACTTCCAAACGTTTCTATGTCTGTCCGAGCTGAATATAAGCATTTTTAATCTCCCAGTTCTGAATCAAAGACGAGTAGCTGTTCCTGTTCATAATCTCTAAGAGACAGTGTCAGCTCCTGAATCTCCCCCATTTTAATATCGTAAGCAAAGACCGTTTCCCCGTCCGGCTGAAGCTGGGAAATCGTGGAGAGAATGTAAGGATTTGCGTAGCTCATAATAAGAAAGCTGCCGCTTTTTATGTGTTTTCATAGAAACTGTTTCCTGAACAATTATATAGCATTCTTCTTTTATTTTATATCAAAATGAAAACAGGCGCAATCCTCTTTTACAATCCAATCAAAAAAGTGAAGAATAAGGGCAAATAAATGATTTTGCACACGAAAGAACCTGTTTTGTCATTGCTTTAGAAAAAAAAGAATCGTATAATTGTTTCAGAACATGTGCAGAAGGAGCCCCTAAATATGGATGGAAAGCAAAATACTGCGGCTTCAAAGTACATCCGGTTAAAGGATAACAGGGAGACATATGAAGATAACAGTTATTACAGTCGGTAAGATAAAAGAAAAATATCTGAAAGATGCAATTGACGAGTACAGCAAACGCCTGAACAAATACTGCAGGCTCGAAATGATAGAAGTAGCAGACGAAAAAACGCCGGATCAGGCAAGCGGTGTTGTGGAAGATAATATCCGTGCAAAGGAGGGCGAACGCATTTTAAAATATGTAAAAGAGGATGCGTATGTCATCACCCTTGAAATCCAGGGAAACATGCTGACTTCAGAGGAACTGGCCGCTAAAGTTGAGAAGCTTGGCGTACAGGGGACAAGCCATATCATATTTATCATCGGCGGATCCATTGGACTGGGCACAGAAGTTCTGAAACGTTCCGATTACGCGCTCAGCTTTTCAAAGATGACTTTCCCGCATCAGCTGATGCGGGTCATCCTGCTGGAGCAAATATACCGGAGTTATCGGATCATACAGGGGGAGCCATATCATAAGTAAATGAGGTTTTTACTAAAAGCGGATAATCAAATACAAGAGATATTGTATAGTATATGAAGTTCCTCAATCATAATTTTTCATGTGTGGTAAAATGAGAACTTTTTTATACTTGTCATTGCACCGTATTAAAAGTGTTTCAATAATAAAATAATTAGACTGACAACTTTTGTTTTGTACCGAATATATTGATAAATCTCGTTATATAGTATATACTATGTATATACCAAACGAAAGGAGGTTTTTGTATGCAGGCACAAGTAAAAGAATGGGGAAACAGTCAGGGAATTAGACTATCAAAAGAAATATTAAAGAGTGCAGGGATTGCATTAAATGAAGTTTTAGATGTTACCGTTGCAAACGGAGTCATTACGTTAGTAAAACCTTTTCGGCACAAAACATTAGAAGAGAGAGCAGCAGAATTTGACGGAAAACTGATGTTGGATGGAGAATATAATTGGGGCGAGCCTATGGGAAGAGAGGCTTGGTAATGGAACAGCTGCAACAGGGCGATATCTTGAAAATTGAAAAGATAAAACATCCGGTATTAGTCGTAAGTAAGGACTTTTTCAATACCAGCGGAGAAATAATTGGATGTCCTATTATAAAGGATTCTGTAGAAGGTCCTTTGCATATATGGATGTCTACAAGTGAAAGTGAAGGATACATACAATGTGAAAAGATAGCATTGTTGGATCTGGCGATCCGTGGGTATAAGAAAATTGACAGATTGCCACTCCATGAAATAATGAATGTGTCCGATGCAATTCAAAGTATTTTTGAATACATTTAATTAGTCCAGATTTAATAAGCTACAAAAAAGTAACCGTATTTTTCTTTGGTCGAGGGGCGGTTACTTTTTTGATTGATTTATATATGCAAAATTCTTTGGAAAACTATAGATGAAGCTTTATGTGCAAATAATGAAAGCGGTTCAAAATATGGTCGAGCAGTCTATCAGCAAGGATTTTAGAGGCTGTGAGTCTGCTGAAAAAATAAAGCGCTTTTTATGCAATACGATGCTATAATTGTTATGGAGAGCCATACCACAAATAGGTCTGGGGTATGGCTCTCAGGAGATCACTGTGAGCTCCTTGGAAGTCTTGTTTAATACCTCCGGCAGGCCGTCCTCGTTGATGATGCAGACATCTTCGATGCGGATACCGATTACGCCGGGTATGTAGATGCCGGGCTCGATGGTGAAGGACATACCGCGTTGCAGCCGGATTTCATTTACGGCGGAGATATCAGGCGCTTCGTGCCCGTTGATGCCGATGCCATGACCGAGCCTGGTGGTGAAATATTCGCCGTATCCTCCTTCCTCAATCACGTTTCTGGCCGCAGCATCCACATCGGAGCAGACCGCTCCCAACATGAGGCTTTCCTCCGCGGTCAGGTTGGCCTTTCGTACGAGCTCGTAGAGCTCTTTTTCTTTATCAGTCACTTCACCCAGAAAGACTGTACGGGTGCAGTCGCTGTAATATCCGTTGACCGTACAGCCGAAATCAACCAGCAGGCTGTCCGTTTCTTCCATCACGTGGCTGATCTTCGGCATCACATAGTGGGGATACCCTGCCGCTTTTTTTTCGTAGGCGTGACAGCCCATAGACCTGCCACCGTATTCCTGCATGCGGCCTTTCAGAAAATCGGAGATGTCTGAAACGGAACGTCCCGGGCGTATATAACCCAGAAGATCTTCCCATGCCCGGTCCGTGATCTGCGAAGCCTGGCGCAGATTCTCCAGCTCCTGTGCGTTTTTGATGATCCGTGATTCATTCATATGTTTATAGAAGGACACCCATGTCACCGGACACCTGTCGGCTATCTCCATCAGCCAGCTGCCCGGTGCATGATAGAGAACGCCGATCCTGCCGTTTATAAGCCCGTGACGGGTCAGGGCGGTTTCCACCAGATCCAGGTAACGGTCACAGTCGGACCATACATAGAGCGGGATATCGCCCAGATGAGGCCGGATTTCGTCTGCACTTAAACGGTTGCAGATGTAGAAATGCCGGCCGTCGGCCGTGAAAAAAAGACCCTGAAAGCGTTCACATACAAAAGGGGAGAAGCCAAGAAGCAGCCGCAAGTCGTTGGAGGGGGAGATAAATACTGCGTCGGTTCCGGTTCCAAGGAGCTTTTTCATGATTTGTTCTGCATATTTTGTATTCATTCTGTCATAATCCTTCCTTTTTATGTCATACTCAGCGGCCGGCATCATAGCTTCTAAGTTCCAGCCACATCTGGTGATATTTTTTCTCGCCGCTTTCTCCCAGATAGTGAAAGACTTCGCAGCGTTTCAGTATGTCCGGGCCAGGAGCCACCGCCGGATTGTTTAAGGTTTCTTCATCCATCAGATCGATGGCTCCTGTGTTTGGCGTGGCGTAGGTGATGTATTCAAAATTCTGATATGCGATTTCTGGCTTATTAAGAAAATTGATCCAGGCCTCGGCATTTTCCTTGTTTTCAGCGCCGGCAGGGATAACCCAGGAGTCAATAAAATAGTTGCTGCCTTCTTCCGGCACCACATATTTTAAATTGGGGTTTTCCTCCTGAAGCGTCAGAACTTCGCCGGAATAGCACATGGCGATGGAAGCGCTGCCGGAGATCATGGCGTCCTTGACCTGATCCATCACGTATTTCTGAAGCAGGGATTTCTGCTCCTTCAGCATCTGATTGGCCTCCCTAAGCTGCGCCTCGTCGGTGGTGTTGATGGAATAGTCAAGGATTCTAAGCGGCGCCACAAAGAGGTCGCGAACGCTGTTGTACATCAGGATTTCGCCTTTAAATGACTCGTCCCACAGATCGGTCCAGCTGTTTATTTCACGGCCGATCACGGAGGTGTTGTAGAGAATCCCCAGCGTTCCGAAGGTGTAGGGTACGGAATAACTGTTTTCTGGGTCAAAGGCTTTAGAACCCTGCAGTATGTCCGCTCGGATATACTGTGCGTTGGGGATGTTGTCAAAGTTCAGCTCTGTCAGCATCCCTTTGGAGATCATCTTTTCAATCATGTAGTCCGAGGGACACAGCGCGTCATAGGAGACGCCGCCCGCCTCAATGATCGGAAACATTTCCTCGTTGGTCTCATAGGTATCATAGATCACATGGATGCCTGTTTCCTCTTCAAACTGTGCGATCACATCCTCATCGATATATTCCCCCCAGTTGTAGACCTTAACCACTCCGCCGGGATAGCGTTCTTTATCGTAGCCGCATCCGCTCATAAAAAGTGCGGCGGCGATAAATGTCAGGATTATAATGTTGCTTTTTCTTTTCATGAGTTCCCTCCACGATTCTTTTTCGGCAGGTTTGCCAGCACAAGAAGCAGGAATACCGCCAGAAACATAATGGTGGACAGCGCGTACAGGCTGGGGCGGACGCCCTTTCTCACCTCGCTGTAAATCAGTGTGGACAGGGTATTTATGCCCGCGCCCTTGACAAAGTGCGTGATGATGAAGTCATCCAGAGACATGGTAAACGCCATCAGAAATCCGGACAGGATGCCCGGCAGCAGATCCGGAAAGACCACCTTAAAAAATGCGTATAACGGTGTGGCGCCGAGATCTAAAGCCGCTTCATAGGTGCTTTTCTGCGTCTGCTTCAGTTTTGGCATGACGCTTAACACCACATAAGGGATGTTAAAGGTGATGTGGCCGATCAGAATCGTCTGAAAGCCCAGGGTCATTCCGGTGGCGATAAATACCAGCATCAGTGAAACACCGGTCACGATCTCGGCGTTTAACATCGGAATATTGTTGATTCCCATAAAGACCGTGCGGGGAACCTTCTTCATGCGGCTGATCCCAATACAGGCCAGAGTGCCGATCACCGTTGAGATCAACGCAGAAAGCACCGCAATCAGCAGTGTGTTTTTAAGCGCCGACAGGATCAGCGGGCTCTCAAACAGCTGCCGGTACCATTTCAGGCTGAAACCGGTCCATTTGCTCATGAATTTGGAGCTGTTGAAGGACAGCACCATAAGCGTGGCGATGGGAGCGTAGAGAAATATCAGTATCAGCGCCAGATAGCATCTCTTCCAAAGTTTTTTCATCAGAATGCAGCCCCCTCTCCGTCTTTGTCATAACGGGCAAATGCTGCCATGCTGATCAGGATGAAAACCATCAGCACCAGCGACATGCCCGAACCCAGATTCCAGTTGGACGCAAAGGTGAATTCCTGCTCAATCACATTGCCGATCAGCAGCACCATGCCGCCGCCCAGGAGATCGGAGATGACGAAGGTGGTCAGCGAAGGCACAAATACCATGGTGATGCCGCTGATGATGCCCGGAAGGCTTAGAGGCAGTATGATGCGGGTAAAGGTCTTAAGACTTCCTGCACCCAGATCCCTGGCGGCCTCTATGGTATCGTTTCCTATTTTTGTCAGCGCATTATATATGGGCAGTACCATGAACGGCAGAAAGTTATATACCATGCCGAAGACGATGGCTCCCTGCGTGTTGATCAGATTTTGTCCGGGCAGCCCGAAAAATCCGAGTATGCTGTTAATCACCCCGTTTTTATCCAGCAGGGTCTGCCAGGCCATGGTGCGCAGCAGAAAATTCATCCACATGGGCAGGATAAAGACAAACACCACAAAGCTGTTTTTGCTGACGCTCATGCCCTTTAGAATCATGGCAAGAGGGTAGGCTAAGAGCAGGCAGGCCGCAGTGGAAAAAAGGGACAGCTTCAAGGAGCGCCACAGCGCGCCTATGCGCTCTTCACTTGTGATGGCAAGGATATTTTCCAGTGTAAATGCGCCCGAAGCATCGGTGAGCCCGTAATAAAAAACCAGGGCCAGCGGGATCAGCGTAAAGCCGATCATCCAGACCAGATAGGGTCCGGCAAGAGCTTTTTTACTCATCTGTACCGATCGCCTCCTCGTCTTCGGATTCCGGTTTATTCATGATCTGAATGTCAAAGGGATCCACATGAATGCCCACTCTGGTGCCCACGGGGAAACAGTCGGTGGAATGCACCAGCCATTCAAAACCGCCGGCCATGACTTCCATCTCATAATGTACGCCCTTGAAAATGATGTGGCTCACAACCCCGGAGAGCGTGCCTTCCTCCGGCCCGATCAGGTCCACATCTTCCGGCCGGATGACAACATCCACCGGCTTATTGCAGCCGAAACCCTTGTCCACACAGGCAAACTTAGCGCCGAGGATTTCTACCAGCTCATCTCTAATCATGCATCCGTCAATGATGTTGCTGTCTCCGATGAAGTCCGCTACAAAGGCGTTCTGCGGTTCGTTGTAAATCTCTTCCGGCGTCCCCATCTGCTGGATATATCCCTGGTTCATAACCACGATTGTATCGGACATGGTCAGCGCTTCCTCCTGATCGTGGGTGACATATAGGAAGGTGATGCCAAGCTCGTTTTTCAGACGGATAAGTTCATACTGCATGTCCTGGCGCAGCTTCAGGTCCATGGCGCCTAGGGGCTCATCCAGCAGCAGAACCTTCGGTTCATTAACAATGGCGCGGGCGATGGCAATCCTCTGCTGCTGTCCGCCGCTTAGGGAGGAGACGCTCCGTTTTTCAAAACCCTCCAGGTTCACCAGCTTTAAGGCATATTTTATTTTATCCTTTATATAATTGCCGGATTTCTTTTTGATCTGCAGGCCGAAGGCGATATTATCCGCCACATTCATATGGGTGAACAACGCGTATTTTTGAAAGACGGTGTTGAGCATCCGCCTGTTGGGCGGCATCTTCGTAATGTCCCTGCCGTCAAACAGAACCCTTCCCTTGTCAGGCGTTTCAAAACCGCCCAGGATACGCAGCGTTGTGGTCTTGCCGCATCCGCTGGGACCGAGCAGAGTAACGAATTCATTTTCTCTGACAGAGAGATTCAGCTCATCCAGTATTGTGCTGCCATCATAGGATTTAGAGATGTCAATCAGATTGATCAGTGGCTGGCTCATGGTATCCTCCTAGAAGCTGGGCGGAGAGCTCACCCACAGAATGACCGCTCCGCTCTTTGATGTAATGTAATGTTTTTTATCCGGTATGAAGTAAAAGGATTCGCCCTTTTTGGCGCGGTGTGTCTTGGAACCGATATGGATTGTGACTAAACCCTGCAGCACATAGCCGAATTCTTCGCCCTCATGAGGGTTGTCCGGGTAGGTGGAGCCGTCCTTCTCAAGCGTTAACAGAATGGGTTCCATTATATTCTTTTGCGCATTGGGGATAATCCATTCAATTTTATTGTTTAATTCTCCGTCAATCTTTTCAAAATAGTCATTTTTGGAAAAAACAATCTGCTCATCCCCCCCATCCGAGTTGAAAAAATCAGAGATATTGGTTCCCAGACACTGCAGTATATCCACCAGCGTGGCGATGGAGGGAGAGGTCAGGTCCCGTTCCACCTGTGATATAAAGCTCTTGGAGAGTTCGGCGCGGTTGGCCAGCTCTTCCTGGGTCAGTCCCTTTAATACGCGAAGGTCTTTCAGCTTCTGTCCGATTTGCATGGTAATTTCCTTCCTTTTTTATCCGTAATTCCGGAGAATCTATGATAATGAACTTTAAGTTTAGTATTACTATATCTAACGGCCAAACTCTATTATACATAAAAGTACAGGGTTGTCAACCCGAATCGGCAAACAGCAGCGAAGATGCGCTTTGCGCACCCTTAGGCGCATCCTGCCGCCAAGCAATAGCGCAGGGGGCCCATAGGAAATTACAAAGGGTTTTCCTATGGAATGAAAAAGCCCAGTCAGGGACTGCCTGACCGGGCTTTTTTAACTTATATGGTTTGATTCCTGAAAGATCAATTACATGGGGCAAACATTTACTGCCTGGATGCCGCGGTTGCCCTGAATTGTGTCAAACGTAACGTTCTGACCGTCTTCCAGAGACTTGAAGCCATCGCCGGCGATTCCGGAGAAATGTACGAATACATCTTCGCCTGTTGCCTTGTCTGTGATAAATCCGAATCCCTTGCTGCTGTTAAACCATTTTACTGTACCGTTGTTCATTATGAGGTACCTCCTGAATTATTATTATATTTCGCATAGAAATGAAATTTTTATTTCGTGGGGTAACCCATAAAATAAAAAACACACATTTTGTAATTCGTCAATAAAGTTTGACTTTACAAAACATGTGAAATCAAAATCTTATTTAAAATACTTTATCAATATAGCACGTGTGAACGGCATTGTCAAGCGGTTTTTTTCTTTTATATGAATTGTTAAATCCAAAGCAGAAATAAACAATAAAACAGCCGGGGGCAGAGGATGTTTCCAATCTGAAATATCCTCTGCCCCGGCTCTCATCCTATGCGGCCGGATGTATATCACTGCATCTGCTGATGGATTTTGCGGAAGCACTCGATCACATAATCCAGATCGTCCTTCGTGTGAGCCGCGGATACCTGGGTCCGAATTCTCGCCTTGCCCTGGGGCACTACCGGATAGGTGAAAGAAGTCACGTATACACCAAGCTTTAGCAGCTCCTTCGCCGCCCAGGCCGCCTTATGGGCATCGTAAAACATGACCGCCACGATGGGATGGGTGCTGTCGATGATGTCAAAGCCCACTTCTTTTATCCTCTGGCGGAAATAGGCCGTGTTATCATGAAGCCTGTCGCGGCAGGCGGTGGTTTCCGTCAATATTTCCAGCACCTTCAGGGATGCGGAAGCGATGGAGGGCGCCAGCGTGTTGGAGAACAGGTAGGGGCGGCTCTTCTGACGGAGCAGATCCACAATGGGCTGCCTAGCGCTGGTATATCCGCCGCTGGCCCCGCCCAGAGCTTTTCCCAGCGTTCCTGTCAGGATGTCCACGCGCCCCTGCACTCCGCAGTATTCGGGCGTGCCTCTGCCCTTGTCGCCCATGAAGCCCACGGCATGGCTGTCATCCACCATGACAAGCGCGTCATAGCGGTCAGCCAGATCGCAGATGGCCTGAAGGTTGGCAATGATGCCATCCATAGAAAATACTCCGTCCGTAGCGATCAGACGGATTCTGGCGCCTTCCGCTTCTTTCAGACAGCGCTCCAGGTCGGCCATATCATTGTTTTTATAACGGAAACGGCGCGCTTTGCACAGGCGGATGCCGTCGATGATGCTGGCATGGTTTAACTCATCGCTGATGACAGCGCAGTCTTCAGACAGCAGTGTCTCGAATAAACCTCCGTTCGCATCAAAACAGGAGCTGTAGAGAATCGTATCATCCATACCGAGAAAGGTGCTGACCGCCTTCTCTAAATCCTTATGTACCTGCTGTGTGCCGCAGATAAAACGCACCGAGGACAGGCCGTATCCCCAGCGGTCATAGCTGCCTTTTGCTGCGGCGATCACCTCTTCATTATCCGCAAGTCCCAGGTAGTTGTTGGCGCACATATTGATCACTCCGTTTACCTCTGTTGTGTCAATATGGCTTTTCTGCTTTGTCGTAATGATGCGCTCATTTTTATAGATCCCTGCCTGCCGGAATTCCTCCAGCGTGTTTTCAAAATACTGATATGCACTTTTCATTGTTTTACAGGGGATATTTCCCCTCCTCCTTTCTTGATGTCACCAACCGCAGGTTGATGACCTGCGCACGCATCAGCGTGCTTCATCTTAGATTGTCACCAACCGCAGGTTGATGACCTGCGCACGCATCAGCGTGCTTCATCTTAGATTGTCACCAACCGCAGGTTGATGACCTGCGCACGCATCAGCGTGCTTCATCTTAGATTGTCACCAACCGCAGGTTGATGACCTGCGCACGCATCAGCGTGCTTCATCTTAGCTGTTCGCTCATATGATTCGCTGTGTGTCACCAGGCGGTAGTCCAGTCCAGCACAACCTTGCCGGATTTGCCGGTATTCATGACTTCAAACCCTTTTTCAAAGTCTTTGAAATCAAAGCGGTGGGTGATGATTTTATCCAGATTCAGCCCGCTGTTAAGCATGGACATCATCTTATACCAGGTTTCAAATATCTTCCTTCCGTAAATCCCTTTGATATTCAGCCCGTTAAACACCACTTTGTTCCAATCCAGATCAGGTTGGGAATTGTGAATGCCGAGCAGGGCGATATTGCCGCCATTTTCCATATGATCGATCATCATGGAGAAGGCAGTGCCGCTTCCTGACATTTCAAGGCCCACATCAAAGCCCTCTTTCATATCCAGCTCCCGCATCACATCGTCCAGGCTTTCTTTTGCTACATTGACGGGACGGATTCTTTCGGCGATTTCCCCTGCCAGATTCAGCCGGTATTCGTTCAGATCCGTGATCACCACATGTCTGGCTCCGCAGTGGCGGCATACGGCTGCGGCCATAATGCCGATGGGGCCTGCGCCCGTAATCAGCACATCTTCACCGACCAGGTCATAGGTGAGAGCGGTATGCACCGCATTGCCCAGCGGGTCGAAGGAAGAGCACAGATCCTCGGAGATGCCTGGCTCAACCACAACCACGTTGGAAGCGGGGATCACCAGGTACTCGGCAAAAGCCCCGTCCCTGTTGACTCCGATGCCCTGGGTATTTCTGCAGAGATGGCGTTTCCCCGCCCTGCAGTTGCGGCAGACACCGCAGACCACATGGCCCTCTCCTGATACCAGCTGTCCCTTCTGAAACCCTCTGACATTTTCGCCGATTTTAACGATCTCTCCAACGAATTCATGGCCGATGGTCATCGGTGTTTTGATGGTTTTCTGCGACCACTGATCCCAGTTGTAAATGTGCAGATCCGTACCGCAGATGGAAGTTTTGCGGATGTGGATCATGACATCATTGGAGGTCATGGTTGGTACAGGTACCTTCTCCAGAGATAACCCTTTGCCGGGCTGGCTTTTTACCAGCGCATACATCGTATCCTTCATAGTTAACACCCCTTCTTTACTGTTCTGTTCAGCACAATGTGCGTAATACAAAGACAAAACTCGCTTATATGTCTTTGATACAAGAACATCATAGCACAAATATATGCATTCATCAAGCGGTATGAAATGAAAATTTTGGTCGGAATACGGGTCACTGTCCGATTAAACATAAACGTGTCATACACTGGTCTTTGCCTGCCGCATACAGCTTTATCAGCGGGCCGTGAACAGTAATTTCAGTTTTTCATCTGCAGAATAGAAAAGTGATAAAAACCGTAGAAAAATGAAATACTGTGACTTCAAAAACTGGTATATTGAATGATAGAGTATCATTGCTATTAAGAGACAACCGCAAAACTGGCAGAAGCACACTTAGGTGTGCGCAGGGCATCAACCAACGGTTGGTCACAATAAAAGGAGGAATTTTTATGGTTGAATTGTATGCGTCAACAGAACCGGGAATTACAGACATGGAGAAGGAGCACATGGACAAAGCGCGCGCTTTGGCTGCCTCCGGCATGGTTCTGCTGGAAAACGACGGAGTGCTGCCCCTGGAGAGAACGGCTGAAAAGATCGCTCTGTATGGAAGCGGCGCCCGCGGAACGGTAAAAGGGGGCATAGGGTCCGGAGAAGTGAATTCACGATTCGTTGTAAATGTGGAACAGGGCCTGGAGGATGCCGGCTTTGAAATCACTACGAAAGGATGGATGGACCGTTACGACCGTCTGAAGGAAAACGCTTATCAAAGTTATGTGGCCGATGTAAAGGAGAAGCTGGCAAAAGGCGCGGATGTGATCGATCTGATCTTTGGATCGCCATTTTTTATGCAGGAGACAGAAGCTGTGACCGAAGAGGATATTGCGCAGTCACAGACCGATACCGCTATATATGTGATTGCACGCAATTCCGGGGAAGGCGCGGACCGGCATAATGCTCCCGGCGACTATCAGTTAAGCGGGATGGAAGAGCAGTCCTTAAGGCTTCTTGGGAAATCCTATGACAGGCTTATCGTGGTTTTGAACGTAGGGGGTGTCATGGATACGAAGCTGCTGCGCTCCATACCTGGGATTGATGCGGTTCTCTTAATGGGTCAGGCCGGCAATATCGGCGGTTATGCTCTGGCCGATGTGCTTACGGGCCGTGTCACTCCATCCGGCAAACTGACGGATACCTGGGCGCAGAATTATGAGGACTACCCTTCAAGCCGGGAGTTCAGCCACAATAATGGGGATCTAGATGACGCTTACTATACGGAAGGAATCTATGTGGGCTACCGTTATTTTGACACATTCCACATGTCGCCCGCATATTGTTTTGGATACGGACTGTCTTATACAGAGTTTAGCATAGAGGTAGTTTCCGTTCGGGCGGATGCCAGAGAGGCGGAGGTCACGGTAAAGGTAACCAATACCGGCAAGAGATACAGCGGCAGGGAAGTGGTGCAGGTATATTATTCCGCCCCTTCCGGCAGTTTGGATAAGCCCTGGCAGGAGCTGGCAGCTTATGAGAAAACCGGCGAGCTGTCTCCCGGGGAGAGCCAGCAGCTCGTAATCCGCTATCCTGTAAATAGCATGGCGTCCTACTGTGAAAAGCGGGCGGGATGGGTGCTGGAAGCCGGTGATTATACGATCCGTGTAGGAAACAGTTCCCGAACTACTCATATAGCGGCTGTGATCCGCCTGGATAAAGATGTGGTTACGGAAAAACTGAAGAATCTGTTCGCCTTGGACTGCGAGATGGAGGAGCTGTCCGGTACGGATGCTAAGGCATACGGACCTGCCGGGGAGGATAAGGAACGGGAACTGGCTCCTATAATTGAAATTAAGGCTGCGGATATTAAAACGCAGGAGGTGCACTACCAGGGGGCCCATGCCGGGATAAAGCCCTGTGAAAAATCCCAAACGGTCTCTTTAAATGATGTGATGGAAGGAAGAGCGGATCTGGATGAACTGATCGGACAGCTCACCGTGGAGGAGATGGCGAGAATCTGTGTGGGAAGCGGGTTTGAGACACAGGGCGGCGGGGCCACTGTAGGAGCAGCCTCTATCGCGGTGCCTGGCGCGGCAGGAGAAACCACGGGCATTCTGCTTGCTTCCAGGGATATCCGCACCATGGTGCTGGCGGACGGGCCTGCGGGCTTGCGCCTGACTCCGGAATTTGATGCGGATGAAGACGGCATTCCGATTGCGTCCGGCATCGCGCTTCAGGTTGTGCGGGATATATTCGGCGACCAGCCCCTGCCGGGGGAGAGCCGGACGGAAAGAAAAGCGGCTGCTGCCTATTATCAGTACTGTACGGCGCTGCCGGTCGCAACCCTGCTGGCGCAGAGCTGGGATAAGGATCTGATCAGGGAAGCCGGAAAAATAATCGGACGTGAGATGCTTCGGTTTGGAGTGACGCTGTGGCTGGCTCCGGGCATGAATATTCATAGAAATCCGCTCTGCGGTAGAAATTTTGAATATTATTCGGAAGATCCCTTGATCTCCGGCATCTGTGCTGCTATGATGACAGTAGGAGTACAGAGCTTCGGCGGGATCGGCACCACGGTCAAGCATTTTGCGGTAAACAATCAGGAGGACAACCGCAATTACTGCAATAGCCATGTGGGAGAACGGGCCCTAAGGGAAATCTACTTGAAGGGCTTTGAGATCTGTGTGAAAAATGCCCGCCCCATGTCCATCATGAGCTCCTACAACCTGTTAAACGGCCTTCATACGGCTAACAGCTATGAGCTTTTAACCGCATGCGCCAGAGACGAGTGGGGATTTGACGGTGTGGTGATGACGGACTGGGGGACTACCGGCGGTCTGACTGCCGGCGCAGCCGGACGGAAGTATCCGGCGTCCGTGCCTGCCATGTGCATTCAGGCCGGAAACGATTTGATCATGCCTGGCAGCCTTGCAGATATCGAGGATATTGTGGCGTCTGCAGGGGCGGAAAATACCGGCGTGCGCTGTCCGATCCGTCTGGCGGATCTGCAGTTCTGCGTGAAGAACATACTGACGCTTCTGATGCAGACCTCGCGCTACGACAATGCGAAGCCCTATTCACCCAAGTAGATAAAGAGAAACGCAGGTTATCAACCTGCGGTTGGTGACAGGAAAAGAGGAAGCACACTGAAGTGTGCGTAGGTCATCAACCTGCGGTTGGTGACGGGAAAAGGGGGACATTATATGAAAACTATGTTTGCACCGTCGCTGATGTGCATGGATATCTGCGATACACTGCATCAGCTGGAGGTATTTGAGAGATATTGCCATATGCTCCATGTGGATATCATGGACGGCCATTTCGCGAAGAATATCACGCTGTCGCCCGGATTTATCAGAAACATCCGAAAGCATACGACGCTGCCGATCGAGGCTCACCTCATGGTTACCTCGCCGGGGGATTATATCGATGAGCTGGCGGACTGCGGCGCCGACTACATAACCGTGCATGCCGAGACAGTGCAGACAGAGGCGTTCCGCGTGCTTAACAGGATAAAGGCGGCGGGGGCCAGGCCGGGCGCGGCGGTCTGCCCCGCGACGCCGCTGGAAGCGATTCTGCCCTATCTGGAGCTTCTGGATCTGGTGGTGGTGATGACGGTGGACATCGGATATGCCGGACAGAAATTTATTCCGCAGATGATGGGAAAGATCCGCGAGCTGGACCGAATCCGCAGAGAGCGGAACCTGGATTTCCTGATTGAAACGGACGGGGCCATCGGGAAGGAACGTTACCGTCAGTTACATGAGGCGGGAGTAAACGCCTATGTGATGGGGACCTCCGGCCTGTTTAAACCGGGACTGGATATTGAAAGCGCCGCTGCCAATATGGTAAGGGAGTTTGCAGAGGCAACCGGCCCAAATGCATAAAGGGAAGGGGGATATTTATGGCAGGGACTGTCACGATGAAGGATATTGCAGAGCATTTGGGTGTTAGTATTGTAACGGTCTCCAATGCCCTAAGCGGAAAAAAAGGCGTCAGCTATGCGCTTCGCTCACAAATTGCCGCTGCGGCCCAACAACTGGGCTATGAGTATTCCAAGACACAAAAAAGTAGAAAACAGGGGAAAAAGATAGGGATTCTGGTTTCGGAACGCTATGTGGATGTGGAGATGGGGAGTTCGTTTTACTGGATGATGTATCAGCAGATTGCCTGTGTGGCCTCCAAAAGCGATTGCGTTACCGTATTGAAGGTGTTGGATCAAGCGGCGGAGAAGAAAGGGGAAGTCACTGGGCTTTTTGATGAAACGCAGATGGATGCTGTGATTGTTCTGGGATATCTCAAAAAGACCTATATACAGAAGCTGACGCGTCTATCTACCGTACCGGTAGTCCTTATGGATTTTTGGGACGATGATTTGGATTGCGATGCTATCCTTTCCAATAACTATCTGGGAATGTATCGTATGACCAGGCATCTGCTGAAGCAAGGACACCGTGAAATTGCATTTCTGGGAAATATCTATGCGAATAGCAATATTATGGACCGATATCTGGGATATCAGAAGGCATTGCTGGAATGGGGCGTAGAGGTGCCGCAGGAATGGCTGATTTCAGACCGTGATACAGAGACTGGGGAAATGTCTGTCGTACTACCGGAGAATCTGCCGACTGCTTTTGTCTGCAACAGTGATTTTTCGGCTGGAATTTTGATTGAACGTCTGGAAGAAAACGGATATGACGTACCGGCGGATATTTCTATTGTCGGCTATGATAACTTTTTGAGCAATTCCAGATTTGCAGACAAGTTAACGACCTACGATGTCGATATCAAAGCGATGGCATCGCTTTGTATGAAAACTGTATTGAAGCGAATGGAAGGAAACACCAGGCGTACAAGGGTACAAATTGTAAATGGAACAATGGTATACCGTGAGAGCGTAAAACATAGATGAAGGTGATAAAGGACTGTTGGAAAAGCAACAGTCCTTTATTAAAATTATTTTAAGCTAAATTAAAATTGAATTTAAGCGATAAAAGATTGTGACGGTTTCACAAATATCAAAACAATAACTGTGCAAAACTTCGAAAATGCAGAGAAAACAACAGAAAATCTTGCAAAAATGGCAAAAAAGTGTTAGGATAAAAATACTTAAATTAAGAAAATATTTAAGTTAAATAAAACTGAAATTAAGATAAAATAAAGCTGAAAAAGCTGACAGAAAGGAAACAATATGAGTACCGTAAAAATCATAGGTCCTAATGCATCCAATATGCCCTGGCAGGAAAGAGGAGAGAATACACCGAAGTGGATGCCGGTTTGGAGATACAGTGAGAATCCGATTATCGGACGAAATCCGGCAGAGGGGGTCGCCCGTATTTTTAACAGCGCGGTGATTCCGTATGAAGGAGCCTTTATCGGGGTGTTCCGCGGCGAACAGGTAAACGGAGTTCCGTATATTTATCTTGGACGCAGTGCGGATGGGATTCACTGGGAATTTGACAAAGAAAAAATTAATTTTGTGGATGAAGAAGGCAAGCCCTTCATGCCGGTATATGCCTATGACCCAAGACTGGTCAAGGTAGAGGATACGTATTATATTATGTGGTGCCAGGATTTTTATGGGGCATCAATCGGTATGGCAAAAACACAGGATTTTAAGACATTTGTACGTATTGAGAACCCGTTTCTGCCATTTAACAGAAATGCAGTGCTGTTCCCGCGAAAAGTAAACGGAAATTTCCTGATGCTTTCCCGCCCGAGTGACAGTGGACATACCCCCTTTGGTGATATCTTCCTCTCCGAAAGCCCGGATATGCAGTTCTGGGGCAGGCACAGACATGTGATGGGCAAAGGCAGGGAATGGTGGGAGTCGTTAAAAATCGGCGGAGGTGCCGCTCCGATTGAAACCTCCGAGGGCTGGCTGCTGTTCTATCACGGGGTAAGCGGTACCTGCAATGGCTTTGTTTACAGCATTGGCGGTGCGATTCTCGATATCTACCGTCCATCTGTTGTAAAATACCGTTGTGAAAATTTTCTGCTCACACCGGAAGAGTGGTATGAGGAGCGCGGTTTTGTCCCGAATGTGACATTTCCCTGTGCGACGGTTCACGATGCGCAGAGCGGTAGAATCGCTATTTATTATGGGGCAGCAGACAGCTACGTAGGACTGGCCTTTACCAGAGTGGAAGAGGTCGTGGCATATATCAAAGAACACAGTGCGGTAACGGAAGCAGATACCGAACTGGGACGTCGCTAGGGGGATCGGCACTATGCTGCTAGAAGAGATAAAGACACATTTGACCGGGAAACTGATTCCGTTTTGGGAAAATTTGAAGGACGAGAAATTCGGCGGTTTTTACGGCGGACTGGATTTTGATTTGCAGCTGGAGAAAGAGGCGGTAAAGGGCTGCATCTTAAACAGCAGAATTCTTTGGTTTTTCTCCAATGCCTATCTGGTATTGGGGGAGAAGCGCCTCTTAGAGTATGCACAACATGCGTATGCATTTTTGAAGAATGCCTGTCTGGATACGAAAAACGGCGGCATCTATTGGTCGATTTCGTATGGCGGAACACCGGAGGATACGACAAAGCATACCTATAACCAGGCCTTTGCGATCTATGCATTGTCTTCGTATTATGATGCGTCCAAAGAGAAAGAGGCGCTTGCAATCGCCTTCGGTCTTCGCGATATCATCGAGAAGCGGTGCAGAGATGAATACGGATATCTGGAGGCGTTTGATGCCACCTTTCAACCGATCGAAAACGACAAATTATCAGAGAACGGCGTAACGGCAGAAAAGACGATGAACACCCTGTTACATGTCCTCGAGGCCTATACCGAGCTGTACCGTGTGACGAAGGATACGCAGACAGGGGAAGCCCTTCGGTTTATGCTGGATTTGATTGCGGATAAGGTTTATAACAAAGAACTGGCACGGCAGGAGGTTTTCTTTGACAGATCATGGAATACCCTGATCGATTTGCATTCCTTTGGACACGATATCGAAACGAGCTGGCTCGTAGACCGTACCTGCGAAATTTTGGAGGATGACGACTATACAGCGAAATTAAAGCCGATCATCCGGGCGCTGGCAGCTAGTGTATACGAGAAAGCATATCGGGATCATTCTCTGGAAAATGAAGCAGAAAACGGTGTGGTGGATACCACAAGAGTATGGTGGGTACAGGCAGAAGCGATGGTTGGTTTCCTGAATGCATATGAAAATCAGCCGGAAGAAAGCAGGTACCTGGAGGCGGTAACAGATATCTGGGACTATATCAAAGCCTATATGATAGATAAACGGGAGGGCTCCGAGTGGTTCTGGTCCGTCGATAAGGACAGACAGCCGTTACATAAGCCCATCGTAGAGCCGTGGAAGTGTCCGTACCACAATGGACGCATGTGCCTGGAGCTGATTAAAAGAAGTCAAAAGGAGAGTCTGAAAAGTGTTTTGGGAAGCTTATAAACGAGAAATGAAAAAGTACGAAGCATTGATTGCAAAGAAAAATCAGATGTCTGAAGAATACAACGGTATTTATGACAGATGGGAGAATCCGGTACTTACCAGAGACCATGCGCCGCTGCACTGGATGTATGACCTGGATGAGAGGACAAATCCCTATTTTATGAAACGTCTGGGAATCAATGCGGTATTTAATGCCGGTGCAATTGAGTTGAACGGCAGAATTTATCTGGTGGCCAGAGTAGAGGGCTATGACAGAAAATCATTCTTTGCGGTTGCAGAAAGCGAGAATGGCGTGGATGGATTTCGCTTCTGGGATTATCCGGTAGAGCTGCCGGATACAGAGCCGGAAGAGACGAATGTATATGATATGCGGCTGACCAGGCATGAGGACGGTTATATTTATGGCGTGTTCTGCTCGGAAAGCAAGGACACAAAGAGCAATGATTTATCTGCGGCAACGGCGCAGGCCGGGATTGTGCGTACCAGAGATTTAAAGACCTGGGAGCGTCTTCCCAACCTTAAAACACAGTCTGTGCAGCAGAGAAATGTCGTGCTTCATCCGGAATTCGTTGACGGAAAGTATGCGTTTTATACCAGACCGCAGGATGGATTTATCAATACCGGAAGCGGCGGCGGAATCGGTTTTGCGTTATGCGAAGATATTAATAATCCGGTAACCGGGCCGGAGGTGATTATCCATGAGAGAAAATATCATACTCTGACCGAGGCCAAAAACGGAGCGGGAGCAGTGCCGATAAAAACAGAAAAAGGCTGGCTCCATATTGCGCACGGCGTAAGAAATACGGCAGCCGGGCTTCGATATGTCACCTATGTATTTGTTACGGACTTAGAGGATCCGACCAAAGTGATCGCAGAGCCGTCCGGTTACTTTATTGCGCCTTACAAAAACGAGCGTGTGGGTGATGTATCGAATGTAACGTTTACAAACGGTGCGGTTGCCAGAGAAAACGGAGAGGTCTATATTTACTATGCATCTTCGGATACGCGCCTTCATGTAGCGACGTCCACGATTGACAGACTGCTTGATTATGCGTTCCATACTCCGAAGGATCCGCTTCGCAGTAATCTTTGTGTACAGCAAAGATGCGGGCTTATCAGACATAATCTGGAAATCATAAATCAATAAAACGCAGGGTGAAGTAAGAGAAAAATAAAGAGCCGCTGCAGGGGGCATGCAGTCATAAGGAAGAAATATTATGATTGCATGCTCCCTGCAGCGGCCTTTCCCTTAAGAAACGGTGTCCCGGATCGTGCTCTAGTTTGAAGCAAACTCACCCGGGGTGACACCCATGACGCGTTTAAAAGCACGGCGGAAGGAATTATCATTGGTATAACCGATTTGAAGTGCAATATCTTTGATCAGGTGGTTTCCCTCGGTCAGCATCTGGCAGGCCTGCTCGATGCGGATCTGTTCCAAAAGATCGGCAAAGGAAGTGCCGATGACTTCACGGAAAATCTGGTAGGCAAAGGATTCGCTGATGTGGAATTCTTCACAGATGGTGTAGATGGTGAAATCGCTGTTTGTATAATGGCTGTTAATATATTCCATGATTCTTTCTGCCTGGCGCTCGTTTTTGGATGTGTTCAGCTGGTTGTTTATGCGCACCAGATAGCTGTTTAACTGCAGAATTGCCTGGAACAACTCGTCCAGTGTCTGGTCGTAGGTCCTGCGGATTTTTAAATACGCATCGCTGGTAAGCTGCTCCTGCGGCAAATCAGCCAGTCCCCGGATGATGGAGCTGCGGATGGAGAAAGTCAGCTGGCGGATCATGGAGGAGGAGAGTGCGCGCTCTACCAGATTGTTATTCCTGATCGTATCGAGCAAGTGCGTCAAATCGCTCTGAGAGCCGGTTTTGATGAGACGAATCAGCTCCAGCTCGGTTTGAATCGGATAGACATATAGCTTTTGAATCTCCGGAATATCTGTGGAGGTAAAGAAATACTGTCCCTGCGTTCTGGTGGCGTGCTGCGAGATAACGACGGACTGATTATATGCTTTTGACAGGTCATCAACCATATCGTAGCTGTCGCTGACACAGAATGTAAGGGAAATCGAGCTTTCTTCAAATGCCATATGTCTCGTCTGGTCTGCAAACATTAAAAGCTGCTTCTGAAAAACATTCTTTTCGATGTGGCTGCCAATAAAAACCACGGCCTTTTGTCTGCTGTCAATATCCAGACAGTATACCGGGCATGGGGCATTCTTCTCGATATATTCCCGAACCAGTGCCGATAGAAGCACCGGGAAGCGGCTGAATTCCGGATGCTTTTCTTCATCGGCAGGAGATGCGGTTACTAAAAGCACGGAAAAATACTGATGGTCTGGCTGAATCCCCAACGTAGTGAAAAGGTACTGCAATTCTTCCGGTTTGCTGATGGCACCGGAGAGTGCGTTTCGCAAAGTGGTAGCTTCCAGGAGCGGCTTTTGCTTCAGAAGATTCTGCTGCAGCTCCTGATTACTCATCTTTAATTTGGAGGCGGCATTTACGAGACAGGAAAACTCGTCTTTGACAGAGAAGGTCATATCCTGAGAACCGCTGCTTAAGTAAGCCGCCACCTTTTTTAGGCTGGAGGCCTTATGAAGACAAAGCATGGCAGTAAAGGCAATGCTCATCACAAGAGAAAGCCCAACCAGCAAAATCACGTTTTGCTTGGCGGCCAGCATGCTGGACATCACCGCTTCCTTTGGAGAAAAGATGCAGTACTGCCAGCCGATATACCGGGATTGAATCGTGGTGACGATATCATCCTGATATTCAGAATCCGTTTTGGGATGAGTAAGCAGATAGGCTTTGACATCCTCGAAGGAGAGCATCGAGTCCGCTCCCTGTACAGAGGTAATCAGATTATTGTTTTCGTCCAGAAGAAAGACGCTGCTTTCGGGATCAATCAAAAGCTCGGTCATGATTTTCTTCAGAGAGGATTCCTTTAATTGAATAATGATAAGCGCCAAAGGAAATCGGGTATTGCCATCGGTAACACTGGAGATGACGGTGGGCGTTACTTTTCCGTCCGTCCCCGTAAACGGCACGAACTCATTGCTGTACAACCGATCCCTGGAAAAGGTAAGAAAATCGTCGTAACTCATGCCCGTATAGGATAAGAGACCGGCATAGGTCTGGGGCGTAATACGAAGCGCATTGTTTTCCATCAGGATAAATTCATTGTTTAACAATACCACCTGGATATTGCTGATAATATTATTGATCAGGGAAAACTTCGGCATACGTTTATAAAACTGATAGACATCGTACATTTCGGGACTGCCCTTTGGGATGGATTCATAGCTTGAGAGGGAAATCAGTTCCGGCATGGACTCCAGAAAAAAAGGCAGCGATTCCAGCTCTTTTAAGCGGGCGTCAATGGTATTGACGCTTTGGTTTAACATATTATGGGAATAGTTCCGTACGATTTTCGTGGCAGAAGTTACTGCGGAATGATATATTAAAATACCGATTAAAACCGGTACGATTAAAACCGAAAGATAGGACAGCAAGATGCGGAAAAACATATGTTTTTCGGAAGTATCCATAAAGAAGCTCCTTTTATCGGGGGTATTTCATCTTTCTGATTCAAACAAAAACGGTAACTGATAAGAACAGGATCTTCCTGTCCGGAACTGTTACCCAAAATATTATAATATAGAAGTCCGCCGGTTGCAACCGGCTTTACAAAAAGAGCTATCACAAAGACCAAAGGAGAAAGAAAATGAATCAGGAAATCACATTCTTGGGAAGGTCACTGGAAGAGGAAGGAATGACCTATTTTAATTGGACCTGCTCCGGATTTCAGTTTGCATTTGAGGCAAATAAAGTGGAAGCAGAGTTTTTTGCCGTATATGCAGAGGAAAACGGAGAGGTGCTGACACCGTTTTTGGCAGTGTTTCTGGATGATATGGAACAGCCGTATCAAATCATCGAATTAAAAGAGGGAAAACACTGGTATTTATTGTATGAAGGAAGTGCTTCGCCGCATCGCATCCGTGTCATAAAGCGGACAGAAGCACAGCATGCCAAAAATGCATTGGTTCAGGTAAAGGCCGAGGGAGGGAGTCTTTCCCTGTGGCCGAGGGAGGAGACCTTAAAGCTGGAGTTTATCGGTGATTCGATTACATGCGGCTTTGGAAATGAAAGCAGCTGTCCGGAGGACGGATTTCTTGCGTGTCAGGAGAATGGATGGGAGGCCTATGCGGCGAAAACGGCCAGAAAACTGCACGCACAGTTCCACATAATCGGTGTATCGGGAATCGGTGTGTACTCGAGCTACACGGATGTGGAGAAAAGAAATACGCAGCTGTTGATGGGAGAGGTGTACGGCTGCACCGATTATTTCGTATCGCCAAAGGAAGCGTGGGATTTTAACCGGTATCGTCCGGATGCCATCGTGATCTGTCTGGGAACAAATGATTTTTCTTATGTGCAGTATCATCAGGAAGCGTATGCACCCGGATTTCAGAAAAGCTATTATGAGCTATTGCAGCTTGTCCGCCTAAAAAACGGTCCGCAGCCGTATATTCTGTGCTGTCTCGGTGTGATGGGAGAGGGCCTGAACGAAAAGACGGAAGAGGTGGTCCGGGCATTTCGCAAAGAGACCGGGGATGACAGAATTCAGATGCTTTTTTTGACGGAGCAGAGACCAAAGGACGGACGCGGCGGATGCTTTCACCCGACCATCCGCACGCATGAGAAGATGGCGCAGACGGTCGAAAAAGCCCTGAAATACTGGGGTCTATAGGAATTGTAGGTGGCCTGCAGGAAAGGTATGGCGCGGAAAAAAGGAATTGTAGGGCGCTTTTTGAGTTAGAAAGTTTACGGAAAATGAGCCGTCTGTTATCATGAAATCACAATAAAACCTGCCCCGAGAGGAGGAACAAACATGATGATAAAAAGCGGGTCAGCTTCGTTACCCGACAGAATGCTCATGTGCGATAAAGTAACATGATAACTGAATTGATAGTCAGTCCCATTCCGTAAAATGCAAGTTTCCGAAATGTTTCCGAACTTTCTTCAGCCCATTGCTACAAAAAGAAGGAAATGTTATAATTCAAAACGAACAACTGAATAAAAGTGTCTTCGGGGCAGGGTGAAATTCCCGATTGGCGGTAAAGTCCGCGAGCGTAAAACGCACGATTTGGTGTAATTCCAAAACCAACAGTATAGTCTGGATGAAAGAAGATATGGTTAGATTCCGCAGATTTTGAGAGTGTTACTTTCTTTTCTGTGGCCTAATGATAATGCTAACACCTGAAAGACATTTTCTTTTGGGTGTTAATTTTTTGCCACGGAGGAAAGCAATTATGAACAGTAAAACAAAAAGAATCACAGTTATTGGTATGCTATGTGCAATCACTTATGTCACTATGGTTGTTGGCAGGATTCCGATTATTTTATTCTTAAAGTATGACCCATCAGATGTTATTGTAACTTTAGGTGGTTTTATTTGGGGGCCGATGACTTCCTGCATTGTATCTGTTATTGTAGCAACCCTTGAAATGATTACAGTAAGCGATACCGGAATATTAGGTTGTATTATGAATATCGTACAAACACTATCTTTTGCGTGTACGGCATCTGTCATTTACAAAAAAAAGCACACTTTATCTGGTGCAGTGATTGGTCTGGCATCGGGATGGCTAATAACGGTTATCGTTATGCTGTTGTGGAACTATTTGGTAACGCCGCTTTATATGGGGTATCCAAGAGAAGCAGTTGTAGAATTGTTACTTCCTGCCTTTCTTCCATTTAACTTATTGAAAGGTGGGTTAAATGCGTCCATTACATTTTTACTGTATAAGCCCATAGTTACCGCTTTGAGAAAAAGCGGATATGTTACTACTTTGGAAAATGAAGCAAGACAAAAGCATACTGGTCTGCTTATACTGGCAAGTTTTATAATAGTAACTTGTGTTTTGATTATCCTGTCAATGAATGGGATTATATGAGGATTGAGATGAAAGAAAAAATAAATGAGCCTATTTACACACTAACAGGGATCGTTATACATGGCCGAGGTATTGGAAAGCATGTGGGGACACCTACCGCAAACATAGAAATAGCAAAAAATACATTTTTGCCAAAGACAGGGGTGTATGTGGCAGATATTCTTGTAAGTGGCAAGATATATTATGGTGTTACCCATATTGGAACGCGCCCTACACTTGATAATGATAGCTTTGTTTCAATCGAAACACATATTTTTGATTTTGATAAGGATATATATGGGTGTACGATAACTGTCAACCTATATAAGAAATTGAGAGAAGTTAAAAAATTTAATGAATTATCCCTGCTGCTTGAACAGATTGCAAATGACCGGACAATAGCACAAGAATTTTGGGGATTAAATCAAACAAATCACACTTTACACATTGATATTAGCCGGCATTGTGTAATATTAGAACAGCAGGAAGTTTATTTATCAACAAACGAATTTGAAGTCCTTTATTTGCTACTGCAATCTCCTCAAACCACATTCACAAAAGAACAGATTTATGAACAGATTTGGCATGAACCCACAAATAACCATTTGCACGCAGTAGAAAACACGATTTTTCAAATACGAAAAAGGTTAAAACCATATTGCAAGGGGCATGAGTATATAAAAACAGTAATTGGCTATGGTTATAAATTTAATTCCGAGTAACAAATCCAGCCGAGCCAGTCAACGGCAAGTGAATGGGCTGCGCCCACCGTTGACAGCCCCGTCTGTCCTTGCTGGTGGGTAACTCAAGGGGCGACAGCAAAAAAGTGCTGCCGCCCTTTCCCATAATCGAAGAAAGGGGGATTTTCTATGACCGAACAGGAAGCCTATCAAGAACATATCCGCTATACCCATGATACCTATTGCCGGATTGTTATTCGTCATGCGTCCTTTGACGCTGCCCGTATGCTGGCGGCGAGGTGGAAACGGGAAATCTCCCTTGAATACTTGACCGAAGAAAAGTTTGTCCCACTAAGCACCACAGACGAGTATTTTCAAGTGCCGGACTATGGCGAAACCTATCCGTTCTCTGTCCGGGGTCAGACGATACTTTTAGATAGCTGCTCCCTTGCGGCGGCTCTTGCCGGGCTGCCGAAACAGACGCAGGAGGAAATCTTTTTATATTACTTCCAGCACTTGACGCAGAAAGAAATCGGAGAACAAAGCGGCTGGACACGTAGCACAATCGGGCGACATATCCAGCTTGCCTTGAAGCGGCTGAAAGAGGAAATGGAGGTGCTGCCCCATGAGTAACCGACTTCTCCCCTATGAAACTATTATAAAGGCACATGAGGGCGACCCCATAGCAATACAGGCTGTCCTTGACCGCTATGCCGGATATATCCGCTATTTCTCCAAAATGAACGGCTATTATAACTCTGATATGGAGGACTACATCAGAACAAAGCTGATTGAAAGCCTGTTCAAGTTCCGGCTTGACCGTTGAGTTTGGATTGATGATATGATAAAATTAGTCCAATAAATGCGAACGGGAGGTTAGTATGAAAAAAATTATATTGATAATCTGTACATTAGTCTTTCTTATATCTTTAACTGCGTGTGGCACAAAATTTGATGGTAGTCGTACTGGAAACGATAGTGAATTTATCATGGAATATAGTGTGTTAAATACAACGGACGCACAGGATTTAACTATTGAATCTGGAGATACAATTAGTGCTAAAATTGTAATAGATAAAGGTAGCTTATCAATAAAAATTCAAAAAGACGGGGAAGAACCTATCTATGAAAGTAACGGAATTTCCACATCTAATGAGTTTGATGTTGAAATTGATGAAAGCGGAACATACACAGTTGAAGTAACAGGAAAAAAAGCAAAAGGAAGTGTTAGTTTCATAGTGCAGAGTAATTGATGAACTTCCAGTTTACTACACTACACTGAACCACTATAAAAACTGAATAGCCTGCCGCCCCGCAGTGGCACACAAAGCAGTAAATCAGAAAAAGATTTGCTGCTTTTTTTGCGCCCATTTTGGGCAAATTCCCAATGTTCCGTATTAGACAGTGAAGCAAAAAAAGGTTGCCGCTTTTTTCAAACAGCGGGCAAAACACAGCTTCCGAAACGCCTTATTGTCGGGAAAGACCGAGCCGCCGGAAAAGTTCTTGCCGGAAAGTCCGTCATTTTTGCTTTTTGCGGTGTTGTAGGGAGTAAGGGGGGAGAACGCTGCCCGCAACCTTTTACGAAAAAGCTGGTTATAGATTTCCCGAAAAAGTGGTAGTAGCAAGTGAACGGCAGTCCGGCAGTTTCTTAGAGCAAGATTCTACCACAGTACCAAAATTCGCTTATCCGCTCATTTTGCCCCTGCGGGAATCTTGTTGGGGAGTGCCTTCCCCAAACCCTGCTATGCGCCCTATCGGGCGAGAAAGGAGGTCAACGACCATGCGAAAGAAATACAACACGCCCCGCCGCTGCCATGTGGTAAAAACCCGGTTGTCTGATGAAGAACACGCCGACTTCATGGAGCGGCTGGCGGCTTATCAAATCAGCCAGTCCGAGTTTATCCGGCAAGCCATACGAGGGGCGACCATACGCCCCGTGATTACCGTTTCCCCCGTCAATGATGAATTGCTTTCCGCTGTCGGGAAGCTAACCGCCGAGTACGGACGGATCGGCGGCAACTTAAACCAGATAGCCCGCTTTTTGAATGAGTACGGCGCACCCTACACCAGCTTATCCGGCGAGGTACGGGGAGCCGCCGCCGACCTTGCCGCCCTCAAGTTTGAAGTCTTGCAGAAAGTAGGTGACGCTATTGGCGATACTCAAACATATCAGCTCTAAAAATGCGGACTACGGGGACGCTGAAAAGTACCTCATATTTGAGCATGACGAGTTTACCATGAAGCCCACCCTTGACGCAGACGGGCGGCTGATACCGAGGGCAGACTACCGCATTTCCTCTCTGAATTGTGACGGGGAGGATTTCGCCGTTGCCTGTATGCGGGCGAATCTCCGCTATGAGAAAAACCAGAAGCGGGAGGACGTAAAGAGCCACCATTATATCATCAGCTTTGACCCCCGTGACGGCCCAGACAACGGCTTGACCGTAGACCGGGCGCAGGAGTTGGGCGAGAAGTTTTGCGCCGAGCATTTCCCCGGACATCAGGCGTTAGTCTGCACCCACCCGGACGGGCATAACCACACTGAAAATATCCATGTGCATATCGTAATCAATTCGTTACGGATTGCAGAGGTTCCCATGCTGCCCCACATGGACAGACCGGCAGACCGGCGGGCTGGCTGCAAGCACCGCTGCACCGACGCAGCCATGAACTATCTGAAAGCCGAAGTCATGGAAATGTGCCACAGCGAGAGGCTTTATCAGATTGACCTTTTGAATGGCAGCAAGGAACGAGTGACCGACCGGGAATACTGGGCGCAGAAGAAAGGACAAGCCGCACTGGACGAGCGCAACGCCCCCATGATTGCGGACAGTATCACACCCCGCACGACCAAGTTTGAAACAGACAAGGCGAAGCTGCGCCGGACTATCCGGGCGGCACTTTCCGAAGCGACCAGCTTTGACGAGTTTTCTTCTCTGCTTCTCCGGGAGGGCGTGACCGTCAAGGAGAGCCGGGGACGGCTGTCCTACCTCACGCCGGACAGGACAAAACCTATTACTGCCCGCAAACTGGGGGACGATTTTGACCGCATCGCTGTACTCTCCACTTTGGAGCAGAACGCCGCCAGAACCGCCGAAAAAGCCGCAGCCATACCGGAATACCCCGCCAGTATCAAAGAGCGGTTACAGCGGACAAAACCAGCGAAAAACGCCCCGAAGAATGACGCTGCCCGTGAGCGGGAAGCTGTACAGCGCATGGTTGACATAGCCGCAAAGAAAGCCGAGGGCAAGGGACGGGGCTATGAGAAGTGGGCGACCATGCACAACCTAAAGCAAATGGCGGCTACCCTTGCCGCCTACCAGCAATACGGCTTTTCTTCCCCGGAAGAACTGGACGAAGCCCTTACCGCCGCCCATGCGGATATGCAGGAAAGCCTTGCCGGACTGAAAGCACTGGAAGCCAGCATAGCAGACAAAAAGGAGTTGCAGCGCAATCTTCTAAGCTACATCGGCACCAAGCCCGCCCGTGACGGGCTGAAAGCGCAGAAATCGGAGAAAGCCCGGAAAGCCTACCGGGAGCAGCACCAGAGCGACTTTATCCTTGCGGAATCCGCCACCCGCTATTTCAAGGCGCATGGAATCACGAAGCTGCCAGTCAGCAAAGCCCTACAAAGGGAGATTGAGCAGCTTACCGTCCAGAAGAACGCCGGATATAACGACTACCGGGAAAAACGTGAGCGTGTCCGTCAGCTTCAGACCGTCAAGGGCAACATTGACCAGATTTTGCGCCGGGAGCCGAGCCAGCAGAAAAAGCAGGAACAGGAGCGTTAAAGACCGCCCCGAAATGATACCGAAACCATACAAAAACGAGGGTACGGGCTTTCCCTTACCGCAATACTCCCCAACTTCCAAACGGGGCTTACAGAGCGGAAAAAGCCCGAAAATGACACCGAGAACATACAGAAAATGCCGCCTATCCCGCCACGCCGATAGAAGCGGCAGAAAGGAGCCTACGATTGCCAAGAATGAGCAAGAAGCGGAAAGAGGAATGGTCTTTCTTCCTCAACCACCGCAACCGTATCACTTATAACGACCTATGCCGGGGCTGCACCCGTGACTGCAAGCAGAGCTTCCGGGCGATTATCATACTCTGCCCCCGCTACTACTCCAAACGCTGGAAAAAGGAGGGCGCAGCCAATGGCAGATAACCGCAAATACTACTACCTCAAACTGAAAGAGAACTTTTTTGACAGCGACTCCATTGTACTGTTGGAGGATATGAAAGACGGGATTTTGTACTCCAATATCCTGTTGAAGCTGTACTTAAAATCGCTGAAAAACGGCGGGAAGTTACAGCTTGACGAACATATCCCCTATACGGCACAGATGATTGCGACGCTTACCCGCCACCAGATAGGGACGGTTGAACGGGCTTTAGAGATTTTCCGGCAGTTGGGGCTTGTGGAGCAGCTTGACAGCGGGCTTCTCTACATGACCGACATTGAACTGATGATAGGTCAGTCCTCTACCGAAGCGGAGCGGAAACGGGCTGCAAGGCTGGAAAACCGGGCGCTTTTGCCGCCCAGGACAAACGGCGGACATTTGTCCGACATTCGTCCACCAGAGATAGAGATAAAGAAAGAGATAGATATAGAGATAGAAAAAGAGAGAGAGTTAGAAACGGGACACCCCGCCGCCTATGGCAGATACAACAATGTATTTCTTTCGGACAAGGAACTTGCCGAACTGAAAGCAGAACTTCCCGGCAAGTGGGAGTATTACATTGACCGCCTATCCTGCCATATCGCTTCCAGCGGGAAGAAATACAGGAGCCATGCAGCCACGATTTACAAGTGGGCGCAGGAGGACGCAGCAAAGGGAGCCGGGAGAAAGGGCATCCCGGACTATTCTTGCAAGGAGGGAGAAAGTTTATGAGCCAGTTTGACGATATGGTTTTGAATATGACGCAGACCACGCCGGAGCCGGAGGACTATACCGGGGAGGACGGGCTTTTATACTGCGGGAAGTGCCGCAAGCCGAAAGAAGCCTATTTCCCGGAGGGCAAAAGCCTGTTCGGGCGTGACCGCCACCCGGCAGAGTGCGACTGCCAGCGGGCAGAGCGGGAAAAGCGGGAAGCCGCCGAGAAGCGGCGCACCCACCTTGAAGCTGTTGAGCGTTTGAAGCAGCGGGGCTTTACCAATCCGGCTATGCGGGAATGGACGTTTGAAAACGACAACGGGAAATGCCCACAGATGAAACACGCCCGTTCTTATGCGGAATGTTGGGAGCAGATGAAAGCGGAAAATATCGGCTTGCTGTTGTGGGGCAAAGTCGGCACAGGCAAGAGTTATTTCGCCGGGTGTATTGCAAACGCCCTCATGGAGCGTGAAATTGCCGTGTGTATGACGAACTTTGCATTGATACTGGGTGACCTTGCTGCCAGCTTCAAGGACAGGAACGAATATATATCCCGCCTTTGCAGCTTCCCGCTTCTCATTCTTGACGACTTCGGCATGGAGAGGGGGACGGAATACGGTTTAGAGCAGGTCTACAACGTGATTGACAGCCGATACCGCAGCAACAAGCCGCTAATCGTTACGACCAATCTCACGCTGGAGGAATTGCAGCACCCGGAGGACACCGCCCACGCCCGCATTTATGACCGTCTGCTTGAAATGTGTTCCCCCGTCCGTTTTACCGGGGAGAATTTCAGAAAAGCCACGGCACAGGAGAAAATGAAACGCTTGAAAACGCTGCTAAATGGAAAGGAGAGCCGCCTATGACCAACACCCCAAAGCATGACTGCACCGCCCGCCGCCCGGATTGCGTGACGGAAATCCGTGTAGGCAACTCTGTCCTTGTCGTTTCCGGCTATTTCAAGGAGAACACTACCGCCACCGCCGCCGACAAAATGATGAAAGTGCTGGAAGCCGAAGCCAGAGCCGGACAGAATACGCCGCATACAGCATAATGCCAGACAAAGGAAAAGCGGTCATGTCGGGGAGCATGACCGCAGGAATGATATTTTACATTGATTTTTGTCGGTGTGATTTCTTTTTTTGCAATAAAGCATTGATACGAATAAGATTATATCTTTGTATCATTACACAGTATAGATTATGCAGAAAAATAAGAAATGCAATTATTTGCACCCATAAGTAATCGGCAACCAGCATAGCAAGTAAACCAGCGAAAACGCCTAATGAATGTATTTTTGCATTTTTTATAAACTGATTTTTCAAAAAGATAATCCCCTCTTTGGAATAATCTTTCAAGAAATAGTTATCCGTATCTTGTTTGCCGCGCCATTTATCATACAGCTTTTTCACTTTAATAACAAACTTGCGATACTGATTTACGCCCAAAAAGCGATATATTTTTTGCTCCATTTTTGTTTCCTCAACTATGTCATTTTTGCTTCGGAGTAAAGTATATCACATTCTTTTGAAATTTTCTACTTCTTGTCCCAGAGAAGATTTTGCTACATCAAAACCGTCATTTTGACGGGACGTAAAGAAGCAGAAACCGCTATACAACCGCCCCTGTTCCGTGGTACAATAAAGCTACGGAATAGTGGGGCTGGCTGTCGGAAATGGAGGACACTATGTTAAGACAGACCACCCGAAACCTTATTACCGCCCTTTATCCGAGATTATCCCACGAGGACGAACTGCAAGGGGAATCCAATTCTATCAGCAACCAGAAGCGAATCCTTGAAACCTACGCAAAGCAGAACGGCTTTTCTAATCTGCAATGGTACACAGACGACGGCTATTCTGGGGCGAACTTCCAAAGACCGGGTTTTCAAGCCATGCTTGCGGACATTGAAGCCGGAAAAGTCGGCACCGTCATAGTCAAGGATATGTCCCGGTTAGGGCGAAACTACCTGCAAGTGGGAATGTACACAGAAATGATATTCCCACAGAAAGGCGTCCGCTTTATCGCTATCAATGACGGAGTGGACAGCGCACAGGGCGACAATGATTTTGCCCCGCTGCGGAACATTTTCAATGAATGGCTGGTGAGAGATACGAGCAAGAAAATCAAGGCAGTAAAACGGTCTAAGGGCATGAGCGGCAAGCCTGTCACAAGCAAGCCCGTGTATGGCTACCTCATGGACGAGGGCGAAAATTTCATCATTGACGAGGAAGCCGCCCCCGTAGTCAAGCAGATATACAGCTTGTGCCTTGCCGGGAACGGGCCGACCAAAATCGCCCGTATGCTCACGGAGCAGCAGATCCCCACGCCGGGGACGCTGGAATACCGCAGGACGGGCAGCACCCGCCGCTACCACCCCGGCTATGAGTGCAAGTGGGCGACGAACACCGTTGTACATATCCTTGAAAACAGGGAGTACACGGGCTGTCTGGTAAACTTCAAAACGGAGAAGCCGTCCTACAAGACCAAGCACAGCGTAGAAAACCCCATTGAGAAACAGGCGATTTTCCCAGACCACCATGAGTCTATCATTGACGGGGAAACGTGGGAGCGAGTGCAGGAGTTACGAAAGCAGCGCAAACGCCCGAACCGCTATGATGAAGTGGGCTTGTTTTCCGGTTTGCTGTTCTGCGCCGACTGCGGCAGCGTCCTTTATCAGCAGCGTTACCAGAACGCCGCCCGGAAGCAGGATTGCTACATCTGCGGCAGCTACAAGAAGCGTACCCATGACTGTACGGCGCACTTTATCCGCACCGACCTGTTGACCGCCGGAGTGACGGACAATCTGCGGAAAGTTACCAGCTATGCGGCGAAGCACGAAGCCCGCTTTATGAAGCTGCTGATTGAGCAGAACGAGGACGGGGGCAAGCGCAGGAACGCTGCAAAGAAAAAGGAACTGGAAGCCGCCGAGAAGCGTATCGGCGAACTTTCCGCTATCTTCAAGCGGCTGTATGAGGACAGCGTGACCGGGCGCATTTCTGATGAACGGTTTACGGAACTGTCGGCAGACTATGAAGCCGAGCAGAAAGAACTGAAAGAGCGAGCCGCCGCATTACAGGCGGAACTTTCCAAAGCACAGGAAGCCACCGTAAACGCCGGAAAGTTTATGAATATCGTCCGCAAGAACATGAATTTTGAGGAACTTACCCCTACCCTGTTGCGGGAGTTTGTGGAGAAAATCATAGTGCATGAGTGCAGCTATGACGAGAACGGAACCCGCAGACAGGAAATTGAAATCTATTACTCTTTCGTCGGCAAGGTAGATTTGCCCGAATGACCGCCCAACCTATCCGACACAATGCGCAAGTGCCGGATAGGAACGGCAAAATTTTTTACACTTCTCTTACTTCTTTATCACACATCAGCAAATGCGCAAGGGGCTGAAGCAGATGAGAAAGCATTGGCAGTTTTATCTGTTGATTGCACTTCCACTTATTTATATTATCGTATTCTGCTATATTCCAATGCCGGGTGTTTTGATGGCATTTGAACGCTATAGCCCGTCCAAAGGATTATTAGGAAGTGACTGGGTAGGCTTACAGCACTTCAAACAGTTTTTCGCTTCCCCGTCGAGCACCAGAATTATATGGAACACCCTGCGCATCGGTCTGTATTCCCTGATTGCGGGATTCCCGATTCCGATTATTCTGGCAGTCGCTGTAAATGAGGTGGCAAATAAGAGGTTTAAGAAATCCGTACAGATGATTACCTACGCACCGTACTTTATTTCTACAGTCGTATTGGTAGGTATTCTGGCACAGATTACCGATCCCCGTCTGGGTGTGCTGAATAAGATCATTGAGCTGTTCGGCGGGGACCCCATTAATTTTATGGGAAACCCCAAGATGTTTGATCACTTATATGTATGGTCCGGAATCTGGCAGGGTGTTGGCTATAATTCCGTCATTTATATTGCGGCGCTGGCCGGAGTAAGCAAGGAACTGCAGGAGGCGGCAGTGGTAGACGGCGCTTCCAGATGGAAACGAATCTGGCATGTGGATCTGCCGAGCATTCGCCCGCAGATTATCATCCTTCTTATCTTTAGTGTCGGAAATGTACTCAACATCGGGTATGAAAAGATTTATCTTATGCAGAATGATTTGAACATTCAGACCTCAGAAGTGATTTCTACGTTTGTGTATAAGGTTGGTCTTGTAAATGCAGATTATGGCTTCTCTACCGCAGTCGGTTTATTTAATGCTGTGATCAGTATCATTCTTCTGACTACAACCAATTACATTGCGAAGAAAACAACAGATACAGGCATTTGGTGACATAGAAAGGGGGTTAAGTCGGTGAATAATAAAGTAATAAAAAGTTCTTTTGGAGATAAAGCCTTTATGGCTGGCATATATGTCTTTCTGTCAGCAGTCCTCGTGATTATGCTTTACCCGCTGATTTATGTAGTGAGTGCTTCGTTTAGCAGTCCCGACGCAGTGGCAAACGGAAAAGTGTTTTTACTTCCTGTGGATATTACCACCATTGGTTATGAGGCGGTATTTCAGAATCAGAAGATTGTGACCGGATTTTTAAACTCTGTGTTCTATCTGGTTGCAGGTACGGCGCTGAATCTGATGATGACAATGCTTGCGGCCTATCCGCTTTCGAGAAAAGAATTTTACGGAAAAAAGCTGGTGACAGGAATATTTGTATTTACGATGTACTTCAGCGGCGGCCTGGTTCCTTCTTATTTATTAATGAAGAATCTGGGACTTTTGGATACCAGAGCGGTTTTGATTATTCCGGTGGCGATGTCGGTATGGAATGTCATTATTGCCCGTACCTATCTGCAGAGCACCATCCCGGACGAGCTGTTTGAGGCAGCTTCCTTAGACGGCTGCAGTGAAATCGGTTTTTTCCTTAGAATCGTGCTTCCGCTTTCCAAACCGATTATGGCGGTGCTCGTACTGTATTATGGGGTAGGTCACTGGAATTCCTATTTTAATGCGATGATTTATCTGAAGTCTCCGGATCTTCAGCCACTGCAGATCGTGCTTCGTGAAATTCTGCTGTTAGGCAATGTCGATATGACGATGATAACGGATGCGGCTGCACTGGAGAAAATGCAGGGCCTTTCGAATCTGTTAAAGTATGCGGTCATCGTTGTGGCAAGCTTGCCGATGATGTGTATTTATCCGTTTGTACAGAAACACTTTGTAAAGGGTGTTATGATAGGATCTTTAAAGGGATAATTCTCCCTTCGAGATAAAATGAAAATATTCATTCAGGAGGAAAATGAAAATGAAAAACAAGTTCATCAAAGTTACTGCTTTATTGCTTGCAGCAAGCATGCTGCTTGCAGGCTGCAGCAGCAAAGCACCGGCAGAAACGACTGCGCCGGCGGCAACAGAGGGCGTAACAGACCTTTACACTGAGGTGGGGACCTATCCTATCGTAAACGAACCGATCACCATGAGCGTATTTGCGTCTCAGGCGGTTAACATCATTGATTTCAATACCAATGCATTTACCAAATACATGGAAGAATTAACCGGTATTGATCTTGAATTCGAAACAGCACCGCAGGATGCTGCAAAAGAAAAAGTAAACTTAATTATGACAGGCGGCGATATGCCGGAAATCTTCCTCGTGGGAAACAGCGGTGCTATACCGGACGAAACCCGTTTCGGTGTAGAAGAGGGCAACCTGATCGACCTGACAGACCTGATTGAAACCCAGATGCCGAACTTTAAGAAAATTCTGGAGGAGACCCCAGGCCTTCGCGGACAGATCACTTCCACCGATGGCAAAATCTACAGCCTGCCATTTTACAACGAAGCATACCATGTAACCATGTCCCAGAAAATGTGGGTAAACACTGCAATTCTGGAAGAAATGGGGGAAGAAGTTCCGAAGACCACCGAGGAATTCTATAACTTATGTAAGAAATACAAAGAGCAGTATCCGGACGGAATCGCAGTATGCGGCGGCACCTTCTGGAATGGCGATCCGACAGCATTTTTGACCAACCCATTCACCTATCATCCGGGTACCGGTTCTGCACACGGTATGGTAGTAAAAGAGGGTACCGTATCTACGATGGCAAATACAGAAGAATATCGTGAAGCACTTCGTTTCATGAATCAGCTGTATGAAGAAGGCTTATTATATGAAGGAACCTTCACTATGGACGGTACACAGGCAAAAGCACTTGCAGCGAGCGATGGCGAACCGGTACTCTTCATGAGCGGCGCAGCAAGCATCAGCTTTGTAGATTCTGCTGCAAATCCGGAGCTTTACAGCCATTACTATCCGATGGAGCCATTGACCGGACCGAACGGCGAGAACAATACCACTTATTTCCCGACAACCGCAGCACCGGCGTTTGCGATTACAACCGCATGCAAACATCCGGAAGCAGCAGCTCGTATGGTAGATTACCTGTACAGCATGGAAGGTGCTATGAATGCAAAATCCGGCGTAAAGGGTGAAGGCAACTGGGACGATCCGGCAGAAGGTATGGTAGGCCTTGACGGAAATCCTGCATTGTATCAGGTATTCCGTCCGTACTCCTTAGAGCCGCAGAATGATACCTGGCAGGATGCCGGTGTAGCATACGCTTCTTCCGCATACCGTTTCGGAGAAGCTACCGACCCGGATCTGGATATCTTTACACCGGAAGGGCTTGAACTGTTACTGTACCGTTCTACTCATGACTTATATGAACCGCATAAGTCTGCTGCAGTAGACAGCCTTCCATACAACTTAAAGCTTACTGCAGACGAAGCTACAAACATCCAGACAAAATCCGTAGAGGTTCAGAACTACTACAACCAGAGCAAGGTACAGTTTATCACAGGCGCATTAGACCTGGATACAGACTGGGATACCTATGTAAAGGGTCTGGAAGATATGGGTATGCAGGATTTGATTACTGTATATCAGGCAGCTTATGACCGTCAGTACAAATAATACCTGCAGCAAAAAATAAGCTGGCATGAAAAAGGGGCTGTCGCAAAAAGCGACAGCCCCTTTTGAAGAGAACAGACAGGAGGAAGGAAGATATGACAGCAGTACCGTCACCTGCGCAATATGCATGGCAGGAAGCAGAGCGGAGCATGTTTATTCACTTTGGCCCGGCCACCTGGCAGGGAAGAGAATATGACGACGGTTCTGTACCTGTAAAACAAATCAATCCAACGCAGCTGGATACCGAGGAATGGTGTCGGGCGGCACTGGCATTTGGCGCGAAAAGAATTGTATTTGTCGCCAAGCATACCGGTGGATTTTGCTGGTGGCAGACCGATACGACAGAATACAGTGTAAAAAATTGCCCGTGGAAGGGCGGTAAAGGGGACGTCTTAAGAGAACTGTCACAGTCCTGTAAAAAACACGGACTGCGTCTGGGAGTATATATATATCCCGGGGACCGTACCTGGGGGGCGTATATCGGCGGCGGCGGAAAGACCGAGGATCCTTCGCTTCAGGATGCCTATAATGAGGTGTTTCGCACGCAGCTTACCGAGGTGCTGTCGAGATACGGTGAGATAGAAGAGGTCTGGTTTGACGGCTCCTGTGTGATCGAGGTAGGGGATATTCTGGAACGGTATGCGAAGAATTCGGTCATTTTTCAGGGACCGTATGCAAGTATCCGGTGGTGCGGAACAGAACGCGGAACCATGCCGGATCCTGCCTGGAGCAGCATAAATAAGAAAGACCTGGAGACCGGAACCGCGACCGTTGTGCAAAGCGATCCCGAGGGAGACACCTGGGCACCGTTGGAGGTGGATACGACATTATACAATCACTTCTGGTTCTGGAGTCCGGAGAATGCAAAGAAACAGAAGACGCTGTCTGATCTGATGGAGATTTATTATCATTCTGCAGGAAGAGGCGGCGTGCTGCTGCTAAATACCTCGCCCAACACCGACGGGCGGATTCCTGCGGAAGATATCAGGCTTCTGGAACGGTTTGGAAAAGAAATCGACCGACGGTTTGCGAAACCGCTGGCGGAATGTAACGGCGAAGGAAACGAATTGGTATTAGAACTGGAAGAGGCGGCTGTGATCAATCATGTGATGTTAATGGAAGACATCCGCGGAGGAGAACGCGTGCGCAGATACCGTCTGGAGGCAGAAGTAAATGGTGCATGGCAGGAAATCGGTGCGGGCTTCCAGATTGGAAGGAAGCGAATTGTGGTCGTAGAGCCGGTAAAGGCAGAGCGGATACGTCTTGTGATCGACAAGGCAGCAGATACGCCGCTCCTTCGGCGTATGGCAGCGTTTTTTGTGAAATGCGAAGATCATGCGGCACTGCTTACTGCTCAGAATTCCGTTTCTCTGGTATATGACCCGGTAACGGATTCCTGGGTAAGCCCGGGAGAAGGAGAGCGCGTACTCGCCTGGAATGCAGAAGATGTGCATGAAAAGAAATTTATGTTTGATGTGGATATCAGCCGCATTGTGACAGAGCCGGGACAGTATGAACTGAAGTTTTTGACAGAGGGATCTGCGGCGCTTCGAATAGAGAAGCTGGAGGTATTGCTGGAGAGACAGGTCACAGACGGTGTGCTTTCCGTGATAAAAGAGGGCTCCTGCTATAATCTGACCCGCACCTCCGCGGTGGAAGATGCGCAGGGCGGCAAAACAGGCGTGCGCGGCTGTATCGAATGCCTCGGGGAAGGGGAACGCGGCTCGCTTACGGTTAAGAAGATAGTTTAAGAGAACAAAGGAGACCAGGAAAATGGAACGTTTGAGTTTGAACGGAGTCTGGCAGATGCAGCAGGACGGCTGGGAAGAGTGGATTCCGGCTTCCGTCCCGGGCAGTGTATACAATGATTTACTAAAGGCGGAGCGGATGGAAGACCCGTATTGGAGAGCCAATGAAACAAAGGCGCTTGCCCTGATGGAATACGATTATCATTACCGCCGCAGCTTCCGGGTGGAAAAAGAGCTGCTGGCTCATGACGAGGTCATGCTCTTTTGCGCAGGCCTGGACACACTGGCCGAAATCCGCATAAACGGTCAGGTGATCGGAACGGCCGATAATATGCACAGAGAGTGGGAATATCCGGTAAAATCGTATCTGGCGGAGGGAGAGAATGAGATTCAGATAACCTTTTCTTCTCCAACCGGATATATCCGGGAGCATTATGAGGAGAATCCAAATGACGGCTCCGACTATGCGATGAAGGGTTTCCCCAACTTAAGAAAGGCGCATTGTATGTTTGGCTGGGACTGGGGTCCGCGCCTTCCTGATGCAGGCATCTGGCGGGAGATTGAACTGCGGGGAGAGGATACTGCAGTATTTGAAAGTGTTTCTGTCAGACAAAAGCATGAAGACGGTAAGGTGTGGTTAACTGCAGAGGCTTTCTGCAAATATATCACCGGAGAACCGGATGAAATCCTGTTTTCTGTCTATACACCGGAGGGTGAACTTTTAAAAACGGTGACAGCAGAAGAGAAAATCCTCGTGGAACAGCCTAAGCTCTGGTGGCCGAACGGATATGGCGCACAGCCATTGTACCGGGTATCAGTGACTGCATACAAGGACGGACAGGAACTGGATCGCTGGGAGAAACGCATCGGTCTGCGCACGATCGGTCTGAAGCGGGAAAAGGATGAATGGGGAGAAAGCTTTGCGCATGTGGTAAACGGCGTCGCAATCTTTGCCATGGGCGCCGACTATATTCCGGAAGACAATATTCTTCCGCGTGTGAATGGGGCGCGTACACGCAGGCTGTTGGAAGACTGTATCGCTGCTCATTTTAATACGGTCCGTGTATGGGGCGGCGGATACTATCCGGAAGATGTGTTTTTTGATTTATGTGATGAACTGGGACTTCTCGTATGGCAGGATATGATGTTTGCCTGTGCGGTATATGCCCTGACAGAGAAATTCGAAGCATCCGTAACAGAAGAGCTGATTTGTAATATCCGCAGGCTGCGCCACCACCCGTCCCTCGCGTTATGGTGCGGCAACAATGAGATGGAAATGTTTGTGCATGCAGATGTATGGATCAAGCATCCGAGACAGAAGGCCGACTATATCAAAATGTATGAGTATGTATTCCCGAAGCTGTTTGCAGAGCATGACCCGGATGGCATTTACTGGCCGGCCAGCCCTTCCTCCGGCGGCTCCTTCGATGATCCGAATGATTATAACAGAGGCGATACCCATTACTGGGAGGTATGGCACGGCTGCAAACCGTTTACCGATTACCGGAAATACTTCTTCCGCTATGCATCGGAATTTGGATTCCAGTCCTTCCCGTCCTTGAAAACCGTAGAGAGCTTTACGCTTCCGGCAGACCGGAATATATTTTCCTATGTGATGGAAAAGCATCAGAGAAATGAACTGGCAAACGGAAAAATCATGGAATATATTTCCCAGACCTTCTTATATCCGGGAACATTCGAACTGTTGCTATATGCTTCCCAGCTTCTGCAGGCGGAAGCCATTCGCTATGGCGTAGAGCACTGGAGAAGGAACCGCGGCAGATGTATGGGTGCGATTTACTGGCAGCTGAATGACTGCTGGCCGGTAGCCTCCTGGGCCAGCATCGATTATTACGGACGCTGGAAAGCACTGCATTATGCAGCGCGGCGCTTCTTTGCACCGGTGCTGTTGTCCTGTGAAGAAGAAGGGCTGCTTTCCCAGACGATCGATGTGAATGCTCAGGCATTTGAGGTAAAGAAGCGTGCCAGATTCTCCGTCAGCAATGAAACCATGCAGACCTTTGACGGAACCGTAGAATGGTCTCTTAGAAATCCGGCTTCCGAAGTATTGCAAAACGGACAGATAGAAGTACATACCGGTGCGCTTTCGGCAGAGTGGGTTGGAGACTTTGATTTCAATGAGGCCAAGGTATATGAAAATTATATCAGCTATCGCCTTTTAGGGGAAAACGGCGCAGAGATTTCCTGTGATTCCGTCTTATTCTGTCCGCCGAAGCATTTTGCATTCGTAGATCCGCAGCTGCAGGTGGAATCTAACGGCAGGGAAATCACAGTGACTGCCCGCGCGTATGCAAGAGGTGTGGAGATCGAATTCCCGGACAGCGATGTGGTATTGTCGGATAATTATTTCAACATGGATGCAGGCACAAAGACCGTTCGTGTATTGCGCGGGGAGGTAAAAACCGTAACCGTACGCAGCGTATATGATATCAAATAAGCGGAGGCAGGAAGAAATCATGAAACATTTTGTACCGGCTGCCGGCCGGACACCGGCCATAGCGGAATATGAGGCATTAAAATTCGGTGTATTTGTGCATTTTAATATGCAGCAGTTTGTCTATACCAAAGATGAGTTTACCCAGGTGAATGATCCGCAGGTCTGGAACCCGACGGATCTGGATGTGGAGCAGTGGTTTCGGCGCTGGAAAGAAGCAGGCGTTAAGTATGCGGTGCTTACGACAAAGCACACATCGGATTTCTGCCTTTGGGATACTAAAACGACAGAATCGAATGTTATGAATAGCCCGGTTCCCGTAGATATTGTGAAAGAATTTGTGACTTATGCACGCAAATATGAGATTAAACCCTGCTTCTATTACTGTATATGGGGCGGTGCTTATAATCCGAAGGAACATGCGGACGAACTTATGCTGGAGCAGATCGAAGAGCTGCTTACAAAGTATGGGGATATCTATCTGATGTGGATGGATATGGCGAATTGGAGACCGGAAGGAATGACGGTGCAGGGAATCTACGATTTTATTAAAAACAGGCAGCCGGATACGCTGGTGCATTTTAACCAGCATATCCAGGACGGAACGGCACTGCATTATTTCCCTACGGATGCTGTGAACGGAGAAGAGCGGATTCCGCCCGAAACCGGGCACATCAAGCTGCGTGAGGTTGACAAAGAGACGTATTATCTGCCGTTTGAGTATGAAATCTGCCTCCAAAAAGTGGAAGAAAATGTTGGAAAGGGATATGTGCAGGGAACGCGCTGGTTTACCTACAGTGCGCGCGAGGGCATGACACCGAGCCATCCGGCACCTATCGAAGAATTGTACCCGTTTATTCACAAGGCGTATCAAAGAGGCGCAAGCAACGTTATCTTATCGACAGCCCCGGATTTTACCGGCCGGGTACGGGAAGAGGATGCTGCGGCTCTGACGCAGATCCGTTCCCTGATTGACCGTCAGGCAGAGGATTGTGTGCAGGCAGGATCTCTGTATACTACCTGGAAGCTATGCACGACCCGCCGGGAAAACACTGCCGCCAGCCTGCGGATCCGTTTGAAGGAAGACCGTAAGGCAAGAATGCTCGGATGTCTGTTTACGGCAGAGGATAAAACAGATGCAGAGCTTACGCTGCTGACCGCGGATGGCAGGATGCTGTGCACGGTGATCTGCAAAGCGGACGCACCGAGTGATATGCTGGGATTTTCCTATGAGACACTTCCTGCGGCAGTGACACTGGAAGCCGGCCGGGAATATATTCTGGTTACAGAGCGCAGGGAGCATTATGCGGATATTACGGCTAAAACAACGGAGTGTGCGGATATTGTATCCGGAATACCGCTTCTTAGCCTGGTATTTGAGGAGGAAAAAGGATGAGACTGACCTATCTGGGAACGGCGGCCTCGGAGGGGCTTCCGGCTCTGTTTTGTGAGTGTGAGCATTGTAAGAAAGCCAGAGAAGCAGGTGGAAAAAGCATCCGCACCAGAAGCCAGGCGCTGATAGACGATGCGCTTCTGGTGGATTTTGGACCGGATACCTATATGCATATGCTGCAGCACAATCTTCATCTGACGCAGATAAAACATGTGCTGATTACGCATTGTCATCAGGATCATTTCTATATCGATGATTTGCTGACAAGAGCGGCTCCATTCGGCAATGCCGATGGCATTATGCATGTATACGGTAATAATATGCTTTCCGCCCTGTATCATCATAATGTGGTGACAAGGGGAATCTATCCGAACACCGACAAGGCACTGCGTATCGTAGAGCTTGAGGAATTCGAAACGGTAACAGTGGGCGGCTATGAGGTGACTCCGCTGTTAGCCGACCACAATCCGGCTGAGAAATGCTTCATCTATATGATACAAAAGGATGGAAAGACGCTTTTATATGCCAATGATACCGGATATTTTAAGGATGAGGTGTGGGAGTATTTGAAGGGCAGGAAGTTTGATTTGGTAAGCCTGGACTGCAATCATCTGGATATGCAGGTTTATCACAATCATATGAGCATTCCGTGCTGCAGGAAGGTGCGGGAGCGCCTGCTTTTAATGAACTGTATTGAAAAGACGACTCCGTGTGTGCTGACGCATTTTTCACATAATCATGGCGGTATTCAGGAAGAACTCGAGACACTCACAAAAGGCATGGGATTTTTCATAGCATATGACGGCTTTTCCATAGAGGTATGAAAAAGGGGCTGAAGCACTGTTAGTGTTGTATTTCTTTTTTCCGTCCGTATGATGCCGCGCCAACCGTTCCGCAGCAGGCTGTCAGGGCCAGCGCAGTCCAGAGCCAGGGATTGTAAGTATCTCCGATTTTCGGAGCGGTTTCGGTCGCTTCTTTGGCATTTATGACCGTCGGGATATGAGCAGCGAAGCCTCCATATTCCTGCCCGCAGATTTCGCACACGGCCTTTTGTGTACAGGTGGCGGTTTTGCCGGTATGACTGCCTGTTTCAAACTTTAAACCGCAATAGGCGCAGGTCTTCCAGTGGCCGTTTGCATCGGCCTGCCACTTAAGGAGCTGTGGTGTCAATATTTTCCAGATACGGAGTACTGGCATCTAATAACACGCCGCCTACGGTGACAGATACTGCCGGCGCTGCCAGCGCTGTGGCAGGCATCAGAGAAAGCACCATGCTAAGCGCCAGCAGCAGGCTTAGGTATGTTCGTTTCATCGCAAAATCCTTCTTTCTTTCATATATTTCTATCAGTATAATAGAAGTTCTCCTGAAAAAGGGACAGTGTGCATGAAACGGACGGAAAAAGACATGAATCGGCAGTCGGTAAAAAGTTTATAATCCTTATTTACAGATGTGTGCCGGCTGCGTGTTTTGCTGTTTCTTTTTCTATGTCTTCACAGGTGAGCTTTAAGAGGGTCATCCGTATGGTGATCCCCCTGCCGCTGTTTTTCACAATGTTTAGGCCGCAGTCTTCACCGTAGAACAGGCGCAGGCGCTGATGCAGGTTTTTCAGCCCGTAACTCTCGGTATCCAGCTGGATCGGTTCGTGCAGCCTGGCATTTAATTCTTCCAGCTCATCTTCCTCCATGCCGCAGCCGTTATCCTCCACGGTGATCAGCATGGTCTTCTCATCCAGGGATCTGCCGCTGAAAAGAATATAATTATCTTCTTCGGAGACCTCGAACCCATGTACAAAATAGTTTTCGATCAGGGGCTGAAACACATTGCGTATGATGCCGCAGCGCAGTATTCCCTTTTCAAAATTATATCTGACCTTGACCCTGTTGCCGTAACGCGCCCCAAATAAGGCCAGATAGCGTTTGCTGAAGGCCAGTTCATCCTGCAGCGGAATGAAGGTCTTAGAACCGATGAAGCCCCGGAAGATCGCGGACAGCTGCGTGATCAGCTCCGCGGTCTTTGTATCGCCGCTCTGGTAGCAGCGGGAGCAGAGCATCTCCAGACTGTTGTACAGAAAATGCGGGTTGAATTTGGCCTGCAGCTCCGATAATTCCGCTTCTTTCTGTTTCAGCTCGTAATAATAGGCCCGGTTGATATTGTCACTTAAGCGGACGGTCATATGATTGATGGACTCGGCGATCTCAGAGAGCCCGCTCTGTTTGAATCCGGTAGGGATCTGGCGGTCCAGATGGTTTTCTCCGATATCATTTAAGCCTTCCCGGATCACATTCACTTCTTTTGTGATCATCTGAAGCATGATGAGATATAGGATGATGGAAAGGCCCGCAAACAGCAGCACGATCAGCAGGATGGGCAGGGTGAATTTATGGGAGTAAAGGAAAATCTCCTGCCAGGAAGCGTTGTAGCTGATGACGGAAAAACGGTTGCCGCAGACCCCGGAACGGACATAAAGTTTCCTGCCGCCTTCCCCGGTCCGTATGCCCTCCTGACCGCCGTCCGGCAGATAGAGCCTGGCCTTGTCATAGCTCCCGCTGGAATCATAGATCAGCTCATCGCCGGTTCGCAGCTGGTAGCTTAAGGATTCCAGAGGAGAGATGCTGCTTTTACAGATCTGTTCCAGGGAGGAGGTGCTGTAGCCCACAAGGATTTTCCCCCTGCCCCAGGTGGATGGGATGCCGCCGCAGATCGCATAGGATTGAATTGTATTTGAATCATTTACAATCGGCTCCATGCCGTAGACTTCCATCAGGGATGAATCCAGCCGGATATTGTCCAGATAAGGGAAATCCGCCGGAAGCTCGCGTATGCTCCCGCCCGTATTAAACAGGATATAATTGATATCCCTGGTATCGGAATACAGGGCGATCCATTGAGCCTGGCTGTCCCGGATAATCATCTGCTGAAGCGCGTCTTTCAGATCCAATTTGGCAAAGGGCTCCGAGGCCGGATCCACATCGGTGGTAAAATATGCCTGGAGCACATCGTGAATCGTGCCTTTATTCTCATAGATCGGCATATAGATCTGCCAGAAATTATCCAGAGTATCCTGATAGTCCTGCTGCATCTGCATATAGGTGAGATCCATCTGGGAGAACAGCTCTTCCCGCCGCTGGCGGTATGCAAAAAAGCAGGCGATGACGGCAATCAGCATCAAAAGGAGCAGATAAAGAGCGGTAAGTGACAGGAATGTTTTATTCTGCGACACTCTGGCGGTATTTTTATCTGACGGTCTGTTCATCATCCTGATCCCCTTCCGGCACTTCTTCCATATTGGACAGATTCTGCTTCAATACCCTGTATTTGACCGGAGATATGCCGGTCTGTTTTTTAAAGCTGGTCACAAAGTAGCTGGCGGAGGAAAATCCGACGTTTCCGGCGATGTCATTGATTTTCATATCGGAATTTTTAAGCAGCTGGATGGCGCAGCAGATCCGGTACTGGGTCAGATAATTATTAAAAAACATGCCGGTCTCCTTTTTAAACAGGAATCCCAGATAAGCCTGGTTCATCCTGGTTTTAACGCACAGATCCTTGATGGAAATCCCATCCGCATAATGTTTGTGGATATATCCGATCGCCTGCCGGATGACGGGGCTAAGCTGGTCGAAGTAGTAATTGAACAGCAGATAGCTGTATTCCAGCAGTTCCACCACTGAGTTAAGAAAATCCTCGAGAGAGGCGATGGAAAACAGATGCATGCGGCTGTACAGCTGCTGGCGGATTTCCGGCCGGTTCGGGAATTCCTGAAGAAACAGCCGCTGCAGGCTTTGAGAGAGGATAAAAAGAGCCGGATTGGTCTCTTCTTTCTCAAAGAACGGCAGCAGTTCTTTCCCGATCCGCTGATAGCCCTCATTTCTAAGCTCCTCAGAAGGCTGATGGAAGAGCCCGTTCAGTTTATCGATGAACAGGCTGTCCGGACGTATGCTGTGCCGGCTCTGGTCAAATATCTGCATGCCGGCAACGGACAGATCCGCCGTTTCCAGCAGATTGCACGCTTCTTTATAGCTCTGTGACAGAGTATCGGCATCGCTTACCGCAGACCCGAGAGAAAGGGCAATCAAATTCTCCATTCCGAGCTTTTTGGCGAGGCGGGAGAAGGTCTTTGCGATCCGGTCTGTCTCTAGGCCGTCTCCTCCGATGATAAAAACATAGCGCCCTTTGTCGTCCCAGAACTGATGGACCTCATAATCCCCGGATAATTCTTCCACGCAGGCGCTGCAGTAGGCGGAGAGAGAGCCCTTCTGCTTCTTCCGGATGCAGGCGCTCATATATTCGGGCAGATAGATATTGATGTCCAGAAGTCCGGAACGCTCGCCAAGCTCTTCGCTGCTGATCGTGCCGGCCGCCCAGCGCAGCAGGATATTGTTGCGGAACAGATGCTTGGAGTTTTCCCGGCTGGTATAGATGTTCTCCAGCGCTTTTTCTATGGTGGCCTCCATCTCTTCTTTCTGGAAGGGCTTGAGCAGATAGTTTTCCACTCCCAATTGCATGGCGGTGCGGGCGTACTCAAATTCGCTGTAGGCGGTGAGAAGGATGCAGTGGGTGGCCGGGTATTTTTCACGGACTTTGTGAAGCAGTTCGATCCCATCCATATGGGGCATCCGTATATCCGTGATCAGCAGATCGACGCGCTTATCCTTCATCACATCCAGCGCTTCCAGCCCGTCGGCAGCGGTTAATAAGGTATCCACGCCAAATTGCTGCCAGGGAATTCTATCGGATAAAGCCTTGAGTATGGCGGGCTCATCATCAGTTATCAGAACCGTATACATGATCGGCCTCCTTTTTTTGACGGCCATGGGGCCGCTGATAAAACAGCTATGAATAATACGTTACCTTATAATTGCACAAAAATAAATACGGAACATTTGTTTTGTAGGGCTTTCTGCATAAGAATATCCGGCTGCCTGGCGCATATAGCATAAAAATGGACTGCAGACATCCCAGAAAAACTGTAATTTTTGAAATTATATATAATTACTTAAACGTATTGAAATAATAAAACAGAAATTATTAAAAATAACTAAATTTTTTAAAATATACATTTCGAAACTTTAAAATTATAATGGATACATAAACAAAAAGGAGATATGAGGAGGTGAAAGATGTGAAAAAAGCAAAAACAACAGCGGTTGCAATGAGTGCCGCGGATAGGAAAAAATGGAAAAGGTTTAAGCTGTTTCTGTTTATCCTGCCGGGCGTACTGCTGGTATTGATCTTTAGTTATCTCCCTCTGTGGGGATGGTCTTTTGCATTTTTCCAATATAGGCCCGGAAGGGCATTGTTCGACTGTGATTTCGTCGGCTGGGATAATTTCACCCAGCTGTTTGGCAATGCGGTTATGAGAAAAAATCTGATCCGGGTGCTGAAAAACACATTCGGAATACATTTTCTGGGGTATGTGTTTTCCCCGCTGCCCATGCTGTTTGCGGTGCTGTTAAGCGAAATCAGATCCAAGAAGTTCCAGAAGCTGGTGCAGACCTTTACCACGCTTCCGCACTTTATCAGCTGGGTGATCATGTTTTCTCTGGCGCTTAGCATGTTTGGATCAAACGGTCTGTTTAATACGGTATTGAAAGATCTGGGTATATCGGCAAATGTAAATTTTCTGAATTCAGATAAGCATGTATGGCTGGCACAGGTACTGCTGCAGCAGTGGAAAGGATTGGGATGGAGCGCAATCATTTATTTCGCTGCCATTGCCGGTCTTGACCAGGAACTTTATGAAGCTGCGATGGTGGACGGCGCGGGGCGGTGGGCAAAGATCCGCTATATTACTATTCCGCTGCTGATTCCCACGTACTTTGTATTGCTGATCATGAGCATCGGTAATTTCCTGAATACCGGTGTGGATCAGTATCTGGCTTTCGGCAACGCATTGAACAAGGAATACATAGAAGTGTTGGATTTATATGTATATAATCTGGGCATAGGAAGCGGACAGATTTCATTCAGTGTGGCAGTTGGCGTTATGAAATCGCTGGTAGCAGTAGTATTGTTTGCAACTGCAAATTTCGCTTCGAAAAAGATACGTGGAACCAGCGTATTTTAACGAAAAACTGGAGGTTATCTAATGGCTGTTAAAACTGTATCTTCCCGTAAGAAGAAAATGTCCGGTAATGACATTGTGTATCATATTGTCGCAATAGCAGTATTTTCATTGATTGCGCTGATGTGTGTTTATCCGTTTTATTATCTGCTGATCTGCACGATCAGCGATAATCAGGCGGTGGATCTGGGCCAGGTATTAGTGTGGCCTAAGGGATTTCATATCAAAAACTATCTGGAAATATTTAAAGTACAAAATTTGGGAAATGCCGCGGTGATATCGGTGGTGAGAACAGTGACCGGGACAGCCGCCAGCATGTTGGTTTCTTCCTATATGGCCTATTTCTTTACCAAGGAGGAGATGTGGGGGCGTAAATTCTGGTACCGCCTGGTGGTTATTACCATGTATTTTTCAGCAGGAATGATACCTGTATACCTGAATAATAAGATGCTAGGGCTTTTAAATTCTTTCTGGATCTATATTATTCCGGGGCTGCTTTCCGTGTATAACATGATATTAATTAAAACGTCCATCGAAGCCATGCCGCCCGACCTGGAAGAATCTGCGTATCTGGACGGGGCCGGTTATTTTACCAGATTTTTTAAACTTGTGCTCCCACTGCAGAAGCCCATTCTGGCAACAGTAGCTTTGTTTTCGGCAGTTGGGCATTGGAACGATTTCTTTACAACAAAATTATATATTACGAAGCCCCGTCTGTATACCCTGCAGTTTTTGCTGTATGAGCTTTTGAATCAGATAACGGCAGCGGCGGAGCAGATTACAAACGATGATCCGTTTGCGAAAATCACACCTACCGGTATTCGACTGACATTAACGGCGGTGGTAGTAATACCTATTATGCTGGTTTATCCGTTTGTCCAGAAATATTATGTGAAAGGCATAATGGTAGGGGCAGTTAAGGGTTAAGCAGGTTTTAACGGGGAAGCCCATAATAGGGTTTACCCGCAGCAATAAAATAAAAAGGAGAGAGATTCTATGAAAAAAAGAAGTATGAAAAGACTGTTGGCTTCGGGGTTGGCTGTAGTGCTTGCATTGTCACTAGGCGCATGCGGCAGCGGGGAGAACAGTAGTGCAACTGACCCGGCAGAAACAACTAAGGCAGCAGGCGCAGCGGATACGACTAAGGCAGCAGATGCCGATACGACAAACGCCGCAAGTTCCGGAGAATTAACAACAATAACTTTATATCCTGCTGCAGGAAACATATCCAGCGGAATGATTGGCGGTTATAAGGGAAGATATTTTGCGTCGCTGGGCTTTCAGGTAGAGGTATGGGCATATTCCGATGAAAAGACCAATGCGATTCTGGCAAGCGGAGATTTGCCGGATATCATGTATGTACCGGAGGTAAACAGGGATGATATGATACAGTCCGGTATGCTGTTAAACCTCGAGGATTATTTAGATCAAATGCCGCATGTACAGAATTTTGAAGACTTATCAACGGCACTGAACTATGTAAGAGAGTATAAGAGCGGTGGAACCGGCGAAGTATACGGACTTCCTACTACGGTAGGCGACCATTCAACGAAAGTGAGCTTTGCAGATTCTACAGAGAGAAACTGCCTTAGATTGAAGTGGAATGTTTATGAAGAAATAGGCGCTCCGGAGATCAAAAACACAAGTGATCTCATTGACGTAATGGAAAAAATGGTAGCGGCACATCCGACCGATGAGGAAGGAAACCCTAATTATGGGACCATATTAAACAGCGGATCGGATACGAACTATTTCGCGTGTATACAGCAGTATGACAGATGGTTTGGTTATGATGAATGGAATTTGGCTTACATGCTGGAAACAAATATGGTGGAAGGTACGGTAAGCTCCATTTTAAGCAAGGACAGCAAGTATTATGAAGGGCTGAAGTGGTATAATGAGGTTTATAGAAGGGGATTAATGGACCCTGACAGCATTAACAATGACAGGCCTACACAGAAAGCAAAAGTGGATGCAGGGTATGCAATGGTTCCGAGCGGCAATCTGCCGGGATGGGCGCCGAGTTATCTGGAGTATTATATTCCGGGAAGCAAGATTTACTATTCCTATAAAAGTCCTTACGGCGGTCAGCTCATTGGCATCAACGCTGCGACTGAAAAAGTGGATACCTGCTTGAAATTTTTGGATATGCTGGCTGATCCTGATGCTTATCTTTGGGTTATTAACGGAGAGGACGGCGAGCGCTGGGAGTCAGATGGGAATGGAAATGCGTTTATCACTGAAAAAGCCATGAACGATATGATTGCGACGAGAGCAGGCGAGGAGTCTACATTCACCTATTCTGACGGTGAAAAGCCTGAACTTTGGAATACCCCCTGGATTGTGAATACCGGTGTTTTTAACTCCTATATGGATGGAGAGGGAAATTACAGAGTCGGAAGAATAGAAAACTGGAAAGAAGTAAACGCGTTAAATGCGCAGGATGAAACGTTCCAGAAATGGATAAAGACAACCGGATACAATTCATGGAAAGAATGGCTGGGTGATAATTATGTATCAGACAGCGCACTGACCGGCGTACAGCCGCTCTGCACTCTGCCGGATCCCACAATGCAGCTGACCGTAGACGCGCTGCGCGATACGGTGGTTACCGCCAGCTGGAAGATGGTATATGCAAACAGCGATGAGGAATTTGAGAGCATCTGGGAAACCATGGTAGCTGACTGCGAAGGTCTGGATGCACAGTCCATAATCGACTGGAGACTTCAGGATCTGGAAAATGCGAAAGCGATCAAGGCCGACTTAGAGTCCGGAAACTAAACATCATACTGGCAGCACACGAGAACTGGAGTCAGTGGATAAAACGGTAAAAGAGGAAGGGAGCTGCTGTGGCTTTTGCCGCAGCAGCTCTGTATTTATGTCTGAGGGAAGCGCTTTGCTGCGCGGAATGGGGAGCATATGGAATTACATAATTTGGAAAATAGAACAATCGGCGGATATACAACATTTGGAAGCGTATGGAAAAAGAATGAGGTTAAAGATCCTAAATTCACTCTTTTAAACGGGCAGGGGAAAAAGATCCCTGTTCAGACCCGGATAAGTGCCTGGTGGCCGGACGGAAGCGTAAAGTGGGCAGCGCATACGGCGGATTCAGAGCAGATGGGGGACTGTGTCAGCCTCATTCCAGAGAAAAACGGTGGAAAAGTCAGCCAAAGTCCTGAAAATATGCTGGTCAGGCAGGACGAGAACGGTTACCATGTAAATACCGGCAGGCTCTCGCTGCTCGTTCCTGCGGCTGGCTGCGGGCAGTCCGGCTGTATCGCAAAAGATATCTGTATGGACGGAAAGCTTATTGTTTCAAAGGCATATCCCGTCCTGGCGCTGGAACACAGAGGTTTCAGGGAAATGGGCGGGTGCGCTGCCGCATATACGGAAACAGAAAACTGCCCCGCGGTGATCGAGTCGGTAGAAATGGAAGAGAGCGGTCCGCTGCAATGCGTATTTTGTTTTAAGGGAGCACATGGGCCAATGCGCTTTGCCGTCCGCATGTATCTGTGGAACGGCAGCCCGGAGATCCGGTTCGTGCACACATTCTTCTTTGCGGGAAAGGAAGAGAAAGATTATTTAAAGTGCATGGGCATCCGCTTTGACGCGGCATTAGCAGGCCCCGCCTGGGAGCGCCATGTAAAAATAGCCACGGACAGAAACCTCTTTCATGAAGCTGCGATGCTTTTGTTCTGCAACCATCCGAGGGTGGCACAGGACATTTATCAGAACCAGATGGACGGCGGCAGATATATACCTAAAGAGGGGGACAACGTGAAAGAGGCGGTGAAACACCTGCCCATGTGGAATCGGTTTGCGTTATGCCAGGACAGCCCGTCCCATTTTCAGATTAAAAAGCAGATCAGGCCGGAGTGCTGCACGGTGAGCTGCCTGCACGGATACAGGGCGCCCGGAGTGATGGCCGTGGCCGGTGAGGCAGGCGGCCTTATGATAGGCATAAAAGATTTCTGGCAGAAGTACCCTTCCGGTCTGGAGGCGGACGGTCTGGGAGACGGGAACACTTGCTGCACCGCTTGGTTCTATTCTCCGGAAGCGGAGGCGTACGATTTCCGCCATTATACTACGGAGAGCTACAACCTGTCCCTGTATGAGGGCTTTGAAAAGCCGGGCCCCAGCGCGTATGGCATCGCCGTCACCAGCGAATGCCTGGTGAAGTTAACCGGTTCCCTGCCGTCGGACGGCGAAGTGAAGGCATTTGCGGACAGGACAGCGAAGGGGCCGGTCTATGTGGGCACACCGGAATATTATCATGATAAGAGAGCTTTCGGTTACTGGAGCTTAAGGAAAGAGAATACGGAAACGGAAAAGTGGCTGGAAGAGCAGCTTGACCGGGCATTTGAGTTTTATCAGGATGAGATCGAAAACAGGAGCTGGTACGGGCTGTTTGACTACGGAGATATCATGCATACTTATGACAAAGTCCGTCACTGCTGGCGCTATGATATGGGAGGTTTTGCGTGGCAGAACACGGAGCTGGTGCCGACTTACTGGCTGTGGCTGTATTTTTTGCGCACCGGACGGGAAGATGTGTATACGGTGATGGAGGCCATGTCCCGACACTGCTCCGAGGTGGACATCTACCATTTCGGCCCGAAAAAGGGCATAGGCTCCCGCCACAATGTGCGCCATTGGGGCTGCTCCTGCAAGGAACCCAGGGTTTCCATGGCGGGACATCACCGGTATCTCTATTATCTGACCGGAGATTACAGGCTGGGCGACGTATTTGAGGATGTGCGGGATGCGGATCAGTCCATGGGAGACCTGTATTATTATATGGGGCCCGGTGCAGACGGTTCGGAAAAGCTCTGTGTGCGGAGCGGACCGGACTGGTCTTCTTTTGTATCCAACTGGATGACGGAGTATGAACGGACGCTGGATCAAAAGTATCTTGAAAGAATAGAGAGAGGTCTTTCCGATATCGCCGCAGCACCCTTCCGTCTGCTTTCCGGCCCCGGATTTGAATACGATATGGAAAGCGGACATCTGATATACAAGGGAGAAGATGAAGAGACCCCCAACATGCATCTGCAGGTCTGCATGGGCGGGCCGGAGATCTGGCTGGAATTGGCGGATATGCTGGAGCATGAGGGACTTAGGCGGATGCTGATTGAACACGGCAGATTCTACTGGCTGCCAAAAGAGGAGAAGATCCGGCTCACCGGCGGGCAGATCACCAACCGGTCCTTTGGATTTCCCATTGCCGAAGGCGCGCTGGCAGCCTATGCCGCCAGGGAAACAGGCGACCGGCATCTGATGGAGCTTGCCTGGAAGGTCCTGGCTGATGCGATGCTTAATGGCCGATGCGGTATCGAACCGGTGACCTATGCCGTGCAGCGCGGCCAGAACGGGGATAAAGAATTGCAGGAAGAACCCTGGATATCCACTAATTTTATCTCACAGTGGTGTCTCAATGTGATCGTGGCGCTGGAATTCATACGTGAAGCACTCCCGGAGAGTATGGACACGCTGCGGGACATGGTGAAGGACATGGGAAATATACCGGTGCAGAGACGCTAAGGCGTATCCGGTTATGTAATCTATATTAAAAATGAAAACAGCCTGCAGTGAAAGGATGTAAATTATGAAAGACTTGCATGAACCGATCTTTTATGCGAAATGCTCCTGCGATACAATAATGAGAAAATATGAAGCCGCAGACCTGCCGCCAAAGGGCCACTTCCATTATCACCAGGGGGTATTTTTGTCAGGGGTATATAAAACCTGGCTTCTGAGCAAAGAAGACAGATATTTTGACTATATAAAGGACTGGGTGGATTCGGTAACGGATAAGGAAGGGAATATCCTGGATTACGCGCCGAAGCATCTGGACGATATCCAGCCCGGCATCCTTCTGTATCCGCTGATAGAGCGGACGGGGGATGTAAGATACCGAAAAGCGCTGGATAAGCTGATTTCCCATATTGATGAGTATCCGCGAAATCCGGAGGGCGGGTTCTGGCATATGGACCTGTTTGCGGATCAGATGTGGCTGGACGGACTGTATATGGGAGGCCCTGTATGCGCCGAGTACGGAGCGAAGTATGGGCGCCCGGACCTTCTGGATCTGGTGGTGCATCAGGCGTTAATGATGGAAGAGAAGACCAGGGATGAAAAGACCGGGCTGCTGTATCATGCCTGGGACTTTCGCAGGAAGGCGGAGTGGGCGGATCCTGTGACGGGGCGTTCGCCGGAATTTTGGGGCCGCTCCATCGGATGGGTGCCGGTGGCGCTTCTGGACGATCTGGATTTTCTGCCGTCCGGGCACCCGGGCCGTATGATACTGTCTGATATGACGGCGCGTCTGCTGGAAGCCGTCTGTGCATTCCAGTCCGATGAGGGCCGCTGGTATCAGGTGGTGGATAAAGGCGGAAAAGCCGGTAACTGGTTGGAGAACTCCTGCAGCTGTTTGTTTACGGCTGCGCTGTGTAAGGCGGTGAGAAACGGTATATTAAGCTCCCGCTATCTGCAGTATGCGAGAAAAGGATATGAAGGCGTGATCCGCAGCCTGGAATGGGAAGGGCAGGATCTGCTTGTGGGAAATGTCTGCATCGGAACAGGCGTTGGTGACTACAAACATTACTGTGACCGTCCGGTATCGGTCAATGACCTGCACGGCGCAGGCGCGTTTCTCCTGATGTGTGAAGAAGCGCAGCAGGCAATCGGCTGATCTGCGCATGCAATTGTTTTGTATATTCGGTTATTATTCCGATTCCTGTTTTTTCTTACGCTTAAGCGTATCCAGTATGGTGTCTGCATTTTCGGTGTTGGTTATACCGGGATAGTCAGCCTCAAACTGAATAAGCAAATCTTTTGAACGTTTTTCTTCATTGCGTACAGCTTGATAGGCTTTTTCCAAATTGCTCTTTTTCATTGTATCTTTAATAAATGATATTGAGTCGGCAGGAATGGTTTCCCATCCTCCGTAAAGATTGGAGACGGCTTTATCAATATCTTCCAGCATCAAGGGATTACCACGTTTTTCGTGTTCATACAGAATCCCTATAATATCAGATAAATCGTTCTTATATTTTCTGCCTGATCGCAGCTTCATCGCGATCAGGTATTCAGCCGCAATTGTCCGTACTTCTAACACATTTGAAAATTCACGGTATCTCACCGAAAATTCTTCCAGCTTTGGGGAATAAGAGCCTGTTTTCATAAAATCTGCATTTAACCAGCCGTTCGGCAGTTTATATTTATCGCCTACACGGTTAATTGCGTCTTTCATCGAAGATACGGCATGTATTACGGCATCTACATCGGTAGTCGTATCGCGGAAACCATAATTGGCAATAATAGCAGCGCCGCCAATTAAAATGATTTCGGCAGGCATACCTTTCTTGCCGTTCAGACGCCTATATTCTTTGCCAAGCTCTCTGAGATAATCATCAAGATTTGCTTTAGTGAAATAATTTGTGTCTTCAGATGACATTTCGCACCTCATTTTCTACGATATTAAATCGCATGAATTCAGGAATGGATTCTGCTATTGCCCTTTGTTTTACCATCTCGTCATTCGATATGGCTGCAGCTGCTACAATACTGGCAGGGTACAACACATCTTTAAGAGATTGTCTGCGAAGATCGCTGTATTCTTTACACAACGGCACATCATGTATACGGCTGATATAATCTAGCATTGCCAGCAGATAAAAGCATTCGGGATACCATTTGCGCTCATAATACGTTCGGATTTTATTTTTTTGCAAGGTGTTGATAATAAAGTCGATATCACCAAGCTCTCTTAACGTATGGCAGACATTGCTTTTGAACAGCTCAAAGCTACACCGCTTTTCTAAATAAGGGGAAAGCAAATCTTCCATTGTAATATGGAGTTCCTGTGACAGTTTATATACGGTTTGTGCACTGCACTTTTCAAGCTGCGCCTTGCCGTTTATAATATCTGTCAGAGTGGTATATGGGATACCGCTGTTTTTTGATAATCTATATTTAGAGATGTTTCGTTTTTCCATAATTTCGTTTATAGTCATTATAATCACCTGCCTTAATATTATTATATCGGTCAACCGTTATACTGTCAATCTTGATTATACCTGCAGACCAAGTTTGATATGCATCAACCGATTATGGGTATAAATATCCATAAAATAAATTTAAGCTGACAGCAGCGCATCTTTATGGTAGCATATTTTTACATACCATTTTAAAATGGAGGAATCATATGTACCGAATATTAATCGTAGAAGATGATATGGGCATCGCCGGTGCGATCCGCAGGCTGACTGAAGCCTGGGATCTGGAGGCAAAGTGTGTGGAGGATTTCCGCAATGTGCTGGCGGATTTCGCACAGTTCAATCCCCATCTGGTGCTGCTGGATATATCTCTGCCCTTTTACAACGGCTATCACTGGTGCACGGAAATACGGAAGGTATCCAAGGTCCCGATCATTTTTATTTCTTCCGCTTCCGATAATATGAACATCGTCATGGCGATGAATATGGGCGGGGATGATTTTATCGCCAAACCCTTTGACCAGAATGTATTGGTGGCCAAGCTGCAGGCGGTGCTGCGCCGGACCTATGATTTTGGAGGACAGGTGAATATCCTGGAGCACAGAGGCGCTATGCTCAACATCGCGGACGCGGCGCTGACCTACAAAGGTGAGAAAATCGATCTGTCCAAAAATGAATACCGCATACTCCAGGCCCTGATGCAAAGCAAAGGGAAAGTTGTGAGCCGCGATTCGCTGATGGAACGGCTCTGGGAGACGGACAGTTTTGTGGATGAGAACACGCTGACGGTCAACGTGGCCAGGCTGCGAAAAAAACTGGACAATGCAGGCCTGACCGGATTTATCACAACCAAAGTGGGGATGGGGTATATCATCGAATAAATGCGTTCTCACCTAAGACAGGAGAGCATCATGAAATTATTTATGCGCTATCTTTTAATACACACAAGGAACGTTATTGTTTATCTTATTTTCTGCGCCGTATTTGCCGTCACATTTGCGCTGTACCGGCTGCCGGTATCCGCCGTGGGGTATGCCTGCGCCATCAGCGCCTTTATCGGCGCGGCAGCCGTGCTTCTGGATTACATCGCCTTTTACAGGAAACACCGGCAGCTGGAATTTCTGATGCATGAGATCACGGTTACCGCCGATCATCTGCCGGCCCCCAAAGGGCTGCTGGAAGAGGATTATCAGGCGCTGGTCCGCATTGTATATGATGAACGCCAGAAGCTGGAGGACAGGATGAACGCGAAATATACGGATCTGGTGGAATACTATACGGTCTGGGCCCATCAGATTAAAACCCCCATCGCTTCCATGCGCCTGAATCTGCAGAGCGAGGATACGCCTCTTAATAAGGAGCTTTCCTATGATCTGCTGCGCATCGAGCAGTATGTGGAGATGGTGCTGGGATATCTTCGGCTGGATGCGGGCACTACGGATTACCTGATCCGCCGCTGCGATCTGGACAGCATCATAAAGCAGGCGGTGCGGCGGTTCTCTTCACAGTTTATACGCAAAAAGCTCCGCCTGGAATATGAGCCCGTAAACTGCAGCGTTTTGACCGATGAGAAATGGCTGCTGTTCGTCATCGAACAGGTGCTGTCAAACGCTATTAAATATACGAAGAGCGGCAGCATATCCATCACGCTGGAGGAGCCGAAGACTCTCTGTATCCGGGATACAGGCATAGGCATAGCTTTGGAGGATATTCCCCGGGTATTTGAAAAGGGCTATACCGGATACAACGGCCACAGCGATAAAAAGGCCAGCGGCATCGGCCTCTATCTCTGCCGCCGCATCTGCGAAAACCTGGGCCATAAGATCCAGGTTTCCTCTGCCGTAGGTGCCGGCACCTCCATCCGAATCTGCCTGGACAGCGCCGATCTGGAGACGGAGTGAACCGGCACCTTTCAAAAGTGTAAGATCAAAATGGGGAAATGTAAGCCGGATCGATGGCGGCGCATTTCCCTCTTTTGCTATAATGAGCCCGTAAGAAATCAAACGGAGGTAATTGAGATGCCGATATTGGAAGTAAACAATGTGAAAAAAATCTATACCACCCGCTTTGGAGGAAACCAGGTACAGGCTTTAAGAGATGTGACCTTCAGCGTGGAAAAGGGAGAATATGTGGCGATCATGGGAGAGTCCGGCTCCGGCAAAACGACGCTTTTAAATATACTGGCCGCGCTGGATAAGCCCAGCGGCGGCACTGTTTTCCTGGACGGACATGACCTGTCCAAGATCAAAGAATCGGAAATCGCGGCGTTTCGCCGGGATAATCTGGGGTTCGTGTTTCAGGATTTTAACCTGCTGGATACCTTCAGCCTGCAGGACAATATCTTTCTTCCCCTGGTGCTGGCGGGGCATACCTATGAAGATATGAATAAGCGGCTGACCCCCATCGCTGAAAAGCTGGGAATCTCTAAACTGCTGCAGAAATATCCCTACGAGGTATCCGGCGGGCAGAAGCAGCGCGCCGCAGTGGCACGGGCGCTGATCACGGGCCCAAGGCTGGTTCTGGCGGATGAGCCCACCGGTGCGCTGGATTCCAAGGCGACAGCAGAGCTTCTGCAGCTCTTTTCGGAGATCAATTGGGACGGCCAGACGATCCTGATGGTGACGCATTCTGTTAAAGCGGCCAGCCATGCGGGCCGGGTGCTGTTTATCAAGGACGGGGAAGTGTTCCATCAGATCTACCGCGGCAACAGCACGAATGAAGAGCTGTATCAGAAAATATCCGATACGCTCACACTGCTCGCGACAGGCGGTGATAGATCATGAAGCGGTTCTTTTATTCCAGGCTGGCATGGAACGGAATACGCAAAAACCGCCAGACGTATCTGCCCTATATCCTGACCTGCATCGGAATTGTGATGATGTTTTACATCATTTCGTTTCTCTCCCGCAGTGAGGCGGTGTCCGCCATGCCGGGCGGTGAGTCGATGCAGATGATCCTGTCCATGGGCTGCGGCGTGATCGATGTGTTTGCACTGATTTTCCTGTTTTATACCAATTCTTTTTTGATCCGCAGAAGGAAGAAGGAGTTTGGACTCTACAATATTCTCGGCATGGGCAAATGGAATCTGGGAAGAATCCTGATCTGGGAGAGCCTGATCATCTATGTGATCTCCATGGCAGGCGGGCTGCTGTGCGGCATCCTGTTTTCCAAAGCGGCGGAGCTTTGTATGACCAACATACTGGGAGGCACGGTCAGCTTTACTTTCACTGTAGGCTTTAGCTCTATTGCGCAGACGCTTACGCTTTTTGCAGCGATCTTTCTGCTGATCCTGCTGAATACACTGCGGCAGATCCATGTATCAAAGCCGGTGGAGCTGCTTCACAGCGAATCGGTAGGAGAGAAACCGCCGAAAGCCAACTGGCTGCTGGCATTAATCGGAGCGGTGATGCTGGGATGCGCTTATTATGTGGCGGTCAAGGTGGAGGAACCGCTGGCGGCCATGCTCTGGTTTTTTGTCGCGGTAATCATGGTGATCATCGCCACCTATATGCTGTTTACCGCCGGCTCGGTGGCTGTTTGTAAGCTGCTTCAGAAAAACAGGCGCTATTACTACAGGACGAATCATTTCGTGTCCGTCTCCTCCATGGCTTACCGGCTGAAACGCAACGGGGCCGGTCTGGCATCCATCTGTATCCTCTCCACGATGGTTCTGGTGATGCTTTCGTCCACGGTCTGCTTATATATCGGGACAGAAGAGAGCTTAAGAACGCGCTATCCAGGAAACATCGTTGTGGATACCTATTCCATAGAGGAGCCGCATGTGGCCAGAGTGCAGGAAGCGGTGCAGAGCACTCTTGCGGAGCACGGGCTTATTCAGGAAAATGTCCTGGATTACCGGTATCTGGATGTGGCGGGTTTATTGGAAGGTGACCGGGTGCTGTTTGACAAGAGCAGCATGACCGGATTTGAGCTGACGGATGCCGGCAAGATGCGGCAGTTGTTCTTCGTCCCGCTGGAGGACTATAACCGGCTGATGGGAAGAACGGAGACGCTGGAGGCTGACCAGGTGCTGATCTGCAGCACGGATACGGATTACCCGTATGATACAATCAGCATAGAGGACTGCGGCACTCTGAAGATCAAAGAGGTGGTGCCGGGATTTCTGGATAACGGAAATGACGCCATGCAGGTGCTTCCCAGCATCTATCTGTTTGTGCCGGATCTAAATGTGATGGAAGACATATTCGACATACAGGCAGAGAAGTATGGGGATAACCGTTCCTACAAGCATTATTATTACTGTTTTGATCTGGACTGTGCAGATGAAGAGCAGATTGCCGTTTATGAAGGGATAAAAGAAAAGGTGCGGCAGCTGCAGATAGACGACAACAGCTTTCCCAGCGTTCCCGTGGAGAGCGTTGCAAATGAACGGGGCGGTTTTTACGCGCTCTATGGCGGATTATTCTTCCTGGGAGTGCTGCTGGGACTGGTATTTATATTCGCTGCGGTTCTGATCATGTATTATAAACAGGTGTCTGAGGGATATGAGGATCAGTCCAGATTTGAGATCATGCAGAAGGTGGGCATGACAAAAAGGGAGATTAAAAAGAGCATCAATTCCCAAGTGCTCACGGTATTTTTCCTGCCGCTCGTCACCGCGGGCATGCATGTCGCCTTTGCGTTTCCGATGATTTCAAAACTGCTGGCGCTGTTTAACCTACTCAATACAAAGCTGCTGATCCTTGTAACCGCCGGTTGTTTTCTGGTATTTTCGCTGTTTTATGTAATGGTATACAACATGACGTCACACGCTTATTATAATATTGTCAGCGGCAGAAAAGAGTAGTGCGCTGCAGCCGGAAAGAGAGGAGGATGCCCTGTGAGGACAGATAATTTCATCAGAAAATCATCGGATAAAACCGGTAGGAAAAGAAAAAGGCTGCTGGAAGAGGCGGCAGAAAGCAGCGGCTTTGCCGTGTTCGCCGCCATCCTGTTCCAGATTGGGATACTCCTCTTTATTGGCTCCCTGCTCTGCTCCCTCATGGACGGCCTGCTTTGCTGGTTTGAGAGAAGGCGCAGCAGGATCAGTGATCCTGCATCCAGGATACGCCGTTAAGCTCATGGAGTGTCAGCGTGCCTTCACATATTCCGTTTATGGTGAGCTGTATTTCTCCCTCCGGCAGAACGCCGTCGTAAACTCTGGTGGTAAATGTCTCTTCTCCGCCGTTTACGAAGATTTCCAGAGATGTGGTATCGGAAAAAATCCGGAGGGAATGCAGTCCGTTAAGCTTTAAATAACGGCGTTTCCTGCCGCTGCCGGCACTCCCCATATCCAGGGTCAGCAAGCCTGCCTCATAGGAGAGGAGGACGCTGTTTCGCAGCTGCGCGCACATGGTTTCGCAGCGGCTGAATACAAGTTCCGCTTCATAGATAATCCCGGACCGGCAGCCCGACTCGCAGGGCAGGGAACAGGTGCTGCTGTTTTTCCTTAAGTTTTTCAGCTCTTCGACCGGCTGCTGTATCAGCCGGCCGTTTTTTACGTGTAAGACGCGGGGAAGGGTGAGGGCATGCTGCCATCCCGCGGCAGCAGTGGGGTTTGTATAGTCCGTCCCCGCGTTTCCCATCCAGGCGATCAGGATGCGGCGTCCCCGCTCATCTAAAAAGGTCTGAGGGGCATAGAAATCAAATCCACGGTCCACCACCCGGATATCCTTTATGGCATCCGGGCTGCACTGCCCCGGTGTGAAATCGTATTCTAACATCATAACCGTACACTGCTGCGCATCCCAGTAGTCCATGCCGTCCGGCTCCACTCCCTGGGGACAGCAGATCAGGCAGAGCCTGCCGTCCAGATAAAAGAGATCCGGGCATTCCCACATATAGCCAAAGGACTCGCCGGTGGTGATGCGGCTGTAAGAGTTCCAGTGTTTTAAATCTTCGGAGCGGTATAAAAGCACCATGCCCTTATCATGGACATCTCTGGCGCCGAGGGCCATATAGTAGATACCGTCTTTTTTAATAATCTTGGGATCACGGACATGGGCGCTTATATCCGCCGGATAATCCGCATTGGTCATCAAAAGCTCCTTGGTGGAGAAGTGAACACCGTCTCTGCTGGTACAGTGTACGGTATTGCTGCCGCGTCCGGTCATGATGTAATCGTAATCGTTCCGGTCGAAGTATTTCACATTGCCGGTATAAAAATAGTGGATTACGTCATCCTCTATGAAGGCGGAGCCTGAGTAGACACCGTGGGCGTCAAAATCCTGATCCGGAAACAGCACCGGCCCGCAGTCCGTATAATGGATGAAATCTTCTGTGGTGTAATGCCCCCAAAGCTTTATCTGTCCGCTTGGTTCAAAGGGGGTGTACTGGAAATAGATATGATAGATACCGTGAAACTGGCACAGGCCGTTGGGGTCATTGAGCCAGCCGGTCTCCGGCATCAGGTGGTAACTAAGCCGGCAGCCGTCCTGGCTTACACGGCGGCGGTATTCCTCGTTTTCCCGATACCATCTTTCATAATCCGCTTTGGTAACTTTTTCGTATTTTTTCATGAAATTCCTCCTGGTCTATGCCATCAGCGCGAGAGTGGCGGCCTTATGGGCATACGTATCGTTTATATGTTCCTTACGCAGACCGGCTGCGCCCAACGGGTCAATGTCTGCTTACTTTAACTGCAGGGGTATTCAGATCAGCCGCAGCCGCCGGGAAGGTTTCGACAGTCAGGCCGTCCCCCTCCGGAAATATCATGATGGTCTGCGGATTCAGCCCCTTTTGCCTGATATAGTCCAGATCCGCTTTGATGAGCCGGTCGCCTCTTTTCACCCGGATTCCCTGTTCCACAAACGCCTCAAAACCTTCCCCGTCCAGCTGTATCGTGTTGATTCCGATGTGGATCAGCACGTCAACGCCGCTGTCCGACGTGATGCCTATGGCGTGTTTTGTCGGAAACAGCAGGCTTACCGTGCCGTCACAGGGGGCATAAACCATACCGTCCGCCGGATTTATGGCGATGCCGTCGCCCAGAGCCTTGGATGCGAAAACCGGATCGTCCGCCTGCTCTACAGGCAGCAGTTCTCCGTTCATGGGCGGATACAGGAGCGCTGCAGAGGGTTCTGCTGCCGCGTTGTCTGTGTCTGTTACATCTGTGCCTGATGCTGGGCGTGCCTCTTCCTTTTCCAGCCCGAACTTTTTCCAGAACAGGATTGTGAGCGCGAAGGAAATCCCCATGGACAGCACCAGGCCAACAGCGAAATTCAGGTAGTGATCCGGCTTCATGGAGATGAACCCGGGAAGCCCTGCCGCACCCAGCGCCTGTGCCAATGTTTTCGTCCAGGCCAGGTAAGCGCTGCCTGCCGCGGAGCCTATGATGGCTGCATAAAAAGGATATTTCAGCTTCAGCGTCACGCCGAACATGGCGGGTTCGGTGATTCCGAGGAGTGCGGAGATACCGGAAGCGGAACAGATGGATTTGATCTTTTTGTTTTTCGTCATTAAAAGCACCGCCAGGACAGCGGCCCCCTGGGCCACGTTATTCATGCTGGCTGTGGAGAAGATAAAACTGCCGCCGGTATTGGCGCTGTCTGCAAGAAGCTGTGTCTCAATGGCGATAAAGCTGTGATGCATGCCGGTCATTGTGATGGGTGCGTAGGCGAAGCCGAATAAAGCGCCACCGATTGGGCCGAGCGTATTGTAGAGCCAGGTGATGCCCGCAGCCAGCAGGTTGCCGGCTTCCCTCAAAACAGGGCCGACACAGATAAAGGTCAGAAAGGATGTGACCAGTATGGACAGCAGCGGTGTGGTCAGGTTATCCAGCCAGGACGGGGTCACCTTGTGCAGCCGTTTCTCTATGGATGCCAGTATCCAGGATACGGCCAGCACTGGCAGCACAGTGCCCTGATAGCCGATGGCAGCGATCTCAAATCCGAATATACTCCATACCGGCGGGTCTGCCAGGCCGATCTGATAAGCGTTCAGCAGGTCGGGATGCACCATGATCATGCCCATGGCGGCGCCCAGAAAGGCATTGCCGCCGAACTTTTTCGTTGCGCTGAAGCCGATCAGTACTGGGAGAAATGTAAACGGCGCGTTGGCAAAGGTATTGATGGCTGAGGCGAGTCCCTGCCACTGCGGATACAGCTCTATGACGGAGTGGCCGTTTATCAGGGGGGATGTGAGCAGATTGTTCAGCCCCATCAGCAGACCGCCGGCCACAATGGCGGGGATGATCGGTACAAAGATATCGCTTAGCATTTTGATAAAACGCTGAAGGAGATTGCCCTTCTTCTCTTCCTTTTCTTCGGGCTGTTCCGATGTCTCCCCCAGGAGCTTCTGCACCTCATCACAAACCAGATTTACGGTGCCTGATCCGAATATGATCTGAAACTGGGACTGTGTCAGAAAGACGCCTTTTACCCCTTCCAGATCGCTGATCGCGTCTTCGTTTCTAAGTCCGTTGTCACGCAGCTGAAACCGAAGTCTCGTCGCACAGTGCGTCACCGATTTTATATTGCTTTTTCCCCCTACGTATTGTATTACCTTTTTGGCTGTTTCCGTATAATTCATTGCTCTGCCCCTTTCCTTCTCCTTTTAATGTTGGCACCGGTTCCATACTTAAATGATAACGCTTGAAGCCGTAAAAGTCAATGCGAATAATGGAACCGGTACCGTTTTTAAATGTAGAAAAACACAGTGATATTTTGTGCAATATATATAAAAAGAGCTGCCGCACCAGCGAACGCACTCTTTCTTTATTTTAAGTAAGCAATTGTTTTTGGATAGTTTTTCAAGTACAATTACATATACACAAGCAGATAAACGTGCAACAAAGGTATTTCAGACTGAAATCTGTAACATTTTGTTGATTTTTTCGTCTATATAAATAGAAACATAATTTTGAAAGGGGATATATCTATGAAGAAAAAAAGGATTACTAGCAATAATAGGCTGCTTAGCCGTTATAGGTATTGTTGTGTTTGCTTTTTCTGGTCGAAAGCCTTATAAGGATTTAGAAGCATCGGATATTGTTTCTGCAACAGTCCATTTGGCTCCGCCTGATAAGACAATCCAAGTAACAGAGATTAAAGAACTTGTTGCATATCTCAATGAAGTCGTTATTTATAACGAAGATAACTCATATACGGAATATGACGGTCAGGCAGTTATGTTCACACTTGCAATGGCTGATGGTTCCCAGGAAGAAATTACGGCATACAATCCGTTTGTTGTAATTAACGGTACAGGATATAAGACAAAATATGGGCCGTGTGAAAAACTGAATAACTATGCCAATAAGTTGTTGGACAAAGTAAAATAAGCTTCGCTGTATAAGCAAGCTCTGTTCGTTTTGTATGAAAGTGCAACAGCCCTTCCGCTTGCGTGCGGTCCGCCTACGGCAGAAAATATTACAGAATCCGGCTACCTGCTTGGAATTTTTACGCTTTGGCCTTCAATTAAAGTGTAATCTACGATCTGCTTTTTTGGCACCGGTTCCTTGCGGATGCGTTTCAAAAGTGTTTCGGCGCCCAGATAACCGAGGGTATAGGAGTCAAAGCGCAGAGTGGTCAGCTGCGGCTTGAGCAGTTCACTTTCATCATAGCCTCCAAAGCCCGCAACCGATACGTCATCCGGTATATTTAGACCGTGACGTTCCAGAACCCGGTATGCGCCGAAGGCCAGGCGGTCCGTAGCGCAGATCATTGCGTCCACCGGCCCTTCCTTCAGCACCGCTTCGGCCATTTCCTGGCCGCTCTGATAGCTGTAATCGCCTGTAACGGTCAGGATATCCGTGATGCCGCATTCCTTAAGACCGTCAATCACTCCGCGTCTGCGTTCGATGCCCACAGCCGCGTCACTTTCATTCACACCCAGATATGCGACTCTGCCGGGGCCGCTCCTGCCGATATACATTCCCATGGCTCTGCCCGCGCCGTAATCGTCCTGGGTTACCGTGATTCCGTCCCCATAGTCCTGCGCCAGCACCACTACCGGAACCGGACACTCATGGATCAGCTGCCGGTGCTCCTCAGACATGGTGATAGCACTTAACAGTATCCCGTCCACATTCTGGGCGATCAGCCACTGAATATTCCTGCGTTCCAGTTCGCTGCTGTGGTCAGAGTCCTTTATCAGAGCTTCATATCCATGTTCGCGCAGATAGCGGCCGATACTGGTGATCACCCTGCTGGTGACCTTGGAGTTCAGAGTGGGGAGCACAACCCCGATCACATTGCTTTTGCTGGCCTTTAAACGTGCGAAGGTATTGGGCTCATAGTCATGGGCCTTAACGATCTCCTGAATCTTTTCTCTGGTGGATCCTTTGACACTGCCCCCGTTAAAATATCTGGAGACTGTGCTTTTGGTGACCCCGGCCATATCGGCAATATCGGCGATTGTAATTTTCTTTGTTATCCTGCTCTCTTTGTTTTCCATATAATGCAGACACCTCGGTTTATTGGGAATGGGATTCTATCTGTTAATGATACCATACTTCAGGATATTTTTCTATATGGCGCTTGCACCGTCAGTTATTCCCCCAAGGCCGAAAAAAGTGTTGAGATTTTTGGAGGGTAAAGCTATAATAATAAATAAATCGATGTCCGCTAGAAGTATTGGAAGTAATGCAAAATGCTGCACATAAGGACATCCTGTCACAGGAGGAGAGTGCGGGGAAAGAAGGGGAATATGAAATACAGAGAGCTGGGAAGAACCGGATTAAAGGTCAGTGAGATCGGTCTGGGAGGGGAATGGCTGGAGCGCCATAATGCAAAAGAGGTAGAAGAGGTAATTCGCTGCTGTGAGGAGAATGGGATCAATATCCTGGACTGCTGGATGTCGGAGCCAAATGTGCGCTCAAATATCGGCGCGGCTATTGAACCGCACCGTGAGAAATGGGTGATTCAGGGACATCTGGGTTCAACCTGGCAGAACGGGCAGTATGTGCGGACCCGTGAGCTTAGTAAGGTAAAGGAAGCGTTTCAGGACTTGCTGGAGCGGATGCGCACGGATTACATAGACCTGGGAATGATTCATTTTGTGGATGAGGAGGCGGAATTTCGCCGCGTTGTGGATGGGGAATTCATGGAATATGTGCGGGAACTGAAAAAAGAAGGGATGATCCGGCATATCGGACTTAGCACCCATAATTCCCATGTGGCCCGTCTGGCGGCCCTGCAGGGTGAGATCGAGATGATTCTGTTCAGCATCAATCCGGCTTTTGATATGATGCCGGCCACTGAAGATTTGAATATATATTTCAGCGATGATTATGCGGAAGAGCTTGGCGGTATAGCGCCGGAGCGGGCCGAGCTCTATAGCGTATGTGAGAGGGAGGGCGTGGGCATCACCGTGATGAAGGGGTATGCCGGGGGCCGCCTGTTTTCGGCGGAAAGCTCGCCTTTTGGCGTTGCGTTGACGCCGGTACAGTGCCTGCACTATGCGCTCACCAGGCCGGCTGTGGCCAGCGTGATGGTGGGATACGATACGCCGGAGCATGTGCGTGCCGCCGTGGCATATGAGACGGCCACAGAAGAGGAAAAGGATTATGCCAGCGTTCTGGCCGGTGCGCCGAAGCATGCCTACTACGGACAGTGTACCTATTGCGGGCACTGTGCTCCCTGTCCGGCAGGCATTGATATCGCTATGGTGAACAAGCTGTATGATCTGGCAGCTATGCAGGAGGAAGTGCCGGCCACCGTCCATGCTCATTACGGCAGCCTGACGGCCAATGCGAAAGACTGCACTGCCTGCGGCGGATGCGAGAAGCGCTGTCCCTTCGGTGTGAAGGTCCGGGAGAGGATGGTACAGGCGGAAAAAGTGTTTGGATAAACACTGTTGTTGCTGTTCACAGTTACCGAAAAATTCCCGCGTAAGAGAGAGCAGGGTATGGTCCTCATTGGGACCCGCTCTCGCTCCGTGAAGCGCGCAGCGGTACTAATGCTGTAAAATACACAGCAATAAGTACCGGCGGGCTTCAAGGGATCCCTATGAGGACCATACCCTGCCCTCTCTTACGCTGCTTTATTGGCAGCGTGTGAACAGTAACACACTGTTACCGAAATTGCTAAATAATCCAAGAAAAATCTTGACATTTCTTTAAATGTTGATTACAATAATTAAGCATGCCAAGTGCAGTATAAGCAGATGTGGCGGAATTGGCATACGCGCATGATTCAGGTTCATGTGGGCATAACGCCCGTGCGGGTTCAAGTCCCGCCATCTGCAGAGCAAAAGAACCGTAAGATGCCTCATTAGCAGGTGTTTACGGTTTTTTTATTTCGTTCATTAGCAAAATACGGCCTATTGAACCAAAACGCTTCATCAGAGATGACCTTTGATTCACCTAAGAAAAATGCATGATAAAAAGGAAGGAGTTAAAGATGAATATCGGCAAGGAATATGAATTATTAAATCAGCTATATTTTGAAAGGATTAGCGGTACGGAGTCAGAATTAAAGGCCTGCAGAATCATTGCGGATGAACTGACCAAGATAGGATTGGATAGCCGGATTGAGGCCTTTGATGTGGTGAGAAATACAGTACAGAAAGTTAAATTCGAAGTGACAGAGCCATACCATAAAGTATATGAAGCAACCGCTTATATGGGATGTGTAAATGCGGACGGACTGTCGGCAGAGCTGGCATATTTTGAAAGCGATACACCGGTCTCACGCAAAAACGCAGAGGGCAGAATTGCCCTTGTAAATGGGTATTTGGGCATGAATAAATTCAAAGCCTTATGTGAAGCGCATGCGATCGGTTTCATAACGTATAACGGTGATATTGACCGGGAAGAAAATGATCTGGATCCTAGAGAATTAAGAGAGAGTTCGCAGGTATTTGGAAATATGCCGGGTGTCAATATACGTATTCAGGATGCGATTGAATTAATTGAACGCCAGGCCACACATGTAAAGCTAACGGTCGAACAGACCATGCAGGATGAAAAATCGCACAATCTGATTTGTGAGATCAAAGGTGAGAGCGAGGACTGGATTGTCTGCTGCGCGCACTATGATTCCGTGCCGAATTCGAAAGGCGCTTATGATAATGCGACAGGAGCCGTTTGTCTGTACAGCATTGCGGAAGAATTAAAGGATAGGCATTTAAAGCATAATATCCGTTTTATATGGTGCGGAAGCGAGGAAAGAGGGCTGTTAGGTTCCAAGGCTTATGTGAAAGACCATGGGGAGGAATTGGAGCATATTAAGTTGGTGGTAAATGTGGATATGTTAGGCTCTGTTCTCGGCAATCGGATTGCGGTCAGCACAGCGGACATGTCGCTGGTCCATTACATAGATTATTATGCCAGGGTGGAGGGATATCCGCTGGAATCCAGCCAGGGTGTATATTCCAGTGATTCCACACCTTTTGCGGACGCGGGTGTTCCGGCCGTTTCATTTGCAAGAGGCAGCGCGGGTACCGCGAGGATTCACTGCCGCTTTGATGTAATGGAACATTTATCACAGAGGATATTAGGAGAAGATACCGAATTTATCCTGAAGTTTGTTGAAACAATGGCGAATGCTTACGTGATTCCGGTCGTTCGCGAAATGCCTGATAATATGAAGGAAGAGCTGGATAAATATTTAGGACGCGATTTACTGAAAAAAGAGGAAAAGAAATAATCTGCCGGAAATCCGGGTACGCCGAGCCGTACCCGGATTTCTGTTCCTCGAAAACATTGTCCACCCTTGTAACAGATTGCAACAAATGCTATAATACGAGACAGAGTAGGTGGATGTTCGGCGGGTATTCCGGGGAGGGAACGATTGTGGTTCAAAAAAGTGAAAGATCGGGCGGTGTACGGTTTGGCGCCGGAGCAGCTGTTCTGCTGTTTCTGGTCCTGCTTTATGTGGGTGTCTATACATATCAGCTTTATACGCGCATTGTGGACGAAAGCAAAACATTGGCATGGGAGATGACTGTGAAGTCCGCCGAGGTGCTGGAGCTGCGTCTGGATGACATAAGGACTTCGCTTCGCTCCTTTGCCAATGAGGTCTCTCTGCAAAGTATCGGTACGGACGGAGTGGACCGGCTGGCCGCGTATGAACTGGGGGCCGGCACGGTTTACCATATCCACATCCTTGCGCAGGACGGTACGCCGTTGACAGAAGGATCGGCCCTGGATTTGGAGGGAGCCGAAGAGTTGGCGGAGCGCTGCCCGAATGACGGCGAATTCTCCAGTTGTTACATTGGGAAAAGCGGATATTGGCAGACTGCTATCGCATATTCCGCGGTGATTAACCAAATTCCATGCCGAATCTATGCTGAGTGTGTGCTGGATGATTTGTATATGGAAGACTTTATGGTCTTCCACAATGGACAGGGCTATTGCTACATGGTCTCCGGGAGCGAAGGGGATTTTATCATGCTTCCCAAGAATCGATTCGGACAGGGACTTTACTCAGGCCTGTTTACCATGCTTGAAGCTTATCAGGGCAATGATCCTGCGGTAATTGAAAGCATGCGTGCCGCACTGGTCAACAGGGAGCAGTTTACGGTACGGATGGATTTTCGGGGAGAGAACTGTTATTTGTGCTTCGTGCCGCTCACCGATCATACCGATTGGTTCATCGTATCGGTGATTCCTGCGGCGGCTCTGCAGCAAAACGGTATGGACGCTATATTGGCCATCCTGCTTCTGACAGGGGTGCTGCTGTTGGGAACAGTGGCCCTGACTGTGGTCGACCGACGCCGATGGAAACTGCGGTATGAGATGGAAGCAGCCCGGATGGCAAACCAGGCAAAAAGCGGATTCCTCTCCAATATGTCCCATGAGATCCGCACCCCGATGAACGCGATCATCGGTATGACGGAGCTGATGAAACTGGATCTGTCGGATGAGGAACGGGTGAAAGCCTGTATCGAAAAAATCGGCGCATCTTCCCAGTATCTGCTTGGTATCATCAACGATGTTCTGGATATGTCCAAGATTGAAAGCGGGAAAATGATATTGGAGCACAGCCCTTTTTCCATCAGCACGGTGATAGAAAAGGCGGTGGACTTAATCCAGCCCCAGGTACAGATGCGTCAGCATACGTTTAGCGCCTGCGCCCGCTGGGAGGGACCGGACTGTCTCACCGGAGATGGGATGCGGCTTAGCCAGGTACTGGTCAATATACTTTCCAATGCCGTAAAGTATACGCCGGAGGGCGGACAGATCCGGCTGCGGCTGTCCGGTGGGTGGGATCCGGACCGAAAAGGCACGGTTTGGCTTCGCATTGAGGTGGCGGATAACGGGATCGGTATGAGCAAGGAGTATCAAAAGATTATTTTCGAGCCGTTCTCCCAGGAGAAAAATTCTCTAAGCAGAGGAACCGGCCTGGGCATGTCCATCGCAGCACAGATGGTCCGCCAGATGGGCGGTGAGATTACCGTGGAAAGTGAGCGGGATAAAGGCAGTACTTTTTGCATACGGCTGTCGCTGCCGGCGACGGTGGAGGACTCTCGCAGCACTGCGCCGGAGGCAGACACAGGCATTTTACTGATTGACCGGGATCCGGAGATCCTGGAGACCGCCCGTCCTACGTTTGAAACCCTATTTGTACGGGTGAGTACCGCGGCCAGGCTGGAAGAGGCCATGGAGGCGTTGGCGGCGGAAAATAAGCCCGGAATCGTCATACTTGACAGCGGGTTTGAAGGACTTTTACAGATCGCCGGGGCCGCACATAACTGCGGTGCGAAACTTTTTGTGTCAGGATACGGGCTTTTGCCCGCCGGGTATCAGGCGCTGGGAGCAGACGGTTTTCTGGCGAAACCCCTGTTTTTGCAGAAGCTTCTGGATGCGCTGGAACCAAGAAAGATACGGAATTCCTCGGAACAGTCAGAGGCGCCTCTGAAAGGACTGTGTATCCTCCTGGCGGAGGACAACGAAATGAACGCTGAGATCGCTGAAGAGCTGCTAAGCTATTTTGGCGCCCAGGTGGAAAGGGTCACGGACGGCGAGGAGGCAGTGCGCTTTTTCGAGAGCGGGGAGGAGGGGCAGTTTGATTTGATTTTGATGGATATCCAGATGCCCCGGATGAATGGCTATGACGCAGCCAGGGCTATACGGGCCCTGGGCAGGCCGGATGCTGCGCGGATTCCGATCCTCGCCATGACGGCGGATGCCTTTACGGAAGATATGATCCTGGCGGAAACGGCCGGCATGAACGGCCATATCGCCAAGCCCATAGATGTGAAGATTCTCATACGGGAGATTCAAAAAGCCATCAAAAGGGGGGATATTCATGAGGACTAAATCCAGCGCCGCCGGGCACCTTCTTCTGGCTATGTTTCTCATTGCGGTCATGCTGGCAGCGGGATGCGGAAGCAGCGGCATCCAGATTGTGGGGCAGAAGGCGGACACAGTGAATCTGCGCTTTATTGGCTATAAGGTGGGAAAATCCAAGGTGGAAGAGATCGACACGATCTTAAACCGCTATATGGAAGAAAATGAAGATGTGGTCATTGTATATGAGGGTATTGCGGAAAAATATGTGGATATCATGAGTGACCGGCTTCAAAGCGGGAGGGCCGGCGATCTGTTTATGATCGGCGACCAGGCGGTATCCACCTATGCGGCCAATGGCTGGTACGGCACGAAGATTGCTGATCTGTCCGGAGAGGAATTTGTCCGGCAGTACAGCCCCATGATCCGGAAGATGATCACCCTGGACGGTCAGGTACCGGCGGTTCCCATGTGCCTTAGTACGGTAGGGATGCTGGGAAATATGGATGTCTTAAGCGCCTGTGGAATTGACCGGATGCCCGATACCTTTAACGAGTGGGTGAGGGATATGGAAACCGTACAGGAATATGGATTTACGCCCATGGTCAACTATCAGGGCAATGCCGCGAGCCTCTCATTTTTGATGGCCGGCCGGTCGGTTGCAGCTTATGTGGAAGGCGTGAAAACCTATGATGAAGGTGTAACAGCCGCGGAAGTATTTTCCCGGGGAATCACGGACATATATGGGCTGATAGAGGCAGGGCTCATCGACCGGGCACAGTTTGCAGGGGAGACAGAGGCGCGGGCATATCAAACCGTACTGGGAGAAGAGTTCGCGTCGGGCGGTGTGGCTTTTGCCGTGGCTCCCAGCTGGACGCTGACTGCATTTCAGTCCGGAGAACCGGAATTTGAATACCGGTATGCCGGGCTGCCTGTGGGCGATGCGGGCCCTTTGGCAGGTGTGCGTGCGTCGGTTCTGGTGGCGGTCAACAACGAAGGGGAGCACAGAAAAGAGGCGGCCGCTTTCCTGGATTTCCTGATGCAGCCGGAACATATTGAACGCTATGCGGCCGCGCAGACCAGCCTAAGTCCTCTCGCCGGCGCAAAAACCGATGATCCGCTGCTTGCACAGCCACTCGCTCTGATTGAGGCCGGCCGAATTTTCAGCGATACCGATGCCCGCATCCCGTTTAACCTGTTAAAACTGCTCAATGAGGCGACTCTACAGATGGCAGACGGAGAGCCGCTGGAACAGATTCTTACCGGATTTGCCGTTTCCGTACGCGAAACCATGTCCTCTAATGCTGCCAATCGGTAGGTCTGCCGCTTTTTTGTGAGATAAAAGCGAGTGCCTGCCGGCGTTCGTCCGACATTAATCCCATACAGCCATATGAAAAACCGGACCAGTCTTGATCCTGCAGATGCCGCTCGGCCCGGATGTTAAAATCCAGATACTGCTCATGAAGGCTGTGTCCAAAGAGCCGGTACAGGGCCAGAGGGAACCCCCAGGTGATCAGATCCAGAAGCGTGTTGTAGCACTCGCGGACAATCGCAAACGCGCTGTGTTTGATAATAAACGCGAAGATCACTTCAAAACATGCGTTGCTTTTTCCCTGTTCCCGCATAGCGGTAAACCCTGTTTCCAATTCTGTATGAACCTTAGGAGAAGCGTTTTCCAGCACATGGAGCATCACCGGATGTAGAGTCAGTTCGACAATGTGCAGAGCATCCAGATAGAGCCGGAGTCCTTCGCGGATTTCCGGTTCGTCTACGTCAAAGGCGGCGGCCTCCATACGGACCGTACTCCGTTTGCCCTGATGGGATTCCACGACGCCCAGCTTTTCCAGCAGATTTAATGTGCGGCGCACCGTATTCACAGAGATGCCATGCTGTTTTGCCAAACAGGACAGAGAGGGCAGCTTGCTGCCGACCGGATATCGGTGATACATGATCCCGCGGATCAGATGGGAAGCAAATGAATACCGCAGCTGCGGCTGATGCCGGTAAATGCGCCACTGAAAGGGGACGGGGGCGGTCTGTTCCAGGGAATAACCTATGCGGGCCTCCTCAATGAATGTGAAGAGGCTTTTTACATGCTGTGTGAAGGTGTCCGTCAGTCCCTGGCAGAGGTCAGCGAGTGCATCTGGCCCCTGGCGGTCAGCCATGCTGCCGCTGAGTGCGGCGTCCTCCTGCCTCATTAAAAACGGAAAACGGGCATAATGCAGGATTTCCCAGTACAGATTGATCAGCAGCCTGTTTTGCAGACGGTTAAGGACCGTTATGTAAAGCACCACATGTGGGGCGATCACATCGCTGGGAAATGGATTCTCTTCTTTTTTCCATCCCTCAATACCTGCGTTCCAGCAGGGCAGAAGAAGCAGGTGCCCGCCGCGGACAAGATCCAGAATCCCATCAGCCCGGGGCACAAAATACTCTGCCGCGTTTTGCCGGCAGACGGATAAGGGAATGCGGCAGGTCACCCTGGCAGCTTTTCTCGCATCCACCGTAACATATCCCTGCTGCTCCAGCGCCGTCAACGCATCCCTGACGGTCGGAACAGACACTTGAAAGGCGGCGCTGACTTTATGAATGGATGGCAGCGGGTCGCCGCAGCCATAATATCCGCTCAGGATTCTCGCCTCATAATATTCGCAGATATGACGTTTCAGATCACTCTCTAATTTCAACGGACTTTCCCCCTGTTAAATACCTGCTGTTGAACAAAACATGCTCCGCATAGGATCACACTGCGGCGTGTCTTTTTATTGTATCATCAGCTGACCTGTTTGTATAGGTTGGGACAATGGAATTGAAGCGCAGAACTATTCGTGATATAGTAGACCCAAACTATGATAGCCGGCGGCGGGGAGGTAACGGATGATTCAGGAAGAGGCAAAATGGGTGCGGCCGGATGAGGACTGTGAGGCCCCCATCATGTTGGGCAAGATTTTTGTTGAGGGAGGGATGAAGTCTGCAAAAATTTCGATCTGCGGTTTGGGTTTTTTTGAATTGTATATAAACGGGCGAAAGGTTTCTGAAGATCTCATGGTACCGGCATGGTCCGACTATCTATTACGGAGAAAAATGGGATTTTGACGCTGTGGAGCCGGAAGAGCGCCCGGTTGCGCTGGCCGAGCCAATTCAAACGCTTAGCAGGCAGGAATGCCCTGCGGACAGAGAGATCCGATCCTTTTCTCCCAAGCTTATCAGGCGCAGCGGCGGCCGGAGCATCTACGATGCCGGGGAGAATCTGACGGGGTATGCGACGTGTACCGGCAGAGGCAGGATCATCATCCGGTATGCGGAGGAGCTGAGAGCGGACGGTGAGCTGGATTTCACATCGGCGGGCGGAAAACAGCAGATACAGTGCGATGAATACCTGACCGGCAGGGAGAGAAGGCTCAAGCCCAGATTCTCCGTCAAAGGGTTCCGCTTCATCGAAATAACGGGTGATGTTAAAGAAGTGGAAGTGATCGCCGTGCACAGTGATGTGGCCGTCACATCCTCTTTTGTATCCGGCGATGATGCATTACGCGATCGTTTCGGACTGCCCGCACCGGGAGCGGCTGGGTTATACCGGTGACGGACAGCTGACCTGCAACGCGGCCATGCTGCTTTTGGACAGCCGCAGGCTGTACCGTAAATGGATTCGGGATATCTTGGACAGCCAGGATCCGGACACCGGACATGTGCAGCACACCGCTCCGTTTTATGGAGGAGGCGGAGGTCCGGGCGGCTGGGGAGGCGCTGTGGTGATCGTGCCCTATACATATTACCGGCACTTTAAAGACCGGGATTTGCTGGCCGAGTGCTGGCCGCATATGTTGAAATGGTTCTCTTATATGCAGAGCCGCTGTGTCTTAAATCTGGTGACGTCGGAGGAAAAGGACGGATGGTGCCTGGGAGACTGGTGCACTTATGAGCGCGTACAGATTCCGGAACCTCTTGTGAACACCTATTATTTTATTAAATGTATGGGGATGATGGAAAAGATTGCGGGCATCCTGGGATGTGATGAGAAGAAAGATGAGATCGAACGCCAGGCTGCCGCGTCGCTTAAGGCAGTAAAGATCAAGCGGCCGCAGAGCGGATGAATCGCGAGTACAAAGAGAGAGGCGCATATGATACCGGAATATTTGGCACATATATTTTGACCAGAATGCTTTTTGAACATGGCTTTGCCGATACAGCCTATCAGCTGCTGACTTCAGAAGCGAAGGTCTCATTTTCTCATATGAGGAAAGCTGGCGCTACCACATTGTGGGAGAGCTGGGACGGACACGGCTCCCATGATCACCATATGTTCGGCGCTGTAACCGACTGCCTGTTTGAATATATCCTGGGGATTCGGGAAACTGCGCCCGGATATGGCGGGATTGAAATTCGTCCGCAGATACCTTCAAAACTGGATTTTGTGAAAGGACACATTACGGCAGATGCAGGTAAAATCGAGGTGAGCTACCGCCGGGGGCAGCTACCGGAATGGGAGATTACGGTTCCGGACATGGAAGCGGTATTTTATCATGAAGGAAAGACCATCAGGCTGCATGCGGGCGTAAATGTATTTTAGCGCGGATGCCATTGCTTTTTAATCTGCATGCCGCTATACTTATTATATAAAGATGCGCGGCTGCTGCAGGCCTTGCGGCCAATACGAAAGTCGGGCAGAAATGGAGATTACAATGAACAGCAGAGTGGACAGAATTTATGAAAAAATGAATGAGGGAAAACTGGTTAAGGGCTTTTTCCTGACCATGGAAGATCCGGCGGTCAGCGAGATGGCAGGCTGGATCGGATATGACTATGTTTGGATTGACGCGGAGCACGGAGCGCTGGGCAGGCAGGAGATCCTGCGCCATATCGTTGCGGCGCAGGGAAGCGGCTGCTGCGCCATCGTCAGAGTGCCGTCAGCAGAGCCTTCTTTATTAAAAGCGATTTTGGATATGGGACCGGACGGCGTCATTTTCCCTTTTATACATAATGCCGGTATTGCAAAGACCGCTGTGCAGGCCTGCTCCTATCCGGACACCGGCGGCATCCGCGGACAGGGGCCGATCAGGGCTATCCGCTACGGCTTGCTGGACGAAGGCGAATACCTGGCCTCCGGTTACAGGAATGTGATGAGAATCATGCAGATCGAATCCCTGGAAGGGTATGAGAATCTGGATGCTATTATGGACGTGGAAGGCATCGATTCAATCTTTATAGGTGCGGCCGATCTCTCTAGATCCATTGCGGGATACCGAGGGGACAAGAACTATACGCTGGACGGGGTATATGATGATATCTGCAGGAGAGTGCGCGCGCGGGGGCTTTATCTGGGGGCCGCCATGGGCCCTACAAAGGAGGACGCCGAAAGGATCATGGGAAAGGGTGTGCAGTGGACGGTGTTCGGGCAGGATGCAAGAGCTTTGTCCGGCGCGCTGAAGGCAAACTTTGACGCGGTGAAGGAATTCTGACAGATGCTTTTCTGCGACAGACTGCAGTTTGCTACAAATTTAGAGCAGATCTCGCCATATATATTGACTCATAAAAAAATACATATTATTATTAAAGCTGGGTGAGTGGTATGTTAAATGATGAGAAAATGCGATGGCAGGTGAGTGGTTTGGATCCGGATATACAGAGTTTGAAAAAAGAGAATCAAAAGCTGTGTGATCTGTTGGAACGGGACGGACTTACCGGTATTTACAACCGTGGGACGTCAGAGGAAAAGATATCCGACATGCTGGAACGGGTAAAATCCGGTTTTCTGTTTTTGATCGATGTGGACTATTTCAGGCAGATCAACAATCTGCATGGGCATATCGCCGGAGATGAACTGCTAAAACAGATTGCGAGAATTTTAAGCTGTATGATCCTGAAAAATGATATACTGGGCAGAATCAGCGGGGATGAATTTGTCATCTATATGCCGGCAAAACAGGATCTGAATTATGCGGAGAAACGTGCGGGACAGATCAGGGAGAGGCTTGAAAGGATTACGGAACAGAGCGGACTTCCGGAGTTCACCATATCCATAGGATACAGCCAGTACTGCGAGGGAGACAGCTATTTGAGCATGTTTGAACGGGCAGATCAGAAGCTGATACAGAACAAGCGCAGACGAAACAGAAAGAACGTGGGGAGAACCATGCGCGGTGAAGATGCCTGGATGAAAAAAGGCATTGATATCGATATGAAACGCATCCGCAGGGAGCTTGCGGAGCAGGAGCTGCTGCAGGGAGCTTACTGTCAGGATTATGATACTTTCAAAAGCATATACCGGTTTGTGGAACGCAGACTTCGACGGACGCAGAGCAGCGTGTATATCATATTGCTGACGCTTACGGACGGCAGGGGTGAATTCCCAGAGCTTACGGACCGGGAAGATAATATGGAAATACTGGAAGGGGTAATCCAGAATTCTCTGCGCCTGGGAGATGTGTTCACCCAGTACAGCAGCTGTCAGTTCCTGATCATGGCTTCCGATGTGCAGGAGAGAGATGCGGAGAGCATCGCGCTTCGCATCAGCAATGCGTTTTACCGTGAACTGGAGATTGAGCCGGGCAATCTGATCCTGCATCACTGCTATCCGTTAAAGCCTGCTGGAGAAGAGGAATGAGTTAATTGAAAAAAGGTCCTGAAAGAGACGAAATATACATCGCTCTTTCAGGGCCTTTTATTAGCAGATCCTGGTGCCTTCGGGCACGCTGTCATCCACAAAAATCAGTTTGCAGCCGCAGGCGTTGTTTGTGCCGGCAAGGAGCATCCCCTCGCTGGTGACGCCGCTGAAACGTGCGGGCTTTAGGTTGACCACAACAATGATCTTTCTGCCGATGAGGTCCTCCGGCTTATATTCCTTTTTGATGCTGGACACGATGACCCTTTCCTTCAGGCCGTCAAATAGCGTAAGCTTTAAGCAGCTGTGGGATTTACGGATTTCCGCCGCTTTCAGCACCTTGCAGACTCTAAGGTCAATCAGATCAAATTCCTCTCTGGTGATCTCCGAAGCTACCGGCTGTACGGGATCCGGATCGCCGTAGACCGCAGCGGGCGTCTCCTCGGAGGCGGTGTTTGAAGTCTCTCCGGCCAAAGGCGCAGGCGCTTCCTCCTCCGCCGTTTTAGGTGTGGAGAAATCCAGAAGGAAGGTATAGCGGTTGGGGCTGATAGCATAGAGGAAGAGATAGAGCCTGGGGCCCTTTTCCTTGCCGATTAACAGCCTGTATACATTTTTAAAGAAGGTTCCCTGTATGGATTTCAGATTGGGAGAATCCGCGCCGAAGACTTCCTTCGGAATATCATAGAGGCGGGTGTTCAGCTCGTCCAGCGTATAGCCTCCCTGGCAGATCGTACCGTGCAGCAGGTCAATCTCCTTTTTCTCATCTTCGCTTAAGCCCTCATATACCTCCCAATTGCGAACCGGCAGCAGATGGTTCGCATTTTCCGGTGAACACTGCTCCAGCCAGTATCTGGCCAGATCCAGGCGTTCCCGGAAATCCTCATATTTATAGGGTGTATTGATTTTTGTAAATACGGTTTCCAGCATCGGAACGTTGAAATCCACCACGGAGCCCAGCTGTACCAGCAGGGACATCGGAACGGTTTTGATTTCTTTGCCGTCTATCAGGCAGTTTCTCATGATGGACTTGACATAATCGTCCGCCTCGCCGGATTGATAGGCATTGTACTGCCTGTCAAATTCAAAATACTGGCGCAGGATGCCGTCGTCAAAACAGAAATCGAACGCCTTGTTTGGCTCTGATTTCGCGTACAGCCACAGTATGACCTCGGGCTGATAGATCTTAAGCAGCGTTTCCGGAGTCAGATTCAGACCGGAAGAACCGGACATCTTGCCGGTGGAGCCCTTGATGCCGATGAACTCGTAGCCCTGGAAGATCGGAGCCTCATAGCCGAAGATCTTCTTCGCGATCACGCGGCTGGTATCGTAGCTGCCGCCCGGGCTCGCGTGATCCTTTCCGCCCGGTTCAAAATCCACGCCCTCATACATCCAGCGCATGGGCCAGTCAATCTTCCATGCCAGTTTACAGTTGAAGTCTTCGCGGAAATGAAAGGTGCCGTGATGTCCGCAGGCGCAGGTATATTCGGCTGTCTCGCAGTCATCGGACAGGGAAGTGATCTTAGTGGTATCCTTACCGCAGACAGGGCAGTATATGCTGACCGGGTAATAGGCCTCCCTCTCCCCTTCCTTGGCGTCCTGGGTGCGGAAGCTGTCCAGGATGTCGAAGATCTCCCCGCGCTTTTTCAGCGCCAGGATGATGTAGTCCACATATTTGCCGCTGCGGTACATGACGGACTGATGGCGGTAATCCACATCGATGCCGAACTGCTCCAGCGCGCCGGTGAATTCGTTTTCGAAGTGCTCGGCGTAATTGGCGGCGCCGTCATCAAAAGGATTGGGGACGTCCACATAGGGACATCCGATATATTTTTCCATATCAGGATTGATTTTTTCAACGTTTACCGGAATCTTGCGCAGCCGGTCGAATTCATCCCAGGAAAACAGCAGGCGGGCTTTTTTGCCCATGCCTCTTAAAGCCCTAACTACGAAATAACTGGTGGCAATATCGCGGAAGTTGCCGATGTGAATGGAGCCAGAAGGGCTGATGCCGGCGGCACACACATATTCTTCCTTATCCGGATTCTTTTTAACGATTCTGTTTGCAATTTCTTCTGACCAATGCATTTTTAATTATTCATCCTTTCCTAGTTGGTATCGGAAAAAGTAAAATTTGGGAAGCGCATGATTTCCATAGCAAACTATCTGCTGCGCAGATAGAAAATCAGCAAGTCTACGACATTATATCATGAGATGAAAAAGGTTACAAGAGCGGACTTGCGCTTCCTGATGCCATAAGGCGCCGCACATATTCAGAGGTTTCCTGTATGAAAGCCGCCGTATCTATGCCCGTATTGCCGATGGTTTTATGGATAAACAGTCCGTCGGACAAAAGCAGCAGGAGCCAGGTGAGATAACCGGATGGGATCACATCCGTGCGTTCCCCGACTTTTTCCGCGATCAGGCTGGAAAAACGTGTATACCAGTCCAGCAGCCTCTGGCGGATCTGCTCATTGCCAAGCATCGCGTCATAGAAAAAGTGCAGTCGCAGGCCCGCGGTGGACACATCGCGTTCCAGCACATATTTGACCAGCCGGTTTATGGAGGTGTCTTTGGTGGCATCGCCGGTCCAGTCGATCAGATCCTGCCACTGCCTGCTTAAATATCTGTCCGTCAGATCCAGCAGGATCTCATCCTTATTTTTATAGTGATAGTACAGCGTTCCCTTGGAGATGCCGGCGGTGCGGGCAATTTCCGCGAGAGAAATATCCGCGAGGGCGCTGGCTGTAAGCAGCTTTTCTGCGGTATCCAGGATCAATTCTTTTACATTGTCTTTTCGGGGTGCGGCCATTGGCGTTTGTCTCTTTTCCTATTTACTTTTGTTTTTCCGGATTCAGCTTGCGATACTCCCTGGGGGTGCATCGGTAATAGCGTTTGAACATCTGCGAAAAATTGCTCGGACTTTCGAATCCGCACTGAATGGATATTTCGGCAATGCTTTTGTCCGGATTCTTAAGCAGCAGAGAAGCTGCCTGGGTCACTCTGTATTTGATCAGATATTGCATGGGCGATACCTGTATGACCCTGGAAAAGCAGCGCAGACATTCGCGTTCTCCTATGTGTGCCTCTTTGGCTATGAGGGTCAGATCCAGATTTTCCATGAAGTGCTCATGAATAAAATCCAGCATCTTATGAATGCGCGCACTGTCCTGATCAGGCCTGACATACCCGTCCCTATCAGCCGCGTAGCTCTGGTACAGAGTCAGGCATATCCTGGAGAGCGCCTCACGGACAGTAAATTCATATCCGAATGCATCGGAGGCGAGCGCGTCAAAGGCGGCTGTAAACTCATCCTTCAGGGGCAGGCGGCATCCGTCAAAACGGCCGCATCCGATGAGCGGAAGGATATACTTTTCGGCGAAGACGGAATCAGCGTTTCCCATGATGAGGGACGGATGAAATACGATGGAATGCAGTTTGCAGTACGGGTCCGCCGCGGCGTAATGCAGGATGTTGGAATTAATCACAAATCCCTCGCCCTGCGTCAGAGGAATTGTTTTTTCAGGTATCTGCAGCTTTAAAGAACCTTCCTTGAGGTAGAGGATTTCCAGCTCCTCGTGCCAGTGCCACGGTATGGCATCGTCCGCGCGGTCCGTATACTGTGAAGAAAATCCGGCGCACGGAAATTCAACAGTTCCGTGGGGCTGCAGCTCTTTGGAGCCGCGGTTCAGATTCAGGCTGCATGTTTGAAGTCCCAGGGGGATCACCTCCGCAACTAAACAGTCGTTTTTCTTATATTATATGTCCGGAATGAAATTGAATCAAGACCCAAAACAATGTATCCTAATACCATGTAACAGGTACGTTACTGTTTGCGGTGGTCATAAACGCCCCGCTATGCGCTGCTTGATCGGCAGCCGTGAACAGTGACACCGGTACAGACATAAGGGGAAAGGAGATGCGCATATGAACGGAGATTTTATGGATATGCATCTGCACAGCTGCTACAGCGACGACGGGGAGTATTCACCGGCAGAGCTGGTTGAAAAGTGCGCGGAGAGCGGAATTAAGATAATGGCCATTGCGGATCACAATTGTGTGAAGGCCCATGAAGAAGGAGAACGGGCGGCCGCCCGGGCGGGAATCCAATATGTTCCCGCGGTGGAAATCGACTGCACATTCGGCGGCGTGAACCTGCATGTGCTGGGGTACGGAATCGACTGGAGAAGTGAGGATTTTAATGCGATCGAGAAAAATGTAGAGGAACAGAGCCGTGAGGCCTCGCACAAGATGCTTTTGGCGACACGGGAGCTGGGCTTTGAGATAACGGAAGAAGATATGGAAAGGGCGGCAAAAAACAGCTACTGGAAGGACTGCTGGACAGGGGAGATGTTTGGGGAGGTGCTGCTTCACCATCCCGATTATGAAAGGCATCCTCTGCTGCTGCCCTATCGGGAAAACGGCGTCCGCGGCGATAATCCCTACGTAAATTTTTACTGGGACTATTATTCCCAGGGCAAGCCGTGTTATGTGGAAATCCGGTATCCACGCCTTGAAAGTACGGTGGATATCATTCACAGAAACGGAGGGTTTGCGGTGCTCGCCCATCCTGGCGTCAATCTGAGAGGGCGCGAAGAGCTGCTGGAACAGGTCCTCAAGCCCGGTATAGACGGACTGGAGGCATTCAGCAGCTATCACAGCAAAGATGAGGCGGCCTACTACTTTAACGAGGCAAAATCGCGCGGCCTGTTCGTTTCCTGTGGCAGCGATTATCACGGCAAAACGAAACCTGCCATCCGTGTCGGCGGCCACGGATGCCTGGCGTCGGATGATGAAATACGGGAATTGTATCACAGATACAGCTCCTGCATACCAATTTAAAAGTGACAGTTCAGACGAGTACATATCAGACAACAGGCTGACAACAGCCGATATTTACGACCTGACGGACGCTATTTCTATGGATGGGTCTATACTGTTAAAAGTGGAAAGTGAACAATAAAATAAGCGTATAATTGTGGTGGGAACGTTTAAAATGCTCCCGCCATTTTTTTATTCAATAGGAGAATACGGCCTATTGAATAAAAAACGCTCCGCTTAGGAACGCACTGCGGCGGGAAGGTATTATGCCGCCAGAGCGGCCCGCCGCAGGCGGAGAATCCCGCGAGCGGGATTCTTATTTATTCAATAGAGTGCGCTCCCCGCCATACGCGGGAGGTTTGTGGTAACTCTGAATAGTAAGTTCACCCTGTTTTACGATTGACGCAAACGGTGAAATTTGGTAAAATAAGAATATATAGTCGGTCATGCGGGCGACTTGGGCAGGTCTTGATTGTAAGCCTTAAAAGGCAGAAGGAATGGGGAAGATGAATATTGCGAAGCTGAACCGGAAATTGCAGAAGAAGTATCGGGGAGCTGTGTCAGTCAGAGAGGAAGAGGACCGCATTGTGGTGTCGGGCAGGCTGACTGACTGGAACGATGCGGTGGAAGCATGTACGATGTGCGTGCAGAGGAAGGGCGATAAGCATGTGGTGAACGATATCGCGCTGGAGGGGGTACGGATTCCTGCCATGAGGGTGCCGGATATCCGCGATGAGAGCCTGGAAGGCCTGCGGCCCGATGTGCTGATCGTCGGCGGCGGGATTTCCGGCGCCAGCATCGCACGGGAACTGACGAAGTGGAAGCTGGATATCCTGCTGGTTGAGAAAGAGGCGGATCTGGCGGTCCAGGCTTCGGGGAGAAATGACGGGGAGGTGCATCCCGGTGTGGATTTAAATAAGGGCAGCCTAAAGCAGCATTATGTCCTGCTGGGAAACCTCATGTATGACCGGATCTGTGAGGAACTGGATGTGCCGTTTCGGCGCTGCGGCCAGTACGTGGGATTTACGGATGCTGTGGCCTGGCCGATTGTGCGGCTGTTTGTGTGGCAGAGGAAACATATCTGCGGTGTAAGGGATACGAGGCTGGTTGGCCGTCGGGAGCTTAGGATGGCGGAGCCGGAGTTAAATCCGGCGTTTAAGTTCGCCATATATAATCCAAGCGCCGGCTGTGTATGTCCATACGGTCTGACTATCGCATACGGGGAAAATGCGGTGCAGAACGGAGCCAGGATTTCGCTGAATACGGCCGTTCTGGATATGGATGTGACGGAGGGACGCATAATGAGTGTCCGAACCAACCGCGGAACGGTGTATCCCAGGCTGGTGATCAATGCCGCCGGCACTTTCGCAGAAGATGTGGCAGAGATGGCCGGGGACCGGTTTTATTCCATCCATCCCAGAAGGGGGACGAATTCAATATTGGATAAAAAGGCGGGACATTTGATTTCATCGATCTCTTCCATCAAAACGCTGAAGAAAAATCCGGCCCACAGCAAGGGCGGCGGGCTGCTGCACACGGTGGACGGCAACGTGCTGGTGGGGCCGGATGCGGTGGAGACCTGTGAGAAAGAAAATTTTGCCACAAACCAGGAGTCCGTTGACAAGGTGTTTTCCAAGCAGAAAATGACTGCGCCGGGACTGAAGCAGGCGGATAGCATCGCCTATTTCACCGGCGTGCGCGCGGCAAGCTTCGAAGAGGATTTTGTGATTGAGAAGGGGCGGCGGACAAAAAACCTGATTCACTGTGCGGCGATACAGTCGCCGGGCCTGACATCGGCTCCTGCGGTGGCGGTGGACGTTGCGAAGATGGCTGCGGATGAGCTTGGCAGGCTCTTTAAGGTGGAGCAAAATCCGGATTTTCAGCCCAGGCGGGCGGGAATTCCCAGGCTTCGGGAGCTGCCCAGACAGGAGAGGGAGCGGCTGATCAGAGAAAATCCGGATTATGGCGTGATTGTCTGCCGGTGTGAGGAGATCAGCAGAGGGGAGATACTGGATGCGCTTAAATCTCCTCTGCCGGTCTGCACCGTGGACGGCGTGAAGAAAAGGCTGCGTCCCGGCATGGGACGGTGCCAGGGAGGCTTCTGTCTGCCACTGGTGGCCAAAATTATCAGCGAATATCTGGGCGTACCCCTGTCAGAGGTGCGTAAGGCGGGGCCGGATTCGGTGATCTCTTATGGGCCGCAGGCGGGAAAGGAAAGCATATGAGGGAATATGATGTGATTGTGATCGGAGGGGGGCCGGCCGGACTGGCGGCGGCCATATCCGCGGATAAAGAAGGGGCACGGGTGCTCCTCATCGAGCGGGAGGCCCGGCTGGGCGGCATCTTAAAGCAATGCATCCATGACGGTTTTGGGCTGGTGCGTTTTGGGGAAAAGCTGACCGGACCGGAATACGCGGAGCGCTTTATAGACGAATTTTATGAGAGGAAAATTGGCTGCCGGACGCTTACTTTTGTAACAGAGATACAAAGAAAGGAAAAAGGTTTTCTCGTTACAACTGTTAACAGAGACGGAATGGCGGATTGGCTGGCGGGGAGCATTGTCCTGGCCACAGGATGCAGGGAGCGTACGGCCAAACAGGTGTTTATCCACGGGACCAGGCCGGCCGGCGTGTTTACAGCCGGCACGGCCCAGCATTTCACCAATCTTTTGGGGGAGATGCCCACAAGGCGCTGCGTGATTTTGGGAAGCGGCGATATCGGACTGATCATGGCCAGACGTCTGACGTTAGAAGGTGCGAAGGTGCTGGGTGTATATGAGGTGAAGCCTTCGCCGTCCGGGCTGACCAGAAATCTTGTGCAGTGCCTGGAGGATTATGATATTCCGCTCTATCTGTCCCATACCGTGACCAGAGTCTTTGGAGAGGAGCGTCTGACCGGCGTGGAGATCTCACAGGTGGATGAGCAATTGAAGTCGGTGCCGGGCACATCTTACCGGGTGGACTGCGACGCGCTGATTCTGTCGGTGGGGCTGATCCCGGAGAACGAGATGGCATCCAAACTGGGCGTGACGCTGGATGGCCGTACCAAAGGCCCTGTCTGTGACGAGGATTTCATGACGGATGTGGAGGGGGTCTTTTCCTGCGGAAATGCGCTTCATGTCAATGATCTGGTGGACTATGTGTCGGAGAGCGGAGAACTTGCGGGACAGAGCGCGGCTGCTTATGTGAGGGGCAGGGGGACAGCAGAAGTCAGTACGGTCGATTTAGAGGCGGATCGGTCGCTCCAGTATCTGGTTCCCCAGAGGATACATCTCCGGCCGGAGGGAAAGAAAACGGTGCTGTATTTTCGCAGCGGCAGAGAGATGAAAAAGTCTGTATTTACAGTTGAAGCCGATGGAAGACAGGTCTTTTGCAGGACCTATGCCGCTCTAAGACCGCCTGAGATGGAGCGCATAAAGCTGGATACGGGAGGCTGGGGTCTTGGCCCGGGGTCGCGCGTTACGGTATCTGTCAGAGAATGTACGGCCGGAGATGAGGTAACCGCCGGAAAGAAGGAGGATCTCGGAGGCGCTGCCGCTGCCGGAGATGCTGCCGTCAGGGATGCTGCCGTCAGAGATGCTGCCGTCAGAGACACCGCCGCCGCGGATGGGAAGGGAGGCCGCCGATGAAAGAGATGATCTGCATTGTCTGCCCGAACGGATGCAGGATGGAAGTGGAAGAGAGTGACGGACGCATTCTGGTGCGGGGCAACCGCTGTAAGAGGGGGGAAGAGTTTGTAAGATCAGAGCTCACCTGTCCCATGAGGACGGTCTGCTCCACCGTGCGGACCGCGTTTCCAGAGGCTCCGGCACTGCCGGTCAGGGTGTCGGCTCCGATTCCAAAGGATCAGATATTTCCGGTGATGCATGCCATCCATGAGGTGTATCTCACCCGCAGGGTGGCGCGGGGGGAAACCGTGATCAGAGATGTGCTGGGACTAGGCGTGGATGTGATCGCCACCAGCGGCATATTGATACCAAAACAGTAAAAAGTCAGAAACGCGCCTTAGAGCGCAGACAGGAGCCAGTATGAGCAAACCGTATAAAGGATTTGAGCCGGCATGGGTGAAGGAGCCTGCGCCGAAGAACAGCTACCGTTCTATTTTCCGCTGGGGTGATCCGGAATTTGTGAAATATCCGAAAGAAACGCTGTACAAGATGATGAAGGAACAGTTCCGTATGACCGATGAGGATTTCAGCCATTATGACGGCGATATCGGCTGGGATGAGGTGCATCTGAACAGGCCGTGCCGGCTGGAGAAAAGGCACAGAGAGGCCATGGAAGAGATCGTGGGCAGAGAGTTTGTCACCGATGAAGACTATCCGAGGCTGTCCGTAGCCTATGGAAAGACCGGTTTTGATACTTTGAGGCTGCGTGAAAAGAGAGTGGACAGTCTGCCCGATCTGGTGGTCTATCCCGATACCACGGAGCAGGTGGAGCGGATTGTGGACTATTGCTCAAAAAATGCTATCCCGCTCTACGTCTACGGCGGCGGCAGCAGCGTTACCATGGGGGTGGAGCCGGTGAAGGGCGGCATTTCTCTGGATATGCGGCTGCGTTTTAACAAGGTTTTAGGCTTTAACGAAACGGATCAGACGATCACGGTGCAGGCCGGCATGTCAGGACCCAAGCTGGAAGATACGCTGAACCGGGCGCCGGAGCTTTTAAAGGCGGTGCGCAGATACACCTGCGGGCACTTTCCGCAGTCTTTTGAATACAGCAGCGTGGGGGGATGGGTGGTGACCAGAGGCGCCGGCCAGAACAGCACCTATTACGGCTGCATCACGGATATCGTAGCCGGCCAGAAATACGCCACCCCCATCGGAACGGTCACCACCAGCACCTATCCGAGAGAGGCCACGGGGCCTAACCTGAATCAGATCATGATGGGAAGCGAGGGGACCTTCGGCGTGCTGACGGAAGTGACCCTGCGGGTATTCCGTTACATGCCGGAAAACAGAAAACGCTTTTCCTTTATCTTCAAGGACTGGGAGACCGCTATGGATGCGGCCAGAGAGATGATGCAGTGCGAGGCCGGTTATTCCTCGGTCTTCCGTCTCTCCGACCCGGAGGAGACCAGCCTGATGCTCAAGCTCTACAATGTGGATGAAACACCGCTGCAGAAGCTGTTTGATATCAGGGGATATAAGGATATGAAGCGGTGCCTGTTCATCGGTTTTACGGACGGGGAGAAAGGGTACTCCAAAAATGTGGCGAAAAACATACGGCGCATCGCCCATGAGCGCGGCGGCATGAGCCTGACCTCTTTTGTCACAAAGAGCTGGGAGCATGGCCGGTTTACCGATCCGTATCTGCGCGATACAATGCTGGATTTCGGCATCATGACCGACACGCTGGAATGCACGGTGCACTGGTCCAACATGGCGAAGGTACATAAGGAGGTGCGGGAGGTCTGCCACCGTCTGCCCAATACCATTGTGACCACCCATATGTCCCACTGTTATCCGCAGGGTGCCAACCTCTACTTCATCTTTATCACCAAAATCGACGACGCGGAGAAATTCCGGGAATATCACAGCAGCATTCTGGACGCGATCCAGAAATCCGGCGCGGCCATGAGCCACCATCACGGCATCGGCAAGATGTTCGCGCCGTGGCTGGAGGGGCAGCTGGGACGCACGGAATACGGCGTATTCCATGCCCTTAAGGACTATTTTGACCCCGGATACAATATGAATCCCGGCGGAACCCTGGGACTGGATCTGCCCGAAGACAAAAAGCGGTTTCCAAATCAGTAAATGCGGTGTACAAATTCTTTTATTTGATGTTTACACGGATAATCCAATGAGGTATGATGTGATCATATGGCATATGCCATATAGACGGGGGCAGGTATGGAAGAAAGAGCAGAACGGGTTGTATTGATCTTTGATGTGGGGACACAGAGTTCCAGGGCGCTTCTTGTGAACAACCGCGGGGAGATACTGGGAAAGGAGCAGTGCAGGCATGATCCGCCTTATGTTTCTCCGGATACGGATCTGGCGGAGCAGGACGCGGATTTCTATTACGAACATATCTGCTCTGCCGCCAGAGGGCTGAAGAAACGCATGCCGGAATGCTGGGAGCGGATCGAGGCGGTTTCGGTCACCGCGATCCGGGCCACCACGGTTTGTGTGGATAAGGAAGGGAAGCCTTTAAGACCGGCATTTGTCTGGCTGGATAACCGCAAGGCGGAAGGAAAGCCTAAGTATTCCCAGCTCACCAGGCTGATGCTTAAGGCCGTTGGCATGGATCAGACAGCGATCATGCAGTACCGAAAAGGCCAGTGCAACTGGATGATGGAAAAGGAGCCCGAGACCTGGAAGAAGACCTATAAGTATCTGATGATCAGCGGTTATCTGATCTTTAAACTGACCGGCCGTATGGTGGACTGTGCCGCCAGCATGGTGGGCAGAATCCCTTTTGACCACAGGGCGAGAAACTGGCAGAAGAAAGGGGCTCTGACGAGGCCCGTGTTTGACATTGAGCCGGAAAAGCTCTGCGATATCGCCGAAACAGGAGAGGTGATGGGGGAGATCACCGGGAAGGCCGCCGCGGATACAGGTCTTAGATGCGGGCTGCCCGTCATCGCTTCCGGTTCCGATAAAGCCTGTGAGATATTGGGTCTGGGGTGCATAAACAGGGAGAGGGCCGCCATCAGCTTCGGAACCACCGCCACCGTAACATTTACCACACCGGAATATGTGGAGCCGGAGCGCTGGATACCGCCCTATGCTTCGGTGATGAAGGGGCATTTTACCCCGGAGATTGAGATCTTCAGGGGTTACTGGCTGGTGTCCTGGTTTAAGAAAGAATTTGCCGAAAAGGAAGAGGAGATGGCGAGGCAGCTGGGAGTCTCTGCGGAGCAGCTTTTAAATGAACGGTTGAGCGAGGTGCCTGCGGGATGCGAAGGCCTGATCTTTCAGCCCTATTTCACGCCCAATACCACGATGCCCGTGGCTAAGGGCTCGGTGATCGGCTTTTCCGATGTCCACACGCGCATACACATCTACCGGGCGATCATAGAGGGAATCAACTTCGCATTGATCGACGGCATGCGGCAGCTGGAAAAGCAGTCCGGCCACAGGTTTCAGGAGATCCGGCTCGGGGGAGGCGGCGCTCAGAGCGACGAAATCTGCCAGATTACGGCGGACATGTTCGGCCTTCCGGCGGTCCGCACGCAGACGCATGAGGTGTCCGGCATCGGCAGCGCCATGGCAGTGTTTGTGGGGCTGGGGGAATTTTCCGGCTATAAAGAGGCTGCGGAGCATATGGTCTCTGTCAAGGATGTATTCGAGCCCGACATGGAGCAGCACCGGATTTACCAAATGTTATATGAGGAAGTATTTAAAAAAATCTACGGACGGCTTTCTCCTTTGTATCAGAGGATCAATGAGATCTACGGAGCCGGGGCGAAGCCGGAGCTGTAGGATGAGTGGCGGCAGGCGGCACAGGCCTGGCCGCACAGCATAGGGGCGCGGGGATGCGCTCTTGAGATAATCAGGAGGATTGACATGCTACTTACATTGGAAAAACTGGATAAGCGCACGAGGGAAGTGGAAAAACGCCGTTATATGCGGATGGAGAGTGTGACCCCTTTTCTTGTTGCCCCGGGCGGCGGGGACAGGGATCAGGTATATACGCAGGCGCCGGAAATTACGGGAAATTCCCGTATGGAGGTGGGGGAAACCTTTGACGGGTTCGACAAATACTTATGGATGCAGACGGATGTAACGGTTCCAGCGCATGAGGACGGCCTGGAGGCCATCGGATTGTTTGATTTCGGAAATACCGGAGGGGATGGCAACCCCAGGTTTGAAGCTATGCTTTATGTGAATGGCCTCCCCTATCAGGGGATGGATAAAAACCATAAGGACGTGGTGTTTGAATCGATGGCCGGAGAGCCGATGAGACTGACCTTTCTTTTATGGACCGGGCTTAACGATGGCCCATCCAAGGAGCCACGGCACCTCAGGATTCAGAGGGCGGAAATCGGTTATCTGCATAAAGAAACGGATGAATTGTACTATCTGTCCCGTGCGATTGTGGAGACGGCAAAGCTGATTCCGGATGAACAGACCGAGAAACAGGATCTGATCCGTGCGCTGGATCAAGCCTACTGTCTGGTCAACTGGGATGAGGATAAGTTTTACAACAGTGTAGGGGAGGCTCTGGCATATGTAAACGGCGCGCTGGAAACTATGGAAAAGACCAGCAAAGTCACCGTACACTGCGTGGGGCATACTCATATCGATGTGGCCTGGCTGTGGCGGCTGAAGCATACGAGGGAGAAGGCGATGAGATCCTTTTCCACCGTGCTGCGCCTGATGGATGAATTTGACGACTATGTATTCCTGCAGTCCCAGCCGCAGCTCTACGATTACGTGAAGCAGGATCAGCCGCAGATTTATGAGGGTATGAAGCGCAGGGCCGCCGAAGGCCGGTGGGAAGCGGACGGAGGCATGTGGCTGGAGGCGGACTGCAATATCAGCTCCGGTGAAGCGTTAAGCCGCCAGTTCCTGCAGGGCATCCGTTTCCTGAAAGAGGAGTTCGGGCATGAGTGCCGCTTCCTCTGGCTGCCGGATGTATTCGGCTACAGCTGGGCGCTGCCGCAGATCATGAAGCAGTGCGGCATCACAAGCTTTGCCACCACCAAGATCAGCTGGAACCAGTTCAATACCATGCCCCATGATCTGTTTTGGTGGCGCGGCATGGACGGAACAGAGATCATGACTTATTTTATCAATACGCCGGAGCCGAATCAGCCTATGGACTCCCGGTTCGCCACCTATAACGGGCTTCTCACACCGCAGTCGGTCCTGGGCAGCTGGAAGAAATTCAAGGATAAGGAGATCAGCAGGGATACGCTGATTTCTTATGGATACGGCGACGGCGGCGGAGGCGTCAACCGGGATATGCTGAAGATGCGCCGGGCGATGGACCGCCTGCCCGGACTGCCCGCGGTGAAGACCGGAAAAGCGGGTGAATTTTTCGATCTGCTGCATGAGCGGATGGACGCGGCGGGGGAGCAGGCGGCTGTATGGGACGGAGAGCTCTATCTTGAGTACCACAGAGGCACCTATACCTCCCAGGCTCATAATAAAAAGATGAACCGGTACCTGGAATTTGCGCTCGCGGAATCGGAATGGCTGTCTTCCATGGCGGCGGTTGCCGGCGGTAAGAGCCATAAGCAGGAACTGAAGGAAGGATGGAAGATCGTGCTTCGAAACCAGTTCCACGATATCATCCCCGGCTCTTCCATACATGAGGTTTATGAGGATTCTGCGAAAGAATATGAGGAAGCCTGCCGCATAGAAGAGGGCGTCAGAACATCCGCGCTCTCATGCCTCACCGTGCAGGAAGAAGGCGCATACTGTGTGTATAATACTACGTCTCTATACAGATGTGATCCGGTCTTTGTCCCGGGAGAAGACGGACTGGCCTTTACGGGTCCTGATAAAGAGGCGGTTGCATCCCAGAGAACGGAGGGCGGTTATCTGCTTAAGGTGCCCATGGAGCCCCTGTCCATGAAAACCGTGAGAGCGGTGAGCGGTGAGCGCGTATCCGTGGGGGCTGCAGAACCTCTGCCGTTTGCCTTTGACCCGGAAGGGGTTCTCGAAACGCCGTACTACCGCCTGGCATGGGACTTAGACGGGAATTTCAGCAGCATCTACGACAAGGTAAATGACAGAGAGGTGATAAAGGAAGGCGGAAGAGGCAATGTGCTGGAAGTGTATGAGGACCGCCCTCTAAATTACGATAACTGGGACATAGATATCTTTTATATGCAGAAGAAGGAGACATTCCGCCTTATTGCGCCGGTGGAAGTCCTGGAGATGGGCGGACTTAGGGCCGTGCTGCGTTTCCGGCGCCGGTACAATTTATCGGAGATCGTGCAGGATGTAATTGTTTATGCAGACAGCGGGCGCATAGATTTTAAGACAAAGGTGAGCTGGCATGAGGACTGCAGGCTTTTGAAGGCCTCTTTTGAAACGAGTGTCAGAAGCCAGCACGCTTCCTATGATATCCAGTACGGCCACGTGGAGCGGCCGACCCACTATAACACCAGCTGGGACTATGCCCGGTTTGAGGTGGTGGGCCATAAATGGGCGGACCTGTCGGAAACCAATTACGGCGTGAGCCTGTTAAACGACTGCAAATACGGCTACAGCATCAAGGATCACGTGATGAAGCTGTCCCTGTTAAAGAGCACAAAATATCCGGATGACCGGATGGATATGGGTGAGCATGAGTTCACTTACTCCCTGTACCCTCATGCCGGCAGTGTGACGGAGGGCGGGACTGTCCGGGAAGGCGTATGCTTAAACCAGCCGCTGCATGGCATATCCGGCTGCCGCGCCGCCCTTAAGTACTCTGCGTTTACGGTAACGGATGTGAACGGGAATCCTTCCGATGCGGTGCTGATTGATGCGGTGAAGGAAGCCGAAGGAGAGGACTGCCTGATACTTCGGTTCCACGAGTGCCTGGGAGGCTCTCATAAGATCCGGATTCAGGCCGGTATCCCGATGAAGGAGTGGTGTGAGAGCAATATCCTGGAGGAGAGCTGCGGTGAATATAAATCCTGCGAGGACGGGCGGATGGAATTTGCATTGCATCCTTTTGAAATCAGGACGGTTAAGATAAGGTAACACAGTGAAGTACAAAGCCGGCTGATTTTCATTTTGAAAATCAGCCGGCTGGATAATCGATTCCTTCCGGTAAGGGATCCCATTCATTGAGACCGAGGCTCTGTTTAAACTTGGCCTGTTCAAGAGTAAGCTGCGCCGGATCCTCTGCGAGGTACTCCATCAGTTCGTCAATGCCTTCTCTGGTCACATTGTTCACCAGAAAGATGCGGTCACAGCCGGCATTCATAAGCCATTGCTTTACCATAGGAACATTCGCATACGGCGAATCGGTTTTGGTTATAATTCCAATGAGCGGCCGAAGAATAAAAGAGCGGAGGCTGGGACTGAATAAATTATACGGCTCATCCGCCGCCTGGACGATCGCCACCACATCCGCTTCAAAAGAAAAGCATGCCAGACCGACGCTGAAGCGTTTCGACTCGGCATATTCTCCGGGGGAATCAATGGTATCATCCTTTGTAACCGTATATTGAGTTTTTACATAATGAAGTTCTTCGCCTTTTAAAGCCTGTGTCAGGGATGTTTTGCCGGCTTCACTTCTTCCCATTAAAAACAATTTTTTCATTTATCATTTCCTAAGAGTCAGCATCTGTGAATCGGGCAGGTTTTAAAGCCCAGCTCTTCATTAAAATATCGAACAACTTCTTCCACTGCGGTCTGTACCTGGGAGATCCCTCCGGTAATAATCAAAGAACCGCAGAAACGGTCCATAAATCCTATTTCAATATCCGCACTTTTTATCGCAATATCCGCAGCGGCTACAACCGCCTCCCAGGGGGTAAATCGGATCAGACCGATGGATTCGCCCACATGGTCTTCGCCCTCGTGGACTCCGATATGCAGCCCCAGATTCTGATAAACACATGTCTGGGAGGTGCTGATCACATGAGCCAGGCAGATTTCTTTCCCGGGGACCCGGACGCGGGTCATGCGCAGCTTTTTCCCCTTCAGATGCTCGTAATCGTCGTTGAATATTTTTTCCAACAGTTCCTGTTTCGTTATATGGGCCATGACGGCACTTCCTATTTCTTAGTAATGTTACAAACTACGTATCCCAGCGAATCCCTGAAAAAATCCACAATCTCAGTCAGGGCGGTCATTACGTCGGATATTTCGCCTGTGATGATTAATGTCCCTGTAAAACGATCTGCAAATCCAAGATAGACATTTCCGCTCTTAACGGCAATATCGGACGCGATCACTGCGGATTCCGGCGGAGTCATATTCATGATTCCGATCGCGGAAGAGCTGTAATCAACTTGCGGATTTAGACCTAACTTCTGATATACAATTGGAGCAGGGCCGCCCATCACATGCGCAAAGGTTATTTCCTTTCCGGCTACTGTTTCCTGCACAATTCGGATTTGATCTTCATGGCCGTTTGACATCTCACTGGTTCCTCTCTTTACTGCTGTATAATTCGTACTGTAAATAAATCATACTCTCTATGGATTTTTCTGTCAAGATGTGAAAGATGCCTGGCACCGTATTTCCCTTATGATCCTGCCTGCAGGAATTATACTAAGCGTTCTGCCGGGGGCGTTTTGCTTTATTATAAAGCAAAATGCCCCCGGCAGAAGAATGATTTATGCTTCGCAGACGAATTGTATAGGAATGTAGATACGTCCCGGACGGCCGGCGGCCGTAACCTCTAAAAGGACAGTGGTGATGGCTCCGTCGGCGGGGCCGGCGGTGATCTGTGCTACGGCAGAGGCATTGCCGGAGCCGCAGTGATATTGGTTCAGAAAGAGGGCGGTATTTGTACCGGTATCGATACTCCATCCTTCCGGCAGAAACCATTTCAGTTTCAGCCACAGAGGATCACCTACAAAGCCCGATATATTTTCCGCATGCAGCTTGAGCTGCCTTGTTTCTCCTTCATGAATCCGTATGCCTTCTGTTACGCTGACCTGAAGTTTCATGATGGCATTCTCGCCGATAAAGGTCTGAAAGTTTTCTGGATATTCATCTGTAAAGAAAGGGGGCTTTATAGTCCAGTCACGGATGGGATGATCGTAAAGCTCCTTATCTGTATTCAATACGATTTCAGCTCCGGAAGAATACAGGTCAAAGTAGCCTGTCATAAATGACGGCATCAGGCAGCTGGTTCGGTTTGTCAATTCTGTGACGGTTTTAGGAACCTTCAGCATGGAGGACTGCAGATTCAAGGAACATGTTTTGATTTCATCGCCAATTGGTTTGAGCCATTTTTCCGGAATGCCGGACGCCCCCAGTATAATCCCCATTACAGAACCGAGGGTGGCGGTAGTGCAGTCACCGTCTTCACCGCATCCTGCCGCTATGCAGATGCTTTTGCTGAAGTCTCCTTCACCGTAGTACCATGCGAGAACAGTCAGGCCAATATTGGAAGGTGCATCATATCCCCAGGGGCCCTGCGGAAGATTATCGGGATTCGGCAGTCTAAGCTGCCCTCCAAAAGAACCTGGTATCTGGGTCAGCAGCCGGATCCGCGCTTCTTTCCAGGTAAGGTGGTCATGATAACATTCTATGGCAAGTCTTACAGCCTTTGCAATGCCGCAGTCAGCGGGAATATAAGAAAGGCCGATCTGTATCAGCTCTTCATAATCGGTGACAGCAAAGGCGGCACTTTCCAGCGCTGTCGTAAAAACTTCGGCATAAATACCTTCATCAGCATGATCTATCATGGCATCCTGCAGGGCATAGCGTACTGCGAGCTCAGGATGTCCCGGCATCAGGCAGGCCCACAGCTCACTGCGGATCCATGAGCCGTTGGAATCCTTGAAGGCGTTGCAAAAACCGCCTGATACGGGAGGTTCCAGCCCGAAACGCAGATTGTTTTTCCCCACGCCGTATTCTGCCCAGTTGGGTACGATAGTGGAGACCCAGTACTCGGCGAGAATCTTTGCATTTACAGAGTTACCGAACCGCTCCGCAGCGCATAGCCAGGATAACTGCAGATCGAGATCGTCATTGGGCAGGACGCCTTCGGAAAAGTTATGGGTATAATATTCCACATCATGAACCTCCCTGCAGGCTTCAAAGGGTGCGCCTAATGTTCCGCCGATATTTTTGCCCAGCCAGCAGCCATACACTTTATTGCGATATTCCTCTTTTGAGATGGTTTTCATATAAACAGCCTCCTTGATTACATATAACTTTAGGTTTTCTATAAGTATAAAGGAAGGCTTTGGGACTGTCATTAGGGCAAAGCGAGCTGTTTTTAGGGAATTCAGTGATTATCGGCTAAAAGCCTGATGCGGTAACTGCCGGGAGCTTCGCCGTAAATTTCCCGGAAATGCCGGTAGAACATTTTGCTGTCCGTGTAGCCGCTTTGCAGCATGATCTCGCTGATGGACAGAGAGCTGTCCCGCATCAGGCATACAGCCTGGGCGATCCTTTTTTCCTTGACATATTGGGAAAAGCTTTTACCGCAATGCCTTTTCAACAGTCTGCTTAAATAATCAGGATTGTAAAAGCCCCTGGCGGCGATATCCCCCAGTTCTATTTTCTCGGTGAAATGTTCATTGATATATTCCGTTACATCCTGGACAGAGCAAAAATGAGTTTTTTCGGAGCCTGAGTTGATCTTACGGAGGAGCCAGCTGAAAAGAGTCTGTGTGCAGGCGCGCAGTACCGACAGGTAGCCGGCCTTTTTCTGCTCAAATTCCCGCAGCATGATTTTAATCAGCTGATCGGCCTCTTCAAGCTCAGTTTTTTGAAATGACACGCATTGCAAAGCACTGTGCTCACTTTTTGAAAATTCAGAAAAGATATTGTAACAGAAGATATCGATGATGCTTTCAACGTTGACCAGCTCTCTGCTGAAGAACTCCGGCTCCAGAAGGATGTTGACATAGGTCATGCTCCTTAGAGGCGCAAGACTGTGCGTCTGCCCGTAATCGATGAACAGAAGACTTCCGTGACATACTTGGTACTCTGTGCCGTCAATGGATTGGATTCCGCTGCCGGCCAGGATATAAACCAGCTCTATGAATTCATGCTGATGTATGGGATAGGACTGAGAGGTGGTTACCATTTCCAGCTTGATCCGTCCTTCATCGCTGATGGTATCCTTTTTAAAAAGTTTCATAGGCGTCCTCCTTGCTGCCTTAAAAGGTTGTTAGATTATTATACATTGCGGATATCATCATTGCAATATGCGGAACGCGCTGATCCATTGTGCGCAGGCTGAATTGTAGCGCGTTATCTGAGTTTGTATTCGCCTTTAAAAAATGAAAACTGAAAAATGACAGAAAACCGTTTATTCTCAAAAGGAGTAGACGGTTTTTTGCTGTGTATAGCCGTCTGTTTGCCAAGATACCCTTTTGCCAAACCAAAAGGCGATGGCGGCAGGCCGTGTTTTTTCTTTATGAAAGCTTAATGGAAAGGGGAATGATCCTTAGCCCGCTTTCATGAATAAGTGTGTACAATAGCAGAGAAATCAAAGTATACAGCACAAGTACACTGCAGTGTGCGTAGGCCATCGACCTGCGGTTGGTGGCATGTAAAAGGAGGAAATCATATGCTGGACTTTATGATGCTGACTGTGTTGGCCGCCTGCTGCGGCACAGTGGCGCTGCTGATTTGCTGGTGCCATAAACAAGTTGAGTCGGAAGAATAGAAGGGAGATCACGATATGATGTACGTTCTTGGAGGTATTGTCCTTTTAATGGGTGTTTATCTGGTGTATGCCCTGGTACACCCGGAAAAATTTTAAACCGAAGGAGGAAAAAACTATGCTGCAGCTTGCACTGACCGTTCTCATTTATCTGATTATGGTCATTCCGGTGGGCATCTATTTGTACCATATTGCAGCCGGAAAACATACATTTGCCGATCCTGTATTCGACCGTGCTGACAGAGTGATATACAGGGTGAGCGGCATCCGCCTGCAGAAAGGCATGAACTGGAAAACGTATGCGCTGGCTCTTCTTGGCACCAACGCAGTCATGATTCTGATGGGCTACATAGTTTTACGGATCCAGTCTGTCGGACTGTTTAATCCCAACGGCGTGGGAGCTATGGAGGAATCCCTGTCGTTTAACACCATCATCAGCTTTATGACCAACACCAACCTCCAGCACTATTCCGGTGAGAGCGGCCTTTCGTACCTCTCCCAGATGCTGGTTATCATCTTTATGATGTTCGTCTCCGCAGCCAGCGGCTATGCCGCCTGCATCGCATTCATCCGCGGACTGGCAGGCAGGACGAAGGACAATGTCGGAAACTTTTTCGCGGATCTGGTCCGGATTATAACCCGCATGCTTCTGCCATTTTCCGTCATCGGCGGACTGCTGCTGGTCTGGCAGGGCGTTCCTTCGAACTTCTCCGGCAACGTGGTGATAGACACCATCGAGGGTACAAAGCAGGTGATAGCCATGGGCCCTGTTGCACCGCTGGAAATAATTAAGCACCTTGGCACCAACGGCGGTGGGTTTATCGGCGCGAATTCATCCACTCCGATAGAAAACCCGACCGTGCTAACCAACCTGATCGAGCTGTATTCCATGATGCTGCTCCCGGGCGCCTGTGTCATAACTTTCGGCAAAATGGTCCGTGACCGCAGGCGTGAGCAGGAAAAATCCTCTGCAGCGCTGACCGATGGGGAAAAACGGATTCCGAATAGTTTGACCGCCCGGTTGTTCGGACGGGAGGGGCGTACGGTTTTTGCCGCTATGGGCATTCTATTCGTGATTGGTCTAAGCGTATGTTTTTGGGCCGAATCACAGGGCAATCCGGCGCTGGCAGAGGCAGGCCTGTCCCAGTCCATGGGCAGCATGGAGGGCAAGGAGGTGCGGTTTGGCATCGCTCAGTCTGCGATGTTTACGATAACGACTACATCCTTTACCACAGGTACGGTCAACAATATGCACGATACCCTGACGCCCCTGGGCGGCATGGTTCCGATGTTACATATGATGCTGAACGTAGTGTTCGGCGGCAAGGGCGTCGGACTCATGAATATGATCATGTACGCGATCCTGGCTGTATTTATCTGCGGGCTGATGATAGGGCGGACACCTGAATATCTGGGCAAAAAGATCGAAGGACGTGAGATGAAGCTCACGGCCCTGTGCATCATCATACATCCTCTGCTGATTTTGACGTTCTCCGCTCTGGCAGTCGGCACCTTAGCAGGAAGGGAGGGAATCAGCAATCCGGGATTTCATGGACTGTCCCAGGTGCTGTACGAATATGCCTCCTCCGCCGCAAATAACGGTTCCGGCTTTGAGGGGCTGGCTGATAACACCGTGTTCTGGAATATCACCACGGGTCTTGCTATGTTCTTCGGACGGTATTTGTCCATCGTCATTCAACTGGCGATTGCCGGCTCTCTGATGAAGAAAAAATTTGTGAATGATTCTGTCGGCGCACTGCATACGGATACGGCATCGTTCCCGCTCATCCTCGTTGTTGTGGTCTATATCTTTGCGGCGCTGACATTTTTCCCGGTGCTGGCGCTCGGCCCGATCGCAGAGCATCTGACACTTTGGATGTAAGGAGGTAAAGCTGCAATGAGTAAAAAACGTAACCAAAAGCTGATGACACCGGAAATTCTCCGGCAAGCGGTCATCGGTTCCTTTATAAAATTGAATCCCCAGTACATGATGAAAAATCCCGTCATGTTCGTGGTGGAAGCAGGGTGCTTCATTACACTCCTGCTATCCTTCTTTCCAGGGAGGGACGCGGCCGCCGGTAATCTAAGGGCTTACAACATCACCGTCTGTGCCGTGCTGTTTGTCACCGTGCTGTTTGCCAACTTCGCGGAATCCGTGGCAGAGGGGCGAGGCAAAGCGCAGGCGGCCAGTTTGAAGAAAACACAGAAAGATACCGCCGCCCATCTGCTGTGTGCGGACGGTTCCACGAAAGACATTCGCTCCAGTGAGCTGAAGAAAGACGATATTGTCCTGGTTTTTGCGGGTGAGATCATTCCCGGCGACGGCGAGGTCTTGGAAGGCATTGCCTCGGTGGATGAATCGGCCATCACCGGTGAATCCGCTCCGGTGGTGAGAGAGTCAGGCGGCGATTTCTGCTCCGTCACCGGCGGCACCACCGTGGTATCCGACCGGCTGAAGGTACGCATAACTTCCGATCCCGGCAACAGCTTTCTGGACCGCATGATCGCATTGGTTGAGGGCGCCTCCCGCAAAAAGACGCCGAACGAGATTGCGCTGAACACGCTGCTGGTTTCCCTGACCATCATCTTTTTGACCGTCATCGTTACCCTGTATCCTATCGGTGTGTATTCCGGTGTCCGGCTTCAGATTTCAACGCTGATCGCACTGGCGGTCTGTCTGATTCCCACCACCATCGGAGGTCTGCTTTCGGCGATCGGCATCGCAGGTATGGACCGGGTTACCCGATTTAATGTTATCGCCATGTCCGGCAAAGCTGTGGAAGCCTGCGGCGATGTGGATACCATGATTCTGGACAAAACAGGCACCATTACCTACGGCAACCGGCTGGCAGCCGATTTCATCCCGGTAAAAGGCGCAGAACGCGGTGAACTGATCCGCTGTGCGGCGCTGACCTGCCTTCACGACGAGACACCGGAAGGAAAATCCACCCTGGAACTGGCCCGCCGTATGGGGGATAACAGCAGTGAAACTGCCGGTTCCAACTTTATTGAATTTACTGCTCAGACGCGGATGAGCGGCGTGGATCTTCCGGACGGAACGAAAATACGAAAGGGCGCCGCCGATGCCATTGAGACGTATGTCAAAGAGCAGGGCGGCAGCATTCCGGTGAACCTGCGGGAAGAGGTGGAAAAGATTTCTACGCTTGGCGGCACGCCGCTTACTGTCTGCGAAAACAACCGTATTCTGGGCGTCATTTATCTGAAGGATACCGTAAAAGCCGGTATGGCGGAGAGGTTTGAGCGGCTTCGCGCTATCGGCATCAAGACCATCATGTGCACCGGAGACAATCCTTTGACTGCAGCAACCATTGCCAAAGAAGCCGGCGTGGACGGTTTTATTGCGGAGTGTAAGCCGGAAGATAAAATCGATGTCATCAAAAAGGAGCAGGCGGAAGGCAAAATCGTCGCTATGACCGGCGACGGCACCAACGACGCCCCGGCGCTGGCTCAGGCCAACGTGGGTCTGGCAATGAACAGCGGCACTGCCGCCGCCAAGGAAGCAGCCAATATGGTGGACTTGGATTCTGACCCGACGAAGATTCTGGAAGTTGTGGAGATCGGAAAGCAGCTGCTCATCACCAGGGGCAGTTTGACCACCTTTTCCATTGCAAACGACATTGCCAAATATTTCGCCATCATTCCGGCCATGTTCATGCTGGCCATCCCGCAGCTGGGTGTGCTGAATATCATGAATCTGGCAACCCCGTACAGCGCGATCCTGTCGGCTTTGATCTTTAATGCGCTTATCATTCCGTGCCTGATTCCCCTGGCCATGAAGGGCGTTAGATACCGCCCCATGTCCTCCGGAAAAATGCTGCTGCGAAACATGATGATTTTCGGCGCCGGCGGTGTCATCACACCGTTTATCGGTATCAAAATCATAGATCTGATCATTCATCCGCTGTTGGCGCTGCTCGGTCTGTAAAGAAAATGCATGCTGAAGTGTGCGTAGGTCATCAGGCTTTGGCCGGTGACATGAAAAGGAGGAAGCTCTTATGAAAGAACATACTAAAAATTTACTGCACAACATCAGACAGGCTGTTACCGTATCGCTTGTCCTGATGCTGGTATGCGGATTTCTCTTCCCGGCATTGTTAAACGGTCTTTCGGCACTGCTATTTCCGCATCAGGCAGCGGGCAGCCTGATTGAGGCGGACGGCAGGCCTGTGGCGGCAGAGCATGTGGGGCAGGAGTTTATACAGGACTATTATCTGTGGAGCCGGCCCTCCGCTTACCACTATAACGTTTATACAGAAAATGGGGACGGGACCAGGAACTATCAGGACGGGACGAAATTTCCCGGAATTGGCTCCGGCTCTAATAACTATGCGCCGTCCAACCCAGCGCTTACAGAGCGTGTCGAAGCGGATCTTGCGGACTTCCTTGAAAAAAACCCCGCTGTGAAGCGGGAGGATATTCCCACCGACCTGCTGACAGCTTCCGGCTCCGGCTTGGACCCGCATATTTCCCCGGAATCGGCACAGATTCAGGTTCCCAGAATTGCAGAGGCCTCCGGCCTTGGTGAAGAACAGATCCGTGAGATCATCAGAAACAATACGGAAGGTAAGCTGCTGGGCATATTTGGTGAAGAAACCGTCAATGTGGTGAAGGTCAATATCGAAATCGGCATCGCAATGGGACTGATTGATGCGTAATGGCAGCCCCGGAAGCTGTTTATTTTATCTTAATTTGACCGCGCGAACCCTTGCCCTATTTTAATTTTCCCTGTGCTAACATATAAGCATAGCATAGGAGGGATTGATTATGACAGCAATTCTTGAGTCTTTACACAAGTTTGAGAGAGGGTTCGACGAGCGCGTACAGCGCTTTGCACTTTACCATCCGTGTCTTGCGCTTTTTGCGGCGTTTGCAGGAATACCGATTTTTCTTCTGGGGGCAGTTGCCGTGTGTACCGCACTTATCACACTTCCCCTGGCTCTGATTTTTGGGTTCCCATTTATATAATCTAAATACTGTGAGTTTTATTTTTATGCCCATTTAATACAGATAAAGATACAATAAAGACGGAAGCTCCTAGAAAATGAATTGTTTTGCCGGGCAATTGAAACTTTATCGCGATAAGAGCCACTGACAAACATGCTATGGAAAATTATGATCGGATGAAGTATAATTTTTATGTGTGTTTTGTATCACTGCCAAAATAGTATGAAGATATCCTGTTGTAGAGTGAGAGGTAGTCGCATGGAAGAAAAACGGCACACACCGGAACAGCTGTTAAAGGCTATTCAGGAGGAAGAGCAAAAGAAAACAAGAGGCCATTTGAAAATATTTTTTGGCTATGCGGCCGGAGTCGGCAAGACATATGCCATGCTGAAAGCAGCCCACGCCGCAAAACAACGGGGTATAGATGTGGCTGCGGGCTATATCGAGCCCCACACACGCCCGCAGACTATAAAACTGCTTGGGGGCCTGGAGTGCATTCCTAATCTGCAGATTGAGCACAATGGCATAATGCTCCATGAATTTGACATTGATGCGGCTATGAAGAGAAAACCTCAGCTTCTTTTAGTGGATGAGCTGGCCCATACCAATGCGCAGGGCAGCCGCCATGCAAAGCGTTACCAGGATATAGAAGAATTGCTGCGAGCGGGAATTGATGTGTATACGACGGTGAATGTGCAGCACATTGAAAGTATAAATGACACAGTTGCCTCAATTACCGGCGTTATGGTTCGGGAGCGCATCCCGGATTCTGTGTTTGACAATGCCGATCAGGTGGAGTTGGTGGATATTGAGCCGCAAGAGCTGATTGAAAGGCTGCAGTCGGGTAATGTTTATAAAGAAACACAGGCAAAACAGGCCCTGCATAACTTTTTTACAGAAGAAAATCTGACGGCTTTAAGGGAATTGGCGCTGCGCCGCTGTGCCGACCGAGTGAATATCCTGACGGAAAATGCCAGAGTGAAACATCACGGTGACTATCATACAGATGAACATATACTTGTGTGTGTCTCGTCATCGCCATCCAATGCGAAGATTATCCGCACTGCGGCCAGAATGGCAAGCGCCTTTCGCGGAGCATTTACAGCCCTGTTTGTAGAAACTCCCGATTTTTCCGCTTTACAGGAGGAAAACAAAAAACGCCTGCGTTCGAATATGCACCTTGCGGAACAGTTAGGGGCTAAAATTGAGACCGTCTACGGCGATGACATTTCATTTCAAATTGCGGAGTTTGCCCGGCTTTCCGGTGTGTCTAAAATTGTAATCGGACGGAGTGCAGCCACGAAAAAGGGTTTGTTCAGCAAACCGACACTGACGGAAAGGCTAATTGTAAATGCGCCCAATCTGGACGTACATATCATTCCTGATACGGTTTCCGGAGTTTCCGCTTATAGGGCAAAGAAAGCCAGGGAAACGTCAGGCCTTGTCTTTTCTTCCGCAGATATCCTGAAAAGTGCCGGAATCTTAATTGGCGCCAGCCTGATCGGTTTTCTGTTCCAGTGGCTCGGATTTGCGGAAGCCAATATTATCACAGTCTATGTCCTTGGCGTACTGCTTACCTCAGTGGTGACTGTCAACCGGGTATACAGCCTGATTTCTTCGGTTGTCAGCGTGCTGGTGTTCAACTTTCTCTTCACTGAACCGAAATATACGCTTCAGGCTTACGATCAGGGGTATCCTGTCACCTTTCTCGTCATGTTTCTGGCGGCTTTTCTGACCAGCTCGCTGGCGGGCCGGCTCAAGAACAGCGCAAAGCAATCGGCGCAATCGGCGTTCAGAACAAAAATCCTGTTTGATACAAACCAGCTTTTGCAGAAGGCGACGGACAGAAATGAGATTGTATCCATTACTGCCAATCAGCTTATGAAGTTATTGAAAAAGAGTATTGTGTTTTATTTTGCAGAGGACAATCTGCTGGGAGAGCCGCACGTCTTTTCTGTACCGGAGGAGACGTTTGATGATAGCTGTTTGTCAGGCGATGAAAAAGGCGTGGCGGCATGGGTTCTCAAAAATAACAAACATGCCGGAGCGACTACAAAAACGCTCTCCAATGCAAAGTGCATGTATCTTGCCGTCCGGGTGAATGACCGCGTATACGGTGTGGTCGGCATTTTAATTGGAAACGAGCCGCTGGATGCATTTGAAAACAGCATTTTTTTATCTATCTTGGGCGAATGCGCTTTGGCGCTGGAGAATGAAAAGAACAACAGGGAAAAGGAGGAGGCCGCCATTCTTGCCAAGAATGAGCAGATGCGGGCAAATTTGCTGAGGGCAATTTCCCACGATCTGCGCACGCCGCTTACTTCCATATCCGGCAATGCGAGCAATCTGCTGTCAAACGGTGACTCCTTTGACAGCGATACAAAAAGACAGCTGTATACGGACATTTACGATGACTCCATGTGGCTCATCAATCTGGTGGAAAATCTGCTTGCGGTTACACGAATTGAGGAAGGGCGGCTGAATCTGCGTATCTCGGAGGATTTGATTGACGATGTAATCACAGAAGCCCTGCACCATGTGAACCGAAAAAGTGTGGAACACAGTATTTCTGTTGAGAGCGAGGAGGATTTTCTGCTGGCTAAAATGGATGCCAGGCTCATTGTTCAGGTCATTATCAATATCGTGGACAATGCCATCAAGTACACGCCGAAAGGTTCCCATATTGTAATTCGGACTTGTAAGCGGGACGGCAAAGCAGTCGTCTCCATTGCCGATGACGGGGAGGGCATGTCAGACGAAATGAAAGCCAGGGTATTTGATATGTTTTACAGCGGAGCCAATAAGATTGCAGACAGCCGCCGAAGCCTCGGACTGGGCCTTTCCCTGTGCAAGTCCATCATTAATGCTCACGGAGGCACAATCACTGTTTCAGACAATGCACCGCGGGGTACGGTGTTTACATTTACATTATCTTCCGGGGAGGTAAAGCTTCATGAATAAATCACTGATCTTAGTCGTAGAGGATGATACTTCTGTAAAAAATTTAATAACAACAACTTTAAAAGCCCATGATTACCACTATCTTGTCGCGCCGGACGGCGCGGCAGCAATTTTAGAGGCCTCGTCCCATAATCCGGATATTGTCCTGCTCGACCTGGGCCTTCCGGACATGGACGGTGTGGAAGTGATTCAAAAAATCCGCACATGGTCCAATATGCCAATTATTGTGATCAGCGCGCGCAGCGAGGATACGGACAAGATCGATGCGCTGGATGCGGGAGCGGACGACTATCTCACTAAGCCGTTTTCCGTAGAAGAGCTGTTGGCAAGGCTGCGGGTTACTCAAAGACGTCTTATGATGACGCAGTACGAGTCGCCGGTGGAAGCATCCACCTTTACGAATGGGCAGCTTCGCATTGACTACGCCGCCGGGTGCGCCTACCTGAATGACGAAGAACTGCATCTGACACCCATTGAGTATAAACTGCTGTGTCTGCTTTCTAAAAATGTTGGCAAGGTACTGACCCATACGTTCATTACACAGAACATATGGGGCAGCAGCTGGGATAACGATATTGCTTCTTTGCGCGTCTTTATGGCGGCACTGCGAAAGAAAATCGAGAAAGAGCCGGGCGCTCCACAGTATATTCAGACCCATATCGGTGTCGGATACAGGATGCTTAGGGTTGAGTGATTCGTGTGCGGCGATAGATGAGAAAGGGAACATGGAGCGGCAGACGCAAATGGCTGTAACGGAACTTAGCCGTTTACGTTCTTATATATATATATCCTCCAGAGTAAGGAGCGTAACCTCTCCCTGTTTTCCCAACGCCTCTAGTGCGGATGAGAAACCAACCTTAGAGAAAATGAAATAGTGATATTTATTTCCTCTGCCAAAAACAGAAGCGTAATGGCGGATCAGCTCCAGTTCATCAACACCTATTTTTTCATTTTTGTATTTGCAGGAGCCGATAATATATTCGTTTCCATCCACGGGTGTGCCTACAATGTCAATCTGAACTTCTTTCCGTTCCTTTGAATCGGTTCCCCACCATTGACCGACCTCACTGAGTAGAATAGGCAGAGAGTCTGCATAACGGAGCAGATAATCCCGGCACATCTTTTCAAACACCAGTCCCATGTAATCCGAAAAATAGCGTTTGACGGCCTTTGTATAAATTTGTTCGATACGCCCGGCACTGATTGCAGACATGTTTCGAGGCACAAATCGGTACCAAAAGCGGAAAAAATTATCATCAATGGTATAGATGGTTTTTTTGCCCGGTTTCTCAGTAATAGGAGTCTCCCGCTTCAAAATACCGAGATCAAGCAGTACTTTCAGGTACTTGGAGCAGACACTGGATTCAAGACCTACCTTTGTAGCAATTTCATTGGCACGTGTAGAACCCCCGGCAATCGCAGAGATGATGGAATTATAGATTGCCGGTTCTCTTAGTTCCTGCTTTAGCAAATTTTCCGGCTCTTCAAAGAGATAACTGGAGGGGTTAAAGAGGTTTTCCAACAGAGCGTCATCCAGATTATCTTCTACATCCAGCTTGTTAATGTAGTGTGGAACACCGCCGGTGATCCCGTACAACAATGCCTGATCTTCCGGACTAAGAGTCGGATGAAAAACCGTCATTTCCTTATAGGTCAGCGCATGAATTTTGAACTGGGCTGTGCGTCTGCCATAGAGAGGACTTTCATATCCAAGCACCTGATACTCCATAAAACTCATAGAAGATCCGCAAAGAATTAAATAAAGCTGACTTTCCTGCCACATGTGGTCGATGATGTGCTGTAGGCGGGAGGAAATAGATTTTTCTGCTTTTGCAAGATAAGGATATTCGTCAATAACAAAAACCAGCCGCTGCTCCCGGGACATAGCGGTGATTGCCTCCAGAGCATCATCATAGTTTCGGTAGGTCGGTGCATTGGCAGATTCATCTGGATTTTTGTAAGAATAGATAGCCTTAGATAATGCCTCCAGATTTTCCAGAGAAGATGCATTTAAGGCCGAAAAGTAGATTGTCGGTCTTTCTTTGCAGAATTCGTTGATCAAAGCAGTTTTTCCAACTCTCCGTCTGCCATAAATGACAACGCACTCAAACTTGTTTTTATCATAGCGGCGATTCATCTGATGAAGTTCACCTTCACGACAATAAAACATAATAAATCTCCTTTCTACTCGTAATACACTAACTCATGAGTAGGCAACTTATAAGTCTATTATATCCTTACCTGAAGCCTTGTCAATCGCGTTGTGAAAAATAAATAATGTTACAGTTCGTTACTATTCACGGCTGCCCTGTCTTGCGCGGGAACTTTACGGTAACTGTGAACAGCAACTACAGTTCAGCTTTCCAGCTAACCTGTAACCCATTGAAACAGAAAATGCCGTCTCGACTAACATCCCCCTCCTGTGATATACTTAAAAAAAATATGCAATTACGGAAGGGGGCATTTTTATGGGCGGGCAGATAGATAAAAAACCAAAAAAAAGAATATGTGCCGGTCTGTTGGCTCATGTGGATGCCGGAAAGACCACGCTGTCGGAAGCTCTGCTGTATTTAAGCGGCAGCATAAGAAATATGGGGAGGGTGGACAATCAAAACGCCTTTCTGGATACCTATGCCCTGGAAAGGGCCAGAGGGATCACGATTTTTTCCAAGCAGGCGCAGATTACTCTGCCGGGAGCCAAGATTACGCTGTTAGATACGCCGGGGCATGTGGATTTTTCCGCGGAGATGGAGAGAACGCTGCAGGTGCTGGATTACGCGGTGCTGGTGATCAGCGGCGCGGACGGCGTGCAGGGGCATACGCAGACACTGTGGCGGCTTTTGGCCCGATACCATATACCGGTATTCCTGTTTGTGAATAAAATGGACCAGGACGGAACGGACAGGGAAGCTCTGCTTTCAGAGCTCAAGGAACGCCTGGATGACGGCTGCGTGGATTTTAGCGCTCCCGCGGATGCTTCCTTTTATGAAGAGGTGGCGGTGTGCGATGAGCGCGCGCTGGAGCATTTCCTGGAGACGGGGACGGTGGAGGCGGGGGATATCAGACATCTGATTGCTGAAAGGAAGCTGTTTCCCTGCTATTTCGGCTCGGCCTTACGGCTTTTCGGCGTGGAGGAACTGATGCGGGGGCTGGTAAACTATTCGGAGGAAGAGCAATATCCTGCGGAGTTTGGAGCGAAGGTGTTTAAGATCGCCAGAGACGGACAGGGCAACAGGCTCACCTATCTGAAGGTGACCGGAGGATCGCTGAAGGTGAAGACGGTGTTCGGCGATGAAAAGGTGAATCAGATCCGCATCTATTCCGGTGAGAAATATGAGACGGTGAATGAGGCGGAGGCGGGCAGCATCTGTGCGGTGACCGGGCTTTTAAACACAAGGCCGGGCCAGGGGCTGGGCGCCGAAGCGTCGTCTGCGCTGCCGGTGCTGGAACCGGTGCTGACCTACCGAATCGGGCTGCCGGAGGGCTGCGACGCCGCGGCCATGCTGCCGAAGCTTAGGCAGCTGGAAGAAGAGGAACCGGAGCTGCATATCGTGTGGGATGAGCAGCTGAAAGAAATACAGGCGCAGATCATGGGGGAGGTGCAGACCGAAATCCTGCAGAGCCTTATTCAGGAACGGTTCGATGTGAGTGTGAGCTTTGACTCCGGCAATATACTGTATAAGGAGACTATTGCGGACTGTGTGGAAGGTGTGGGACACTTTGAACCGTTAAGGCATTATGCAGAGGTGCATCTTTTGCTGGAACCGGGTGAGCCTGGCAGCGGCCTGGAATTTGCGGCGTCCTGCAGCGAGGATATGCTGGACCGTAACTGGCAGCGTCTGGTGCTGACCCATCTGGAAGAAAAAGAGCACAAAGGCGTGCTGACCGGCGCGCCCATCACCGATATGAAGATCACGCTGATCGCGGGTTGCGCCCATATTAAGCATACGGAAGGCGGGGATTTCCGCCAGGCCACATACCGGGCCGTACGCCAGGGCTTAAAACAGGCCAGGTCCGTGTTGCTGGAACCGTATTATGAGTTTCGCCTGGAGGTGCCGGAAGGCATGGTGGGACGGGCCATGACGGATATAGAGAAGCGCTGCGGGAGGATGAATCCTCCGTTTTCTGCCGACAGATTCATGGTGCTGACCGGCAGCGCGCCGGTGGTCACGATGCGCGACTATCAGAAAGAGGTCATTGGCTACACCAGAGGGGAAGGAAGGCTGTTCTGTTCCCTGAAGGGTTATGAACCCTGCCATAATTCAGAAGAGGTCATAGAGGCGGCCGGATACGATTCGGAGCGCGATTTGGAGAACCCGACCGGCTCAGTATTCTGCTCCCACGGCGCCGGTTTTGTGGTCAGCTGGGATAAAGTGAAAGATTATATGCATCTGGAAAGCGCGCCGGATGAGCGTCTGTGCCGGACAGAGGCAGCGCCGAAGCAGGATGCGGATCCTATTGAAGAGGAAGATTTCGTAGGAGTGGATGAGATCGATGCGATTTTATCCCGCACCTTTTACGCCAATAGCCGGGATAAAACGACCGCTTTGCGGAAAAAATATTCCGCCGGGAAAAGGGTGGACATTGCGCCTCATCCGGCGTCTGCAAGGCCGGTGAAGAAACAGGAACCAAAAGAAGCGTATCTGCTGGTGGACGGATACAATATCATCTTTGCCTGGGACGAATTGCGGGAGCTGGCTGCTGTCAGCGTGGACGGGGCCAGAGGAAGGCTTTTGGATATCTTAAGCAATTATCAGGGAATCTGCAAATGCCGCCTGATCGCCGTTTTTGACGCCTACCGGGTGCAGGGGCATCCGACGGAAATCCGGGATTACCATAATATACATGTGGTCTATACGAAAGAGGCTGAGACCGCGGATCAGTATATTGAGAAATTCGCCCATGAAAATGCCGGCAAATATGATGTGACCGTGGCCACTTCGGACGGACTGGAACAGATCATCATCCTAAGCCAGGGATGCAGGCTGCTTTCGGCCAGGGAATTTAAGAAGGAGATTGCGCATGCGATGGAAAGCTTGAGGGAGGAATATACAAAAGACCGCCCATCTGGCAAGAACTATCTGTTTGATTCACTGCCGGAAGACACCGCAAGAGCGCTGGAGGACATTAGGACCGGCGGGCAGAACAATGATGGATGACAGGTGGTGGGAAAGACCAGGGATTATTCCGGCAGTTATAAAAACTGGTAATATTGTCTCATATAATGCAAATTAACACACTTTTTTAAACGTTTTGCACACTTATTTTTATTGCGGATAAGTGTGCTTTTGCATATAATCGACATATCGGCCGAACAAAGACAGGTGTGTGCTGATCATATTATATTCACCAGACAGCACGCTTACCGTTAGCATTGAAAACGAGGAGGATATGAAGATGAAATGGAGAAAAGTTACGGCACTGGCGCTTGCGGCAGTTATGTGCATATCTGCGTCAGCCTGCGCAAACGGCGCTCAGAATACCGGTAATACAACACAGGCGGAAAGTCCAGTAAATACCACGGTGGAGAGTCAGACCTCTGCTGCAGATAACACCACTGCTGCGCCGGGCAATGATGCGGGGAACCAAGCGGCCCTGCGGGTGGCATGGTGGGGCAGCCAGGAGCGTCATAACATGACCATTGAAGCGCTGGACGCATATGCGGCGGAAGCGGGAACGGAGTTCTCCTATGAGTATACCAGCTGGACAAGTTATTTTGAGAACCTGGCCACACAGGCGGTGGGTAGCAACCTTCCCGATGTGATTCAGATGTCTACAACGGATATCATCAACTATTCAAAAAACGACCAGATCATCGATCTGCAGCCGTATATTGATGACGGGACCATAGACATCAGCAATATTGACCAGAGCTCTCTAAGCGGAGGCATGGTGGACGGTAAACTGGCTGGTTTTACCACCGGCGTGAACACCGTGAATGTGCTGTACGACAAAGAGGCGTTTGATCAGGCGGGAGTGACATACCCTTCCAATGACTGGACCTGGAGCCAATTTATTGATACGGCCAAGGCTGTTTACGACGCGACGCAGATCCCCACTGAGCTGCCATTCCTGGCGGAGGCCAGATGGCTGGTGGAGGCAATGGTCCGCAGCTATGGATATGATTTCTTTTCAGAGGACGGCCATTCCCTTCCGTGGGCAGAGGATGAGGCTGTGGTTACGGCGGTGATCCAGGCGGTTCAGGATATTTATGACGGAGTTAAGGCTGGGTATTTTGTGGATCCGGAGGTACAGATCGCATGGTCTACTACGGAAGATTACTTTATCGTAAAAGGCGAGTCCGCCATGTCCTTCCAGTTAAGCAATTACTACGGTGTTTACTGCGCTGCGGCGGGCAAGGAGCTGGGAATGGTTATGCTGCCTAAGATGGACGGCGGAAGCCAGACAGGGATGTATCTGAATTCCAACATGTACTGGTGCATCTCCGCCAACTGCCAGGATCCGAAAGCGGCCGCGGCAGTGATCAATTATCTGATCAACGACGAGGATGCCTGCAAGATGATCGGAACGGACAGAGGCATTTCATTATCCGGCGCGGTGCGCGAAATGCTGGCATCCAGCGAGGATACGGATGTATATACCAAGAACACGTTGAATTATGTGAATGAGGTTTCCTCCGCGGTCAAATCCACGAATCCTGCTGATCCGCTCAATTCCGCGGAAGCGATCAGCGTTCTGAAGAATAACTTCACGGCGGCCATGTACGGAGAGATGTCCGCAGAAGACTGCATCACGGACTTTATCAGCCAGGCAGCTTCCATTCTTCCGGAATAGACGGCAATATTCACAGTATCGTAAAATGGGGGCCTGATCAGCCCCCATTGCCTTTCCCGCTTCACAAAAAAGGTGTGTTTATCCAACAGCCTAATTCACGAAAATGAGGTAGATTATCATGGCGAATAAATCCCAGATGAGGAAGAATACACTGTTGGGGTATCTTTTCATCGGACCCTGGCTGATCTGTTTTCTTGCCTTTACGGCGCTGCCGTTTGCAGCTTCCTTTTTTCTGTCTTTTACAGAATACAATATGTTGTCGGTGCCGAAGTTTATCGGTTTTAGCAATTATATCCGTCTGTTCACGCAGGATAACCTGTTTATGACCTCTCTCGGAGTCACTTTTAAATTTGTATTTATTTCCATTCCGCTAAGACTGTTATTTGCGCTGATGGTGGCAATGATCCTCAACAGAGACTCCAAAGCAGTACCTATTTACAGGGTGATCTATTACCTTCCGTCCATCCTTGGAGGCAGCGTGGCGGTATCGGTTATGTGGAAATACTGTTTCTCGAAAACAGGCGTATTTAACAGCTTTTTAAATATGCTAGGCATTCCCTGCAACATCAGCTGGATATCCAATAAAGATACTGCGCTGTGGAGCATCATACTGCTGTTTATCTGGCAATTCGGTTCTCCGATGCTGATTTTTCTGTCCGGACTGAAGCAGATTCCCAGGAGCTACTATGAAGCGGCGGTGGTGGACGGCGCTGGACCTGTAAAGAAGTTTTTCCGGATCACACTTCCTCTGTTAAGCCCTATCATTTTCTTTAACCTTGTTATGCAGATGATCGGCGGCTTTATGGTATTTTCACAGGCGATGATCATAACGGACGGCGGCCCCATGAACAAGACGCTGGTGTATGCGCTCTATCTGTACAGACAGAGCTTCGCTTATTATAAGATGGGCTACGGATGCGCTATGGCCTGGATCCTTCTGGTAATCATCGGCTTTTTCACGGCCCTTGTTTTCAAATCCTCCAGCGCATGGGTGTTTTATGAAAACGAGATGTTTGACGGCAAAAGCAATAAGAGGAAAGGAAGGGCGCGTCGGAAATGATTCGGAAAAAGCTATCTAATACTGTTTTATTTCATGCGGTCGTATGCGCGATCGGATTCGTGATGATCTATCCGCTGATCTGGATGTTTTTCAGCTCTTTTAAAGAGAGCAGCCTGGTCCTCTCTACCGTAGATCATCTGTTTCCGGAAAAATGGGAATTTGGAAATTATCTCAACGGATGGTCCGGGTTTGGAGGCACTACTTTTACCACATTTTTTCAAAACTCTGTCATAGTGACGGTGGTTTCGGTGATCGGCAATGTGCTGGCGTCGGCCATGGCGGCCTATGGCTTTACACGGATACGTTTCCGGGGAAGAGGTTTTTTCTTTATCTGTATGCTGATTACGATGATGGTGCCCAGCCAGGTACTGGTGGTGCCGCAGTATATTATTTTTAACGGACTGAACTGGGTGAATACGTTTCTGCCGCTGACGGTGCCGGAATGGGGCGGGAGAGCCTTCTTTATCTTTTTAATCATGCAGTTTATCGCGGGAATTCCCAAGGATCTGGATGAAGCGGCGGAAATCGACGGCTGCGGTAAGGTGCGTCTGTTCACCAGGGTTATGATGCCTCTGATTAAACCGGCTCTTGCAACCTCGGCGATCTTCTCGTTTTACTGGAAATGGGACGATTTTATGGGTTCTCTTCTGTACCTTAATTCTCCGGAGAAGTACACCGTATCCATTGCGCTGAAGCTTTTCTGCGATCCAACCAGCGTTTCGGATTATGGCGCCATGTTTGCCATGTGCGTGGCTTCGCTGCTTCCTGTGATTGTGCTGTTTCTGTTTACGCAGAAATACATTGTGGACGGCATTGCAATGTCCGGACTGAAAGCATAAAATAGTATCATTCACATTCGGTTTATCCTGGGGGGAGGAGAGCCATGACAGGAAAGAGAAAAAGCATCGTTCATCGGGTATCCGCCATTCTGGGCGCGGCGCTGGTGCTAAGCTTTGCTGGCGGATGCTTTGTGCTTTACAGTGTGGAACGGTCAAATACGGAATACATATATCAGCTTACCAGAGAACTGATGGATTCTTCCATTTCCAGAATGGAGAATGAAATGGGGGAAATAAAAACTCTCATCTATGATATCGTGGTCTCCGATACCGTGCAGAAAGCGGGCAGCAGTTTGCTGGCTTATGATGAGGGAAGAGATGAAACGGGACTTGGGCGGGCATTAAGGATTAATCAGATTGCGGACGGCATACAGAGAGAAATCGCGGCGAATCATTCTGTAGTTTGTGCCAATTTTGTGGACGGAGCGGGCAATGTGAGCGTGATCGCATCGACGCGCTATTTCCGACTGACCGAAGAAAACGCGAAAGCGGTATCCGGGGCCGCTGTCAATGCAAAGGGCGAGACCTTCTTTATGGAGGAAAGCACGTTTGCCGGCGAGAAAAATATTCTGCTGGCGGTCAAACAGATCAGGGAAAAGGAAAACCTGTCCCTGAAGCATATCGGAACGGTGGTGCTGTTTATTGATATAGACAGGCTGGGCAGGCTGCTTACGGATGTGCACGACGGGATATTTCTGATGTACGGCAATGAGGGCGGTCTTAAGTTTGTGCTGAATGACAAAGAGAACCTTCTGGAGGACTACGATCCGGACGGGGTGCAGAGCGAGGCGTATTCGATTCGGGATATCGGCGGGAAGCGCTATTTTGTGGTGAGCATGCATAACAGCGGACAGCAGTTTTCCTACGTGCTTTTTACACCGTATGCGGAACTCTTCTTTGATGTAAAGCAGGTTTTTACACTGTATATGGGGATTTTTGTTTGCTGCTGCGCGGCGGTGCTGTCGATTTCGTTCTTTTTCACGCGCCGGGTGACCGATGATATCCGAAGATTTATCCAGCATATCCATCAGATTTCCTGGGAGAATTTTACACAGCTTCCCGTCTATGAAAAAGAGGAAATCAGGGACAGGGATGTGTATGCCCTTCAGCAGGCTTTTAACAAAATGTCGGTCAGGATCAATGAATTAGTTCGGGAAAATTATCTGAAACAGATTCTGATCAAGGAGACGCAGATACAGGCGCTGCAGGCGCAGATGAATCCCCATTTTCTCTATAATACACTGAATTCCGTGTATTGGATGGTTAAGACGGCAGGGAATATGCCGGCGGCGGATATGGTCAACAGTCTGGGACTCCTGCTTAGGGAGGCGATCAGCAATAAAGAGCTGGTGATCACGATCGATAAGGAGCTCGACATTGTCTGCTATTATCTGACGATCCAGAAGCACCGCTATGAGGAGCGTTTGGATATCCGCTTTGATGTGTCGGAGGAATGCAGCGGCCTGTTAATTCCCAAGTTCACAATACAGCCTTTATTGGAAAACGCCATTGCCTATGGAGTGGAATGCATGCTGGGGGTATGCAGAGTGGAAGTCAGCCTGTGCGTGCGGGGAGAGGAGTGCATCTGCCAGGTATCCAATGACGGCCCTCCGCCGGAAGAAAATCTGATGGAAAAGCTGCGCAGCGGGCAGCTGAAGCCGAAGGGAAACGGCGTTGGCCTGTTAAATATTGACCGGAGAATCAAAGAGGTGTTTGGGGATCGTTGCGGAATCAGTGTGTTGCGTGACAGCGCCGGCCGCACGGTGGTGCAGGCGAGGATGAAATGTATTTCACAGGAAGAGTATGAAGAGGGAAGGCGGAATGAAAAACAATTACAGGATTATGGTGGTGGATGATGAGCATATTGTAAGGGAGGCGATCTCCTCTTCCATCCCCTGGGAAAAATATCAGGTGGAGGTAGTATATGCCGCTGCCAATGCGGTCGATGCGCTGGAATATCTTAAGGACCATGAAGTGGATATGATGCTGGTGGATATCAGGATGCCCGTGATGGACGGCCTCGAACTGCTTAAGCAGCTTAGAGGCCGCAGAGCGGATATTGATTTTGTGATTTTAAGCGGACATGCGGATTTTCACTATGCGCAGCAGGCAATTCACTATGGGGCCAGAGAATATCTGCTAAAGCCGCTGGATGCCGCTTCACTGCTGAATGTGGTGACGAAATGCCGGGATGAGCGGCAGCAAAAGCAGCTTATGGATATGATGCGGGAAAACCCGGCAATGAACAGGATCCTTGCTAATGTTTCAGATCCGGGAAATTATCCGCAGACAGTAGGCAGGATCATCAAGATTGTGGACGAAGAGATCGCCAACGAGGAACTGTCACTGAAATGGATCTCTGCAAAGAAGCTTTTTCTGAATGAAAATTATTTAAGCAGAGTCTTCCAGAAAGAGACCGGGCAGAGATTCTCCTCCTATCTGGCCGAACGCAGAATGCTGCTTGCCATGCAGAAGCTGGCGTACAGCCCGGAGGAAATGATCCTGGATGTGGCCAGAGCAACAGGATTTGGGGACAATTCGCAGTATTTCAGCAGCACCTTTAAGAAATTTACGGGCTATACGCCTTCAGAATACAGGAGATATATGCGGGAAGGAAAGTTTAAATAGAACCCGCATTTCATGCCGCGCAACGGTTTAGGAAGAATCCTTTTGACAGATGAGAATCTGTCTATTTTTGTTGTTGATGAAGTGTGACGGTAAAATTTGAAAGAGACGGCTGTTTTAACGATTCCTTTGACATTTATGCGGACCGATATTAGAATCTAACTAACAGATACGCTTTGGATAAATCTTGTGGTTTCACTGATGGGGGGCAGGAATTATGAAGCTTACTTATTCTATAAATGTAGAACAGAAAGCGTCGATTACAGCAGCGCAGATACAATCATTGGAAATACTCGCCTGCGACGGCCTGCGGCTGAAAGAGATGCTGCAAAGGCCAGAATGATAATCGGATATGTAGAGCAGAGAAAAGACACCTTGATCAGAATAGCATTAGCAGCTGCAAAACGGCAGCAGAATTTTTTTATGGGAAAAGGCAGGCTGCGGCCGATGAGAATGTCGGATATCGCATCGGACATCTGCCTGCATGAATCTACAGTGAGCCGCGCTGTTTCAGGAAAATACCTGCAGTTTCCATGTGGCACCATATTGATGAAAGAGCTGTTTTCCCGTAATGCAACGGAGGATGCCGGACTTCGCGCGGAGGATATAAAGATTATGATAGAGGAAATTGTGGATGGCGAGGACAGCAGAAAACCTTTCAGCGACCAAAGACTTACGGATCTGCTGAAGGCACGGAATGTGAATATATCCAGGCGAGCTGTGGCGAAATACCGTGAAGAGCTGGGCATCCCGAGCAGTGTGGACAGAAAGGACAGATGAGCGAATGGATAAATACAGAATATGCTGTGTGACGTACAGAGAACTGGACAGTCTGGTGAGAACTGCCATCAAAGGTTTATCCGATGATGAGGTGGAGATTGATGTGATCAGCGGTCTGCGCGAGGAAATCCTGCCGGAACTGCAAAAGAAGATTGCAGATGGGATTGAAATTGTGATTGCCGGCGGGGCAAATGCCAGAATCGTCAGGGATTTCTGCAATATTCCGGTGCTGGACTACCGGATCAGCAGTATGGATTATCTGCTGGCGGTACAGAAAAACTGTGAAAGCGGTGGGAGGGCGGCAATTGTGACCTACAGGGAGCCTCTGGGAACGGAGCTTAAGCACTATCTTGATGAAGTACATATGGATGTGGCTAATATCATCTATGAGGATACGCAGGAGCTGGAGAGCCTGATGAAAGAGGACAGTGCGGCGACGATTATCGGAGGTGCTCATGCGGTGGAAGTTGCCGGAAAGCTTCATAAAAAATCAGTATTGATTTATCCGGGCCAATCCGCTATCCGTGATTCCATCCTGCAGGCTAAGGAGCTGTTGAAGAGGCTGCGCATGGAGAGGGAGAATTCGCTGTTTATACAGGCCATGGTGGATTACAGCGCCAACGGTATCCTGATGACGGACAAAAACGGCTGTATTCTGAACCATAATCTGAGTGCGGGAACTATGCTTGAATTTGGCGGCAGATCGCTGAAGGGCCAGTATATCCAACTCCTCTTGCCGGCCGGCGGTCTGGAGGATTTCGCGGGTTCGGGCCTTAAGGAGTCAAAAAAAATCATTCGGGCAGAGACGAAGGAGCTGCTGCAGACCTGGATCAGGATTGAGGATAAACATGGCCAGTATATCGGCAATGTTTGTGTGCTTTCCGATGTATCGGATATTCAGAAGATGCAGTTGGAGTATAAGGAAAAGGAACGAAAGGCAAGACGGGAGCGCGGGTTTGAAGGCAAGTATAATTTCAGCGATATTACAGGATCGTCCTATGCGATCAAAGACTGTATAGCGGACGCCAGGTTCTTTGCGTCAAGCGATGCAAATGTGCTGATCTATGGAGAGACCGGAGTAGGAAAAGAGTTGTTTGCGCAGGGGATTCATAACAGCAGTGAGAGACGCAAAGGGCCCTTTATCGGCATTAACTGTGCGGCCCTTCCCGAAAATCTGCTGGAGACCGAGCTGTTCGGCTATGACGAGGGCGCGTTCACCGGCGGTAAAAAAGGCGGAAAGAAAGGGTTGTTTGAGCTGGCGGAAAACGGAACGCTGTTTCTCGATGAGGTGGGGGAGATCAATCCCGGTCTGCAGGCCAGGCTGCTGCGCGTGCTGCAGGAGAAGGAAGTGATGCATGTGGGAGGCGACCGTATGATACCGATTAACGCCCGGGTAATCTCCGCTACCAACCGCAATCTGGAACTGTTGGACGCTAAGGCATTTCGCCGGGACCTGCTGTATCGGCTGAATGTGTTGGAACTGAAACTTCCTCCTCTGCGGGAGAGAGAAGACGATGCAATCCATCTGTTTGAAACATTCTATGCGAAAAAGACGGACCTGCCGCTGCACGCGGAGGTTAAGCCGATCATCGCTTCCTACACCTGGCCGGGAAATATCAGAGAACTGCAAAATGTCTGTGAGCGATATTATTTGTATATCAAGTCAGGTGAAAACCGGAGTATAGGCTATATTAAGCGCTGTATGGTGAGGGCAATCGGAGAGGAACGGCTGTTTCGGGACATTCTGTCAAGATATCATTACAGTACGGATCACCCGGAGGATATCACGTCGGATATGATTAAGGAAATCTCCGGAATTTTTATGTATAATAAAGAGCAGATAGCTGTAAAACTGGGGACGAGCAGGACTACTCTCTGGAGAAAATTAAATAAAGAGGAGCGGTAACGCGCGAATCGGCTACTCAAAAGGCTTCAGGAGGGAGCCTTTTGAGTTACAAATGTCTATAAATTCAAATGTTTCAAATTTTGTCTAAAATAGCACTTTGAAACAAAACATTTCAAGAAATTCTGATAAATATCCCATAATATACGGTTTAAAAAGTTGGCACGTTTCTTGCTAATAAATATTAATAGAGGGGAAATAAATCCCCTGACAGTAAGTAAAGTGTACTCTCGGAATCTCTTTGTGCCTGATTTTGAGAGCTTTCGAGAGTATATCAAAGAGAACGGAGGTTGAATTATGTGTCACAGAGGATTGCTGGAAGGCGTAAGGGTTCTGGATCTGACACGGGTGCTGGCCGGGCCGTACTGCGGCATGATACTGGCCGATATGGGAGCGGATGTGATTAAAATAGAACGCAGGGAAAAGGGCGATGATGCCAGGAACAATGCGCCGGTCATAAACGGTGAAAGCGCCTATTTTATGAATCTGAACCGAAACAAGAGGGGGATGACGCTGGATTTAAAGAGCCAAAAAGGTAAAGAAATTTTTCGTAAACTGGTTAAGCGCAGCGATATCGTGCTGGAAAATTTCCGCCCCGGTGTGATGGAACGTCTGGGCCTGGGATATGAGGAGCTTAAGAAGATAAATCCCGCCATTGTATATGGAGCTGTTTCCGGATTCGGACAGTACGGCCCTTACAGCAGCCGTGCCGGATATGATATCGTGGGGCAGGCTATGAGCGGCCTCATGAGCACCACGGGCTGGCCGGACACGCCGCCGACCAGATCTGGAACGGCGATTTCGGATGTCAGTGCAGGATTGAGTTGCTGCATCGGGGTGCTGGCGGCCTACATAAACCGGCTGAAAACCGGAGAGGGGGAGAAGGTGGATATCTCGCTGGTGGATACAATGGTTTCATCTCTGGAGATCATCAATATGATTTACCTGTGTACCGGACGGGTACCGGATCGCATTGGAAACCGGTATGAAGCGATCTATCCCTATGATTCTTTTCAGGCAAAAGACGGTATGGTGGTCATAGCCTGCGGCAATAACAAGCTCTATGAACTGTTGAAGGGAATAATCGGAGACTCCCGGCTGGCGGCCCCTGAATTTTCAGACAACCTTTTGCGGGTGGAGCACCACAAAAAGTTGAAAGCCATATTGGAGGAGTGGACCGTGCTGCATGGGATTCATGATATTGTGGATCGCCTGTTGACGGCGGGAATTCCTTCTGCGCCGATCTATTCTATCGATCAGGTAGTGAAGGATCCGCATATCGGCGGCGCGCGGGAGATGTTCGTGGAAGTAGAGCACCCCAAAGCGGGAAGAGTGACGCTGACGGGAAGCCAGTTTAAGTTCACGAATAGGAAAGTGGAAATTAGCAGGCCGTCCCCTATGCTGGGAGAGCATACGCGGGAAATCTTGACAAAAGAGCTTAATATGGAGCCGGAAGAATATGAACGGCTGCTTAGAGAGAAGGTGATCTGAAATGAAACCGCAAGTGAATGTGGTAGAGATCGGCCCCAGGGACGGGTTCCAGAATGTAAAGGAGTTCATTCCGACCGCCCTGAAGCTGGAAATTATCAGAAACATCCTTAAAGCTGGCATCCGGAAAGTCCAGATCACATCCTTTGTAAGCACAAGGGCCATACCGCAGATGCAGGATGCAGAAGAAGTAGCAAAGACCGTCATCGAAGAATATCCATGTGCGGAATTGTTCGCGCTGGTCCCGAATGTGTATGGAGCGAAAAGCGCTGTCGCGGTGGGACTCAAGGAGATCGCGCCGGTTATATCCTTAAGCGCTTCCCACAATATAGCCAATGTAAAGCGGACGCATGAACAGTCCTATGCCCAGATCGGGCAGATGCGGCAGCTTTTCCCCGAACTGAAGCTGACTGTTGATATAGCGACAGCATTTGGCTGTCCTTTTGAAGGATGTATGCCGGTTGAACAACTGCTGGAAATGATCGGGAGACTGAAAAGCATGGGAATTCACGCATTTACGTTATGTGATACGATCGGCATCGCTTATCCGTCACAGGTTAAGCATGTAATGCAGGAGGTAAAAGCGGCCTTCCCGGGATCCGAGTTCAATATCCATATACATGATACAAGAAATTTAGGTGTGCTCAACAGCTATACCGCTGTGCTGGCCGGCGCGGATTCCGTGCAGACGGCGCTGGGCGGTCTGGGCGGCTGCCCGTTCGCACCGGGCGCTACGGGCAATACGGCCACGGAGGATTTCATCTATCTGTTACAACGGGAAGGGTATGAAACGGGCGTTGATTTTGAGGTGCTTATGGCAGCCGCCCGCATGGAGTTTGACAGGATTGACGGCAATTTCAGTGGACATCAGATCCGTATCTCAAAGAATCCCCGTTATGTAAAGCAGGAGGCTTAAATCAGATAAAAGAAAAGAGGATAAACCATGAAAATCGTTGTGTTAGACGGATATACAGAAAATCCGGGGGATCTTTCCTGGGACGGCCTTAAAAATTTGGGGGAGCTGACGGTTTATGACAGGACTCAGCTGGAAGACATCGTGGAGCGGATCGGAGATGCCGAAGCCATATATGTTAATAAAACGCCGGTATCTGAAGCTGTAATGGAGCGATGCCCGAATCTTAGGTTCATTGGTGTTCTGGCTACGGGATACAATGTGGTGGATGTAAAAGCGGCCAAAGAGCGGGACATTGTCGTATGTAATATCCCTTCTTACGGCACCGATGCCGTAGCGCAGTACACCTTCGCTCTGTTGCTGGAACTGTGCCATCATGTGGGGGAGCATTCCGAGAGTGTAAAGGATGGGGCATGGAGCAGATGCCCAGACTGGTGTTTCTGGAATTATCCGTTGATGGAACTGGCCGGTAAGGTGATGGGAATCATTGGATTCGGCCGGATCGGAAGACGGGTAGCAGAGATTGCGCTGGCTTTTGGCATGAAGGTGATCTATTACACTCAAGGAAGCTGTGAAACACCGGAAGGGGAGCGCTGCCGCTGTGTTTCATTGGATGAGCTGCTGGAAAATGCGGATGTGATCACGCTGCACTGCCCGCTGACACCGGAAACTGAAGGCATGATTCACTCCGGAACAATAGCCAGAATGAAACAAGGCGTATTGCTGATCAACGATTCCAGAGGGCCGCTGATTGTTGAGGAGGATCTAAGTGCGGCTCTATGCAGCGGTAAGATCGGCGGCGCGGCAGTGGATGTCGTATCGACGGAGCCGATCTGCGGGGATAATCCGCTGCTTACCGCACCCAATACTGTCATTACCCCTCATATTGCCTGGGCTCCAAGGGAGGCCAGACAGCGCCTTATGGATATCGCAGTGGAAAACCTGGTGCAGTTTTGCAAGGGAACGCCGCAAAATGTGATCAATGTATGAGAATGGAGGCCGCTCTGTGAAAAAAAAGCATGTGAAAAAAAACAGAATAAAACGGTACGCAACCTACGCGGTACATCACTGGACATTATATGCGCTGGTGCTGCCGGGATTAATCTACCTGATTGTATTCAAATATATCCCAATGGCGGGACTGGTGATCGCGTTTCAGGATTTCAATCCGTTTGTCGGCATACTTAAGAGCCCATTTGTGGGGCTGAAACATTTTCGCTTTTTATTTTCAGGAAGGGATTTTGTTCCTCTGTTGGTCAATACGCTGTCCATTTCCCTGTTAAACCTGCTGTTTTATTTCCCGATGCCGATCGTCATCGCACTGCTGTTAAATGAGATACGCAGCTACAGGTATAAGAGCCTGGTGCAGACCATGGTCTATATCCCGCATTTTATATCCTTTGTCATTGTGGCCAGCATTACCTATGTGCTCTGCAATGAGGATACCGGACTGGTCAACAGCATCATCCGTTCTCTGACCGGCACAACAAAGCCACTGCTGTCGGGCACACAGTATTTCCGCCCGATCATTGTGATCCAGAATATATGGAAGGAGACTGGCTGGGGCATGATCATATTTCTGGCGGCTCTGGCGGGCGTGGATGTCCAGCTTTATGAAGCGGCAAAGGTGGACGGTGCCGGACGCTGGCGTCAGATGTGGCACATCACTCTTCCGGCTATTAAGGGTACGATAGTGATTATGCTGATTTTAAGGGTGGGAGCGCTGCTCAATACCGGCTATGAACAGATCTATTTGATGTCCAATGCGCTGAACCGCTCGGTGGCGGATGTATTTGACACTTATGTTTACCGGATCGGCGTTTCCAACGGACAATACTCTTTTGCCACCGCCGTAGGAATTTTCAAAGGGATCGTAGGCTGTGTGATGGTGCTTACCACCAACTGGCTGGCCAAGAGGATGGGCGAAAGCGGAATCTACTGACAGGGGGAAGATTATTTTGAAAATTAATAATAACAGAAATAGCAATGCGATCAGAGGTTCCGTCGGTTACCGCACCACACAGGTATTTATCTATCTGTTTGCCGGGTTGATCGGAATTATGGCGATTCTGCCGTTTTTATATGTGCTGGGAGGCTCCTTTGCAACGGAACGGGAATTATATGAGCGCCCATTTCTGATTATCCCGCACGAATTTTCATTAAATGCATATAAGTTTATCCTGGATGATGGCCGTATTCTGAAAGGCCTGCTCAACTCGATCAAGGTAACGCTGGCCGGCACTGCGGTTGCAATGGCATTATCCGCCACCTTCGCTTATCCGCTTTCCAGAAAGGATTTTAACGGCAGGGCCACAATCTTAAATATGGTTATTGTGACCATGGTCTTTTCCGGCGGTCTGATTCCCAATTATCTGCTGGTGAAGTCGTTGAATATGATTGACAGCTATGCGGCTCTGATTTTCCCGGGCGCCATGAGTGCGTTTAATATGGTGATTATTAAAAATTTCTTTGAACAGATACCGCAGGAACTGTCGGAGTCCGCTGTGATAGACGGCTGTACGGATGCGGGGATATTTTTCAGGATTGTGCTGCCTCTTTCCAAACCGGTTCTGGCATCCATCAGCCTGTTTTATGCGGTGGGCTATTGGAACGATTATTTTAATTGCATGCTCTATATCAATGATACGGCGAAGCAGACGGCGCAGCTGATCCTGCGCTCCATCGTGCTGCTTGCTTCCGGATTTGATCTGTCGGGAAGCCCGATTGATTTCGGACCGATGGGGGCACCGCCGGAACAGGCGGTCAAGCTGGCATCCACGATTGTAACCATTGTGCCCATACTGGTGGTCTATCCTTTTGTACAGAAGTTTTTTACAAAGGGTGTCATGGTAGGTGCAGTTAAAGGGTGAGAGCCCTTTCTGAATGCCGGTCTGCGGCTTGCGGCCGGCAGGAATACCCGGGAGCGGCTATACGGGCCGCAACGGAAAAATATAAACAGGAGGAAGTATTTATGAAGCGGAACAAAGGAAGATGGATGAGAGCAGCAGCCATGCTGCTGACACTGGTACTGTTGATGGGAACCTTTACGGCCTGCGGCAGCTCCGGGGATGCACAGACTACCGGCGGCACGTCCGCAGCGGGCACATCCGCGGCAGGGGGTGAAACGGATGAAAGCGGTGGCGGCAGCAGTGCTTCCGGTGATTTTCACGGCCAGCTGCCGGAGGATTTCAAAATCTCCATTATGCTGACGGATTTTGTAGGCAGCCCTAACAGCGGTGAATACGGCGAACAGGTTCATGAGATGCTGGAGGAGATTACCGGCTATCAATTTGAAATTACCTGGGTGACCAGTGACAGCTATAACGATAAGGTGAGCACAATACTGGCCAGCGGTGTCTCGGCGATGCCGATGATCATGAAGCTGAACACTCAGACCGGCGTGGTGATCAGCGCAGCTGCCAGCGGAGCCTTCTGGCCGATCGAGGATTATCTGTACAACAGTGAAGTGTATCCCAATATATCACAGGCCAAAAAGGAGATCGAGCAGAATTTCACCATTGACGGACATACGTATGGTCTGCATAACCTGTCCTCTCCCATTGGAAGATACGGTTTGGGCTACCGGGCGGACTGGGCAAAAAAGCTGGGTATCGGCGAGCCTTCCACCATCGATGATGTGTATGACATGCTCTATGCCTTTACCTACGGAGATCCTGACGGTAACGGAGCCGACGATACCTATGGATTAAATCTGTGCAGTTACACAGGTCCGCTGGATGAGATGCAGACGTGGTTTGGCTGCGGCAATGGCTGAGTGGATGACGGAGACGGAAACCTTGTGCCGGTGCATATGACGGATGAATATATGGAGGCTGTGGACTGGTTTAAGAAGCTCTATGATGACGGACTGCTCGCTAAGGACTGGGCGATCCGTGACGGAGGGACCTGGAAGGATGACAGCTACAACGGAAAGGCAGGGGCTTATATGGACTGCCTGGATGATGTGAAGAAAATCTGGGATTATTATGTGGACAATGAGATTCCCAGCGTTTTAAATGACGAAGAGCCGGCATCTATGGCTATGGTATCCGGAATATCCAAAGATGGGCAGAATCCGAAGACAGCAGCATGTGTTTCCAAGAACTTCTTTGTAATTACCAGAGCTGCGCAGTCCGAAGCGGAGGTTCAGGCCTGCCTGGAGTTTTTGGATAAGCTGTGCGGAAATGATGCGCTTATGCTCATGAATTATGGACTGGAAGGAATTAACTGGGAGAAAAACAGTGAGGGAGAAGTGGAGAAGATCAATGTGGATGATACTGTGATCAGTAAGTCCTATGCGGGATTAGATCAGCTGAATCCTTACATCCCTAATAAGCAGTCCACTGACTATACATTTGCTGAGGATGAGAGAACAAAAGTGCAGAACGAAAAATTTGAAGAGGGCGCCAGGATCGCGGTTTATAATCCGGCACTGGGGTATCTGGGCAATGCTCCGACTTATGTGGCACAGGGCGGCAATCTCAATCTGATCTTAAGCGATGCGAGGACCCAGTATATCGTGGGACAGATTGACAGGGAACAGCTGATGGAACAGTTCGATTTGTGGTATGCCTCCGGCGGAGAGGCTGTGATCGCGGAAGTGAATGAACAGTATCACGCGGACCGGAAACAGTGAAGCTGATGTGAAAGATGTTTATAAAACGGGCGGAAGCAGAGCGTGCTTTCGCCCGTTTTCTAACAGAACACAGTGGGAGGACGACATTTTATGATATGGATGCATGTACAGATGGATTCAACGGCACTGAATATGCCGGTAACACTTGAAATATTAGCGCCCCAGCCCCACGGGGATAATGAGGGGCAGAAACGGCGAATCCTGTTCCTGCTTCACGATTATGGAGAAGATCACACATGGTGGATGCGCAGTTCTATGGTGGAGCAATACGCAAGCCGGAATTCGTTTACGGTGGTTTTGATGTCAGGAGATAACAGCTTTTTTGTCAATATGAAACAGGGCAGAAGGTATGGGGATTTTGTCGGACAGGAGTTGCCGCTTTACTGCCGTGAGGTATTGGGTTTTCCTCAATCGCCGGACTGTTGGTGTATTGCAGGATGCGGTATGGGAGGATATGGGGCGCTGATCACCGCTTTGCGGCATCCGGATATATTTGGTTGGATCGGCTGCTTTTCTCCGACGGATTTGACGGAAGAATTCCTGTGGATGAGGAACAGACAGCTTGAGCTGGTCTTTGGCAGCCTGGAAGAGTATACTGTTTCCCAAAATTCTTTGTTATGGGCATTAAAGCGGCTGCAGACAATACAGGATGAGGCACCGGAGCTTTTTTACTGCATAAAAGAAAGGGACTGCAGAGAGCAGCAGAGAGGACTGTTTGAGAGTCTAAACGATGTGCTGTATCCGCATTCAGTACGGATCAGACATGTGGTTCCGAAAGAAGAGTGGCGGTATCCGGATACCTGTTTGGAACAATTTATGAATTATGTTTCTGAAAGCAGTGATTCAAACAATGTGAAGCGGGAAGCTCCTGCAAAGAAGGAGGTCTGAAGAATATGTCACAGATGGAACTAAATCTGATGTCCAGGGTGCTTGGGATGCGGATGGATATTAATTTAATCCTTCCGGAGAGGGAGAAAACGGATTGCTGGCGTGTGCTGTGGCTGATGCATGGAGGACATGGCGACCACCACAATTGGCTGCGAAAAACACGAATCAGGCAGATTGCCGAGGAACGCGGTCTTGCAGTGGTTATGCCGGGTGTCCACGCCTCCTGCTTCGTGAACATGAAGAATGGCCTGCGTTATGGCGACTATGTTGCATTAGAGCTGCCGGCTGTGCTTAGGAGTCTGTTTCCTAAAATGGGAAGAGAAAGAATACAGAATTATATAGCTGGATTCTCCAACGGAGGCTATGGCAGCCTTTATCTCGGACTGTCCTATCCACAGGTATTTGGAGCGATAGGAGCGATGGCAGCAGGAGATCAGGCGGATAATCTATATGAGGCGGATGGAAGTGAGCAGGCTGAAAACAGAGAGCTGATGTTTGGAAAAGGTGATATCAGCCAGACCCCTTACAGCATAAAATATCTGGGAGGAGAGCTGCTGAAGCAGAATGTGCCTCTGCCGTACATATTTCATGCATGCGGCAGATTCGATCCATGGCTGGATAAAAATCTGCTGGTCAGGAATTTTTTTGAGAAACTGGAAGGAAACCCATACCACTATTATTTCCGTATGTACAGCGAACACGCGCATACAGCCAGTTGCCGGATGGAGGCGGTGCAGGATTTCCTGGAACATATAGGGTGGTAAAAAGTATATGGAAATCGTAAAGAAAAGCATAATAGTTCTTGACTCTCACGCCGCGTAACGGTCTATGATAAGAGCAGGAGGTGAATCATGCGAAGTGTAAAAGAAGTATCGGAGATTACCGGAGTGAGTATACGGACGCTTCGGTATTATGATGAAATCGGCCTGCTGAAACCAACACAGCTGACAGAGGCCGGCTATCGGATGTACGATGGCAGAGCCATTGAAAAACTGCAGCAGATCCTGTTTTTTAGGGAATTGGAGATTCCTTTGGCGGATATAAAGGAAATTATGGACAATCCGCATTATGACCGGAAGCAGGCATTGCGCGCGCAGCATGCTATGCTGGTCCGAAAAAGGAACAGGCTGGACGGACTGATCGAACTGATTACGGATGTGATGAAGGGAGCGAATACTATGGAATTTGAAGCATTTAACAAAGCGGACGCGGATATTGTCTTTGATCGGATGAAGGAGAAAATGCCTAAGGAAGAGTTTGATAAGCTGTTGGAGGCCTATGGCGGCAGTGAAGAGAAATACCGAGCCTATATGGCGGGCAGTCTGGAGGAGAACAGCACAAAACTCATACAGCTTTATGGCAGCAAAGAGAAAGCCATGGAGGCCGTGAAAAGTCCTAAGGAAGACCTTGACGCTTATCAGAAAGAAAATGAAGAAATCTGCAGGGCGTTCCAGCAGTTTGTGGGCGCAGAGAATCCGGAGGAAGAAGATGCGCTGGTTGTGAGGCTGGCGGAATGTTACAAAGGTATGTTTCATCTGGACAACGCCAGGGCTCTGCTGCTCGATCTGGCAAAGGAATATCTTCAGAATGAGATGATGCGGGAAGCCAATGACCGGGTTTTCGGTGAGGGAAATGCGAAATGCGTGGCATTGGCGATACAGAGATACTATGGCGTATAGATCTCATGACCATTGTTACTATTTACGGCTTCCGTACTCTGCCCCGACATGCGCTGCTTTATCGGCAGCCGTGAATAGTAACAATCACTTCTCCTGATCGTGAATTAGTGCTGAATTAGTAACACGATTTGTTTGACATTTATACAGCCCGATATTAGAATCTAGTGTAGAGATACCGTGGCTGAATCACACGGAAGGAGAACATATGGTAAGAACGATCAACACCGATATATTCACACTGAATCAAAAATCGCTTCCGGCCGGAAAGGAAGATCTGCCCGCAGCTATGGATCTGCTGGATACACTGCGGGCGAATTCCGAGCGTTGCGTAGGCATGGCGGCCAATATGATCGGAGTGAACAGGCGTATCATCGCGGTGGATATGGGCGCGGCCGCCGTGCTGATGCTCAACCCCGTGATAGTAAGAAAGTACGGGGATACCTATGAGGCGGAGGAAGGCTGCCTGTCCCATACCGGCACCAAACGGACACTGCGCAGCCAGAACGTGGAGGTCCAGTTTCAGGACATGAACTTTAAGAGCCACAGGCAGACATTTTCCGGCCTCACCGCACAGATTATCCAGCATGAAATCGATCACTGCGACGGAATACTGATTTAGCGCACTGCGCTGAAGTTGTTGCAGAACTGTTGTATAGTATCTGTATGTGAGGCGGAAAGACTATGGGAAGGCAAAACAGGCGGCGGACCTGTGACGGAGATTTCATGCAGACACAGAAAAAATCGTTTTATCTAAAGGACGGCATCCTGACCTATTGTGACGCTTCAGACGGAGCCGTCCATGAATTTTCCTATAAAAAACTGACGGAACATGTGACCGGCATCCAGGGGCCGGCAGGCGAAGTCATGTACGTGGTGAATGGGGACGAACGTTCACTTCTCATCGATGCCACGGCAGGGATCGGGGACTGCGGGCAGCTTGCGGAGCTTTTTGCCAGGCACCCTTATGAGATCCTGCTGACTCACGGGCATGTGGATCATTGTGGGGGCATTTACTGTTTTGATGATCGGCGCGTGAAGATCCGGCTGAATGAAAAGGACCGGACTCCTAAGCCCGGGCTGAAGAGGACGGTACTGGAGACCGGGCGCTCCATTGAGACGCGCCTTTGGTTTGTGTCTCCGGTCTGCGGCTGGGCAGCCCGCGCTGATTTTACGGAGGACCGCGATCTGCATCATTTACACGGGCTGGCGGACGGACAACGGTTTGATCTGGGCAATTATGAAGCGGAAGCGGTAAAACTGGCGGGTCATACGCCGGGCAGCATGGGCATTCTTCTGAAGGAGGACGGGCTGCTGATCACCGGCGATGCAGCGAGCACCCTCACGTATCTGTTCCTGGAGCATTCACTTACGGTGGAACAGTATGTACAGAATTTGAAGCGGATATATAAAAGAAGAAATGAATATAAAAACGGCATTCTTTTAAGCCATGGCAGGATGGAGCCAAGGTCTTATGCGATGCTTAAGGAACTCATCACGATCGGTGAGACTGTGCTGCTTAGGTACGACCGGGGGATGCTTCCGTACTATCCGGAAGAAAAGAAACTGCATATAAGCACGTCCAGCGGAGAATACGAAGCCTGTCAGGCCGGCAGCCCGCACCGGGAGACAGGGAGAGCGTATCTGCTCTACCGGCAGGACCGCGTGAGATGACAGGGGATAAGAACCGAAGACGGTTACACCTTGACCGCACCCTGGCGGTATTCCCTCGGGCAGCATCCGCAGAGGGCCTTAAATTCGCGGTTAAAGGTGCGGGGGTTATCATAGCCGCACATCTCGCTGACCGTGAGAATATCGATGCTGCTCTCCTGCAGCAGGTGCTTCGCGTAATCGACGCGCAGCGTATTTAAATACCGGTTGAAGCTGGTATGCATCTTTTCGCTGAAAATTCTTGAAACACTGTATTTGCTGATCCCCAGCTGTGCGGACAGCATATCCAGGTTTACAGGTTCCGTATAATGTTCCGATAAAAAGGCAATCAGCTGTGCGGTGCTGCCGGGCGGCTGACTGTCTTTATTTTTCACCAGATTTATGGAGGGAAATGCGCGGGATAACAGGAGCTGGATGTAAGCGCGTATGACCGGCAGATGATCCGGGCGGTCCGGCGGCGTCCGCAGCAGAGAGCGCATGGCATAAGGAATATCGGGATGCACCGCACCGCCTGAAAGGAACGGATCGGCCGGATGGCTGCGCAGAAGAGCGGGCAGAAATTCACCGCCTGTTTCCGCCGGACAAAGAACCATGATTCCGAGGCTGCCGGGCCCGTTTGGATCCGTATAATAGGAATGGATCTGATGAGGGAAAGCGAGGGCCAGCTCTCCCGGACGCATCATGCGCGTGCAGGTTCCGACCGTTGTTTCAATAGAGCCCTCCTCAAGATAAAGCAGCTCGATGCCTGTGTGCATATGGGAGGGAAAGGTCATGTTTTGTGAAGTGGAGAACAGATAACGGTCCGCGTTATTTTCATAAATGAGATTCATGAGATCACCTGTATTTATATTTGCTCATCAGTGCAATATTTGTCTTATTTTTGATCTGCTATGTCACGTATTATATCCCAATCTCTGCTATATTACAAGTATGGGACCGCTCCGGATTAAAGTGTATTCGCTTCCGCATCTGCTTATGAAAATGCGGATGGAAGCTGTAATACTGCCGGACGGAATTATATAATCAGGAGGATATCATGAAACATACGATGGCGATTATCGGATATGGCGGCATGGGCGGCTGGCATGCGGATAATGTCTCAACCCGGATTGATAATATGACGGTGAAGGGCATCTTTGACATCCGCGGGGAGGCGCGGGAGAAGGCCGCCGCAAACGGGTTGTATGTCTATGAGACGGCAGAGGAACTTATGGAGGATCCGGAGGTGGAGCTGGTAACCGTCGCTACGCCGAACAATTTCCATAAGGATTATGCGGTCCGCTGCCTGCGCGCAGGTAAAAATGTGGTGTGTGAGAAACCGGTCACGATGAATGCTGCGGAGCTGGAGGAGATCATCCAGGCTGCTAAGGAGACGGGAAGGCTGTTTTCCATTCATCAGAACCGCAGATGGGATAAGGATTTTGTGACTGTTAAGACGCTTCTTAAAAGCGGCGCAGTCGGTGATCCTTATTTTATCGAAAGCCGCGTGCAGGGTTCCCGCCAGGCCATGCACGGATGGCGCGGTCATAAGCCAAACGGAGGCGGGATGGTGCTGGACTGGGGCGTTCATCTGATTGACCAGTTTTTGAATATGATCGATTCTCCTGTGGTTTCCGTGGATGCCCATCTGTTCAATCTGTATTCGGATGAGGTGGATGACAACATTAAGATCATGCTCCGGTTTGAAAACGGTGTGTCCGCCATCTGTGAGATGTCCACCAACTGCCTGATCAATCAGCCCAGATGGCATGTGTCATGTACCAACGGCACCATTGTGGTGGAGGATTGGAGCTGCGAGGGCAGGGTGGTGCAGCTGAAGGAGGATGCCGCTCTTGAATGGGCCGATGACATCGTTTATACGGAAGCCGGGCCGACCAGGACCATGGCGCCCAGACCCAGCTATACCACAGTTACCAGCAAACTGCCGGAAGTGGAGTCGGACTGGAGCGACTACTATAAAAATATCATCGGCGTTATGGAAGGCGCGGAAGAATTGATCGTTACGCCTGCGCAGGCCTTAAGGGTTATGAAGGTGATTGAACTGGTATTTTTGGCCCAGGAGGAAGGGCATGGAATGAAGTGCAGGATCTAACCGGATGAATTTTATCGGAACACTGAGGTGTGCGCAGGTCATCAACCTTCGGTTGGTGACATAAAAATAGGAGGGACATATGGTAAAGAGAGCGTTGATTATACAGGGAGGATGGGACGGACACGAACCGAAGCTCACCTCCGTGAGATTTGCGGGACTGCTTGAGAAGAACGGATATGAGACAGAGATCAGCGATACGCTGGACTGCCTGGCGGATGCGGAGGCTCTAAAACAGCTGGATCTGATCGTCGCGTGCTGGACCATGGGAGAGATTGACCACCGCTATGTGCAGAATCTGTCCGCGGCGGTAGGAGAAGGCGTGGGGTTGGTCGGCTGCCATGGGGGCATGTGCGATTCCTTCCGCCAGGATACGGAATGGCAGTTCATTACCGGCGGGCAGTGGGTGAGCCATCCGGGCGGAGACGGCATCCCGTATACCGTTAATATCTGCAGAGGGTCCAGCCCCATAGTGGAGGGCCTCGAGGATTTCCCGGTCTGCAGCGAGCATTATTATCTGCATGTGGACCCGGCCATTGAAGTGCTGGCCACCACCAGATTTCCCATCGTGAACTATTACCACATATCCAACAAGCCTGTGGATATGCCGGTGGCCTGGACCAAATTCTGGGGAAACGGAAGGGTGTTTTACACATCCCTCGGGCATCACGACGATGTATTTGACAAATCCCCCAATGCCGAGATCCTGATGGAGCGCGGCATGCTCTGGGCAGGAGAAGGAAAGGCTTATGCCAGAGAGCATAATCTGACAGCAGAGCGTTTCCTGAATGAAGCGAAGATGTATTAAAATGGACGGCGGGAGGAGAGAAACCGATGGTTAAAATAGGAATGGTAGGGGTAGGCGCCATCAGCGGCATCTATCTGAAGAATATAACCGGGCTTTTCCAGGAGATTGAGGTGGAGGCGGTCTGCGATCTGGTGCGGGAAAAGGCGGAGAAGGCGAAAGAGGAATACGGCGTGCCGAAAATATACGACACCATGTATGACCTGTTTGCAGATGACGAGATTGATATCGTGCTGAACCTGACAAGGCCGTATGAGCATTATGAAGTGACAAAAGCAGCCCTTGAGGCCGGAAAGCATGTCTATTCGGAAAAGCCCCTGGCAGCGACGTTTGAGGAAGGAAAAGCCCTGGTGGAGCTGGCAAAAGATAAGGGGCTTATGCTGGGAGGAGCTCCTGATACCTTTATGGGGGCCGGCATCCAGACCTGCCGAAAGCTGATCGAGGACGGATTTATCGGCACCCCCGTGGGCGCCGCAGCGTTTATGATCTGCAGGGGGCACGAGAGCTGGCATCCGGATCCGGAATTCTATTATAAGCACGGCGGCGGGCCGATGATGGATATGGGGCCTTATTACCTGACCGCGATGATCAATCTGCTGGGCGGCGTCCGCGGTGTGACCGGCGTGGCAAAGACTTCCTTCCCGCAGAGGGTGATCACCAGCCAGCCCAAGGCGGGCACTGTGATCGATGTGGACGTACCCACTTATGTGACGGGCATCCTGGATTTTGACAGCGGTGCGGTGGGCACGCTGTTTACCACCTTTGATGTGGTCAATAACGGCCAGGCCAGATTCGAAGTCTACGGTTCGGAAGGCACGCTGCTGGTGCCGGATCCCAACACCTTCGGAGGTCCGGTGCTGCTGCTGCGTCAGGAGGAGAAGGAGTTCAAAGAAATACCGCTGATGTTTGACTACGCGGACAACAGCCGGGGACTCGGGCTGGCGGATATGGCGAAATCACTGGAAACCGGCAGGGCTTTTAGGGCGGGCTATGAGCAGACTCTGCATGTCCTGGAGGTGATGACCGCATTTGAGAGAAGCAGCATGGCAAGAGCGTATGTGGAAATCGAATCCGATTATCAGAGCGCGCCGGCCATGAAGCATAATCCGCTGAAAGGGGTGCTGGATTAACGGCTCTGACTGCCACTATGCATGAATGGGAAACATCACTGCGCCGGAAAGGAAGCGATACATTCTATCGCTTCCTTATCCTCCCTTAGGCCCTTGAACACCGGCTGGCGCATGCCGCCGCTTTTCGTCCGGTGCATATATGCCACGGTGCAGACCAGCGTAGGTTCCAGCCATATGGCATCGTCGTTTCCGTGGCCCGCGGGGACTGCTTCATCGTAGGGCGGATATTCCAGGCGTTTGTGATTTTGTATTTTCAGAAACGGCCTGCCGCCCACGCCAAGGGTCACATGCCCCTCATAGATCAGCTGTCCGTTCAGATACTGGCCAAGCACCAGGCTGATCATGTGATTTTCCTTATAGATAAACCCGCAGATGACGAAATCGTCATCCATGAGATTTTTGATCTTCAGCCAGGTCTTTACGCGTTTCCCCTGCAGGTAGATGCTGTCGGAGCGTTTGGCCACAATGCCCTCCAGCCCCTGCTGTTTGGCCATATCGAACAGCGTGAGCGCCAGAGACGAATCAAATGTGCGGGAGATGACGAGGCGTTCCGATTCACGGATGGCTTTTTTCAGATACTTTTTGCGTTCGGTTAAGGGCAGCATGGTCAGATCCCGTCCGTCATAGTAGAGGCAGTCAAAAGCGGCATAGGAGGCCGGAAAACGCTGGGATTCCAGTTCGATTTTATAGCGGTTGCTCATCAGGCTCCGGCGCTGTATCGCTTCAAAATCAGGCTTGCCATTCACCAGGCAGAGAAGTTCGCCATCCAGGATGCATCTCTTTTTCGCCTGCAGGTGTATCGCGTTAAGCTCGGGAACCTTAGGATTCATCCGCATCTGCCGTTTATTGCGAAGCTCGGTGCCGGACCGGGGATCCAGATAAGCGATACACCTTTCCCCGTCCCACTTAAGCTCATAGAGCCAGTCCGGGTCCTCAAATGGCTTGACATTTTCTGCGATCAGCATCGGGGCTATATGTCTCCTGTCAAACAGATCCCCGTTCATGAGGCGGAGGCCGCTTTCTTCCGTGTGCGCGGCTTTTTGGGCGGTGTGGAATCCTGGCCGGCTTTCGCCTGTTCCACCATCTTCTGGAGAGCGTCCATCATGCTGATCACATTGGCGGGCTGATCCTCGGGCGCCGAGGTGATCTCCTGATTGTTGGCCTTTGCCTGTATGATACTCCAGAGCTTTTCCTTATATTCATCGTGATATTTGGACGGATCAAAGTTTTCTTTCATATTTTGTATGATGGTTTTTCCCATGGTGAGCTCCTGCTCGGACAGTTCTGGTTTTGCGGGTTCCTTTGGCATGGACTTCACCTCATCGTGAAAAAACAGAGTCTCCGCCAGTATGCCGGTGTCCGTGGGAATCAGCGCCATAAGATGCTCGGACTGGCCGATCACCCCCTTGGCGATGGCTACAGTTCCTTCCTCCAACATACAGCGCCTGAGCAGTTCATAGGGTTTGTCCCCGCCGACTTCCGGCACCGCATGATATGTTTTGTCGAAATAAATCGGCCGTATATCGCCGATATCCGCGAAATGCAGTATCTGTATGGTCTTGTCTTTTCTGGTTTTTGCCTTTTCAAAATCCTCTTCCGTCATCTCTATATAACGTCCCGGTTCGATCTCAAAGCCTTTCACAATATCGCCGCTCTCCACCTCCTTGCCGCAGCCTGCGCACACCTTTTTATAACGCACGCGGGAGCCGTCCTCGCGGCAGAGCTGGTTAAAATGGATATCGTTATCGGCCACCGCAGTGTGCAGCGAGACCGGCACATGCAGCAGGCCGAATGAAATCGCGCCTTTCATGGTTGCAGCCATATGAATCCCTCCTGTTGTCTTGCTTTTTAGTGTTAGGATTCCCTGCGGACATGAAATTATGTTTTTATTTTGTTCTGTGTGTAATTTAAGATTACTGTTCAGCGGTGCCGATAAAGCAGCGTATGATAGGCGGGCTTAAACTATAGTCTTGTTAATTGCGGTTCCTTGCGCTACAATGATGAAAGGTGAACGCTGCATAAGGATCTGCTAAAGGGGGAGACCGCCATGGAAAAGCTGACCCACGGATTTTGCACCAGGGAGGGCTGGACGAGATTATTCACGGATTATAATATGGTCATATCGGATTTAAATGAAGCGAGCTATGGGCTGATCCAGAGCGACCTTCCGGCGGAGGAGTGGGTGGAACGCTATAGGAATCACTCCGCGTGTGTCCGCGAAGCCTTTGTTAAAAATGAAGAGATGCTGGATCAGCATGTGCGCTGGTTCACGCGGCAGCCAGGGCATTGGACGCGGGATATAGCGGACCCGCTGATCTGCTCGCTGTTTCGCTATATTACCCGGGTTCAGGATCTGGGCACGGCCTATGAGATCGCGGAATCTCTGATCGATTTTTATAAAGAAGCAGGGAACGATATCGGTTTGATGAAATGCTATACAGTCCGTGCGATGTCCTGTGCGATGCTGGATTCGATTCATCTGGGAGAGGAAGTCTGGAAGGACTGCGCGGCGGCCCGCGGGATATACGAACGCCGGTTTAAGGAGCTTTCACCGGAAGAAAAAAGTATGGGCCTTTCCATATATGATCTGCAGTTTGATCATATGACCACCCGGCTGAAGCTGGGGCGGATTGCAAAGGAACAGATTGACTTGCTGGTCTCCTGTCATCGCGCGGCGGTAAAGGCAGTTAAAGAGACGATGGCCGTGGATCAGGGATACCCGTTTAATTCGGTACTTCCTGATTTCGACTATCAGCTTGGCTATACGGCTCTGTGTATTTCACCGGGACAGTGCAGTGCCGGGCAGGCGGCAGCTATATATGGGGCTGCCAGACGCCAGATGCGGGAGAACGGCGCCAATTTGGAGCATTCCGACAGCTATCGCATCCGTAACAGGCTGATCTGTCTTATGGCGGAGAGACTCATGGGGCTCTGCTCTGATGAAGCAGTACTGACGGAAATGTACGGGATGATGGAGGATTTTGCGGAAGAGCTGTTTGAAGGCGGCACATTTAACCAGAGATCTATTGAGGCTGTTGAGGCCATGCAGCTGGCGGCGGAAAACGTGGCATGCAGAGGTGGGCGGGACCGGGAACTCTATGATGATATACAGAGTCTGTTTATATCCTATCTGTCCAGCCGGCCGTATACTACATTTATAGATTATATCTGTGGTTCCCAGAACTATTGTTATATCCTTTCTGCTATGCCGCACACCAATAATCGCCGGGATCTGCTGCATTCTCTTCTGAGGCTGACAATGTTTCGTCAGGTACAGACAGCTATGCATTCGATTATGGTAGCGAAGCTTGCGGTGGAGATTCTGAACGCTGTGATAGAAAGGCGTCCTGCTCTCTTAGCCGGCCAGCTGGGCACGTTGTCGGCAGAAGAAGTGGCTGAAAAGAGAAATGAGTTCGTTCAGTACATCTATTACGGCGCTCTGCTTCATGACATCGGCAAGGTGCTCTGCTCCAGTGTGATCAACGCCCAGAGCCATCGGCTGGGAGATCTTGAATTCCGCGTTTTAAGATACCATCCTGTGACCGGAGGGGAGATGCTTGAGAATCTAAAAGGGTTGTCCGAATTCCGTGATATTGCGCTGGGCCATCAGAAGAGCTTTGACGGACGTTCCGGCTATCCGCCGGAATTTGACAACACCGCATCGCCGCAGAAAATATTTATCGATATCATTACAATCTGTGACAGCCTGGATGCCGCTACGGACCATCTGGGACGGAACTATACAACTGCGAAAGAGTTTGATACGGTCATGGGCGAACTGCGTGCGGGCAGCGGCAGCCGTTATTCCGATGTTCTGGTGGATCTGCTGAATGAAGATCAGAATCTGCAAGGGAGGCTAAAAAGCTTTCTGAAGGACGGACGCCGGGATGTTTATTTCCATGTACATGAATATATCATGTCGGAGTCCGTAGCCTGTCAGGAGGCTGTGCGCACACATAACTGGCTGTTTGATTTGACGTTGGCATCGCAGGACAAATAAAGAAAAATGGTTACTATTCACAGCTGCTTTATCGGCAGCTGTGAATAGCAACAGCAAAACAGTTACATCGTGCGCATCCGTGCGCTTTCCAGTATAAAATGCTTGACTTTCTGGAAATTTCCGAGTACCATATCCATAGACACAGTATATCTGTGAAAATTATAAATAAAACTGTATGAGGTTGAGAAACAGAATGATCAGGAGATTAAGATAACGGATATGAGCTAAATTAGAGCGATGATTAAGGGGCCGGCAGTTATATGCAGGTGCTTTTTTAGTATTGCTTTACTCATATCCGTTATTGTGTGCCCAAATGTATGCAGGCGAGGCTTGTATATATGCAGGGCGTTTCCTGGCATCCCCTTAGGGGGAGCTGTTTTCTCAGCCTTTTTTGTTCAATAAGGCAATACGTCTTATTGAACAAAAACGCTCCGCGAGGAACGTACTGCGGCGGTAAGGTATCATGTCGCTGAAGCGGCATGTCTTACGGTTTTATTTTTAGAGAACAGGAGGTTTCGGACATGTGGATGATGAAAAAATGGATCAGATTAAGATGCGGACAAAGTAACGGAGTAAACTAGGAAAGCTCGCATTCTGCGGGGTTTCCACTGAAAAACGGTTGCGTGGAAAGCGCAGATAGGAGAATATATGACACAATTACAGACAATAGGAAATGAGAAGAGAAATAAAACAATTATCGCAGGGGCAATGATGGGCAGCGCACGGGATTTTGATAAATCCATGAAAGAACTGGAAAATCTGGCAGAGGCCTGCGAGATGGAAGTGATCGCCAGTGTCAGTCAGAATCTGGCTTCTGTCAATCCTGCCTATTATATCGGCAGCGGCAAGGTGACTGAAATTAAGGAAATGGCGGAGCAGTTGGGAGCGGACAGCGTGGTGTTTAATAATGACTTAAGCCCGTCCCAGCTGACGAACCTGCAGAAAGCGCTGGATCTGGAGGTGCTGGACCGCACCAACCTGATTCTGGAGATATTTTCGCGCAGAGCGAAAACAAGGGAGGCCAAACTGCAGGTGGAAGCCGCGAACCTCCAGTATATCCTGCCAAGGCTTGCCGGAATGCGCAGCAATCTGAACCGGCAGGGAGGTACCAGCGGCAGCCTAAGCAACAGAGGCGCAGGTGAGAAGAAGCTGGAGCTGGACAGGAGAAAAATCGAAAGCCGGATCGGTGAGCTGGAAAAAGAGCTGGAAGCTGTGCAGAAGGACAGGGAAACACAGCGGAAAAGGAGAAGCCGTTCAGCCCTGCCGCAGATCGCGCTGGTGGGCTATACAAACGCGGGCAAATCATCCCTGATGAATAAGATGGTGGAGGTATATCAGAAGGAAGAGGATAAAATGGTGGAGGCAAAGGATATGCTGTTTGCCACGCTGGATACAACGGTGAGAAAGATCACGCCGGGGGATAATAAAGATTTCCTGCTGTCAGACACGGTGGGCTTCATCAGCCGGCTGCCCCATTCTCTGGTCAAGGCATTCCGCTCCACGCTGGATGAAGTGCGCTATGCGGATCTGCTGCTTGAGGTGGTGGATTTTTCAGACGAACAGTATAAAGAGCATATGGAGGTTACCGCCAATACCTTAAAAGAGCTGGGAGCGGAGGCGGTTCCCCGCCTGTATGTTATGAATAAAGCCGATCTGGTGATGGATGAGACAAAGCTGCCGAAAGTGGTGGGGGATAAGATTTATATGTCGGCTAAAACCGGAGCAGGGCTTACCAAACTGCTGGAAATGATTCACGGCAAAGTCTTTGCCGACTATAAAGTCTGCGAATTTTTGGTGCCGTACGAGGACGGGAGTGCTGTATCTTACTTAAACGGAAGTGCCAGGGTTCTAAAACAGGAGTATCTGCCGGAAGGGGTCAGGATACTGGCAGAGTGCCGGCAGTATGACGCAGAAAGGTATGAATGCTACCGGTAACCTGCTACCCTAAGCTCTGCTTATCCTCTGCCGGGCTGCATCCGATCACCTTTTTATAAGCTCTGTAAAAGGAGGAATAATCCCCGAAGCCCGACGCTATGGCCGCATCTGCGGCTGTCTGCCCGTTTCGTATTATCTGACGGGCCATGATGACGCGTTTATTGATGATATAATCCATGACCGTCGTGCCGGTGGCCCTTTTAAATGCCCGGTTCATATAGTATTTGCTGATATAGAAACGTCTGGAGAGGCCGTCTAGCGTAATCGGGTCCGTCAGGTGATCGTTGAGATAGCTCAAGATATCTGTAATCGCTTCCGGGGCGCTGCTGGATACCTGGGTTGGGCTTAAAGTCTGACACATCAGGGAAACCTGAGCCAGCAGCGCTTCCAGATAAATCGGATAGTACTGTTCCCGCAGCGCGGCGGGCTGCTTCTGCGACTGGATCAGGCGGTCCAGGCAGTCATAGAGACCGAACTGTTCGGTATGCTCATAAAAAACTTCCTTCGGGGAGTTTTTTTTACTCCCGGGGAAAGAAGACAGCAGAAAGGCCCGCCGTTCGGCGGACAGAGCTTCCGGTGCAAATTGAATCACGCAGCGGACATAGGGCGCATCCGAATTTACACGGACGCCGTGAAACGCGTAGGGGGAAAGCAGGAGCAGGCTGTGGGGAGTCAGCCGGTATTCGGTGCCTTCCACGAGATAGTCGGCGTCCCCGCCCACGAAATAGTAAAGCTCGTAAAATGTATGATAATGGATTTCATACTCAGAGGAACGGTAGTGGCTGACGGAAAAACGGATGGATTGGGGATCGGGGATCAGAAAAGAATCTGCTGCCATAATGTGCTCCTGTTGGTAGTATTTTAATAAGAGTATAAAATGTCAGGGCTATATTTGCAATACTTATTTTGCGTTTCGCAATCCTATTTTCCGCAGGAATGGAGTATGATTGGAACAACGGCACCGCCGCTGCATTATATTCGCAGCGCCGGCGGGAAAATTAATTGGATTGGGAAGGCTTGGGAGGCATAAATTATGAAAATTGGTGCGCAGCTTTATACGGTAAGACTCTACACACAGACAGTGTCCGACTTTGCATGTACGGTAAAAAAGATTGCAGATATGGGCTACTCCTATGTCCAACTCTCGGCAGTTGGAAGCGCGGTTACGCCGCAGGCAGCGCGGGAAATCTGTGATGAGGCGGGCCTAGGGATTGTTCTTACACACAGTGACGTCAACCGGATTTTAAACGATACGGACCGGCTGATCGAGGAGCACCGGATGATGGGATGCCGCTATATCGGGCTTGGCAGTATGCCGGATAAATACCGCAGCGAGGCATGGATCTCACATTTCATTGAGGATTTCAGAGAACCGGCCAGAAAGATCAAAGAAGCGGGCATGCTGCTTATGTATCACAACCATGATTTTGAATTCGAGAAGGTGAATGGAAAATACCTGATGGATTATCTTCTGGAGGGCTTTGCACCGGATGAGATGGGGATTACGCTGGATACCTACTGGGTACAGACAGCGGGCGGCGATGTATGCCGGTGGATAGTAAAGTGCAAAGACAGGATTCCCTGCGTGCATTTAAAAGACCGGGGCATGGTACGCAGAGAAGCGGTGATGGCGCCGGTGATGGAAGGCAATATGAATTTTGAGGCCATTATGGATGCACTGGAGAATAGCTGCTGTGAATACGCGCTGGTGGAGCAGGATACCTGTCAGGAATCGCCCTTTATATGCCTGAGAAAGAGCTATGATAATCTGAAAAAACTTGGATATGAGTAATATCGGAAGCACACTGAAGTGTGCGTAGGTCATCAACCTGCGGTTGGTGACATGAAAAGAGGAAGCACACTGAAGTGTGCGCAAGTCATCAACCTGCGGTTGGTGACATGAGTGGAGGATGGATATGGATAAAGTCAGAGTGGGAATTATTGGTATAGGAAATATGGGAAGCAGCCACAGCACGCGCATTGCCAACGGAGAGGTGCCGGATATGACGCTGGCGGCGGTGGCGGATTTAAAGGCTTCCAGGAGAGAATGGGCCAGGGAAAATCTGCCGGAAGGCACCAGGATCTTTGAATCCGCTGAGGAACTACTGGAATATGACGGCATCGATGCGGTCATCGTTTCAACCCCGCACTATGATCACCCCAGGCTGGTGATCTCTGCTTTAAGAAAGGGGCTCCACGCCATGTGCGAAAAGCCCGCGGGAGTGTATACAAAGCAGGTGCGGGAGATGAATGAGGAGGCCATGAAGCATAACCTGGTCTTCGGCATGATGTTTAATCAGAGAACCAACCATATCTACCGCAAGATGCATGAACTGGTGACCGGCGGGACATACGGAAACATCAAGCGGGTAAACTGGATTGTGACGGACTGGTACCGCTCCCAGGCGTATTACGATTCCGGTGACTGGAGAGCCACCTGGGACGGAGAAGGGGGAGGTGTGCTGTTAAACCAGTGCCCCCATAACCTGGATTTAATCCAGTGGATCTGCGGCATGCCCTCCAGAGTGCAGGCGTTCTGCCATGAGGGCAAATGGCATAATATCGAGGTGGAAGACGATGTGACCGCTTATCTGGAATATCCGGGGGGAGCTACCGGAGTCTTCATCACATCCACCGCGGACGCGCCCGGAACAAACCGTTTTGAAGTGGATCTGGAACGGGCGAAGATCGTATGCGAGAACGACCGTATAGAGGTCTATGAGCTGGATCAGAGTGAACGGGAATTCTGCTTCACGACGAAAGAGGGTTTTGCAAAGCCAAGGGGCAGATTTTCGGAAATTGTGACCGACGGAGAGAATCCACAGCATAACGGCGTACTTGCAGCCTTTGCCGGCGCAATCCTTAGAGGAACTCCCCTGGTGGCGGACGGCAGAGAGGGCATTCATGGGCTGACGCTGTCTAACGCCATGCATCTGTCCAGCTGGCTTGGGCGGCCGGTGGAGATTCCGTTTGATGAGGACCTGTTTTTACAGGAACTTAATAAACGCAGAGCGAAATCCAAAGCGAAAGAAAATGTTCTTGAGGCCACGTTTGAAACGGAAGGCAGCTACGGCGCATAAGGCCGGGGAGGAAGGAACAACAGCTATGAAGAGTGCGATTGTTGGATGCGGGAGCATCGCTAAGGTGCATGCGGGCTGCATATCCAGGCTGGAGCCGGCGGAATTATCCGCAGTGGCAGACTGCGTGCCCGAACAGGCGGATAAGATGGCGTCCGAGTATGGGGTAAAACCGTATTATGATCTGGAAACCATGCTGGATCAGGAAGAGATCGATGTGCTGCATATCTGCACGCCTCATTATCTTCATGTGCCGATGGCGGCAGCCGCGCTGAAGCGTGGAATTCATGTATTTATGGAAAAGCCTCCGGTGATCGATAACGGGCAGTGGGAGCAGCTTAAGCAGTCGGTAGAGGAAGCGGCGGGCGGCGCCCGTCTGGGAATCTGTTTCCAGAACCGCTTTAACAATAGCGTCTGCTATGTAAAGGAACAGCTGGAGAAGGGGACTTACGGCAGGATCCTTTGTGCCAGAGGACTGGTGAACTGGCATCGGGATGAAGCATATTACCGGAACAGCTCCTGGAGGGGGCGCTGGGAGACGGAGGGCGGCGGAGCGCTGATCAACCAGTCCGTACATACGCTGGATCTTCTGCAGTACTTTATCGGTGAGAAGCCTTTGAGCATGGATGCAGTCATGGATAATCAGCACCTGAAGGGCATCATAGAGGTGGAGGACACGATGGCGGCGACGATTGTATATCCCGATGCGGCGGCGAGCTTTTATGTGACCACCGGTTACGGGGCGGATCTGCCCCCGCTTGTGGAGCTGGAATGTGAGAAGGCGCGGGTCAGGATAGAGGAAGAGACTGTGACCGTCCGAATGAGGGACGGCGGCAGGCTGGAACAGGATTTTAACGATGATGGGCGGCTCGGCAAAAGTTATTGGGGGGCAGGACATATGAAATGCATCCGAACCTTTTATGAATGCATGGAAAGCGGAAAGCCTTTTCCCATGGAGCTTAACGCGATGGAGCACACGGTCTGGCTCATGCTGAAAGCCTATGAGACGGCGAAGAGCAAATACAACGGTGAAGGAAGGGATTAAATGATGTTAAGAGACTGCCTTATTTCAGGTTTTGCGGACGAGATCAACCGGGATTTCGATGTTCAGCTAAAAACGCTGCAGGAATTGGGACAGAAATACATAGAGCTGCGCGCGGCGGACGGCATCGGCGTGGCGGATATGACTACGGAGCAGGCAAAAGGCTTTCATGACCGGATGAGCGCGGCGGGCATCCGGGTTTCAGCCATCGGCTCCCCAATCGGAAAGATTGGTATCACGGATGATTTTGAGCCGCATTTTGAGAAATTCCGCCATGTGGTGGAGCTGGCGAAGTTGTTTGATACACAGAATATCCGTATGTTCAGCTTTTACATTCCGCAGGGGGAAAGACCGGAGGATTACCGTGAGGAAGTGATCCGGCGGCTGGCGCGGATGAAGGAATATGCCGAAGAACATCAGGTTATCCTGTTTCATGAGAATGAAAAGGGAATCTACGGCGACAACGCAAAACGCTGCCTGGAGCTGTTTGAGGCACTGGCGGGAGAGCATTTCCGGTGTATTTTTGATTTCGCCAACTTTGTACAGTGCAAGCAGGATACGCTTGAGGCCTACAGGATGCTGGAACCCTATATCGCCTATGTTCACGTGAAGGACGCATTGATGGCCGACGGCGAAGTGGTGGTGGCCGGAGAGGGCGACGGCCATGTGGCGGAGATTTTCGGACTGCTGGAGAAAAAGCAGTTTCAGGGATTTTTAAGTCTGGAGCCTCATCTGACCAATTTTAGCGGTCTGGAGACGCTGGAGGCATCCGTGCGCAGGAAAAAGGAGCAGGACGGAATCGATGCCTATAAAAAGGCTTACGGCGGACTGCAGAAGCTTTTGAACCTTTGACAAATAAAACTGAATGTTTTATACTTTTAATCGCAGGAGACACCTTACTTTGTATTTTACCGGCGGAATATGCCGGTAAAATACAAGGCGGGTGCCTTTTTTATTACATAAGAAAGTTCTCCGAACTCTCCTATGTAATAAAAAACGCTCTGCGAGGGCCGCACTGCGGCGGGATGGTATTATGTCATTAAAGCGGCCCGCCGCAGGCGGAGAATCCCGCGAGCGGGATTCGGTTTTGTTTCATAGGGTACGGGATCTTTTAACAGAGGATTAGGAGGGCAAAGGCTGAAATGCAGGGGAAAATTTACGGGTACATACGTGTATCCAGCACGGACCAGAACGAAGACAGGCAGTTGATCGCGATGCGGAGCAAAGCGGTGCCGGAGAGGGGAATCTATATGGACAAACAGAGCGGCAGCAATTTTGAACGGCCACAATATAAAAAGCTGGTCAGAAGGCTCCAGCGCGGGGATCTGCTCTATGTGACGAGCATAGACAGGCTGGGCCGCAATTATAAGGAGATACAGAAGCAGTGGTGCATCCTGACAGGTGATATCGGGGTAGATATCTGCGTGATCGATATGCCGCTTCTGGACACCCGGAGGGGGAAAGACCTGATGGGAACATTTATAGCGGATCTCGTGCTGCAGATCCTGTCCTTTGTTGCGCAGAACGAGAGGGAAAATATCCGGCAGAGGCAGTCGGAAGGCATCGCGGCGGCAAAAGCCAGGGGCGTACGGTTCGGAAGGCCGCGGCTTTCCCTGCCCGGATGTTTTCCGGAAATGGTTTCCGCCTGGGAGAATGGACGGATCGGTCTGGACGAAGTCCTGAAAAGATGCAATACGAGCGAAGCCACCTTTTACCGGAGACTGCGGGAATACCGGCGGGCAAACCGAAGGGAAAGGCGGTTCTATCATAAATCCCGGTCTTTAGCAGCAGAAGAATCATAATTCTGCCCCGCTGTGCGCCGCTTGATCGGTACCTCTGAACGGTGGGCCTGCTCTCTGCGAAAGATCAGCGGATCGCGGATGAAATCACAGTTGAAAAGCCGGCAGCAAAGTTATAAAATGGTATTGTACATACAGTGACGGCTGCGGCTGTCTGTTCACCGAAAGAGGGGGAGGGCAGGGTGAAAAAATGTATGTGTTTATTTCTTATTCTGTTCATTGTGGGGAGTGTGTTGGCCGGTAACGGTATGAGCGCGAGGGCGGCGGGAGATTTTCTGCCCCGGATGGCCAAGCTGCAAGAAGGCTCTTCTGTTTTTGATATCTGTGTGCTGAAATCAGACGGCAGCATATATATGTCGGTGGATGATTTAGCGAGATACACCGGCTATACCTATCAATACGAGGAACAGCTCCTTCGGATTGACAGTCAGGTTGAGCCGGCTCGCAGGATAAAGGAAGTAAAGCTCAATCTGGATCAGAAGACGGTCACTGTCCTGAACAGCTCCTATGATCTTGGCGGATATTACAATTATAACGGGCGTCTGTATCTTCCGGCTGAAGATCTGCTGCCGCTTTTAGACTGCAAATTATCCGTCGGTGAAAGCGGTGCTATGGTTCTGGTGCAGGACGGACTATCCCTGTGGGAAACTCTGTATCAATTTGGCCCTGCGCGGTACGGAGTGAAGCCGGACGAAGTGGATTGGGACAGATGGAATGCAGCGGATTGCTTTATTGCGGATTATGTGGAAAACGCAGTTTCAGAAATGCTTGCTGCAGTTGCAGGAGATGCGCAGCCTGACAGAATCCGTGTACTGCTTTGCATGTGCGTGAAATTAACGGCAGGCAAAAAATATGTGGAGACGGCTGAACTCTACTTCAGAAATGCTCTGCTGCCAGATGCGCTGGACCGCTTTAATTTGGCTCTGCATGAGGCTGACGGGAGCGATGAATCCACAGAGCGGATATGTTCTTCTGTGGCCGCTTATCTGAAAACGAACAGGCGGATGTATGAACTGATGCGGGAACTTGCGGTTTCCAACGATACCGCAGCGCAGTGCCGGTCTGCAATAGAGCTGATTGATACTGTGCTGACGGATCTGGACACAGCCTCTAAGGTAAATGAACGGACGGGCGGTCTGGCCGCAGTGAAGAGAACAATAAAAGAGGAGTATGCCAAACTGACCACTTTTGATGTGCCGCATCAGGAAACTGCAGACAGCGGCGGCAAAGAGATGGATATATATAAAAAACTGTTCTGTTCGAAGTACGATCCGAACAACAGCCTGCTCTATTTCGCGGATGTGAACCGTGACAGCAGGGATGAAATGATTGTGATCAGCTGGTTTGATGATTGTTATACCATCTATGGGGACGTTTACCGGATCAGTGAAAGCGGTGAAACCGAGAGGATATACAGGAAAGAAGGAAGCAAAGCACATACCGGGGAGTACTTTGACTGGTTTTTGACGGAAGGCGGTGACGGGCTGCCCTGCCTGCTGGAGATTAAGGACAATCTGTTCCAGGGGGAGGGATCCTTGGAATACGAGGTGTATTTTTTAGACAATAAAGGCGGAAAAACGGTCGAAGACAGCTTCAGCGTATCGAGCAATCGGCCGGAGGATATGGAAACACTGCAGAACGGAGAGGTTACGCTGAGCGGTGAGGCCCAGGCCCGGTTCCGGCAGAAGGTAACGGATGAATATCTCGGTTCGGTTGAATTGTTTGCGGTTGATTACAAAACGCTTGGAAGGCATTTAGTAAATGAACCGTATGAAGTTTTTGCGAGTATGGAAATATACTAGGGGATAACTTGAGATTTTAACCGTGATGTGGTAATTTAATTAGTACATAAACTGAAGTTATTATGCTATTTGAAGGGAAGGACTAAATGAAAATTGAATCGATCCGAGTTAAAAATTATAAAGTATTTCAAAATATTGAGGTAGAAAATATACCTAATATGGCGGTCTTCCTTGGCATGAATGGAGTGGGGAAAACCACATTTTTTGATATTTTTGGTTTTCTTCATGATGCATTGCAGTTAAATATTAGGGCGGCCTTGGCGAAACGAGGTGGCTTTAATGAGGTAATATCCAGGGGACAGCAGGGGGATATAGAATTTGAAATAAAGTTTCGTCCGTCTGAAGATGAACCTATTATTACGTATCAACTATCGATCTGTTTGCAGGATAATAAGAAGCCGGCTATAAAGCAGGAGGTCATGAGATTTCGTAGGGGCCAAACCGGAGCACCGTGGAAAGTTCTGGAATTCTCTTTTGGTGTTGGAGTTGCAGCAGATGGAGAGCTTATTAAGTATGAGGATGTAAGGCTTGCGGACCGAAGTCCGCAGAAACTAGATTCACCAGACATATTAGCAATTAAGGGACTTGGTCAATTTAAAGAATTTATAGCTGTTTCACAGCTAAGACGTTTAATAGAAGATTGGTATGTATCGGATTTTCATATTGAAGAGGCTCGAGGAGTTAAGGATGCGGGATATAGTGAAAGAATTTCTACATCAGGAGATAATCTTGCATTAGTTGCAAAGTACATGTATGATAATCACAGAAAAATTTTTCAGGAGATACTTGATGCGATGGCGACGCGTGTTCCAGGGGTATCTAAAATTGAGGCGCAGGAAACGGAAGACGGGAGAATAGTATTAAAATTTCAAGACGGAAATTTTAAAGATCCATTCGCATCCAGATATGTTTCAGATGGGACGATTAAAATGTTCACATACCTGATTTTACTCAAGGATCCTGAAAAACATGCACTTCTTTGTGTAGAAGAACCGGAGAATCAGTTATATCCGCAACTATTGTTTGAATTGGCCGAAGAGTTCAGACTCTACTCGGAAGAAGGCGGTCAGGTTTTCATATCCACCCATTCACCGGATTTTCTCAATGCGGTTAGATTGGAAGAATTATTCTGCTTAGTTAAAAAGGATGGATATACCCATGTTTATAAAGCCTCCGAAAATAAAACAATTAAAGAATTGTACTTTGCCGGTGATTTGCTTGGTCAGTTATGGAGACAGGGCTTACTGATAGAAGAGGTGTCTGAATGACAATTATTTTTTTGTTAGAGGAAAAATCTATGAAGGAAGTGCTTGATATTATTTTACCTCAAATTTTACCGCCAGACATTTGTTATAAGACAATACCTCATAGCGGTAAAAGTGATTTGCAGGAGTCTATACCTCATAAACTTAAAGCATGGCGTCAGGCAGATATAAAATTTGTGATAGTTCAGGATCAGGACAGTGCTGATTGCAGAGATGTAAAATCTAAACTGCAAGAGCTGACAAAGCCTTATCAACGGGAGGTGTTGATAAGAATTGCCTGTCGAGAGCTGGAGTCATGGCATTTCGGTGATCTTAATGCAGTTTCTCTAGCCTATGGTAAGGATGTCAGAGCATTAAAACTGAAAAGTAAATTTCGAAATCCAGACAATATTGGAAATCCTAAAGATGAATTGCGTAAACTGTTTCCCAAACACCAGCAATTGGATGGTGCTCGAAGAATCGCAGCGTATATGGACATAGAAAATAATACATCCACGAGTTTTAATTATTTTGTTTCTGGCATCAGAAAGTTTTGCAGCTGATTAATATTTGTTGTTGGAGGTAGCAGATGACCGAAAAAGAAGAAAACAGAGAATTAGCTATGCAGGCCGCCGAGCAGTACCGGCAGTCCGTGCCGGGGCTGAAAGAAGGCCGGAAGCGGGCCGCCATGCAGCGGACAGCCGGAACCAGGTTTTCCATACCCAGGGAAGGATTAAAACCTGTGCAGACGCTATTGTACCGCCCTTTCGCACAAACTTCTAAGGATCGGCTTCCGGTGCTGTTTAATATGCACGGAGGAGCCTGGCTGGGCGGGGACGCGGTGCTGATGGAGAGCTTCTGCCAGATGATGGCGGATGAACTGCCCGCATTTGTGGTCAACGTAAACTATACGAAGGCGGATGAGGAACCGCTGCCCTATGCGACTAGAGAAGTGGCGGACGCCGTGAAATACTTTGCGGATCATGCCATGGAATATGGAATTGATGAACGACGCATGGCGGTGGGAGGCCACAGCGCGGGCGCGCAGCTGGCGGCTACCGCCGCGCTTTTGCTGAAGGATGAGGGTATCCGCCTGGCATGTCAGATGCTGGTATACCCGCCCACAGATCTGACCTATGATCCGGATCATTTGCTTCCGGAAGATGGGCTGAAGCTGTTTTTGTTTCCTGACGGCGGAAGCGGCCATAAATACATATCCCCGCTGATAGCAGGAGATGAAGATCTGGCGGGAGTATGCCCGGCGGTCTTTATCATCTGTGGAAAGGATGAGTTAAAGCCGGAGGGCATCGCTTATGCGAAGCGGCTGATCGATGTATCCGTACCTGTAAAAGTGAAGGAATACCCGCAGGCGCTGCACGGATTTCTGGAGGTAAACCGCCCGGATTATCCGGCGGAGGATGAGCGCCGGACACCGGAACAGGAAGCGTACTGCAGGGACTGCGAAATGTATCTGGTGCAGGAGATACGGGCCTGCTTCAGGGAGGTTTGATCCGTGAGAGGACTTAAAACATGGATAAACAGGTGATACATATATACGGTGCATCCGGTTCGGGAACTTCTGCTATAGGCAGGTTTATCAGCGATAAATTGGGTTATTTTTTCATGGATACAGACGATTATTTTTGGGAACCGACAAATCCCCCCTATACGTTGAAAAGAAACCGCTCTGACAGGCTTACACTGATGAAAAATAATATTGTAAAATATGACAGGGTGGTTATTTCAGGTTCGCTGGTTGATTGGGGAGATGAGCTCATACCTTTCTTTACATTGGCAATTCGCGTAGAAACAGATACTGCAATACGGATTGCCAGGTTAAGAAAAAGAGAACGGGAGAATTTTGGCAGCAGGATTGATATGAGTGGGGATATGTATGAAACCCATCGGGATTTCATTGATTGGGCGGCTTCCTATGACAATGGCGGTTTGGATATGAGAAGTAAGTCCAAACATGATGAATGGCAGAAAAAATTGCAGTGCCGCCAGATTTTGCTGGACGGAAGCCTGCCGTTGGAGAAGAACTTTGAGATAATTCGGCAGAATCTTTAAATTTCATGTCCTTTTATTTAGCGCATACATTTAAAAAGTATGCGCTTTTTTTCATCAGTCCTTTAATCCGCGTTTCAAATGCTGCAAAACCACACATACTATGCGAGTGAAAAAGCAATGCAGCGAGACGATTACTAGGAGAGTGAGGATTACCGATGAATTATAAAGAACTGGCAAAAGAAATATTGGAAAAAGTCGGCGGAGAGAGCAATATCTCCGGGCTCGCCCACTGTGCAACCAGGCTTCGTTTTAATCTAAAGGATGAGAGCAGAGCCGATACGGAAGCCCTGAAAAAATTAAACGGGGTGATGGGCGTTGTGAGCAAAGGCGGCCAGTATCAGGTTGTGATTGGCAGCGATGTGGCGAGCGTTTATAAACCTTTGAGCGAGATGTGTGAGATCAGTACAGAGGGCGGAGCAGAGGAGGATAAGAACGGCAAAAAGTTCCTGGAACGCCTGGTGGACACGCTGTCCGGCATATTCACGCCGATCCTTCCGGCGATCACTGCGGCCGGTATGATCAAGGCCGTGCTGGCGCTGTTTTCAGCCTTTCACTGGCTGGACAAGAGCGGAACATCCTACCAGGTGTTAAACTTTATGGCGGATGCCGCCTTTTATTTCCTGCCGATCCTCCTGGCGAATTCGGCGGCAAAGAAATTCAGATGCAACCCTTATCTGGCGATGATGCTCGGTGGAATTCTCCTGCATCCGGATTTTGTGAGCATGGTGGCAGCTTCCAAAGAGAGCGGCGAGGCGATCCGCCTGTTTCTGCTGCCGATCACCAATGCGGGCTATTCCTCTTCCGTGGTTCCGATCATACTGATTGTATGGTTCATGTCCTATGTGGAGCCCATAGCGGACCGGATCTCGCCGAAGGCTGTGAAATTCTTTACAAAGCCATTGATTACGATTCTGGTCACCGGAACCGTGGGTCTGGTGGTGATCGGACCCATAGGCACCGTGATCAGCAACCTGATCGGATCCGCGGTGAACGGATTGAATCACTACGTGAGCTGGCTGGTGCCCGCGCTGGTCGGCGCTCTGACCCCGCTCCTTGTCATGACCGGAACCCATTATGGCCTGATCCCCATCGGAATCAATAACCGGATGACCATCGGATATGATACGCTGATTTATCCGGGCATGCTGGGATCCAATGTGGCTCAGGGCGGAGCCGCCCTGGCGGTGGCATTCAAGAGCAAAAAGTCGGAAATCAAGCAGCTGGCTTCCTCCGCCGGCATCACCGCGGTGTGCGGCATTACGGAACCGGCTCTCTACGGCGTGAATCTTAGGTTTAAAACGCCGCTGTATGCATCCATGATCGGCGGCGGTATCGGCGGTTTCCTGATGGGAATTCTCAATGTGAAAAACTATTCCGGCGGATCTCCGGGTTTTCTGACTCTGCCGAGCTATCTGGGCGGGGATACCCTGCAGAGCTTTACTTTCGCCTGCCTTGGAGCCGCGGTCAGCGTGGTGAGCGCCTTTATTATCTCCTACCTCATGTTCAGAGATCCTGCCGACGACATAGATGCGGACAGCACGGCGGTTTCCGGCACGGATGGCGCAGAAGCAGCAGGGAAGCGTAAAGATGCAAACGTTGCTGTGGATACGGAAGACGACGCAGTCAGGAAGGCAGAGGTCCTTTTATCCCCTCTGGAGGGGGAGGTCGTGCTGTTAGCGGAAGTGAACGATCCTACTTTTGCGGAAGAAATACTCGGCAAGGGCGTTGCTGTCCGGCCTGTCGGAGGCAGGGTATGTGCGCCGGCAGACGGAAGGCTGGTATCCGTGTTTGAAACCGGCCATGCCTTCGGCATGATCACCGATCACGGCGCGGAAGTGCTGGTCCATGTGGGTTTGGACACGGTCAATCTAAAGGGAAAATATTTCACAGTGAAAAAGGCGGCCGGGGATACGGTAAAGGCCGGCGACGTCATACTGGAGTTTGATGCGGACGCGATAAAGGCAGAAGGATACGATGTGATCACGCCGGTTGTGATATCCAACCATTTCGGCTATGAGGCAGTGGAAACCATAGCGTCCGCGCATGTGAAGACGGGAGAAGCACTGCTGGAGCTGCGGTAGAAAACGGCGGTACCACCAGGCAGCTATACGCCAGCCGGGTTCATGGTACGGATCCGGCTGCGGAAACGAAGACAGGAGGACAGAATATGCGGAGATTTCCGGAGAACTTTTTATGGGGCGGCGCGGTGGCGGCCAACCAGTGTGAAGGGGCATACGATGAGGGCGGCAAGGGTCTGTCAGTACAGGATGTGCTGCCCCGCGGGCTGCGCGGAGAACGGACCGAAGCACCCATACAGGATAATCTGAAACTGAAGGGCATCGATTTTTATCATCGTTATAAAGAGGATATACGCATGTTTGCGGAAATGGGCTTTAAGGTGCTGCGCACCTCAATCGCCTGGTCGCGGATCTTCCCCTCGGGAGATGAGGAGGAGCCCAACGAGGAGGGCCTGCAGTTTTATGACCGACTCTTTGACGAATGCCATAAATACGGGATCGAACCGCTGATCACGATATCCCACTACGAGACGCCGCTGGGGCTGGCACAGAAATACGACGGCTGGAGGAGCAGAAAGCTGATCGGATTTTTTGAGCGGTACTGCAGAACGATTTTCAGCCGGTATAAAGATAAAGTGAAGTACTGGCTGACCTTCAATGAGATCAATTCCCTGCTCCACGCGCCTTTTATGAGCGGCGGCATCCTGACACCGCCGGAGAAGCTTTCGGAGGCGGATCTGTATCAGGCGGTTCATCATGAGCTGGTGGCCAGCGCACTGGCCGTTAAAATCGGCCATGAGCTGATGCCGGGCGCCAAAATCGGATGCATGATCCTGGGCATTACGGTCTATCCCCTGACGCCCGACCCGCAGGATGTGATCGCGGCGATGCAGAAGGACAGGGAGACCATGATGTTTGCCGATATCCATGCCAGGGGCCGGTATCCCGCATATCTGCTGAATTATTTTGAGGAGCGCGGCATTCGGATCCGGATGGAGCCCCAGGATGAGGAGATATTAAAAAATACCGTGGATTTCATCTCATTCAGCTATTATTCCAGCATCTGTGAGACGGTGCACCCCGAACTGGGAGAATGCACCGGAGGCAATCTCTCCAGAGGCTATAAAAATCCCTATCTGAAAGCTTCGGAGTGGGGCTGGCAGATTGATCCCATGGGGCTGCGCTATACGCTGAATAAGCTGTATGACAGATATGAGCTGCCCCTGTTTATTGTGGAAAATGGGCTGGGAGCGGCGGATGAGCTGATCCAAACAGATGACGGCGAAAAAACGGTGCTGGACGATTACCGCATCGACTATTTGCGGCAGCATCTGCTGCAGGTCCGGGAAGCGATCCATGACGGCGTGGAGGTGATGGGCTATACCTCCTGGGGCTGTATCGATCTGGTCAGCGCTTCCACCGCGCAGATGAGTAAGCGCTACGGCTATATCTATGTGGACCGGAATGACGACGGCACGGGTACGCTTGAGCGCTGCCGTAAGAAATCGTTTTGGTGGTATAAAAAGATCATTGAGAGCAATGGGGAAGCGCTGGATGAAGCTTAATTGAACAAATGAGAACGTATTCCGCGCTGAAGGCGTTTGGGATGCGTTCTTTTTGTGTAAGAAAGCAGATTTTTCCATAATATTTGTTGATAAAGGTGAGTGTCCATATTAAAATGGACTGATAAGGGGCTCTAAGGCGAAAGGCCCGAAGGGAGGGGCGTAAACATGAAGAAGATAACTGCGGCGGTTCTATGCTTCATTTGTGCCACATTATGCGGATGCGGTGCCCGGGACAGCAGTATACAGCAAACGGCACAGCAGTCTGAAACATCAGAAACGGATCTTCAGAATATATCATCAGTGCCAGAAGTGGAATACCTCAGTACGGAATCTGCAGTGTGGGTAGAACAGCTGAAAAAATCAGGAAGCATACTTGTAGATTTTAACGGTGATGGGCGGGAGGATTCCCTCTCTGTAGAATATGGAGAAATAGAAGGAGAGACTTACATAGAAAAGCTGGAGGTCCGGTATGGGAATTTCCCTTCACCGTATGTTTTGGAGAATTACCGCAGCACGGTCAAAAATCTGGAATCCGGAGATATCAATATGGACGGCATACCGGAACTGATTTTATGCATGGATTCAGGCACACAGGGCGGAAACGGAAGCATGGGCCTTTTGATCCTGTGTCCGAAAGACGGGGAAATCTTCCCTCTAACGCTTCCAAAAGACCTGTATACCGGCTGCAGTTTTGAGGTGGTGTCAGAGGATGGGGGCGCACATTACAGCATACTATGTGAAGAAAGCGGTATGGCATTTACTGCGGACGGTGCCGGCCAGGGGGAAGCCGGGCCGGATCACAGGATCGAAGGATGGGCGGACGGTGCTTATCAGGTGAAACTAGTTCAGTTAGAGGGAAAGACCGGTCTTGAGATATACCAGTATATTGCGGGAAACAGCCATACCGAGGAACTCGGGGATGCGGTTACCGGCATTGTGTGGGAGGAAGACGGCGCCGGCATTCTCTATCAATATTTTGAACCCTGTGAGAACAAGGCAGGGATTTACTGAAGAGAACATTTCATAGAGAAAGTGAGTATATACAGATGGAAAAAGAAGTGATAGATGCAATCAACAGAATTACATACTTTACCTCGAAATTTCCCGGAAAAGAGTTCAGAATTATTTCGGATCATCCGGAACTGGCAACGCCGTACCTTTTGGAAGCAATCCGGAAAGCAATACGGGAAAGAGACGAACTGGGAAACAATTATGAACTGCATTTCTATGCGATGTACTTACTGGCACAGTTTGAATGCAGAGAAGCATTTCCGCTCATCCTGGATATGATCTCTCTTCCGGCAGAGGTGCTGGACGGGCTGATCGGTGACTGCGTAACATCCGGCTTAAGTGATATATTATACAGCACCTATGACGGCAATTTTAAAATGCTCAAAGAATATATTATTTATAAAAACTGTGATCCGTATGCAAAAACGGCAGCGCTGGACGTATGCATGCAGCTGTACAAAGACAGCATTGTGGAAAAATCGGTTATCACGGATATTCTTTACGAGCTCATCCATGATCCGGTCTGTGAGGATGACGGGACATTGGATACACATATGATCGTAAATATCTGCGACTGTCATTTTGTGGAGATGCTGAAAGACATACAATATTTGTTTGACGAGGGCAGGGCGGATGAATATGTGATGGGCGATTATAGCGACTGTGTGGATGCGATGTTTGATTATTCCGATGCTCATGAGAGATTTTGTAAGAAGATTACCAGCGCGGAGGACGAACTGAAGGGCTGGTCTATGTTCGAACAATCGGATAAGGATCAGAAACGCTTAGACGCAGATTTGGACAATATGCTTCGGAATATGATGAGAGGAATGAATAAACAGGAAAAATCCGTCAAGATTTATCCCAATGATCCCTGTCCCTGCGGAAGCGGTAAAAAATATAAAAAATGCTGCATGAACCGTTCAAAAGAGGAACTTGAAGCGCAGGCCATGGAAATGGACCGGAAAAAGTGGCTGGAAGATTATCCGAAGACAGCTGATCCCAGAGTGGAAGGCCGAATTTATCTTCAAGATTTTTACGATCAGGATAGCATAGCAGTGGATCAGTCTGTTTACCTGGCGCTGAAGGAACGTTCCGGTCTGCCGTCTGTGCGTGAGAGCGAAGAAGAAAGGATAAAACGTCAGACATATTATCTGCTGGATGCATTCGATAAATGGAAGGCAAAATGCGAACAGGAAGGCTTGAGCAGTATAAAACAGTATGACGAGAAGTACAGCATACACTATCCCTGTGGCAGCTGGCTCGGCATACTGAAAAATTTGCTGATAAGTCAGTCAAGAAAGAAAGAATTGAGATCGGTTGAACAGTTTTGTAAGGAAAAACTGCATAGAATCTAAAACAGCGGCGGTAATATAAAATGATGGTTGACGAAGTATTTCATGAAATAGTAAGGAATCTGGATCTGGGCCGTCTGACCTCACCTCCTGTGAAGGTATCCGGCGGCTATATGCACAAAATGTATAAAATAGAGACCCAAGCTGGCGCATATGCGGTCAAGCTCCTGAACCCCTGTGTTATGAAGCGGCCGGACGCGCTTCCTAACTTCCAGAGGGCGGAACAGCTGGAGGAGGTGCTGTATGAACACGGGCTTCCGGTGGTGCCGGCGATCGGAATAAACGGCCGCAAAATGCAGTTTCTTAACGGCCAATACTATTATGTATTCCACTGGGTGGAAGGAAGAGCGCTTCGGTGGAATGAAATCAAAGCAGAGCACTGTGGGACAGCCGGCGCGCTCCTCGCTGCCATACATAAAATTGAACGGAGAGAGAAGCCCTGTAATAGGGAGATGCTGTGTGCAGACTGGGACCGGTATATCGCACAGGCCGTTACAGAGTGTCCGAAGACCGCAAAAGAGTTAAAGGCTGTCAGGGATCTACTGTATTCCGGGCAGGAGGCTTATAACCTCGCGCTTCAACAGCTTCCGCCCGTGACCTGCATCTGCGACGGAGATATGGACAGCAAAAATGTCCTGTGGCAGGATGGGAGACCGCTCATCATCGATCTGGAATGTCTGGATTACGGAAATCCGTTTTCGGAGATGTTTCAGCTGGCGCTAAGCTGGGCGGGCGTAACGGTTTGCCATATAGATTTCGGCTGTCTGGAAGCCTTCTTATCGTCATACCGCCTAAAGTACGGAGAGTGCTGCGTTAGCTGGGAGAAGCTCTGGGGCATCGGCTTTAGCTGGCTGGAATGGCTGGAGTATAATCTGAAAAGAGCCCTGATGATCGAATGCGCGGATGAGGAGGAACAAAAGCTGGGCATCTGTGAAGCCCATGAAACGATCCGGCGCGTTGCGTATTATTCATCAGTAAAAGAGGAGCTTTTAGAGCGTCTGCGTATGCTATAAGCCGCCGGACTGAATGTGCCGGTACACCGGTTCCGTAAGGCGGCAGCAAGCATTTGGTTGTACATTATGCATAAAAACATAACGAATAATTAGTATTTATTAACATTGACGCTGATGACTGGATCGTTTATATTTATTACGTAAACGATAACGTAAATGTTTACGAAAAGGATAACTTAGCGCAATCACTATAAAAGACGGAAGGAACAGGAGATATTATGGCAAAAAGTGAAGAAGCATCTGGAGCGACATTGAAGGATATTTCCAAAGCGCTGAATGTGTCATCCACCACCGTGCACCGCGCGCTGGCAGGCAAAGAAGGTATCAGCGACTCATTGAGAGAGAAGATCCTGAAAACAGCGGAAGAAATGGGGTATAAGCTCAATTATGCCGCGTCCTCCATGAAGCGCAAGGCCGTTAAGATTGCGGTGCTGCTGCCCGCGGAGACAGAAGGCGGGAGCATGTACTTCGCCTATCTGTGGAAGGGATGCCGCAGTTATCTGAAGGAGATCGAAGCGCTGAATGTGGTGACCGAGGAGTACGGCATTCAGAATGAGGAAGAGCAGGCGATGATCCTGAAACAGATCGCGGATGCCGGGCCGGAGGTATACAGCGGCGTGCTCACATTTTCCTATACGAGGCAGCAGGCGGTGATGACACAGTATGTCCGGCTGACCGCGCAGAAGATCCCGGTGGTGGTGCTGGATGACGAGCTGACCGGCATAGACGGGCTCTACTGCATATCGCCTTCCGAAAAGCTGATCGGAGAACTGTGCGCCGAATTTTTCTCACTGGCTGTTCCGAAAGAGGGCACGATCATCGTATCCGGCGGGAAGAAGGACTCCAAGGTTCACGCAAATATGGTGAGCAGCTTCTGCGGCTATCTCAAAGAGCATTGCCCGGGAGTGAAGGTGTCGCAGACGCCTCCCTATGAGACCAATGGGAAGAACGAAGCGGACTATGGGGAATTCTGCCAGAGGCTGACATCCATTCCCGATGTGATCGGCGTATATGCCCTCACTTCCAGATCCAATGACGCTTTGGCGAAAGCGCTGACGGATACGGGCATGAAGGGAAAGGTGAGGGCCATCGGTTCCGATCTGTATGATAAAAGTGCACAGTATCTGCAGGATGGGGTATTTGATGTGCTGATTTATAAAAACGCGTTTGACAAAGGTGTTACGGCGCTGCGGCTGCTGACGGACTGCATCATAAAGCATATCATCCCGCCGGCGAAAAGCACCTGCATCATCAGTTTGATATTTAAGAGCAATCTGCAGTTTTACGAGGACGTGTTCCGGCTGTAACAAAAGTTAGCTTTGCCCATTCATTTGGGACCTCATGGGGTACCAGTTAAAATATAAGCGGAAAAAGGAGAAGGTTTATGAAAAAAAGAATCGCAGCAACACTTCTGACAGGAATTCTGACACTCACGATGCTGGCCGGGTGCGCACAGGGCTCAGGGCAGACGGAGACAAGCGGCACTACGCCGGCAGCGCAGCCGGCTGGATCCACTGCGGCGGGGGGAGAGAATACGGATGCACCGGACTATTCCGGCATTAAGCTGGTCTATTGGTCCAATTGGGAAGCGACGGAACCACAGGGCATCGTGATCAAGGAAGCGGTGGAAGCTTATGAGAAAGAGACCGGCGTCGAGATTGATCTGGAGTTTAAAGGGCGCAAAGGAATCAAGGAAGGCCTGATCCCGGCGCTGGATGCGGATCAGCAGGTGGACCTGTTCGACGGACAGGGGAATAAGAGCAACTATGGAGACCGTACCGTCAGTCTGGAAGATTTGGTGAAACAGTTTGATTATGAGAAGGATACGAATCCTGTCATGATGGAACTGGCGAGAAGCTATACGGACGGTGTGCTCAAAGAGATTCCTTATCAGTTTAAGGCGAACGCTTATCTCTACAATAAGAAGCTGTTCCGCGATGCCGGCATCGATAAAGCTCCCTCCAACTGGACTGAATTTCTGGACACATGCCAGAAGCTGAAAGATTCCGGAGTGATCCCACTGACCACCGATGACGCGTACGCTCCTCAGGCATTCGGCATGCATCTGGCCAGGCTGATGGGCAGCGACGGCGTGAATGAGGTGATGTTTAACGAAAACGGCGGCTGGGAAAGACCGGAGGTGCTTCAGGCTGCCAAGGCCTTTGAGGATCTGGCGGGCAAAGGGTATTTCTCCCCTCTGGTGGGTTCAAACGTATGGCCTACCGGACAGAATACCGAGTTTGCGGTGGGAAAGGCTGCAATGTATTGCGTAGGAACCTATGTGCCCAACGAAGTGAAGACAATTACCGGCGGAGATTTTGAATGGGGATTTTTCAACTATCCGGAAGTGGAAGGCGGCGTAAATGGCACTGAGGCCATGGTGGTAGGCGCGCAGAGCTTTGCGATCACATCCAAGTGCGAGCATCCGGAAGCGGCTTTCGGTCTGATTGAAAAGCTGACAAGAGGGGAATACGATGCGAAACTGGCGGCGGAGACCCTGGGCCTTCCCGCAGATCTGAACAATACATCCTGGCCGGCAGAACTTACAGAACTGCACGACGATTTTCCCGACCTCCGGCGGTGCTGAAAATAACCCGGATGCAACACCGGTTCTGAAAGAAAATCTGATGAACCTGTATGCGGGTAAGATCACTGCCGAACAGTTTGTAGCCAATATGTCGGCGGCTGCTAAATAACCGGTGCATGGTATGGCGGAGGCGGGCGATGCCCGCCTCTCCTGTTGCATAGAAATTGCCGCAGGCGGAGAATCCGGCGAGCGGAATTCCTTATTTAAGAAATGAGGGGGTACAATGAAGCGTAACAAAAGTATGATACTGGCCTTTACCATACCGGGCACCCTGCTGTTCCTGCTGACTTTCGTATATCCGATTATACGGACGGTCATCATGAGCTTCTTCTCCATCACGGAAATCACGGATCCGGTATCCAAATGGGCTTTCAGCGGAATCCAAAATTATACGGCATTATTTCAGAACAGTCTGTTCCAGACGTCTTTATGGAATCTTTTCCGCATATGGCTGTACGGCGGAATCATTATCATGGCGGTGTCCCTGCTGCTGGCGACCATACTGACCAGTGGCGTGCGCGGCAAGGGCTTTTTCCAGGCCGCGATTTATCTGCCCAATGTTATCAGCGCTGTGGCTATGGCAACGATGTGGATCCAATACGTGTTTAACTCATCCTATGGCTTCCTGACCAATTTTTTCAAAGCGCTCCATCTGGATGCTCTGGCAAGTATTCAGTGGCTGGACGGGGATCACAAGTTCTGGGCACTGCTCATATCCTACTGCTTCGGCATGATCGGCCATCATATGCTTATCTGGATCAGCGGCATTGAGCGGATCAGCACCGATTACTACGAGGCGGCGGGCATCGACGGCGCGAACAAGATCAAACAGTTTTTCCATATCACGCTGCCGCTGCTCAAAGGTATACTTAGGACTAACATCATTATGTGGTCCATAAGCGTGGCGGGCTTTTTCATCTGGTCACAGCTGTTCTCGCCATTGACGCCGGATACTTCAACGGTAGTTCCTATGGTCTATATGTATGTGAAGCTGTTTGGGGCCGACAGTGTGGACGTGGTTTCCAGGGATGCCGGAAGCGGCGCTGCCATCGGCATTATTCTCTGTCTCTTTATTGTAATCATCTTCAACGTGGCCAACAGGCTGCTTAAAGATGACGATCTGGAATTTTAGGAGGTACGCGCTGTGCTTAGAAGAACAAAAAAGGAGCGGAAGGCTCCGGAGCCGTTTAACCTGAAAAAAGAGATACGCCTGCTTCCCGGATATATCATACTGATCCTTTGGGTCGCATTTACCGCGGTTCTGCTGGGGTGGGTGCTGGCGGCCAGCCTGTCCACCTCCGCGGATATCTTTACCGGAACCGTCCTGAAATTTAACAGCGGTCTCCACTGGGAGAACTATAAGAAGGCGTGGTTTTCCTCCAATGTGTCCGTGTTTTTCACGAATTCACTGGTCTATGCAACCACCTCCTGTGTCCTTTTGATCGTGATCTGCGCGCCCTTTGCCTATGTGCTGCAGCGTTTTCCGTTCAGGGGACGTGATTTGATCAAGAGTTCGCTGGCAGCCACCATGGGTGTTCCGATCATCATGGTGATCATTCCGCTGTATACGATGATCGCCAGATCCGGAGTATTAAAGAATACGATGTCCAACCGGATCGTTTTGATCGCGCTGTTTGTGGCCACCAAGATCCCTTATACGACCACGTTTCTGACCGCGTATTTCGCCAACATCTCCAGCTCCTATGAAGAGGCGGCGGCCATCGACGGATGCCATCCGGTAAAGACCTTTTGGAAGATCGTATTTCCGCTGGTCCAGGGAGGCCTTGTGACAGTGACCATCTTTAACTTCATCAGCATCTGGAACGAATATTTCCTGTCCCTGCTCTTTGTGAATTCCGACAGCCTACGGCCTGTGGCGCTGGGACTGTTCTCGATGATCAACGGCATGAAGTACAGCGGCGACTGGTCGGGGCTGTTCGCATCCGTCATCATTGTGTTCCTGCCCACCTTTATCCTGTATCTGTTCCTCTCTAAGAAGATTATCGGAGGACTGACCGGAGGAATTAAGGGTTAACCGACTTGTAAGAAGGGAGTCATGAGCTGTGACAACAGAAGAGATACTTGAGAATTTAAGCGGGGTGGAGGAACCCATCGGATCCGTCCGCATCTATCTGAAAAACATTTATGCCACAAAGAGGTTCAGCTTCGGCACATGGAACAGCAGACAGCACCTGATTGCTGCGGTGCATGCAGGCGGCGAGACGGGCTATGCGGAGAGCATCATCACCGTAAATGAGCCGGAGGTTTCTCTGGACAGCTGCTTACAGCGGGCGGAAAGCCTGACGGGAAAGAGCGTTTCCGCGGCGATCACCGAAGTGCGGAGACAGCGCGGCATCTGGCCGGAGCATTATGTGGAAATGATGGAGATGGCTCTGGTGGATCTGGCCGGCAAGCTGAAAAAGAGGCCCGCACTTGCGCTTTTAGGGCTTAAGGGAACGGAGCCGGTATACGGCGTCTATGTGATACTAAGCGATGACCTTAAGGATGTGGCGGCTAAAACTGACTGGGCGGTGGAGCACGGCCGGGAGCGCTATATCAAGGTTAAGCTGTTTGGAGATAACGAACTGGACTGCGGGGTGATCCGCACGGTCCGGCAGCACACAAAAGGAAGGAATACATACCTGATCGGCGATGTAAACGGCGGATACTGTATGCCGGGAGAGGATGTGCCGCTGGAGCAGATCGCGGTAAACCTTATGAACCTGCGGGAAGCGGGGCTTAATGCATGTGAGGATCCCGCCTATATCAGCCTGAATGACTGGGTGAAGCTGCAAACCCTGGCGGGGGATTTAAGTCTGATCCCGGATTACCCCCTGCGCCCTTCCAGAAAATCGATTCATGAGATCCTGCCCGGCATGGGCCGCATCTATAATATCCATCCGGATTCTGCAGGTTCAATCATCGATGTGGTGGCGCTGGCAGGCCGGATACGTGAACTGGGGGCGGGGCTGATGGTTGGCGACGACAGCCTGGTGGGCCCCTCCGCAACGATCTGGCAGCAGCTGGCGGTAGGGCTTGGAGCGCAGTGGGTGGAGGCTACGGAAAAAGACGGGGAATCAGAGTTCTATTACCGCTGTGTGCAGGAGATTCCGACGGACAGCAGGATCAATCCCATCGGGGTGAAGTCTTGCTTTGGTTTCGGCATCCGTCTGGATGAGGAACTGTTAAGCCGGGAGGCGGACCGCTCTGTGACCGCAGGAGAGACAGGAGATGCACATGAATAAAAAAAATCTGCTTTTTGTATTCGCGGACCAGTGGCGCGGCAGCGCCATCGGTTATGCCAGAGAGGACCCGGTGCAAACGCCGGTCATGGACCGCTTTTGTGAAGAATCGGTTTACTGTGACCATGCATTCAGCACATTTCCGTTGTGTTCGCCCCACCGCGCAAGCCTTCTGACAGGCAGATATCCTCTATCCACCGGATTTTTTACCAACTGTAAGACCGGGCTTTCGATGCGCCTTCAGGACGGGGAGATCGGTATCGGCCAGGTGCTTAAAGAAGCCGGCTATCAGACCGCATATATCGGAAAATGGCATCTGGATGAGCCGGAACGAAACCGTGAGGAGAATCCGGCATCCGGAGCACTGGGCTGGGATGCGTTTACGCCTCCCGGAGTGCGGCGCCACGGATTTGATTACTGGTATTCTTATGGCGCCTGGGATGCCCACCTTCATCCCCATTACTGGCTGGATACACCGGATATGATCCGGGTGGATCAGTGGTCGGTGGAGCATGAGACCGATGCGGCTATCCGGTATCTGGAGTGTGTGCGGGACAAAGAAAGGCCGTTTGCCATGTATATTTCATGGAATCCACCCCACAGCCCCTATGATGAGGTGCCGGATCAATATCTGGAGGCCTTTGAGGGCCGTGAACTCCGGCTGCGCGGAAATGTACGGGCGGATCATCTCCACCATCACACGGAGGAACCGGTGTCCGGCGGACGGGAGGAGCTAATGCGCATGACACGGCAGTATTATGCTGCGGTGGCAGGGCTGGATGAACAGTTCGGCAGGCTCCTTAAAGCCCTGAAAAGAGAAGGGCTCTATGAGGACACGGTCATCGTGCTGTCCTCAGATCATGGGGATATGATGGGAAGCCATGGGCTGATGGGAAAGCATGTCTGGTATGAGGAATCGGTGCATATCCCGTTTGTGGTGCGCGATCCCGGTACAAAGCCCCATACCTGCACGACCTGTATCGGAAGCCAGGATATGATGCCTACGGTGCTGGGGCTTTTGGATGTGCCGGTGCCGGACACGGTGGAAGGTGAGGACTGCGCCCCTATTCTGCGTTCCGGTGAGGAGGAGCCTGATAAGGTGAGCTTTCTGTGTGCCTGCCCGGGAAGGGCGCTGTATCTGGAGGAGTTTTATAAGGCGGGGATGGACCCGATGCGGTATGGATGGCGTGGCGTACGGACCGCGAGATACACCTATGTGATGGATGCAGGCTATCATCCCGTACCGCAGCCGGAGTGCCTACGATATCTGTACGACAATGAGCTGGACCCGCTGCAGCAGGAGCCGCTGGATCTTAAATCGGAAGAAAATAAAGCGCTTGCAGAGCGTCTGGAGAGGATGACGGTCGACTGGATGAAAGCGCAGCAGGATCATTTCATATGCTGCGAGGGCCTGTGATGCTCTGCGAAGATCTGTGAAGGCCTGCGGCATAAGAAAGATTCAGATCGTGTCACCAACCGCAGGTTGATGAACGCACACATCAGTGTGCTTCTGAATGTTTAGAGGAGGAATAAGTTGAGGGGATATATAACGAGAGAGGGCATTGCACAAATGCCTGAGGCCGCGATGCCGGAAGTGCGTAAGGCGATGGAATGCTGTATGGAGCAGGTGAAGCGCGCGGTCATCCGCTACAAAGACCGGTTTCCGGAAGATAACAGCGACAATGGGTTTTATAGATTAAGGGAAAATATCGGCTGGACAACCGGCTTCTGGACCGGTGAAGTGTGGCTGGCCTATGAGAACGCAGCTGACGGTGAAACCCGCAGGCTGCTCAAAGAGAGCGGCAGTCGGCAGGTCCTCTCATTTCTGGAAAGAATCCGCGCCAAGACAGATGTGGATCACCATGATATGGGCTTTTTGTTCACGCCATCCTGTGTGGCCGCATATATGCTGACCGGCATGAAGGAAGCCCGGGAAGCGGCTGTTGCGGCTGCTGACCGGCTGATATCCAGGTTTCAGCCCGTGGGTGGCTTTATACAGGCCTGGGGGGCGTATGGAGCGCCGGACAATTACAGATTTATCATAGACTGTCTCTTAAATCTGCCGCTGCTCTATTGGGCCAGCGAAGAAACGGGGGACAGAAGATACCGTGAAATCGCCGACCAGCATGTGCATACGGCCATGAAATACGTGATCCGTGAAGATGATTCCACCTGGCATACCGTGTTCATGAATCCGGTGATAGGGGAATTTGACCACGGCGCCACATGCCAGGGCTATCAGGACGGCTCCGCCTGGGCGAGAGGCCAGGCCTGGGGAATCTACGGCACCGCTCTGGCTTATAAGTATACGAAGCGGGAAGAGTATATCGGATATTTCCGCAGAATCACGGGATATTACCTGGAGCATCTCCCGGCGGATCTGTGCCCTTACTGGGATCTCATCTTCAGCGACGCATATGGCAGCGATGAACCCAGGGATTCTTCATCCGCGGCCATCGCGGCCTGCGGCCTGCTGGAGATGAGCAGACATCTGGACGGAAAGGAAAAAAAGACTGCGAAAGCCTTGCCGGAAAATTTGTTAAGACGCTGATCGATCATTATCAGGTGAAGGATCCTGCCATATCCGACGGACAGCTCCTGCATGGGGTGTATGCGAAGAAAACGCCGTACAACACCTGCCGGGAAAGCGGCGTGGACGAATGCGTGATCTGGGGGGATTATTATTTCATGGAAGCCTTAAACAGGATGCTGAATCCTGAATGGAACGTATACTGGTAGTGCAGGGAATGCGCAGAAATGAGGAGCAGGATGATGGAGCAGGGATGGAAACCGTCCGGGACAGATTTCCGTCTGTCCCCATACACAGGTTTGACGAGAGAATCCTGGATAGATGCGGGGAAATATCTTTTGACAGGAATCTTTCAGAACATACAGAATTTTGACGATCCGGTGGTGATGCCCCGCTATGAGACGGAGGTGACATACCCCAATGCGCATACGCCGGGGCATAAGATCCAGGCGGAATATTTTGAGGGTCTGGCGCGATCCTTTTTTCTGGCGGCGCCCATGATCCATGCGGAGCCGGAGCTTACGGTCTGCGGCTATCGGATGCGGGATTATTACAGGAGCCAGGTGCTTCGCTCCTGCACAAAGGGAGATCCCAACTGGGTGCTCGATATGGAGAGCATGAAAGCGGCGGAGGGAGGAGATGACCCTTTTTGCACCTTCCAGCAGACCGTGGAGACAGGCGCTCTGGTGATCTGCCTATGGCTCTGCCGTGAGGAGATCTGGGATACCTACACGAAGGAGGAGAAAGACCGGATCGCTTATTTTATCAAAGACTACGCCCAGGGCTGCACGATCCCGCATAACTGGAGGCTGTTTAATATGCTGGATATGGCGTTTCTTTATATGGAGGGCTATGAGATCGACCGTGATATCATGCGGGATCATGCCCAGGCCATCCTGGGATGGTATGCCGGGGACGGATGGTACAGGGATGGCCATAGCTTTGACTACTATTCCTGCTGGGCGTTTAATGTCTACACCGCATTTTGGAATCTCTGGTACGGCTATGAGGAGGAGCCGTATCTCGCGGCGCGGTTTGAGGAGCAGTCGAACCGCCTGATGGAAACCTACGGGGATTTTTTTGACAGGGACGGCTGGACCAATATGTGGGGGAGAAGCTGCATCTACCGAAACGCGTCCACCTCCGCTTTTGCTGGAAACCTTCTCATGAGAAACCCGGCGGCGGACCCAGGGCTCGCAAGAAGGATCTGTTCCGGTTCGCTCATGCAGTTTCTATGCCGCGACGACCTGCTGTATCAGGGGGTACCTGTGCTTGGCTTTTATGGGCCGTTTCTTCCTATGGTGCAGAGTTATTCCTGCGCAGAATCACCGTTTTGGCTGGCGAAGGCATTTTTGTGCCTGTACTTCCCTAAGGATCATCCGTTCTGGACCGAGAGGGAACGGGGCGGCACATGGGAGAGTCTTGGCGTAAGAGAGACGAAGACGACGGTGCTGGACGGTCCCGGGCTGTGCTTTTGTAATCATGGCGCCAACGGCACCACTGAGCTTCGGACAGGGAAGGCGGAAAAGGAAGCGGGTGATGACCGCGGAATGTGGAATTACTGCAAGCTCTCCTACAGCACCAAATATCCCTGGGAGTCAGAGCCTGTGACAGGCATTGAATCACAGCAGTATGTGCTCCGTGATCTGACAACAGATTCCTGCAGCAAGGCCAATGCGCTGCTGTGGAGCGGAGAGCGGGAGGGGGTGCTGTACCGGAGGGCAGTATTTGGCTATTCTAGCAGTGTGGAATACCTGCGCACTCCGGCCATGGATCTGGCTGATTTTGCAGTTCCTTTCGGCACTTTCCGGGCGGATAAGATGCGTTTTTTCCGCCGGCCGCTGGAGCTGACTCTGGGAGCATACGGTTTTCCGGATAACGGCACTTTAATAGAAGAAAGGGAATTGGACGGGGCGAAGGCAATGATTCTGAAGGGCCATGACCATATGGGACGGGAGAAACAGCTGGCCATGACCGTATTTGACGGATGGGACAGTCTGGAGCTGGTTCGGTCAGAGGGGAGAAACGCGGATTCGGCGCATTCGATGATCGTCTGCGCAAGGCTTCGGAGAGAGAAACAGTACGGATATGAGCCGTATCTGCTTCTGTCACAGGTTCTGACGAGGGAAAGCGCGGAGAATTTCACGCAGGAGGAACTGTTCCCGATAAAGGAGATACGGTATGCCGATCCAACGCGCTGCGGCGGTTACGGTCCGGTGACCGTACTGTTTAAGGACGGCACGTTGCGGACGGTGGATTTTTATGGGATGGAGGCAAGGCTGATGGTTTAGCAGTCTTGCGGCAGTTTAAAATTGCAGGGAAGACTGGAGTTTTTACGGAAAATAAGCCCGGATAAGATTTTTACTCTTATCCGGGCTTATTGGTGTTTAAAAATGAAATAGATGAGATTATCTGACGATTCCGTTTACAAATTTCCAACTCATGATATAATGGGAATACATTTGACTGAAAAGGGGAAGCACACTGAAGTGTGCGTAGGTCATCCTTCGGTTAGTGACAAGAAAGAGGGGGGAAAGTATGAAAGTGGTGAAAAACTGCGGGCTGGCATTCAAGCTGGTTTTCCGCTATGCGCCGCTGCACGGGCTTCTGTTGATTTTAGGTTTCTACATACCGGGATTTTTTCCCGGACTGCAGATTATCCTGGTGCAGAAGGTGGTGGACTCCGGGATTCTGTACACGTCCACGGGGCAGGGGCTCACACCCATGATTGTACAGGGCGTCCTGCTGGTTCTGATGCTCTTCTTCTGGACGATGCTTCAGCGCCTGGGCTCCTATGAAAACAAAGTCATCGAAACGAAGCTGACGCAGCGCATGGCAAGGGACATCATGGACAAGCTGGAGAATCTGGAATACAGCGCCTTTGAGCAAAAAGGGGCCCAGGAGGTGCTTCAGCGCATCAGCAGGGAGCCCTGGAAGGTGGTATCTCAGTGCTTTTTCTGGACGGTGATCACGACTCAGGCGGTAGTCTCTATCTTATTTACGCTGGGAGTATATCTTAGCATTTCCGTCTGGATCGGCGTCGGGCTGCTGATCATCGCCGTTCCGATGGTGGCGCTGTACTTTAATTCCGCGTACCGGCTGCGTGAAATCTACCGTGGAGCCACGGATGATAAGCGCAGGATGGCCGATCTGAAGCAGCTGTTAAGGAATAAACATGCTGTGTATGAGATGAAGGTATTTGAAAGCCAGTCGCTGCTGTCAGAAAAATGGAATGAGTACAGCGGCAAGATCGTGGAGGAGACAAAAAAAGAAAGCGGAAAGCTGATCGCCATGGATGCGGGAAGCCGGTTCTTAGGCCTCATCTATTATATCTTCATTGTCGCCATGCTCTCTTATGCGCTGCTGCACGGGACGGTTACGCTGGGCCAGTTCACCGCGGCTCTCGGTTCCATCGGGTCCATAACAAATAAGATGACCAATTCCTCCTGGCAGGTATCAGAGGCCATAAGGCGTGCGTTAGAGCTGGATTTCTACCGCGAATTTCTGGCGCTGCCCGACCGGAGCGACAAGCGGTCGGTACCGGCGGCTGCCGGCAGCTGTATCGAGTTTGATCATGTGAGCTTTCGCTATCCCGGAACCGACCGGGAGGTATTAAAGGACGTGACCTTCCGTATTGAAGAAGGAGAAAGAGTCGCGTTTGTCGGGGAAAACGGCGCGGGAAAGTCCACGGTGATCAAGCTTTTATGCGGCCTTTACGAACCGGTAAAGGGGCGGGTCACCATAGGCGGCGTCGATGTGCGGGACCTCTCGGAGGAGCTGAAAAGAGAGATGATTTCCGCTGTGTTCCAGGATTTCCAGAGCTATGAGCTGACCCTTAGGGAAAACGTCGCGTTCGGTTGTCTTGAGAAACTGAATCAGGATGAGGCGCTGCTCCATGCGCTCTCTCTGGCCGGAGCCAAAGAGCTGGCTGATACGGAAGATGCGGGGCTGGACCGGAATCTGGGCCATCTGACCGAAGACGGCAAGGATCTGTCCAAGGGGCAGTGGCAGCGGGTCGCCATGGCGAGAGCGTTTCTTTCCGATGCGAAATATGTGATATTGGATGAACCCACCGCCTCTCTGGACCCCATAGCGGAGAGCCATATGTATGAAAATTTTGCAAGGATTTTCAGCGAGAGAGGAACGATCATGATCTCGCACCGGCTGGCGTCGGCAAAGATGGCGGAAAAGATCCTGGTGCTGGATGACGGGAAGATCGTGCAGACCGGCAACCACGAAGCGCTGATGGAGCAGGAGGGCCTTTACCGCAGCATGTATCTGGCGCAGAGCTCCTGGTATGTAAAAGAACAGGGAGGTGACCGTGAAGATGGCGAACAAGCATGACCGTACCTATTCGCAGAATGTCCGTAAGGGCCTGCGGTATCTGAACTATGTGCTGAAGGACGGAATACGGTTTATGCCGGGATTCCTCACCTGCACGATCATCGTGCACATCATCAATGCGGTTCTGGCCGTATGGTTTCCTGTTCTGATCGCCGAGATCTTTTCCGTGGTCGGAAATCTGAATGAAGAAACGATGCCAGTCTTTCGCCGTGACATCGTCCTGCTGTGTATCAACATCGGTCTTCCTGCCGTGCTTGGCAGCGTGGAGCAGGTGCAGAAGATCTTTATGGAATGCGGCAAAGAAAAATTTTACGGCTGGAAGATGTTTGATTACGCGAAGCATATCAGCCTGGAAGCGCTGGAGAATCCGAAGACGCTTGATTCCTTTCAGAAAGCAGAGGCGGCATATACGGATTATGAGGCGATGACGCTTCTGATCACGAGGATGTTTGATATCATACAGATGGGTGCGGTATGCATCGGGACCATATATGTGACCGGATCGTTTTCTGCATGGCTGATCCCGTTCTCACTGCTGGGAATCATCCCGCATTTTGCGGTAACCGTCTATACTGAGAAACGCTATTATACCACATACCGCAGACAGACCTCGGTCAGGCGCAGGATACAGTACCTCTGGCGGCTGTTCTGTCTCAAAGATCCCGTTAAGGAGATGCGCACACTGGGATTCGGATCCTATATGAAGAAACTGTGGGTGGATTCCAATGTGACGGTGGTCAGTGAGATGGAGGCGGTGGAGCTGGCGGCCTCCCGCATGTGGATGACCGGAGCGGTGATCAAAAACACCTGCTATGCGCTCAATATCGCGATCGCTTTCATACTGATGGTGCGCGGAAACATCGCCGTGGGCCAGTTTGCCGCCTGTATATCGGCGTTCGCAACCCTGCAGGGGAACCTGATCGGGCTGGGGGACACCGTTTCCCAATTCTTTGAGCTTTATCACCGCGCAGAGGAGTACTATGACTTTTTCCAGATTGAGGCGGAGAAAGACGGGGAAGAGTCCTACAGGCCCTTTGAGCAGGAAATCACCCTGAAGGATGTACATTTCCGCTACAGCGGTTCCGACCGGGATTCTCTTAACGGCGTTGACCTGGCCATCAAAAAGGGGGAACATGTGGTGGTGGTCGGTGTAAACGGATCAGGCAAGACCACCATGTCAAAAGTGCTGACCGGCGCATATCTGGCCTCCTCCGGCACCGTAAGCTATGACGGTCAGGATATGAAGGCGCTTAAGAGAAACAGCCTGTACCGCCATATCTCTCTGGTGACGCAGGACTTTGTACATTACAACTTCACCATGCGGGAAAATATCGGCATCAGCGATTTGAGCCATATAAACGATGACAGGAGGCTCAATAAAACCGTGGAGGCGGTGGAGATGGAGGAGCTGATCCGTAACATCGGCGGTCTGGACAGCCAGCTGGGCAGAGAGTTCGGCGGCCGTGAACTCTCGGGCGGGGAATGGCAGAAGGTAGCCATCGCCCGGGGTATGTTCAAGGACAGCGATCTGATCATACTGGACGAGCCGACCAGTGCGCTAGACCCGTTGGTGGAATATGATATCCTGACCAAGTTTGTGGATCTGATTCAGGATAAGACATCGGTCATCATTTCCCACAGAGTGGGGATCTGCCGGGCGGCAGATAAGGTTGTGGTCATGAAGGACGGGCGCGTGGTGGAATGCGGCACGCACGATACGCTGAAAGAAGCGGGCGGTGAGTACAGCCGGATCTGGAATGAACAGGCAAAGTGGTATTGAATCCGGGAGGCTTCCCTTTACAGGCGGTTGGCCTGAAAGGGAAGCATCCTTTTTTAGAAGATCTGTTCATCTCCATACTTTGCATTATATGCCTCCAGGGCTTTTTTTAACGCCTTCTTTGCCCTCATTACTTTTACTGCCGCATATTCGGGCGTGATGTCGAGCGCCTGTGCGATTTCGTGATTGTTCAGCTCCGATACGAAACGCAGATATAAAACCTCTTGGTAATCTTCATCCAGACTTTGAAGCGCGTTGTGCAGTGCGGTGTCCCTTTCGTTCTGACACACCTGATCCAAGGGAAGCGGCGCCTGATCCAGCAGGGAATCCAGGTTGTAGGAATAATCCATCTTCTTCGCCTTCATTTTTCTGAAATAGTCGACACATAGGTGTTTGGCAATCGTAATAAGAAAACATTTTGTCTTAATCCCTTCCACAGCTTTAACGCTGTCGATTTGATTCGCAACCTTCAGAAAAGTATCATGTGTCATATCTTCAGCCAGCCCCTCATCTCTGACAATCCTGACGGAAACATACCATATCAGTCTCGAATATTTCACATATAGATGCCCCAGTTTCTCTTTCTCTTTTGCAGATAACGGTATCATGATTTTACCTCCAAGTTTTATCAGCCTATAACAACGTAAAAATGACATAAATATAACACTATTTTCTAAATTTAATAAAATTGTAATAAATAACTTAGGGGTCAGTTACTGTGAATCGCATCATAGCATGGCTGTTCTGCAAAAGTCAATCGGGCAGGCGGTTTATCCGTGCTTGTTCATTCAAGCGATATAAAAACGTAAAATACATTTAAGGGAAAAGGAATTGGATAGTGAGCGTTTATTTGGTACTATAGGTATAATGCGTGTACACGGCCGAGGGTAAATGGGTGATTAATTTTGATAAAAGCATATTTGCATCTGGTGTATATTGATTTTAAAAATTCCTTTGTATATAAGGCTGATACAGTTCTGGGAATAATAGCAGGCATTTTAAGTTTGTATATGTACATATTTTTATGGAGAGCTATGCTGGGAGAGTCGGCAGCGTTATCAGAGATGGTAACCTATCAGGCATTTGGGATCTTCTTAGGTTTCTGCTATGATTCAGGGGTAGCTTCGCTTGTAGGCGGACGGGTCATGGACGGGGCGATCGTGATGGATTTTATCAAACCGTATAATTACGCAGCCAGCATGCTCTGCGGATCACTTGGGCGCATGACCGGAAATCTGGTTAAGAAGGGGATTCCGTATTTAGCTGCGGCCTTTCTTACGACCGGATTTCAGGTCAGGATGCAGACAGCCATGCTTCTTCCGTTCCTTTTGATCATGGCGGGCAATATGTTTTTATACTGGCTGATCTTCTTCTGCGTGGGCCTGCTCCACTTTATGCTGGTCAGTGCGGGATGGTTTGAAAGAGTGATGAAAGACGTCATTAAACTGCTGGGAGGCAGCGTGATTCCGTTATGGATGTTTCCCGGGTTTTTATCTGGAACCGCTTCTCTGTTTCCGTTCTGGATTTTATTCCAGCTGCCGCAGAGCATGCTGGCAGGAACGGCCGCATTGGATGAACTTGGTAAGCCCATATGTATGCTTTTTGTGTGGATCGCGGTGCTGACTGCAACTGCCTATCTCTTATGGAAATTGGCAGTGAGGCGGATCACCGTACAGGGAGGCTGAACATGCGGATGATAAAATTGTATTTTCTGCATATAAAGTATGCAGTTAAGTCCGGGATGCAGTTTAAGACAAATTTTATAATGGCATGGAGCTCTAATATTCTGTCCTATCTGATTATTTATTTACAGGCGTTTATACTCACCCGAAATTATCCGGTGATTGGCGGGTGGAGCTATCCGGAAATAGTTTTATTGATGGCGATGCAGTTCTTTTCCTATTCCATCGCCAATACGCTGTTTTACGGCATCCTTCACAATATGGATCAATACATAAATAACGGCGATCTGGACCGCATGATGGTGCGCCCGGTTCATCCGATCTTCAGCATCGTGTGGAAACAGTTTAACTGGGCCGGTATCAGCCAGATTTTTCTTTCACTCGCTTTTTTAATTTATTCATTATCCGTTAATGAGATCCGCTGGTCGTGGGAGAGAGGCGCTCTTTTTTTCCTGTGTCTGGTGGGAGCGGTCTTGCTGCAGTGCGGTGTTTTTATCGGCTTTGGCGCGACGGCATTTTGGCTGAAGCGCTCTGCTTCACTGTCGCAAATGCTGTATTTCAATTTTGCGGTTTTCTCTAATTATCCTATTAACATCTATAATCGAACAATAAGGGTTATTTTGTCCACGGTGCTTCCCTGGGCATATGTAAATTTTTATCCGGCAGCGATGCTTTTGGAGAAAGAGATCGCCTGGAAACAGTTATATCTGCTGACACCGGTGATCGGAGCCGCGGCGTTCCTGCTGGGTATCCTTTTAATGCGGCGGGGGCTGTCCCGCTATGAAAGCGTAGGAAACTAAAATGAGCTTTATTGAAGTGAGAGATTTAAGAAAAGAATATAAGGTTGAAAAGAAAGGTTCGGGCAGCCATTTTTGGCGCAGGGAGTATGAGAAAAGGCATGCGGTGGACGGGATTTCCTTTACAATCGGGAGGGAGAGACCGTTGGCTGCATCGGCCCGAACGGAGCCGGTAAATCAACAACCATCAAAATGCTGTCAGGAATATTGACACCCACATCCGGAGAGGTGAATGTGGGCGGATTGATTCCGTATCGGAAGAGAAAACAGCATGCTAAGAATATCGGAGTGGTTTTTGGACAGCGGACACAGCTGTGGTGGGAACTGCCGGTGATCGATTCATTCAAACTTTTAAAAGATATATACCAGATCCCGGATGACGTTTACCGCATGAACCTGTATGTTTTTGATGAAATATTGGATTTGAAGGATTTTCTGGACAGCCCTGTGCGGCAGTTAAGCCTGGGACAGCGGGTGAGGGCGGATTTCGCGGCCTCACTGCTCCATAATCCCAGGCTGGTTTTTATGGACGAGCCGACGATAGGGCTGGATGTGCTGGCAAAAGAAAAAATCCGGAGGTTTATTCAGGAGATGAATCAGACCAGGAAAGTCACAGTGCTGATCACATCGCATGATATGGATGATATCGAGCAGATCTGTAAAAGGACAATGATTATAGACTGCGGCAGACTGGTGTATGACGGAAGAATTGATAATCTTAAGGAATTATACAATACTAAGACTTCGTTAAGCGTACAGCTGGTGAAACCGCCGGAGAAACCGCTGAATATTCCGGATTGCAGGATTACCTATAAGTCAGAAAACCAACTGCAGATTGTATTTTCCAAAAAAAAATATCGGCGCAGAAAATTCTGGAATATTTATTCGCACAATGTGAGATCAGGGATTTCGAACTGACGGAAACCTCTGTGGAGGAAATTATTAAAGAGGTGTATCGGGGAGTGGGTGAATAGTAATAGGTTAAATATTGATAATTAGTTGGATTTCGTATATAATAATATTGAATGTTAAAATAGCCGGAAAGAGGTGGTGAGGTTGGACACATATATTAAACGTCATGCAGAGCAGGCAGTGCGAAAACTCTCTTCTATGTTTGGGGCAATATTGGTTGCAGGTCCGCGGCAGGTGGGAAAGACGACCATGCTTCAGAAAATTACGGAGGGGATAAACTATGTCACTCTTGACGATCTGATTGTCAGAAGCAGTGCACAGGAGGAAAGCGGAACATTTTTCAAGGACAATCCACCGCCGGTTTTTGTGGATGAAATTCAGAAGGCACCCGAATTATTTCCATATATTAAAATGCTCATAGACTGCAGTCACAGGAAAGGCCAGTTTTTTATGTGCGGTTCACAGCAGTTTCAGATGATGAGGGGTGTCAGCGAATCTTTATCGGGACGTATTGGTTTGGTGACCCTGCTCGGACTTTCTTTGCGTGAGAGATACGGTATTGAAAACGATGCACCGTTTCTTCCCACGGATGATTATTTTTCAGAGAGAAAAAAGCAGCTTGCTGATATCTCCTATGCTGATGTCTGGAACATCATCTATCGGGGATCTATGCCGGAACTTGTCGGTAATCCTGACTTTGACTGGCAGATGTTTTATGGAGCATATGTCCGAACATATATCGAAAGGGATGTGAGAGAGCTTTCCGAGATTGGCGATATTGTAAAATTTTCTCGCTTTATGACCGCGGCAGCGGCTTCTACCGGTCAGCTTATCAATCTCGCCTCGATGGCGCGGGACGTAGGAATCAGCCAGCCCACTGCTGAACGGTGGCTGTCTATACTGGTTGCTTCTAATATAGTCTATCTGCTTAAGCCCTATTCTACGAATATTACAAAGCGTGTAATAAAGACACCGAAGCTATATTTTCTTGATACGGGACTTGCTGCTTATCTTACCCGGTGGAATACAGCCGATGTCCTGAAAAACGGAGCGATGGCAGGAGCGTTTTTTGAAAGCTTTGTTATTTCGGAAATTATTAAAAGCTACTATAATAAAGGAATTGTGGAACCTCCGCTGTACTTCTACCGGGATAAGGACATGAATGAGATTGACCTGCTAATTGAGGACAGCGGTACGCTGTATCCACTTGAAATGAAAAAGCACGCTGATCCGAAAAAGAAAGATACGGATGCTTTTGATCTGATAGATAAAATACACGGTGTGCAAAGAGGACCCGGCGGCGTGATCTGTCTGTATGACAATCTGGTCACACTGAAAGGAAATGACCGTGTGATTCCGATCAAATACCTATAGCAGGTGTAAAAATAGCAATTACTTTTGATGCTTTAGTGCCTAAATGGTTCTTGGATTTCCCATAGTGAAATAAAACGATGTGGACAAATATAAGGAAATACCATTCATACAAATAAGGAAATGATAGAGAAATTGCTATATTAGTGCTATAATCTAAACAAACAAATCAGAAGTTGCGCACAGGAGCTACAGTAATGGCAAAAGTAAAATTAACTATTACGGAAAGTAAATGCAGAGGAGGTTACTGTAAAGCGGGGGACATCTTCTTTGTCGAAGATTTATGTCCCCCGTTATGCCACGAACTTTGGAACGTCATATATCCGCTTGTATATGCCTTGCAGAACGGAGCTGAACTGGACTATGGTAATATTCGCGCTAAAAAATTCGATGTAAAATGTCCAGATGGGGGCAGAGTGAGCATTCATGGAGAAGTAATAGAGGACTGAAAAATCCAGTTTGTTTAAGGCCTTGGGGTATATGCTTTTGGAACTTGCAAAGATAAGTTTGATATATAGAATTCATTTATAGCAGATAAGGGTTTGTCAAGTAAAGTGTGTAAATTTTTTTGATTTTTTATCGGCGGT
>NZ_QUEE01000011.1 GCF_003477885.1 Lachnotalea sp. AF33-28
ACCGCCGATAAAAAATCAAAAAAATTTACACACTTTACTTGACAAACCCTTATGCCATGCCTACCAGTTCTTTTATTTTCCTCACTTCGCCGTCCAGATGGTTCACTTTAAGGTGATACATCGTATTGGGCTGCAGTGATTTTAAAGCCTCGTCCAATTTGCGGTCAAGATTTAAATGCCCTTCCGCAATCAGCTGTATGTTTCGATTGGTTTCATTGTCCAGAGAGATCTCCACCCTTTTCAGCCTGGTATCCACTTGCTGCAGTTTGGTATCCACCTGTTGCAATTTGGTATCCACTTGCACGAGTGTGGTTTCAAACTGTTCAAGCCTTGCGTCCACCTGCTCAAATCTGCTTTCAAACTGTTCAAGCCTTGCATCCACCTGTTCGAACCTGCTTTCAAGCTGTTCAAGCTTTGCATCCACCTGTTCGAATCTGCTTTCAAGCTGTTCAAGCTTTGCATCCACCTGCTCGAATCTGCTTTCAAGCTGTTCAAGCCTTGCATCCACCTGCTCGAATCTGTTTTCGAGCTGTCCGAGCCTTGCATCCACCTGTTCGAATCTGTTTTCGAGCTGTCCGAGCCTTGCATCCACCTGTTCGAATCTGTTTTCGAGCTGTTCGAGCTTTGCATCCATCTGTCCGAACCTGTTTTCGAGCTGTTCGAGCTTTGCATCCATCTGTCCGAACCTGTTTTCAAACTGTTCGAGCCTTGCATCCATCTGTCCGAACCTGCCTTCGAGCTGATCGAACCTGCCTCCGAACTGATCGAACCTGCTTTCGAACTGATCGAATCTTGTGTCCGTCTCGCATACTTTTTCAAGTATGAGATCAAGTTTTTGACTTTCAGTCATTCTGATTCCTCCTAAATCTTTGGGGCAGCAATTACTGCGGTTGTAACCGGAATCCCGGGATCCCGATCGGGGTACAAGCTCTCCAGGTGTTCCTATTATAGCATACCGAACCGCATTTGCAACACGAACATGTTATCGGATCAAAGACTGAATCAGCGGTACTTCTTTGGTGTGATTCCCTTATATCTCTTGAAGGTTTTGATAAAATAACTAAGGTCATTAAAACCGCAGCTTAGAGCGATCTCGGTTATGGGCTGGTCCGTTGTCATCAGCAGGTAACAGGCCCTTTCAATCCGATAGTAATTCAGATAATCGATCGGAGTGCGGTGAGTGATCTCCTGAAAGAAGCGGCAGAAATACTTCGGGGACATGCCGGCGGCTTTGGAAAGCTGTTCAAGGGTCAGCGTTCCGGCATAGCTGTTTTCAATCAGTTCGAAAACCTGCTTGATCTGAAGAATCTTTTTATGAACCTTGGGTTCCTGATCCTGCTGCGTCCGATAATAACCGTTTTTAAAGATCAGGCCGAAGATCTGATACAGACAGCCCAATGTGATGAGGACCGATCCGTCTCCCCCGGATTTGATGCTGTCAAACAGGTTCCAGACACACCGGTGCAGAGGTGAATGGTCGGCCGGAAAAAAATTCTTCAGGAAGATGTCATGCCCGGACAGCCTTTGTACATATGGCTGGCAGGCCCTGTTATGGCGCAGCAGCGCATTCAGGTCAAAGACCACGCATTCATAAATACAGTCCACAGGGATTCCGGCATGCAGAATCCCGCCGTCGATAAAAACCATATCCCCTTCGGAAAGACAAAATTCCCTGTCCTCCAGAAACAGTGTGAACCTGCCCTGAACGATGCGAAGAATCTCATATTCCAGGTGCCAGTGATAAGGCATGGCATACTGGGGGTGATGGCAGTCCACGTAGTAGTATTCTATGGGGAAGTCAGCGGTTCCCCTCTGTTTATTTTCTTTGTATTCCAGAAATTGCATCGCAGTTCTCCCGACTTTACACATACTGAAGTGTGCGCAGGTCATCAACCTTACGGTTGGTGACAGTATGTGAATATTGTTATATTTTTTGCTATTATACCACAAGTAATAAAAGGCGATCAATCCTATAATGAAATTATCACAAGAAATTCGGATGATGCGATCCGGATTCCGTAAAATATAACAGGATGTCCTGCTGCGCGGAGGATAAATGGCTGGGCAATCTGCCCCGGAAAAGCGGGCGCTAAAGGATGATCCTGCACAAAAATTGGAGGTATTACATATGGCAGAGAGCAGATTGATCGGGGATTATCCCGTAATTGGCATCAGACCGACGATTGACGGCAGGAGGGGAGCCCTGAAGGTGAGGGAGTCACTGGAAGAACAGACCATGAATATGGCAAAGGCTGCCGCGAAGCTGTTTACAGAGAATTTGAGGTATACCAACGGAGAGCCTGTGAAGGTGATCATTGCCGATACCACCATAGGCCGAGTGGCGGAGGCTGCGGCCTGTGCGGATAAATTCAAAAAGGCGGGCGTGGATATTACACTTACCGTGACCCCCTGCTGGTGCTACGGTTCTGAAACCATGGATATGGATCCGATGACGATCAAAGGCGTATGGGGCTTTAACGGAACGGAGAGGCCGGGTGCCGTTTATCTGGCGGCAGTGCTGGCCGGACATGCGCAGAAAGGCCTGCCTGCATTTGGGATCTACGGACATGACGTGCAGGATGCAGACGATACTGAGATTCCGGAAGACGTGAGGGAAAAACTCTTGAGATTCGGACGCTCTGCGGTGGCAGTGGCTACCATGAGAGGAAAGTCCTATCTGCAGATCGGTTCCATCTGTATGGGGATCGCCGGTTCCATCATCAATCCGGAATTCTTTGAGGAATATCTGGGCATGAGAGTGGAATCCGTGGATGAGGTGGAGATCATCCGCCGCATGACCGAAGGCATCTATGATAAGGCGGAGTATGAGAAAGCTCTGGCATGGGTGAAGGAAAACTGTCCGGAAGGCTTTGACAAGAATCCGCCCGAGCTTCAGAAGAGCGCCGCGGATAAGGATAAGGACTGGGAATTCATCGTTAAGATGATGTGCATCATTAAAGATCTGTACAACGGCAATCCGAATCTTCCAGAGGGAAGGGAAGAGGAGATGGTCGGCCATAACGCAATAGTGGGCGGATTCCAGGGACAGAGGCAGTGGACCGATTTTTACCCGAACTGTGATTTCCCTGAAGCCATGCTAAATTCCTCCTTCGACTGGAACGGAGCGAGAGAGCCCTATGTGATGGCCACGGAAAACGATACGTTAAATGCGACCTGCATGCTGTTTGGCAAACTGCTGACCGGCAGAGCTCAGATCTTTGCGGATGTGCGCACCTACTGGAGCCCTGAGGCGGTTAAGAAAGCTACAGGTTATGAGCTGGAAGGCATTGCGGCAGAGGCGGGCGGATTCATACACCTGATCAACTCCGGCGCGGCCTGTATCGATGCCTGCGGCGAGGTGAAGGATGCGGACGGCAACGGTGTAATCAAGCCTTTCTGGGAGATGACCGAAGAGGATCAGAAGGCCTGCCTGAAGGCTACCACATGGAATGCCGCGGATTACGGATATTTCAGAGGCGGCGGTTTCTCATCCAGATTTGTCACAAGAGCGGAGATGCCGGTTACAATGATGCGTTTGAATATTGTGAAGGGCTTAGGACCCGTGATGCAGCTGGTGGAAGGCTGGACCGTAAATCTTCCGGAAGAGGTCTCCGATAAGCTCTGGAAAAGAACGGACTATACGTGGCCCTGCACATGGTTTGCGCCCAGAACTACGGGTGAGGGCGCGTTTAAAACCGCTTACGATGTGATGAATAACTGGGGCGCCAACCATGGGGCGATTACCTATGGCCACATCGGTGCGGATATCATCACGATGTGTTCCATTTTAAGAATTCCGGTTTGCATGCACAATGTTCCGGAAGAAAAGATATTCCGCCCGGCAGTATGGAACGCATACGGCATGGACAAAGAAGGACAGGATTACAGGGCATGTGCGACTTACGGCCCTATGTATAAATAAGAAGCGGCTTGTAACGGCCGCATGAGTCCATAGAAGGAACCGGCGGCCGAACGCCCGGTCACCGTCTCAACACTGACAGTGTGGGGCGGTGTACCGGTGCGTCCGGCCATCGGCACATTGGCGGGCAGGAGGCAATATGAAAGAAAAGAGAGTTTTGGCGTTTGATTTCGGAGCATCTAGCGGCCGGGCAATGCTGGGCATCTATGACGGCAGCCGGATACGGCTGGAAGAAATTCACCGTTTTTCCAACGATCCGGTATTTGTGGGCGGTACGATGTACTGGGATGTGCTGCGCCTGTTCCATGAGATTAAGCAGGGACTGATTAAGGCCAGGCTGGCCGGCGGATTTGACAGTGTTGGAATCGACACCTGGGGAGTGGATTTCGGTCTGATCGATGATAAGGGGTATCTGCTGGAAAACCCGGTCCATTACCGTGACGGGCGCACGGCAGGGATGCAGGAAAAGTCCTTTGAGAAGATTTCCAGGGAGGAATTTTATCGGATTACAGGATGCCAGTTCATGGATTTCAATACGGCATTCCAGGTGCTGTCGCTGGCGGAGAACCGGCCGGAGCTGCTTGAAAGAGCGGACAGACTTCTGCTGGTGCCGGACCTGTTTAACTATCTGCTGACAGGTAAAAAGACTGCCGAGTATTCCATGGTATCCACCACGCAGCTGATGGATGCGGCGGCGGGACAGTGGTCTGGGCGCGTGATCGATGCGCTGGGACTGCCGGCGAAACTGTTTGCGGATATCATACCCGGAGGCACGGATCTGGGACCGATTTCAGAGGATATCTGCAGGGAACTGGAACTGGATCCGGTCCATGTGATATCGGTAGCCGGTCATGATACACAGAGCGCGATGATTTCGGTTCCGGCGAAGGAAGAGGATTTCATCTTTGTCAGCTGCGGCACGTGGTCGCTGTTTGGAACAGAACTGGATCATCCTCTGATCGATGAAAATTCAGAGAAATATAATATCACGAATGAAGGCTTTTCCGTGATCAGCAAGAGCGGCACCATCGAGAAAGCCGCCTTCCTGAAAAATATTATCGGCCTCTGGCTGATTCAGGAGAGCCGCAGGCAATGGATCCGGGAGGGGAAGGAATACGGATTTGGAGAATTGGAAAAGATGGGAGCCGAAGCGGAGCCCTTCCGCTGCTTTATCGACCCTGATGATCCTGTCTTTATGCCGGCGGGCAACATCCCGCAGCGCATCCGGGAATACTGCAGGAATACATCTCAATATGTGCCTGAAACCGAAGGTGAGATTGTCCGCTGCATCAACCAGAGCCTGGCAATGAAATACCGCAATACCATGGAGCAGATCAGCGCATGCACGGGCAGGCGCTATAACGCCGTTTATATGGTGGGCGGGGGCACCCAGAGCGGGCAGCTCTGCAGAATGACTGCCAGCGCATGCGGCTGTCCGGTCAGCGCGGGTCCGGTGGAAGCTACGGTGCTCGGCAATATAGTGACCCAGCTGATGGCGGCAGGGCTTGTGGACAGCCTTTTAAAGGCCAGAGAGCTGATCGCAAAATCTCCGGATATTCATCGGTATGAGCCGGTGGACGCAGAAAAATGGAATAAAGCATATCAAAAATTTTTGGAGGTGACAGGATGTTAAAAGGAATACCGAAAATATTATCGCCGGAACTTTTAAAGGTTTTGTGCGAGATGGGACACAGTGACAGGATTGTGATTGGAGACGGCAATTTCCCGGCTGAGTCCATGGGAAAAAATGCAGTGGTGATCCGCTGTGACGGCCATGGCGTGCCGGAACTTTTAGATGCAATCCTCCAGGTATTTCCGCTAGATACCTATGTGGAGCACCCGGTAAATCTGATGGAAGTAATGGCGGGGGATACGGTGGAGACACCGATCTGGGACACCTACGACGAGATTGTTGCGAAATATGATGACAGGGGGCCAGACGCCATCGGCAATATTGAACGTTTTCAGTTTTATGAAGCTGCGAAAACAGCATATGCGGTCATAGCCACAGGCGAGAGCGCGCTGTATGCGAATGTCATGCTGCAGAAAGGCGTTGTGACAGATTAAGCGGATATCCCGCCCGGATTGCTTGGATCCGGGCGGGATTTTGTGAGTGGTGCGCCCGGCGGCGCACGTTTTCATGTTGGCTTTGGGACTGTTAAATCCGGATAGCAGCTCTCGCAGATCTTTATGAACTCATCTCTGGAGAGACCGCCGATTGCGGCTTCGCTGGTTAAAAGGAGCAGCTCCTGCTCCATTCTGCCGGTGCCTTTTATAGAAGGCATTGCGTCCCTCGCACAGACGCAGGCGCCCCTTCTGCGGTCCGCGGTAATATAGCCCTGGCTTTTTAGCAGTGCATAGGCTTTGTTCACGGTCATTGCGTTGACACCTGTATCTGCGGCCAGACTGCGCACGGTGGGAAGCTGTTCCCCGAATTTCAGCCCGCCTGTGCCGATTCCTTTTACAATTTCATTTCTTATTTGCAGATAGATGGGAATATCGCTTCTGTAATCCAAAGAGATAATCATTCGAACACCTCCCCGGCGTTGCCCCCGCGTGGCAGCGGGTCAAGCAGACGGTTTAACTGTTCATAGAGGGCTTCTGTGCCGGCCGGATCGTCATCATTGATCAGATAGGTTCCCTCTGCCGTGTGAAGCAGAAGAAACGGGGGATGCTTCCAGGCGGCATACGCCTTGACACTTCCGTACAGATCATAGCGGAAGCTGCCCGTGCCGTAGTTTGGCGTGGAGGTACCGTAGGATTTTGATCCGTTTCCCAGTTCCCAGATGAGAGATGCGTCCTCTATTATATCCACCGGAATGGATTTACGGTACAGGCTGCTCTCCACGCGGATCAGGCCGTCTGACAGTTTTACATCCACCAGGCTGTGAGTGGCATCCAGATACCATGGATATCCCAGGAGCCATATGATCATAAGGGCGGGAAGTCCCAGACTTACGGACCAGAATACCCTGCTGCCCGGCCGGGCTTTATTCACGCACATATTGATGCCGCCGCTGTTATTGGCTTTAAAGAGAGCGGGATCATAGGGATTATTGTAGCAGAGCCCCCATAGCCCGATATACCAGTAATCGTCTTCATCGTAAAGAAACCGGGAAGCGCCCGCCAGCAGTTTCTCTTTTGTATTGCGGTAATCGGTCAGCCGTATAAAGACCAGCACAATACAGGCGGCGGCCGCGCAGAGGGAGGTGAGCACCGCGGCAAAACTGCCCACTGCCTGCCCGGTTAATCCCGGCAGCAGGGCCAGATACAGGAAACCGTCCGAGGCGGTCATAAATACCAGGATCCAGCTGAAGGAGTATTTGCGGTACTGATTGAGAGCCAGGTTGCGCTCTGAATCATCGCAGAAGGTCCGGTTCGCCATATGTTTAATATAGAAATATCCGGCCGATAACAGCAGGAGCGAACATACGGATGCTCCAATCAGCGCATAGGAAGCTGCCTGCGCCGTAACGCAGGTCCAGACCGTGGCAGCATGGGGAAGCAATGATGCCAGAAAGGCATAGAGCGGAGCCATAGCCTTGTTGACGGCTTTGCGGTCCAGCGACAGATCCACATGATAGCTGCCGGAATCCGCTCTGGGCCAGTATTCAGCCCTTTTCAGCGCCATCACGGATGCCCGCGCTTTTCTGCCATAGAAAGAAGGTATAAAAAAGCAGGGCAGTATGGACAGGAGGAGCGCTGCAAAGCGTATGCTCCAGGAAATCTGTGGGACGAGAAACAAAAGCCCTAACCCAGCCATAATAAGAAAAAAGGTGCGGATAGTTCCGTGATACCCGTCCAGTATCTCATGGAGACGGGGATTGTTCTGTTCGTAGGACGGCACGGAAACCACAAAAGGCCTGCCTGTTTTCATCTTCCAGTCCGGAGAATAGCTGTAATAAAAGCAGGCCAATATGAAATAGTAGGTTATGATCAGAAATATTGTCATAGCGCATCCTCCTTTTGTATTATATATAATAATACAAAAGGAGCAGAAGTGCAAGCCCTGCCTCACGCGCTATGTTTACGGCAGCCATGAACTGTAACGCGAAGAGCAGCCCTTCATCGGTATTCTTTTTTCTTGGTAAAGCCTCTGCCCTTGACTTCTTTTACCTGGCTGACAATCATAAACGCATCGGGATCCAGCTCCTGCACAAGGCGGTTGAGCCTTGAAAGCTCCCGGTTAGAGACCACAGTCAGGATCACGTCATTTTCAATATGACAGTAACCGGTTTGGGCATGCAATAGCGTAACACCTCTGTCCAGATCCTGGAGGATTCTTTTGTGAATTTCCTGATAGCTGCGGCTGACGATTTTTACCTGGGTGCGCGCGCTGCCAAACAGCAGGACTTTATCGAGGATGACCGTATAGATCATGACCAGGAGTATACCGTAGAGAACCTGCTCCTGATCGGCGAAGAGCATCTGTGAGAGCAGTATCAGAAAGTCAAAGGCATACATGGTGGCTGAGATGGGAAAACCCAGCTTTTTATTTAAGACCAGAGGCGGGATATCCATGCCGCCGGTGGAAGCCCCCTGACGTATCACGACGCCGATTCCGATGCCAATGAGTATGCCGGCGTAAACCGTTGCCAGAAGCCGGTCCTGGGTCAGAACCATCGAACCGGCTAAGCGCTGTATGATGCCGAGTATGATCGGATAATAAAAGGTGCTGACCAGGGTGGTGAGCGCAAATCGTTTCCCCAGCACCGCCAGTCCGGTAAGAAACATGGCTACATTAAAAATGAGCACAAATCCTGAAATGGGAATATGAAACTGAAACCGGAAAAACAGAGCGAGACCGGTGGTGCCGCCGGTGATCAGGCCGGCCGGCAGTATGAACAGGGCGACTCCCAGCGCATAGAGTGTGTTCCCCGCAAGTATCCATAATAGGTTATTCATATTTTTGAGCATCTTTATTTTCTGCATAGGTTCTCCTTCTGTTATATCGAATTAGCATGGTAAAGGGCAAAAGAAAAGACAGACCCACCGGTCTGTCTTACTGGAAATCCACATATAAGTGTTCACGTTTTCTCTCGCCCGTTTAAAATGTTTCTGAAGCCTCTCCACAACACGTTCCCTCGGAATATTTTCCTCGAAGTATCAATGTATTTAACAATTATAGTCCATTGAAAAGAAAAATTCAATATTTTTAAATTTCTTCGCGCACTCCTTCGCACGCAGCGTCTTCGAACAAAGAAACGGCGGGGCATGCCGGCAGGACAAAATGTGGATAAAAGAAGGACGAAACTTGGATAATATCTGTTATAAAGAAAAGGGACTATGGTAAGGAGTAACGCGATGAATGAAAAAATTTTAGTGGTAGACGATGAGAAAGAGTTAGCCGATTTGGTGGAAGTGTATCTGAAAAACGAAGGATTTACCGTTTATAAGTATTATAATGGCACAGATGCGTTAAAGTGTGTTGAGAGCGATGAAATGAACCTGGCCATATTGGATGTCATGCTCCCGGATATCGATGGATATCAGATCTGTCAGAAAATCCGGGAAAAATTTAATTTCCCTGTTATTATGCTGACAGCAAAAGTTGAGGACAGAGATAAAATCATGGGGTTGTCCATTGCGGATGACTATATTACGAAGCCATTTAACCCTCTTGAAATGGTGGCCAGAGTAAAGGCGCAGTTAAGACAGTATATGAGGTATAAACAGCCTCAGACACAACAGGTGTCAAAACGCAGCGAATACGATATCAGAGGGATGACGATCAGCAAGATCAGCCACAAATGTACCTTGTTTGGAAAAGAGCTTCAGCTGACTCCGACGGAGTTTTCAATTCTCTGGTATCTGTGTGAAAACCAGGGAAAGGTTGTTTCAACGGAAGAACTTTTTGAAGCGGTATGGGGCGAAAAATATTATGATTAGCGCCTATTAGGAAAACACACTGTCAAAGGGGTTTGTAGCGGGGGTTAGCCCGCTACTGCGGTATCTTCCGTAATGTTAATTTCAATGTACTCGGCAATCTTGCGGAGCTCGTCAGCAAATTTGAATTTCACGCTGATATTGCCGTTTTCATAGACCTTGATATAGTCCACAAGTTCAACCAAGATTTCACGGTTGAGGGCTTCAATGTTCTGATACTTCATAAAGGCTACCAGTGCAGGATGCTCGTTGTCCACACCGTTTGCCAGTTCTGCGCGTTCAGCGTTCAGCCGGGTAAGCACCGCGGAAATATCAGAAGTCTGCCGTTCATAGTCAGCCTTCATATCCCGGTATTCCTGCTGGGTGATTTCACCGTCTTTCCAGTCCTGATAAAGAGATTGCTTGTAACGTGTTATCTTTGTCAGTTCCCGCTCTTTTGCAGCTATCAGATCGTCCAGTCGGTAAGACTGGCTTTTTTTGATTGGAGCGGAATTGATCTGCGTGACGATTTCCGAGTAGGAAACAGCCAAATGTACCTGATGCTGTACAGCGAACAAAACAGCAGCCTCCAGCCGTTCATGCTTGATTGAGTGCATGGTGCAGGCTGTCCGGGAACGGTTCTTGTAGGTTGAGCAAGAATAATATACATTGTTGTTCTTGCCAACGCATCGGGTAATGGCCCGCCCGCAATCGGCACATTTCAGAAAGCCGCTGAATAAATGTACCTCACGGCCTTTCGGGGAAGTACGGGTATCACGCTGTAAGAGAGCCTGTACCTTGTCGAAAGTTTCATAGTCGATAATGGCCTCATGCGTTCCAGCCACTTCCACCCATTCCTCGCGTGGAACAGCTTCAATCTGGTGTACCTTGTAGCTTTTCACCCGGCTTCGGCCTTGGGCTAAATCCCCGGTGTAGGTCGGATTGGTAAGAATGGAGTGGATCATGCGGACTCCCCACATAGGATCGTCATACCCTCTCGTCGAAACAGGCAAGCCCTTTTGTACCTTGTAAGCCGAGGGGCTCGGTACGCCGTGTTCGTTCAGGTACAGCGCGATAGCACGTTTTGATGACCCTTGAATAAGCATTGTGAAAATGAGTTTGACATTTTCAGCAGCATCGGGATCAACAATCAGCCTGTGCTTGTCCTTTGGGTGCTTTACATAGCCGTAAGGAGCAAATGCTCCGATATACTGGCCGTTGCGCCGTTTGTAATCAAATACCTGCCGGATCTTTTTGGAAGTCTGATAGCAGTAATTATCGTTCATCACGTTTGTAATGGGAACGATGATATTTGAAACGCTGTCGGGGTTCTTGTAGCTGTCCACATTCTCAGCAAGGCTGATAAAGCGAACCCCCATTTGAACAAACAGGTTATCGATCAAACTTCCGGCATCGCTATAATTTCGTGCGAAGCGGGACAGGTCTTTTACTATAACGCAGTTGATTTTACCACTCATGACATCCGCCAAGAGCCGTTGAAAATCTTCACGGTTGGCGTCCGTTCCAGTATGACCATCATCCACATATTCCGTGATGCTTTCAAACTCGTCAATGTTGCGTCGGTAAAAATCGTTCAGTAGGTCACGCTGGTTCTTTACGCTGTTGCTATCGTCTTTTCCTTTTTTCAAATCTTCTTTTGAAAGCCGGATATAGATGCCCAGCCGCCAGCGGCGGATTGTGTAAGAGGGAGAGAAACTCTGCTGATACCCTCTGTTTTTTGCTCGTGCCATTGTTCCTCCTTCCCTATCACATTACACTTATATTATAACTCTGTCCGGGGAGGACAACAAGGATGCCTCCACTTCGGGACACTTTGTCTCGAAGAAGCAAAACGAACTGTAGCCGAAGTTACAGCCCGCTTCTTTGCCGCAGCAGGAAATCAGTCAGCTTATCTTGGAGAGATGGCCCGCTTTCAGCAAATTCAATTTTCACGCCAACGCCACCGATGCAAAAGCAGTATGGATTTTTGACAGTCTGCAAAAATCGAGAGATGCGCTCCTTTCGGGAAAGCGCATTGTCAAAGGTCATACCGCTCACATCAGGCAGGGACTCGGCAGCCACCGCGCCAATGTCAACGCTTCTCATTTGTTCAAGTTCCTGTGTAGTTAATTTCACGGTAAACCTCCTTCGCAGATTGATAGAACGCCTCCCGCTGTTTGGTGGGGAAACGCAACAGGCCAGCACCACCGGGATGCTGGCCTGTTGCCTTACTCCACCTTGGGACACTTTGTCTCGAGGTTTATTATAGTTTTTGAATATTAGAGAGCGCCGCACATATTTACTTGGCCTGTCCAAAGACAATCGTTATTTTCTGTGCGGCGCTCTCAACGCAAGTAAAGCGACAAGCCCGGAGGAACAGGCAGCCAACCTGTTCAGCGCCGGATCATGGCCTTGGGATGGCCGGGCCCATTTACAGTGTTGGTGTTGTTCGCTCAATCCCTTTTGGGAAATGTCACCGCGCACCCACCGTTTGGCTCCCCGTACTTACTCAGGGTTGCCGTTATTCCCTTGCGTTAAGAAGAAAACCTCCTCTCATAAACCGAGACATTTTTTCATCAATTCCAAGTGGGTTAAGAAGAAAAAATCAAAAAGTTTTTTTCATGCGTTCAAGGCCACGCTTGATCGACTGGCGAATAGACTCCTCATGTACGCCCTCGGCCTCGGCAATTTCCTTAATCGACTTGCCAAGAATGATATGTGCGTCAATTCTGCGGCCCTGGATCTCCGGCAGAGAATTGAGAGCGTTCCACAGACGAAGAAAGGTTTCCATCCGTTCAAGGAGCTCCTGCGGGGTCGGCTCATGCAGGCAAGCGGAATATTCAATCCCGTCATCGCAGTCCAGAGAATACTGCGCCTTGTGCCGGGAGAGCCGCCGCTGGTAGGCCATTTCATAGCGGGCATCGGCCTTGAATACTTCGGCCACCTCGTCAGAAACTTCGATAAGCTGATCCTGCGTGTACCAATAATAAAAATCTTTCAAATTGATAGTAGTCATCGTAAAATCCTCCATTTCAGTTTGTTCGGGGTTGGTCGGAAACGAAATGGAGCAACGGCGGAGAACGGCACCGCACCTCGGGACACTTTGTCTCGAAGTCTGGAAAGCAAAATGCGCCTGTGCGACACAAGGCCGCACAAGCGCACGAAAAAGTATTATCGGTTATGTACTGTTTAATTTCATGTTCAAAACCGGACTGCTCCGACGGAGGGGCTACGCTTTTTTTAATTGGTGCAGATCATGGATACTACGAAAAAGAGAAAAGGACACGGTAAAATAACCTCCCATCGACTACCGTGTCCCTGCAAGTCGTCATTGGTTTGTGTAAATGCAAAGAAACGGCGGCTCTGATTTCTCAAAACCACCGTTAGGGTAATAACTTAAAATGAGCGCGCAAAATCACCTGCCCCAGCCAGCGGTTTTTTTCTTTCCCCGTAGTCGGGGCAGGTTCATGCGCTATGCAATGATTCTTCTTTAGCTTCTATCAAGCTGATATTTTTTGCTCTGCGTTCCACATAGCAGCATATTTTCCGCCTTTCGCAAGCAATTCTTCATGGGTTCCCGATTCAGCAATCCCACCATCACCCATTACAAGGATTTGGTCTGCATTTTTGACAATGGAAAGGGTATGAGCAATCATTACCACTGTCTTTTTCTCTTTTAGCAGATTGGCGATGGCCTGCTTTACGGCAAGCTCATTTTCAATGTCAAGAGATGCGGTTGCTTCATCCAAAAGCAGGATGGGGCTATTTTTCAGGATGGCGCGGGCTATTGAAATTCGCTGACGCTCACCGCCAGAGAGAAGATTTCCATTCTCGCCAGTCGGCGTATCGTATCCCTTTTCCATCTTACGGATGAAGCTGTCACAGTTAGCCTCCCGGCAGGCAGCCTCGATTTCCGTGTCCGTAGCATTAGGACGAGCGTGTCGGATATTATCCCGGATGGTATCGTCAAAAAGAAATATGTCCTGGTCTACCATAGAAACTTGCTCCAGTACACGCTCTGCGGCAACATGGTTAATGGGTTTACCGCCAATAGAAATCGTCCCGCCCGTTGCTTCATAATATTTTGCAATCAGGTTCAAAATAGTAGATTTGCCGGAGCCAGAGTCTCCGACAATGGCCGTGAGCTTTTGATCTGGCACCGTAAAGGTGGCGTGTTTTAGTACCGGTTCACCGGGAACATATGCAAAATCTACATTGTCAAATGTGATTTCATGGGTAGCTGTGTGAAGCGGCTCCATGCTGCCAGTTTCCTCCGGCTCATTCATTACACTCAAGATTTTGTTTTTCGAGATCATCAGGTTCTTATAACTGGTAAGGTCTACAAAAATCGAGTTAGCCAGCTTTGCACAGAACAGGGGCAGCATACAAATCAAAAGGTAGTCCACCGTGTTCAGTGTCCCTGCGACCCAGGGTGCATAGGCCAGCAAGATAACCAGCGGGCAGGACAGCCAACTCAAAATACCAAAGACCGCACCAATAGGAAGCACTTTTGATTCGTACACAAAGCTGATCCGGGAAAACTCCCGCATGGCGTTGATAACAGTTTTGTTCTTCATACCGCCTACACCATAAGCTCGGAAAGTCTGAATACCAGAAACATACTCAACAATGCTGCTGACGTTCTCCGCACAAATATCGTTCTTTTCTTTTCCATATTTCCGTACCATGCGGAAAGAAAGCCATAGGCCGGGGATTAAAAGAAGATCGGCTATCAGCAGGATAATTCCTGCCGGAACATAGAGTGTCATAACAAAGACAATCAACATCAATGACAGGGCAAAATTCTTTGCGAAATCTCCGACTTTATGGGTCAGGATTTTTTCGTAGTTGTTTACGTCGCTTGTAATGGTGTTGATATAATCGCCGGTCTGCCCCTGCGTAAAGCGGGACAGTGGGATGCGCTTCAAATGGTCACCCATAAAAAGCCGAATATTCTTACTGACCTCCGCACCGCCAATCTGCGCTTTGGTATAACCGTAGCTGTAAATCAGGATACGGAGAAGAAAAACCACTGCAATAATACCGGTCAGAGCCAGAACGCGGTTCATGTCAAATTGACCCGACCACAAAAACTGCATAACAGAGTAAAGCAGCATAAATAGGCTGCCGGAGAGAAGTCCTTCCAGAACAGTACCGCCAACACCAATATAGAAATTGTGGTTCTTTTTTAATACATCGTGCTCATTCATACTGCTCGCCTCCCTCCAACTGATAAGTGATATTCCGGGCTGTTTCGTAGTCATCCCACGCTTTTCGATAGTAGGCGTTGGTTTTCCGAACTTCCTCATGGGTGCCAACGTTGGTAATTGTATGGTTTTCCACCACAGCCACCCGGTTGCACATTTTCAAAGCACTCAAACGGTGTGCTACTACAATGACTGTTTTGCCTTTGCATAGATTTTGAATAGCTTTATCAATCTCCATCTGATTTTCCGGGTCAGAGGCACTTGTGGCCTCGTCCAAAATCAAGATAGGTGCATTTTTCAGAATTGCGCGGGCAATCGCGATCCGCTGTTTTTCTCCGCCAGAAAAGCGGGAGCCGAAACTGCCCACTTTTGTGTCATATCCATCCGGCAGGGACATGATAAAGTCATCAATCTGTGCCTCTTTTGCGGCAGCCCGCACTTCTTCCAGAGTAGCGTTACTACCCATACGGATATTTTCCAGCACGCTGTCACGGGTGAGGAAGGTCTTTTGAAATACGATAGCTATATTTTTCAGAATGGTATCGTAGTCAAGCTCCTTGACATTTTTGCCGCCAATCAGCACTTCTCCTTCCTGCACATCGTAGAACCGGGAAATCAGTTCAATCACAGTGCTTTTACCGGCACCAGATCGGCCCACAAGAGCCATGCGCTCACCATCATTGATTTTGAGGTTGACACCTTGCAGTACATCGGTCTTGCCGTCATAGGAAAATCGGACATTGCGAAGTTCAATATCGTGATTTTGGGGAAAGTCCGTTCCACCCTCATAAATCGGAATATCCAGGATTTCTTTGGTCTTGGTAACAGCGTTCAGTACATTAGCAAAATTAGTCCCCAGTTCTTGCAGGGGGCGGATTTCCGTCAGATACATGGAACCTACATAGACGAACAGCAAAAATGCGCTGGCTGCCAGTGAGCCTTTGAGGAAAAACATTCCGCCGATTGGAACCATCAGCAACATCCCACATTCGATGATAACAACAAAGGCCGCATAAGGTGGCCCCATGCGCCGGGAAGTTTCATTCCACATAGCGTTTTCTTCCTGGATAGCATCTGAAAACTTTTGAAACGATTTGCTCCCCATGTTATAGGCTTTAATCAATTTCATACCGCTGATGTACTCAATCATAACCGAGTTCAGTGTGGTAATGGAGCGATTGGCCCGTTCCATCAGGTCATCCGTGTTGCGGAACATCATCCCCATTACAACAACAGCAAGGATCAGCGGAACCAGGGAAATCAATGCCAGAGGAATATTGACGGTCATCAGGTAAATAAAGATGACTACCGGCCCAACCAGATAGCACACAAGGTCAGGAAGGTTATGGGCCAGGAACAACTCCAGTTTTTCAATATCTTCATTCAGAACCGTTTTAATATCCCCTGTGCGCCGTTCATTTAGGGCACCCAAAGGCGCTCTGGCCATGTGTTCCGCCACCATACAGCGCACTTTGAACAGCGCGCCATACGCGCCTTTATGGGCAGCCACGCCGGAACATCCGAACAGTACAAAACGCAGGGTGACAGCAGCGGCAATCATTGCCACAGTCTGCACCACAAGTTCTTTTGTGCAGGCATTGTTGAATGTGGCATCCATCAACCTGTAAATCCCAATGTATGGGACAATAATACACAGCCCGCTGCACATGGACAGCAGGATTGCCAGAAACAACCAAAATTTCTGTTCTCCGGCCCAATGGAGCAGCAATGCCATACTGTTTTCTTTTTTCTGCTTCATAGACTACCTCTCCTTTCCATCTGAAACAGAGAAAAGCTCTCTCAATTTCGGGAGGGCCTCCATTGTAACTGATACGTCATCGGGCATTTCGCCTTCGTCAAAATGCAAGACACGAGAACAGGTACGGCAGACAAACTCAAAATCATGGGTGACAATGAAAATGACTTTTCCCATATCGGATAATCGCCGGATCAGTCCCGCCACCTGCGTCATACTGTCAAAGTCAAGACCGCTGGTCGGTTCATCAAATACAAGCAAGTCTTTCCCACAAATCATGCTGACAGCTACTGCTACTCGTTGCTTTTGACCGCCGGAAAGCGTGTTTGGATGGCGCTCCCGGTATGGGGTAAGGCCCAATTCCTCCAAAGTTGCATTTACCAGTGTTTGATCTGGATTGCGTATACCAAAGGAACACTCTGCCTCCACGCTGTCAGCGAAAAGTTCATAATTCACATCCTGCATAACCATGTAGGAGCGTTTTAGCCTTTCCTTACGCTCAATCGGCTTTCTTTCCCACAAGAATTGTCCATCACAGTCTTTGTGAAGCCCACAGAGAGCGCGGGAAAATGTAGTTTTTCCAGCTCCGTTATGTCCAACTACGCCAATCACTTCGCCCTTTCCGGCGGATAGTCCAATGTCATGCAAAATGGTTTGCTTCTTGTAACGGAGCGTCACATTCCGCAATTCCAATACAGGGGTAGGCGCAGGCAAGTGGGTTTTTGGTGGGAATACCGCCTGTAGATCAACAGCCCGCAGCCCCATGTGTTCACGGTCAGGTTCAGATAGCTGCCGAAATTCTTCCGGGGTGTATATTCCTTTGATTTCTCCTTTTTCCAGATAAACAATTCGGTCAGCCAACTCCGTCAGGTAGTACAGACGATGTTCCGCTATCAAAATTGTTTTGCCCTGTTTTTTTATCAGCCGCAAATGTTCCTTTAGTTCCTGGATCGAAGTCATATCCAGATTAGATGATGGTTCATCCAGTAGATAAATCTGTGGGTTCATGGCATAAACAGAAGCAAAGGCGATTTTCTGCTTTTCTCCGCCGGACAACTCAAAAATATTCCTGTTCCGTAGCTTTTGAATACGCAAATCTTCAGTTGTCTGCTCTACTCGCTCAGCCAATTTCTTAGGAGGGCGAGCTTCATTTTCAATTCCAAAGGCAATCTCGCTGTCTGTATCAACATTGAAAAACTGCGTCCGTGGATTTTGGAAAACGGAGCCAACTTTAGCGGCAATCTGATACATAGGGATATTGCTGATTTCCTGACCATCTACCAGCACACGGCCATGAAGCTCTCCCTGATAAAACTGAGGGATCAGGCCATTCACCAGCCTTGTAATCGTTGTTTTTCCGCACCCGCTGCGGCCACAGAACAGGACGCATTCTCCGTCCGAAATTTTCAAATTGATGTCATGCAGCCCACCATGTTCCTGCCCCGTATAGGAAAACGATACATTTTCAAACTCAATCAACCAATCACACCTCCCCGCACACATAATTCAAAAATCAGATAAGCTACGGCAACGGCCATAACACCCCAATCGGCAACTCCGCATTTTATCTGGACAAGACAGGTGCGTGGATTGGGATTTTCAATTCCACGAGTGACAGAAGCAACAGAAAGATCATCCGCTGCTTTTGAAGCTGCCATCAACAAAGGCACATAAATACACTCAACCGTCATGCCCGGATGTGCTAAAAAGCCCGCCAGAGAAGGTGAAACATCTCTCATCCGCATAGCGTCCTTGATATATCGCCAGTCCTCTTGAATAGTTGGAATGTACCGCAGCATAACTGCCATAGGAATTACTAACTTTTTGGGTGCGTGGACACGGTTCATAGCAGACAGGAACTCATTGACTTTTGTAGTAGTCAGAACAATCCCAGCCAAGGTTCCGCACGCATAGACCTTATGAAACAATCCTAAAAAGGCAATAAACATTGTCCGCAGCGTGCCTGTCATTTCTGCCATGATCCAAACTGTCAGGACACAGATGACCGCATAAAAGCATACAGCCTTAATGACATATTTCCACTTTCCAAAGAAAGCACCCAATATCGCAATCAGCATAACAAGGACAAATTGATATGCAAGTGAAGGAGCGAACATGGACGATAAAACACATATAAGAATAAGAAAGAGCTTGGCCCGTGGGTCGAGCCAAAGCCCTTTCTTGTGGCGTTTACCGCTCATTCTGTAATACCTGCTTTTTCAAACTGCTTTTTCAGCATTTTGCAGCCTACAAAAGCGCTGATTGCAGATGTAATGATAACAGCAGCGAACATGGCAATCAGGATGCCGGTATTTGCAGTTGCCTGCATGGTGTCGATGTAGCTCTGTTCGGTTCCATTACCCAGCATGGTCTGCGCCCAGCCGTTGGGATCAACAAAGAACACGATATATGAACCAGTGCCACCGAGAGAGAACAGGATATAAGACAGGCTGTTGAGTTTTTTGCTTTTGTACTGCCCTGCACCAGCAACAAAGTCCGCGACAATCGCCATGATCAGATAGCCCAATGCAAAAGCCCAGTGCATACCGGTCACGAACCAAATAATACCCATGATAACGCCCATTATAGAAAGGCTCCAACGCTTATGTACTTTTGCAATCAGCAAAAGATAAATGGGGCCAGCAAGCAGCCCACCTCCTGCCGGCATGAAAAAAGTAAGTACAGGATTCGTTGCAAAAAAGACACCGCCCACCAATACAAAAACAAATAACAGTGCAGTAAAAATACCTGTTGTTACAAGGTCTTTCACTGTCAGACCTTTGTTCATAGAATTTACTTGATTACTCATTTTGACCTCCTACCTTTCATTGTCTTGACTCGACAAGTGGTTTGTGATATTCTTCGGTTAGATAGTTCTAACCACTGTCTAATACAATACGCATTTATCGAACAACATTCAATAGGCACCGTCGATGTTCGTCTGTTCCTTTCAAAAGTTCGTCTAATCGTTGCAAAAAGGAGGCGGTCTGTTTTCATGTCTGAAATTATTGACCAGTTTTATACACCGTTACTGATTGAACACGGTTTTATCCATGACCCAGACAACCAGCAATATGGGGCATTAGGTGACTGCTGGAAACTTTCTCCCGAAGTTGGAGAAGGCTCCTACTGGACTTATGGACAGAAAGACCTATATGATATTAAAATCCACAACTTTTCCTTCCACGAAGATTTCATGTTGGAATGTTCCCTGCCGGAATGTCTGAGTATCACTCGGTATGACTCTATTTCCGGGGAGGAATTATCTCCATACCGTAGGCTGTCTGCCGGTTGTATCAAAACATTTATTGGAGGCTACGCTCCATACAAGGCTTTGATACATAAAAATATTCCAATCCGTTCGGTTGGGATTGAGATTGCACCGGCATATTATGAGGACTACCTGAAAAAACTGTACCCAGAGGCACAGATCAATCCTGTGGATGCATTTCGGAAGATCGACCAAACTTCCGACTTTCCAGAAATGTCACGGTTACTCACAGAAATCAAAGACTATCGCGGGGAAGGGATTGCCGCAAAACTTTTTTATGAGGGTAAAGTCGCAGAAGCTGTTTCAATGGTGGTGGAATATCAGAAGAAGCATCCTGATAAACCAGCCCATAAGCTCTCTCAACAGGATATTGAAAATCTCCAAATAGTTGCCGCTTATCTTAGCGATCACTATGCTTTTGATATTCCTCTGGAACGGCTAACACAGATTGCCTGCATGGGAACAACAAAGCTCAAAAGCTGTTTTAAGAAATACTACGACTGCACCATCACGGAATATGTTCAACAGCGGCGCATGAGCCAAGCAGAATATCTGCTGGCATATACAGAGCTGACAGTCGGGCAAGTTGCCCAAACAGTAGGCTATTCCACTTCAAGCCGATTTGCAGAATTATTCCGTAAAAGCACTGGATTGTTACCATTAGAGTACAGAAAAAACGCACAACGAAAGTAAAATGAGCGCCAGAGTTTACTCTGGCGCTCGTCTGATTTTATGTTGAATTATAAAATGTGGTGAAATTAAATAGTCAGTAGTATGAAATACAAAGTCGTTCAAATAATATCACATGAAATGTAAAATCATATCAGGTGATGTTATGAAGATAGAACGAGATGAAAGACGCTTTGATTTTCACGATATAGGGCTCGCCATCAAGCGGGCAAGAGAAGCCAGCGGCATGACACAGGAGCAACTGGCCTATATTGTTGACCGCGCTCCGCGTACCATTATGTATAATGAAAATGATGGTCAGCATCCAAGCTTCAACACCTTTTATCAGATGGTCACAATGTTTGATATATCGGTGGATCAATACTTTTACCCGTCCCAAAATAGCGGGAGCGAGTGCAGAAAGCGGATTGATGCCATGTTGAACGCCTTGGACGAAAGAGAATTGAAAATCGTTGAAGCTACAATCCAAGCGATGAAAGCATCGAAAGAAACGGAGGAAACGTAAAAGAAAGCGTAACCTCCGTTTTTTTGCGCCATGTTGCGGGTTGCGCGTTTTGGCAAGCAATTCGGGTGTGGCCACACTCCGAAATTTTTGCAGGGCGCAGGGCCCGCAAAAATGCTTGTTGGGGAGCTCCCCAAACCCGCTGTACTTCGGGACAAATTGTCCCGAAGTCCCGGTGCGCTGCACCGTAGTCTGCGGCCCGTCACTATCGTTCCTGGGCCTTATTTTCACGCTCGTCTGTTATGCCGAGCAGATGATCAATGTTCGCTTTTATTGCCACGGCCTCCCGCATTTGCCGCTGGGCATCCCGGTATTCTGCATAAAGCTCTTTCTTTTGTCGCGCCAGCTCACGGCGGGATTTTTTTAGTGCTTCAATTTTAGGGAGCTTTGCGCCGTTCAGTATGGTGTTCATGGTATCCTTTGCCGCCCGGTAAGTGGCAAGCTCCACTTCATGCTGGGCCAGATACTTTTTGCTGTACCGCGCAGCCTTGTACCCATCGAACACCGGGCGGGTCTTGGCATAGTCCACCGTGGCAGCCATCAGCTCCGAGGTTTTGGAAAGGGCCTCCTCCGTTGTGCGGAGCTCGTCAGACAGCTTGTGAAAGCGATCCACAGCAGCCTCGGTGCGGGCCGTCAGCGCCGCATAGTCTGTCAGATGATGCTCCTGCAAATACTGGAGCGCGGCAGCCATCTGTTTTAGGTTGTAGACCTTGGCCCATCGTTCATAGGCCGGGCCTTTGCCCTGGGCCATACGCTCTTGAATGTCGATGATAAGATTAACTCGCCGTGGCGGAACCGTGAGCTCCTCTGGCAGCTCAGGGAGCGGACGTTCCCCGGCAATTACCGCCTTGATGTCCTCCGGGTCAAATCCGACTCCAAGTGTGGAAGCCCGGAGCCGGGTCGGTTTTTCCTGCCCGGGCGCAAGGAATGAGATAACACCACCGCGCCCCTGTTTCACCACAAAGCCGGACTCCTCCATGAGACGGAGAAAGTCGGCAAAGTCCGTGGGCTTTTTCTCCAAAGCGGCGAGAACAGCCAGCCGCACCCGCTGCTTGGCAGAGGGTGGCTTTTCTCCGATCCACTGTCCATAGTGGAGAAAACGACCCTTGCTGTGCTGGCACGGATTTTGGATAACAGACAATTCATGTTCGATGCACACGCGGTCAGAGAGCCGCCGCAGGGCAAAGGACGAACCAATGAAATTATGAAATTTCCGGGAGCGATCAAAGGCCGTCGCATTGAAATAAATATGATTGTGGATATGGGCCTTATCGGTATGCGTACAGACAAAGAATTGATGCTTTCCCTTTGTCCAGCGCATCGCCGTTTCATAACCGATACGGTTTGCTTCTTCCGCCGTAACCTCCCCGGGCAGAAACGCCTGCCGGATCTGAAAGAACAGGGCTCCGCGAGATACGGCCCGGCCTGTCTCTGCAAGGTATTGACTTTTTACCAGAAGAAACTCGGCGGGAGCCGTGTTCGGATCGCAGAGATAGGAAGATACGGCTCCCAGCTTTTCCGGGTTCAGGCCATAGGTGAAACGATCCTCCATCGTTTGAATTGCACTTTTTCCCGCCGCTGTTTTATAAGGGCGGATGTAGGTGGTCGCCGTAAAAATTCCTCCTTCCGGCAAACAGTATTTTTACTTTGGGACACTTTGTCCCGAAGTAGAAAAAGCCGGGGAGCGGTATCAACCACTCCCCGGACGGGTCAGAGCTCTACCAGCGCGGAGAGCTGTTTCAAAAGATCAGACAGCGGCCCCCACAAAGCAGCATAGTCCCGCTGTAAGGCTGCGAGTTCTTCGGGATAAATTGCGCCGTAGGTGTTGGCCTGAATTGCCACTTGGTTCAGATTGTTGGAGCAGCGCCGCTGGAGCGAAACCAGCTCACGAACAGGCGAAAGGTCAACATGAAGCACATACCCACTCAGGGCCATTTTCCGCATATAGGCTCCCATGTTACGGATGCCAGCCTCCGCCATACGTTCTTGAATCAGGGCCTGCTCCTCCTCCGACACCATCACATGAAGATGGATCGGACGGCGGCGTTTCTTTGTCATCGCTCCTCACGCTCCCGGCTGCGGCAGGCGCGGGGCGGCTCCTTTACCTTATCCAGCGGCTTTTCCTGTTCGTCTGCCGGAACGGGGCGCGGCAAATGAAATTCACGGTGCAGGCGCAGCGCCTCCAGTACAGACAAATCCTGTTCACGTTTCTTTTCCATATACGCACCTCCTTATCTATCGCCACGGTCAGGCTGCCTCCGTTGGGGAGCCGGAGCCTCCGAGCCGCGATCTGCCTCCGCCAACTTTGCCGCATTTTTCATCTGCTCGGCAATCGGACGGGGCCTGTCGGGATTATCAGGCGCAGGACGCAGCTCATAGTCGGATGCCTGTTTTTCCGTTAGCGGGCGGGTATAGGTAAGATAGCCCCAAGCCAAGAACGAGCCATTTTCCACCGGGATGCGCTGATCGTAATTGAAGATTTCATCCGGCTTGTTATAAGGCGGCTTCGGGAATGTCCCGATGTCCACAGGCCGCTGGGTCGAATAATACTTGTAAAGGCCGGGAGCCTCGGTCTGCCTGATCCCGACGTTATAAATACGCTGATAGTCCTGCACCCGGTCTGTGAAATCCTGTTCCATCGCGGTGCGGTCATTTCCATAGTGACCCCATTCATACTGCCGCTGGCCGTCCTTGTCATCATAGCAGGCCCATGTGACATAGCGGGATGGCGCGGTGGGATGTTCGCCCAATGCAAATCCTCGTCCATTTTCCAGCATGACCGCCTTCAAAATAGCGTAGCCTTGATTTTTGTCCATAGTACACCTCCCATCATCGAGACATTTCTTTGTTTTCTCTTTTCACAAACGGCTGGAGCTGATAGGGGCTTGTACCATCCTCGGGTCGCAGAAAGTCTATCCGGGCCGCAGCACGGATGGCGTTCTGGTTAAGCTGCCGCTGCCATGCCCCTTGGCTGGGAGCCCACTTAAAGCCGTTGCTTTTCAGTTCCTGCCGCTGATCGGCATCGGGCTTTTCCTCAAAAATAAGCTGCAAACGGTTTTCAGCCTCGTTGATTTTGGCCTCACCTCCGGGGAATGTCCAGCCAGCAAACTCGGAGCGGCTGCTCAGTTCCTCAATGCGCTGGCGTACACGGCGGATGTTGGCGTTGTTGTTGGAAAGCAGATAGGCGGGGTACGGCTTGCTTTTGTCCAAGTGCCATGACTGCGCCATATCTGCTTTGAGCTTTTCTGCCTGCTCCGGCGTAAGCTCCGGGCAACCGTCCAGCGTTTTGTGTTTCCGAAAATACGCATTGACCTCCTTCATGGTGGTCTGCTGGGACTCCAGCCCCTCCAGCTTTTTTGTCAGTTTTTCCACGGCAAGATCATCGTCTGCGCTGATCCCACCCATACCAACAGAGCGGATTTTATCAAGCAGCTTTGAAATCTCTGCATACTCTCCATAGTTGCGATCCAGGGCGGCGTTCTGCTTGTGCTTCTTTGACACAGGGAAGTTGCCGCCCCCAGAGATCAGAATAGAGGGTACACGGGCATCAATCACATTGCGTTCATTCAGATTTTCGGCAAGTTTCCGGGCATAGCGATCCACCAGTGTGTCAATCTTATCATGGTACATGGGATCGACACGCGCTTTCTGGCGTTCCGCCGCTGCATACGCTTCATCGACCATTGCCCGGTAGCCCGCCGTAGCGGAGCCCAGCTGATAGTCGGAAAAGCTGTTCATATCCTTTGCCCGCTTTGCGGCTTCTTCATTGATCGGATAATATTTCGGCATAGGATCTCCTTCCACAAAAGCCGGAACTTTGGGACAAACTGTCCCAAAGCCCCGGCAGCTAAAATGTTGACAGCATCTCACGGAAACAGGGCCGGACATAGAAACATACACCTCCCGCAGAAAAGGGCCTTAAAAAGCCTTGTCACAGGCGGGTTTAGGCTGGCCTAATTGTCAACACATCAGCCCCGTTTTTTCCGCATATATTCCCGCTGCTGTCTGCGGTGTGCCGCCTTTGCACAGGCCGCCGAACAATAGGTTTGCCGTCCATCAGGAGCCACGGCTCTGCCACATACCGGGCAAGCCTTAAAATCCGGCCTTGGCCCCTCTGTCAGCAACGCAGCCTCCAGCGCCGGATCAAGGGGCAGAACTGCCTCGCGGAAGTAGCGGCAATAAGCCCCTGTCCAGCATTTTCCAAACATATAGCACTCGCAATCCAGCGGCAGGCAGCCGCAGTCCCGGTCATAGTTGGCACACCATTTTGACACCAGCCTGCGGATTGCCGCTTTTTCTGTCCGGGTCAGTTCTCGGCCCACAGCATCACCTCCCGTTGACCGGTGGTTTGAGCTGCTCCCGGTAGCAGAACACGCAGCCGATCCCGCGCCAGTAAGGGCAGCCGTCACAACGGGAGCCCTTCGGCGGCAGGCTGGGCGGCACACCCTTAAAGTAACTTTTTTCTTTCATAAATCCCTCATAGGGGTTGTTGGTAAATCTCATTCATTATCCTCGCTTTCGGTATCGTCCTCGTCCCAAGGCGGCCCATCGTCCTCGGGATCGTCATAATCAGCCAGTTCCTCACTGTAATCCTCTTCGGGTACAGCAGCTTTTTCATGCTTCGGGCGGTAGATTTTCAAGTACCAGCCTGCACCGCCACCCAGAACAGCCACTGCCAAAATCAGCAGAAGCGTCCCGGTATTACTTTTCTGCTGGGGCTCGGGTTCCGGCTCCTCCGCAGGTTCCGTCACTGGAGCGGGTTCGGGAGCTGTGCCAGCACACTCGGTCATGTTGACCGCGCAGACCTCGCAATCCGTATGGATGGCTCCGGGCGCACATTTTTCTGTGCAGGAGCAGGCCGGAAGTTCTCCGCCAGCGGCCTCCAGTGCCGCCAGCAGATCGGCTTCATCCACCATGTTCAAAAAGTAGGTGTGATACTGTTCGCCGTCCTCGTCCACAGGCTTGTCATAGTCAATGACAATGTAAAAGGTGTTGCCGCCGCTGGTTTCCACCGTGATGAACTGTTTGTTGGTTGCAGCATCGTAGAGCAGATCGCGGGTCACAAGGTTTCCATCCTCCGAAAAGCCCTCGCCCGGGGTAATGGTAGGCGCTGGCTCCGGGGCCGGAGTTTCTTCCACAACAGGCGGTTCCTCATTCCCGCCGTCCGAATAGGCATAGGCCGGGATTGCAAAGCCGCATAAAAGAACGGCGGAGCAAAGCCCCGCCGCCAACATACGAAAGTGTTTCATATTCAGTTTTCCTCCTTTTCTTCTTCGGACTTCGGGACACTTTGTCCCAAAGTACCTCCGTCCTTCAGCTTTTCAAACAGCAGCGGGAGCTCCGTAAGGGAAATGCTCATACCGCGCACAATGTCCACGATCTCGCTGTTTTCCGCCTCCAGCTTTTTCTGCTCCAGCTCCTTGAGCCGGGCCTGCTGTTCACTGATTTTGGCCTTGACCTTATCAATCTCGGCCTGAATTTTCATGCTTTTGGTAGTTGCCATTTCAAAACCTCCTGTCACGGTAAACGCCCGTAGGCGTAAAAATGAGATTGCCAGTAGCTTGTATTCAAATTTGCGTAGCCGATGGGATCTCCGCAATGCAGCATTTTTCCATCACCGACATAAATCCCGCAATGGCTCACGCCCGGCGTGTCATAGGTGCCTTTGAAGAACACCAGATCACCGGGTTTGGGAGAACTGGTCGGCGTACAGATGTTATAGAGCCCCTGGGCTCCCAGCCTGCCCACATTCCAGCCGGAGTGATTGATAACCCACGAAACGTACCCCGAGCAATCAAAGGAAGTGGCGGGAGAACTGCCGCCCCACACATAGGGATAGCCGATGTATTTCTGCGCTTCGGCAAGCATCGCGGCAAAGGTTTCATCGTCCAGATATTCTCCGGGCACTTCGTAATCACCGGGTTTCCCGGTAATGTACTTGTTCACATAGGGAGAATCCGGGAACAGATCGGGGCGGTTTCCCAGCGTTGCCATATAGATGGCATACCGTGAAAGCTGCTCCTCGCCCATGACATATACGGGCACATGGGATAAATCAAAGTTCTCCAGCGTGACCGTACAGATGTAATAGTCGTAAGGCACCTGATAGGTGTCCGTATGGGAGTTGCCGTCCGCGTCCGTCCATGTGTCGGTTTCCGTGCGATACCGGGTTTCCACCACTACATCCTCCGTGAGAATGTACTGGCGGTCAAACAGTATTTGCAGCGTTCCCTGTACTTCGTCTATTGTCCATTGCCCCTCATGGAGCGCACACAAAAGAGAAAGCAGCACATAGGGGTCATGTTCGATCTCGTCCAGATCGAAGTGGTATTCGTCATAGTCATGGGTGCTTTCATAGGTGTCCAGATAATGCTGCAAATCATCTTCCAGCGCACAGTAGGCAGCTTCGGCGGCCAGCATATCCCGATCCTCGCAAGGATAGGTGCTGGCCCCTAATGCACCGGCCCCGGCGTTCCCCAGCATAAGCATGGTAGAGGAACAGGACTGCATAGCAAACAGGAGTAACACACAGAGCACCGCAACCACGGCACCTGCGGGATGACTTTTGACAAATTCCACTGCCCGGGCGGTCAGGCGTTCTGTGGCTGTGGCAGTTTTCCCAGCCGCAGCCGCGCCCTGCTTTGCAGCCTCCTTTGCCTGCTTGCGGTATTGCCTGCGAAGCCGTTGCTTCTGCCAGTAGCGGGTAAGGGCATTTTTCGTCAGCTCCGGGTGCTCCTGTGCGGCGGTGTGAAAATGGTAGTCCGCCGTGTATTTGGTATAGCGGGCCTCGGCCTTGCGTACCACTTTTGCCGGATGTTCCCGGACTTTACGGCGCACAAAGCGGGAGCCGTGCCGGAGCGCGGTTTCTCCCACAAGCTCAGAACGGTGTGCGCCTTCTGTGCCGACATTTTCCTGTTCCACTTCAAAAATCTTGCCATGCACGAAGCTGTGAACGGAACCACTGGCAACACGGCCTATGCGTTTTACCGGGCCGGGCTTTTTCGGCGGCTTTTGTTTTGCCAGCTTCTCCCGGGCCTGTTCCAGCTTTTCGCCTTGGGACTCCATGTGGAGCTTTGCCGCCGCAGCCTGTTCCTGCTGGCTCTTTTTGCGGAACTTGGACTTCGGGACACTTTGTCCCGAAGTGTCGGAAGCCTCCGGCCCGGGCTGTTCCCCGTCAGGGGCGTGGGCGGTCTGCGACCAAGCCTCCTCCTTGGTCTTATTCGTTTTTCGTTTCATTCTTCATATCCTCCGGGCGGGTAGTCAGCAGGTCATAGATTTCTCCGCGAGGGAACCGATCCACAAACGGAATGGTTACATTTCCATAGAACAACAGCCCCTCGCCGGAATTGCTGTGTGTGATATAGGAAAGCTGATGCTCGGAAATACCGAGCTGTTTTGCCAGAATGGTACGGTCACTCTGCGCCTGCGAAAGCAGAATCATAAAATCCGTGTTGTCCAGAATGTTCTCGATTTCCCGGCTGGCCAAAAGGTCTTTGACGTTCTGCGTCAAAGCAGACGGCACACATCCTTTTTTACGCAGCATTTTCCAGACCGCTACAAAGTAGCTGGCCGTCAGTGGATCGCGGAGCAGAATATGAAACTCGTCAAAGTAGCACCAAGTCGCTGCACCCTCGTGGAAGTTCTGATCCACCGCCTGCGAAACAAACTCATTTGTGATGTGCATTGCAATCTTTCTAAGGTTTTCGCCCATGTTTTTCAGAACGATGCACACCACACGGCTGTCCGTCTTGACATTGGTAGGATGGTTAAAGAGATTGAGGGAGCCTGTGCAATAAAGCTCTAAGGCAGTTGCCACGCGCCGGGCCTCGGGCTCCGGCTGGCGTAAAAGCTCCTCATACAAATCCTGCAACAGCGGTGTTTTTGCGGTTTCCAATCCGAGCGCCTGCTCCCGGTACACCAAACGCACACAGCGGTCAATGACCGTCTTTTCAATGGGCTGCAAGCCTTCCTTGCCGCCGACCACCAGCTCGCACAGTGACAAAAGAAAATCCGCCTTCATGGAAAGAGGGCTTTCTCCGGCGGCCATATTGAGCTCCACATCCATTGGATTGAGATGGTGCGGGCTGTCCGGGGCAATCTCGATCACCTGGCCGCCCAGCCTTCGCACCAGCGGCGCGTATTCGCCCATCGGGTCAACCACGATGATCCGATCCTGCGGGATGGTGAGAAACACATTCAAGAGCTCGCGCTTTGCGGCAAAGCTCTTGCCGGAGCCCGTAGAGCCCAAATACATCCCGTTTGCCGATTTCAGCTTTTTGCGGTCAGCCATGATGACATTGTGGGAAAGTGCGTTCATGCCATAGTAGAGGGCCTGCCCAGCCATGCGGAGCTCCCTTGTCATAAAAGGAATAAAGATGGCTGTGGAGCTGGTGGTCATACCGCGCTGGATTTCTACCTCGTTGTAACCAAGGGCCAACGAGGAAACAAAGCCCTGTTCCTGTTGCCAGTCCAGACGGCGCAGAGCGCAGTTGTATTTCTGCGCGATACCGCCCACGGTAAACACATCGTTTTCCAGCCGCTGGCGGTTAGGAGCAAGGTTTACCACCGTAAAGGTCAGCAGAAACATTCGCTCATTGCGGGATTGCAAATCAGCCAGAAGCTCCGCTGCGTCCTTGCTGAATGTAATCAGGTCAGGGGGAAGAATATCCGGGTCATAGCCGGAGCGCACAGCCTTTCTCTGTTCCTCCACTTTCATTTTTCCGATGTCCGAGATTTTCCCCTTGATGGTCTTAATTGCCTTGAGCTGATCCACGGTCTGAATGTGCATGGTCACGGTCATTTCCGCATCCAGCTCCAAGATTTCCGCCAGCAGCTTATCCGAAAGCTCCGATGCCATAATCTGCAAGTAGGACACCGCGCCCCAATACTGGCCGATGCGGAATGTGCGGGACTGGCGGAAGTCGAGACTGTCCGGGGCAATAAAGTCTTTTGTGCCGAGCCCGGTCTGCGGGATGTCTTTCCACGAAAAGCGGAACGCCTCACGGCTCCCCGGATGCATCTGGCTATGAAGCAGCGCAAGGCGGGCCCGCCCGTCCATCGGCTCCGAGGGAACGCCCAGCCGCTTAAAGTTTCCCATGACATCGGCCTCCACACGCTCCAGACGGGGCCGTGCCTCCGCAATCCCCTCGGCGGGTATGCCAAAGGTGATGTATTTTGAGCGTTCAATGCCGTTATTGCTTTTAGCAATCTGATTTTTCAGCATCCCGGTAAACTCGTCCCTGACGCTGTTATAGTTGTCATCCGCTTTCGGGATATTGACTTGATAGCGGCTGCGGGAATGGGAACGGCGGTTGATAAAGGAAAGCTGGAACGGCAGCGAACTGTCAAAGTAGTTGAGGAATGAGCTCCATCCGCTGAATATGGCAGTCTGATCCTCGGTGGATGCCACGGAGTAATTGATGTCCTCATATTCCACGGTTTTTGTATAGAGCCCGCCCGGGAGCTTGCACACACCGTCCGGGTGCATGGACAGATACGGGATTGTCTGCTGGGCAGACAGGGCCGCCCGGCCTTTACCCTTGGCGGCTCCGTTTTTCTTCTTTGTGTTTTTCAATCACATCCTCCTTTCCAGCGCCCGGCCCGGCAAAGGGCGCATAAATGTTTTCGGTTCGGTAGGCCCTGATCCCCGGCCTTAGAAACTTGGCCCGGATGATGTTTCGCACAACCTTTTCAAAGGGCAAGCCGTCCTTTTCATACATCGCCAGCAGGAACGCCGGGAGCATAATTCCCAGCATGAGAAACATCGCCCCGGTATTGCCGAGGGTGCCACGGGTCAGCAGATAGGCCGGAATCCCCACCGCGCCCGCACTGCCGAAGCAGACAAGCTGGCGTTTGGTGAGGTTGAAAGCCATCTTTGTTTTGATTTTGGATAAATCGTTTGGTACGTTTACATAGGGCATAGATCACATTCCTTTCTGCACTTCGGGACAATGTGTCCCAAAGTCCGGGATGGTTGGTGTTACTTCATTTCCCCACACAGCCCAACCGGGCGGGGTCTGTCTGGCAAAGAGCTCCACGCGGGGCAGATCTCCCATCAGGGAAAGAATTTTGTCGCGGGCCTCGTCCGGCTTTTTGCTATGGGCTTCAATCGGGGAAATGATGAATTGATGAATGTTGGCAGCCTGCCGCTTCGGGTGTCCCTTGGTAGCCAGCAGGCAGATTTCCGCGTTGCCCCTTGTCCAGAAGCCAAGGCCGTAAAACCAGCTATCCGCTTTCTTGTTCTTTTTCAGCCAGACGAAAGCAACAGATTTATAGGTGAAGCCCCAAGCCTCGATCAGCCGGAGCGCCTCCGGGAGCTGCGGGAAAGTGGCCCATAAAAAGAGTGCGCTGTCCGGGGCTGCAAGATCAGCCACAGGCAACGCACATAACTCCTCAATGCTCATAGTTGGATAATGATTTTCCGCCGCGCCCTGTACTTTCTTAGCCGAGTAGCGCCAAGGGGGATCGGCGTAAATGATAGAATACTGCTGGATAATTACACTCCTTTCTCGCCAGAGCTTTTTACTGCCTGCGCCGCGCGGATGCGCTCACTGGCAGCGGCATAAAAGGCTGGGGCCGTTTCAAAGCATACAAAGCGGCGTTCTGTGTTGATGGCTGCAATCGCGGTTGTGCCGGAGCCAACGCAAATGTCCGCGACCAGTTCTCCGGGACGGGTGTAGGTGCGGATCAGGTACTCACAAAGCTCCACAGGCTTCTGTGTAGGATGGATGCCGCCGGACACCGTAGGCACAAAAAGTACATTTCCGGGATAGCGGCGGCCATCGTTGGACTCCGATCCCTGCCGTTCAAATTTCCCATAGTTGGAGCTTGTACCGCTTCTGGAATGTACGCGGGCATAAGGCTTGCCATAAGTAAACTGCGGATTGTAGACCGGGGACTTCTGGTAAAACACCAAGATATTCTCGGACTTTTTCAGTGGAGCCCGGTTTGCATTGAGAAAGCCCGTTCCGCGCTCCTTGTACCAAATCCACTCATAGCGGAGCATGGCGAGGTTGGATGCGCCCAGCACCTTGTCAAAGGGGCACTGTGCGAAAAACAGCACTGCGCCATTCGGCTTGACCGCCCATTTCACCGCCTCCCACAGCTCCGGGAGCGGCAGGGGCACATCCCAATAATTCCGGGTTGTGCCGTAGGGCGGATCAGTCAGCAGCATATCCACGCTATGTTTTGGCAAAGAACGCAGGCCCTCGATGCCGTCCATGAGAAACAAGCCCTCCTTCGGGACACTTTGTCCCAAAGTGCGGCTATCGGTCATTGCGGGCCTCCTTTGCTTTGGCAGGTGCAGGCCGGGCGGCGTTTTCTTTTCCCGCCTGTTTTGCGGCTTCAGCCATCTGCTCCTTGATCGGGGCAGGCCGTACCGCTTGGGCCCGTGCAACAAGCTGTTCCACCGCCGCATGATACGCCTCCACACCAGCCGCATTGATCCGTTCCTGTGTGGCTCGGTCAGGAATCCGAACCGTAGCCCGGTATCCCGTCCGGCTGGCAGGATCAGGTTTAGAGGGAGCGCCGAGGAAAATCCCGTTTTTCCCGTCCACAACCTTAAAATCGTCGATGACCACACCGCCAAAATTGACGCTGGCGAAGCCGATCAGTTTTCCCTGCGGCTCAATCGGGCGGACAGATACCGTGATTGGAACAACCGCCTCCTGCAAGACAGCATCTGTCCGCATTTTTACTGCCTCATCAATGCTAACGCCCTTGACTTCTGCAAGCTCCGCGATGGGAGCATCAAACAGCCAGCGCCGTTCCTCCGCAGCAATCTGCTCCGGGGTCAGCAATACATCGTCTTTCTTACTCAGATAAAATTCCTCCTTTCCGCTTGCCGGAGCAGGCTGGGCGGCGGGATCGTCCAACAGCTCTTTTCTTTGCAGGACGGCCTCCGTTTCCGCCATAAAGCGGTAAGCGTCCGCTTCAGTAAACTCCTCCGGCGTTTTTCCATTCCATAAGCGCGTTCCATCCGCACCGTATCTTCTCGGCATAAGCACCTCCTCCTGTTAGTGAGCGCCAAAGATACGCTGGGCAATGCTCCCGGTCTTAAAGAGCATGAAGCAAAGCAAAACCGTGTAGCCCACAGTTCCCCAAATCGCCCCGATGGGATCGCCGCTTGTTGCGATGCCTTGAATGAGCACCGCGTAAATTGCAACACATACAAGAATCAGCAGCCCTTGAAAGCCCACGGCAAACAGGGACTTGATGTAGTTTTGCCCGGTGCTGCCAAGCTCCCGGTTGGAAAGCGTAGCAACGGGGATGGGGGCCAGACTGGTCAGCAGATAGATTTCCAGCATCCTGCCATACACCAAAACGAAAATGATAATTCCCATCGCCTTCATCGTGAAGCCAATGAGCGCAGACTGCAGCCACAGCCCCAAAAGCGGCCCCAAGTCCATCGCCTCCAGCGAGGTTTCCAGTTCAGCAAGCATATCCGCCGAAACATCGGTAGAGCCTTGAATGAGCCCTCCTGCCTGCGCGATGACGCTCTGCGAGACATCGAACACGGCCATGACGATATTGAATGTGTTTGACAGGATCAGGATTGCACAGGCTGTTTTGAACATCCATTTATAGAGGTTCGCAACGTCAACCTCGTGCATATTGTTCTTTTCCAAAAGCATTTGTATGAGCTCATAAGTGGCAACAAAGGTCAGCACCATTCCGGCAATCGGCAGGATCACCGTTTCGGAAAGCTGTCGGATCAGGGAGAAAACCCCGGCGTGCCACGCCGCCGGGGTAGTCCCTACCTGTGCCGCAATCTCTCCGACTTGGGTATTGACGGTATCAAAAAGCCCTTCGAGGTTTCCCACGATCCCGCCAATCAGAAGCTCTTTGAGCCAGTTTGTGAGCCAGTCGGTGAGAAAATCCATAAGCGCCTACCTTAAAACAGGCCAGACAGCAGAGGGATCAGTGTGGTGCCAATGACGATGATGCCGCCGCCCGCCATGAGCTGCTTCATGCCCTGGGACTTTGCTGATGTGTGATAAAGAAGTAGTAGAAGTGTAAAAAATTTTGCCGTTCCTATCCGGCACTTGCGCATTGTGTCGGATAGGTCGGGCGGTTATTCGGGCAAGTCCACCTTGCCAACAAAAGAATAATAAATCTCAATGTCCTGTCTGCGGGTCTTGTTCTCGTCATAGCTGCACTCATGCACAACGATTTTCTCTACAAACTCCCGCAGCAGAGTAGGGGTAAGTTCTTCAAAGCTGGTATGCCGCCGGACAACATTCATAAACTTTTCTGCGTTCACGGTGGCTTCCTGTGCTTTGGAAAGCTCCGCTTGGATAGCAGCGGCTCTTTCTTTCAGCTCCCGTTGTTCTGCTTCATAGTCTGCCGACAGTTCTGTGAAACGCTCGTCTGATATGCGCCCGGTCACGCTGTCCTCATACAGCCGCTTGAAGATAGCGGATAACTCGGCTATGCGTTTCTCGGCGGCTTCCAGTTCCTTTTTCTTGGCGGCGTTCCTGCGTTTGCCCCCGTCCTCGTTCTGCTCAATCAAGAGTTTCATAAACCGGGCTTCATGCTTTGCCGCATAGCTGGTCACTTTCCGCAGATTGGAGAGTACACCAGCGGTCAAGAGGTCGGTGCGGATAAAGTGCGCCGTACAGTCATGGGTGCGTTTCTTGTAGTTGCCGCAGATATAACAGTCCTGCTTGCGCTTGTCCGTCTGGTATCGCTGCTGATACATCACGCTGCCGCAGTCCGCACAGAACAGTATGCCGGAGAACAAACCCACTTCATCATAGCGGTTTGGGCGTTTGCGCTGTTTGCGAAGCTCCTGCACCCGTTCCCATGTCTGGGTGTCTATGATAGGCTCGTGGTGGTTCTCGAAAATCACTTGCTTTTCCGGGGGATTTTCTACACTGTGCTTGACTTTGTAAGAAAGTTTTTCTGTCTTGAAATTTACCAGACAGCCTGTGTATTCCCGGTTTTCAAGGATATGCACTACGGTATTGGTCGCCCACTTGCACTCATAGCCGGGGTGGTAGCGGCGGGTGCTGCCCGTCCTGCGGTATTCAAGCGTTCCCGGCGTGGGGATTTGCTGCTCTGTGAGCATACGGGCTATCTTGGTCGGACCATTCCCGGCAAGACAGAGGTTGTATATCTGCTTGACTACGGGTGCAGCTTCCTCGTCAATGATGAAATTTTCGTCCTCGTCCATGAGGTAGCCATACACAGGCTTGCTTGTGATGGGCTTGCCACTCATGCCTTTTGAGCGTTTTACCGCCCGTATTTTCTTGCTCGTATCTCTCACCAGCCATTCGTTAAAGATATTCCGCAGCGGGGCAAAGTCATTGTCGCCCTGTGCGCTGTCCACTCCGTCATTGATAGCGATGAAGCGGACGCCTTTCTGTGGGAAAATCATTTCCGTGTACATTCCCACTTGCAGGTAGTTTCGCCCTAACCTCGACATATCCTTTACGATAACTGTCCCGACTTTTCCGGCTTCAATGTCCGCAAGCATGGCTTGAAAACCGGGTCTTTGAAAGTTCGCACCAGAATAACCGTCGTCCGTGTACCAGCGCAGATTGGAAAAGCCGTTCTGCTTCGCATAGGTTTCAAGGATACGCTTCTGATTGGAAATGGAATTGCTCTCGCCTTGCAGCTCGTCCTCATGGGAAAGTCTTGGGTAAAGGGCGGTAATTGGTTGTTGGTTGGTCTGTCTTAACATAAAATCCTCCGTTTCCGACAGCCAGCCCCACTATTCCGTACCTTGATTGTACCACATGGGGCGGCTGTCTGTATAGCGGCAAAAGCGTCAAATCTGCTTCTTTATGGTCTGTCAAATCGCCGTTTTTTGTGTAGCAGCTTCCGCTTCCAGCACTTTCATCATCTTGTCGGCTGCGGTGTCGGTTGCGCCCTGCTTGAAGAAGCCGGAAACGGTAAGGACGGAGTTGCCCATGCGGATTTCCGTTACACAGTCCGGGCGGCGGTCTGTTTTGGTGGTGCTTGTCTGTTTGGTTTCTGTCATAGGCTCTCCTTTCGCTGCTTTATCAGTTGCTTTAATCGTTCCAGCTTTTCCTGTGCGGTTTCCTTTCGGAAGTTGCTGCCCGTGAAGCGGACGGGGGCGCACATGGAAGTCAGCCTGTCATAGATACGGGCGTGGGGCGTGTCCTGCGGGTGCTGCAATTCCTCCAGCGTGAGGTTGGTCGTGGCGATCAGCGGCTTGCCGCTTCGGTAACGGCTGTCAATCACGCTGTAAACCTGTTCCAGCCCGTACTCTGTCCCTCGCTCCATACCAAAATCATCAAGTATCAGCAGAGGGTAGCTGCAAAGGCGGGAAATATATTCGTTCCTGCCCTCAAAGCTGGCGGCAAGGTCACCCAGTATCGTTGCAAAATTTGTCATGCGAACGGCAACCTCTTTTTCCATAAGGGCGTTGGCGATACAGGCGGCAAGGTAGCTTTTTCCTGTCCCCACGCCGCCCCAAAACAGGTAGCCGATATTTTCAGCCTGCATGGTTTCCCAACTCTCCACATAAAAGCGGGCGGTTTCGGTCTGTGGGTTTCTGCCGTTGTCATGCTCAAATGTCCAGTTCCGCATAGCGGGGTCGGTAAAGCCCCGGCGTTTCAAGTCCTCCACTGTTTCAAGGTGCTTCTGTCGGCTTTCAGCGGCTTCCCGCTTTTCACGGGCTGCCCGGTGGCAGTCGCACTCTGCCGGGTGTCGGTCATGCCCTAACCATTGGGCGGTTTCTTTTGAAAAGTATGCTTCTTTTGGCGTATGGCACTTGCCGCAGTATAAAAGCCCGTCCTCGCCTGTGTAGTCCTCTGCTTCGGCGGTAGTGGCTGTAATGTCCGTAATCATAGCTTCAATCTCGTTTTTCATAAGCTCTCGCCCTCCTTGCATGAATAATCGGGTATGCCCTGTTTCGGGGCAGCCTTGCCTTTGGCAGCGTCCTCCTGCGCCCACTTGTAAATGGTGGCTGCATGGCTGTGGTACTGCTTCCCGGTGGAAGCGATATGGCAGGAAAGCCGGTCAATATAATACTCCCACTTGTCGGGCAGCTCTGTTTTCAGCCCGGAAAGCTCTGTATCGGTCAGTATCACATTGTTGTATCTGCCATAAGCGGCGGGGGCGGGGTATCCCGTTTCTCCCTCTCTCTCTTTTTCTATCTCTATCTCTTTCTCTAACTCTATCTCTATCTCTGGTGGACGAATGTCGGACAAATGTCCGCCTTTTGTCCGGGGCGGTAAAAGTGCCTTGTTTTCCAGCCTTGCAGCCCGTTTCCTCTCGGCTTCGGTAGAGGACTGTCCTATCATCAGCTCAATGTCGGTCATATAGAAAGCCCCGCTGTCAAGCTGCTCCACAAGCCCCAACTGCCGGAAAATCTCTAAAGCCCTCTCAACTGTCCCTATCTGGTGGCGGGTCAGTGTCGCTATCATCTGCGCTGTGTAGGGGATATGCTCGTCAAGCTGCAACTTCCCGCCGTTTTTCAGCGATTTTAAGTACAGCTTCAAGAGAATATTGGAATATAAAATCCCGTCTTTCATATCTTCCAGCAGTACAATGGAGTCGCTGTCAAAAAAGTTCTCTTTCAGCTTGAGGTAGTAATACTTGCGGTTATCTGCCATTGTCCCTGTCCTCCTTTTTCCGGCGTTTGGAGTAGTAGCGGGGGCAGAGTATGATAACCGCCCGGAAGCTCTGCTTGCAGCTATGGGTACAGCTCCGGCAGAGGTCGTTGTATGTGATACGGTCGCAGGTGGCATTCCCGACTTTCACTTGCCGCAGGAAAAAAGACCATTCCAGCCGCCGTTTCTTGCTCATTCTTGGCATGGGTGCGCTCCTTTCTGCCGTTTCCGCTGGTGTGGCGGTATCGGCGGTAATTCTGTATCATCTCGGTATCATTTTCGGGGTTTTTCTGCCCTGTAAGCCCGTTAAAAAATCCTTTGGTATTGGGGATAGGGTACGGGGCAGCCCCCTTGTTCTGTATGGGTTCAGGTACATTTTGGGGTGGTTTTTATCGCTCCTGTTCCTGCCTTTTCACAGGCTTGCGCTCCCGGCGTAAAATCTGGTCGATATTGCCCTTGACGGTCTGTAAGCGGCGGTATTCCTCCCGTTTTGCCCGGTAATCGTTGTAGCCGCTGTTTTTCTCTTTGATAAGGGTTTCAATCTCTGCTTGCAGGGCTTTATAGCTTGGCAGCTTGGAAATGCCGTTCTCCCTAAAATAACGGGCGGCTGCGTCTGCTATGATAAAGTCGCTTTCGTGCTTCTGTCGGTAGGCTGCTTTTGCTTTGGCGTTTTTCTGCTGTTTCAGCCCGTCCCGGACAGGGCGGGTCTTGGAATAGGCAAGCACCTGCCGTTGCAGCTCCTTTTTCCCGTCCAGCGTCTTTTCCACCTGCTTCAGCTCTGTAAGGCTTTCCCGCATGGCGGTATAGGCGGCAGAACAGGCTTCGTCCAGTTCCTCCGGGGAAGAAAAGCCGTACTGCTGGTAGGCGGTAACGGTAGCCGCCATTTGCTTTAGATTGTACTTTGCCGCCCAGCGGTCATAGCCCACGCCCTTGCCCTCGGCTCGCTTGGCTTCCCGGTCAACCATGCGCTGCAAGGTGTTGTCTGCCGGGGTGGTTTTTGTGGTTTTTTCCCCTTGTGACGGCTTTTTAACTGCGGCAGGGTATTCGGGTATGGCTTTGGTCTGTTCGGCGGCTCTGCGGGCGTTCTGTGTAAGCAGGGCAAGGACAGTAGCCTTGTCAAAATCGTCCCCCAGCTTCCGGGCTGTGATAGGCTTTGTCCTGTCCGGCGTGAGGTAGGAAAGCCGCCCCCGACTCTCCTTGACAGTCACACCCTCACGCAGCAAAAGGGAAGAAAACTCGTCAAAGCTGGTAGCTTGGGAAAGTGCCTGCCGTATCGTCCGGCGCAGCTTCGCCTTGTCCGTTTCAAACTTGGTGGGCTTGGTCGGCTGTCCGGCGGCTTCTCTGGCGGCGTTCTCTTTATCAAGGGCAAGCTGCCCTTTCTTTGCCGCCCAGTATTCCCGTTCCGTTATCCGTTCCTTGCTGCCGCTTAGGAGGTCGATTTGGTAAAGCCCCTCCCGGTGGCACATCTCCATGACTTCACTCTTGAAATATTCCATAGCGGCGTTGGTGCAGCGGTGCTTGCAGCCCTCCCGTGTATCGGCTGGTCTGTCCATGTAGGGCAGAAGCGGGACTTCATAAATCCGCAGGGAGTTGATGACGATATGCACATGGATATTGCCGCTGTGGTTATGCCCGTCCGGGTGGGTGCATACAAGGGCTTGGTGTCCGGGGAAATGCTCTTTACAGAACTGCTCGCCCAGCTCCTGCGCCCGGTCTACGGTCAAGCCGTTGTCTGTCCCGTCCCGTGGGTCAAAGCTGATGATATAGTGGTGGCTTTTCACATCTTCCCGTTTTTGGTTTTTCTCATAGCGGAGATTGGCTCGCATACAGGCAACAGCGAAATCTTCGCCCCCACAGTTAAGGGAAGAAATGCGGTAATCCTCCCTCGGTATCAGCCGCCCGTTTTCATCAAGGGTGGGCTTCATGGTAAACTCGTCATGCTCAAATGTGAGGTAGGCTTCCGCTGCGCCATAGTCGGCATTTTTAGAGCTGATATGTTTGAATGTTGCCAACAGCGTCACCCACTTTCTGCAAGACTTCAAACTTTAGGGCAGCAAGGTCGGAAACCGCCGCCCGCACCTCCCCGGCAAGCTGCGGGTAGGGGCTGTGCCACTCGTTCAGCGTCCGGGCTATCTGGTTTAAGTTGCCGCCGATCCTGCCGTATTCGGCGGTCAGTTTCCCGACAGCGGCAAGCAGCTCGTCATTGACAGGAGAAACGGTTATGATGGGGCGTATGGCTGCCCCGGTTATGGCTTGCCGGATAAACTCGGCTTGGCTCATGTTGTAAGCAGAAAGCCTTTCCGCAAACTCGGCGTATTCTTCCTCGGTCATGCGTGTCTTGACTACCCGGCTGCGGTGCGGTGTGTTGTATCGTTTTCGCATGGTAAAACCTCCTTTCTGTGCGTGGTGTCCTCTCACTAATAGGAGAAAAACGGGGTGTGAAGCGGAACTGTTTTTGAAAAATCCGAAAAAATATTTTGAGGGATTTTTAAGCGGCGCAAGCCGCATAAGCAGGGTTTGGGGAAGGCACTCCCCAACAAGATTCCCGCAGGGGCAAAATGAGCGAAAAGCGAATTTTGGTACTGCGGTAGAATCTTGCTCTAAGAAAGTGACGGATTCCGCTGTGTAGGCTTCTGCTGATACCCTCGACGGAGAGGGCGGGGCTTCTGCCAACTTTGCGGCAATATTTTTCCCGTCATTATTACTACGCACTGGAAGAAAAATATGGCAAAGTCCCCCGGAAAATCTTTTCGTGTTTTCGTAACAGTATTTGACAAAAACGGGCGCAAAAAAACAGGAAACCTTTTTCTGATTTCCTGTTTACTGACTGCCAAAAAGGGCGGCGGTTATTCGGTTGTCATTCCCCGGAAGCAAACTTGTAGCCTATGCCTAAAACGGTCTTTATGTAGGTGGGGTTTTTGCTGTCCGGCTCTATCTTTTTCCGTAGGTTGTAAATCACGTTGACAACACTTGAATGGCAGCTATCGCTATCCATGTTCCAAACGGCTTCAAAAATCTGTTCTTGTGTGAGGACATTGCCGGGATTGGAAGCAAGGAATACAAGGGTACTGTATTCAAGGCGGGTAAGGTTTATTTCCTCCCCGTCCCTAAATACCCGGCGTTGGTGCTGCCTTATTTCCAGTCCCGGAAAAAAGAGTGTAGGAAAAACACCAAAAGACATGGTTTCCATTTTAGCTTGATTGGCAGTTATTAACGATATAATTTGTTCATATAAGTTGTTCTGATTATCTGTCCGAATTATTATTAACTTATCCATGTGTTTTCATGACCTATTCTGTCTGCGCTAGTTTTGTATGTTTAGAAGTTGCATATATCAATGGGCTAACTTCTTTTTCACAAAATAAGCTAAGTCTATGGAGTGCTCTGGTACAGGCAACGTATAAGAGATTTTTATCATCTTCATCATAGTAGTTTTGATTGTCTGCATCACAAATTAAGACGGCATCAAATTCCAACCCCTTTGACATATATACTGGTATAATGAATACACCTTGTAACTCTGCTGCACTTCCATTTCTGATTATTTGTATATCTAGTTTGTGCTTTATTTTGTTATACAAGCAGATGGAATTATTTTCAGTTTTACAAATTAATCCTATTGACTGTAATCCTTTTTCTTGGCATGATTTTACCTCTTCAACAATCTTGTCAATAAAGACTTCGGAATTATCCGCAATAAATACTTCCGGGCTATCCCCTTTCCGATTAAAACTTTTTATCTGTGGACTTTGTTCTATGAATTTTAAGCTAAAATTTAATATCTCATTCGTACAACGGAAACTTTTGTTCAACACGATAAGAGAAGATTTTTTCTTATTCAGTATTTTATGAATTTCTTCATAGAAAGATATATCCTCTTTTTTGGCAAGGGTTTGTTTCATATCCCCTAAGATTGTAAATTTAGCATTTGGAAATAATAAGCCGAATATTTCATATTGAAGCGGGTAATAGTCTTGAGCTTCATCAATGACAACCTGCTTGATATTTTTATATTCATTCGTTCCGTATATTTTTAAATATAAATAAAGCATTGCTATTGCGTCATCATAGTATATACAGCCTGCTTCCAGATTTTCTTTCGTATATTCCCGGATTTCCTTTATGCTCTCTGAGGAATTATTATTTTGCAATAAACTGAAAAAATAGGATTCATTGCTAAATAATGTTTTATACAACTCAAATATATCAATTTTTATAAATTTTTGTATTTCCTGCTTTACTAAATTTTTTTCTGCTTTATGTCCCCGTCCCTTTCCTGTTCCAAATATTAGTTCTAAAATATAATCTTCTAATTGCTCTAACTTTATGCCTAATGGAGTTTCTGTTCTTCCCAGTATCTTATCTTGTAGAGTCTGCCTGTTTACAACACATGTTCCTTCATAATAAACATCATCAAATTCTATCCATTGGCATGGAATATCATAAATAAATTTGTCTAATATTTCCCCAAAAAGTTTTGACGCTTTAAACTCGATACTGTCTTTATAAATTTTTTTGTATTGTGAGGGAGCAATTATTTTTTCTAAAAAATCGTTCTTGGACTGAATTTTCCTGCCTTTTAACAGCATTTTTAGAATATCCTCAAATACAACGGAGATAACATTATCTTCTCCCAATTCGGGCAACACATTAGAAATATATTGCTCAAATATAGTATTAGGGGAAATAATCATAATATTATTTGCGGACAACTTTGTCTGTAATCCTTGATACATAAGATAAGCTGCCCGATGAAGGGCAATGGAAGTTTTACCGCTTCCTGCCACGCCCTGCACCATTAACAGGTCGTTTTCCATATCTCTGATAACAGCGTCCTGTTCTTGTTGTATTGTTTCAACTATCGCTTTCATTTTGGCGGTGGTATTCTGTGATAATAGTTGTCTTAAAAATTCATCAACAATCTGCACATCTGTATCAAAAAAATACTTTAACACTCCATTCTTTATTTCATACTGACGTTTTAATTTGAGTTCACCTGTTACCCGCCCGCATGGAGCGTCATAAAATGCTTCTCCTTTCATAAAGCGGTAAAAAATACTTGCAATCGGTGATCGCCAATCATAAACATACATCTCCTGATAACTGTTTTTCCGTAGAGAGGAACGTCCGATATATATTTTTTCACATTCTTCCTCATCATCAAATTTAAAATCAATACGGGCAAAATATGGTGATTTTATCATGTTTTCCAGTAAAAGTATTCTGTGTTCTTCTTCTTCATAATCTACAATTTTATCTGTAACAGGGTTCATATATTGACTTAACTCAACAAGTGCCTCAAATCCGTCAGAAGTGTATAGATTTGTAACACTATGTGTTGCGTTTTCACGAACTTCTTTTTTGGCTTCGATAATTTGTGATTTCTTTTTTTCTGCTGCTTCTTTTGCTTGTTTTAATTGTTCCTCGGCTAAAGATATAGTTTGCTTTAATCTTATTTCTTCGTACTCTCTTTCTGATTGATTATTTCCCATAAAAAATACCCTCCTTGATAAAAAACAACAGAAAAATTCTCACTGATACATTGCTAGGCTAGTTTAGCACACGTTTGCCTATATAAACAGTCTTGTAATCATGAAATTTGTATGATACTATTATGGTGGGAGAGAGAATACAAAAATATTGTATATGCAATAGTAAAAAGGTCAGTAGCCTTTCCCATTATCCCATATCTTCAGCAGACAGGAATACAAGCCCAGTAAATTCTTCTTACAGAACGTGGGAAAGCTGCACCTTAGCTTTCCATGTCCTGTGAATAGAGTTATCCATGATTCCATAGCCTGTTATGCACATTTCCATAATGCTTGTCTTTGGTTCTTTTGTTCGGAATAGTGTGGTGCTTGCGGTCTATCTCTTGTTTTCGGTTGCTTGCTTCTTTACCGTACATGAGCATTGGAGCCCGGGTTATCCGAGCCGTAGCCCTCCAGCAGATTAACCACGCCCCACACGCCAAGGCCAGCACCGAGAGCAATAACGAGGGTCTGTAAAGTGTCGATTGCAGATGAGAAAAATGCCATATAAGCCTCCATTTCTCCGGGATTTTCCCGGTAACAAAAAAGCCGCCCTTGCAGGCGGCAGGTTACAAACTTCGGGACACTTTGTCTCGAAGCGTTTATGCAAAGGCGTCTGGATCGTCGATGTCATCATAGTTGAGGATGTCCTCGTCCTCTTCCGTGAGTGCATCGTCCGGCACAGTCACCTCATACATCGTACACGCCTCGTTCAGACCGGGCCGCCTGCGGCGGTTAATGAGCCTGTCGAGGTCAAAAGCGTTTTTCTGTTTATCGGCCTCCGCCGTATAGCGGTAGTTCGGATGCCGTTTCAGATCATACTTGGGAGAGAAGAACGGGGGCAGGCCCCGAAGCTGCAAAATACATTTATCTCCCGGCATGGTTGCAAGTTCGGCTGGGGTCATCAGTTCCCGGCCCAGCCGCTGGGTATTTTGACTGTAGCTTTCCGACTGACCACGGGAGCGGCTGTCGGTCTGCATACTGATTGTGGCTTTTCCCAGCCAGTTCTCGGATATTTCCTTGATGGTGCTGGCTTCGCGGCCACCAAGGAACACCACGCTGTCCATGTTGCCGAGGATTGTCTCGGCGTGCTTATCGTAAATGGCCTTGCATTGTGCCAACTGCTGATACAACAAGCACAAACTCACCTCACGGGAGCGGATGACCGCGACCAGCTTTTCGAGCTGGGGCACCTGTCCCGTGTTGGCTGCCTCGTCCCACAGCACCCGTACATGGTGCGGCAGGCGGCCACCGTGAACATTGTCCGCCCGTTCACACAGGAGGTTGAACATCTGCGAAAATGCAAGCGCCACTAAAAAGTTGTAGGTCTGCGTGGTATCGGAAATGATGAAGAATACCGCCGTTTTCCGATCTCCGATGCGGTCAAGCTCCAATTCGTCATAGGCCATGACTTCACGAAGCTGCGGGATGTCAAAGGGAGCCAGTCGCGCACCGCAGGAAATCAAAATGCTTTTTGCCGTCTTGCCGCTGGCCAATTTGTACTTTTTATACTGTTTGACCGCGAAGCAATCCGGCTTACGCTTTTCGAGCCCGGCAAACATATAGTCCACCGCGTTCATAAAATCCTCGTCATCCTCCTTGACCTCCATGCCGGAAATCATATCCACAAGGGTATTCATGTTCCGATCCTCGGCAGGCCCCTCGAAAATGATGTAGGCAATCAGGGCGCAGTACAAAAGCGTTTCCGATTTTGTCCAGAATGGATCACCTTCCTTGCCTTCGCCCTTGGTGTTGGAAATCAGAGCATCCACGAATTTCAGAATATCGGCCTCGTTGCGGATATACGCCAGCGGGTTATAGTGCATGGATTTTGAAAAATCTATGCTGTTGAATACCTTGATTTTGTACCCGCGTTTTTGCAGGAAAGCTCCGACCTGTCCCAGCACACCGCCTTTGGGATCGACCACCACATAAGAGGAATGAGCCTGTAAAAGCTGGGGCGTGAGCCAAAAGCGGGTTTTGCCGGAGCCGGATGAGCCGATAATACAGCAATTCAGGTTTCTGGCATTTGCGGGGATTTTAGGGCGGGTGTTCATCGTGAGAAACTCCGTCCCGGTCAAAATCACGTTGTTTTCAAACTTCGGATCGACAAACGGTTTGATGTCTTTTTCCGTTCCCCATCGAGCGCTGCCGTATTCTGCATCCCGCCGAAACTTCTTAGCGTTCTTGCTTTTGAAATAGATCAGCAGCCGGAAACCAACTGCGCCTACAATACCGACAAGCCAATCCAGCGGGACAAGGCCGGGGGCAAAGTCCGCAAAGGCCGGGCCAATCGTCTGGCCCAGCCCGATGAGCTTATGTGCAAAATCGTTCCCCGCCGCCAGCCGGTAGGCCGTTCCCAGCTTGAGGAACGCCCACAGGATGAACAGATAGGGAATGTTCGGAATGAGATATTTTCTGATCTTATCTGTCCTCATGGGCCACCTCCTTTGCACGTTCTTTCTGCTTCGGCTTTTCTTTGGAAAGCTGATCTGCCGCCTGTTGCAGTTGTTCCCGGATGGGAACACGGTTCGATTTTGCTTTGCTTAACACTTTCCGGGAATACTCAGAAAAGCAGGCGGTCATTGCGTCTGCCTGTCCAGCCTTGAAAAACAGCAGGTATTTGTCCGGCCCGGTTTTATAGAACGCATAGTCTACATTCCATTTCCGGGCCACGCGGTCAAAGGACTTGGCATCCCCGGATAGCTCAATGCTGTTGGTGGCTGTACCGTGGGCCATGAGCTTTCGCACACTTTGTTTTCCATGCGGTACTTGCCGCCCACGGTATGCCTTGCGGATCTTCCGGCCCACCATGCCCAGCACATACGCCAGTCCCCGCGCCGTCAGCTTGGTTGTTTTTACGGATATGGCTATCGTGCGCCGGGAAATATCTTCATCAATCAGTTACACCGCCTCCTTCCTTGGGACAATTTGTCTCGAAGTGCCATCACCGATCCCCACGGTCTTTTTTCTGCATTTGACGGTAGCCCTCCAAAGAAGAACCGTCTATGATTTCCTGATAAGCGGCCATTTGCTCCCGGATAGAGAGCTTCGGGAAAGAGAACACCTTATGCTCCTTGGGAATATCCTGCAAGCCGTGATACACTTCCACGAAATGATCGCTTTCTTTGACAACATAGCCGCCCGGGGCAAAATGGCCGTTTTCGTGGATGCAGGCATCCCGGCCATACGCCTCATAATCGAAATACGGTTTTACCTGATCCGGCACATCCAACATTTCCAGATCGTCCACATAAATACGCCCCAGCGTTTCCTCATCGGATACGCCGGGGTAAAAGCCGTAACAGTCCAGATTTTGTGTCAGATTGATGATGTCCCGCACCGAAGAACAGTGATCGCCGCTGTCGAGGACGGCCTCCAGTGTTTCCAGCTCCGATGAGGTAAGCTCGGAAAGCAGGCAGGCCAGATGATTAAGCTCGTCCAGATTTTCATACTCGCTCAAATGGTCATAGAGCCCCAGCACATCCCCATCGAAAGAGGTAATAAAAATTTCCTGATAGCGGACGCCATCCACGCCGATCCGTTTCAAGAGAGCCTCCACCTCCTGGGCGGTTGTGGGAAATTTCAGTGTTTCACCCACAAGCTGGCCCTCGCTGTACTTTCCGGCGTTGGTAACGTAGGCTTCAAACAGGGTTGCCATCAGCGGCGGCCCTGTCCCTTGACGGTCAGGATGCCCTCAAGGGTTGTTGCCGTAATTCCCAGCCGCTGGGCCACGGCAATATCATTTTTCATGGCTTCGGTCATACTGTGCCCGCAGACAACCAGCACATGAGAACGGCGGAGCAGGTCACGGCTCATGTCGATGCCGCTTTTATGCTCCTCGGGAACAGCATCGTTGAGAAACAGGGGCAAGTACAGGGGCGGGCAAATAGGAGAAAAGCCTGCCTCATACACGGTGCGGCAATACTGCGCCGCCAGTTCTGCGTTTTCGCTATCGCCGCCGAGCCATGCAGCGGTGATATAAGCAAGGGGTCGTTTCATCGTTCATACCTCCGATATTTTAATAAGAAAGTTCAACCCAAACCCCACGCCCTTTCCCAGTCTTGGGAAAGGGGGCGGCTCTGGAGGATATACCCCCGCCGCTTGCCGGGGAAATAGCACAGCCGGGGCAGACCGTCAAGGGCGAGCCGCCGAAAACGGCGGTGCGCTGCACCCTTGACGGCCCACTCCCGGCTGTACTAAAAAACAGGCGGCGACGGGGGATATATACCACCAGAGCCTCTGCGCGAGGGCGGGGCCCTCGGGACAAAGTGTCTCGAAGTTGTTACTTGTCAAGCTCCTGCTTTTTCGGGGCTTTTGCCAGCTCCGGCGGCTGTTTTTCTTTCCAGTCATCCAGCAGGGACATAATCTGTTCTTTCATTTTGGCGGGAGTGACCTCCTTGCCAAAATACTTTTCCAGTTCCGCAGTAGAAATAATCACGCCTCGATCCTCCTTTTTCTGTTCTGATAAGATACCGTCAATGACATCGCCGTTAAGCTTGCCTTCCTTATCCAGCTCCCGGAGCCGTTTAGCCTGGGCCAGCGAGGGCGAAGCCTGCTCCCCGTCAATGGAAACAGCAATAAGCCTCTGATTTTTCGGTTTGATGTAGGAAAGCTCCACGGCAGGCATGAAGCCCATCTTTTTATCGTCTACCTTATCCAGAAGCTCCGGCACAAGGGAGTTGAGCCGCAAGTAGCGCATGACCTTTTTATAGTTCATTTCATGCGCCTCGCCTACAATCTCAACCGAGCGTTTCCCAACATCGCCTTCTGCAACGCCTTTCAGCCGCCCGCCCTGATGCTTGATGTCCTCAACCTCGAGTTCCAGCAGCGCGGCCAATTCGCTGGGGAGCATCCCGTCACGCTGCTTGTTGCTGTCCTTCATGGCCTGTACCGCTTCGTGGTCGGTCATTTCACGGACGATAAAGGGCATTTCCTCCAGCCCCGCCAGTTCACTGCCGTGGGTACGGCGATGGCCCGCTACAATTTCATAGCCGTTTCCATCTTTCTCCGGGCGGGCAAGACCGGGAACCATTACACCGTTTACGCGGATAGAAGCAACGATTTCCTGCATCTTCGCATCGTCCCGTACCTTAAAGGGGTGCGGACGGAATGTGTGAAACGGATGAACCTCGGAAAGTTTCAGATAAACCAGCTTGCCTTCCTCAACCGGGCGGGGCGGTGTAGTCGGCTCGGGAGCCGTCTGTTCCACAGTAGCAGTTTCCTTCAGTGCCGTATCCTGTGCGGGCTTTACGGGCTCCTTGGCATCCGGGGCCTTTCCATCGCTTCGGGACACTTTGTCTCGTTTGGACGGCTTGGGCTTGTCAGGGGCCGCCTTATCCTCCTTGGGTGGGCGGCCCTTGCGAGCCCCAGCCGATTTCTCCGCTTTCTGATTTTCAGTCGCGGCCTTTTCTGCTTTCGGCGGACGGCCACGGCGCGGCTTTTTAGGTTCCTCCGTATTGGCGGGCTGCGGTGTTTCTCCGGGGGCTGCCGCCTCTGGCGTTTCGGGGGGTTCCGCCTTTTCGACTTCGGCGCGGGCGTTCTGTCTCTTTTCTGCCATAAGCTCATTGATTTTGTCAAAGGACACAACGACATCGCCGGGCTCAGGTATGGTAGGCCCGGTCTGTTCCTGCCGGGGCTCAGACGCTGCAGCCTGTTCGGGTGTGGTGATAGGCCCGGCGGCCTCCGGGGAAATATTCTCCGCAGGGCCAGTATTCAATTTTTCATCGGCCATTTATGATCCTCCTTTTTGTTAAAGTTGCACAAATTTGAACGCTAAAATTTTGTAGTTATTTTTGTGCCTCCCTTCCGTCTATCCACGCAAAAAAACCGCCCGTTTCTCATGCCGGACGGCTTTTTGCGTAATGTGATAGATCAAATATTATTTTTTCTGGTTTGTAGGCTCCGAAAAGCCTTGTATTTACAGTGTTCCTAATAGGAAGTAATCATATGATAACAATAATACCGTTATGGCTCATATTGGGCGTCTCCGGGAGAAAATGAAAGAACGGGCTAAAAATCCTAAATTCATAAAAACTGTATGGGGAGTGGGATATACCATTGAAAATTAGAGAGAAAACCGACCGCGAAGATGACTACTTGCTTTTTAAAAACAGATTGTCAATAAAAATGCTTCTGATGATGGTGGGGACCATACTGATCATAGGGGTCATATATCTGTTCCTTTTAAAAGATAATTTTGCAAATTTTATCGTGGCCATTTTAGATCAACTTATTTATCATGACCGCAGCGATGCGATTGTCGCCTATCTGAAATCCTTCAAAGCATATGAGACAGGGCTTTTTCTAATTGCGTTTTCAGGTGTGTTATTTATTATTTTCCGCTGTTATCTGAACAGCATTTTAAAATACTTTAGGGAAATCAACCGGGGGATTGATACGCTGGTTAGTGAAGAGGACAAAGATATTGCTTTGCCGCCGGAACTGGCAGCAACAGAAAGAAAGATAAATTCCATCAGGCGCACCTTAAAAAAACGAAAAATGGATGCCGAACATGCTGAGCAAAGGAAAAATGACCTTGTGATGTATCTGGCCCATGACTTGAAAACGCCGCTTTCGTCCGTCATAGGATATATAACCCTGTTAAGGGATGAGAAGCAAATTTCGGACGAACTTAGAGAAAGGTATTTATCCATAGCATTGGACAAAGCGGAGCGACTTGAAGAATTGCTCAATGAGTTTTTTGAGATCACACGGTTTAACCTTTCAAATATTACGCTTGTTTACAGCAAAATCAGTTTGACGAAAATGCTTGAGCAGTTAGCTTATGAGTTTAAGCCGATGCTGGCAGAAAAAAATTTGAAGTGTGAGTTTGAAATCAAATCAGATATTATGTTATCGTGCGATGCCAACAAGCTGCAGCGCGTGTTTGACAATCTGCTTCGAAACGCTGTTTGTTACTGCTATGAAAATACGAGCATTGTGATAACTGCAGAAAAAACAGCGGATCATGTATTGCTTAAAATAATGAATGAAGGGGATACGATTCCCCAGGAAAGATTAGTAAGAATATTTGAGCAGTTTTACCGCCTGGATGTATCGCGCAGTTCCAGCACTGGCGGGGCCGGCCTGGGGCTTGCGATTGCAAAGGAGATCGTTGAACTTCATCACGGTCAGATCAGCGCAAACAGTGAAAACGGCATTACCTGCTTTGAGGTCATGCTGCCTATCGTAGGAAAATCGTAAGAAAATCTGTAAAAAATCATATGTTATCCGCAAAGAAAAACGAAAACATAAATCGCTCCATCCTGATATTCTTATTTCAGGTGGGGCTATTTTTTATTATATAGAAAGTTCTTCGAACTCTCCTATGTAATAAAAAAGCCCTCCGGGCAGGAACGCACTGCGGCGGAATGGAATGATGTCGCTATGGCGACCCGTTGCAGAGGATTCTTTTTCACAGAAAGGAGTTAAGAGATTGGTAAAACGGCAAACCAATAAAAGAAACAGATGGAAACAAATAGCAGTGCTCTGTGTGCTTATAGTTATTGCGGCCTTTGGGGCAGTAATCTTGTTAGGCGGTCATAAAAAATCTTCCCTCAAATCCAGAGAGAGTTTTGAAAACACTGGAGATTTTTCTCAAGCTTCCGATACAAGCGAAGAACAGAGCGAAGCGGTGCCTGTTATACTTGACCGGGCAAATGCTATAACTGTCGACATTACGGCAGAAAACGCCATTGTAATGAATACTGGAACCAATGCTGCATTATATCAGAAAAACAGTACTGACAAAATTGCGCCTGCCAGTACGGCTAAGATGATTACTGCATTGACGGTGCTTGACTATTGTCCGCCGGAGGAGGAAGTGACTGTAGGCGCGGAAATTGAAATGATCCATGAAGATTCTTCAATAGCATGGCTTGTTCAGGGGGATACCCTGACGGTAAGGCAGCTCTTAATTGCACTTCTGCTCCCATCCGGTAATGATGCAGCCTATACGCTTGCGGTCAATGCCGGAAAGAAAATTGCCGGAGATAACAGTTTGACAAATGAGCGGTCCGTTGAGGTATTTATGGATAAGGTGAATGAAAAGGCCAGGGCACTTGGGGCCGAAAGCTCAAATTTTGTAGTCCCGGACGGATATGATACTGCACATCAGTACACTACGGCCTATGATCTTGCCATCATCGCAAAGGCGTGTTTGGATAATCCTTTCATTTCTGAAATCGTGGCATGCAGTACATCCTACGAAAAATGGGTAAACGGCAGGGAGGTGACCTACAACAACACAAATGAACTTCTCAATCCAAACAGTCAATATTACCGTCCGGAGGTAATCGGACTAAAGACAGGAACCAGCAGCCTTGGAGGTGCCTGCGTCGTTTCTGCAGCAGTCATTAACGGAGAGACATATGTCTGTGTGGTTATGGGATCTTCTAAGGATACCAGGTTTCGGGACAGCAGCATTATTTTGGACAAAATCAAAGCCCAGTAGAATTTGGAAAGGAAATGAAGGAATATAAAAATGGACATTACTGTATTTGGCTGTGAGCCGGATGAAGCAGAAATTTTTACAAAGCTATCTTCTGAATTCGGCGTAACAGTTTCGCTCATAAAAAATGCCGTATCGGAAAACAATGCAAAATTAGTCCGTGGATGCCGATGTATCAGCGTAAGCCATAAGACTGAACTATCAGAACCGATCCTTATTGCGCTGAAAAATGCCGGAGTAAAATATATCAGCACCCGGAGTATCGGATGGAACCATATTGATATACAAGCGGCTAAGCGGTTGGGCATACAGATAGATACGGTGGCATATTCCCCGGGGAGCGTTGCCGACTATACCTTGATGCTGATTTTGATGCTGGTACGTGGAACAAAATCCATTCTGCGCGGGGCTGAAAGATTTAATTATCGTCTGAATAACCTTCGTGGAAAAGAACTGGGGGATATGACGGTCGGCGTAGTGGGAACCGGACGGATCGGACAGGCGGTTATGGAACGCCTGAAGGGGTTTGGGTGTAGGGTATTGGCATATGACTGTAATCAAAATACGAAAGCAAGCTATGTTGCATTTCATGAACTGCTAAGTAACAGTGACATTATTACGCTTCATATTCCGCTGACAGCGGATACGCGCCATATAATTGGCTGTGATCAAATGAAGGCGATGAAGCCGGGAGCGCTTTTAATCAATACAAGCCGGGGCGCTTTAGTGGATACCGAGGCGCTGGCAAAAGCCTTAAAGGAGAAGAACATTGGCGGAGCGGCATTGGATGTATTGGAAGGGGAAGAAGGAATCTTCTATCACAGCTGCATAAAAAGAGCTTTGGAACATCCTTTTCTGGCAACGCTTCAACAAATGCCCAATGTCATTGTTACGCCGCATACGGCCTACTACACGGAGCGGGTGTTGGTTGATACCGTGAGAAATACAATTAAAAATTGTTTGAATTTTGGAAGGAGCCTGGAACATGTATAAAATGAAAGTCGCAGTTCTGTTTGGGGGCTGTTCTGAAGAGCATGATGTCTCGATCAAATCGGCAATGGAGCTTGCCAAAAATTTAAATACCGAAAAATATGAAGTGTTTTATATTGGAATCACGAAATACGGCATCTGGAAAATGTGTGAAAAACCTTGCATGGAGTGGGAAAAATATGCAAAGCATCCGGCCGTGCTATCTCCGGTCAGAAATATGCATGGCCTGCTCATACAAAAGGATGACAGGTATGATATCCAGCGCATAGACGTGGTATTTCCGATGCTTCACGGTAAATTTGGTGAAGACGGATCTATGCAGGGATTACTAGAGCTGTCAGGTATTCCCTATGTAGGATGCGATATTCAAAGCTCTGTAATCTGTATGGATAAGGCACTGACTTATGCTGTAATGGAACGCGCTGGTATAGATGTGCCGAAGTTCCGGCTCATTCAGGACGGCGGCAGCGTGGATGCAGAGGATTTTGTATATCCCGTTTTTGTGAAGCCGGCCCGTTCCGGCTCGTCCTACGGAGTGAACAAGGTATGCCGGGCAAACGATCTGCAGGCGGCCATAGATGAAGCAAAAAGATATGACCGTAAAATATTGATTGAGCAGGCAGTTACCGGGAGTGAAGTGGGGTGTGCCATATTTGGGAACGGTTCCTACCTAATTGCCGGCGAGATCGACCAGATTGAGTTGAAACATGGTTTTTTTAAAATTCATCAAGAGGCGCAGCCGGAAAAAGGATCAGAAAATGCAGTAATCAGAGTACCGGCGGACCTGACGGCAGAGGTAAGAAAACAGATCCAGAAAACAGCAGAGAAGATTTATCGGACGCTTGGCTGCAGGGGATTGGCCCGTATTGATCTGTTTTTACAGGAGGATGGACACTTAGTACTGAATGAAGTGAATACGATGCCAGGTTTTACTTCGTATAGCCGCTTTCCCCGTATGATGGTTGCTGCAGGTTTTACGCTCTCTGAATTATTGGACCATTTGATTGAACTGGCGCTTAGGAGGGCAGTACAATGAAACAAAATTTTGTTTTTTTAGACGAAATGCTGCCGGGAATCCGTTGGGACGCCAAGTATGCCACATGGGACAATTTTACAGGAAAACCGGTGGACGGATATGGGGTGAACCGCATTATGGGGACGAAAGAGCTGGGGGCTGCTTTGCATAAAGCCCAAGATCTTGCGGAAAAATTGGGATATGGTCTTCTTCTGTGGGACGGCTATCGCCCCCAGTGCGCGGTGAACTGTTTCCTGAATTGGGTTTCGCAGCCAGAGAACAATTTGACGAAAAAACGGTATTATCCGAATATAAGAAGAGAGGAAATGGTTACGAAGGGGTATGTGGCCGCACAGTCCAGCCACAGCCGCGGAAGCGCAGTTGACCTCACGATTTTTCGTTTAGATACCGGCATGCTTGTTCCTATGGGCGGAGAATTCGACTTTATGGATATACGGTCGCATCATGCTGCCAGCGGCCTTAGCGTAACAGAATCAAAAAACCGGGAATGTCTGCGTTCTATCATGGAGAACAGTGGATTTGATGCCTGCTGTTTTGAATGGTGGCATTATGTTTTGGCAGACGAACCATACCCGGATACATATTTTGATTTTTGTATTGCATAATAGAACCTGTACCGACAGAAAAGGAGGCGGAGAATTGGGATATTAGCTGTGCTGGATATATCTGAACCAGGGGATAAAATCGGAGAAAAGCTGCTGGCGTTTTTAGATGCCCGGCAGCGGCAGGAGTTAATCAAATACTTACAGAGTGAAAATATGCCAAATGGCCAATCGGCCACTGTCCTGCGTCTCCCTGCTGAAGCTTATGGGGGACAGAGAAAAGCTGGTGAGCCTTTTGCTGAGATTCAGGAAGGCGAATTATATTTTTGCCTGGAGCAGCGGCTTGTGCGTGTGGGCGGACGGGAAATGGAATTAACTGCCAAAGAATTTGATATACTTGCTCTGCTGATTAGAAATCCCAAGCGGGTATTTACATATGAACTGATTATGGAGCTGGTCTGGAATGAAGACTCTTCCTTCGTCTCCAGGAAGACGGTAAGCAACCATATAAGCAATCTACGAAAGAAGCTGAAAACTGCACCGAACGCTCCGGATTATATCAAAAGCATTGCCCGTGTTGGTTATAAATTTGAAGCGCCGTAAGATTTCGCTCCTTATGTGACTAACTCACAGACAGATAAAAAGTTACTGGTATAATAAAGACATAGAAATCCAAAAATATCAGTGACAGAAACGGTCACCGACAGAGAACATAAAATTCGTTTACAGGAGGTAAGAGAGATGGCGGCGATGAAGATAACAAACGAGAATTTTCAGAAAGAGGTATTGGAGGCGGATGTGCCCGTATTGGTAGATTTTTGGGCATCCTGGTGCGGGCCCTGTAAGATGCTCCTTCCAATCGTGGAGGAACTGGCCGGTGAGGTTAAAAATGCCAGGATCGGAAAAGTGAACGTGGATGAGCAGCCGGAGTTGGCAGAGCGTTTCCGTGTGATGACCATTCCCACGCTGATCCTGTTTAAAAACGGGCAGGTGGTCGACAGCTCGGTGGGCGTTAAACCGAAAAGCGCGATACTGAATATGATCGAAAAAGCAAACTGAATATGAAAAATACAACGCCGGTCCTTTCATTTGCTGCTGCAATGTGAAGAGGCCGGTGTTCTTCGTTTGGAGAATATGTTCAAAAAAATTGACAAAATCGGAGGATTTTATGCTACAATGTCGGTAGACATTGTAGCAGCGCTGATTTTTGTCTGCGCAGCAGACAGTTTCCGAAAAAAATCATGCGCATCCCCCGGAGGGGCATGTCAGCTTGCTGACATGATATAATGTCGCCAAAGATTACAAGTGGGGGGATTTATGAATCATCTGAAGCGATATACCAAAAAGAAATTCGAGAAAAGAATCCTCGTCTATCTGATGCTGATATCCACGATTCCGGTGCTGGTGCTGGGCATTACATCCTATTTTTCGTCCGTACGCCATGCTACAGAGCAGATGGATGCGTCTAACGACAGCGCCCTTCTGCAGACTATGCAGGGGGTGGACTCGGTGCTGGATAATATTAAGCAGTATTATGGAACCGTAGCGGATTCGGCGGAATTGCGCCCCTTGATGGAAAGCCGGACGGCCGGCGCCGGTTATGCGGCTCTTCAGTCGTTTATGGAGGTGATGGCCAGCAAGATCGACTTTATCCACTATATCAGCGGCTATAGCCTGGTAAACATAAAAAGCGGATGGATATACGGAAATCAGGGGATCTATCATGTGGATGAAGTAGAGAATCGGGAGGAACTTAAACATCTGCTTTCATCCAAGAAGGAGATGCCCACGTTCTGGCTGAACCATACATATGAAGAATGGTCATCGCCTTCTCCTTATGTGGACTTGTCCTATTTATCCCTGATTTTCCGCCTCCCTTTGATATCGGAAGAAAAATATTCCATGCTGATCATTAACATGGACCGGGGAGCCGTAGAAAAACTGTTTCAGGGCAGCGGCAGCATGGGAAATATGCTGGTACTGGATTCCAATGGGGAACTTCTGTACGCGGAAAATAGAGAAATCGGACAGGCTGCGCAGGAACAGCTTACAACCGGATATGAGCGGACACAGACAGAAAAAGGAAGCGTGTTTCGAGACCTTTTTCAATATGACGGCCATACCTACCATATGAGTGCAGTGATTTCCTCCAACAGTGAGTGGACCTATGTATCCTACTATGATGAGCGTCTGACACAAACCGGTGCCAATGAGATCCTGCTTACTGCTATAGGAATATCAGTGGCAATGCTCCTGGCGGTCTTCCTGTTTTCTCTTTTGGGCACCTATCAGATTTATAAACCGGTTAAAACTACCTTTGAAAATATACATGATTTATTTCTTCCGCAGGATACGGAGGAGGAGCACGGGGATGAGTTCGGTTACATTGAAAGGGGCATTAATCATCTGTATGCTCATAATCAGGAGCTTTCTGTTATGGTTCAGATGCAGCAGGAGCAGCTGACGGAACTGTTTACACTCAGGTTAATGAGGGGACAGATGACGCAGGAGACGCTTCAGTCCAATCTGGAACTTCTGCATATCACCCCCAGAAAATTCATGTCGGTGATTTTGCTGGCTGTTTCCAGCCATCGGGAAGGACGCAGGCTCAGTGATGCGGAACTGGATGCTCTGTATCTGGCGATTGCAAAGGGAGTTCCGGAGAAAATGTCGGAACTGCTCATTGTTGCGCCGGTGAATTATCTTCATGCACTGGTGTTTCTGACGGGAGATGACGATGAGCAGAGGCTGGAGGAAAAACAGGAAGAGGTGTACAGGGTAATGAACCAATATGTGCGCCAGACTTTTGAAAGTCCTATAAAAGCGGGTATCAGCCGCCCCTTCCGAAATCTGCTGGATTTTAGAAAAGCATACAATGAATCGGTGGAAGCGCTTAAAGTGGAGCGGCAGAGTCATGTGAGCTGGGATCTGAGCGATACAGAAGAGCGTCTGACTTATTATTCGGACGTGGCTCCGGAAGATAAAGAGTCCAATACCTATAATATCGTCATTCAGAATCAGATGAAAGATGCGGTGGATAAATGCGATGAAGCGCAGGCCTTTCAGGTGGTGGATCAGTTCCTGGCGGAGATCAGGGGAAACGGTGTCCGGCTGAATGAACAGTATTATTTTCTGCACCGCTTTTTGGTGGCTGTGCTCAATGTAGCGTCGGATGCGGGATTAAATATCAACTCACTGTATCCCGAATCGGCCAGCAATCTGTTCCGCCAGTTGGACAGCCAGTTTTCCTGGGATGATATCGCCGCATTTTACAAGGATACGCTGATTAGGCCAATGATTGCCCGTCTCAAGGACCTGCGCAAAAACAGCCGTTCCATGATACTGGAGAAAATTGAACAGCTGGTGAAGGAGCGGGATGGGGACATTACTCTGACAGAATGTGCGGATCAGATCAATTGCCATGCGAATTATATCTGGAGAATATTAAAGGACACGAGGCAGCAGACCTTCAGCGATTTCGTCGCTGAGGTCAGAATGGCCAAAGCAAAAGAGCTGCTTAAAAGAGAAGAGCTGGCTGTGGGCGATATCGCGGATATGCTAAAGTTTACCAATCCGCAGAATTTTATACGGTATTTTAAAAAGTATGCGAATATGACTCCGGGTCAGTACCGCAAGAAGATGCAGAGCGAAACAGAAAGAACAGGATAAAGGATAATAATCAATTTTCACATGGAAAATTGTGAAAAAGAGCGTGAAAACGGCGGTTTTTCCGATGATAACCGCAGGCTGTCAGATTTTGATTATTGATAATGGAAGTCCTGACGGATAAAATGTTTCTATCGTTTATGATAGGATGGGGAAGGACTGCTATGAAAAAAATGAAAGCTATACAGGCCATGCCAGCGGTAATTGCACTTTGTCTGGCGCTTTCGGGATGCAGTGCATCCAAAGAAGTGCCGGCGGATCGCTATCACCTGTCAGTAATGACCTACAGTTATACGGAAGAACCAATGAAGGGAGAGGTGGGCCAGCAGATATTGCATAAAGTGGAGGAGTATACAGGAACGGAACTGGATATCGACTGGGTGTCCAGCACTAATTATTCGCAGAAGCTTAGCACGGTGCTTACCTACAGCAAGGATATGCCGATGATTATAGCGACGGACGGAAAGAGCGCCAGTGTACTGTATGCGGCGCGTGCCGGACTTTTTTGGGATCTGACGGATCTTCTCCGGGAATATCCGAATCTGTCAAAATCAGATCCAGAGATAGACAGCAACATCATGATTGACGGAAGAATGTACGGTGTGAGCCGATGCCGGGAGCTTGGGCGCGTGGGTGTTACCTACCGGGAGGATTGGGCGGAAAGGCTGGGGCTTAAAGCGCCTGACAGCATAGAACGCCTGGAAAAGATGATACGCGCCTTTACTTTTGACGATCCCGATGGAAACGGACTGGATGATACCTATGGCATGGTGCTGTCTAAGGATACGGATCCCAGCGTGCTGGATGTGATCATGGTCTGGTTCGGTGCGCCAAACGCTTGGGGACCGGATGAAAATGGAGATCTGATTCCTTCCTTTTATACACCCGAGTATAAGAACGGTCTGAACTGGCTGCGCAGAATGTATCAGGAAGGATGCATCAATGCTGATTTCTATATCAGGGATGCGGAGCACTGGACGACAGAGCTGAAGAACGGGCGTGCCGGCGTGCTGGTCAGATATGTGGACGAAGGGAGACGTGTACAGGATTACTTTAATTATGAAGGGCTGGACTGGAAAATAAGTCTGCTTGGGGCGGTGGAGGGCTATGACGGGGTCAAACGGACTCTGGCTACCAGCGGTCATAACGGTTTTTTTGCGGTCACAAAGGCTGCCTCCACTCTTGAAGACGTGAAGCGCTGCCTGGATTTTCTGGACAAGATGAACGATCCGGATATGATGCTTTTAGCGGATAACGGGCTGGAAGGCAGGCACTATACCTTCAGCGAAGACGGTAAACTGATCCGGTCTATGGATCTTCAGCTCAATCTGGAATATAACGATTTAAATCAGCTGGAAACGTATTCCGCTTATAACAGTTCACCCAATGTAACATTAATGGAAACAGAACTGATGAAGCGGCAGATGGAGCTTTATGAGGAAAATAAGCAGTATTGTGTTAAAAACCCGGTATTGCCGTTTATACAGGACTCACCCACCTATATGAGAGATGGGGAAATGCTGGACCGCATGCTTGCAGATGCGAGAGTTCGCTATATCATCGGAGAAATCGATGAAGAAGAGCTGGAACAGCTCTGGGATACATGGAGAGAAATGGGCGGCAGCCAGTTAATCGAAGAGGTAAACGCGCTGTATAAGGTGCGCAGATAACGGTTATATGGCCGCATTGGTTGAATTATCAATCAATGCGGTTTTTTTGTTCAATAGAGTGCGCTCAGCCTGTTGAACAAAAGCGCGGGCAGGATTCCTTTTCATTCAACAGTGAATAATCAAATCCTGATTTGATGTAAAAAGCAGTGTGGAATTTGACACTTTTTCGTCGGGCTCATGTGAGAATTGATACTTTTCCTTGGAAAATGGAAGCTTTTTATACAAAAAACTCTATAAAAACGATCTTTTGAAGGGCGATATGCATAAATATATTGACAATTGATTCCAAGCGCCATCCTATGCTACCATCTCTTCAACAGCCGGACCGTGAGCGAGGATAACGCGCGGCAGCGGTCGCAGGCTTATCATCAGTCCCTGACTGGTGAAAGTTAAAAAGAGAAAGCACACTGAAGTGTGTATAGGTCATCAACCTTTGGTTGGTGATATGAAGGAGGAATCAAGATGGGAAAAGCAAAACAGCCTGCTGCAATCGCTGTTCCTAAGAAGAAACAGAGTCTGGGAAAATACTTTTCATCCCACAAATGGCTCTACTTTTTATTTGTGCCCGGAGCGCTTTACTTTATCGTTTTTAAGTACCTGCCGATGTTTGGCATTGTGATCGCGTTCCAGCAGTTCAGCCCCTATCAGGGCTTCACAGGCAGCCCCTGGGTGGGCCTGTATCATTTTAAGAATCTGTTCGCCGGCTCAGACTTTAAGATGCTTTTGGTGAACACACTGTCCATATCCGTATTGAATCTGGTTTTTTATTTCCCGGCGCCGATCATACTGGCACTGCTGCTTAATGAAATGAAATCTCAGTTTTTCAAACGGACGGCACAGACGCTGGTGTACATACCGCATTTTATTTCTTTTGTGATTGTAGCAACGCTCACCTTCCAGCTGTTTAATATCCAGGACGGTATCGTAAACCAGGTCATCCAGAAGATCACCGGGCATACCGTCAACATTTTGGGTGGACCGCAGTACTTCCGCGGCCTGATCGTGGGTCAGAGCATCTGGAAGGAAACGGGATACGGCACGATCATATTCCTGGCGGCATTGTCCGGCGTGGATACACAGCTGTATGAAGCGGCCAAGGTGGACGGCGCCGGAAGGCTTCGCCTGCTGTGGCACATCACGCTTCCGGCCATCCGCGGAACCATCGTGCTGATGTTGATTTTGAAGGTGGGCTCCATCCTCAATACCGGATACGAGCAGATTTTCCTGATGGGAAATGATCTAAACGCATCCAAAGCCGAGGTATTTGATACCTATGTGTATAAGCGCGGTATCGCTATGGGACAGTATTCCTACGCGACAGCGGTGGGTCTGTTTAAATCGGTCATAGGTATGATTATGGTGCTTTCTTCCAACTGGTTTGCTAAAAAATGCGGCGAGAGCGGCTTGTATTAGGAGGGTGGAAATTGTGATAGCTAAAACCAAAAGTACAAAAATCAAAAGGAGTGTCGGGGATCAGATCGCACAGGTTTTAATCTACCTGGTGGTCGGTGCATTTGCAATCACCACAGTTCTGCCCTTCATTTATGTGATCGCAGGTTCCTTTGCAACCGAGGCGGAGCTGACACAGCGTTCCTTTTTCCTGGTTCCGCGGGAGTTTTCTCTGAATGCGTATAAGTATATCATTAAAAACGGCGATGTGTTCAAAGGGCTGAAGAACTCTCTGATACTTACGGCCGTCGGGACTTTGGTGGATATGGTGCTTACTACTACCTTTGCCTATCCGTTAGCCAGGAAGGATTTTAAAGGCAGGACCGTTGCTCTTAATATGGTAATTGTCACCATGCTTTTCAGTGGCGGCATGATTCCCACTTACCTGCTGGTGAGCGGACTGAACCTGCTGGACAGCTTTGCGGCCCTGATCCTTCCCGGTGCGATCAGCGCATTCAACCTGGTGATTGTAAAGAACTTTTTCCAGGAGATTCCGAAAGAGCTGGAAGAGGCGGCCCGCATCGACGGCAGTAACGATCTGGGTATCTTTGTCAAGATTATTCTGCCTCTGTCCAAACCGGTGATCGCGTCCATATCCCTGTTTTACGCGGTCGGCCACTGGAATGACTATTTTAATGCAATGATCTATATTACCGATTCCAAGAAAGAAGTCGTGCAGACCGTGCTCCGCAGAATTATCTTTCTGGCAGGCGGCATCGACCTGAACGGAGAAGCCATAGACTATGGAAATCTCGGGCTTCCTCCGGAAAAAGCGGTGAAGATGGCCGCCACCGTTGTGGCCACAGTGCCGATCCTTTTAGTCTATCCGTTTGTTCAGAAGTATTTTGCGCAGGGCGTTATGGTAGGCGCAGTGAAGGGCTGATAGTAACTGCTTTTGGGCAGTCACCTATATATGCGGGTATATTCCGCAAAAATGAAAACAGGAGGGTACAAGAATGTACAAAAAGAAACTTGTAGTATGGGGTTTGGCAGCCGCTATGGCGGCAACACTTCTGGCGGGCTGCAGTAAAGACGGCAGCACTCCGACCAGCCAGGGAGCACAGACAAGCGCGGGCCAGTCCAGTCAGACGGAAGGAACTTCGGCAGGAAATGAAGCGAAAGAAAAAGCCAGAATCACGATGATGGCGATTGACTGGAACGGATCACCGCTTTCTGCGGAAGGTTCCGATGAGATCAAACAGAAGGTATCCGATTATACGAATACGATCATTGATGATGATACCTTTACCTGGGTTGCAAACGATGTTTATACGGAGAAAATGGGTCTGGCGCTGCTTAATAAAGACAACATGCCCATGATCATGACTGTGAATTCCGGAGTGAATTCCACAATCGTACAGGCCGCCAATGCCGGTGCTTTTTGGGATTTGACGGATTACCTGTTCGATGCGGAAAAGTATCCGAACCTAGCACAGGCCAATAAGGATGTATCCAAGCAGCTTACCGTAAACGGACAGCTGATCGGCATCTACCGTTCCAGACCGATCGGAAGATACGGATTCGGATACCGTCAGGACTGGGCGGAAAAACTGGGCCTGGAAGCTCCGGAAACTATGGAAGATTTGTATAACATGGCGCGTGCTTTTACCTTTGACGACCCGGACGGGGACGGGGTGGACAACACCTATGGCTTTAACTGGACAAAGGACAGCATTCCGCTGGAAATCCTGCAGGCGCAGTTTGGATGCGGCAACCAGTGGATTGAGAAGGACGGCAAACTGGTTCCTTCCCATCAGACAGATGAATATATGGAAGCTTTGAACTGGCTGAAGAGAATGTATGACGAAGGTCTGGTGTATGAGGACTGGGCGGTCCGCGAAGGCTCCACACAGGCTGATTTGGTGAAAAACGGACAGTGCGGCATGATGGCCAAAGAGCTGGATGATATCAGAAGAGTGTACGATTATTTTGAAACGAATGAGATTCCTGCGGTAACCGGTGACGGATTCGCCAAGATGGCTCTGATGGGAGCGATGAGCAAGGAAGAAGGAAGCGAGAAGACAATCCTGGCAACTTCCGGCATGAACGGCTTTTTCGCGATCACAAAGGCTGCTAAGACAGAAGAAGATCTGGAAAACTGTCTGCATTTCCTGGATAAGATGAATGACGAAGATATGCTGCTTCTGGCGGACTGGGGTCTGGAAGGCATAACCTATAAGATCGATGAAGAGGGATATATTGTCAGCACGGCTACCGGCATGGATTTAAAGAGCCTGCCCGGCAACGGACTGAATCAGACGGTAGCATATATACCCGGTGCCAGCACCACTGAAATCTGCGGGATTCCGATCAAGAATGATCCGCAGAAAGAGCTGGAAAATCAGCTCAAAGAGGATAACGTGCAGTATGCGATTTTTAACCCGGCAGCAGCTTATCTGAACAACTCCGAAACCTATGCTCTTAACGGCGCGAACATGGATGAAATCCTGAAGCAGGCCAGAACACAGTATATCTGCGGAGAGATTGATGAGGCCGGTCTTCAGGCTAAATTCAGCGAATGGGACAACGCAGGCGGCACAAAGGTAATTGAAGAGGTCAATACACAGTTTGCTGCGGATAAATAAAAAATAATTGGCCGCCGGCCATTAGGCCGGCGGCAGCAATAAATATTGAGGAGAGATGATCCAATGAGCATGATTGGCAGGGAATACCCTTCGGAAATTGTTAAATATCAGGACCCCAAGACTGGAAAAGAGATCACACAGCTTACCACAGGACACCAGAATGTACATATGTACTTCACGGATAACTCTTTTACGACCGGTGACAGAGAGATTTATTTCACCTCCACCAGGCCTTATGAGGATCAGGAAAGATCCAATTTATTTAAAATGGATCTGGAAACAGGAATCATGACTCAGCTGACCGATGAGGTAAACGGCATCGGCTCCTGCACGAAGACTCCGGACAGCGAGATTGCGGTATACGTGTTGAACAGGTGCCAGGTAGTAAAGCTGAATACCAGGACCGGACAAAAAGACATAATTTATGAAGAAATGGGTGACTATCAGATCGGCCACCCGTTCATCAGCCATGATAAGAAGTATATTGGATTTGAAAGAAACGAGAAGCAGGAACACGGGGTGGGTAAAAACTATACCGGTTTTGCGGAAACAATGTTCGGGATCAAAAAGTCCTATATCATGATCGTGGATATCGATGGAAGAGAAGCGAAGAATGTCTACTCCGATACACATTGGATCGGCCATTTCCAATTCTCACCGGATGACAGCAACATAGCGATGTTCTGCCACGAGGGCCCATGGAATCTGGTTCAGCAGAGAATCTGGATTCTGGATATTGCTGCGGGCGATGCGATTCCGTGTTACCGCCAGCAGCAGGACGACAGCATCGGCCATGAATTCTGGACCAGGGACGGGCTGATTTTCTTTGATGACCGCATGGCCGGACACGACGGAACGATCACCGTATCCAAGACCCAGGCCGTGGCAACACAAGATCAGATTAAGCCAGGACAGATCCCCTTTGTAGGCCTGGCAGACCGCACGGGCAGGCTGCTGCGCAGGATTGATATGCCGTTCTACTGCAATCACTATCATGCGAATAATGACAATAGCGTGCTGGTAGGGGATGCGGTGGAAGATCTGGTATTGATCGATCTGAAGGGGGAAAAGCCCGAGCTCACCACCCTCTGCTATCACGGAACTTCCTGGAACGGCGGATATACACACTGTCACCCTACTTACAGCTGGGGTGCGGATCAGATCCTTTATACATCAGACAAGGACGGGCTCTGCAATCTATATATAGTAAGGCCGTGAGAATCGGTACGGGCATATATTGCCCGTACCGTTTTTGTTGTGTCTTATCTGTAAAAATCCTCCTTTAAAAGAAAATAGTTTTTATCCGTTTCAAGCAGCCCTTCCCGGCGCATTTTGCTAAGTTCATTGGAGAGCGCGCTGCGGTCGACACTTAAATAATCGGCCAGCTGCTGCCTGTTAAAGGGAATGGTAAATGCGCGGCTTTTGAAGCGGGACGCCTGGTCGGAGAGATAGGACATAAGCCTCCCCCGGATGGATTTGGAGGAGGTATAAAAGATCCTGCGGGACAGCGTCAGATTCTTCTGCGCAGTCAGTGTCAGAAGATTTCGGATCAGCCTGCTGTGATGCTCACAGGCCAAAGAACAGGTCTCCAATATTCGCATGGCGTTTAAAAACAGGACTTCTGAGCATTCCGCCGCCACCGCACTGACCATCATCGGTTCGCCGGGGACGCATGCATAGGTTTCCGCGAAAGTCAGGCCCGGACCGATGCTGTCCAGTACGCTCTTATTGCCCCACAGGTCGTCGCTTTCGATCTGGACGCGTCCGAAAAGAAGCAGCCCCATATTCTGCACGGGTTCGCCGGCATGGGCTATGATCTCACCCCTGGCATAGCGTTTCTGCTTTGCGCCCAGACAGTTTAGCATGGTCTTAAGTTCCTGCGGAGGGGTACCATAAAATAAAACCGTTTCAGATAAAAAACCGTAGTCCATCTCGCTCCTTTTGCAGGCCATATAGTCCGTTTTTTCATTCTGCCTGCTATTTTGTTGTTAAAACAACATACATGCTGAAGCCATTGTATTATAATGCGGTTGTCAAGTCAAGGAGATATAGAGGGAGGAGTTCATCATGATAAGAAAAATTATTCAGATAGACGAGGATAAATGCAATGGCTGCGGTCTGTGCGCGAGCGCCTGCCACGAGGGAGCTATCGGCATGGTGGAGGGCAAGGCAAAACTGCTTAGGGACGATTACTGCGACGGACTGGGAGATTGTCTGCCGGCCTGTCCAACAGGCGCCATCTGTTTTGTGGAGCGGGAGGCGGCCGCATATGACGAGGCAGCGGTGCTGCAAAATAAGAAGAAAAAGATGCAGGCGGACGAATGCAGATCCCAGCTGCGGCAATGGCCGGTTCAGATTAAGCTTGCGCCTGTAAACGCGTCTTATTTTGACGGCGCGCATCTGTTAATCGCTGCGGACTGCACCGCATATGCATACGGAAATTTTCATAATGAGTTTATCCGGAACAGGATCACTCTGATCGGGTGCCCCAAGCTGGATGACTGCGATTATACGGAGAAGCTGACCGAAATCATCGCGGGCAATGATATTAAGAGCCTGACAGTGGTGCGTATGGAGGTCCCCTGCTGCGGCGGAATCGAACATGCGGCGGTAAACGCTTTGAAAAACAGCGGCAGATTCATTCCCTGGCAGGTGATTACCATCCGGACAGACGGCAGCATACTGGAGAGATAACGCACGTATGATTTCAGCAAAGATGTGATGGCAGTAAAAAAGAGGGCGGGGGCGTCCTCTTTTTTACTGCCTGGCCGGATGCAAATTGACAGAACGCTTCTTACGATTTATTATAAGAGAATAATATACCTATCTGTTCCGCACTCAACTGTTAAGGGGGGGCCTATGCGGATCGGCAGGGGGAGGCGTGACATGAAAATAAACGCACTGACAATCAGAAACTTTAAATCTATCCGAGAGCTCCATATCGATGATATAGACAGCGCCCTGATCGTGGTCGGCAAGAACAGCACCGGCAAGACGGCGATCCTGGATGCTGTCCTGGCCGTGGCGGGCCTTTACACGGTGAGCAGCGAGGATTTTAACCTCCAGGAGAGCAATATAGAGGTGGAGGTGCTGCTTGAAATAACGGAATCGGATCTGGCCATGCTGAACCGGCAGGGGATGATCAGCAAATATAAACGTTACGATATCTGGTTCTCCGATTTTTGTGAAAAGCTTCCTTCCTATCAGGATGGTGTGCTCTCATTTACGTTTGTTGCCAACAAAGACGGCAAAGTCCGATATTGGGACGGCGTGCGCAAAAACAATAAATACATCCCGATGGTGCTGCCGAAAATCCATTTCATCGATTACAGCAGGGACCTTCAGGAGATACAGGATGATATCTTTTTGGCAAGAAGCAGGGAATCCCTCTCTGCGCTCCGGGAGAACCGCTGCATGTTTGACCAGGCAAAGCGCTGCACGGACTGCTTTCAGTGCATCGGCGTGATTGAGAAGAAAAGCCCTGCGGATCTGACGGTATTTGAAACGACAAAGCTGTTGGAGTATAAGCTGGTGCACATGGATATGAGCGGATTTGTGGAGCGGTTGAACCAGAACTTCCAGAAAAACAGCGGCCTGGGCCATGAGCTCATGTATATGCTGCATTTCGATGTGGACCAGATATTAAAGATCGATATGGCGATGTATCACGAGGCCAGAGGCAGTGTGACATCCGTGCAGTCCATGAGCGAGGGTATCAAAAGCATTTATGTGCTGTCACTGCTGGAGACTTATATAGAAGAGGGAAACAGGATTCCGAGCATCATCATGATAGAGGATCCGGAGACCTATCTGCATCCGCAGCTTCAGAAAGCGGCCAGTGAAATCCTCTACCGCTTGTCCAGAGAGAATCAGGTGATCTTTTCCACCCATTCCCCCAATATGATCTTTAATTTCAATTCCAGACAAATCCGGCAGGTGGTGCTGGATCAAAACTATAATACGGTGGTGAGAGAGCATGCGGATATAGACCGGATACTGGATGACCTGGGCTATACGGCAGGCGATCTGTTAAACGTGAGCTTTGTATTTATTGTGGAGGGCAAGCAGGACCGGAACCGTCTGCCGCTTCTCCTGGATAAATATTATTCGGAAATCTATGATGAGAACGGCATGCTGCAGAGGATTGCAATCCTATCCACCAACAGCTGTACCAACATAAAGACCTATGCCAATCTAAAGTATATGAATAAGCTTTATATCCGCGACCAGTTTCTGATGATCCGCGACGGCGACGGCAGGGACAGAGAGGAGCTTGTGGATCAGCTGTGCGGATATTACCGGCAGAGAGAAAAAGAGGATTTGGGCAGCCTGCCCAGAGTGCGTCCGGAGAATGTGCTGGTATTAAAATACTACTCTTTTGAGAATTATTTTCTGGATCCCGAAGTGATGGCCGCTGCAGGGATACTGTCCGATCCGGAAGAATTTTATGATATTCTGTTTGAAAAGTATAACCAGTATCTCTATAAGCTGAAAAGCTTTCAGAATCTGACCCGCATGACAGGAGTGACTTTTGGCTGCAGAGAGGATCTTCGGGAGCATATGGAGCTGATCCGCATCTACGGACGGGGGCATAATCTGTTTGATATCTTTTATGGCCGCTATAAAGGAAAAGCAGAGACCGACATATTAAAGAAGTATATCGATCTGGCACCTAGAAAGACTTTCGCAGACATACTGGATTCGATTGACTCCTTTGTGTATTTCGACAGCAGGCGCAAGTGGGCCGGCGGCCGGCCGGATCGCGGCGGGCAAAGCGGGGACGGCGGCCTTAAAAACTGACTGTATTTGGCAGGAAAAACATTTGTTTTTGTACGAAACACATAAAATTTAGATTTTTTGAAAATTGTATTTGACAACGTCTATGAATTTTTATACAATAGTTCCTAATCTTTAAGGTTTTAACGTACTGCTACAGAGATGCGGCAGTACACCAGGGAAAGAATGTGGAGGATGAAAAATGCAGAACAGACCAGTAATAATGAATGACCATACGAACCTGTTGCAGTTAGAGGAACACATCTATCATCTGGATGATGTGGAGGTCCCCAACGTATACCGGAACCTGTTTCCGTATGACCAGGTGCCGAAAGTGGCTTTTAACGACCGAATTGTGCCTCATAATATGCCAAAGGAGATCTGGATCACCGATACCACATTCCGTGACGGACAGCAGTCCAGAGCGCCGTATACCGCGGAGCAGATTGTGACGATCTTTGATTATCTGCACCGTCTGGGCGGCCCTAAAGGAATTATCCGCAAGAGCGAATTTTTCTTGTATAGCAAAAAAGACCGCGATGCTGTATATAAATGCATGGAGAGGGGTTATGAGTTCCCGGAGGTTACGAGCTGGATCCGCGCCAATAAGGATGATTTCCAGCTGGTTAAGGATATCGGTATCAAGGAGACCGGCATTCTGGTCAGCTGCAGCGATTACCATATATTTTACAAGATGAAAATGACCAGGCAGCAGGCGATGTTCCACTACCTGCACATTGTCCGTGAATGCCTGGAGATCGGCGTCGCGCCCAGATGCCATCTGGAGGACATCACCAGAGCGGATATATTCGGATTCGTTATCCCGTTCTGCCTGGAGTTAATGCGTCTGCAGGAGAGATATAAGATACCGGTGTACATACGTGCCTGTGATACGATGGGCTACGGCGTGAATTTCTCCGGCGCTGTGAATCCCCGTTCCGTACAGGGCATCATCTACGGTCTCACCACCCATGCGGGTGTACCGGGCGAGCAGCTGGAGTGGCACGGACATAACGATTTTTACAAGGCGGTCACCAATTCCACCACCGCGTGGCTGTACGGTTGCTGCGGCGTGAACTGTTCTCTCTTTGGTATTGGCGAGAGAACCGGCAATACTCCTCTGGAAGCGATGGTGTTCGAATACGCGCAGATCAAGGGAACGCTGGACGGCATGGACACTACGGTGATCACGGAACTGGCGGATTATTACGAGAAGGAACTGGGCGAGCATATTCCGGACAGAACGCCGTTTGTGGGTAAGAATTTCAACGTGACCAGAGCGGGAATCCATGCGGACGGCCTGCTGAAAAATGAAGAGATCTACAATATCTTCGATACGGAGAAATTCCTGAACCGTCCGGTGAGAGTTGCTGTATCCAACACCTCCGGCCTGGCGGGCATCGCTCACTGGATCAATTCGTATTACCGGTTAAAGGACGACAAAAAGGTGAATAAAAATTCCAAGCTGGTGACGGAAGTGAAGTCCTGGGTGGATAAGGAATATGAAGACGGCAGAGTGACTGTGATCTCGGATGATGAGCTGGAAAATGAGATTAAAAAAGTCTGTGAAGAGTTGAAAATTACGTTATAGATGTGAATGTGACAGGGAGCGTCTGCTAACAAGCAGACGCTCCCTGTTTTCATTCCGCCAGGGCTTCCCATCTCTCATAGAGCACTTCCAGCCGGGCGGCAATTTCTGTTTTTTCATTGTTTAACTCCAAAAGCCGTGATACATTGGTGAAAACCTCTTCTTCGGTGAGTAGAGAATCAATCTCGCCGTCTCGTGCTTCCAGCTTTTGTATCTCATCCTCGGTTTTCTTTAGATCGTTCTGGCGCTTGCGTTCCTTCGCCTGAGCCTCCTTCATGGCTTTCCAGTCGGCCTTCGCTCCCTCATCGGCGGATGTGCCTGCGGCAGCGCTGCTTTTGTCCAAAGAAGCGGCCGGAGCGTAGATCGCGGTCAGTTCCTCTTTCTTTTCCAGATAATAGTCATAATTGCCGATGTAATTGACAAAGGTGCTGCCGGTCAGCTCCAGAATCCTGGTGGCTGTCTGGTTGATGAAGTAACGGTCATGGGACACATAGAGGACCGTGCCGGTATAGGAGCAGAGCGCGTGCTCCAGGATTTCTTTGGATACGATATCCAGATGGTTGGTGGGCTCATCCAGTATCAGCAGATTGGCCTTGGAGAGCATCAGCTTGGCTAAGGATACGCGGCCCCGTTCCCCGCCGCTTAGATCCCCGATCCGCTTAAATACGTCGTCGCCGGTGAATAAAAACGCCGCCAGCACATTCCGGATCTGGGTATTGTTCAGGTCAGGATAGGTATCATGGAGCTCGTCAAATACGGTCTTTTCCATATGAAGCACCTGGTGCTCCTGGTCATAATAACCGATGTGCACCTTGGAACCGACGGTGATCTCTCCGGAATCGGCAAAGAGCATGCCGGTGATGATCTTTAGAAGCGTGGTTTTGCCGGTGCCGTTGTTGCCGATGACCGCCAGGCGTTCCCCGCGCTTCAGCTCAAAATCCACATCGGAAAACAGGCGCTGGCTGCCGAAGGCTTTGCTTAGGCCCGTGACTGTCAGCACATCATTTCCGCTGACCACCTGGGGCTCCAGGCGGATGTCCATGGCTGTTTTGACTTCATGGGGTTTATCCATTACATCGATCTTGGCCAGCATCTTTTCACGGCTCTCCGCCCGTTTGATGGACTTCTCCCGGTTAAAAGAACGCAGCTTGGCGATGACCTCTTCCTGATGCCGGATTTCCTGCTGCTGGTTCAGATAGGCCTTCATCTGAATATCCCTAAGCTGCGCTTTTTTTTCCGCGTATGCTGAATAATTTCCCGTGAAAGTGGTCACATTGCCCTGGTCGATTTCGATCACCTTTGTCACGACACGGTTCAGGAAATACCTGTCATGGGCTACGATCACCACGCTGCCCGGATAGTTGATCAGAAAGGTCTCCAGCCAGGCGATGGAATTTAAGTCCAGATGGTTAGTGGGCTCATCAAGAAAAATGATGTCGGGCTTTGCAAGGAGCAGCTTGCCCAGCGACACGCGGGTTTTCTGGCCTCCGGAGAGGGTGGATATCCTTTTGCCGAATTCCTCTTCGGCAAAGCCAAGCCCTTTTAAGACGCCGGTTACCTCGCTTTCATAGGCATATCCGTTATTTAACTCAAACTCATGATTTAGGCGGGCATAGCTTCCCATCAGATCTTCCAGCTTCTGCCCTTGGGCTGTTTTCATGTCCTGTTCGATCTGGCGGATGCGCTTTTCCATATCGATGATATCCTGTTTCACCGACAGCATGGCCTCATAGATGGTATGCTCGTCAGTGAGGTCCTGATGCTGCGCCAGGTAGCCGGTGGTGATACCCTTCGCAAAAATGATCTCACCGCCGTCCGCGGGTTCTTCCCCCATGATGATTTTCAGCAGCGTGGATTTGCCGGCCCCGTTAACGCCGACAATCGCCGCTTTTTCTCTTTCTTCAATATGAAAGGAACCGTCCCGGATAATTTCGTCGGTCCCAAATGCTTTTTGAATATGATTGCATGCAAGTATCATTGCTTTTTCTCCTGGTAATGCGTGAATGTATAAACTGTCCCTGATCTCTCAGGAGATTATAATATATCCCACCGGGTATTGCAAGCGCAGTTGGGCAGATATTATTGACATAAAATTGACAAATGATATAATATAGAAGGTGAAACGCAAGCAAATACATAGAACAGGGGGAAGGCGAGGTTTGGAGAACAGAGGAATATCCACCGCGGTTATCAGAAGACTCCCGAGATACTACCGCTATTTGGATGAGCTGATTGAAAATGGGGTGGAGCGCATTTCATCCAATGAGCTTAGCAAGAGGATGAACGTGACGGCTTCCCAGATACGTCAGGATTTAAATAATTTCGGCGGTTTTGGACAGCAGGGTTATGGATATAATGTAGAATATCTTTATCAGGAAATCGGAAAGATCCTCGGTGTGGACAAGCAGAACAAGATGATCATCATCGGAGGGGGCAACTTAGGACAGGCGCTGGCCAACTACGGCAACTTTGAAAAACGGGGATTTATTACGGTGGGCATTTTCGACCGCAATCCGGCGCTGGTCGGACAGCTTGTGCGCGGAATCGAGATACTGCCTATGAGTGAATTAAAGCGATTTTTGGAGGAGAACGAGGTGCAGATCGCAGCGCTTGCTATCCCCAAGACAGAGGCGCCCAAGGTGGCGGAGATGCTGGTGGACTATAATATTAAGGCGATCTGGAATTTCGCCCATACGGATCTGCGTCTGCCCAAAGATGTGGTGGTGGAAAATGTGCATCTGTCGGAGAGCCTGATGCAGCTGTCCTACCGGATGACAAATATGCAGAAGCATCCCGGTACCCCGTAAAACGGACGTAATCGGACTTTGCGGTATGTGGGCGGGGATCGGATAAGAGGGCAGCAGGCATGGTTTATGGAATTGGGATAGATATGATTGAAGTGGAGCGTGTGGAAAAGGCCTGCAGGAATGGGGCTTTTTTCACACGCTTTTATACAGAAGAGGAACAAGTGCGTTTTGGCGGCAGGACGGTGCAGCTGGCCGGTAATTTCGCGGTGAAGGAAGCTGTGGCAAAGGTATTCGGCACCGGATTTTCAGGATTTTCACCGTCCGAGATCGAGGTGCTTCGGGATGAAAGAGGAAAGCCATATGTGAAGCTGTACGGCAGGGCCAGAAAACTGTGCACCGATCTGGGTATTGACCGTATCACGGTTTCTATCACAAATACAAAGGACTGCGCCGCGGCCGTGGCCATCGGGGAGAAAGAGGTGGAAAGATGAAATATCTGGTAAATGCGAGAGAGATGAAAGCCATCGACAGCAGTTCGATAGATAAGATCGGGATTCCTTCCGCAGTATTGATGGAGCGCGCAGCGCTGTCTGTAGCGGAGGAAGTGGATCAGGCCTGCGGGAGGTCCGCCAGGGTGCTGGTGATAAGCGGAGTGGGAAACAATGGGGCGGACGGCATCGCGGCCGCCAGGATCTTGAGCCAGATGGGACATGCTGTGAGGCTTGCCATATTAGGCTCGGAGGAGAGGGCTACCGATGAGTGGCTGCTTCAGTACAATATCGCTTCCAATCTGGACCTGTATATCTGTCACCAATCGCAGATTTTGGAATATATTAACAGGAGAGAGTATGATGTGATTGTGGATGCTCTCTTTGGAATTGGACTGGTCCGCGAAGTGGTAGGGGAGTACGCCGAGTGTATTGATGCGGTGAACCGTCAGAACGTGTGTGTGGTTGCCGTGGATATTCCCAGCGGCCTCTCGGCGGACAGCGGTGCCGTGCTGGGGGCAGCGGTAAGGGCGGATATTACCGTGACCTTCGGAAGCTGCAAGCTGGGGATGGTGCTGCTTCACGGACCGGAATACTGCGGTAAAATTGTGGTAAAGGACATCGGATTTCCGGATAAAGCATATGATATGGTGAGGCCGGGAGCATTTACGTATGAAAAAGAGGACTTAAAGTCACTGCCCGTCCGTCCGGCGTATTCCAATAAAGGGACATTTGGCAGGGTGCTGGTGATTGCCGGATCTAAAAACATGAGCGGGGCGGCCTATTTCTCCGCACTGGCAGCCTACCGCATGGGCGCTGGGCTGGTGAGGATACTGACGGTGGAGGAGAACCGGGAAATCCTGCAGAGCATACTTCCGGAAGCGGTTTTAACGACCTACCGTGCGGATGAGTTCACTGTGGAGGCCATCAGGGAAGCGTGCGCCTGGGCCACGGTAATCGTCGTAGGTCCCGGATTGGGGACAGACGACTATGTGCGAAGCATGCTCAATTACATATTTCAGTATACGGAGGTTCCTTGCGTCATCGATGCGGACGCGCTGAATGTGATCGCCCGTTATCCTTCTATGCTGGAGGTGCTGACAGAGCGCTGTATACTGACACCCCACCCGGGGGAGATGGCGAGACTGACGGGTAAAGACATACGTTCCATTACGGCGGATCTGCCGGGATGCGTGCGGGAATTTGTGAAAGCCTGGGGATGCGTATGTGTGCTGAAGGATGCAAGGACGGTGGTGGGCCGGCCGGAGGGCGTTTTCTATATCAATATGGCCGGCAACAGCGGTATGGCCACCGGAGGGAGCGGAGATGTACTGACCGGCGTGATCGCGGGGCTTCTTGCGCAGGGAATGCCGGAATTTTCTGCGGCATCCATGGGCGTGTTCCTGCACAGCCTTGCCGGTGATCTGGCGGCGGAAAGACTTGGAGAGAGGGCAGTGATGGCATCGTCCATAATTGACGCGCTGCCGGAGGTGACGAGAGGATGAAGAACTATGAGAGAGTCGTCGCAGAAGTTGATCTTGATGCGGTGATTCATAATCTGCGGGCAATGCAGGAGCATGTGGGGGAAGACGTGATGATGTGCGCGGTGGTGAAAGCGGACGCATACGGCCATGGCGCGGTTCCTGTCGCTAAGGCGGTGCGGAAAATCGCATCCTGGTTTGCCACTGCTACCGTGGAGGAAGCGATGAACCTGCGCCATAACGGCATTACGGAGCCGATACTGATCCTCGGTTTTGTTCCGGAGGAATCTTATGAAGTCCTGGCACAATATGAGCTGCGTCCGAATGTATATGAACCGGGGGTTGCCGTAAAGATGTCCGGGGCCGCCCTTAAGGCGCATAAAAGCATCAAGGTACATATTAAACTGGACACGGGCATGAACCGTCTGGGCTTTCAGATCAGCGATCATACAGCGGAACAGATTATCGGAATCAGCCGTTTGCCAGGCATAGAGGTGGAAGGAATATTCACCCATTTCACAGCTTCGGATGAAGCGGATAAGAGCAGGGCCAAAAAACAGCTGAAGCTCTACGGTGAGGTTGTAAAACAGCTGGAGTATGCCGGCTTGCAGATACCGATCAAGCATTGCTGCAACAGCGCCGGTATCATCGATATCGCGGATGCCGGTAAGAATATGGTGCGGGCCGGCATTGCGGCGTATGGCCTTTACCCTTCTGATGAGGTTTGCCGCAGTCAGGTAAAGCTTTCCCCGGCTCTGTCACTGAAGAGCCGTATCGTCTATCTGAAGGATGTGCCTGCGGGTGAGGGGATCAGCTACGGTTCCACTTATGTAACGTCGCATCAGGAACGGATCGCCACGGTCCCGGTGGGCTATGGGGACGGATATCCCCGCGCGCTGTCCAATCTGGGGCATGTGCTGATACATGGCAGAAAGGCGCCGATCCGTGGGCGCATCTGCATGGATCAGTTCATGGTGGATGTATCGGACATACCGCAGGCGGCTGTGGGGGATACTGTGACGCTGATCGGAAAAGATGACGGAGAGAGCATCACAGTGGAAGATCTGACGGAGCCGGCCGGGCTGTTTCATTATGAGTTTTTATGCGACTTGGGTAAAAGGATTCCGCGCAGGTATTGGATGAATGGAGAGATTGTGTGTGAAAAGGATTATTTCATCGAGGATTATCCGGGAATGACAATATAAATCTGTTTTCTGCACTTTCCGGTATACACCAGCCAAACTCTGGAAATACTATCAGAGGTAACAGATAAAGATAGTAAATGGAGTGTGATTGGTTTGGTAATAAGAAGAGGAGATGTATACTATGCGGATCTGCGTCCGGTGATCGGATCGGAACAGGGAGGCATCCGCCCGGTATTAATTATACAAAATGATGTGGGCAACAGACACAGCCCTACCGTGATCTGTGCGGCGATCACATCTAAGATGAATAAGGCGAAGCTGCCGACCCATGTGGAATTAAATACTTTTCAGTGCGATATGGTCAGAGATTCCGTGATCCTTTTGGAGCAGCTGCGGACAATCGATAAAAAGAGACTGAAAGAAAAAATCTGTCATATTGACGGAGAACTGTTGAATAAAGTGGACCGAGCCCTTTTAATCAGCCTGGACCTAGAGTAAGCGGATACATAACAGCTTTAAAAGGCGGGGAACGGTAAAGCAGACGTCATAGAAGGGCATGACGTCTCTTTTCTTTTACAGTATCGCGGGATTCGTATCCGCATACCTCTTCTGCTGTTGACGAACCAGGAAGTAAATGGTATATTAATTAAGATTGTATATGCTTACAATTACTATAATAAAAAAGGAGAACAATTATTTATGGATGGCTATTCGCCGTGGAGTCTGGCCGCTTTTGTAGGTTTGATACTGATTGCTGCCATATATTACGGATTTGAGACTGCTCTGGACAACATCAATGAGTCCGCGCTGGAAAAGAAAGCGGAGGAGGGAGATCAGAAGTCCGTAAAGCTGCTACATATTCTGGACAAGCCGGAGCGCTTCTCCAACACCAGGGAGAGTGCGGTAGCGATACTGGGCGTGGCAATCGGTGCTTATGTGCTGGGCAGCGGATACCGTTTTCTTACCCGACTGATTGCGGTGCAGGGGACGGATATAGAGAACGGGTCGGTAATAGCGGTGCTGGTCACCTTTTGCGTGGCGCTTGTACTGTTGATTTTGTATCTGGTATTTGGAGTGCTGATTCCCAAGACCCTTGCGGGAAGGCATCCGGAAGCATGGGCTTACCGCCTGTATCGGTGGGTGAGCTGTTCCATGGTGATTTTATGGCCGCTTACGGCGCTGACAACGGGCATCAGCCATCTGATCCTGCGCCTGTTTGGCGTTGATCCTTTCGCGGATCCGGACAATGTCACGGAGGAAGAGATCATGTCCATGGTCAATGAGGGCCATGAGCAGGGAGTGCTGGAAGCCAATGAGGCGGAGATGATCACAAAGATTTTCGAGTTTGGCGATAAAGAGGCAGGGGACATCATGACCCACCGGACCGCGATCATAGGCGTGGATCAGAGTCTCACGCTGGAAGAAGCGGTGGAATTTATGCTGCAGCAGAATTATTCAAGATTCCCTGTCTACAGCAAGGATATAGATGATGTGACCGGCGTTCTTTACTTAAAGGATGCGGTGATCTGCCGGGAGAGCATGGATGCGGACAATGTGCCGATCGATCGGATTGACGGCTTGATCAGGGAAGCACATTTTATTCCGGAAACGCGCAATATAGATACGATTTTTCAGGATATGCGGGTGAAAAAAATCCATCTGGCCATAGTTGTGGACGAATACGGACAGACAGCCGGACTGATTACCCTGGAGGATATACTGGAGGAGATCGTAGGCAATATCTTTGATGAATATGATGAGGAAGAATCCGTCATCCAGAAGATGGAGGACGGGGTTTATCTGATAGACGGCCTGGCTCCGCTGGAAGAGGTGGGGGAATCGCTGGGGATCGAATTTGATGAGGAGGATTTTGATACGCTCAACGGGTTCCTTATATCCAGCCTGGACCGTATACCCAAGGACGGCGAGCAGCCTGTTGTGGATTTCGGCGGTTATGAGTTTGAAGTGCTTAGCGTGGAAAACAAGATGATACACACTGTCCGGGTCTGTAAAAAGGCGGAGGACGTGGAAACGGAAACACAGGATGGGGAGTGAGATCTCCAAACTGCAGGAACAGACCTCTTGGGACTGAAAGCTTAAGGGGTCTGTTTTAGGTTTAACAGGGTAGTATACAGTTAGAAATGAGGAGTATTATGTACAAGTTATTGGAGAAAATCCGGTCACCCTTCTGCGACCGGGTGTTTTTGCGTAAGGCAGTGGTAATTGCGCTGCCGGTGGCGCTGCAGGGCTTTTTAAACACGGTGGTCAATCTGGTGGACACCGTAATGATCGGTACGCTGGGCGAGTCAACCATATCGGCGGTCGGACTTGCAAACAAGGTCTTTTTTGTATTTTCACTGCTTGTCTTTGGCTGCTGCAGCGGCGTGGGCGTGCTGGCTTCCCAGTTCTGGGGCAACCGTGACACAAAAAACATTAAAAAGGTTATGGGTCTGGCTCTGCTGATCGGCCTGGTCTCTTCCGCTTTTTTTGTGATACCGAGCCTGCTGTGCCCGGATCTTGTGATGAACATTTTTACGAATTCGGAAGGCACGATCGCAATCGGTGCCAAATACCTGGTCATTGCGGCATTAAGCTATCCGTTTACGGCTGTCAGCAATGTGCTGGTAGCGATGCTGCGTTCTGTGGGTAAAGCGAAGATTCCAGTCGCAACCAGCCTTTTGACCATTCTGATCAATGTGGTGCTCAATTATATCCTGATTTTCGGTAAATTCGGTGCGCCTGCGCTGGGGGCGGAAGGCGCGGCACTCGCCACGCTGGTCGCCAGAATCTGTGAGATGCTGATCCTGATTGTGATCATCTACCTTAGAAAGATGGTGATTGCGGCGAAACCGAAAGAATTGTTCGGCTACAGCAAAAAACTGCTGGTTGAATTTTTCCGGACAGCAGCGCCTGTAATCGCCAATGAATTTATGTGGGGCCTTGGCGTTACGATCTATTCCGTAGCCTATGGCCGCATGGGAGACGGAGCGGTGGCCGCGATTACCGTGGCCCAGACGCTTCAGGATCTTGTTCTGGTGCTGTTTCAGGGCTTAAGCGCTGCCACAGCTATTGTGCTGGGCAATGAGATGGGAGCGGGGCGCCTGGAACTGGCAAAAGAGGATGCGGGCAAGTTTTTATGGCTGCAGTTTGTGATCAGCATATTTGCCGGTATCTTCCTCTATCTGATGCGCTGGCAGTTTATCGGCATCTATTCGCTGACTCCGGAGGTGGCCCAGGCCGTGAACCTCTGCATTATTGTGTTCATCCTTTATCTGCCGGCGAAGTCTTATAATTATATCAACATCGTGGGTGTGTTAAGAAGCGGCGGGGATACCACGGTCTGCCTGATCCTGGACACTGCCGGCGTATGGCTGATCGGTGTGCCTTTCGCCTTTTTGGGCGCGCTGGTATTTCATTTCCCGATACATATTGTGTATGCGATGGTATTATTTGAAGAGGCGGTTAAGATGGTGGGCGGCTTCTGGCGTTACCGCAGCGGCAAGTGGGTGAATAATCTGGCCATAAAGGTTTGAAAAAGTTCATGGCTGCCGTAAAATTCCCGCACATGTCGGGGCAGTATATGGTCCTCATTGGGACACGCTCTCGCTCCGTGAAGCGCGCAGCAACTGTCACCAACCGCCAGGTTGATGACCTGCGCGCACATCAGTGCGCTTCCTTGTGCGGGCTTTGTGGGATCCCAATGAGGACCATATACTGCCCCGGCATGTGCTGCTTTATCGGCAGCCGTGAATTGTTACGTAATCTAAAAAAAGATCTGAAAAAAGAACCTGAAAAATGTGCGAATGATCTTGAAACGGCGGAAAAGTAATGGTATGATATAGTATTGGTGAGCTGCATATAGAGAAAAAGGAGAGTTTTTTATGTCAGGACATTCTAAGTTTGCAAATATTAAACACAAGAAAGAGAAAAATGATGCTGCTAAGGGTAAGATCTTTACTATCATCGGCAGAGAAATCGCTGTGGCGGTGAAGGAAGGCGGAGCCGACCCGAATAATAACAGCAGGCTGCGTGATGTGATCGCTAAGGCTAAGGCGAATAATATGCCCAACGATACGATTGACAGGGGCATCAAGAAGGCCGCGGGCGATGCCAATGCGGTAAATTATGAGACTGTGACCTATGAAGGATACGGTCCTAACGGTGTTGCGATCATTGTGGATGCGCTGACCGACAATAAGAACAGAACGGCTTCCAATGTGAGAAATGCTTTCTCCAAGGGAAACGGCAATGTGGGTACGCCGGGCTGTGTATCCTTTATGTTTGATAAAAAGGGACAGATCGTCATCGATAAGGAAGAGTGTGAGATGGATGCGGACGAACTGATGATGATCGCTTTGGAGGCCGGAGCAGAGGATTTTGCCGAGGAAGAGGACAGCTTTGAAATCATTACGGATCCCGACGATTTCAGCGCAGTGAGAGAGGCCCTGGAAGCTGCAAAGGTTCCGATGATGGAGGCGGAGGTTACCATGATTCCGCAGACTTGGGTATCGCTGACGGATGAGACAGCCATAAAAAATCTGAACCGGACGTTGGATATGCTGGACGAAGATGATGACGTGCAGGCGGTTTATCATAACTGGGATGAGGACTGATCGGCAGATAGACAGTATGTAAGGGAGGGCGAACACTGGATGTTTTCGCCCTCCTGATTATTTCAGGGATTTTCTATAATAGGGGAAAAGACAGATATGGAGAAATACGAAATTAGGATGATCCGGGATCACAAGGAACTGGTTTTACAGGCGGCAGAGTGGTTTCACCAAAAATGGGGAATCCCCAGAAGTGCATATTCCGAAAGCATGGAGGCGTGCCTGAATAATACCTCTGCCATTCCGCAGTGGTATGTCGTTATGGACGGGGATAAGATCATTGCGGGGCTTGGAGTGATTGAGAACGATTTCCATAACCGCAGGGATCTGGCTCCGAATGTCTGCGCGGTATATGTGGAGGAGACATACCGCAAACAGGGAATTGCCGGCGATATGCTTAGATTTGCATGTGAGGATTTAAAAGCAAAGGGGATTGATACGCTTTATCTTTTAACAGACCATACATCGTTTTATGAGAGGTACGGATGGGAGTTTCTGTGCATGGTTCAGGGAGACGGAGAGCTTAAGTTGTCCAGAATGTATATGCATAGAATCTAGTACCTCGTACATCCGCCTATTACCGAAGCAGCGGCATACTTCCTGTTAGTTTATTTACTTTCTTCTTTGTTCCACAAATAGTTAATCCCAAATACTTTAGTTCTTGTTCTGCTGTGCTTCCCATTTTTTCAATAAACTCATCATAGGCTTTACAGCCTTGAGCTAAATCTGAAAAGTCAACCACAGTCAGATCTGAGAATTCCGGCTCATATAGTTTTTCTCTGATTGCTTTTAATTCCTTCATATTTCCTTTAAGGACAGGAACAGGAAACTCAATAATACCTAAATGCCTGTTGCCCGTTTTATCAGCCACATCAGCCCCCACTACTTCCGGCATTTTCTTTCCTAAAGTAATTCCCATGATAGCGACCATTGTACTTCTTAATATATGAATAGTCTTGTAAAGAATCTTCATATTGAGACATTTGAAGGCAGTCTGGCTCATTTGACGAACAGGCCGCTGTGCGCTCCGATGCGGGCCGACCATACGCAAAGGGGCTGAAACACGCTCTCGTGTTTCAGCCCCTGGATAGTTTCCTTTTATCGTTCATCTGGCAGGGTCAGCTTTCGTTTCACTTCCTCACATTTTTACAAGAGGCGTGACCGAAACCGCGCCCGAGATATCTATATTTCTGACAGAGGAAGGAAATGTCAGGTGAAATGCCAGCGAGGATTCCTGCGCAATGGCTTCATTGGTTGTAAAGCTCCCGGATGCGGAGGTGTTTCTGCCGCCGCTTCCGGCTGGGGCATAGAAGGAATAGAGCAGACGGAGGGAACCGCCAATCCTTGGTGTGATCTGCATGTAATTATCTGCTTCTGTGGTCGCGAGGAACAGATAATCCACCAGGTAGAGAAAACCGGGGGCGAGTATAATCTGGCTGTCTCCGTTTAAACGGATCTGATCGCCCTCCTGAAAAACAACGGACATGGGCAGGTCTGTTCCCGACGGTGGATTCGCGTAAACGCTGTATTGGGCGAAAAAACGGCAGGGGTTTTCATGATTGCAGGAGGATCCGGAACTGTTGCAGCATTTCATATCAGTTTCTCCTTTTTTATTTTAATATATGGTTTGAAGGAGAAATGGTTGAACAAAAAGCAGAGCCCGCTGTGTCCTGTCTGTGGCCCTGCTTTTTTCGTGCGGTGAGCGCACTTTTTCTATGAATCCGGTCTTTATTAATCGACGGTTTTTAAATTGAAGCCAAAATACTTCACTGCATTGTTATAGCAGATGCCCTGAACAATTCTCTTCAGCGCTTTTTCATCGTCCGGATATTCTCCGTTTTCTACCCAGCCGCCGATCAGGTTGCAGAGAATTCTACGGAAATAGTCGTGTCTGGTGTAGGAGAGGAAACTTCTGGAGTCGGTCAGCATGCCTACGAAGTTGCCGAGCAGCCCGAGGTTTGCCAGAGAGATCATCTGCTCTGTCATGCCGTGGATATGATCGTTGAACCACCAGGCACTTCCCTGCTGGATCTTGCCGGCGCACCCCGGTCCCTGGAAGCATCCGATAATTGTCCCTATGGACGCGTTGTCGTTCGGATTTAAGGAGTAGAGGATGGTCTTGGGCACTTCATCCGTTGCACTTAATGCGTTCAGGAAATCGGCCATCTCTGCGGACGGAGCGTAGTTGTTGATGCAGTCAAAGCCGGTATCCGGTCCGAGGCTCTGATAGCTCAATGCGTTGTTGTCACGCTTGCAGCCATAGTGCAGCTGCATAACCCATCCCATGCGGTTGTATTCCTTCGCTACAAAGAGCATAAATGCTGTTTTAAACTGCAGCTCTTCTAAGGGAGATACGGATTTACCGGAGAGGCGTTTTGCGAAAATCTCTTCGATTTTCTTCTCGCTGGCCGGTTTATACATCACATAATTTAAAGCGTGGTCGGATACGCAGCAGCCCATGGACTGGAAAAATGCCAGACGTACCTTCAACGCTTCTTTTAAAGAGGCGAAGCTCTTTACCTGCACGCCGCTCACAGCGGACAGTTTGCTTAAGTAATCGGCATAATCCGGTTTTTCGATATTCATGGCCTTGTCAGGTCTCCATGCAGGAAGGACCTGTACGTCAAAGGTCGGATCCTCCGCAATCTTTTTATGCCATTCCAAAGAATCCACAGGATCATCGGTGGTGCAGATTAAGGTTACATTGGAATTCTTGATGATGTTGCGCACGCTAAGCTGTTTGGTAGCCAGCTTCGCATTGCAGAGATTCCATACTTCCTCCGCAGTATCGCCGTTTAAAACACCTTCGTAGCCGAAATATTTTTTGAGCTCCAGATGGCTCCAGTGATAGAGCGGATTTCCGATTGCCTTTTCCAGGGTTTCCGCCCACTTCTGGAATTTTTCACGGTCGGAAGCATCCCCTGTGATGTAGTATTCATCGATGCCATTGGATCTCATCTGACGCCATTTGTAGTGATCGCCCCCAAGCCATACCTGGGTGATGGTTTCAAACTGACGGTCCTCATAGATTTCCTGCGGATTGATATGACAGTGGTAATCCAGAATCGGCATATCCTCGGCAAAGTCATGATAGAGATTCTTGGCAGTTTCTGTTTTTAGCAGAAAATTTTTGCCCATGAATGTTTTCATTAAAAAATCCTCCTTAGAAATTATATCATTAAAATTTTGTTGTTGCCCGTTTGATCAGTTCCGCGGTGATTGCAGTACGGCCGGGAACATTTTTGCCCTCAAAGGCTCCCATCAGAGTGCTGACGGTATTGATGCAAAGCGCCTCGATTTTGCTGTCGATGCTGCTAAGTTCCGGCTCACAGCAGAGGGCGAGAACCGAGTTGTTATAACCGATGACGCTTAAATCATCCGGCATGGATAGTCGGTTTACCAGGGCGAATTTCACAACCCCTACGGCCAGATTGTCCGAACTGCACACCACAGCGTCGAAGTGTGATCCCTTAGCGCTTAACTCCTCCATGTAATGATAGGAAGCCTGGATATCTTTGGGGAGCTGATGGATATGCTGCCGGTCCGCCGAAAGTCCGCCTTCCAGACAGGCTTCCGTATAACCGCGCATCTTGTTGTGCCCGCTGTAGGAATCGCTGGTATAGAGGTAGAGTATATCTTTCCGGCCCTCTTCAATCAATGATGATACGGCGGAAAATACGGCCGTGTAGTCATCGCAGAGCGTGCTGTAGACATTGTCACCCTCCAGATAGCCGTTTACCAGCATAACCGGCACTGTTTTTGCGGCGTTTAAGATATAGGCATTGTCCTTTTCCCTGGATTCTATGAATTTGGAACCCAGCAGAATCAGCGCATCCACACGCTTGGAGAGAAGCAGATTTAAATAGTTCTTTTTATTCTCCAGCGTATATCCGGTGCAGCAAAGGATGGAATCATAACCGAAATTGCGAAGCTCCCGTTCCAGAAAGTAGATGGCATTGGCCAGATAGATATCGGATGAATCGGAGCACATAATACCTATGGTTTTCATGCTGCCAAGTCCCAGTCCTCTGGCGAATACATTCGGTGTATATCCCAGCTCATCCATGACGGAAAGCACCCGTTCGCGGGTTTTCGGACTGACATTGGGATTCCCGTTCAGCACGCGGGATACCGTTGCGATGGAAACTCCGGCACGCTCTGAAACATCGTATATGTTCAAAAAATCACCTCTTATCTATATTGCCGGTACTGTTATGCGGCCGCAATATTACCTTGTTTTATATGAAAGAACAGGACTGTAAGCACTTACATCCCTTGATCATTATACCTTATTTAGATGTGGTTGGCAATATATTTTTAGCGCGTCTGTTCACTAGAATAATTGCTATAAAAATGCTATACTGTTAGTGTTCACGGCCCGATAAAGCAGTGCATGGGGGAAAGTTTACGGTAACTGTGAATAGACAGTATGCAAAAGATTACCTCATCTGTCCTAATCTCTTGCAGAAAAGCCAAAGCGTTGGGTGCCGACCTCACATTATTTCCTGAAATGTGGAGCAATGGCTATAAAATCTATGACCGGCCTGTTGAAGAATGGAAAGCGGAAGAGATCCCGATGTTGAAAGGGGCGGAGCTCATTCTCGTTCCCAATGCCTGCCCAAATGATTCGCGGGATACCTGCATATTGCAGGCGGACGGGGCCGAAGGTATTTATATTGCGGAACTCGACCTGGCCAAATTACGCCAATACCGTGAAAGCGAAGTACACGGCAACGCTTACCGGCATCCTGCAAAATACGGACTGTTGGTCAATACAAAGATTGAAAAACCGTTTATCCGGGAAGATTACCGGGCATGACAGATATTCCTGTCCGTTAACCACTTGACGAAATCTGTTTCAAACATTACAATGTAAGTACTTACAAGCGTATAGATAGCGTGTTTTGCGCCGATAAAGACCGGAAAACGGCGGCTTATAAGAGCGCAGGAAAGAGGAGAATATGCAGGATACGATCAGAATTAATGCAAAAGATACGGTGGCGGTGGCTTTAAAACCGATTCCGGAAGGGACTCATCTGACCGGCCCCGGCTTTGACGTGGTGACGGTTACAGAGATCCCCCAGGGACATAAATTTGCCATCAGGCCAATGAAAGCGGGGGAAGAGGTGATCAAATACGGATTCCGCATCGGCTATGCCACGAAAGATATCTTGCCCGGCGAATGGGTTCATGTGCATAATGTGAAAACAGCGCTGGGAGAGGTGCTTTCCTATACTTACCATCCCACAGGGAAGGACCTCGCTCCCACAGAGGATGCCTGGTTTTTAGGATACAGGAGGAAAGACGGCAGGACAGGCGTCCGCAACGAACTGTGGATCATACCGACCGTAGGCTGTGTTAACAGCATTGTTCAGGCAGTGGAAAAGCGTGCCGGATATCTGATCAGGGGCACGGTTGAGGATGTGGTTGCATTCACACATCCGTACGGGTGCTCACAGATGGGCGATGACCAGGACAATACGAGAAAAATCCTTGCGGATCTGGTGAATCATCCCAATGCCGGAGGCGTGCTGGTGATGGGACTTGGCTGTGAGAACAGCAATATCGAGGAACTGAAAAAATATATCGGGGAGTACGATCCCAACCGGGTGAAATTCCTTGTCTGCCAGGATGTGGAGGATGAGCAGGAAGAAGCTCTGAAGCTTTTGGAAGAGCTCGCCGAATACGCGGGAAGTTTTGTCAGGGAAAAAACGCCGGCAAGCGAACTGGTCATCGGCATGAAGTGCGGGGGCTCTGACGGCCTTTCCGGCATTACGGCAAATCCTGTAGTGGGAGCATTCTCCGATCTGCTGATCTCAAAAGGGGGTACCACAATCCTCACCGAGGTGCCGGAGATGTTCGGTGCTGAGACGCTTTTGATGGACCGCTGTGCCGATGAAGCCCTCTTTGAAAAGACAGTGGATCTGATCAATGATTTTAAGGAATATTTTACAAGCCATAACCAGACTATTTACGAAAATCCTTCACCTGGCAATAAAAAGGGCGGGATCTCCACTTTGGAGGATAAGTCGCTGGGCTGTACACAGAAGTCGGGAAGCGCTCTTGTAAAAGGGGTGCTGGCCTATGCAGAGCCGGTGAAGACAAAGGGCCTGAATTTACTTTCCGCACCCGGCAACGATTTGGTGGCGGCCACGGCGTGCGCTGCTTCCGGCGCCCAGATTGTGCTGTTTACCACCGGAAGAGGTACTCCGTTTGCCTCACCTGTGCCGACTCTCAAGATCAGCAGCAATTCGCGGCTGGCAGGAAATAAAGCGAACTGGATAGATTTTAACGCCGGCCGCCTGGTGGAGGAGATGAGCATGGAAGAGCTGTCTTTAGATCTGTTCAGGCTGGTACTGGATGTGGCTTCCGGCAGGAAAGTAAAGGCGGAAGAGGCAGGCTTCCATGATATGGCGATATTCAAACAGGGTGTGACTTTATGAAAATGAACCGCACGACGCAGAGAACCGTGGAAATTCTGAAACTGGTTTCCAAAAATCCGGAAGGCGTCTCGCTGGATGAAATCTGCGGGCAGCTGGAACTGCCCAAAACCAGCTGCTATGACATCATCACTACGCTGGCGGCCATGGGGATGGTCAACGTAGCACCGGGGCAGAAACAGAAATATACCATCGGGCTGCAGGCTTACCGCATCGGCATGAATTATACGAACAATTTAAACTTCATCAGTGTGATTGAGCCGGAACTTCGGGCATTTGCCAGGGAGACCGGGCGGACGGTGTTTTTCGGCATGCAGGCGGATCACGAGGTGGTTTATATCACGAAAGCGGAGCCGGAAAATCCGATCATTACCACCGCTACGGTCGGGAGTAAAAACCCGATGTACTGCACCTCCCTGGGTAAAGCGATATTGGCTAATCTTGAGCCGGCCGATCAGGAACTTCTGATTTCCCGCATGCATTTTAAGCCCAGAACCGCTAATACTATTTTGAGCGGAGACGCGCTGAAAGCGGAACTGGAAAAAGTGCAGATAAGGGGATATGCCATGGATTTCAGAGAAGTGGAAGAACATATGGTATGTGTCGGCGCGCCGGTATTTGACCGGGATGCCAAGGTTTTGGGTGCGATCAGCGTTTCCAGCCTTTACCGCAGGGATGAAGATTATGAGGCGCTGGGGGAACTGACAAAACAGCAGGCGCAGAAGCTCTCAAGGCTGCTGGGATATATCTCCTGAGAATGAAGTGTATTGTATTTTAATTAGTACAGAAAAACAGTTGACAAATTTCGCCGGCACATATAAGATAAAAATATGGAAATCGTATTTATGAAATGAATTCGTATATACGAACAATAAAGAATGAGGTCGGATAAATATGCGTATTCGGCCATGAGTGAGCGCGTCGCAGCGCGCGGATAGGTAATGAGATGAAAAAAGAACAGGTAATCACAAAAATGAAGGACGAGTGTCTGGTAGCAGTTGTGCGTGCGGAGAGCAAAGAGCAGGGCGAAAAGGTCATTGACGCTATCATCGCCGGCGGCATCAACTTTATCGAGATCACGATGACGGTTCCCGGTGCTGTGGATATCATCAAGGCGATGTGTGACAAGTACAGGGACAATAAAAATGTAGTGATCGGCGCTGGCACCGTACTGGATCCGGAGACCGCAAGAGCCGTAATCCTTGCAGGCGCTCAGTATGTAGTGAGCCCGGGCTTAAATCCGGAAACCGTGAAACTCTGCAACCGTTACAGAGTGCCCATGCTGCCCGGTGTTATGACTCCCACCGAGGCCATTACCGCACTGGAACTGGGATGTGATATCATCAAAGTATTCCCCGGCAATATTGTAGGACCTGCAGCGATCAGCTCCTTTAGAGGACCGCTTCCGCAGGGCGAGTTCATGCCTTCCGGCGGCGTTGACGTGGATAATGTTGAGAAATGGTTGAAGGCAGGAGCCTGTGCGGTTGGTACAGGCAGCAATCTGACCGCCGGCGCTAAGAAGGGCGATTATGCGGCAGTGACCGCTAAGGCACAGGAATTCGTAAAAGCGGTGGCGGATGCCAGAGCAAATCTTGCAAAATAAAACATTAAGGAGAGTTTGAAATGGATTTCAATTTAAGACCGAAGAGCGAATGTAAATATGATATGGTGTCCCTGGGCGAGGTAATGATCCGTCTGGATCCCGGTGAAGGACGTATCCGCAATGCCAGATCCTTCCGCGTATGGGAAGGCGGCGGAGAATACAATGTAGCGAGAGGATTAAAGAAATGCTTCCGCATGGATACCGGTGTGATCACAGCGTTTGCTGACAATGAAGTGGGCATGCTGTTAGAGGACCTGATCATGCAGGGCGGTGTGGATACATCCCTGATCAAATGGGTGAAGACAGACGGCATCGGCAGAACCTGCAGAAACGGCCTGAACTTTACCGAAAGAGGTTTCGGTGTGCGCGGCGCTGTGGGCTGTTCCGACAGAGCCAATACCGCAATATCCAAGATGAGACCGGAAGATTTTGACTTTGATTACATCTTCGGCGAACTGGGCGCAAGATGGCTGCATACCGGCGGCATCTATGCGGCGCTGTCCGAGGAAACTTCCGAAACCGTAGTCGCTGCAATCAAGGCTGCCAAGAAATACGGTACAATTGTATCCTATGACTTAAACTACAGACCTTCTCTGTGGAGCGCGATCGGCGGACAGGCCAAGGCACAGGAAGTTAATAAAGAAATCGCGAAGTATGTGGATGTCATGATCGGCAACGAAGAGGACTTTACCGCATGCCTGGGCTTTGAAATCGAGGGAAATGACGAGAACCTGAAGGAACTCAACATTGACGGATATAAAAAGATGATTGAAACAGCAGTAAAGACTTACCCGAATTTCAAGGCGGTTGCAACCACCTTAAGAGAAGTGAAGACAGCCACGGTCAACGACTGGAGCGCACTTTGCTGGGCGGACGGCCAGATCTTCAAGGCTGCCGATTACAAAGGACTGGAAATCATGGACCGTGTAGGCGGCGGTGATTCCTTCGCATCCGGACTGATCTACGGTCTGATGACCACCGGAGATGCAGAAAAAGCTGTTAACTATGGTGCGGCACACGGCGCATTAGCTATGACCACTCCTGGCGATACCACTATGGCCAGCTTAAAGGAAGTGGAAAGACTGATGGGCGGAGCAGGCGCCAGAGTTCAGAGATAAATACTATATATAACAAACCCAAAACCCATTATGCCAAAAAGAAGAGGCTCCCTTGCCAAGGAGTCTCTTCTTTTTCTGAGTACGCCAGGCGGCATACGAGCGGCATTCTTTTTTCTCAAGAACTTAGTTGACGAATCCCAAATTTTGTTGTAGAATAATTTAACGGGTCAAAGCGCCAAAGCATTAAAGCTTTAAACCGTTAGAATTTAGAAAAAGGTGAGAAGAATATGAAAAAGACAAAAAAAGCAGTATCCCTCCTGCTGTGTGCAGCGATGGTATTGGCGGCGGCCGGCTGCAGCAGCTCCGGAAAACCCGCGTCAAAAGATGAAGTGAAAAAAATCGGCATTATTCAGCTGATGCCCCATAACGCATTGGATGCGGCGAATAAGGGATTTGTAGATGGCCTGGCTGAAGCTGGATATGTGGATGGAGAAAATATAACGATTGATCAGCAGAACGCCCAAGGGGATCAGTCAAACTGCGTAACTATCGCTCAAAAGCTGGTAAACGACGGTGAGGATTTGATCCTGGCCATTGCCACTCCGGCGGCGCAGGCGGCCGCGGGAGCTACCTCGGATATCCCGATCCTGGTAACGGCGGTCACGGATCCTGCCAGCGCAGGCTTGGTGGACAGCAATGAAGCTCCCGGGGGAAATGTTACGGGCACCTCAGACCTGACGCCGATTAAAGATCAGATCGAACTGCTTAAGAGAATCATCCCCGATGCCAAGACTGTGGCAATCCTTTACAGCTCCGCAGAGGACAATTCCAGATATCAGGCTGATATCGCCAAGACAGAGATTGAGGCTGCCGGCATGGAATGGGTGGAGGCAACCGCTTCCCAGGCGGCGGATGTGCAGTCTGTGGTGGAATCCCTGGTAGGCAAGGTGGATGTGATTTATTCGCCCACAGATAACCTGATCGCAGGGGCCATGGCAACCGTCAGCATGATCGCAAGCCAGAACAACATCCCATGCATCGTGGGTGAGGAAGGTATGGTCGAGAACGGCGGGCTGGCCACCTATGGGTTGAGCTACTACAATCTCGGCAAGCTGACCGCACAGCAGGCGGTCAAAATCCTGGAGGGAGAAGCCAAGCCGGCCGATCTGCCCATCGGATATCTGCCGAAAGAAGACTGCGCGCTTGCGGTGAATGAAGACACCGCCGCGGCTCTGGGCATTACGATTCCCCAGGACGTGCTGGATGAGATTGCAGCACAGAATAAATAAGATAAGAACCGGCGATTGCCGTAAAGGAAAGGGGAACGGAGAAATTTTCGTTCGGGAATTCTCCGTTTTCCTTTCCTTTGGCATATGGTGACATAGGGAGGTTACAATGAGTTTATCGAGTTTGCTGGCAGCGATGCCGGGCGCTGTTTCCCAGGGCGTGATGTGGGGCGTGATGGTACTGGGAGTTTATATCACCTTTCGGGTGTTGGATGTGGCGGATCTGACCGTGGACGGAAGTTTTTCACTGGGCTCCTGTACCTGCGCCGCATTGGTGATGGGGGGAGTAGATCCGGTTCTGGCACTGCTGATCGCGATCCTTGCGGGACTGGCAGCCGGTTTTGTGACCGGATTTTTACATACAGTATTTGAGATACCCGCAATTTTGGCCGGGATATTGACTCAGATCGCTCTTTATTCCATCAATATCCGCATCATGGGCCGGGCCAATCTGCCGATGCTCAAGGTAGAAACGGTGATTGACCGTGTTACCGGATGGATACCGGTGAATAAAACAGTGGCTTCCCTGATCTTAGGTGTTCTGATTGTGGCGGCGGTGATCGGCATACTGTACTGGTTCTTCGGTACGGAGATCGGGTGTGCCCTGCGCGCCACCGGCAATAATGAATATATGGTCCGTTCACTGGGCGCCAGCACAAAGTTTATGAAGCTGCTGGGGCTTATGGTCAGTAACGGTCTGGTAGCCCTGTCGGGCGCGCTTGTGGCACAGAGTCAGGGTTATGGCGATGTGAACAGCGGTACGGGCGCGATCGTTATCGGGCTCGCTTCCATCGTGATCGGCGAGGTGATCTTTGGCAAACGTTTCTCCTTTGCCTATAAGCTGGCATCTGTGGTGGTGGGATCGGTCATTTACCGTATCGTAATCGCTTTTGTGCTGCAGGCCGGACTTAGCACCGACGATCTGAAGCTGCTCACCGCTCTGGTGGTGGCGGTAGCCTTAGCGATCCCCACGGTCGTGAAGAAATGGAAGATGAAGAAGCTGGTCAGCGCACCGGCAGTACCGAATGGGGAGGATAAACAGCCATGATGTTATCAATAAAACAGGTATATAAAACGTTTAATCCGGGTACTGTGAATGAGAAAAAAGCGCTGTCCAATCTGAATCTGGAATTGGAGAAGGGCGATTTTGTTACGATTATCGGAGGTAACGGCGCCGGCAAATCTACGATGCTCAATATGATTGCCGGAGTCTATCCCATTGACCGGGGCTCAATCATTCTGGATGGGGTGGATATCAGCAGGAAGCCGGAGCATTCAAGAGCCTGGCTGCTGGGACGGGTATTTCAGGATCCCATGATGGGGACCGCATCCGACATGGAGATACAGGAAAATCTGGCTATGGCCTTTCGGCGGGGACGCCGCAGGGGACTGGGCTGGGGCATTAAAAAAGACGAGAAAGCGCTCTATCGGGAAAAGCTGCGGATCCTGGATCTCGGCCTGGAAGATCGGATGACGGCCAAGGTGGGGCTATTATCCGGCGGACAGCGCCAGGCGCTGACGCTTTTGATGGCCACTCTGCAGGATCCGAAGCTTCTGCTTCTGGATGAACACACCGCTGCGCTGGATCCTAAAACTGCTAAAAAAGTGCTGGCAATCACCCAAGAAATTGTGGCCAGCAAGAATCTGACGGCGATGATGGTAACCCATAACATGAAGGATGCCATCGCGTATGGAAACCGTCTCATCATGATGCATGAGGGCAGGATCATCTATGATGTGGCGGGTGAAGAAAAAAAGAATCTGAAAGTGGCGGATCTGCTTGAGAAATTTGAAACGGTCAGCGGGGAAGAATTTGCCAACGACCGGATGCTGCTTAACTGACAGATACGGTTAGTACTAGTTTCATGGCGGCGGGGCATAGCCCCGCCGTTTTTCGCTTCCATAGTAAAACAGTCGAATTTCGGGCAAAAACTGCTGAAAATCGACCATTTATTTTTAACGGATTCTCAGAGAAGGATTTTGGTGGTATTCTTTATATATGAAAGCGCATACAAATGTGCGCAGGCTAGACTGCAATACATCGGGAAGGTGTGTCCCATGCGGCGAATGTGCATGCATGAGGCAGAACCTTCCTTAATAATATGTATGGAGGAGGTTATATTTATGAATTACATTGATCTTCACTGTGATACCCTGAGTGAGCAGTACGGCACACAAGATCCGACCCTGGTACATAACAGCTGCGCGGTGGATTTTGATAAGCTGACGGACGGAGGGTGCATGGCGCAGTTTTTCGCCATATGGCTGCCGCCTGAGGCAGAGTGGGAGAAGCGGTTTCAAAATACGGTCACCGAAGAGGAATATCTGGAGTGTCTGGCCGCCCGCTTAAAGGAAGAGACCGGACGCAGCCAGGACAGGATTCGCTTTGCGTCATCCTGGAAAGAGCTGGAGAAAAACCGACAGGATGGCAGGATGTCCGCGGTACTCACCATTGAGGACGGCCGCTCGGTGCGCGGAAAAGTGGATAATCTCAAACGTTTTTATGATATGGGAGTCCGCCTGATCACGCTGACATGGAATTATGAAAACTGCTTCGGGTATCCCAACTCCTACGATCCGGACGTGATGGGAAGAGGGCTGAAGCCTTTCGGCCTGGAAGCGGTGGAGTACATGAATGAGCTGGGGATGATTGTGGATGTGTCCCATCTGTCGGAGGGCGGTTTTTATGATGTCGCATCCGTATGCAGGAAGCCGTTTATCGCTTCTCACAGCAATGCCCGCGCGCTGTCACCCAATAAGCGGAATCTGTCGGATGATATGATTCGGATTGTAGCTGAAAAGGGCGGGGTGATCGGACTCAATATCTGTGCCGGTTTCCTCAATGCGGATGTGAATGACCGGCGCAGCAGAATCGCCGACATGAGCCGTCATGCCCGCCATATCGCCGATGTGGGCGGCATGGAGTGCCTGGCGCTTGGTACGGATTTTGACGGGACCGGCGGGGATCTGGAGCTGGACCGCGCGGATAAGGTGCCTCTGCTTTGGGATCAGCTGATAAAGGACGGCTTTACGCAGTCCCAGGTAGAAAAAATCGCCTGGAAGAATGCCCTTCGCGCGGTGAAGGACATTTGGAGAGAATGAGTGAAACACTGTTACCTACAGCAGCAAAGGATGGAGAAGGAATGAAGAAGATACTGAACTACTGTTACCCTTACCGATGGGGAATGCTGTGGGGGCTGACGATGAAGATGACGGGTGCTATGGCAGAGCTGGTTCTGCCATGGGTCCTGTCTTATATGATCGACAAAGTCATCCCCCAAAAAAGTGTGAATAAAATTATACTGTTTGGATTCCTCATGCTGGCATGTACGGTTGCGGCATGTATTCTGAATATTACGGCAAACCGAAAGGCATCCAAAGTATCCAGGGATGTGACCGAACAGATCCGCAACGACCTGTTTCGCAAGATGTCTTATCTTTCAAATTCGCAGGTGGATGAGATCACACTTCCATCCATGATATCCCGTTTAACAACCGATACATACAATATCCACAACATGATCAGCATGGCTCAGAGGCTGGGGGTGCGCGCCCCGTTCATGTTCCTGGGAGGAATCATCATGACCTTGTCCCTGGACTGGTTTCTGACGCTTATGATGCTGTCCATGCTGCCTTTTATCGTCATCATGATCATCCTGGTCTACAGGAAGGCGCTGCCGATGTTTCGTCTGCTGCAGATCAAGATCGACCGCTTTGTGCGGGTGGTGCGTGAGGATGCGGCCGGAATACGTGTGATTAAGGCGCTGTCCAAGACAGATTATGAAAAGAGAAAATTCCATCAGATCAACAGCGACGTGGTGGAACAGGATCAGATGGCAGGACGGACCATGGGCATACTCAATCCCGGCATGAACCTGTTTTTGAATATCGGCCTGGTCCTGGTGATTCTGGCCGGTGCTTACCGGGTGAATCGCGGACTTACACAGCCGGGTGAAATCATCGCCTTTATGACCTATGTGGTGCTGATCCTGAATGCGGTGCTTTTCATATCCCGTATGTTTGTGATCAGTTCCAGGGCCAGCGCGTCCGCCAGCCGCGTCACGGAGATTTTAGCTTTAGAACCTCAGCTTAAAGTGGAAGAGTTACCGCGGGAAGACACCCCTTATCACGTGGAATTTCGCAATGTGAGTTTCGCCTACCGCGGCCAGAAATCCACGCTGTCCGATATAAACTTTGCGCTGAAAAGAGGGGAGACCCTGGGCATCATAGGCGCGACCGGTTCCGGGAAGACGGCGCTTATACAGCTGCTCATGCGGTTTTATGATGTGGCGCAGGGCAGGATCCTGATCGGCGGACGCAATGTGAAATCCATCGATATGGAAACGCTGCGCCGCAAATTCGGCGTTGTATTTCAAAATGACATTCTGTTCAACCAGTCAATCTATGAAAATATCCGTTTCGGCAGGGATCTTACGGACGAACAGATCATGAACGCGGTTTCCTATGCCAGGGCAAAGGACTTTATCGACGGGAAAAAGGGCGGCATGGAGGACACGGTTTCCATCAAAGGCGCAAACCTGTCAGGAGGCCAGAAACAGAGGGTGCTGATCGCGAGGGCGCTGGCGGCGGAACCGGAGATACTGATTTTAGACGATTCCTCCAGCGCGCTGGATTATAAGACCGATGCGGCGCTTCGCGGTGAGATACGCACACATTTTTCAGACACCACAACAATCATGATCGCTCAGCGAATCAGTTCCGTCATGTTTGCGGATCATATCCTGGTGCTGGATGAGGGGCGCACGATCGGTTATGGGACCCACGAAGAACTGATGAGAGACTGTGAGATATACCGTGAAATCAGCCAGTCACAGATGGGGGGTGAGTGACGTGAAGAAAGAGAAACTGCTTGTGAAGAGAAAACATACGATCAAAAGGCTGGTGAAATACCTGCTTCAGTACCGACTGCTGTTTGCCGGCGCGGTGCTTCTGGCGGTTATAAGCAACCTTCTGGCGCTCTTAGGCCCTATGCTGTCCGGTTTTGCCATCGATAATATCGAGTTCGGCGCGGGCGCGGTGCGCTTTGACAAGGTCTTCTTTTATGCGGGGCTGATGCTTGTATGTTATCTCATATCCTCTCTGCTTTCCTATGCGCTGACACTATTAATGCTGCATTTCAGCAAAAAGGTGGCATACCAGCTTAGGAAAGAAGTATTTGAGACGCTGATGGGACTGCCGGTTTCTTACTTTGACATCCATCCCACCGGCGACATTATCAGCAAGATATCCTACGATATCGATACGGTGAATACCTCCCTGTCCTCGGATCTGATCGCGATCTGTTCCAGCGTCATCACAGTGCTCGTTTCTTTTGTGATGATGGTGGTGATCTCGCCGAAGCTGGTTCTGATCTTTGTGGTTACGGTGCCCCTGTCCATCATTATGACCAAAAAGCTCACCGGTATCACGCGGCCGCTGTTTCGCAAGCGCTCGGCTAAAATGGGAGAACTCAATGGCTTTGTTGAGGAAATGATCTCCGGACAAAAGACCTTAAAGGCCTATCACCAGGAGGAAAATACCATTGACCGGTTTAAAGCGAAAAATAAAGAAGCGGTGGATGCGTATTACAATGCGGACTATATGGGATCGACCGTGGGCCCCTGCGTGAACGGCATCAACAATTTATCCCTCACCCTGATCAGCGTGTTCGGAGCCATCGCTTATCTGCACGGGACTATCAGTCTGGGGAATATTTCATCCTTCGTGCTTTATTCCAGAAAGTTCTCCGGCCCGATCAACGAGGCCGCAAACATCATGAGTGAATTTCAGTCCGCGCTGGCGGCCGCTGAGAGAGTGTTCCAGCTGATCGATGAACCGTGGGAAGCGCCGGATGATGAAGGCGCCCGGGAACTTAAAAATGTGAAGGGCGATGTAGAACTAAAGCATGTGGCATTTGGCTACAATGAAGGGGAGACGATCATCCACGATCTTAGCATGTGCGCAGAGCAGGGAAAAACAGTGGCGATCGTGGGCCCTACCGGGGCGGGAAAAACAACGCTGATCAATCTGCTCATGCGCTTCTATGACGTAAACAGTGGGGAAATCACCGTGGATCAAAAGGAAATCCATCAGGTGACCAGGGACAGCTTACGGCGCTCCTATGCGATGGTGCTGCAGGACACCTGGCTTTTTAAGGGGACAATCTATGAGAATATCCGCTACGGCAATGAAAAGGCATCCAGGGAAGATGTGATAGAGGCGGCGAAGGCCGCAAACATCCATAATTACATTATGAGCCTTCCCAAAGGCTATGATACCGTGCTGACGGATGACGGCACGAACATATCCAAAGGCCAGAAACAAATGCTGACGATCGCCAGGGCCATGCTGTTGGACGCGCGCATGCTGATACTGGATGAGGCCACCTCCAATGTGGATACAAGAACGGAGATACAGATCCAGGAAGCAATGCTAAGGCTGATGGAGGGAAAAACCTGCTTTGTCATCGCCCACCGTCTTTCCACCATACGCAATGCGGACGTGATCCTGGTCGTTCGTGACGGCGATATCGTGGAGCAGGGAAAGCATCAGGAACTGATGCAGGCCAAGGGCTTTTATTATCAGATGTATCAGTCGCAGTTTGAATAAAAAACTTGACAGAACTGGTAAAAAGTACTATATTGACATATCCGAAAAATCAGTGTGGAGGGAAAACCGGACCGGTATGACCGAAATACAAGGCATGACCATTTGATTTGCCGCCGCTGCGGTAAGCTGGTTGATATTTCCCTCGCTGACATGACATCTGATTTGGAGCGACAGGTAGGCTTTAAAATAGAAGCTTACGATTTAAAAATACAGTATCTCTGTCCCGAGTGCAGACGGGAACAGCCAGCTGGCTCCGATCTGTGAATGACCGCTTAATGAGAGCGTATGCGGGCGCGTAATCCCGTAAATATAAATTGTAGGAGGGTAACAGCATGAGAAGTATTACGACACTGGAACTGCAGTACGCTCATCGTTTCTTTGGTTTTAAGGGTGAGGCGCAGTATCTGCACGGACATACGGGGATTTTAACGATTGAGGTTGAGGATTCGGTGAATCCGGGGGTTAATATGGTGTTCCCCTGCAATGAGATTCAGAAAACAGCCTGGGAAGGGGCCGGCTTTTCAAACAGAGCTTGCCACTGCATACCCTGAATGCAGACTGGTGGTCACCAAAGAGACCATGACCGTTGAAGGGATGATCAAAATCGTCTATGACCTGCTCAAGGACAAGCTGAATATCGCAAAAATCACCTTTACAAGCGGTGTCAATGCGGCATCGGCAGAATTTTCAACTAAGAATCAGATCGACCGCTGCCCTTTGTGCGGCAGCGCGTTAAATGAAGACGGTGTATGTCCCAAGTGTGGGCACAGGAAGAACTAAGGCATTTCCGGCTGGCGAAAAAAGCGGATACCGCGATGCTGCAAAATACGGCAGTGCGGTGTCCGCTTTTTGCCTGCGCCTGGCGGCGCTCATCAGGGCATTCTAAAGCTGGATATTCTAGGCTCTGAAATGAGTTGACGGCGCATCATCTTTCTCTTATAATTCTAGTAGAGCATGCTGTGGCTTAAGGGGCTGCGGCAGCAGAGGAGGAATTGAGTATGGTTCGATATATATGTCCGGTCTGCGACAGTGAACTAAAGGGGCATTACTGTCCTGTGTGTAAGAAGAGAATCAAGGAACCGGTGAGATTTACAGGAGAATGTCTGCCCAATGAGCACAGCAATCGCTGCTATGTGCCGCCGAACAGATCCAAAAAAGAAACGCCCAGGGCCAATGTTCCCAGGCCTTATACCACGGCGCGCAGCACGCATACTGCGCCCGGCACCCATACGGCACCCGGAAGAACGCATCCGGTATGGGAGAATGCTAACAGAGCCGGACAGAGCGGCAGGACGGCGGCAGGTGCAGGCGGCAGTTATTCCGGCGGTTCCCCTTACAGAAGCAATGGGGAGATCCCAAAGAAAAAGATTACCGGGGCGACAGTAGTCGCAGCGGTGATCATAATCTGGATCATACTGATCTTTGCGATCAATATGATCACCAGCCTGGTCAGCCACGGGATGGGCAGTTTTGGAGGCAGCGCGGAAACGAGCGCAGCTGTGACGGATACGATTACATTTCCTTTCCCTGTGGAAGGCGTAGAGAATGATGATTATATTAACTATACGCTGACGGATGAACAGGTGATGGAGTTAGGAGAGCCCTCCAATATGCTTCGCTGCTATGAAATCGATGGGACAGAGGCTGTCAGTCAGATAACCGCAATGCTTAAAGAGCGTGGACAGAGTGTGGTCTCACAAAGTGTCAGCAGCTATAATACCGTCATTAAGTACAAGGAGGACGGTAGCTTTTCCAGCTCCTACGGTACGCACACCTACTTAAATCTCGACAGTCAGCTGGATCAGATTGCGGTGGATACGGAAACCTTTACCGGAAAGCTGACAGGCGTCAGCATAAGCATTCAGGACAGGGAGAAAGCCGAAGAATTATTTTTTGCATTGGCAGAGTACATAACCGGAGATACGTTTGATGAAACCCAAAAGCAGGACATCAGCGAACAGATCGCTTCCTGCCGGAGCGGCAGTCAGTATGTTTTTATTTATCTCGGAGAAAGTGAGCTCTATTACAGCTACAATAAAGACAGCAGCGATTACTATTCAATCACCCATAAATAGCAGGATGCCAATGAGAGGATGCGCCGGAAACAGCCGGCAGCATCCTTTTTTTGCCGATTCCGCATTGACCTGCCATAAAATCTAATATATAATGTTTCCTGTGTGCAAAACACAGGAAAGGACGAATAAAATGAAATACATCATGGACCTGATTAAAGGAATCTTTATTGGCATCGCCAATATCATACCGGGTGTCAGCGGCGGCACCATGGCGGTATCCCTCGGTATTTATGACAGGCTGATATCCTCCATAACCGGTTTGCTGAAAAATGTAAAAAAGAGCCTGCAGACTCTGATTCCGATCCTTTTGGGCGCGGCCATCGGTATTGTGGGATTCACCTATGCGATTGAATTTCTGTTAAGCAAATATACTCTGCCCACCTGCCTGACATTTGTAGGCTTGATTCTGGGAGGTATTCCGATTCTTGTGAAGCATTTTAAAGCGGGGCTGGATGAGAAACAGGGCGGTAAGATATCGGCGGCAAATGTGATCGCATTTGTGCTATTGTTTGCGCTGGTCATATTTATGGCCTTCCAGCAGGGTGCTGATAATGAGCTGACGACCTTCGATGTAAATGCAGGCAATATGATCAAGCTGTTTTTTGCGGGCCTGATCGCTTCAGCAACTATGGTGGTGCCGGGAATCAGCGGTTCTCTGGTGCTGATGATCCTGGGTTACTATTACGGAGTGTTAAATACGATCAAGAATTTCCTGGACGCGTTAAAAGTGATGGATATGGCCGGTCTGGGACACGGCTTTATGCTGTTGCTTCCCTTCGGAATCGGCGTAATTCTTGGAATTTTCCTGATTGCCAAGGCGATCGAGTACCTCTTTAAAAAGCATACGACAATCACCTACAGCGCCATCCTGGGACTGATTATAGCCTCCCCCGTTGCTATTTTTTCCAACACCAACGCACTGGCAGATCTTAGTTCGGACACGGCCGTTATCCGTGTGATTGCCGGCATCGTGCTGTTGATCGGCGGCGCTGCCATCACATATTTTTTAGGAAAGAAAGAAGCGTAAGAAGATGAGTTTTGAATTTGTACAGAAATTGCCGACGCCTGCCGAGATGAAGGAGCAGTTTCCCCTTTCTGCGAAGCTGCATAAGGTGAAAGAGGAGCGCGACGCGCTGATCAGAAAAGTGTTTACAGGGGAGAGCGATCAGTTTATCGCGATCATCGGTCCCTGTTCCGCAGACAACGAGGATGCGGTTTGCGACTATATCAACCGCGTGGCGAAGGTACAGGATAAGATAAAAGACAGGGTGATCATTATACCCAGGATTTATACCAATAAGCCCAGGACCACCGGAGAGGGCTACAAGGGCCTGCTTCATCAGCCGGATCCGGAGAAAAAACCGGATTTGTTTGAGGGTGTGCTGGCGATCCGTAAGCTGCATATGCGGGCGATCAGCGAGACCGGTCTGACGCCGGCCGATGAGATGCTGTATCCTGAGAACTACCGGTATCTGTCCGACGTGCTCTCCTATGTGGCAGTGGGAGCCAGATCGGTAGAAAATCAGCAGCACCGTCTGACTGTCAGCGGCATGGAGGTACCGGCCGGCATGAAAAATCCGACCAGCGGCGATCTGTCCGTCATGATGAACTCCGTAGTGGCAGGACAGATGGGACATACCTTTATTTACCGCGGCTGGGAAGTGAAGACGGACGGAAACGAGCTGACCCATACGATTCTGCGCGGCGCTGTGAACAAGCACGGACAGTCCCTGCCCAATTATCACTATGAGGATTTAAGGCGCCTCTATGAAATGTACCAGTTAAGAAACTACAAGAACCCGGCCTGCATCGTGGATGCGAACCATTCCAACTCCAACAAGCAGTTTAAAGAGCAGATCCGCATCGTGAAGGAAGTGCTGCACAGCAGACGGCACGATCCGGACATCGCCGGACTGGTGAAGGGCGTTATGATCGAGAGTTATATCCACGAAGGAAGCCAGAAGGTGGGCGACCATGTCTATGGCTGTTCCATCACCGATCCTTGTCTGGGATGGGAGGATTCCGAGCGGCTTCTCTATGAGATTGCAGATTCCCTGTAAGGCGCAGCCTTACAGGACCGGCGGCCGGAATTAAATCACGCTTGCGCCTGACCGCATAAAGACAACATACTTTTATGACTGCAGCTGTAATTTGCAACCGTACAGGTTTCAAATTACAGCTGTATTTATATCATAAGAAATTGCTCCTATGATATAAAACTGTTCAGGACAGCAGTGTCAGGAGATCCTTAAGGAAATCCTCCACATAGGATTCTTTCGTCGCCCAGGAGGTGACAAGGCGGATGCAGGTATGGGCCTCATCGATCACCTTTTCCGTGTGAAACAGGAATTTCTGTTCCAACTGCTGGATAATACGGTGATCCAGTATGGGAAACTGCTGGTTGGTCGGGGAATCCACCAGAAATTTTACGCCCATATCTAGCATGCCGTCTTTGAGTCTCTGCGCCATCCGGTTGGCATGAGCCGCCAGTTCAAAATACAGGTTGTCCTTAAACAGCGCTTCGTACTGAATCCCGATTAAAAATCCCTTCGCCAGCATGGCGCCCTTCTGCTTCATCTGATAACGAAAATCCTCATCAAAAGCGGGATTGCAGATCACATATGCCTCCCCTAGGAGGGCGCCGTTTTTTGTGCCTCCGATATAGAACGCATCGGTAAGCGAGGCGAGATCTCGCAGGGTCAGATCGTTGCCCTCTGCCATCAGAGCGGTGCCGATGCGTGCTCCGTCCAGAAACAGATACAGGCCGTGTTCCCGGCAGCAGTTATGTATGTCGGTCAGCTGTGCCTTCGTATAGATCGTGCCGAGCTCTGTGGAGTCGGAGAGATACACCATCTTTGGCATAACCATGTGCTCTGTAGTATGTTCGGTAAAGAGGCGGCATATGCCTTCTGGAGTCAGCCTGCCGTCCTCGCAGTGCCAGGTGAGCACTTTATGACCTGCGGCTTCAATGGCGCCGCATTCATGGACATTGATGTGGCCGGTAGAAGCCGTTATAACCGCCTGATGCGGGCGCAGCACGGAGGAGATGGCCAGCAGATTCGTCTGTGTGCCCCCGGTCAGAAAATGAATGGAGACATCCTCCCTGCCGACCGCACGTTTTATAAGCTGCCTGGCTTTTTCACTATGCGCATCCAGACCGTAGCCATCATTTTGTTCCAGGTTGGCCCTGCCCATCATTTCAAGAATCCGGGGATGAGCGCCTTCGCTGTAATCATTTGCAAAACTGATCATATCTTATGCCTCTCTGTTCGTTATAATGCGCGGAGCTCTTACATAAGAGTTCTGCTGTAGATATCATTATACGAAACTTATAAGCAAAAGAAAAGTCAAATTATACAGCTGCGTAAGAGAAATGTAAGTTGTCAGAATTCATGGTTCGCTGTTATAATAGCATACGGCGCGGAAAAAGATGCATACTATGTAGTACTACAAAGCAGTGATTTAACAGATATGGTGAATGCGCAAAATGCGCGGATGGGAGAAATTATGAAGAAAAGAGTACTTGCACTCATGCTGGCTGTCTCTCTGGCACTGGTGGGATGCGGCGGCAAGGAGAATGAAAAAGAAACAACAAACGGAGCGGACAGCGGTTCATCCGCACAGATTCAGGATGCTTCAATGACTGTCATCCATGATGCGGTGAAAGCGGCATACGGTGAGAATTATCTTCCGAGCATGCCCTATGATGATACATCGCTTCAGGATGTCTTTGGCGTGGATCCGGAATGGTGTGAAGAATATATTGCGGAAGGCCCTATGATCAGCGCTCATGTCGATACCTTTGTGGGTATAAAAGCCAAGTCGGAAGAGGATAAGAACAAGGTGCTCGGAGCGCTGGAAGAGTACCGCAATTATCTGATCAACGATTCGTTCCAATATCCTGCCAACGTGATGAAAGTGCAGGCATCGGAAGTGATCAGTTTTGAAGACTATGTATTTTTCCTGATGCTGGGCACGGTGCCCATGGAAGTGGAAGAGCAGGGCGATGATGCAATACTGGCAGAAGCCGAAGCGCAGAATCAGATCGCGGTGGAAGCAATCCGCGGAGTACTTTATACAAAGTAAGACAGTCAAAGAAAGACAGTAAGGCAGGTATTGCCATGGTATTTTCCAGTATATTATTTTTATTTCGATTTCTGCCGGCAGTTCTGCTTATCTATGTGATCGCGCCGCGGTCATGGAAGAATGCCGTGTTATTTCTGGCCAGCCTCTTTTTCTACGCCTGGGGAGAACCGGTTTATGTGGTGCTGATGCTGTTTTCCACCGTTGTGGATTACACCCATGGCAGATTGGTAAACCGATTCCTCGGGCAGGGGAAAAGGGGAAGGGCGAAATGGGCGGTAGCTTCTTCCATGCTGATCAACCTGCTGCTCCTGGGATTTTTTAAGTATGCGGATTTCCTTGTGTCGAATCTGAACCAGCTGTTGGGCACGAATCTGCCTCTTTTACAGCTGGGGCTTCCGATCGGTATATCGTTTTACACTTTCCAGACTATGTCCTATACGATCGATATCTACAGGGGGGATGCGAAAGTGCAGAAAAACATTATCGCATTCGGCGCCTATGTTGCGCTGTTTCCCCAGCTGATTGCGGGTCCCATTGTGCGCTATAAAACGGTTGCTTGCGAGCTGGATCACAGGAGGATGGATGCGGACGGCTTTGGGGAAGGCGCGTTTCGTTTCTCGGCCGGACTTGCCAAAAAGGTGCTCTTAGCCAATCAAATCGGGATTTTGTGGGAGCAGATATCCGCAGGCAGCACTGCGTCCATGCCGGCGCTTACAGCCTGGTTTGGCATACTTGCCTTCGCATTTCAGATCTATTTTGATTTCTCAGGATATTCAGATATGGCGATCGGACTCGGGAGGATGTTCGGATTTCACTTTCCGGAGAATTTTGACCATCCCTATGAATCAGCGAGCATTACGGAGTTCTGGAGGCGGTGGCATATCTCCCTGGGGACCTGGTTTCGGGAGTATGTGTATATCCCTTTGGGCGGTAACCGGAAAGGGCCGGGAAGGCAGGTATTTAACCTGGCCGTCGTATGGCTGCTCACAGGTATCTGGCATGGAGCCAGCTGGAATTTTGTGGCATGGGGCGCGTATTTCGGCATCCTGCTGATTGTAGAAAAGCTGTTCCTTTTAAAGATACTGGAAAGGCTGCCGCGTTTTGCGGCACATGCTTATGCCCTTTTATTGGTGCTGTTTGGCTGGGTGATATTTGCGTTTGAAGATCTGTCACAGGGAGCCAAGTATCTGGGAGCCATGTTCGGAGCCGGAGGAAGCTTAGCGGACGGTAATACCGCCTGGCTGCTTTTAAATTATGGTGTTCTTCTGCTGATTCTGACCCTGGGTTCGACCGGGCTTCCGGCCAGGCTTGCCAGACGTTTCCGCGAAAACGCGATGGCAAAGGGACTGTTTCTGTCAGCGATGATCGTGCTTAGCGTGGCATTTTTAGTGAATGCTTCCTATAATCCGTTTTTATATTTTCGTTTTTAGAAGGAGGAGCCATGTTGTCAAAGAAAAATCTGCCGTCGGCATGTTTTCTGCTGCTGATTGCCGGATTTACGCTGTGGAGTATCTTCGTTCCCAAGAAAACCTTTTCTGAAAATGAGAACAGAGTGCTGGCCCAAAAGCCGGAGCTTAACGCTTCGGATGTGCTTTCAGGACAATACGGTCTGGATTATGAAGAATGGCTGACGGACCAGTTTCCTGCCAGGGACCGGTGGATTGCATTGAAGGCCTGGACAGAGAGAATAAGCGGAAGAACGGAGATCAACGGTGTCTATTTCGGAAAAGACGGGTATCTGTTTGAACGGTTCATGGAAGGCGATCTGGATGAAGGACTGAAGGAGAAAAATCTGGATGCCATCGCGGATTTTGCAGGTAGATACGGAGCCCTTTTGGGAGAGGATCATGTGAGGGTCATGTTGGTTCCGAGCTCCGGTGCGGTGTTAAAAGATAAGCTTCCGGCCTTTGCACAGATGTACGATCAGAACCGGATGCTGTCTTCCATGCAAAATAAACTGAAGGAGGCCGGAATAGGAGATGCCTGGGTGGACGTCCGGCCCATGTTTGAGGAAAATTCGGACCGGTATATCTATTACCGGACGGACCATCACTGGACAACTCTAGGAGCCTTTCTGGGATATCTTGCCTGGAAGGAGAGTCTGGCTGCGGATTCAGGTGCCGGCGGCCCGTACGGCATAAGAGAATCAGATTATCAGGTGAAAACAGTGTCGGAGGATTTTCTGGGCACGATTTACTCCAAGGTAAATATCTGCCTGCAGAAGGATGAGATAGAGCGCTGGGACAGAAAAAGCAGCGGCTATGAATGGACCGTGGAATACAATCTCGGGGAAAAGGTCACCGATACGTTTTATGAGGAGTCCTATCTGGCTAAGAAGGACAAGTATGCCTACTTTTTTGATGGAAATCAGCCGCTGGTGAGAATCGTCAACCATTCCAAGCCTGAAGACAGCGGGAAGCTTTTGATTATCAAGGATTCCTTTGCGCATTGTTTCGCGCCGTTTGCGGCAGAGGAATTTGCGGAGACACATATGGTGGATCTGCGCTATTTCCGCATGCCGCTTTCGCAGTATGTGGAGGAGAACGGCATAACGGATGTGCTGGTGCTGTATAACACGATGAACTTGGCCAAAGACCGAAATATGAGCGCTTTAAACCGCTGATTTAAACCGCTGAGAATAAAAACTGCTTGCATGTTTTTTATTTTTATGGTAAAATCTTCTCGTTGCGTTAAAGCAGCGAATGCCGCTGTGGCGGAATTGGCAGACGCACTTGACTCAAAATCAAGCGGATTCACATCCGTGCCGGTTCGAGTCCGGCCAGCGGCATCCAGGAAGAAGTCGATTGTTATGATACGATCGGCTTCTTTTGTTTTATTCAATAGAAAAATGCTTTTTATTTTTGCAATATGCTTTATAATGGAGATAGAAAGCCGCATTCTGCGGCTGGCTGTCTGATCGTTGGAAACGCTTGTGAATACCGCGGATGGAACGGGGAGTTAATATGTACGAAAAAAATCTGAACACACTGCTGGATGCGCTGACGGATACCAGCGTTTATGTGATTGAGGAAGAGACGCATAAACTGCTGTATTTTAACCAACGCTGTGAGGATACCGGGCACGGATGTGCCAGGCTGGGGAGAAAATGCAGTGAAGTCTGGCCCAGGATGTGCGCTGACTGCCCGATTGAGGCGATGGGGGAGAAAGACTCCAGCCATATACTGCGTTTCGATCCTGAACTCCATTCGATGGTGGATATGACGGCCAGCCGGATTCTTTGGGATGGGCATATTCGTGCCGTTGTGCTCACTTCAAGGCCCCATAGTCTGAATTACAAGGAAGAGCAGGGGCTGGATCATGTCATACGCATGTATGAACAGAGTCTGGTCACGGTTTTTAGAGAATGTATCATTGCGAATCTGAGTGCGGATTATTATGTCAATTGCCAGAAAGACATGCTGTGGACAGATATACCGCAGCAGGGTAATTTTGGATCTGAAAATCGCCGCTATGCGTCTAAAACCATACATCCGCAAGATCTGGACTTATTTTTAGACAGCTATTCCAGAGAAGCTATGCTTCGGATATTCGGAGAAGGAAAAAAGCAGATTGTTAAAAGAATGCGGCGCTTGACGGAAGACGGCACTTACCATATGGTGGAATTTGCAGCGACTAAGATAGAGGATCTAAGCTTGGAGGAGTGCTGGTGTGTGCTGGTTTTCAGGGACATAGATGAGGAATACCGGCAGGAGATGAAACAGCGCATGGAGATCATTCAGCTGGCTACGGCGGCCAGAATTGCTTTTGAAATGCTGATTTCAGTGAATCTGACGAAAAATACCTATCGCATGCTGGAATATGACCGCTTTCAGACCAAAAAGGCCGCAAGGTCAGGCTGCTTTGATGAATTGATTGAAGTCGGGGCTTCCACGGTAGATCCGGATTTCAGAGAGGAATTTGTACGCAAATTTTCCCGGAGTTCTCTGTTGGACGCGTTTGCGCGCGGGGAACGGGTTGTGTCGATGGAGATGCGCCAGATGGGGGATGATGGTATATATCACTGGAATTCCACTCAGGCCATATGGGTGGACAGTCCGGACACAGAAGATGTGCTGGAAGTGACACTTTCAAAATGCATTGATAAGGAGCGTCAGCAGCAGGAGGAAAACCTGGAAAAGGAACGGACATCCAAGGCACTTTTAGAGGATGCGCTGGAGAAAGCAAAGAGTGCAAACCGTGCGAAGAGCGATTTTTTATCCAGAATGAGCCACGATATCCGTACGCCGATGAACGCGGTTCTGGGCATGACTGAACTGGCGCAGATGCATATGGACGATCAGGAAAAGCTGAAAGATTATCTTTCCAAGATAGAGAGCTCCGGCAGGCATCTTTTGGGACTGATCAATGAAGTGCTGGATGTCAGCAAGATTGAAAGCGGAAAGGCGCAGTTGGAAGAGACTGCGTTTGACCTGCACGGTTTGATTGAGGGTGCAGTATCCATGGTGCTGCCGACACTACAGAAGAAAAAACAAACTCTGACAGTGGAAATAGGTAAAGATGTTCATACACAGGTACAGTCGGATCAGCAGAAGCTTCGACAGGTGCTTGTAAACATTCTTGACAACGCCTCCAAGTATACAAAAGAAGGCGGTGTGATACGCATATCCTTGAAAGACCTTGACAAAGAGGAATTTCAGGCCGGAACATATCAGTTTGTGATTGAGGATAACGGTATCGGCATGACGAAGGAGTATCAAGAGCGGATCTTTGAGCCGTTCAGCCGGGCGGATGATGTAAGGGCGGGCGGTGTAACAGGAACCGGCCTGGGCATGACCATCGTTTTAGACATTCTGAATATGTTGGATGGGAAAATCGATGTGGAAAGTGAACCCGCAAAGGGAACACGGTTTATTGTGACCGTGCGTCTGGCGCGCAACCGCCGTTTCCCAATTTTGGATACTCAAACGGAAGTGCCCGATCAGACTGGGTTTTACGGATTACGGGTCCTGGTAGCGGAAGATAACGAGCTCAACCGTCAGATCGCCGGAGAAATGCTTGCATTGCTCGGTGTGGAGGCGGAGATGGCCCCGGACGGTTTTGCTGCGCTCGAAGCGGTCCGCACTCATCCACCCTATTATTATGATATGATCTTTATGGATATTCAGATGCCTGTGTTAAACGGTTATGAAGCGGCTAGACAGATCCGGGGCCTATGCATGGAACACATTGAGGAGCTTCCGATTGTCGCGATGACCGCGGATGCTTTTACGGAAGACGTGAAACAGGCCCGCCTGGCGGGTATGTGCGCTCACATTGCCAAACCGATCTCCATGGAACAGCTGCGAAGAGCGCTGTCAAGCTGCGTGCGATGGAAAAAATATAATGATAGGAATTGATGGTGATAATGATGAATCAGTCTGATTGGAAAAACAAGGCTATACGGTTTTTGACTGCACAGACCATATCGCTTTTTGGATCTTCTCTGGTACAGTATGCGATCGTCTGGTATATTACACTTTCCACTTCTTCCGGCAAGATGCTGACAATATCCACGCTTTGTGGTTTTGTACCTCAGATCGTGATATCCCTGTTTGCAGGAGTGTGGGTTGACCGCTATGAACGTAAAAAGCTGATCATGCTCTCAGACAGCATAATAGCGGCAGCAACGCTCGTTTTAGCAACTGCGTTTCTTGCGGGCTATAGAAATATATGGTTTTTATTTGCGGTGCTCATTATCCGGTCCGCTGGCACCGGTATCCAGACACCGGCTGTCAATGCGGTTCTGCCGCAGATAGTTCCGCAGGAACACCTGATGAGAGTCAACGGTATCAACAGCACGCTGACTTCTCTGACGATGTTTCTGTCACCGGCGGTGAGCGGAGCGATACTGTCCGTCGCACCGTTGGAAGCAACACTGTTTATCGATGTGATCACCGCAGTGATCGGGGTGTCCGTCACTTCGACGGTAAGCATTCCGCTGCATAAGGAAAATAAGGGGAAGGGAATATTCGCTCTTGGCGATATCCGGGAAGGATTTGCCTATCTGAAGGAGCGTGCGCTGATCAGACGGCTGATGCTGTTTCAGATTGCCGTGCTGTTTCTGATCAGCCCTTCCGCATTTCTGACGCCGCTGTTAGTCAGTAGAACCTTTGGCCAGGAAGTATGGCGTCTGACCGCCAGCGAGATGACCTACAGCCTGGGAATGATCCTGGGAGGGCTGCTGATCACCGCCTGGGGCGGGTTCAAAAAAAAGCTGAATACGACCCTGGCGGCAGGCGCCTTCTATGGCGCGCTCATGCTGGGGCTGGGACTGGCACCGGTATTTGCGGTCTATCTGCTGTTGAATCTGCTGATCGGCATCACCTCGCCCTGCTATAATACACCGATCACGGTGACCATACAGGAACGGGTGGAGCAGGGGATGCAGGGCAGGGTATTCAGCCTGATGCAGATTTCTACCTCCTGTGCGCTGCCTTTGGGCATGGCATTGTTCGGGCCGGCAGCGGATTATGTCAGGGTGCAGCAGCTTTTGCTGGCGGCAGGCGCGCTGGTCATTCTGGTCACCGTCGGTATGGCCGTCTTCCAAAGATTCGACCGGGCGGACTGAAAACGCGGCCTGCAGGACGGGAGCCCGCATAAGAGTTGGTCATTGCAGTAGGCCGCTTTCTGATGTATAATGTATGGCAATGTGGAGATTAAAGGAGTCTGAACGGGTCGTATGAAGAAACGCTTGAATACATATATATTTTATGTCCTGGGTCTGATCATAGCAGCGCTTGGAAATACACTGATGATAAAAGCGGCGCTTGGACAGGCTCCATTTAACGCCATGAATTACAATATATCCATGGTTACGGGTCTGAAAATAGGAGATATTGGCATTCTCTTTAATATCTTTTTTATGGCGCTGCAGATCCTCATTTTGCGCCGGGATTTTCAATGGCTGCAGCTTTTGCAGCTGGTACCCGGATTTATTTCGGGTAAATTCTTAAATCTGTTCATGTATGACCTGCCGGTAACGGCTGCCATCCTCCCCGGCTCATATCCGGCGGCTCTGCTTGTATTTTTGTGCGGGCAGTGTGTGTCGGCGCTGGGGATATCCCTTGTCACCAGCGCCGATGTGATCGCCTTTCCCTGCGAATCCCTCTGCAAAGCATTAACCGGCAAGACCAGGCTTAGCTTCCGGTTTTACCGGACTATGTGTGATGTGAGTTTTCTGGCGGCGGCTCTGACGATCATGCTGTTTATCGGAAATACCAATTCCATCCGTGAGGGCACGGTCATCAACATGCTGCTCACCGGTACGCTGATCGATTTCCTGAACCGAAAATTATGTGAAAAATATATTTACCGGACGAAAATACAGTAAATGCAATGCCTTTGCTTCTGGATGTGAATCTGGCCCATGTGACCGAGCTTGTACGCTTCACAGTTCGATAACGGGCATCTCTCCTGCGGCTTACCGGACTGACCTAAGCGTGTCCGGCCTGGATGCGGGTTTTAACAGCAAGGCGGTATTCACATGGAAGGTGCTGTCCGTAAAGCTGATATGCAGCTTGCTGTCATAGCGTTTTGCAATCTGTTCCATGGTTTTCATGCCATAACCGTGAGCGGTTCTGTTTCCTTTGGTTGAAATACATATGTTGTTTTCTCTGTCATAATAGACAGGGCCGTTTTTAGAATTCTCTACCCCTATATAGCAGTATTTTCCGCGGATATGCATGGTGATGCATATCCATTTTTTTGCGCCCTCCTCCATGCCGGCGCAAGCTTCCAGCGCGTTGTTAATCATATTCATAAGAAGCGCGCACAGATCATTATCCGCAATATCCAGATATTCAGGGAGAGATACATGCGTTTCGGCCTCAACCCCGTCTTTCTCTGCCCTGGCCAGCTCCGAAGAAAGTATGGCGTTGACCACCGGATGGGCGGTGTACTGAGGCGTGGCCACAGAGCCGGTTTCCTGGGTGAGAGCGGATATGTACTCCTGCAGCCTGTCTGTCTGTCCGGATTTTCCGAGGCTCTCCATAACCGTGAGGTGGTGCAGCATATTATGGCGCATTTCCCTAAGCGACGATATATTATCCTGCATGTTTTTCAGGCTTTCATAAGCGGCCTGGCTTTTCATGGTGAGCATGGTAAAATCCGTTCTTCTGGCGATCTCCTGCCGGATCAGATCAATGCTGACGGAAGCGATGCCGGGAATGATCATCAGCCCGTTGAAGAGCCGCAGAAGATATACCGTATTCCCGTTATGGGACAGCCTCTGAAGTGTATTCTGAAGATATCCCGGAAAAACCAGCGGTGAGATGCATAGAAACAGCAGGTATGCCGCCGCCAGCCCAACGGTGATCCTGGCATAGAGAGCGAAAAATCTGTTATGAAGCCGCCATTCGAGCAATGCAAAAACAGTGATGAGGATCATAGCCAGCAGGCTGGCACGGCCCGCCAGATAGACCAGCATCATATAGGTATCCCCATAGGGTACCAGCAGATTTAACTGGGTCAGGGCTGAAATTACGATGGAAATAAACTGCAGAGCGGCGACTGCCAGCGCCGTCTTCTGAAATTTTTGCATGCGTGTGCACAAAAACAGTGCCATGGCCATTGTGGAGCACAGCCTGCACAGGGTGACTGCATCCAGCCTGTATCCGTCAAAATAGGATATGGCATAGGAAGCGGAAATCACCACTTCCGCCGACTGCAGCAAGAGAAACAGGGAGAGAAAGAAAAGCCCTAAATCCAGCTTGCCGCGAACTGCCCGGAGGACAAAAAAGATAAGCAGAAGGAATGCCAGTACGGCGGGTATTATGGCGTTACAGGCATCCTGCCAGGACTGTGAGATCAGAACACTCTCATATCCCCGCGTGCTGTAGAGTGTGACCGGGCACGGATAGATATCCGTATAGCCGGGCTTTTCGCCCGGGGAGGAGGCCTGTACGACGGTCAGTGTCCTGCCGGCATAGTCCAGGGGGAGGGAGATTAAGATGCCTCCGTGGGTCCTCTGCTTTTCTGTATCCGTAAGCTGCACATTCCCGATCTCATATCCCGTATCGTATGCGTCCGTATAGATCAGTTCATCATCCAGAAATACCGCAACTTCTACATTTGCTACCCCCAGATTCAAGAGGGGGGAATCCAGCTGTTCCGTCATGATGCGCGAACGGTAAAATGCCTGCCCCTCATATTCCAGGCCGTAGTAAAACAGAGTGCCGGATCGGTCCTGAATTTCAAGCGGGGTTCGAAGCCCGTTTTCACATGTATAAAATTCCCATCCGCGCATGTCATCCGCAGTGGGGTCCAGCGGGATGATTTCATCGGAAAAAGGCCCGGCATAACGCAGGAGAAGCGGAATAAAAAGCGCACATATCAGCAGAACTGCCGCAGACGCGGCCAGTATTTTTTTCATGACTTTACCATTCCTTTATTATGATGTTAACAGACTGCACCGGATCGGCAGGCCGCCCGGTGCAATTCTTACCGACATTATAGCATAAAGAGTTGCTTTTAAGGGGGCGCCGGACATGGAAACAAACGAGAAACAGTATCTGTCTGTGTGGGGACAGGTATATGGCAGAAAATGCCGTCCCATGGCTGATATTCAGCCGGGGGCGGCATTCGTTTGGTGTGCCTGACGGAGCATATTTCAAAGATGCGTTTATGCTGTCCGCTTATTTCTGCCGGAAGTAGATCTGGCGCTGGTTATTGCCGGTGGAAATCCTCTTGATCTCATATTCACCCAGAGATTTCACAAAGGTAGTCAGCTTGGAATAGCCGAAGTTTCTGACATCAAAGTCCGGCACGCGCTTGGCGAGCTGGTCGCCGAGCTTTCCGCAGGATACCCACCCGTCTTCATCGGAGAACTGTTCCACCAGTGTGCGGATGGTTTCACGGATCATATTCAGATCGGTCTGCGGCTGGATATCCTCATCCGCAGGAGCACTCTTTGCGCTGTAATCGCCGGTTTCCTTTACCACCGCCTTGGTTTCCTTTACCAGGGGGCGGGGCGGCGGCGCGTTCTTTTCCGCCTTCTGCTGGTTGGAGTACAGGATGTCCAGATATTTAAACTGGTTGCATGCGGAGATGAACGGTTTGGGGGTTTTGCTCTCGCCCATGCCGATCACATGCATGCCGGATTCCCGCAGTCTGGCAGCCAGGCGGGTGAAATCGCTGTCGGACGATACCAGGCAGTAACCGTCCACCGTACCGGAATAGAGGATGTCCATGGCATCGATGATCATGGCCGAATCCGTCGCATTTTTCCCCGATGTATAACCGTACTGCTGTATGGGGATGATGGAGTTGTCCAGCAGCACGGATTTCCAGGAGGACATCTGCTGGCTTGTCCAGTCCCCATAGATTCTTTTGTAGGTAGCAACACCGTTGTTGGCCGTTTCTTCCAATATAATCTTAATATACTTATCTGAAATATTGTCTGCATCGATCAACACCGCAAATTTCTGTTCTGTGTCCATTATCCTACCTCATTTGATTTTGATTTGCCTTTAGTATACCATTTTTTGGATTGGAAGGTCAAGGGAGGATTTTCATGGGTAACGTGGGCAACGTGTTGACATATCCGGACTATAGTGGTAGTCTATGTATAGATAGACTATTGCTGTAGTCTGAAATGCATTCATAAGTCGGAATGATCTGAAGCAAAGAGGTGGGTATATGGAATCGGTAAAGCTGTATGACAGTGAATGGAAGTTGATGGAGATACTCTGGGAGGGGGAACCGGTGAGCGCCAGGGATCTGGCAGTGCTGGCGGCAGAGAGGATCGGCTGGAACAAGAATACAACGTATACCATTATTAAAAAGCTGGTGGAGAAAGGGGTCATCCGCAGGGAGGAACCCGGCTTTTCCTGCACTTCGCTGGTCAAGAAAGAGGAAGTGCAGAGATCAGAGACCAGGTCTCTGATCGATAAGCTGTTTCGCGGTTCCAGAAAAGCTTTTTTTGCGGCTCTGCTGGAGGACGAGGAGATAAGTGAGGACGAACTGGCACAGCTGAAGGACATGATAGAAAAGCGGTGATGGCATGATTGGAGAGATGTTTTACTGGGTTTTGTCAATGAGTGTGCTGGGAGGCGCCGTCATTCTGATCCTGCTGGCTATGCGCAGGCTGCGGCGCTTTCCGCGTAGATTTATATATCTTATGTGGGCAGCTCCCGCCATCCGGCTGCTGATTCCCGTAGGGCTGCCGAGCCGTTACAGCCTGCTGTCACTTTTCTCCGGTTCTGTTTTAAAGAGCGTGGATATCGGCAAAACGGGCGGATTTATGGATCTGACAGCATCCAATTTGATTCAGGCTGCGGATCAATATTTCCCTTTTTCCTATAAATCGGATCTGCTGCGTCGGATTTTTGAGGGGGCCGGCCTGATCTGGCTGACAGCCGCCTGTCTGGCGGCGGCAGCGGCGATTTATCTGTATCGGCGGGGGATGTCCGACACCGGGGAAAGAACAGAAGTGATGCCGGGCATCTGCCGGTCGGACAAGGTTCGCCATCCGGCTGTCTATGGGATACTCCGTCCGGTGATCCTGATACCTAAGGATCTGCCGGACACAGAGTGCCGGTATGTTATCCGGCACGAACAAGCGCATATGCGCAGGAAGGATAATCTGTTCCGCCTGGCCGCTGTGCTGATTGCCTGCATACACTGGTTTAATCCCCTCATATGGATCTCTTTGAAATATTTCTTTGAAGATATGGAGATCAGCTGCGATGAAATAGTCATGAAAGAGCTGCTGCCGGAAGAACAAAAGGAATATGCATCGGCGATCCTTGGCTGTGCGAAAAGCAAATCTCCTTTTGTCAGCGCTTTCGGCGGCGCGGGATTAAGGCAGAGAATTGAATCTATTTTAAGTTATCGTAAGATGACGGCGCTGTCGGCGCTTCTGTGTGCTGCCTGGACGGCGGCGGTTCTGTTTGTGCTTCTTGCAAATGCGCCGGCTTAAGGGAAAATAGGCAGCGGCGGCTTTCAGATACGAAAAGGAGGGAGATTATATGGACCATCAGTTAAAGATGTTATTCCACGGACAGCTGTGTAAAGGGCACCGGCTAAAGCGTCCGGTGCTGCCGGCTCTGCTTGTATTCATACTGCTATGCCTTACAGGATGCCGTCAAAGCAGCGCTGATAAACCGGTGTTTCAATTTGACAGTGAGGGCATCTATGCCGGCTTTTCCTTTGTTCCCGGCCGCTATACGGTAGAGCAGGCCTTAAAAGACGGCTGTTATGTCAGCACGGATGAGGCGGAGGAAGACTTAAAGGCTGCAAATGACAGGGCCTGGGAAGAGTTTCTCGCGTTGTCGGGAGCAGGCAGGGAATGTTCCATACGTTTTGCCTGGTTTCTCCCGGAAGGAAACAGCTATGCGGATCTGTTTTATAAAGACGGAACCTTCCACTATTTTCAGAGCGACCACCCGGCCGCGGACAAAGGGTGGACAATGCTTCGGCCCCTGACAGGGGAGGCGGGCATTCCGAAGAAGGAGCAGACCATCTATGTGTTAACGGACAGCACAGAACTAACTTATGATGATGTGACCTGGTCCATGCTTTCCAGCGATACCCGCAGCGTAACAAAGATACCGTTTGTATGGCTTCCGATTTAGCCGTCGATTTATAAATGATCATCTTGCACAGCGGTTCAAGGTGCGCTATGATAGACCCATGAAGTAAAATACAGCATTTGTGGGAGGTTTTGTATGCCGTTTTCATCCGAGACAATCCGGTTTCTTACTGAAAATAGACGCCAAAACAGCAGGGCGTGGTTTGAGGAACACAGGGAAGAGTATGAGCTGTATGTGATGGAGCCGTTAAAGGAGCTGACGGCGGCATTAGGCCCTTATATGCGCCAGATCGATGAAGAACTGACGGTTGAACCGCGCGTGGACCGCACGATCAGCCGCATCCGCAGGGACACAAGATTTTCCAGAGACAAATCCCTCTATCGGGACAATATGTGGATTATTTTTAAGAGAGGTCAGATGCACGGCACGGCTGTGCCCGGATTTTACTTCGAATTCGGGCCGGAAGGATACAGTTACGGATGTGGGTTTTATGCGGCCTCCCCCAGCTATATGGATACAATGCGTTCGCTGATTCTGCAGGGATGCAGCCAGTTTGAGGATGCCCGCAGGGCGTATGAGTCCCAGCAGACCTTTGTGATGGAAGGAGAGAAGTACAAACGTCCCCATTATAGAGAACTGCCGGAAAATCTAAGGGACTGGCTGGAACGCCGCGGAATCTGCTTCTGTGCGGATTATGAAGGGCTGGAAACGATGTATGAGCAGGATCTTTGGAAAAAGATCAGGGACGATCTGCGGCTTGTGATACCGATCTATGATTTTCTGCTTCTGGTGTCTCAGACAGAAAGCCGGCAGAAACCGGAAGCCGCTATAAAACAGTTTTTATAAATAAAAAGAGCGCCGGCATCTTTATACCGCTTCTGTAATCACATGGGAGCGGTATAAAAAATGCCGGCGCTTTTCGATGCATGGAGGAAAATTATTTCCGGCGGGCAGCCGTTTTTGCCTGTTTAATCCTCGATATCAAACGCCTCCAGCCTGCTCTTTGGAGGGATGGGTCTGCTGTCCCCGTGCTTTACAAACAGCATGGTGAAAAAAGCGGCTGCAACGAACAGCGCGGCGTAGGGAAACAGCGTGTGGTATCCTATATGCTCCAGCAGCGCACCGGAAAAAATCGGGGTCACGATCTGCGCCGCCATGGAAAAAGTGTAATAAAAGCCGGTATATTTGCCGATATCGCTCCCTCTGCTCATCTCAACAACCATGGGATAGGAGTTTACATTGATGGCCGCCCAGGCCACACCCACCAGCATAAACAGCAGATTGACCGCCGGATGGTAATGCCTGATGAAGGCGCCTATACCAAACATGGAAAACAGAAGTGCGACTCCCATCAGTATGGTCTTTTTTCTGCCGATTTTCGATGCCAGCGCGCCCACCGGTATATACGAAACAATCGCCGCCACCGTGGCCACCAGCAGGCAGTTCGCAAAGCCTCCACCCTCGATTCCCCAGTAGATCTGTGCGTATTTGGAAAATGCGCTGGTCACCGCGTTATAACCCATAAACCAGAAAGCCACTGACAGAAGTATGAGCACTAGGCTTTTTCTCACATCCGCAGGCATGGGAGCGGGCTTACTGCCCGGCTCTGCCGCTTCGCTAAGGTCGGGTTCCGGCTCTAAGGTGAGCTCTAGTTCCTCCCTTTGCCGGCGCAGCGGATTTTCACGAATCTTTAAAAGCAGCACAGCAACGGCGGTCACCATGACCAGAGCCACGATCAGGAAAATCGGTAAGTAATCCGGCTTTCCCTCCTTTGTGACAAGCGTTGAGATCAGCAGCAGGGAAATCACGCCGCCCACAGCCCCCATGAGGTTGATGATGGCGTTGGCCTTGGATCTAAGCGGCTTGGGGGTGACATCCGGCATCAGGGAAACAGCCGGTGAGCGGTAGGTGGACATGGCGAGCAGCGTTACCATCAGGGCGCCGGCAAACAGCGGGAGAGACAGGCGGTTATCCGCCACAGGAATCAGCAGCATGGAGATGACTGCAATGCCTGTGCCCGCCAGGATAAACGGGGTCCTCTTGCCGAGGGGCGTATGTACCTTATCGGACAGCGTGCCAAACAGCGGCAGCATAAAAAGCGCCAGCACATTATCCGCGGCCATCACAAACCCCGCAATGGTATCGCTGATCTGAAAGGTGTTTTTCAAAATTAAGGGGATGATGCTGTCGTAGAGCTGCCAGAAAGCGCTGATCGATAGAAAGGCCAGCCCGACGAGAATGGTTCGTTTGGTATTCAGCTTCATAGAGGTCCTCCCTGTTCCTAAGAAATTATAAAACTAATTAACTTCATTATATCTTACCGGATGAATATTAGGAAGAGAATTTCCAAAGATCATTCTTATTTTTTCCCGCCGTCTGAACTGTTACAATTTGACAGATGCCCCGCCAGGTATTAGACTGGAAGCAGAATACATAAGCGCACAGGACTGATTCTGCAGATGAACTTTTGCGCGCAGATGACAGCAGCCTGTGCTGTGACAAAGTAAAATCAGGGGAGGAATTGATATGTCTGGAAAAACTGGAAAACCCGGAGGCCTGTTTGGCTCTAAAAAAAACATGAGGGCGCTGATGGTGGTGCTGCTGTTTTTACTGCTGGTGATCATGCTCATGGCCGGAAATCCCGAGTCGCCGCTCTATAAGCAGCTTACGGCACAGCCCGTGGCTGTACAGGTGCTGGCTGTGGCGGTCTTTGCCGCCGCTGCCATCGCTTTAATGATCGGCTTTATCAGAACAAAACCCGGCGTGATGGAGGACCCGTCCAAAGTGCTGAAGGAGCATTCCGTATTTGTACATAAAGGCCTCACTCTGCCGGACAGGGAAAAGGTGAAAAATTTCTTAAAGGCCGCCGGTTTCGCATTCTTTGAAGATGACAAAGTCATGATCGGCATTTATTTCTACGATGCCGCAGGCCCTCTTACAAAAGCGCAGTATCTGTACAGTTATGTGGTGCTCCCCTGTGACATGACGGAGGAAGAGTTCTTAAAGGAATATAATGAAAAAATCCGGGAAATGACGGTAAAGCACATGAAGGGAAAACGCAATCTGGGCTATATCATTGCCTCTCCGATTTTTTGTTACTGGGGCAGCAATCCTTCAGAGGCTGTGCTCGAAAAGTGCCGCTGCGGCATTGACAAAGCCGCCGGAAAGCTGCTTGCCACCTTTTCCTACGCGGTGGATCCGGAAGCCGGAATCCTGTATTATGCCGAATATTTAAATAAGATAGAGGATGAGTACATGATTTCTTATCATAAAATTGTGGAATGGATGGAACGGCTGTACCATATTTGAGTTACAGTTCTCATGGCTGTCGTAAACCTTCCGCGTAAGGCAGGCCAGAGTATGGTCTTCATAGGGACGCGCTCTCGCTCCGTGAAGCGCGCAGCGGTTCTAACGCTGCAAACTACGCAGCGAAAGAACCGGCGGGCTTCGAGGGATCCCAATGAGGACCATACTCTGGCCTGTCTTACACTGCTTTATCGGCAGCCGTGAATAGTAACATAAGAACATATATTCGGAAGCCTCTTGACGGTGCCGAATTTCTCTGTTATACTTTGACAGGATTACAGCGGGACGAAGCGGGACAGTACCGACAGGCACTGTCCTTTGTGTTCTGCAATGCGGTAAGATTTATACATAATTCAGTCAGGAGATTGAGGTATGAAAATTGAATTAAAACAGCTTTCACCCCAAAATGGTATAGCCGAGTATCAAATGCTGCAGGAGATTGGAAGCAATGAAAACGGTTTTACCAATGAAGTGAATGGAATGTCTTTTAATCAGTATAAAGAATGGTTAATTCAACAAGACGATTATTCAAGAGCACAAAACATGCCTGAAAACTATATTCCGCAAACGACGTATTTCTTCTACATTGATGAGCAACCTGTCGGAATAGCGAGAATACGGCATTATTCGAGTGAGTTTTTAGAAAAGCAGGGTGTCGGGAATTTTGGATATGGCATTGCGAAAACATATCGTGGAAGAGGATATGGAAATGCATTGTTTATTGAAGTATTGAAAAAATGTAAATTACTTGGATATTCTAAAATAAAGTCGTTTGTTCATGCGGATAATATAGCGTCTAATAGAGTGTTCACAAAGAATGGCGCAGTTTTAACAGGTGTTTTTAACGGAGTAAAAAATATTTACGAAACAGCAGTTGATTAATATGGCAATATAGTTGGAGGTACGTATGGCAAAATATAATGCAGACAGCATTACGGTTCTGGAAGGCCTTGAGGCGGTCAGGAGGCGGCCGGGGATGTATATCGGCAACACTGGGAGCAGGGGGCTGAACCATCTGGTCTATGAGATCGTGGATAACGCGGTGGACGAGCATTTGGCCGGATACTGCGATAAAATAACAGTGACGCTGCAGAAAGACGGGTATGCATCTGTGGAGGACAATGGCCGCGGAATCCCGGTGGATATGCATCAGAAAGGCGTTTCCGCGGAGCGGGTCGTTTTTACCACGCTGCATGCGGGCGGCAAATTTGACAACACATCCTACAAGGTTTCCGGCGGACTGCACGGAGTGGGTTCATCGGTTGTTAATGCGCTCTCAGAGGAGATGGAGGTGTTTGTCTATCAGGGCGGGAAGATTTACCGCGATCTCTATCACCGCGGGATTCCTACGCTGGAACTTGAAGACGGGCTGCTCCCCGTGATTGGAAAGACCAGAAAATCAGGCACATGTATCCGCTTTCTGCCGGATGATACGATCTTTGAACGGATCCGCTTTAAGGCGGAACACATCCGAAACCGCCTCCATGAAGTGGCTTATCTGAACCCGGGGTTAACCATCCTGTTTCGCAACGAAAGAGCCGGCGAAGAGGAAGAAATCGAATTTCACGAGTCAGAAGGCATCAAAGGATATCTGAAAGAGCTGAATAAAGGCAAAAATCCCAGCTGTGAACCAATCTATGTGAAGTCCGTATCCGAGGGGATCGAGGTGGAACTGGCCCTGCAGTTTACGGATTCCTTTGAAGAAGAGATTCTGGGCTTCTGTAACAATATAAATACGGTGGAGGGCGGCACCCATATTACAGGCTTTAAAGCCAGGTATACGGCGCTTATCAACTCCTACGCCAGAGAACTCGGCACCCTGAAGGAAAAGGATAATAATTTTACCGGCGCGGATACCAGATGCGGCATGACGGCGATCCTCGCGATCAAGCATCCGGACCCCCAGTTTGAAGGGCAGACGAAAACAAAGCTTGGCAGCACGGATGCGACCAGAGCGGTTTCCAATGTGATCGGGGATGAGTTGACCCTGTATTTTGATAAACATCTGGACGCTTTAAAAGCCTGCATATCCTGTGCGGAGCGGTCGGCCAAGATCCGCAGGGCCGAGGAACGGACCAGAAGCAATCTGCTTTCAAAGCCGGTGTTCTCATTTGATGGCAACGGAAAACTGGCAAACTGTGAGAGCAGGGATGCTTCGATGAACGAAATCTTCATCGTGGAAGGCGATTCGGCCGGGGGATCGGCCAAGACAGCAAGAAACCGAAGGCATCAGGCGATCCTGCCGATCCGCGGCAAGATATTGAATGTGGAAAAAGCCTCCATGGATAAAGTGCTTGCTAACCTGGAGATCAAGTCCATGATCGAAGCATTTGGCTGCGGCTTCAGCGAAGGTTATGGGCATGACTTTGATATCACGCGATTAAAGTATGATAAGATCATCATCATGACCGATGCGGATGTGGACGGCTCCCATATCGCCACACTGCTTTTGACATTCTTTTACCGTTTTATGCCGGAGCTCATCACAGAGGGACATGTGTATCTGGCCACACCGCCTCTGTATAAGGCAATCCCTAAAAAAGGTCCGGAAGAATATCTGTATGACGATGCCGCTTTGGAACGCTACAAAAAGAAACATAAGGAATTTCATCTTCAGAGATACAAAGGTCTCGGGGAAATGGATGCTGAGCAGCTCTGGGAAACCACGATGGACCCGGAGCACCGTGTGCTAAGACAGGTCAGCGTGGAGGATGCCTATCTGGCGGGACATATGACGGGGGTTCTGATGGGTACGGATGTGGTGCCGCGCAAACAGTTCATTCATGACAACGCCTCCATGGCGGATTTGGATGTCTGACCTTATGGGTTCATACGGCGCATCTTCTTGACCGAAAAGGCCGGTCACCGTTGTCAGAAACCGTTACAGTTAATTAAGGAAGATAGATTATGAGGAAACGGAGAGAAATATGTCAGAGAAAATAGTGCAGACAGAATACAGCGAGGTAATGCAGAAATCCTATATTGATTATGCCATGTCGGTGATTACCGCCAGGGCGCTGCCGGATGTCAGAGACGGATTAAAGCCGGTGCAGCGCCGCATCCTGTACGCGATGGACGAGCTTGGCACCCATCATGACAAACCTCACCGAAAGTCCGCCCGTATTGTGGGCGATACCATGGGCAAATATCATCCTCATGGGGATGCATCCATCTATGACGCCATGGTAGTAATGGCTCAGGATTTCAAAAAGAGCCTGCCTTTAGTGGATCCGCACGGCAATTTCGGTTCGATCGAAGGGGATGGCGCCGCCGCGGCCAGGTACACAGAGGCCAGACTGCAGGAGATCACGGATGCAGCGTTTCTCGCCGACCTGGATAAAAATGTGGTGGATATGATCCCGAACTTTGACGGCACGGAAAAGGAGCCGAGCGTGCTTCCGGTTAAAATCCCGAACCTGCTTATAAGCGGCGCTGACGGCATCGCTGTAGGCATGACGACCAGCATCCCTTCTCATAATCTGGAAGAGGCGGTCGATGCGTCCGTTGCCTGCCTGAAAAACCCGGATATTACGGTACATGAGCTGATGGAGTATATCAAGGGTCCGGACTGGGCTACCGGCGGCATTGTGATTAACCAGGCGGATCTGGAAGAAATTTATACCAGCGGAAATGGCAAGATTAAAGTGCGGGGCCGGGTGGAATTTGAAAAAGGAAAACGGGAAAGAGACCGTCTGGTAATCACGGAGATCCCGCCCACTATGGTCGGCAGCGGGCTTACGAAGTTTTTTATCGATCTGTCCGAACTGATCGGGAAAAAGCAGCTTCCGGAGATCACCGATGTATCCAATATGTCCGATAAGGACGGTATCCGCATCGTGCTGGAGGTGAAGAGGGGCGCCGACATAGAACGGGTGAAAAATATCCTCTATAAGAAAACCAAACTCGAAGATACCTTCGGCGTCAATATGCTGGCGATCGTGGACGGAAGGCCGGAGACACTGTCTTTAAAAGCAATCCTGACGAAACATCTGGATTTCATGGTGGAAGTCAATACCAGAAAGTTTGCGACGCTGCTGGAGAAGGAGAAGGACAGAAAAGAGGTGCAGGAAGGTCTGATCAGGGCCATCGATATCATCGATTTGATCATTGAAATCATCCGGGGCAGCAAATCCATCCGCGAGGCGAAGGATTGCCTGATGGGACTGCCTAATCAGGTGAATTTTAAGTCCGCGGGGTCGAGGAAGGAAGCCGCGCAGCTGCATTTTACGGAGGTACAGGCCACCGCCATTTTAGAGCTTCGCCTTTCAAAGCTGATCAATCTGGAAATCCTCGCTCTGGAAAAGGAATACCGTCAGACAGTCGCTAAGATCGCGCGCTATGAAAAGATCCTTTCCGATAAAAATGCCATGAAAAGAACGATCTGCGAGGATCTGGAAGATATAAAGCATAAATTTCCGATGGAGCGCAGGACGGAGATTACCAATCAGACCGGAGCTGTGGCCGTGGAGGCAAAGGTGGAGGAGCAGGATCTCATTTTTACCATGAACCGGTTTGGATATGTCAAGCTTCTGGATACTGCCACCTATGAACGCAACAGAGAAACGGTTGAGGCGGAAAACCGGACGGTAGTTCCGGTTAAAAATACCGATAAAGCCGTATTCTTTACGGATGCGGGCTATGCCTATCAGGTGAAGGCCATGGATATCCCATTGGCCAAACTGCGGGATAAGGGAGTTCATATTGAGACACTTTTATCCTATAAGACGGAGGAGGAATCCATCCTTTATACCTCTTCCATGGAGAATCTGAAGCAGTCCGACCTGGTCTTTATCACCCGATCGGGCCTGGGCAAGATCGTAAAGGGCACCGAATTCGATACAAATGTGCGGGCAGTGGCGGGTACAAAGCTGACGGACGGTGATCAGGTGGCCGAAATATGGCTCAATGAAGGGCGGCAGTTCGTATTGCAGACGGAAAAAGGTTACTTCCTCCGTCTGACTGCAGACCAGCTGCCGGAGATGAAAAAAAATGCACTTGGAAATAAATGCATAACTATGGGTAAAGATGACATGGTGAAAGCCATTTATGTGCTTGAAAACGGCCATGAAACCATAAACTATAACGGAAAAGAGCTGGATCTGATGAGTGTAAAGCCTGGGAAAAGGGGGCAGACCGGCGTAAAAAAGAAGTAAAATCAGGAAAATTCGCAAGGAAAAAATATGAGCTTCTTTACAGATTTAACCATATACAGGCCCGCAATGCGGGCCTGTATATTTATGCAGACTTACAATAATTTTTGAAATGTTCAAATAGTACAGTAAAGATAAAACAATTGTTTTTATACTTGTTGAAATTGACAATAAATGCGATTTAGTATATAATCGATTTCAAGATATGCCTGAATACCCGGGGGGGGGGTATTTTCGAAATCCCCATTTTTCCAGCAGAAAAAACTGCAGAATAAAAACGCGCAGGCGGAGTATCCCCCATGTGCGGGATTCTTTTTCACATAGAAACAGAGAATGCCGGCCATCCGGCCTTCTTACTAAGGAAGGTTTGTATCAGATTATATGGGATTAGTCAGAGAACGAAACTATGCGAAGGATTATATCCGGCAGGAGGACGGCGGTAAAAAGCCGAAGTACATATATCAAGGGACATGGTATGTTGTAGATCTGCCGGATGAAGAATATAAAAAGCTGAAGTTTAGCTATGGGATCAGCGGTATCGTACTGTTTGCAATGCTGATTTTGGCAGGTCTTGTCAATACGGGGGGAAGCCGCACAATCTATGTGGTATTTCCTTATATCATCACAGTTTTCCCACTGATTTATACAGAGATTGGCATCTGCAACCTCGTATTCGGGGAACGCAGGATGACACAGAAGGCATATGATTACTCCCTGATGCGCGTACGCAAATCGGCTGCGGCGATTGCGGTTCTCGCGGTTTGTTCCGCGGTAGGAGAGCTGGCGTATCTGATTTTTGCGAGCAGCGGAGGTAATCCGGCGGGAGAGATGATCTATCTGATGGCCGTGACGCTTATGGCGGCGGCGGCATATCTTTTGGGGCGCAGGAAAGTGCCGGTCAGGACCGAAGCTTCCGGCCAGGACAGTTAATGTGTTTATTATATAATTTATATATAATAAAGTAATACGAAAAAGGAGGTATACTATGAAAGGCAATTTGAAAAAAGCAGCAGCTTTGCTTATGGCGCTGGTATTGTGCGCATCCATGATCGCAGGCTGCGGCAAGAAAGCAGACGAAACAACGGCTGCGCCTGCAGAAAGCACAACAGCTGCTGCAGAGAGCACAACAGCAGCAGAAACTTCCGGATCAACGGACGGCAAAGAAGTACCGTTAGTAATCGGTACCAGCCAGTTCAGCCAGAAGTTCAGCCCGTTCTATGCGGATACCGCATATGATATGGATATCGTGGATATGGTATTCCAGGCGCTGGTAACAACGGACAGACTCGGCGGGGTGATCATGAACTCCATCGAAGGTGAGACTGTAAACTACAACGGTACCGATTACACTTATCAGGGAATTACGGATATTACCGTAGACCGTGATGAGGCGGCCGATACCACGACCTATACCGTTAAGCTTAGGGATGATCTGAAATTTTCAGACGGAGAGCCCTTAACGGCTGACGATGTGATCTTTACATATTATGTGTTTTTGGATCCCGCATATGTGGGTTCCACAACTGCAAACTCCTATGATATCGTGGGACTGCAGGATTATGTGACACAGACCACATCCGAGATCTATGACAAGTACAAAGCGATCGTGGATCCTCTCTATGAGGCCGGAATCGATCACAAGTGGTCTTCTTCCGATGCATGGACAGAAGAGATGCAGACATGGTTCTGGGATACAGTAAAACAGAACTGGGCTGCACATGTTCAGATGATCGTGGATTCCATGGTAGGCGACTATTTGGATGATGATAACGCAGCGGCGGCTTTGGGATTAAAAGCGGCTGATATCGAAAAAGACGACAACATGAAGGTTGCTTTCGGCATGGCTATGTACGGCTTTGCATCCCTCAACGATGCGGGTATGCTGGTTGGTACCGGCGCCGGCACAGAGTGGGATGTAAAGAACGGCAAGGCTCCGACAATCGAAGAAGCGGCTGCCGAGGTTATGGCACAGTATGATAATGATCCGGTAACCTACTATGATACCGAAACTCTGGGCAATGGAGAAGCGGATGTTCTTGGAACTTCCAAGGACGCATTTATCAGCAACTTCGCAGCGAGCGAGCCCGAACTGGAAAACGGTATCCCGAATATCGCAGGTATTGTAAAGGTTGATGACTACACGGTTCAGATCACGATGAACGGCTTTGCAGCTCCCGCGATCTACAACCTGCTGGGCATCCCGGTTGCACCGCTGCATTACTACGGCGACCCCGCACAGTATGACTACGAGAACAATCAGTTCGGCCATCCTTACGGCGATCTGTCCGTTGTGGAAGCGAAGACAACTCAGCCTGTAGGCTCCGGCCCTTACAAATTTGTAGAGTACAAGGACAAGGTTGTTTATTTGGAAGCCAATGAGAACTACTGCTTTGGCCAGCCTAAGATCAAATATGTGCAGTACAAAGAAATCGTTGCCAACGAAGTCGCTGCCGGTGTTAAGAACGGCACTGTGGATATGGGTGAGATGACCGGATCCGTAGAGCGTTTTGACGAAGTGCAGGGCTACAACTCCAACGGCGAGATCACAGGTGATGTAATCACTACAACGAAAGTGGATAATCTTGGATACGGATACATCGGTCTGAATGCGGATACGATGAACGTTGCGGGAGAGGCTTCTTCCGACGCTTCCAAGAGCTTAAGAAAAGGTTTTGCAACACTGCTGTCCGTATACCGTGACACTTCCATTGACAGCTATTACGGTGAGGCAGCAAGCGTAATCAACTACCCGATTTCCAACACATCCTGGGCAGCACCTCAGCCTACCGATGCCGATTATCAGCAGGCATTCTCCGTAGATGTGGACGGCAATCCGATCTATACGGCGGATATGACCCCGGATCAGAAGTATGAAGCTGCTCTGCAGGCTGCGATCGGTTTCTTTAAGGCTGCAGGCTATACCTTTGACGAGGCATCCGGCAAATTTACCGCTGCTCCGGAAGGCGCTAAGATGTCTTATGAAGCGCTGATCCCCGGCGACGGCACTGGCGACCATCCTTCATTTGCAATCCTGACCGATGCATCTCAGGCGCTGGCATCTATCGGCCTGGAGCTGAAGGTGAACGACCTTGCGCAGTCTACCGTGCTTTGGGAGAGACTGGATGCGGGAACACAGGAGATCTGGTGTGCTGCATGGCAGGCAACGATCGATCCTGATATGTTCCAGACCTATCACTCTTCAGGTATCATCGGACAGGGTGGTTCTGACAGCAACCACTATCATCTGGCAGATCCCGCGCTGGATGAACTGCTGGTAGACGCACGCGGAAGCGATGATCAGTCCTACCGTAAGTCTGTTTACAAACAGTGTCTGGATATCATTATTGACTGGGCGGTAGAAGTTCCTGCTTACCAGCGTCAGAACTGTGTCATCTTCAGTACTGACAGAATCAACATGGATACCATGACACCGGATATCACTACCTTCTATGAATGGTGGGCTGAAGTAGAAAATCTGGAAATGAACTAACTGCGGATTTTCTCTATAACTTAGCAGGCGAAACTGCAGGATGAATGGCGAAACAGCCATGAATCCAAAGTCACGGCAATGGGGCTGTCACAAAAACAGGTATTTTGGGGCAGCCCTCACTGCTGTATATGGATGATCTATCGTGGCGGTTTCGTCAAATCCTGACGGATGAATCATAAGAAGAAAAACAGAGGGTGGTAAAGCCATGGGCAAATATATTATAAAAAGGATTTTAATCGGTATAGTGATCGTCATCTCCGGCGCCCTGGTAGCTTATGCGGTAATCCGCTGCCTGCCGACTTCCTTTATCGAAAATCTCGCGAGGCAGAGGGCCAGCAATCCGACCAGCTCCAAGACATACCAGGAGTGGGTGACACAGCTGACTTCCGTCTATGGCCTGGACAAAGGTATCCTGGCAGGGTTCGTTGGCTGGCTCGGCGATGCTGTAAGAGGTGACTTTGGAGAATCCTGGGAATACGGAGTGCCGGTAGTATTAAAATTTAAGCAGGTAATCGGTTATACGATTATTCTGAATGTTATCACATTATTTGTAGAACTGCTGATTTCTATTCCGCTGGGAATCATTGCGGCAAAGAACCAGTACAAGAAATCGGATTATGCGATCACGGTGTTCGCGCTGATGGGCATTTCGCTGCCCACATTCTTCCTGGCGATTTTGCTGAAATATGTGTTCTGCGTCAAACTGGGATGGTTTGACATGTACGGTGTAACCGGGCGATATTATAATCAGCTGGATACCATCGGCAAGATGCTGGATATCGGCCATCATCTGGTGCTGCCGGTCATCACGCTTACGATGTTAAGTATCGGCGGACTGATGCGTTATACCAGAACCAATATGCTGGAAGTGCTGAACGCGGACTATATCCGGACAGCCAGGGCAAAGGGCCTTCCCGAGAAGAAGGTCATCAATAAACATGCGTTTCGGAATACGCTGATTCCTTTGGTCAGTTATATGAGCTATCTGATCCCGAGCATGTTTACGGGCTCTCTGATCACCGAGACCGTATATCAGATCCCAGGCATCGGCTATATCTCATATCTGGCGACGACAAAGGGCGATATCCCGTTCGCCATGTTTTATCTGACATTTACTTTGATACTTACGCAGGTCAGCCTGCTGCTGGCAGATATTATGTACGCAGTTGTTGATCCACGCGTTCGAATAAATTAACGGAGGTGGCTTGCAGGTGAAAGAAGAAAACAAAACAAATAATATACAGGCCTCTCCAAGTGCAGAAGAGAAGGAGATGGCGCTGGATGACGCCAGGCGTGTAAAGGTACTCTCGCCGGGTATGCTGGTTGCCAAGCGCTTTTTCAGGAATAAACTTGCCATCATCGGCCTGGTTATTCTTGTGGTGCTGTTTCTGTTCGCTTTTATAGGCGGACTGATCACCCCTTACAGCCAGACTCAGGTGTTTAAGGGGATGGACATGATTCAGAAGGATTATGCCGCCGCCGTGTACAATTCGGAGCTGCGTTATACCATGAAGGAAGGCGAGACGCTGTCGGGATCGGCAAAGTCACAGATCGCGCTGGCCACCAGCAAGGGAAACGATACCTTTGAAGCGGACGGCGCCGGGTATACCCTGATTCCGATCGGTGAGGACAGCTATCAGATCACCAAATTGGATGCGATCTGCACGGTATTAACGAGCAGCAAGGCCATGCAGGTAAAGGAAGGCGAGACCATCAGCGACGGGCTTAAGAGCGCGATCAATGCGGCGCTGGATGCTGGGCAGAGCCAGTTTTCCTATGGCGGTGTGGACTATGAGGTGCGCATGACCGGCAAGAAGGCGGAAATCTGCAAATCAGTCACGCTGGGCATCGCTTCGAAACTGGTCATTGATGCATATTCCGCAGACAGCGAAGCGCTTGTGAATTCTTATGATTTCCGTCTGGAATGTGAGAAGGCATATCATAACAACAAAACCTCCTTTACGGTGGATGGAGAGAAATATACGCTGGAAACAGACGAGGACGGCGATGCGATCGTATATGACGCGGCAGGTGAAGCTTTTGCAGCTGCATCTCATATCATCGTGAACCCTAACGGACAGGGAATTAACTTAAGTATCGAATTTAAGATGGCGGCGAGGGACGCTGTGGAGGCGCGGACTTCAAGCTTCACAGTGCCGGATGCTTCCGGCAGTGAAGTGGAATATAAGATGAATGTGGTGAACTCCAATTTCTATTTCACTACCATGGGCAGCAGCGAGCTGATCCGCCGTTTTGAGGCGCCCTCGTCTTCCCATTGGCTTGGCCTTGACAGCAACGGTATGGATGTGCTGACCCGCCTTATGTACGGCGGCCGGATCTCCCTGCTGGTAGGTTTTGTCGTGGTATTTGTGGAATTATTCATCGGAATCATCGTCGGAGGTGTGGCCGGATATTTCGGAAAGATCGTGGACAATGTTCTGATGAGGGTGGTGGATCTGTTCAACAGTATTCCGTTTTATCCCATGGCCATGATCGTCGGCGCGGTGATGGATTCGCTGGATATCAGCTCCACCGCGCGTATATTTGCGCTGATGTTTGTGCTGGCGGTACTGGGCTGGACCAATGTGGCAAGGACGGTCCGCGGCCAGATCCTCTCCCTGCGCGAACAGGAATTCATGATGGCAACGGAGGCCACCGGTATCCCGGTAAAACGCCGTATCTTCCGCCATCTGATTCCGAACGTGATGCCTCTTCTGATTGTTCAGGCTACCATGAATCTGGGCAGCATCATCATCACCGAGGCGACCTTGAGTTTCCTGGGGCTGGGACTGAAATATCCGCTGGCATCCTGGGGCAGTATCATCAATGCGGCTAACGACATTCAGGTTATGACAAGCTACTGGTATATCTGGATGCCGCCGGGACTGCTGATTCTCCTGGCGGTGCTGGGATTCAACTTCGTAGGCGACGGTCTTCGCGACGCGTTCGATCCCAAGATGAAAAGGTAGGTGACCAGTATGGCAAATAACAAGAAGAAAGATACGAATTTTATTTCGGCCAAGGAGTCACGGGCAATTTCGAAAGAAAACCGCAGGATTACCAATGAGCTGGAAAAGAAGAAGAACAGAAAGCATATACCGGAATCCGAATATCTGACAACTATGAAGGATCCGGGCAACGTAGTGGAATTTGACAATCTGCATACCTATTTCTTTACGGATGTGGGCACGGTGAAGGCGGTAAACGGCGTAAGCTTTAATATCCCGCAGGGTGAGACCGTGGGCGTGGTCGGTGAATCCGGCTGCGGCAAATCGGTGACGAGCCTGTCGCTGATGCAGCTGGTACAGCGGCCGCAGGGACAAATTGTGGAGGGCGCAATCCGCTTTAATACCGGTGATAAGGTATACGATATTGCGAAGACTCCTATAGAAGTGATGCAGCATATCCGCGGAAGCCAGGTATCCATGATCTTCCAGGAGCCCATGACCAGTCTAAACCCTGTGTTCCGTATCGGCATGCAGCTGGATGAAGTCATAGAACTCCATCGCCCTGATATGACGAAGGAGCAGCGCAAGGCGAGAAGCATTGAGATGCTGGAACTGGTTGGAATTGCCAACAGCGAAGGCGTGTATTCCATGTATCCTCATGAGCTTTCCGGCGGCATGCGCCAGAGAGTTATGATCGCCATGGCCCTTGCCTGCAGCCCCAGACTCATCATCGCAGATGAGCCCACAACCGCTCTGGATGTGACGATTCAGGCGCAGATTCTGGATCTTTTGCGTGAGCTGAAGGATAAAATCAACAGCAGCATTATGCTGATCACCCATGACCTGGGTGTGATTGCCGAGATGGCGGATTATGTGGTAGTTATGTATGCCGGCCGGATCATTGAAAAAGGGACGGCGGCAGATATATTCCACGATCCGAGACATCCTTATACCATCGGCCTGATGAGAAGCAAGCCTGTGGTGAATAAAACGGTGGACCGGCTTTATAACATCCCCGGCAGTGTGCCAAACCCGGTGAATATGCCGGATTACTGCTATTTCCGTGACCGCTGCGACCGCTGCACCAAGGTCTGTGACGGGGCATATCCGGAGGAAATACAGGTTTCCCCCACACATTTTGTCAGCTGCTACAACTGGGAGAGGAGGCCTGAAGATGGAAGAGAATAAATATATCATAGAAGTGGAAAACTTAAAGAAGTACTTTCCCATTAAGGCAGGCTTTTTCAAGCATGTGGTGGGATATGTAAAGGCTGTGGACGGTGTGACATTCCGCATTCCCCAGGGTACCACGATGGGGCTTGTAGGGGAATCCGGCTGCGGCAAGTCAACGATCGGCAAGACGCTTCTGCGTTTGGAAGAGAAGACGGACGGCTGCGTGAAGTACAACGGCACGGATCTTGGAGCTTTATCCAAAGCGGAACTTAGGGCAATCCGTCCGAAGATCCAGATGATTTTTCAGGACCCTTATGCCAGCCTTTCGCCGCGTATGCCGGTTTCGGAAATCATCGGCGAAGCGGTAAAGGTGCATGAGCTGGTGCCTAAGGATGAGTATGACGACTATCTGGATAAGATCATGAAGTCCTGCGGACTTCAGCCTTACCATAAGGACAGGTATCCCCATGAGTTTTCCGGCGGCCAGCGGCAGCGTATCTGTATCGCCAGAGCCCTGGCGTTAAATCCGGACTTCATAGTCTGTGATGAACCGGTTTCGGCTTTGGATGTGTCCATACAGGCGCAGATCATCAATCTGCTGATGGATCTGCAGGAGCAGTATCATCTGACATACCTGTTCATATCCCATGATCTGTCCGTGGTACAGCATATTTCAGATACCATAGGAGTAATGTATCTGGGCAATATGGTGGAGTATGCCAGCAAGGATCAGCTGTTTGCGCGCCCTCTGCATCCGTATACCCAGGCGCTGTTCAGCGCAATACCCGTGCCTGATCCGGATGTGAAAATGAACCGGGTGATCCTGGAGGGAAGCATCCCTTCACCCGCCAATCCGCCTTCCGGATGTAAGTTCCATACCAGATGCAGGCACTGCATGGATATCTGTAAGCAGGCCGTGCCGGAGACAAAGGAAGTGGATCCCGGACATTTCGTGGCATGCCATCTGTATGACGATGCTAAAAGTGTCAGCAAGGAAGAATCACAGGCACAGTAAATACAATTGATGGGGGAGAGCCGGCTCTGCTTGAAGGGACCGGCTGTCCCCTTCGCATTTTCGCAGGCTGTATGGTCCTATTGAAAAACAGAAGTGCACCCTGCACATCTGGGTGCATAGATAAGGAGCGTGGAAAAGAAAATATGGCGGAAAATCCCCAGAATGAGTTTGAGCGCATGGACGCGGATGAAGAGGAAGAAATACGGGAAGAGGATATCGTAATCGCTGATATGAATGTGGAGGGCATGCCCTGGTATAAAGAAGATGCTGCAAACCGGCCTAAGGCAAGCGGTGAACAGCTTCAAAAAGGCGAGATGAAATATGCAGTCTGGGGTGCGGTGAAAGCGGCACTTTTGATTGCCGCCATCTTTTCAGCAGCGATGATCGCTTTTACTTTATTCTGCATTTATGTGTGGTTTTGATAAGACTTACTAGTTCATACCCTGCCCTCTCATACGCGGAAATTTTTCGGTAACTGTGAACAGACCTGTTACGTATAAAAGTATTGTTAAGATTCTTGAAAAGGTATTGCAATCCCTCTGTTTCTATGTTAAAGTCTGGATACAAATTTAATAAGGGTATTGAAACCATAAAAAGGAGTAGCTGGCATTTCGGGCAGGGATATGAATGCACGGAATGTTTACGGTATCGTCAATACGATCATGCGGCAGTGGGCCGGATGGTCCGGTACCGTGAGGGACGGCGAGATTTTTATCCGCACGAAGGCGCAGAAGCGGCCGCAGGCCGGCAGAAGCGTCCGTGAGACCGGATACATGCAGCAGCATGTGTCCGGCCTGATCACAGATTGCGATAGAAGTCCCGCCTTTTTTAGTGCTCTGAAATTATTAGAACACCTTCCAAGCGGGATCTGCAGATCCGGTCAGATACCCGGAGAAAAAGAGAAAGCACGCGGATGTGTGCAGAGGTCATCAGCCTTTGGCTGGTGACAGAATGGGAGGCTGTAATATGAAGAAATTAAGTAAGGAAGAAGCGTACACACTGTCAAAAGAAGAGCTGTTGAACCGCATCGGCACAGAGCCGGGCGGACTGACCTTACAGGAAGCGGAGGCAAGAAGGGAGCAGCTGGGATTTAATGAGCTTACAGCGGAGAAAAAGAAGAGCATATGGCTCATTTTCCTTGAGCAGTTCCGTGATTTTCTTGTGATCATACTGATCGCTGCCGCTGCGGTTTCCGCCCTGTTGGGAGACTGGGAGAGTTCGGTTGTTATATTGGCAGTCATAACGATGAATGCGGTCCTGGGCACCGTGCAGACACAGAAGGCCGAACAGTCCCTGGACAGTTTAAAACGGCTGTCCGCGCCATCGGCCAAGGTGATGCGCGGAGGTGTTCTGCGCGTGATTCCTTCCAGGGATGTTACAGTGGGAGATATTGTCTGCCTGGAAGCGGGGGATTACGTATGCGCGGACGGCAGGATTTTGGAGAATGCCAGCCTGAAAATCAATGAGAGCGCGCTGACCGGTGAGAGCGTCAGCGCGGATAAAGAGGATTGTGAGCTTAAAGGGCGCCCGGCCCTGGGCGATCAGAAGAATATGGTCTTTTCCGGCAGTTTTGTCACCTATGGCAGGGGCCGCTTCCTGGTCACCGGCATCGGGATGGAGACGGAGGTCGGCAAGATTGCCTCACTTTTAAACAGCACGAAAGAAAAGAAGACTCCGCTGCAGACCAGCCTGGACCGGTTCGGGCAGAATCTGTCCGTCATCATACTGGCGATCTGCGCGTCTTTATTTGCGGTGAATATCTTCCGCGGGCAGCCGGTGATGGATTCCTTCCTATTTGCGGTAGCACTGGCGGTAGCGGCTATACCCGAAGCGCTAAGTTCCATCGTTACTATAGTGCTCTCGTTTGGCACACAGAAGATGGCGAGAGAACATGCGATCATTCGGAAACTGCAGGCAGTGGAAGGGCTTGGAAGCGTTTCTGTCATCTGCTCTGACAAGACAGGGACACTGACACAGAATCGGATGACCGTCAAGTCCTGCTATACGGACGGGAAACTACAGCCGGTGAGTGAGAAACTTAAGACCGTTGATACCCAAACTCAGGACACCTCCCTGAAGCTGCTGCTTCGGTGCGGCATATTATGCAGCGATGCCAGCGACGAGGGAGGGGAGTCTGTGGGAGATCCTACGGAACTGGCGCTCATTAAGGCCGCCGAGATGTTTGGGCTGATTCCGTCAGAGATCAGAGGACAGTATCCGCGCCTGGCGGAGATCCCGTTTGACTCGGACCGAAAGCTGATGACCACCGTCCATGAGATGGGCGGACGGCTTACTATGGTCACTAAGGGCGCTGTGGATGTGCTGCTGGGCCGGATGGAGCTGTCTGATCAAGAGAAGGACCGCATCATCAAAGTCAATCAGGAGTATTCGGAACAGGGGCTCCGTGTGCTCGCCTTTGCGCAGAAGGAGGTCACGGATGCGCAAATTTCCAGGGAAGATGAAAATCACCTGCATTTTATAGGCCTCATGGCGATGATGGACCCGCCCAGAGAGGAGTCACGCCTGGCGGTGGAGGAGTGTATCCGTGCAGGAATCCGCCCGGTCATGATTACGGGGGATCATAAGGTGACGGCCTCCGCAATTGCCAGACAGATCGGGATCCTGCGGGACGGTGAACGCGCCGTGGAGGGCAGCGATATAGAAAATCTGACCGACAGCCAGCTGGTAAACATGGTGGATCAGGTCTCCGTCTATGCCAGAGTATCTCCGGAACATAAGATACGTATTGTCCGCGCCTGGCAGGAGAAAGGCTGTATCGTGGCTATGACAGGGGATGGCGTGAATGACGCTCCGGCTCTTAAGCAGGCCGATATCGGCGTGGCTATGGGCATCACAGGCACGGAAGCCGCAAAGGATGCGGCCTCCATGGTGCTGGCCGACGATAATTTTGCCACAATCGTAAAGGCTGTGGAAAACGGAAGAAATGTATATGAAAACATCCGCAAAGCCATACAGTTCCTGCTGTCGGGCAATACTGCCGGAATCCTTGCAGTGCTGTATGCGGCGGTTGCCGGGCTGCCGGTTCCGTTTGCGGCGGTGCATCTATTGTTTATCAATCTGCTTACGGACAGTCTGCCGGCCATCGCTTTGGGGCTGGAACCTCATTCCGGCAGCGTGATGGAGAAAGCGCCCAGGGCTGCCAAAGAATCGATATTGAACGGGTTTATTCTCACCAGGATCGCTGTAGAAGGGCTGGTGATCGGTATCACCACGATGGCTGCCTTTTATATCGGCCTGGAGGCCGGAGGGGCCCAAATGGCGAGCACCATGGCCTTTGCGACACTCTGTTTGTCCAGGCTGATTCATGGCTTTAACTGCAAGGAAGAAGCGCCCGTGCTGTTTACAAAACGTTTCTTTGGCAACCGGTATCTGCTCGGAGCCTTTGGCATCGGTTTTGTCCTGCTGCACGCTGTGCTGCTGATCCCGGGATTAAGCGGTATTTTCAGTGTCACACCGCTTAGCTTAAAACTCATCGGGTGCATCTATGGGCTGTCTCTTACAAACCTGCTTGTGATTCAGCTGCTTAAAGCGCTAAGGCACTGGCTTAAGCGGATTTTTCCCGCAGGGCATAAAGACAGCGCGCATGCTGAAAAAAGTGCGGCATTATAAAGCCGCACTGCAGGGTCAGAAAGAATAAATAAAAAGAATTGCCGGTTTCGGATAAGAGCCGGCAATTCTATATAATATAGTCTCATTACAGCAGATAGATTTTATGTTCCGCACATTCTTTGCGCATGGATTCCGGCCAAAGGCTTGACTGGACTTCGCCGATATGTGCCCTTTCCAAAAGGAGCATGCAGAGCCTGGACTGACCGATGCCTCCGCCGATGGTATAGGGCAGTTCGCCTCTCATCAGCATGCTGTGAAACGGAAGAGAGAGGCGCTCCTCGCAGTGTGCCTTTTTCAGCTGAGACGCGAGGGCAGTTTCATCCACACGGATGCCCATGCTGGAGATCTCCAGCGCGCAGCAAAGGGGCTCATACCAGAACAGGATGTCGCCGTTTAAGGACCAGTCGTCATAGTCCGGGGCTCTGCCGTCGTGGGGTTCTCCCCCTTTCAGCACATCACCGATCTGCATGAGGAATACACAGCCATGTTCCCGCGTGATCGCATTTTCCCGTTCCTTCGGAGAGAGCCCGGGGTATTTGTCCTCCAGCTCCTGCGTTGTAATGAAAAAGATATCATCCGGCAGCTTTTTGACCGCCTGGGGATATTTATACCAGACCTCATGCTCCATATGTTTGATGACCTTGAATATCTGGCGCACCGTATCTTCAAGCGTTTCCAGCGTGCGGTCCTCCTTGGTGATCACCTTTTCCCAGTCCCACTGATCCACATAGCAGGAATGGAGATTATCCAGATCCTCATCCCGCCGGATCGCGTTCATATTGGTATAAAGGCCCTCACCTGCTGCAAATCCGTATTCCTTTAGCGCCATGCGCTTCCATTTGGCAAGGGAATGAACGACTTCCACCTGTTCGTTGTGCAAATCCTTCATATCAAAGCTCACCGGACGCTCCACGCCGTTTAAATCATCGTTTAAGCCGGAGCTTCTTGTGACAAAGAGGGGGGCGGAGATCCTCTCCAGATTCATTTCCTTTCCGATTTCCTTCTGAAAGGTATCCCTTATGTACTTTATGGCGTCCTGGGTCTGGCGGATTGTAAGCCTTGGATCGTAGTCCTTTGGAAAGATCAGATTCATGTTCTACCTCATTTCCGCACGCTGATTCGCGCACAAGATGTATTGCTTCACCCATTATAGCAGGTTGAAAGGGATTTTAAAAGAGAAAATTATTTGTACCTATTTTGCAGGCCACCGCTGTTCTGCCACAGAAATATTTGACAAAGAAGGCGGCAAACTCTATAATGTAGAGTGGGCTGAACCGGTTTAGAGCGTGTTCGGCTGGTGACAATAGAAGGAGATTGGCCATGCTTAGAATTTTTAAAACCGTGGATGATAAGGTCTGTGAGCAGCCGGAAGTGACAGCCGGCTGCTGGGTGGCTCTGACGAATCCCAGCGCGGGAGAACTGCTGGATATCTCTTCGCAATTCCAGATTGACATCGATGATCTGAAGGCGCCTTTGGATGAGGAAGAGCGTTCCCGTATTGAAGTGGAAGACGGATATACGCTGATTTTGGTGGATATACCGGTGATCGAGGAGCGAAACGATAAGGACTGGTACGGCACAATTCCCATGGGCATTCTTATGACGGATGATGTGATATTCACCGTCTGCCTGCAGGAAACGCCGGTGCTCACCGCATTTATGGACGGCAGGGTGCGGAATTTTCACACACACATGAAAACCAGATTTATTTTACAGATTCTTTATAAGAATGCTACATGGTTTTTGCATTATCTGCGTATCATTGATAAGAAGAGTGATGAAGTGGAGAAGGAACTGCATCATTCCTCCAGAAACCGGGAATTGATTGAACTTCTGGAACTGGAGAAGAGCCTCGTGTATTTCACCACATCCCTGCGCTCCAATGAAGTGGTGCTGGAAAAGCTGCTGCGTTCTGACCGGATCAAGAAATATCCGGAGGATGAGGATCTCTTAGAGGATGTCATCATCGAGAATAAGCAGGCGATTGAGATGGCCAATATCTACAGCGGAATCTTAAGCGGCACCATGGATGCATTTGCATCGGTGATATCGAACAACCTCAATATCGTGATGAAATTTCTGGCGTCCGTCACCATCGTGATGTCCATTCCCACGATGATCGCCAGCTTTTACGGTATGAATGTCAATACGGACGGAATGCCGTTCGCGCACAGCCCCTTTGGCTTTTGGGGAGTGATCCTGGTATCTTTGGTGGTTTCGCTGATTGTTGTATGGATATTTATCCGTAAAAAGATGTTTTAGCGGCCGCCGTATGCGCCGGCACCGCTGGGGGAGCAGTATAAAGAAAAGCGGATGTGTCAACAATTAATCTAAAGAAAGAGGCAAATCATGAATATTTTGGATAAGCTGCAGCGCAAGATTGGTAAATATGCGATTCCTAACCTGATGCTCTATATCAGTATAATGTATGTGGCGGGATTCATACTGAATCTGTTTGCGCCTACCTTTTATTTCTTCTATTTGAGCCTGGATATGGCAGCGGTGTTTCGCGGACAGGTGTGGAGACTGATCACATTTATGATCGCTCCGCCTTCGACCAGCCCGATCTTTTTTGTATTTGTTGTGATGTGTTACTACAGCATCGGCATGCAGCTGGAATACCAGTGGGGGACTTTCCGCTTTAATTTTTATTTCTTCAGCGGTGTTCTGGCTCATATACTGGCAGCGCTGATCCTTTATCTGGTTTTCGGCTTAAGCCTGCCCATCGGCACAAATTATATCACGCTGTCTTTGTTTATGGCCTTTGCGGTAGAATTCCCCGATATGATGTTCCGCCTGTATTTTGTCATTCCGATTAAGGCGAAATGGCTGGCCATCGTAGATGCTATCATATATGGCGGCATCATTATCGGCGGCTTCCTGACACTGTTTATACCGCTTGGAAGATTCGGATTTAATTTTAATATCTACAGCGCGGTTGCGGCTTCTGTTTCGCTGCTGAATTTTATTGTGTTTTTCTTCCTGGATAAAAGACGGCGTTTTTCACCTAAGCAGGCGGTCCGCAGGGCTTCCTACCATGCCAAGGTTAAGGCGGCGTCCCCTGCAGCCGGTAAGCCCCGCCACAAATGCGCGATCTGCGGCAGAACCGAACTGGACGGCGACGACCTGGAATTCCGTTACTGTTCCAAGTGTGACGGAGAGTACGAATACTGCCAGGATCATCTATATACACATAAACATGTCACGAAAGGAAATTGACACCCTATGAAAAAAACAAAGATCATATGCACGATGGGTCCGAATACCAATGATAAGGAGCTTCTGAAGAGTCTCGCTTTAAACGGCATGGATATCGCCAGATTTAACTTCTCGCACGGAGACTACGAAGAGCAGAAAGGCAGGCTGGATCTCTTAAAACAGATCAGAAAAGAGGTCGGACTTCCCATCGCAGCCCTGCTTGATACCAAGGGGCCGGAGATCCGTACCGGACTGCTTAAGGATAATAAAAGCGTGGTCTTAAAGGCCGGAGACATCTATACTTTTACCACCGAGGAGATCATCGGGGATGATAAGAGGGGCCATATCAACTACGCAGGGCTTCCGGCAGATCTGGAAATCGGAAATAAGATACTGGTGGATGACGGCCTTCTGGAGCTGGAGGTTACAGGGCTTAACGACACCGAGATCAGCTGCAGGGTGATAAACGGCGGCGAGCTGGGTATGCGAAAGGGAGTAAATGTGCCCGGGGTGAAGGTGAATCTGCCTGCTATTACGGAAAAGGACCGTCAGGATATTCTGTTCGGCATAGAGCAGGACTTTGACTTTATCGCGGCTTCCTTCGTGCGCAGCGTGGATGCTATCCTTGAGATCAAGATGATGCTTAGCAAACATCATTCCGATATACGCGTGATCGCAAAGATCGAAAACAGAGAAGGCGTGGATAATATTGATGCGATCATCAAGGCGGCCGACGGCATTATGGTGGCCAGAGGGGACCTGGGAGTGGAGATTCCCGCACAGGAGGTGCCCTATATCCAGAAGATGATCATCAAGAAATGCAACGATGCTTTTAAGCCGGTTATCACAGCCACGCAGATGCTGGATTCCATGATCCGGAATCCGCGTCCCACCAGGGCGGAGGTGACCGATGTTGCGAACGCCATCTATGACGGAACGGATGCGGTGATGCTCTCCGGGGAAACTGCCGCCGGAAAATATCCGCTGGAGGCGCTGAAGATGATGGCTCAGATCGCGGAGTCCACAGAGGAGCATATCGACTACGGAGAGATCCTTGCGCAGAAGCAGTCATACAGGAAGAGGGGCATCTCCAGCGCCGTGAGTTATGCCACGGTCGCTACAGCTTATCATATGAACGCGGCGGCGATCATCACACCGACCATGTCAGGATATACGGCCAGACTGGTATCCAAGTTCAGACCCAAGGCAGAAATCATCGGAACCTCGCCCAAGGAAGACGTAGTTCGCAAGATGCAGCTGCTGTGGGGGGTAAGGCCGTTAAAGTCGGTGGAACAGAATGTGACCGATGACGTTATGGACAGCGCTGTGACCATGGCCAAGTATATGGGATTTGTGGATTCCGGGGATCTGGCAATCATAACCGCAGGAGTTCCGACTACGAATGTAGGAATCGGTGAACGGGGTGTAACAAATGTTATGCGCGTGGTAACGGTTTCCTGACAGCACACAGCCTGCATGGACAGCTCATGCTCCGAAAGAAGTCGGCGCATGGGCTGTTTTTCGTTACTATTCATGGCTGCCGATCAAGCAGCACATGGCGGGGAAGAGTATGGTCCTCCTAGGGATCCCTCGAAGCCCGCCGGTTCTTTCGCTGCGTAGTCTGCAGCGTTAGAACCGCTGCGCGCTTCACGGAGCGAGAGCGCGTCCCTATGAGGACCATACTCTGCCCCGCCATGTGCGGGAAGTCTGCGGCAGCTGTGAATAGCAACTGTTTTTCATTCCAAAGTGAAATTTTACATAGATTTTACATTGTAAATAAGCTGCCTTTACATACTAATGATATAGTAAATCTGTGTGAAAAAGAGAAGAATATGCGCCAAAGTCGGCGTTATTACGGAGGAATGAGTACGAATGAAGATCAGTGATCTGGAAATGCTGTTTAAATTTATCGGAGGCCTTGGCATGTTCCTGTATGGCATGCATATTATGGCCGAAGGGCTGCAGCAGTCCGCGGGTGACCGGATGAAGAAAATGCTGGGCTTTCTGACCAATAACCGCCTGCTGGCGGTGCTTATGGGAGCTCTGATTACGGCAATTATACAGAGCAGCTCAGCCACAACGGTCATGATTGTTGGATTTGTCAACGCCGGCATCATAAACCTGACCCAGGCGGTGGGCGTGATCATGGGCGCGAATATCGGAACCACGATTACCAGCTGGATCGTGTCCATGAGCGAGTGGGGCGAGGTGATGAAGCCTGAATTTTTTGCGCCGCTTATCATCGGTATCGGAGCGCTGCTGTTTATATTTATGAAATCGGAGAAAAAGAAGGATCTCGGAGAGATTCTTCTGGGATTCGGCGTTCTGTTTATCGGCTTGAGCTTTATGTCCGGCGCAATTAAACCGTATAGGGATGCTCCGGTATTCGCCGACGCCTTCCGCATACTTGGTAGAAATCCGTTCTTTGGCGTGCTGGCAGGAGCGCTCGTGACCGCGGTGATCCAGAGTTCATCGGCATCGGTGGGAATTCTGCAGACACTGGCCATGAACGGCGTGGTCACCTGGAACAGCGCCGTATTCATCACGCTGGGGCAGAATATCGGTACCTGTGTGACCGCGCTTCTTGCCAGCGCCGGCGCTCATAAGACTGCCAAGCGGGCGGCGGTGATCCATCTATTGTTTAATGTTTTTGGTGCAGGCATTTTTGGGGTGCTCATGTTTGCCGTATTTCAGTTTTACCCTGCCTGGGGCGCCGGGGAAATCAACAGTATACAGATATCGGTTTTCCATACGGTTTTTAATGTAACAAACACAATTCTTCTGTTTCCTTTTGCCGGATATCTGGTTAAGCTTTCGGAGCGGCTTATTAAGGAAGAGAACCTTAAGCAGCCGGAAGGGATCGCCGAACGTGTGAAGAATCATCTGGATTCTCAGATCACCAGATCGCCGTCCTTCGCTATTGAAGCTGCGATCCACGAAGTGCTGTATATGGGGGAGATTGCGCTGGAAAATGCCAGACTCGCCATAGATGCCGTGATTGGTAACAGGAAGGAAAGTCTCGGTAAAATCTATGAAACCGAAGAGACGATCAATGAGCTGGAGGGCCTGCTCACAGAGTATCTGATACAGATCAATAGTATGAACCTGACGGAGAATCAGGCGCTGACAGTGAAAGATCTGCTATATACGATCAGCGATCTGGAGAGAATGGGGGACCATTCGGAAAATATCGCCGAGCTGACAGAGCAGAAGATATCAAAATCCATTGAGTTTTCAGAAGATGCATGCAGGGATCTAAGGCTGATCGGAGACAATGTTATAAACGCGGTGAAGGCCGCGCTGGATGCCAGGAGAAACAGTGATCCTGCAGATATACGAAGGGTGCTGAAGCTGGAAGACGAGGTGGATAACTGCGAGGAAGATTTAAGGGAGAAGCATATCGAGCGATTAAGCCTCGGACAGTGTACACCGCAGACCGGCGTGATCTTTCTGGATGTGATCAGCAATCTGGAGAGGATCTGCGACCATGCGAACAATGTGGCCGGATATGTGAAAAACGAGCTGTAGCGGCAGGAGGGATCATGATGGAGCTGATTTATGTAATTGAAGACGATGACAATATCCGTGACCTTATAAAGATTGCGCTGGAAGGGTTTGGCTATCAGGTAAAAGCCTTTGAGACTGCAGAGGATGCTCTTCAGAAAATCGGTGCGGACAAGCCGGATCTTGGAGTGTTTGATCTGATGCTTCCGGGCATGGACGGCCTGGCTGCGATCCGGATCATACGCAGAAATCCGGATATCCGTGAAATGCCGATTATCGTGCTTACCGCCAAGGATAAGGAACTGGATAAGGTGATCGGTCTGGACGGCGGCGCGGACGATTATATGACCAAGCCCTTCGGCGTGCTGGAACTGGCAGCCAGGATCCGCCTGCAGCTGCGCAAGAGAGCCCCTAAGGAGGCTGCAAAGGATGTGCTGGCGGCAGGACAGCTCAAGATGAGCCCCAAGACAAGAGAGGCATGGTTCAGGGAACGGCTGCTGGAGCTGACCTACAAGGAGTATGAGCTGCTCCTTTATCTTCTGGAAAACCAGGCCAGGGTGGTGTCCAGGGAAGAGCTTTTGAACAACATATGGGGATATGAATATGACGGTGAATCCCGGACTCTGGATATGCACATCCGCACCCTGCGTCAGAAGCTGGGCGAGGAGGGCGGAGACTATATAAAAACAATCAGGGGCGTAGGATACCGTTTCCGCGTTACAGCGAGCCCGGAGAATGAGGGATGAGCATGAAAAAAGCAATTTACCGTAAATTTGTGCTGGTAATCCTGCTGGCGCTGGGGCTGTGCACGGTTATCTTTTATCTGATCGCGGGGAATATTCTGCTGGACAATACCAGGAAGGATCTGCTGTATTCCCTGCAGATGGTGGATGCAATGCTGGATTATGACGGCGATTTAAAGGAGCAGTTTTCACGTATGGATGCCCTGTCCCAGGCACAGGCGGCCGGTTTGGAGAAGGGTCTTTTGAGCGGCGACAGCCGCAGGCTTACAATACTGACAACCGGCGGGGAGGTCTGCGTGGACACGGATGTGGACGATACCGCAGTCATGGACAACCATCTGGCCCGGGAGGAGATAAGGGACGCGCTGGAGAAAGGCGTGGGCTGCAGCATGAGATATTCTGAAACGCTGGGTACATCCATGCTCTATGCTGCGGCCATGTCCTCCAACGGCGGGTATGTGATACGGCTGGCAATCCCTTTTAAAGGAATCTCAGAGTATATCGTCGTGCTTTTGCCGGCCCTGCTGCTGGCTGTCGGCGTAACGCTTCTGATTTCCCTGATCATAGCCGACCGGTTTGCGAAATCTGTCACAAAGCCTTTAGGAGAGATTGCCGGTGAAATGGATAAGATACAGCAGGATGCGCCGGATTTTCATTTTGAACAGTATGGCTATGAAGAGCTGAATGTAATCGCAAAAACTACGGAACAGATGTCCCGCAGCGTAAAAAGCTACATACGCAAGCTTGAATTTGAAAAGCAGGTGAGACAGGAGTTTTTCAGCAATGCCAGCCATGAACTGAAAACGCCCATCACTTCCATCAAAGGTTATACGGAACTTTTGGGGAGCGGGCTGATTACCGATGAGACGGTGAAAGCCGATTTCCTGCGCCGCATCACCAAAGAAACGGATAATATGACCAATCTGATCAATGATATCCTGATGATTTCCAGGTTGGAGACCAAAGAAGCAGAGGTCACGATGAATGAGGTGAGGATGGCGCTTATTCTGGAAGATGCGGTAAAGACCTTTGCGCCTCTGGCTGTTGAAAATCAGGTGGCGGTGATGACGGACTGCCGCCCGATCACGGTTTGGGCCAGCCATCAGCATATGAAGGAGCTGATCAGCAATCTGTTAAGCAACGCCATCAAATACAACAAAGAGGGCGGAACGGTCCATGTACGGATCACGGCAGAGGACGGGGATATGCTTTTGGAGGTCAGAGATTCCGGGGTTGGTATACCCGAAGGGTCCAGGCAGCGCGTCTTTGAGCGGTTCTACCGCGTGGATAAAGGGCGCAGCAAGAAGGTAGGAGGCACCGGGCTGGGACTTTCCATCGTGAAACACATCGTGAATTTCTATAACGGAACCATTGAAATGGAAAGTGAAGTGAATATAGGAACCAGATTTTTGATCCGAATCCCGATTAAGAAACGCGACAGCGATCTATAGAATTGCAGTATAAGTAAAACTCCCGCTTTAAGGGTTTGTCAAGTAAAGTGTGTAAATTTTTTTGATTTTTTATCGGCGGTC
>NZ_QUEE01000012.1:0-61477 GCF_003477885.1 Lachnotalea sp. AF33-28
GCTTGACCAAAAGATCCGGAAACGGATACTGGAAGATCTGGTAGAGAACTTGGAAGAAAGATGTAAAAAAGATGTTGATAATGTGTAGTTTTGAGGGTATAATAAGAAAGAGAAAACGCCATTCCTCGATAGCTCAGTCGGTAGGCCAGTGTAACGCTCGCACACCGATAAAACTATATATAATCCTCGATAGCTCAGTCGGTAGAGCACGCGGCTGTTAACCGCGCTGTCGTAGGTTCGAGTCCTACTCGGGGAGCTTAAAAGACCTATAGACAAAATCTTATAGGTCTTTTGCTTATCTAAAAAACAATAAAACAAGTATAAGGTTGTGTTGCAAAACTGGTGAAAGAGATCACCGGCGATCAGCACGAGCCGTTTGTCTTTCATCAGACAAGCGGCTTTTTTTTGTGCAAAAAAATAGCCGTAGTACAAAAGTGGCGGAAGCCTACCAGTCCTTGACGAAGGAGGTGATACCTTTCAGATTCGGATGGATGAAGAGATGATGGAAATGGCAGACAGTATACAGTAGAACAAAAAATGTCGGTTTTATGTAGTTTTTCAATATCTGAAGCTGTTTTGAAAATATTATATCAATATAGGTCTCTTGGCATTGGTGATTCGGGTTTTCAGATAAAAGATGATAAGATATATATTGTAAACAAGGGAATAGATATTTATAATATTAAAACTTCGGAGTTAATAGAAAATTATGTTATTGACAATGAATTGCAAATTCCTCCAGTGCCACGGTATGGGAGATCTGACATCGGTTTAATTCAATAATCCCGTTGTTCACGATCCGCTACCTTATAAATAATGCCAGAGAGAAATGAAATGCTTTTATCAGTTTCTTTATCAGGATCATATTTCTATGTACGGATTTTTATATAAAATTCCTTGAATTAGCTCTGAACGTAAAGTAGAATATTAATCAGATGTGAATGGAGAAATAAACTGTGTTGAAATAAAATCTATATGGCGGCGATAGAAAAGATGAATAAAAAAACAGATGGGACTGCAATAGAAACATGTATAGCGGAAGAAGGAATGCGCCAATGGGGATATTCACAGGAGAACCATGTGTATTCGGAGGAAAGGATACTGCTTGATTATATCAGAAACGGTGATGTGAACGGTCTGAATCTGTATTTTGAACAGGAACATAGAATGCGGTTTCCGGTAGTGTTAAAAGATGTAAAGAGAAACTGGGAGTATATGTGCGTGGTATCCGTATCGCTTATGGCCAGGGCAGCGATAGAAGGGGGGCTTACGTCAGGAGAGAGTTTTTTAATTAATGACGCTTATTTAAAAAGGATATCCGTAACAAAAGATATCAGTAAGTTCCGCGAACTGTACTTTGAAGCCGCCCATTATTTTGCTACTCAGGTGAATGAGCGAAAGGGAAAGGAATATGTCAATCCGGTTGTGAATTTATGCAGAAAATACATCATCTCGCACAGAACAAAGAAGATTTCATTATCTGAAGTGGCTTCCTTTGCCAACATATCACCGGCACATTTATGCCACCTGTTTAAGGAGTATGAAGGAATAACAATTACGGAATATATTCTGAACGAAAAGATTGATGCGGCATGTAATATGCTGAAATATGCAGATTGCTCTATATGTGAGATTTCGGTATACCTTGGATTCAGTTCCGTCAGCTATTTCAGCCGCTGTTTCAAAAAAAGGAAGGGAGAGTCACCAAAGGAATACCGGAAGCAAAATCATTTTGCAGATTTTACTTTTGAGCAGTATCAGGAATAAAGAGCCCTGCGGGCAGGAACGGAATTATGTCGCTAAAGCGACCCTCCACAGACGGAGAATCCTGCAAGCGGGCTTCTTTTTTCTTAAAAACAATCGCAAAATAATGCAAGAGATCACAAAATAGTAAAAACTGTAAAATAAAAAGTATAGTAAGATGGGAATATATGGAACGGTAACTTTTGTACTGGGTGAAGAACGTATATCAGAAATAACTTAGGAGGAACGTATTGCGATGAAAAAGAAGTTTTTTGTACTTTTTGTGGTGGTGGTTTTAGGCTTTATGATGTCGGGTATGTCTGTTTCTGCAGCTGAAGAATATTCTGATGATACGGTTATTAGTCAGAACACGATTCTAGGTGACAATATTGTGGTAAGCGGAAAACTAACGGTTAAGGACGGCGCGACACTTACAGTTCCGGAAGGCATTGTCCTGACTGTGAAGGAAGGAGCCTCTGTTGAAGCCAGAGGAAATATTGACATAAAGGGAAAAATAATTGTGGAAAAGGGGGGACGGTTCTTCAGAAAGGAATATCTTATATATCAGGAGATAGTCGGGCCGGAGGAGGATGCCGGATTTGGATATACCCCACTGATTGCATGCCATACAGGTTCAGTGGAAATCAGCAATGGGGAATTTCACTTCCCCATGGGGACCGCCGTACGTGTAGCGAGATCTTCGGTAAGGCTGTGGAATGAAAAATGGACGATGGAGCATGAGACTGAAATAAAATATAATGACGGTGTAAAAGTGAATGTCTCCATTTACGGTCCGGATTTTTCTAAAGATACCACCCAGTATTCCAGAATCGTATTTGGGTTCGATTCCGGGAACACGGAGCTTAGACTTTTAGCTCCTTCCACATATTACTGGGTATTCGATGAAAGCATACAGGCCGGAAAATGGCAGTGGTTTAATGGTTTGGAAGCGCTTTCAGGTTCGCCGGACAGTGCGAGTTCGGGATTGCTCGCCTGGGCAAATGCGTTTTATCATAATGCAAGAATGTTAGAACCGGAACTGACTTCTGAAGAAGCTGTAATATACAGGGATCAGGTATATGATCCTTCGAGGAATACGCGGAATCAGTATAATCTGTTTATCCCGACATCCGTATCAAAAGAAAAACCGGTTTCTCTGATCTTATTTATGCACGGCGGCAGTTGGACAAGCGGATCAAAGGAAGATTTTGATTATGGCTGTGCGCGTATGGCAAGAAAGGGGTACATTACGGCTACCGTTGATTATAGATTGTTTGAAGCGGAGCAGAATGCTGCCAACAGCATGGAAGATATTATGGACGACATCCAAAACTGTATCAATGCTATTTATGAAAAGACTTCGGAATTGGGATATACTATTGATAAAATGGCAACGTCCGGATATTCTGCAGGCGGGCATCTGGCATTACTGTACGCATATTCCAGACCGGATGCCGCTGCAATTCCGGTGAAACTCGTATTTGAGGAGGTGGGGCCTGCAGATTTTGACGCCGGCGCTTTTGCGCCGGGGATTTTCCAGAATCAGCTTATTGTTGATAGCTTCGCAAAAAAATTGATACCGAATTATGGATCTATGACATCCGGAGAAAAGGAAACCGCGTTGGACTATATTTCGCCTATCACCTATGTAAATACAAATACTGTACCTACTGTAATGGCCTATGCGGCAGAAGATATTATTGTCGGCTATCAGCATGGTGTCCGGCTTGATGAAAAGCTATCGGCAAACGGTATTGAACATGTTTTTTATACTCTGGAAAAATCCAACCACACCTGTGAGTTTGACAGCGCTGCGGTAGATAATTTCTGGAATACCTCTTACGAATACTGTGAAAGGTATTTAACATCTCAGTAATAATAGCAGTTTTCACTCACTAAGACAGTTGCTGATCTCCATATCCGGAAAGCGGTTCTCACACCCTGTGGAAACCGCTTTTCTTCGTGTGGATTTAAAGTAAACCGCAAAATAATGAAACAATTCACAAGATATTAAAACAAATAGCGTAGAAATAATAGTACCATGTTATACATGGAATATGTTTGTATTAGCAAATGACATAAATATTTGATAGAATATTTGATGGGATGAAGTGATAAGCGCGGACAGATCCATTTGCTGTTACGGGCAGAAGCTGACATAAAGTATAGGGGGAGATCAGTAATGAATAAATGTAGATGGAAATTCATACGCAGATTGGACCGCAGGCTGATTACAATCATCTGTATTACCGTGATTCCGATCAACATACTGGCGATACGGCTTAGCAGCATCGCTGTGGAGGAGTCCAGGGAGCGGGTGCTCACCTCCTATGAAAAGGAGTTTGATGTATTTATGAACCGCGAGATGGCTCTGTTTGGTAAACTGGATGACTGGTATATGGATTTTATCGGTGAGTATCTGGAAGATATCACGGTTGCCCGCTACTTCAGTCCGGTCACCAGCGTGAACATTGTGCAGGAACTCGGTTATGCACTCAATATGTATGGAATCAACGGATTTATCAGTTTGGAGGAAAAAATGGGGGATGGCCGGATGTATGTAAAGGGTACCAAGAATTTATATACACTGGAACAGCTGAGCCGCCTGAAAAATGATTTGGCTAAAAGCGGTGAAGGACAGCAAAGCAATGCGGGCACCTGGCACATAGAGGAGTTTGACGGACGGTTCTATTATTTTAAAAGTCATTCTTATATGAATTATGCGATCGGATTCGGGATCGATCTGATCGAAGAGATGCAGCTGTGGATCGAATCGGAAGTGATGGAAGGAAATCAGCTGCTGATTGCGGACGGAACAGTATTTATATTGATGGATGCGGCCGGACAGGTCCTTCCGTTGACGGACAAAGAAGCAGAGGCGCGCCTTAAGGGGGTGGAAGATGCCGTATCCTTTCATTTCGGGGCGGATTCCTATGGGATGGATGTGTATTTGATCAACGAAGAGCTTCGAAGCTATGTGCCGGTGGCATACCGCCTTTTGCAGGCACTGTCCTATATCAGCATTCTGATGCTGTTTCTGCTGTGGTTTGTGATCCGCAGACAGGTGGTCCGTCCGTTAAAAATACTTCAGAAAGGCATGGGTGAACTGGACCGGCAGGAATGGTTTTACAGGATTGAGGATGCTGCGGATACCAGCGATTTTGAATATATATACGCGGAGTTCAATAAGATGGCGGATGATATACTCAAATCCCATGAGACAGAGATACAGCTCTATCAGACCAGGCTGGATAATCTGAAACTGCAGGTAAATCCCCATATGCTGCTCAATTCACTGACCATGATCTACAGTCTGGCGGAAACACAGCAGTATCAGATTATCCAGAAATATTCCATGAATCTGGTGGATTATTTCCGCTACTGCCTGCGGGAGACCAATACGCTGGTGCCGCTGAAGTCCGAAATGCAATTTGTGGAAAGTTATATAGAAATTCAGAAAATTCGTTTTCCGGATGAATTCTCCTGTGTCTATAAGATGGAAAAAGGGGTGGAGTCCGCATTGATTCCTCCGCTCCTTGTACAGAACTTCGTGGAAAATGCGATGAAATATGCCAGGATCCCGGACGGCGTGATAGAAGTGCTGATCAATATACGCAGAGAAGGGGAACGGCTGCTGATTTCTGTCAGCGATACCGGAAAAGGGATGGATCCCGTTGTTTTGGATGCTTTAAACAGCGGAGAGCTGTATACGGATAAAAACGGTATGAAGCATATCGGGGTTTGGAACTGCCGCCGCCGTCTGGAGGCATTTTTCGGGCAGAATGCAGTTTTGAAGCTGACCAGTACGGCCGGTGAGGGGACACAGGTCTGGATCGAGATACCGTATACAATAAAGGAGGGGCGCTGATTTGAATTTATTAATTGTGGATGACGAGGTACAGATACTACAGGGATTATTGAGCGGGATTCGGTGGGAACTGCTTCAGTTTGAGGAGGTGCTCACCGCGAAGAATTACAGCCAGGCCGTGGAGGTTTTTCAGAACTGGCGGATAGATATCCTGCTTTCCGATATTGAGATGACGGATCAGAGCGAGCTGGATCTGATCGAATGGGTGAATGAGCATTACCCGGAAACGGAATGCATCATATTAAGCTGCCATGATGAATTTGATCTGGCCAGACGCGCGGTCGGATTAAAATGCCTGGATTACGTGCTGAAACCGATCCCTTACGAAACGCTGACAGAGGTGCTCAAGAGAGCGATGGATGTGGTCCGTAAGGAGCACAGCCAGAATTTGCTGGAACAGTATGGGAAGGTATATATGAAGCAGATGAGTGATGCGGTTAAACCGGAGGAGATACCGGAGGATGTGACGGATCGGGCCGTAACCTATATCAGAAGCCATATCGCGGATAATATCAGTGTGGAAACTCTGGCGAAAATGGTTCATGTGAGCCCGGGCCATCTGACCAGGCTCTTTAAAAAGCAGTTTGATCAGACGGTCACCGATTATGTTCTGCAGCAGCGCATGATGCTGGCAGGGGAATTATTAAGAGAGAGCAAGCTGTCGGTCACTATGGTGTCGGATAAGGTGGGGTATGGGAATTATTCATATTTTATAAAGCTCTTCAAAAAGTTTTATGGGAAAACACCGAGGGAGTATCAGCTGGATGCAAGGAATAATATCTAAGCGTTGATGATGCGTGAGCGGATGTTGGATTTGTACTATTTTTTGCCGGAATCGATGCCATACAATCCAAGGCCTGCATGGGATAATATAGCCATATCCGATGGGGTATCAAATATTATCAAAAGGAGAGGATAGTATGAAGAAAAAAATTGCAGTGTTTGCGGCATTGGCCATGCTGATCGGATCCCTGGCAGGCTGCACAAGCGCCGGCGGGCCGGATGCGCAGGAGTCAACCGCGCAGGGAGTAACTACTCAAGCTGGTACAGACGGGGAGAAGACGACAGCGGCGCCGGAAGAAACGACACAGGGGGAATGGACCGGTGAAGTGGATCATGTCATAATGACTTATTTGACGTTAGGAAATACGCCTGCGGATCTTCAGGCGGTACAGGATGCGGTCAATGAAATCACCGCAAAGAAAATCGGAGTGGAGGTAGAATTTAAAGCGATTTCCGCATACGATGCCTTTTCACAGTTTCCTACCTGGATAGCTACCGGCGAAACGGTGGATCTGATGTTTCCGCTTCTGCAGGATCTGAATACCTATGTGAGCCAGGGCCTGATAGAACCGTTAGACAGCCTGATTGCTGAAAATGCGCCGGATATACAGCAGCTGACACAGGAAGGCTTCCAGATTACCACAAATAACATGATTGACGGCGAGACCTGGGCGGTGAGCCAGGTTCCAAATGTCTTCGGCATGGGCGGAAGCTATCTGATCCGGTCAGAGTATGTGAAAGAGGCCGGCATAACGCATGATCCGAAAAAGATATATACTCTGGATGAGCTCACGGATCTGTTTGCCAAAATGAAAGAGCTGCATCCGGATCTGTATCCCTGCGGTCTTGTTTCCGCTAACAGGACAACATCGGAATTCAACTATGCCAACGGCATCTACGATCCGCTGGGAGCAAAGGCATTTACAGGCGTACTTATGGGAACGGACAGCACACAAGTGGTAAATCTGTTTGAGACCGAGGAATACAAAGAATATCTGCAGTACTTAAGAAAATGGTATGAAGCCGGCTATATTTATCCGGATGCAACCACAACCGATGCCACAAATGTTTCGCTGCTCAATTCCGGCGTTACAGCAGGGTATTTTATGGCCAGCGCTCCGGTACAAAAAATCTATGAGGATCTGGATCAGCTGCGGCTGACGGAAATCTATCTGGGTGCTCAGGGAGCCGGAGGATGGGTGATTCCCATCACCAGCAAGGAGCCGGAGGCCGCTATGCGTTTCCTTAACCTGATGTATGCGGATTCCGATCTGGCGAATCTGATTCAGTGGGGAATTGAAGGAAAACATTACGTTGTAGTGGATGAGTCGATTAATCTGATCGGTTTCCCGGAGGGCGTAGATGCCGGTACCAGCGGATACTATAATACCCTGGGTTTATACGGTGATTTCAGAAAGAGCTTTATCTGGAATGAAGCATGGACCCAGGACAAGAACGATGCTTATACGGCGGAAGCGATGGCAAACCCCACGCAGGGCGTAGGATTTGTTTATAATCCGGAAAGTCAGTCTACCAGGATTACAGCGATTCAGGCTGTGGTAGCGCAGTACTTGCCTTCCCTGGAGTCCGGCAGTGTGGATCTGGATACCTATTATCCGGAGTTTATCGATGCGCTGAAGGCCGCAGGCGTGGACGAGGTGATTGCGGATAAACAGCAGCAATTTGATGAATGGCGTGCGAAACAGTAAGCAGCTGGATAGAGCAGACGGGAAGGCATATGCAGGCAGCTTATGCCTTCCCGTTTTTTCTGCCATCAGAAACTAAAAACGGAGGAAATGAATGCAATGACACATACAAAGACCGGTAAAACTGATCCGGTACCATATAAAAAGAAAATCAGATGGAAACGGATGGTGCCGTTCTATCTTATGATGACTCCGGGGCTGCTGTATTTTCTGATCAATAATTATCTGCCGATGGCAGGCATTACGGTGGCCTTCCGAAAGGTAAACTATAAACTGGGGCTTTTTAAAAGTCCCTGGTGCGGCTTTGATAACTTTGAATTCCTGTTTGCGTCCGGACAGCTGGGAACCATGATCCGCAATACCATACTGTATAATCTGGTATTTATTATCCTGGGTACGACCCTGGCTATTACGGTTGCGATTCTGCTAAATGAGGTCCGTTCGAAAATCGCGTCCCGGTTTTATCAGACCATTATACTGCTGCCCTATCTGATGTCCATGGTAGTGGTCAGTTATTTAGTCTATGCGTTCCTTAGCGGCGAAACGGGATATATCAATAAGGCGGTTCTGCCGGCTCTGGGCCTGAAACCGATTTCTTTTTATCAGGAGAAGGCTTACTGGCCGTTTATCCTGGTGTTCGTAAACCAGTGGAAAGGCATCGGGTTCAGCATGATCATTTATCTGGCTGCGATCGTTGGAATCAGCAATGATTTTTATGAAGCGGCCAGGGTGGACGGAGCCAGCAGATGGCAGCAGATTCGGTGCATTACGCTGCCCAGCCTGAAGCCGACGGTTATCACAATGTTTATTCTAAGTGTCAGCAAGATGTTCTATTCCGATTTCGGACTGTTCTATCAGGTACCGAAAAACTCCGGGATTCTGTATCCTGTGACACAGACAATCGATACCTATGTTTATAATGCGCTGATGAATCAGAATAATCCGGGAATGTCTGCGGCAGCAGGATTTATACAGGCCATTGTGGGATGTGTTCTGGTGGTGGCAGCCAATGCGCTGATCCGTAAGATCAGCAGAGAAGATGCAATATTTTAAGTGTCAGACAGGTGTATCGCTGTACTGAAGTGGAGGTTTTTATGGGAGGAATATTATCAAAACAGGAAAAAAGGATGCAGCTGCTGGCACATATCGTGATGATTTTTTTGTCAGTTCTGGCGCTGGTCCCGTTTTGGCTGCTGATTGCGGCATCTTTTTCAGATTCAAATTATGCTGTGGCGGAGGGCTACCGCTTTATCCCCAAAGTTTTCAGCCTGGACGCCTATCAATATATCCTGCAGCAGTGGAATCAGATCGGACGGGCGTATCTGGTTACGCTTACGGTTACTGCGGTGGGAACCGTAAGTTCCATCCTGATCGTATCGCTGCTTTCTTACGGTCTAAGCCAGAAGGATCTGCCTGGGCGCAGGGTAATTTTCGGATTGATTCTCTTCACCATGCTGTTTTCCGGAGGCATTGTGCCGCAGTATATGATCTATAATAATTATCTGCATCTAAAGAACACAATCTGGGGACTGATTGTGCCGAATCTGCTGTTAAACGGCTTTACGGTGGTATTGGTGCGCAATTACTTTCAGCAGAGTATACCGCCGGAATTATCTGAAGCCATGGAGATCGACGGGGCCGGCCCGTTTTACATATTTTTCAGACTGGTGATGCCTCTGTCCACCCCGATTCTGGCGACAGTAGGGCTGATGGAGGCTGTGACTTATTGGAATGACTGGAATAACGGCCTGTACTATATCACGGACAACAAGCTGTACAGCATGCAGCAGCTGTTGAACGAGATGAATAACAATGTGATGTTTATGAGTAATAACGCATCGCAGCTGCAGGGCGTGGATGTCAACGCGCTGCCTACGGCCACCATGCGTCTGGCGATCGCGGTAATTGCGATACTGCCGATTATATGTATGTATCCGTTTTTCCAGAAATACTTTGCCAAGGGGATTACGATGGGGGCTGTGAAGGGCTGAAATATTTTTCACACCTTTCAATCGTAAAGACGGAAAGGGCCTCGTCCATTTTTGCGATGGTCTTTTCGCTGATTTTGCACAGGTCAAACAGATTGCGCAGGGTAACTGTGTCCATGAAGGTGCCGATTTTTTTCTGTGCACCCTGATAGAGCAGATACTGGACAGGAAATTTGAATTTCAGAACCTTAAGCGCTCCCGGGATGCTGTTTATGAGTTTACAGGAATTCCGCGTGGAAAGCACGCTGCCGTAGGCGTCGTTATAGGCGGCGCATTCCCGGACGGAGCGATAACGGCCGGAAATCAGCTCATCCGCCCACTCCATGCTGTCCTTCACCCAGTTTCCTACTCGGGAGCAGAACAGCGGTCCCACTGCCCCGGAGCCGGCCCCTACGGAAAAGCCGTGGAGGGCGTAGCCGTAAATATGGGCTTCATAGTCGATGTAGTTTTTTTGCAGAGCATCCATTAACTTGGTGGTATTCTCAATGGACACAATCCAGTCCGTGCGGGAGGACGCCAGAAACATGGGGCAGGTGTCCAGATTCACCAGCTCGCTGGAATCCGGAGCATCAGGGGCGCAGTAGGCCAGAGTTTCCCTTGATACCAGTCCATAGCATACAATCACCGCAAAGGGCTTGTGCTTTGCTGCCGAGGCAGCGGCGGTGACTACATGGCCCCCGGCGGAAAAACCGGCGGCAAGGATATGCGCCGGATCGATTTTATATTCGGCGGCATGGTTCGTCAGATAGTCCATGGCCCCGTCAAAATCTTCCAGGGGATTGGGCCAGGTATGGTGCTTTCCCACGGAATAACGGAGAATAAATGCGTGATACCCCAGCGCATTAAACGCTTCGGCCACAGGCTTCCCCTCTGATTCATCGCAGTTCTGATACCCGCCGCCGGGGCAGATGAGAATGGCTGTGGTTTTGTCCGTACTCGTCAAGTAAGGCGTCAGGGTGACGTCCCGGTCCCGGTTCAGTACAATCGGCTTCTGCTTCATTTTTTCGGCTCCTCTCTCTGGTAGGATACGGCGGAGACAATCCGGCGCAGGCTAAAATGCTCGGGAAGCTGTCCCATGCCCAGATGTATCCATTCGTCCACCAGGCCATAGACCGCCCCCGCCAGCACCGCCCGGGGATAGGCTTCCTCTGGCGCTGTGAATTCGTCCAGTTTGCAGCAGGCAAAAATGTGTTCCTTCAACAGATGGGCTGCATCGTTGTTATATAGCAGCCGGATTAAATCTGCGTGCCTGCGGTATTGTTCCAGAAGCTCCACACAGAAGCAGCTTAAGAACTCCTCGTCCGGCTTCTGGGAAAAGGTCTGATACCACTCGTCGGTACAGGCAGTCAAATACTGAATCAGGATATCCTGCATGGATTTGAAATTCCGGTAAAAGGACACCCGGCTGACCCCCGCCCGGTCGCACAGCTCGGAAACATTGATCTGTGCCAGGGGCTTTTGGGTCATCAGCTGCAAAAGCCCCTGGGTGAGGCTTTCGATCACCATATCATGCGCTTCGTTTTTGGTTGCCATCTCGTTCTCCCTTCCGGTTCTGTTACACATCGGCTCTTTTGTTTCACTATGCAAAACTTCCTGTTTCTCCGCTTGAAAAAGCCACAACATAGTGTTACACTTGTTTCTGAAACAAGTGTAACACTATGATAAACGAATGTCAACACGCTTTTTGTATGATCTCCGGCGGCGATTTCTTTCAGAATGCAAACAGGAGGTGCCTGCGGTCTGTATCATGTAGCGTATCCCGGACGGTCCCGGGGCGCGGCGTTTTTGGGAGGATAGGATTGATGTTGGAACGGGATAACATTATTTTTTACGATACCAGCGATTTGACAGAGACTGGCGGAATCTGCGGTCGGGCCAATGCCGCTTATTTGGCATCCGGGCTGAAGAAGCGGTTTCCCGGAGAAGGTATTTCGGTAACCGGGGCGGAAATCAACCGCTCCGGTATATACCGCCGGGGATTGACCAGAATTAAAAATCTGCCGCCCTATGTTTCTGTTCAGCTTAAGCACTGCACCGGACGACATACCGAAACCGTCACGATTTGGTCGCCCCTTGCCTGGAATGACCGTTTTTTCGGCACGGGCGGCGGTGGAACGGCGGATGGCGGAGAAAAATACATCACAAGGCCCAATAACACCTCTCGGGGCATGACCGTGGCTTTTGCGGTTCGTAACGGCTTTACCGCCGCCACCACCGATGCGGGAAACCCGGAGAATGAATGGGCGCTGGACAGGGACACCCACAGGGCAGATTGGGAACGGATAGAGAACTGGCGCTCTGCCTCCACCCATTTTATGACGCTGGCTGGCAAGGCCGTGGCGGAGCTGCTGCATAAGCGGCCCGTGCGGTATGCCTATTTTCACGGAGGCTCCGGCGGCGGACGTCAGGCCATGGTGGAAGTGCAGGAGCACCCGGAAGACTATAACGGCGTGTGGGCCTCCTGCCCAGCTATCTACTGGAGCCGGTTCCTGCCCCTGGGCCTTTGGCAGGTAGCGGTAATGAACAGCGCAAACCATGTAATTCCGCCGAGAAAGATGAGATGCTTTATGCAGGCCGCATGGGACAAGGCAGGTGGTGAACGGGCTTACTATCAGCAGACGTCAGCGGTCAAAATAGCCCCCCTCCAATGCGTGGGAATGCCCACAAAAGATGGTCCCATCACAAAGGAAGACGCCGCCGTGATGAAGGAAATCTGGGAGGGACCCCGTGACGAAAACGGAAGGCAGCTGTGGTTTGGGCACCGCCCGGGGGTGCTGTGCTGGAATGTGGGCATCCCGGTGGGGGCGTTCTATTACACCCTGTTTCGGAAAAAGCCGAAGCCCTTCTTCCTCAGTGAATATTACCTGCGCTGGGTCACCGAAAACCCCAGGCAGCGGTTTGCGGATGTGACACTGGCGGAATACAGACGCCTGCATCTTGCCAGCATTGAGAAATTTTCCGCTGCCGATGCAGACAAGGCGGATTTATCCGCATTTGCAAATGCCGGAGGCAAGCTGATGATCGACCATGGCACGGATGACCCCCTGATTCCTGTGGACGGCACGCTCCACTACTTCAGAAATGTGGAAGCGGCAATGGGACGGGATGTCGTTTCCCGGTTCCTTCGCCTGTACATCACTCCCGGCGACGGCCACGGAAGCTGCAGTTGGCACGGCCCCGGAATCAGCGAACGGGACGGCGTGGCAGCTCTGATAGCTTGGGTGGAGCGGGGCATCGCCCCGAAGGCGATCCGTACGGTTCAGGTGGATAAAAGAGGACGGACCCTTCGGGAGGCAGAATGTTTTTCATGGAAGGAGGAAGAGAAATAATGAGCAGTTTTTTTCATGTCTCCATCGGGGACGGTTTGTATCTCATATCCAGCGTCGCATCGGGAACCAGCATGGAATTTGGCCCGCCTACGGCCAATTCCTATCTGATTGTGGGCAGGGAGAAAGCCCTTCTCTTTGACTTGGCTGTCAATGAGCCGGGAATCAGGGACTACATCAAAACCATTACGGATAGGCCATTGATGGTGGTTCTAAGCCACGGCCACCCGGACCACATCTACCATCTGCGGGACTTTTCACAGGTCTGGATGCACGAGGCCGACGAGAATTTCCCCCTGTGCCTGAATCCGGGTCTGAAGCTGCTGAAGCGAAAGCTCACCATTCACCAGCTGCGGCAAGGCGATACCATTGACCTGGCCGGACGGGTGCTCACGGTGTTTCACATTCCGGGCCACACCATGGGCAGCATCCTGCTGCTGGACGAGCAGACCGGCACCCTGTTTTCCGGCGATACCGTTGCCCGCCGGGTGCTGTACGGCATCACGGGCTGCCCGCCCCTTTCGGAGTTTGAAGAAATGCTCCTGCATCTGCCCACAGACCGTATTCATAAAATCTATTCTGCTCACGACCGCGGGGCCATCGAACCGGAATACATCGGCCACATGATCCGGCTGATGCGGGAGGAACTGCCGAAAACCGAAAAATACTGGCATTTCCCCGGCTTCCCCAAAATGCGGAATCTGGTTTATGGGGAAGAAAGTACCCCGGACTTTTTTGATATTGCGGTTCCGGAAGCTGTACTTGACTGCGAGGGCGAATCTTGCAGGCCAAAGTAAAGAAGAAAGAGGAAATAGCGATGGCAAAAGCAAAAAAGATCCAGCCAGATGGCTGGAAAACAACAAAAAAGGAACGGCGCAACTACATTATTGGCGACTTTGGCCGCCAGCTGGAGGGATATATCGTCACGGCACTGATGAGCACCTTCCTGATCTTCCAGGGCATCAATCTGACCGCTATTGCCGGTGTCATGCTGGCGGTGAAGATCATCGATGCCTTCGACGATGTGATTTTTGGCTTCCTGGTGGACCGCATTCACATCACGAAGGTCCGGGCTTTTGAAAAATTCACCGGTGAGGGGAAATATCTGCCCTGGTATCGGCTGACCTTCGCCTTTTTCCCGGTTTTTACGGCCCTGTTCTTCTGTATGCCAATGGGAATGTCCAATCAGGCAAAGCTCGTATGGTTTGTGGTGTTTTATCTTCTCTATGATCTGACCTACACCATGGTGGAGGTCCCCATGAATTCCATGATCGTCACTCTGACGGACAATCTGGACGAACGTAACTCCCTGCTTCAGACGAAGGCCATTCTCTCCGGCATGGGCACCATTCTGGTGGGCATGGTCTGGACGGTGAGCATCAGCGAGTATATCGGTTTTTCCATTAAGAGCGTGGCGCTGGTCTCTTCTGTTATCTTCTTCTTTTTGATGCTGCCTCTTGCCAAAGGCGTCAGGGAGCACAACACGGTGCTGGCCAATGTGGACCCGGAGGAGAATCAGAAGTATACCTTCAAGGATATGTGGAACTGCGTAAAAACCAACAAGTATCTGATGATTCTGCTGCTTGGCACGGTCATCACCTCCTGCCTTGCTACCGGCGGTGCGGTGGGCCTGCTGGTTTCCTACTATCATTTTGGCAGTTCTCTGATTTTGGCAATTCCCATCACCATCTCAATTATCCCTGTGCTGATTGCCCAGATGCAGACCAAAAAGCTGTGTTCCAAATTTGGCAAGCTCAAGGTATTTCTGGTGACGGGCCTCATCGGCGGCTTCATTCAGCTAAGTATGTACTTTGTCGGTCCTGTTTTTTCTGTTTGCTGCACGCTGCTGGTATTGCAGGCGCCTTTCGGCAACATGAGCAACGTGGCCAAAACCTTCTTCCTGCCGGATACCATTGAATATACCCGCTACAAGACCGGCAAGGACTGCTCCGGCATCTGCAACTCCATTTCCTCCTTTGTCACCAAGCTGACCACCAGTGTCTCCTCGTCCCTGGGCCTGTTCATTCTGGGACTGTCCAACTACATTCCCGTTCAGGCGGAGAGTTTTGAGGACATTGCGGCGGCAGGCATCGTCCAGCCACAGCAGGCTTTGGATGTTATGTGGATCATCTACGCGCTGATCCCGCTGGTGGGCGTGCTGCTGGGGGTAGCGGTGATGTTCTTCTATAAGCTGAAGGATGCGGATGTTGCTCTGATGGCCAAGTGTAATGCAGGCGAGATCACCCGTGAGGAATGTGAAGCGCAGCTTTCAAATAAATATTGATGCTTTGGGGCGCAGACGCAGCACGCAGATATTTAACACAATATTAGTTTGAAATCAGAATATGACGGTCAGATATGAGAATGTTTGATCAGGTAAGAAAATGATATATTAAGTATGTCACTTGACTACCACCACATTAGAGGAGGATACGAAATGAAAAGACGACTGTGGGCATGTATTCTGATGATGACGTTTGCCATGATGTTTACCGCATGTCAGAGTACATCTGAAGAAAGCGTAAAAGGAACGGAGTCCCTGCAGGACGCGGGCACAAACGCGCCGGAGGGCACCGGTAAAGACCAGGAGGAGATTGTTGAAATTATCTGGCAGTACCCGACGTCCGGAAATCTTGGGGCAGGGTTTCAGGATATGGAAGATGCCCTGAATGAGATGATGGAAAGAGACATCGGGGTGCATGTCACCTTTGAACCGGTAGGATTGGGGGAGGCGCAGCAAAAAGCGACACTGATGGTATCCGGAGGGGAACAGCTGGATCTGTGCATGTCGGCTTTTGCGCCGATTGCGCCGCTTGCCAGCAGCAATCTGGTGTTGCCGCTTACCGATCTGATTGATGAGTACGGAAAAGATATCAAAGACCTTGGAGCAGATCTTAGCATGGGGTATTATAACGGTGAACTCTACGGCATACCGCCTGTCGGGGGAAGCTCAGGTTCCTGGTGCTATTTAATCAAAACAGAATATCTGGAGAAGTATCAGATAGAAACTGATCCGGATAAATTTTATACATTTGAAGAGCTGGAAAAAATATTTGAAGTGATAAAAGCGGGGGAGGGCGATAATTTCTACTGCCTGCCTGTGGACCAGACAATCACTCCCTTGGGAGTGTATATGGAATACGATGCGGTTGGAGGCACTCCGGCAGCCGGCGTCCTCGTGCTGAACAGGAACTTTGATGATCTGACACTCTGCAATCTGTACGAAACCGACGAATACAGAAATTATGCTGAAATCATGTACCGATGGGCTCAAAACGGCTATATATCCCCGGACGCAGCGGTATCGACGGAAACTACGGATACACTGGTGGCAAAAGACAACTATCTGGGAACGTTTTATTTTGGAAATCCGCTGTCGGAGGTGAGCTATGCCTCTACAGTTGGCAAAGAGCTGACAAAGCTGAAAGTGATGGAACGCTACTACGCAAACAATGGCGGTTTAAGCTGTCTCTGGAGCATCCCGATCACTTCCGCCCATCCGGAAAAGGCGCTGGAGGCGCTTAATTACATATACGCGAATGATGATGCCAACTGGATTATCCAGTACGGCCTGGAAGGGCAGAGTTATGAGATTGTGGAACAGACGGATGAGGGAACACAGATACGCTTCCTGTCGGATAATATGGAGGAGCTGCCGTATTTTAACCCCTACGGCCTCTGGGGAAATCAGTATCACTATGCCGCGGTGGAACCGACGCCGGTCAACGCCAATAAACTGATTGAAGACTACCATCGGGGTACGCCGAAGGAGCGGTATTCTCCTGCGATGGGATACAGCTTTGTGCGTGACAGCGTTTCAACGGAGATCGCATCGCTGTCCACCGTAATTGAGCAGTATGATAAGATGATCAACTGCGGAGCGCTGGATCCAAAGAAAGCGGTGCCGGAATTTATCAGCGCTTTAAAGGCGGCCGGTATTGAGGAAGTGATTGCAGAAAACCAGCGCCAGCTGGATGAGTGGGCGGCTGCACAGAAATAAGAGAAATAGAGCCAGGGCTGCCGGGTATGCAAACCAGCCCTGGCTCGCTGTTTAAAAGGAGAACTATGAATAAAAAGATATCATTAAAACACGTGCTTCCGTTCTACCTGATGATCCTGCCGGGCCTTTTTTATTTAATCATCGATAAGTATATCCCCATGTTTGGGGTCATGATCGCATTTAAAAAGCTCGATTTCTCAAAAGGCATATTGGGCAGCAGCTGGTGCGGGCTTAAAAATTTTGAGTTCCTGTTCCGTTCCCGGGACGCTTTTATCATTACGAGAAATACAATACTGTATAATATCGCATTTTTTGCGGCCGGCACGGTCCTCTCCATAGCGCTTGCCATTATGATCAATGAGATCAGGAGCAAAAAAGCGTCAAAGCTGTATCAGACGGCAGTGCTGCTGCCGTTTCTCATGAGCTGGGTGGTGATCAGCTATCTGGTATACGCATATCTGTCCGCCGAAACGGGCCTGATTAATAATTCCGTTTTAAAAAGCATGGGAAAAGAGACCGTAAGCTGGTATCAGGATAAGAGATATTGGCCGTTTATTCTGATATTTGTAAATACCTGGAAGGGAATCGGGTATACGATGATCATATACCTTTCCAGCATTGTGGGGATCAGCCAGGACTATTATGAGGCGGCGCGGCTGGACGGCGCGGGCAAATGGAAACAGATTAAAACCATCACACTGCCGCTGTTAAAACCTACGGTCCTGACGTTGATGATTATGAGTGCAGGGCAGATCTTCCGCTCGGATTTTGGGCTGTTTTATCAGATACCCAAAAACAGCGGGGCATTATATGAAGTGACCAGGACAATAGATGTTTATGTATATCAGGCGCTGATGAAAAACAGCGATTACGGAATGAGCAGCGCCGCCAGCGTCTATCAGGCGGTGGTTGGGTTTGTTCTGATACTCGCGGTCAACAAACTGGTTAAAAAATATAACCCTGAAAGCGCTATATTTTAGGAAGTGGAAGCACGCTGAAGCGTGCGCAGGTCATCAGCCTTTGGCTGGTGACAGGAAAAGGAGTCGGAATGAAATCAAAAGAATTTTATACAACGCAGATCCTGGCACATGTGTTTTGCGCAGCGGCGGCATTGCTGGCAATCCTGCCCTTCATTTTGCTCATCGTCTCATCTTTTACGGACAATGCGTGGGCGGCCGAAAACGGCTATTCCTATTTCCCCGGTAAATTCAGTCTGGAAGCGTATCAGTATATCGCCGTTCAATGGGGACAGATCGGGCGGGCATATATGATGACATTGCTGGTGACATTTCTTGGAACGGCCGTCAGCATACTGATCACAACACTGTTTGCTTATGGCATTTCACATCAGGAAATACCGGGTATGAGGTTCGTGAGCTTTTTACTGATCTTTACCATGCTGTTTAACGGCGGTCTTGTGGCCACCTATTATTCCTATGTGAGACTGTATCATATTAAAAACACCATATTCGCCATACTGGTGCCCGGGCTTTTAATGAATGCCTTTAATGTCATTCTGGTTCGCAATTACTTTCAGTTCAGCATTCCGGTCAGCCTGCCTGAGGCGGCAAGAATCGACGGGGCATCTGAGTTTATGACTTTTCGCCGGATCATCTTTCCGTTAAGCAAACCGATTGTGGCGACTGTCGGCCTGATGAGTGCGCTCTCCTATTGGAATGACTGGATGAACGGCATGTATTATCTGACCGAACGGGAAGGCGGAAAGTATTATACCATACAGGTTTTGCTGAATAATATCAATGAGAATCTTCAGGTGCTGATCCAAAATGCCTCCAGGCTCTCCGCCAGCGGAATCAAAGTGAACCAGCTGCCGTCGGTTACGGTCCGCATGGCGATTGCCGTGATCGGCATCCTGCCGATCGTTGTGCTGTATCCGTTTTTTCAGAGGTATTTTGTAAAAGGAATTACGCTGGGCGGTGTGAAAGAATAGGTGCAAATAATGAAGAAGTGCAGTTTATTATTGCGGTCGGTTTCGACAAAGGTCGTTCTGGTGATGATTCTGCTTGTATTACCGCTGAATGTCATCGCCATCGTTCAGAACAATAAGGCGATCGGGATTGTGGTGGAACAGGGCAGGGCCGCCGCACAGAATCTGATCGATGTACAACTGAAAGATCTGGAAAAACGGATGGAGAACCATCAGTTCCTGTTAAGCTATCTGTTGACCAAAGACGGGGACTGTATTCGGATGAGATCGCAGCCTTCGGATGATTATTTGTACGACAGCGCGAAATACCGCCTTTACGGCACGATGAGCAATCTGGCCAATATGATCAGCGGCGGCGAAGGGTATTATTTCTATATGAAGGAAAAGAAGGATATGCTCGCCTACCATAATCCCATGGCGGCCGGCCATCCGGCCTCGGAAATCGCGGATTTTATTGAAGAGCACTGCGAAGACCCGGAATACAGAGGCTGGCATATCATAAATTTTTCTTCAGGGAGCTATTATGTTCTGATTCTCGATTTGAATGAGATCTCTTACGGCGGGTGGATCAGCCTGGATCCGATCACAGAGAGCATGGAAAGCGCGCTGGGCTATGACGAATATGAGGTGTGCTTCAGTGATACGCGCCAGAGCCGCGGCAAAGACTGGGTATGCGCCGATTCGTGCAGCAAAGATCTCTGGCTGACTGTCTGCTTAAACCGGCAGGAGCTGATCGGGAAGATGTCAGATTATCAAAAGGCGAGCAGGTATCTCTCCTTTCTTTACCTTCTGTTAATTCCCGTATTATATTTTGCGCTGTATAAACTGCTGATTCAGCCCTTAAGACGGCTTGGCAGAGCCCATGCACAGATACAGAACGGCAACCGATTTTACCGCCTGACACAAAACGGAGGGTCAGTGGAATTCAACGAGACCTACGCATCCTTTAATCAGATGTGTGATGTGTTAGATGCACTGAGAGTGGAAAGCTATGAGAAAGAGATAGAAATTCAGAAGATGGAGCTGAAGAACCTGCAGCTGCAGATCCGGCCCCACTTTCTGCAGAATACATTTAATCTGATTTTTACTTTGACGCAAAAAGGCGCCGGCAGTGAGATCGGCGATATCGTGCTGTATCTTTCGGAGTATTTCCGACATATCTTCCGGTCGGAAAAGGAGCTGGAGATTTTTTCAAAGGAACAGAAACTGATCGAAGGGTATATCAGAGTTGCTTCCATCCGTTATGACGGAATGATTTCGGCAGAATATTCTTATGATCCGGAAATCAGTTATGTCAGGGTGCCGCCCCTGCTGGTCCATAATTTTATCGAAAACTCGGTAAAATACGGAGTAAAGCCGGATCAAGTGCTGCATATTTCGGTAGAGGGATATTATGAGGAGGGCGCGGTGACTTTCATAATCAGCGATGACGGGAACGGTATGGCGGAAGATGTTCTTAAGAGAAGCCAGAGCATAGCTGCAGGGGAATACATATGCGAAGACGATTATTCCCATGTGGGACTGCAGAACTCCATAAAGAGGCTGAAATATTTTTACGGCGCGTCTGCGTCGATTCAGATCGATTCGGCAAAGGGTGAGGGAACCTGCATTGCAGTGAGTTTCCCTTACGATCTGGAGGTGGATGATGAACCTGCTGATGGTAAATGATGAGGTGATTACAGTTGAAACCATGAAGGCGGAGATCGAATGGGAAACATATGGCATTACAAAGGTGTTTACTGCTTATGATGTGGAACAAGCGAAAGAATGCATTTCCCGCAATGCCGTGGATCTGATCTTGTGCGATATTGAAATGCCGGGAGAAAACGGCCTTGCGCTGCTGGAATGGATCAGAAGCAGATCAATGGACATAGAATGTATCTTTCTGACATGTCATGCCAGCTTTCAGTATGCCCAGAAAGCAATAGGGCTGGGATGCCAGGACTATATCTTAATACCGGCCAAATATGAGGAAATCGGAAACGCGGTCCAAAAGGTGGTAAACCGGATCAGGGAGAAGCGTGAATCCGTAAAGATACAGGAGTATGGAAACCAGGTGATACGGGAAAAGGTGGAATCCGCGGTGGAAGGGTGTGAAAAGACATGCCCTAAGGAGGTTGTTGCGGATACGGTAAAATTTATTCTGAATCATCTGGGAGCCTCTGACTTATCGGTCAATAAGATTGCGGAAACGCTGCATTTTCATCCGGCTTATTTAAACAGGATATTTAAAAAAGAGAAGGGAACCGTGATCAGCCAGTATATCATAGGTGAACGCATGAGACTGGCTGCCCGGCTGCTGGAGACAAACCGGATGAGCTCCCATGCCGTTTCCGAAGCGGTCGGATACAGCAGCTATCCCAGCTTTAACATGACGTTTCGCAAATATTACGGATGTGCGCCCGCACAGTATAGCGAACAGCAAAAACGGAAGACATAATGTGCAGAGAGGGTGGATTTGTACTACTTTTTGTCCGGATTGCTACCATACACAGCAAAAGTAAAATGAGATAATGAATGGTAATATTACTATTCACAGTTGCCGTAAACCTACCGCGCATGTCGGGGCAGTGTATGGTCCTCATAGGGACACGCTCTCGCTCCGTGAAGCGCGCAGCGGTTCTAACGCTGCAAACTACGCAGCGAAAGAACCGGCGGGCTTCAAGGGATCCCTATGAGGACCATACACTGTCCCGACATGCGCTGCTTTATCGGCAGCCGTGAATAGTAACATGGTAATTAAAATGTTTACAGGGGAGGAAACAGATGAAAAAATCAGGACAGAATTTAAGGCCGGGCATATTAATGTGCAACGGAGAAAGCCGTCCGCTTGGCATCGGGATAAAAGATTTTTCGTTTCGCTGGAAGATTGCGGGGCCGGGCAGAAATGTCAGGCAGGAAGCCTATGAGATTGAAATTGCGGAATCGGCGGAATTTGATCCGGTATCCGTGATCTTTAAAGATACGCAGAACAGCCGCCTCCAGCAGGCGGCAGCAGAGCTATGTCTAAATGAAAAACAGGAGTATTACTGGCGGGTAAGGCTTTGCGTCAGTGCGGACGGTTTCACCGGCATATGGACGGATTGGAGTGAAACGCAGACTTTCGAGACCGCCTTTAAGGATGCCTCTTCCTGGAAAGCCGAATGGATTGAAGCCGGAGAGGAGTTTTATCGGGACGCGGAGCCTGTCTGCAGACAGTTCTGGAAGACAAACGCCCAGCTGTTTCCGATACCGGAATACATGCCGGGACCGCCCGATGAGTACCCGCCGCTAAATCAGGGGCTTTACCGCCCGGTGTATCTGCGTAAAAGTTTCAAAGCGCCCGAAGACATAAAAAAAGCGCGCATGTATGTTACGGCCAGAGGATTTTATGAATGCCGATTGAATGGGGAGAAAGTGGGGCGCTGCGCGCTGGCGCCAGAATTTACAGCGTATGACAAATGCATTTACTACCAGACGTTTGATATTGCGGAGCATTTAAAGAGCGGTGAGAATGAGCTGGAGGTCATTCTGGCCGACGGGTGGTTTGCAGGCCACGCCCAGTCCATACCTGGGAGCAATCAGCTCTACGGAGAGAGGCCGGCCCTGATCCTGCAGGCTGAGATTACAGATCTGCAGGGAGAAATACACAGAATTAGCAGCGATACCGGTTTTGCGGCTTATACGGGCCCGCTTCTCTATGCGGATCTGTTTATGGGAGAATATCTGGATCTGCAGCAAGAGCCCCGGCAGTACGGCACCGTTGTGCGAAGCTATTCGAAAGAGATCCTGATGCCGCAGGAGGCCGCCTGTATAGAAGAGGTAAACTGTCTGGATGCGGTTTCCGTTACCCAGCTGGCATCCGGTGAATGTATCGTGGATTTCGGACAGGTGATCGCGGGCCGTGAACGGATCCTGCTTAAAGCGGAAGCCGGAAGCCTTGTGAAGATCGAGCACAGTGAGGCATTAAAGGAGGACGGCAGCGGTGATATTCTGGATATCATCCCCCAGTTTCCGTTCCACGATCAGACAGACTATATAAGGCTTGCCGATGACGGAACATACCTGTATGAACCGCAGTTTTCCTATCAGGGATTCAGATATCTTAAGATCAGCGGCCTGAAAGGCCTTGAGCCCGGACAGTGCAAGGCGGCCGTGCTGGAATCGGCGCTGCGCGATACCGTATCCTTTGAATGCAGCGATCCCCGGATGAACCGGCTGGTTTTAAATTCCTGCTGGAGCCAGAGAGGCAATATGATTTCCATCCCCACGGACTGCCCGCAGAGGGAGCGGGGCGGCTTTACCGGAGATGCGCAGATCTTTTGCACAACGGCGGCATGGCAGCAGGATGTTTCCGGCTTTTTTAGACGGTGGCTTTTTCAGTGCCGGCTGGAACAGTTTGAACGGGGGCAGATCCCCATAACGGTTCCCTATACAAAAGGATATTCGGAGGGACCGCCAAATCCGGCCTGGACTTCCGCCGGATGGGGGGACGCCATCATATTTATGCCCTGGGATCTCTATCAGGCATATGGGGACATCCGATTTCTGAAAGAGAACTATCAGGCCATGGAGCGCTGGATGAGCTATGCCACCGCCTGCGCAGAGGATTCCATGCCCGAACAGTATTATATGGATGACAGGCGGAAATGGCAGCGCTATCTTTGGAATTCCGGCTACCATTGGGGAGACTGGCTCATGCCCGGTTATACCGCACATGAAGGGGTGAGGCTTAGCAAGGAGATCACCGCCTCCCTGTTTTACTACAGGGAAGTGTCGACTATGGTTAAGACAGCAGAGGCGCTGGGATTTTTTGACAGAGCGGCGTACTACCGAAAGCTGCAGGACAATATTAAGACGGCATTCCATATGTTTTATGTGACTGAGGACGGACGCCTTACCAATGAGCTTCAGGGGTTGTATGTGATGGCAATTGCATTCGGAATGGCGGAAGGTGAGGAACGAACACAGTTCGCATCCAGGCTGGATGCGCTGATCAAAGAGGCGGACTATCATCTGGGAACCGGGTTCTTATCCACTCCTTTTCTGATGGATGTGCTCTTAGACTGCGGTTACCGGGATACGGCATACCGGGTTCTCTACCAGGATACCTGTCCGTCCTGGCTGTATGAAGTGAAGAGAGGAGCGACCACGATTTGGGAATCGTGGGACGATACGCCCAAAGATCTGCTGCATACGATCACGAGCTTTAACCATTATGCCTTCGGCAGTATCTGTGATTTTATTTACAGGAGAATTGCAGGGGTGGAGAAGCTTAAACCCGGGTTTGCTGCGGTGAGGATCCACCCCTGGGCGGGCAGCGGGATCACTGAAATGAAGTTTGAGTATGAGACTGTATATGGAAACCTAATTGTTCACTGGAAACTGGAGGGGGATACGCTTAAATATGATCTGACAGTTCCCCATGGCATGACTGCGGCAGTTGTAACAGATCACGGAGAAGAGAAGGTCGGCAGCGGCCATTGGGAGCTTGAGACAGCGCTTTGCTGCTGACAGGAGGAATTGATGAAGGATATCCGTATAAAACTTAAGGGACGTGAGACGAACCGGACACAGCCGTTTATAATGATCGGCGGCAGCGATACATATGAAATGATTTATGACAAGTTTATGGCTCTGAAGGAGATGGGAATCTATTCGGCCGTACTGCAGTATACAGGGAGCGGCAGGCATGAGGAAAATGCGGCGGCGATGTTTGAGTCTAAGCTTTCCAGGTTTGACGATATTTATTTTGATACTCTTATGCGGATGTCCGGGGTCTGCAGGGAACTTGGTATGACTTATTGGGTACAGGATGCCGCGCCTTTTCCAACCGGTGCGGCCAATGGGCGTTTCCGTGAGAAGGAATTTCTGGATAAGGGTAAAGTGTACCTGGAGGAGCGCCATACCAATCTGCGCGGACCCTTAAAAAACGCGTCCGTGCTGATAGAAAATTTTAACGGGCTGCCCAGAGGAAGCGTGCCTGAAATGATGGCGGATCTGGTGCCCCAGGGACCGGAGGCTTCGCAGCGGGGCAGGCTGATCGGAGCGGTCGCGCTGAAATGGGCGCAGGGCTGTGAGGATTCCCCCGCGTTTGACCGGCGGACGGCTATGGATCTGACGGGCTGCATAAACGGGGATAAGGGCATTTTGAGTTTTGATCTGCCAGAAGGTAAATGGAGGATATTTTTTCTGTATCAGACCAGGCGCGGCGGCAGAAAGTACTATATGAACCTCCTGGACAGGGAGTCGGTGCGCGTACAGATAGACGCGGTTCTGAAACCGCATTACGAAATGCTGAAAGAGGAACTTGGGATCACATGGGAAGGATTTTTTTACGACGAACCGGAGGTCGGCAATACACCGGATTATGATTTCAACTGTCTTCCAGGCTGGCGCCCCGGAAAGACGCCGATTTCCCTGCCCTGGTGCGATCAAATGCCGGAGCTTTTGAGAGAGCGTCTGGGCGGGGACTGGTTAAGCAGGCTGCCCGGCCTGTGGTACGACTGCAAAGCAGAGAGCAGAATCGTAAGATATCATTATATGGATGCCGTAACAAGGCTGATCAGCCAAAATTATAACGGTCAGGTTCTTCCCTGGTGCAGGGAAAGACAGATCCGGTATATCGGCCACGCGCTGGAGGATGAAAATTCCCATGCCCGTCTGGGCTGCGGCCCCGGCCATTTTTTCCGCATGCAGAAGTACCAGGACATGTCCGGCATAGACCTGATTGCGGGGCAGCTGCTTCCGGGACTGGATATGGTGGGTACCAGCGGTTATGCATATGCGGACGGCGACGGCGAATTTTATCATTACGGGATTGCGAAGCTCGCATCCTCAGAGGCACATATCAATCCCGATAAACACGGAAACAGTTTCTGCGAAGTAAATGCCGTATACGGGGATCTCTCCAATGCAAAATTCTATAAATTTCTGCTGGATCATCTGTTTGTAAACGGAATCAACCATCTCGTACCTGTGATCACGGATGCGTTGAAGCCAGACGAAGGGAAGCTGCTGTTTGACTATGCCAACCGGATGTGCAGTCTGCTGCAGGAAAGCCGCCATGTGGGGATGACGGCAGTGCTGTATCATGCGGAAGCAGAGTGGTCGGGTGGATTCCAGTATTTCCAGAGACCCTGCAAAGTGCTGGCTGAAAATCAGATTGACTATGATGTGGTGCCGGGCGATGCGCTGGCAGAACGGGATTTCTATAGAACGGAAATCGGAGACGGAGTATTCTGCATCAATGGGCAGATGTACCGGGCGCTGATCATACCCTTCTGCGAGTACATCCGAAAAGATGTGCTGGAGTTCGTACTGGAAGCGATGCGCAGAAACGTGCCCGTGTTCTTCATTCAGGCGCTTCCGAAAGGATACTGCGAAGCGCCGGGAGAGATTGACTGGCAGGAAGAGAAGCCGGAGGCGGTAAATCTTAAGGATCTGGCGGAAACACTCCGGCATGCGGGCCTGGCGGAGATCCAATGCCGTGATGAGGAACCGTTCCTTCGCTGCTGCCACATACGAAAGGGCGGAACAGATTATTATATGGTGGTCAATCAGGAGCCGTGGAGGGATATCAATACGGAGATTATATTCCCGGAATCCCGCAGCGCATGTATATATGATGTTATGGGTGACAGGCTGCTGCCTGTGCCATGTGTCCGCACTGAGGGAAAGACGGCGGTTCAGATAAGCCTTAGACAGTATGAGAGCAGGCTGTATGTGTTTGAAGACTGCGGCAGCACGGAGAATACGCAGGGCAAACATCCGGTTTCCTGTAACACAGCTGCTGTAAAGTGGAGGATGCTCTGCTGTCCGGATACGCCAAAGGAGCAGGAATTTGTGATAACGGAGTTAGGGGATGTGTCGGCGCTGCCGGGGATGGAACGCTATACTTCCGTAATCAGATACAGCACAACCGTAAAGTTTGACGGAGTGCTGCCGGAGGTGCTGGATCTGGGGAACGTGTGTGACAGCGCTGCGGTAATTCTGAACGGGAAAAACCTGGGGTTGAGGGTTGCCGCCCCTTACGTGTTTGATCTGTCAGATTCTGTGCGTAACGGAGAAAACAAGCTGACGGTCGAAGTTTTGCCAAGCCCGGCAAGAAAGCGGCCGAAAGGGGACGCGGGCAATACAATGGGGGCATTGAGCGCAGTCACCTACGCAACGATGCCGCAGACTGGACTGCTGGGGCCGGTATCCTTTATCCGCTATGCAAAGTGACGAAACAGCCGGCACGTTTGTCTAAGGTATTATATAGCAGCACGCAGGTTTGATGTCTGCGCATTAATTAAGGAGGAAAAGCAAATGGAAAAAACAACAGAATTAACGGAAGAGACCAATAAGGAGCAGATGATGGCGGATCTGGCAGCGCAGCAAAAAGCATGGGCGGCGCAGCGGAAGGAATGGGCCGCCAGGGAAACGGTCGGGGAAAGGTTTGAAGTGCCCCGGAAAGGAGAGCCGTCGGTCAGCACGATACTTTACAGGCCTTCCTCTCCGGCTGCTAAAAAGACTCTGCCGGTGATGTTCCATATGCATGGAGGCGCCTGGGTAGGAGGGGATGCGGTGCTGCTGGAATCGTTTTGCCAGCTTCTGGCGGATGAGCTGCCAGCTGTGATTGTAAATATTAATTACAAGAAGGCGGATGTCCATCCCCTGCCTTATCAGATCACGGAGGTTGCGGATACGGTACAATATTTTGCCGGGCATGCTTCGGAGTATGGCATAGACAGAAACCGTATGGCGGTGGGAGGCCACAGCGCCGGCGCACAGCTGGCTGCGGGGGCCGCGCTGAAACTAAAGGATGAGGGGGTCAAACTGGCGTGCCAGATGCTGGTCTACCCGGCCACGGATATGACGGATTCCATAGGAGGTCTGATGGATCAGCTGCGTCCGATTCTTTTTCCTGATGGGGGATGGGATTCACCGTATGTGTCCCCGCTTCAGGCAGAGGAAGAAAAGCTGCGGGGGCTCGCTCCGGCTGTTTTTGTCATCTGCGGTCCGGATATGCTGCGTCCGCAGGGCATCGGCTATGCGAAACGTCTGATCGATGCGGGAGTTTCCGTAACAGTAAAGGAATATCCGGAAGCGGAGCACGGTTTACTGGAAGTGAACCGGCCGGATTACACACAGGGAGATGACCGGCAGAATCCGCAGCAGGCGGCATTTGCGAGGGATTGCGAACGGTATCTGATCCGTGAGTTAAAGGCGCAGCTAGACATTTGATATCTATGTAAGGAGGAGCAGTGAAATGAGAAATAATTCGATCAAACCCGGCCAGGTATGGCTGGATACTTCGGGAAAGAGGATCCAGGCCCATGGCGGCTCTGTGTTCTATATGGACGGCATTTATTACTGGTACGGGGAGAACAAGGAAAAGACAGACGGCAGAAGCGATATCTGGCATTGGGGTGTGCGCTGCTACACTTCCAGGGATCTCTATAATTGGGAAGATGCCGGTCTCATCATCCCTCCGGAGACGGAGAACCCCGATTCCAGCCTTCATCCTTCGGCTATGATGGACCGTCCCCATATCCTGTACAACCGCCGGACCGGGAAGTACGTCTGCTGGCTGAAGATTATGATGAAGGACGGCAGCCAGACCGAAACTGTCCTGACCGCGGATCATATATTGGGCCCTTATACAAAAGTGCGGGAAGGGCTTAGACCTCTGGGCATGAGCGCCGGTGATTTTGACCTGGCGGCAGCCCCGGACGGAAAAGCTTATTACTATTTTGAGCGGGTGCACAGCGAGACCATATGCGCGGACCTGACGGAAGACTATACGGATGTGACCGGTTATTACAGCACCCATTTCCCTCATCCGTATCCGCCTTATGTGAGGGAAGCGACGGCCCATTTTGAGCGCAGGGGAATGCATTATCTGATTACCAGCGGCACCACGGGATACCTGCCGAACCCTTCAGAGATAGCTGTTGCCCGTACCTGGCACGGTCCTTTTACTGTGCTTGGCAATCCGCATGTGAATGATGTCAGCAATACGTCGTTTCATTCGCAGATATCATCCATATTTAAGGTTCCGGGTAAGAAGGATCTCTACATAGCATGTGCGGACCGGTGGCTTCCGGATAAGATGGATCTGGAATATGAAAGCTACAGTCAGGTATTTGAGATGCTTTTCAACCCGGATGCAGAAAAGGATATGAGCAGGGTGCCTGAAAGTATGCGGGACGGACAGGGGGATAATACTTCCGTTGCGGATTATGTCTGGCTGCCGCTAAGGTTTGAAGAGCCGGATGCGGCGCATCCGTATGGGATGGTATATATAGACTGGACGGATGAATGGCGGATTGAAGATTATGAGTAGAAGGCAGCCTGGATATGGATGGGGAGGGCAGTAAGATTTTGCCGGACGCATGAGAGGAGGAAATAAATGAAAAGAGATTTTAGAAAACTTCTGGCACTTCTGTCAGAGACAGCCCAAAAGCCGGAACTGCCTTTTCAGACAGAAAAGCGGGATATAGAAATCCCCTTTATTACAAAGGACGGGAAGGTGTGCAGACGTTTCCTGCGCATCTATTTTCCTGAAGGAGCTCCCAGGCCTATGCCCGTCGTGTTTATCGCGCATTATGAGATGACAGAAACGGATGCGCTGCTTTTCATGTATTTAAAAAAGGGCTGGGCTGTTTCTACGCCGATTCATTATTCAACAGAATACAACGGGCAGCTGATCGATGACGATCTGGCGTTTAACAGCGCCGCGCTGACGGCGGTGCGCAGGCAGCCGGATATTGACCGGCATCGCATGATCGTCAGCGGAGGCAGTGCCGGCGGCTATATGACGCTGATGCTGTCCGTGCTGCACTTGGGCATATGCGGCGCTGTTTCTTTCAGCGGCATTACAAACATGATGTTTAATATGCAGTATATGAAGTCTGTGAACAGCTATAACGAAAAAGCGCTGGCGGAACTGGGGCCGGAGGAACGAAAGGATGTTGGCCGCTGTCTGGACGCCATGACGGTGCCCGTGCTTGGCGCTGTCTCCGATCAGTTTATGCCTATCCTTAGGAAAGCGGAAGCGGACCCCGACAGCGGTATATGGTCTGCGGCATCTCCGGCCTGCATGACGGAATGCTTTACGAATCCGGTTTTGTTCACGCATTTTACATCGGATATATTGGTGCCTGTGGATCAGCTGACCAAACGTTATACATACGGTCAGACAGGCGGTTCTCTGCCGGAAGGATTTCGGATCCGGCTGTCGGAGTTTTCACTGGATGAGAAACAGCGGCATTCCCTGGCAGAGATGCTTCCGGCGGATATGCTGTCGGAGAGACTCATTCCGGCACCGGACAGCAAAGGGGAAGATGTGGTTATTCCGTTTGACAGTTCAAAGCGGTTTAATATCGTGGTTTTCGATGAGGGATGCGTGGAGGCTGATGCGGGTCACCAGAAGAATTTTGAAATAGGTTCCTATGATGCCACCGGTTACATGGAAGAACTGTTCAAAAAAACGTCGCGGGAAACGAACTGGCTGTCTGCCGGCAAACTGATTCTGATGGCCGAACGGTATGCGGGAACGGGGGTGCTGCTTCCGGGGCGCCCGGATACAGACGATACGGCTTTTGGCTCTTTGGCGGCGGTCCGGGAGGAGATACTGGAAGAACTGTCGGATTACGCGGCAGATCACTGGGATGAGCTTAAAGAGGCGTTCGGTGAAGCAAAAAGCAGAAGGCCGGATACGGCCGGAACGCTGATGCAGATCTTTAAAGCCTTAGGAGGCGGCGAGGGCAGGGAGGAAACGAAAAATGCTGATATATGATGTGAAAATAAACGGTATGAGAAATCCTTTGGGATACCGCTTCGGTGAGCCTGTCTGCTCCTGGAAAGTAAAGGATGCAAAAGGAAAGAGACAGGAGCGCGTGAGGATCGAGGTGAGCGCGGATGAAAGCTTTCTTCATCCTGTCTATGAAAAAGAAGGCAAAGATCTGAACAGCCTGGCGGAGCCTCTGGCTTTTGCACTGATTCCCCATACCAGGTATTTCTGCCGGGTCACCGTTGAAGATGAACTGGGGGACAGAGCGTCAAGTGAAACGGTATGGTTTGAAACGGCCAAGGTGAATGAACCCTGGATCGGAAGCTGGATCGGCACAGAGACTTGTGATACCTTTCATCCGGAGTTTATAAAGAACTTTGGCGTGAAGGGAAAGGTGGAATCCGCGCGGCTGTATATCTGCGGATTGGGACTGTTTGAAGCGAAGATAAACGGCAAGAAGGCGGGGGACGATCTGCTGGCTCCGTTTATCACGGACTACAGAGAATCAGTACAGTACTGCACCTATGACATAACACAGCTGCTCAAAGAGGAGAATGAATGCAGCGTATGCCTGGGCAACGGCTGGTATAAGGGCAGATTCGGTTTTACCGGTGACTGCGGTTTCTTTGGGAAGGAGTTTCTGTTAAGAGCGGAAATACGGATTCAGTATCAGGACGGCACACAGGAAACGGTCGGTACGGACAAAAGCTGGAGATACAGGGGCAGTATTTTTGAAGAAACGGACATCTATGACGGCGAGAAACAGAACTATCTGTTGTGGGCTGCATCGGATAACCCATGGAAGACAGCTGTGGTGAAGGAGATCAGCCTCCCTCTTACAGAGCGCTATTCCCTGCCTCTGCATGTGATGGAAGAGCTGCCAGTCCGGGAGGTAATCCATACGCCGGCAGGTGAAACCGTGCTGGATTTCGGACAGAATTTTGCAGGCTATGTGGAGTGCAGAACCGACCTCCCCCGGGGCGCCTGCATGACGCTTGAATTTGGGGAAATTCTGCAGGACGGAAATTTTTATCACGATAATTACCGGACGGCCAGATCCACTTTTACATATGTGTCGGACGGAGTGAGCCGGACTGTCCGGCCGTACTTCACCTTTTACGGTTTCCGTTATGTGAAGGTGAGCGGACAGGATAACACCGATGCCAAACTGTTTACCGGCAGGGCCATTTATTCGGAGATGGAGCGGACCGGATATATTGAGACCTCTGATATGAAGATCAACCGTCTGTTTGAGAATACCCTCTGGGGCATGAAATCCAATTTCCTGGATATGCCGACGGACTGCCCGCAGAGAGATGAGCGGCTGGGTTGGACCGGAGATGCGCAGGTATTTGCCTGGACCGCGGCATACCATATGGATACCAGAGCGTTTTACCGGAAGTTCTTACGGGATCTGCGGCTGGATCAGCTGCAGAACGGCGGAAAGGTCGCTGTATTTCTGCCTAACACATACCGCGGTGTTACCGCCAGCGTGTGGGGAGATATCGCCACGTTTCTTCCGGCAATGCTGTATCAGTATTACGGGGATGAGACCGCGTTAAAAGAAGATTATCCCCTGATGCGGGACTGGGTGGAGTACATACACGGAGAAGATAGAAAGCGCGGGACCCATAACCTCTATGATTTTGGATTTCAGTTCGGCGACTGGCTGGCATTGGACGGTGCAACGCCGCAGAGCAATTATGGCAGAACGGATAATACCTACGTGGCTTCCGCCTACTATTACGCCTCGGTAAACTATGTGGCGAAAGCGGCAAAAGCACTGGGATATAAAGAAGATGAACGTACCTACCGGGAACTCGCGGGACATATTTTAGAGGCGATGCTGGCGGAATTTTTCACCCCGAGCGGAAGGCTGGCCATAGATACACAGACCGGTTACCTGATTGCGCTGAAATTTGGCATTTACCGCGACAGGCAGAAAATAATTGACGGACTAAGAAAAAGGATGGAAGCGGACTGTTACCGGATCAAGGGCGGTTTCGTGGGCGCGACGATGATGAATACGGTGCTGGCCGACCACGGGATGACGGACCTGGCATATGATTTCCTTTTCTTTGAAGGGTTCCCGGGCTGGCTGTATGAGATAAACCTTGGGGCTACGACCATCTGGGAGCGCTGGAATTCAGTGCTGCCGGACGGGAAAATAAGCGGAACATCAATGAATTCCCTGAATCATTATGCATACGGATCGGTGGTTGAATTCCTGTATAAGCATGCTGCCGGCATACAGCCGGCGGCACCGGGATTTAAGCGCGTATGTATAAGCCCGAAACCGGACGGGCGGTTCCGATTCTTCAACTGTACTTATGAATCCGCCGCGGGCACCTATGTGTCCAACTGGATGATCAAGGAAGACGGAATGCTTGCGTTTCATATTGAAATCCCGTTTGGCGCATCAGCCAGAGTGGAGCTTCCGGATAAAGACAACGGTGTATTCGAACTGGAAACGGGAAGCTATGATTTTAATTACCGGCCAAAACGCGATTACAGAAAAATATTTACGGAAAAGACCAGGCTGGAATATCTGCTTGCGGATCCTGCGGCGAGGCAGATCCTGTTTGAGGAATTGCCGGATACGAAGACAATGTATGAGGTAAATGAGATCGAAGGGCTGTCAAAAACACTGCTGTACATGAAAAGACAGGCGCAGTTCCTTCATATACCGACAGAACGGTATGACAGGGCAATCGGGAGAATTCACGCGCTGTATGAGGAGGAGCGAAGATGAATATGGATCAGATCGATGAAGTGATGATGCGGTACGTAGAGAATGAGGAAATGCCCGGAGGAGAACTCTTTATTCATCAAAATGATCAGGAAATCTATCACGGAATGTGGGGATACTCCAATCTGGAAACTAAGACACCTGTGTCGGACGATACGGTTTACTGCATGTGTTCCATGTCAAAAGTGCTGACGGCTGTCGGATTTTTGAAGCTTGTGGAGCAGGGAAAAGCCGGTCTGGACGATGAGGTAAAAAAATATATACCGGCTTTTGCCAATCAGCGGGTAGTGAGCGACGAGCGCTTTGACGGTGAGGAGAATTTTGCAAAGTATTTTATAAAAGGCGAAAAGGCGCCTCTGAATGATGTGAAAACGGTGGCAGCCGATCGGAGCATCACGGTTCGGGACTTACTGACCCATTCCTCCGGACTGGAAATGGGGGCATTCGGTATGCTCTGCAGAATGACAATGAAATGTGAGGATGAGACGCTGGAGACGAGATGTGAGAAATTTGCGAGAATGCCGTTGGATTTCCAGCCGGGCACCGCAACCGGTTATTCTCCGACGGCTGGCATGGATCTGATTGCGCGTCTGACAGAGATCATTACGGGAGAGGACTTTGCCTCTTATATGAAGCGGGAGATATTTGATCCCCTGAAGATGAAGGATATGACCTTCCATCCGACAAAGGAACAGTTAAAAAGGCGTATGCCATTGTATAAGCGTGTGGAGGGAAAGCTCGTAAATGTGACCGGAACGGCATGTGATCTGGACGGAATGATCAGCGGAGGACCGCGGTATACATCTGCCGCAGGGGGCGCGTATGGAAGGGTATCGGATTATGACAGATTTACCCGCATGCTTGCCAATGGAGGCACGCTTAACGGTGTGCGGATCTTAAAGCCGGAGACGGTCAGAATGATGTACACGGAAAGAGCGTATCGGCATCTGGAAGCCGAGCCCGGTATGGAATGGGGGCTGGGCGTCAGGGTCCGTCAGGAACCGGAGCGTGCCGTCAGCTTTGCGGTAAAGGGGACATATGGATGGAGCGGAGCATTTGGAACCCATATGTTTATCTGCCCGGACAGGCATCTCGCGGTGACGTTCGGCACAAACAGAGAGGATCTGGGCGGTTCCGGCTCCTATATCAGCAGGAAGGTGGAGGAATTGGTATTTGGGATAGTGGATTGTTACTGATCACAGTTACCGAAAAATTCCCGCGTATGAGAGGGCAGAGTATGGTCCTCTCATACGCTGCTTTATCGGCAGCGTGTGAACAGTAACCCTGGATTAAGTATTACAGGCCAACAGGGGAGTTTATAAAAGTTCCTGGCAGTGAGGTTCCATGTGTATATACTCTCCATACATTTTATGAAAAAAAAGGGCAAAGAATATATGAAGAAAAAAGGTGGTGCGCATTTTTATCCAGGGAAAATGCCGATAGAGTCTATGTTCTGTTTTTAAATGCTGATTATTACGACAGCAAAGATTTAATAGATATAGTTCATACAATCCATTTTAATAATGAAAATAAATGGAGAATTCACAAAACGTGCGGACAAAAGAAAGTTTAATTATCACATTGAACAGGCGGGTATAGAATATCCGGAGAGTGAGGTTAAAGCATATTATAGAACAGCGGATGCAATAGATAAAGTGCTGAGATATGGGATGGAATGGGGATTGAGGACAGAGCAGATATTCTGCTGGTAAAACCATAAATTACATAGTATAATTGCTCTACAGGGTATATGTTGTTCCGGTGAGCGCTACACTCGAGGAGTACGCGGCAATAAACTGCGCGCCCCAAGTTCGAGTCCTTTATGTAAAGCCCAAAAGGCCTGTAATCCGTTGGATTACAGGCCTTTTTCAAAAATGAGATGCTAATGATGAGGAAATAAAATGAATATAGTGAATAAAAAATATAAAACATTGCGGATATTGGAACACATGAGGAATTAATGTCCCGTCCGGGCAAATATGCGGCGATGTGGGAGAAACAGGCGCAGTGGTATGAGCGGTCTTAAGCTTAGCGTGAAAAGCGCCTGAAAGAACAGGGGGAAATATGAAAACGAACAGCGGTAAAATGGGCCCAAAAGACCTATTGATTCAATATGTATTTTCGAAAAGACTGCCGATTTTTATACTGGCGGCCGTGATGGTACTGGAATTATTTTTCACACTGTTTACGCCGGAAATACTGGGTAACTTCATCAGTTCCGTGGAGAGCCGGGCAGAAGTGAACTATTTGATAAAGATTGCCGGTATCTATATCTGCTGTGTGATTTTACAGCAGATGATCAATATCTTCAGTATTTTTATGAGTCAGTCAATTGGCTGGCAGGCGATCAATGAATTAAAAAATGATATATTGGAACACTTAATGGGTTCAAAAATAGAATATTTTAAATCCGTTCTGCCGGGTGAGATTGTAGAAAGGATAGAAGGCGATACGGAGCAGCTGCTGGAATTCCTTTCCACGGTTGCGATATATGGTTTTCCGTCAGAAAACTGTATTCGAAATTTTTTGCATATATTAATGAGCAGATGGCAAGCACCGAAGATATTGCCGCATGCGGTGCGAAGGGGTTTGTTCTTGTTAAACTAAAAAGAATCCTGGCACAGCTTCTGCCGGATAAAGTGAGGGCGATTGTGAGGACCAATAATGTCGAGGTGGTTTCCAGCCTGCTGTTTACTATGGCAAACATCCTGGCGTTAGGAATCTCTTCCTATCTTTTCATACAGGGAACAATCACTTTGGGGTCTGTTTACGTTATTTTCAAGTATACTGAGATGCTGCGCAGTCCGGTGGAACGGATGGATACGCAAATCCAGGAATTTTTAAAAGCGAAAAGCTGTATTATGCGCATATATGAGATTTTTGAAATACCGAAGGAGACAGATGAAGGCAGTTTAAGAATTGAAGAAGGGCGGCTTCTGCCTGTCGAATTTAGCGGTGTGTCTTTCAGCTATAACGGAAACGATCTGATTCTTAAGAATATTTCCTTCCGTTTGGAAGGGGGCTGCAAGCTTGGAATTATTGGAAGGACAGGCTGCGGTAAAAGTACATTGGTACAGCTTTTGATGCGCTATTATCCGGCTGCGCAGGGCGAGATCCTTGTGGACGGGGTGAATATCAATGAGTACAGCCTCAAAGAGTATCGGAAAAATATTTCCTTTATTACGCAGGATATCAGCATCATCGGCGGGACCTTCCGGGAAAATCTCCGTTTATTTGATATGGGCATCAGCGACGCCGAAATATATCAAACGATTGAATGGCTGAATTTGATGCCGTGGTTTTCTAAATTTGAAAACGGCCTTGATACAGAAATAAATTCCAAAGCAGAGATCTCAGAGGGCGAGGCACAGCTCATTTCAATCGTGCGCGCGCTGATACAGAAATCCAGGATAATCGTGATGGATGAAGCCACATCTAAAATCGATCCGTTTACAGAACAGCTGCTGCATCAGGCGTTTGAAAAAATTATGGCTGGAAGAACCTGTATCATAATCGCACACCACCTGCAAACGTTGGAATCGGTGGATTATATATTATACCTTGAACAAGGTTCGATCGCCGCGTATGGATTGAGGGAAAAACTGGTTCAGAATACGGAAAGCAAATTTCACTCGCTGCTTGAGCAGTCGAAGCTTGGGCAATCGAATCTGGAGGATTGGACATGAAAGAGAAAAGGGTAAACACCGCTCGGATGATGTGGGAATTAATCAAATATAAGCCAGGGCTTTACGCTGCCAATTTCGCCGTATTTTTTGCCATATTTTTAATCCCTGTATTGCCAGGCCTGGTTTACAACGATTATTATACGCGCCTGGAAAGCAGGGATATCAGCGCAGAAAGCGTCCTGCTCACCATTGCCATCCTGGCCGGGATCTATCTTATACGGGCTCTGCTATTGTATATCGGTGCTTATACCGATTCCACACATCGGTTTTATGTATGCAACCTGGTCAGATATAATCTGATCTCCTATATTCTCGCCAGACCGGGGGCCTGCCCCTATACCGGTTCGGCGGGAAGTATCACAAACAGCATCAAAGAGGATGCGAATCAGATAGAAGAATCCATCACGTGGACCATTGATATCATCGGCACTTATACCTTTGCCATGCTTGCGGGAATTATATTGCTAAGCATCAACTGGAAGATAACGCTGATCGCGTTCGCCCCATTCTTTGTACTTCTGTTTAGGTCAGTTTACAAGGAACTACACGCAGACTGTGAAACGGGCTGCTGACAACAAACGGCGGTATGCTCCCGGAAAGGGCAGCATACCGCCGTTTGTTGTCTGGGGTTTCCAAAGGGGTTCCCCCTTTGGCACACGACTTTGCTTGCAAAGTGTAGTGTGTTATACGCTCTGTCGGCGTTGCCGTGAAAATACCGTTGCCGCCGGGGAGGGCAATGGCATTTGAAGCGGCAGGAAAACGGGGCTGTGATTGCGTGGCGTGGAGCCACAAGCGCAGGGCTGGTTTCATCAGCAGACAGGGCGTATATGAATGCCCCCGTCCCTCGTCCTACGCCGAACTATGGGACAAAGTGTCCCAGACGGATAGCCACACTTACGAAAAAACAGACGGATTTTTCTCTCAAAATTGAAATGGGCGGGAAGCCATTTTAGGGCTTTCCCGCCTTGATTGCCCATCAGCAAAGACGGGCGATACTGTCAACGGCGGCGCATTTGTGCGCCGTTCATCTTGACCGTTGACTGGCTCGGCTGGCTTTGCTATTTTCCCGGTAAGTGAGAATGGGAATAGGTATGTATCATATTATTTTATCATAATTCCATCTGGCAAAATAATATCGCCATCATCTCCACTCACATCAAAAAATCCAACCTTGTGTTTTTGAGCTAAACTACGCATAAGTTCATACGCCTCGTCTGCCACCGACCAAGAAAACGCAGCGTAAATTACATTATACCCAATACTGTAATCAACCATATGCAACTCCAAATTTTCATCGTCATCAAGAGCATCGTCATTCGGTGCATATTCCCCATTCATGGGCGGGAATTTTTCTTTCATTTCCATAAACCAGTTTTGTAAAGCCGGAGAAGAAACACTAATCGTTTGGTAATCATGTTCTTCCTCCCATTCCATTTGCTTTTCATACCATGCCATAAACTCTTTTTTTGTGGTAGGTGCTTTTGTTCTCTCAAAAACCATCAAATCATAACTCATATTGATAACTCCTTTCAGATTTCTTGTTTATCGCTCTCTTATTTTCTCCCCCGCTGTGGGTTCGGATTTTTCAGCAAGTCCGACTTCTGCGCAATCCTTTTCAGCCACTTTCTTTCTTCTTCCGACAGCTTCCCGTAGTTCAGCTTGAGCCGCTTGCAGATAAACGCCAGCGACGCTTGCTCCGGGTCGCTACCCTCTTTGGCGGTTTCCTCGGCGGTCTGCAAAAAATCTTCCAGTGGGTTATCCTCCGGGACGCTGAAAAAATCGTCCTTATGTGTTTCCCGCAGGTCGAGGGCTATCTTGTTTATGTCCTGCTGTATCACATAGCGGCAAAAGCTGTCATCGTCAATATGGGCGGTGACAAGCTGCCGTAACTGCGGGTCAGTCAGGCCGGGATTGTGCTGCTTCATAATCGTTGCGCTCATAATATCCACAATGGCATTTGCGCTCTGTATCTGCTTGACTGCCGTTCCGTTCACATAGATTTCAAGGTCAGCCATGAGCCGGGGGAAATCCGGGTGTACCGCCAGCTCACACAAGAGGGAAGTATCCACCCGCCCACTTTTCAATAGTTCAATCATATCATCACTCAAGCGCAGGTCTGCAAGATCGGCGTTTGGGTGATTTTTTGTTTTAGAGCGTCCCAGCAGGTAATCAACGGTCACGTCGTAAAACTTCGCCAGCTGGATAAGGGCATGGTGGCTGATGTCTTTGAGATTGTCTCCCTCATAACTGCCTAAAGCAGATTTGGAAAGGTGAGTTTCCTCCGCAAGCTGTTCCAGCGTCAGCCCACGCTCCACACGCAGGTCTTTCAATCGTTCTTGTATGGAAAGTTCCATGCTCTCCCTCCTTGTCTGCTTGATAAACTGAAAGTTGTAGATTAGTCCCACACGATTTCCAAACAATTAAAGTTTTCTGGAATTGGTGGTACACACGAATAAATATTTAATTCAGATGCCTTTATTGTAATTACTCCGTCAGAGCATAGCCATTCGCAATTTACTAATTTTTCTAATTCCGTAGGCAAAATGGTTGTGCAAATCACGATTGAATCTCCTGCAAGAACTAATTCTTCTGCCCCATTGTTTTCTACGATTTCTGTATCATCGTGCAGAGCAACACGCACCCACGCTATGTTAGGCATTAACTCAATCTTTTGTAGCATATCCCATATTTCAGAAAGAGTCGGTCGCCCAAATTCCCATTGGTTCGGAGCAATGGAGTCCTCTTCTGTATTTCCATTGAAAAATTCATCGAGCGTTAGTAATGGAAAACGTTCTTCATTTTCTTCCAATATTTTTTTGAATGTACCCAACTCTATCATAATCACAATTCTCCTTTCAAATTTCGATTTCCTGTTCCGTCATTTTTATTGTATCACAATTCCGAGAGCATGGAAATAGGCAGTTTTTTTGGCGGATTTCCTACCTTTCGGATATACGGGACGGGCGGTCATTTAGGTGTAGACTTAGGATAGTTCATCGATGAGCTGCACCTTGAAAACCAAATGACCGTCCGAAAAGGAATACCCCGGCAGGGGAAGCACCGCAAGGAGCCAACTTCTGGACACTTTGCCCAGAGGTCACTTCGGGACAACTTGTCCCGAAGCTGTGGGGAGCGTGCCAACGCCGGAACACGCCGCAGAAATGGGGCAGGAAGCCTTTTCGGGGAGAGCGGCAACGGAAAGCAAAATGGAGGAAACACATGAGAGAGAACCCATATAAACGACTGCCGCCCATAGAGCGCAAGCAGGACAGTTCCCTTTACCGCATGACACCGGCACAGAGGAAACAGGCAAACGCCCTGATCCGCCGGGAGTGCTGTTGCTGTGAGGACGGCAACTGCATTGTCCTTGACGATGGGGACACCTGCACCTGCCCGCAGACGGTTTCTTTCTCGGTCTGCTGTAAGTGGTTCCGCTGGGCGGTTTTGCCGCTGGACGGGACGCTGGAAGCGGAGATTTTCCGGGATAAAGACTTGAAACGCTGTGCGGTCTGCGGCAGAGTGTTCGTCCCCAAATCCAACCGGGCAAAATACTGCCCCGGCTGTGCCGCCAGAGTTCACAGGCGGCAGAAAACAGAAAGTGAACGGAAAAGGAGGTCTGCTGTGGACAGTTAGGAGTGAAAAAAGCCTTGATTTATCAGGCTTTGCAAGCCCCAAAACGGGGCAGGTGGTATAAAGTATCGCCCGCCCCGGAAAACGGGCTTCTAACTGTCCACAAAACACACTATGACAAACACGATTTATATTCATCAACCGGAGAAATCGGTCAGCTTCACCCGGCTCCCGAATTTTCTCTTTGAAGCCCCCACATTCAAACCCCTGTCCAACGAAGCAAAGGTACTGTATGCCTTTATCCTGCGCCGAACAGACCTGTCCCGGAAAAACGGCTGGGCAGATGAATACGGGCGCATTTACCTCTACTATCCCATCAACGAGGTGGTAGAGCTACTCCACTGCGGACGGCAGAAAGCGGTCAACACCCTGCGGGAGCTGCAATACGCCGGACTGGTGGAAATCCAGAAGCAGGGCTGTGGAAAACCCAACCGTATTTACCCAAAATCCTACGAAGCGGTTCCAAACACCGACTTCAAGAAATCCGGTTATGGAACGCCGGAGGACTGAAAACCGCACCCCACAAGTACGATAATCAATCCTCTTGAAGTACGAAAATCGGACGGTATATAGAAATACAGAGATAAAAATATTGATTTATATTCTATCCATTCCCTTCCTATCCGAGATATTTTCTGCGGGATTTTCCTGTGGAAAAGTCCCGGAAAGGAACGGAATGGGGAAAGGAGCAGAATGGCACAACACGCAATTTTGCGGTTTGAGAAACACAAGGGCAACCCGGCAAAGCCGCTGGAAGCCCATCACGAACGGCAGAAAGAGCAATACGCCAGCAACCCCGACATTGACACCAGCCGGAGCAAATACAACTTCCATATCGTCAAGCCGGAGGGCAGGTACTATCATTTTATTCAAAACCGTATCGAACAGGTCGGTTGCCGTACAAGGAAAGACAGCACCCGGTTTGTCGATACGCTCATTACCGCCAGCCCAGAGTTTTTTAAGAAGAAGTCGCCAAAGGAGATACAAGCGTTTTTCCAGAGGGCGGCAGACTTCCTCATCGGGCGGGTAGGCAGGGAAAATATCGTGTCAGCCGTGGTACACATGGACGAGAAAACACCCCACCTGCATTTGGTCTTTGTCCCTCTGACAGAGGACAACCGCTTGTGTGCAAAGGAGATTATCGGGAACAGAGCCAACCTCACAAAATGGCAGGACGATTTTCACGCTTATATGGTGGAGAAATATCCCGACTTGGAGCGTGGGGAAAGTGCCAGCAAGACAGGCAGGAAGCATATCCCCACCCGTCTGTTCAAGCAGGCGGTCAATCTCTCCAAACAGGCAAGAGCCATTGAAGCCACGCTGGACGATATTACCCCGTTCAACGCCGGAAAGAAGAAAGAGGAAGCCCTCTCCCTGCTGAAAAAGTGGTTTCCGCAGATGGAGAACTTCTCCGGCCAGCTCAAAAAATACAAGGTCACAATCAATGACCTGTTAGCGGAAAACGAAAAGCTGGAAGCAAGGGCAAAAGCCAGTGAAAAAGGCAAGATGAAAGATACGATGGAACGGGCAAAGCTGAAAAGCGAACTGGACAATTTACAGCGGCTGGTTGACCGTATCCCGCCGGATATACTGGCGGAACTGAAACGGCAGAAGCGGCAGCATGGAAAGGAAAGGTGATTTTATAAGTACCACTATCAGATACAAAAAGGAAACGGAAGTCGTGACTTTTCAAGGCAGGGAAATCACGCTGGAAAACCTCTCCCCGGTGTTCACGCCGGAGCAGGAAGCGGCAAAACGCCGAGAGCTGGAACAGCAGCTTTATGAGGTGTTCCGCAAGTATGCCGACAAACGGCAGAGTGAGGAAGCCGGGGCATAAGGTTTTCCAAAGCCATCGTTGATTTGCGGGGCTGCTGGCGGTATAATAAGGCTGTCAGCAGCTCCGTTTCTTTTTTAAGAAAAGGAGCGACAATATGAATAATCGAATAGACGCAATCTATGCAAGACAATCGGTGGACAAAAAGGACAGCATTTCCATTGAAAGCCAGATTGAATTTTGCAAATACGAGTTGAAAGGCGGTAACTGCAAGGAATACACAGACAAGGGGTACAGCGGCAAGAACACAGACCGTCCGAAGTTTCAAGAACTGGTGCGGGACATCAAGCGGGGCTTGATTGCAAAAGTCGTGGTTTACAAGCTCGACCGTATCAGCCGTTCCATTCTGGACTTTGCCAACATGATGGAGCTGTTCCAGCAGTACAATGTAGAGTTTGTGTCCTCTACGGAAAAGTTTGATACTTCCACCCCGATGGGGCGGGCGATGCTGAATATCTGTATCGTGTTCGCCCAGCTTGAGAGAGAAACCATACAGAAGCGGGTAACGGACGCTTACTATTCCCGTAGCCAGCGAGGCTTCAAGATGGGCGGGAAAGCCCCTTACGGCTTCCATACAGAGCCAATCAAGATGGACGGTATCAACACAAAGAAGCTGGTGGTAAACCCAGACGAAGCGGCAAATATCCGGCTGATGTTCGAGATGTACGCCCAGCCCACAACCTCCTACGGGGATATTACCCGGTACTTTGCCGAACAGGGAATTTTATTCAACGGCAAGGAACTAATACGCCCCACGCTGGCGCAGATGTTACGCAATCCTGTCTATGTGCAGGCAGACCTTGATGTGTACGAATTTTTCAAAAGTCAAGGGACAATCATTGTCAATGACGCTGCCGATTTTACCGGCATGAATGGCTGCTATCTGTATCAAGGGCGGGATGTGAAGCCCAGCAAAAAGAACGACTTGAAAGACCAAATGCTGGTGCTGGCTCCCCATGAGGGCATTGTCCCCTCCGACATCTGGCTGACCTGCCGCAAGAAGCTGATGAACAACATGAAAATCCAGTCTGCCCGGAAAGCCACCCATACATGGCTGGCGGGAAAAATCAAGTGCGGAAACTGCGGGTATGCCCTTATGAGCATTAACAATCCTGTGGGAAAGCAATATCTCCGCTGCACAAAACGGCTGGACAATAAAAGCTGTGCCGGGTGCGGGAAAATCATCACTTCGGAACTGGAAACGGTTGTTTATCAGCAGATGGTAAAGAAACTGGCAAGCTACAAGACGCTGACAGGCAGAAAGAAAGCGGCAAAGGCAAACCCGAAAATTGCCGCCCTGCAAGTGGAACTTGCCCATGTGGACGGCGAGATTGAAAAACTGGTGGACAGTCTGACGAGCGCAAACAATGTGCTGCTCTCCTATGTGAATGTGAAGATAGCAGAACTGGACGGACGCAAGCAGGAACTTCTGGCGAGGATAGCGGAACTAACGGTGGAAGCCATCAGCCCGGAACAGGTCAGCCAGATTTCCGGCTACCTCGACACTTGGGAGAATGTATCCTTTGACGACAAACGGCGGGTGGTGGACTTGATGATTACCACCATAGCCGCCACAAGCGACAGCTTGAATATCACATGGAAAATCTGACGGGCGGAACCCCTCCCGTCAGATACCTACCCTGTGTAGTCCCTTGTAAACTGTACTTTCTTGTGAAAAAGACAAAAACATATATTGAAAGAAACAGGAAAAAAGTAAGAGAAACTTCCGCGCAGATGTCAGCCACCATGACGGATATTTTCAGCGCCATGCAGTCTGTAAAAGCATTTGGAAGCGAAACAGAAGTGACGGAATATATGTACAGGGCCAATAAAGAGCGCTGCTCGTATATCATAAAGGATCATATATTTACCAGGGTCCTAAGCGCCATGAATAACAATGTGATTCATATAACCACCGGCCTGATTCTCTTAATAGCATCGGCTTATATGTACCAAGGGACGTTCAGCATCGGCAATCTGGTATTGTTTTTATATTATTTAGACTATATTTCCGGGTTTGTGATGGAGTTTGGAGAATATCTGGCCCATTATAAACAGACAGAGATTGCTTTTCAAAGGCTGGAGGAGTACTTTGAATCGGAGGACAGATGGAAACTTGTGGAACATACAGAGCTGGACTTAAAGAATGTCGAGTTTGAGGAAGCGCTGGTGGAGGCGGAAGAGTTTCATTCGGTTGAATACAGGAACATAGGAGTGTCATACGGGACAGGTGAGTTTAAACTCCGGGGTTTCAGCCTGAAAATGAGCAGGGGTGAAAAAGCTGCCATACGCGGAAAGGTCGGCAGCGGTAAATCCAGCTTGCTGAAAGCGCTGGTCGGTCTGCTGCCGGTTACCGGAGGTGAAATCTTCTGGAATGGCGTGAAAGTGGAGCAGATCTCGGAATATCTGAAGCCTGCTTATATCGGATACATACCGCAGTCCCCCAAACTGATGCTGGACACGATAAAAAATAACATATTGTTAGGATTAAAGGCCGATGGTGAAGACCTGGCCTGCGCTCTGAAAAAAGCTATCTTAGAAGAGGATATCAGCCTGATGAGTGATGGGCTTGAAACGGATGTGGGCGCAGGAGGAGGAAAATTATCCGGAGGGCAGCAAAAAAGAGTGGCAGCCGCCCGTGCACTGGTCAGAAAACCGGTTTTACTGGGTATTGATGATATATCGAGCTCGCTTGACCATGAGACAGAGTCTAAATTTTGGGAAAAGATTCTGGCGGATAAGGATCTGACCTGTCTCATTGTTACAAACAATGAGGAATTGATCGGCAGGTGTGATAAAGTGATCGACCTGTCTTGAAACAGCCATATTACTGCAATAGGATGAAAGGGTAAAAAGATGATTTATGCAATTTTATGTAATCCGGGACATAACAGAGTATACTTTGAAACCTCACTGAAACTTGCTGTTTCGGAATTAAATATTGTGGCCCATGGATTGTCCGCAGAATATAGCAATGTGCAGCTTCAGAACATCTGTGGAATAGAATATCTGACATTTGAAACGGGAAAAGAGCTGTCACCGGCAGATATAAAAATTCTTTCGGACCTGTCATTTTTCTATGCGCTCTTTCGGATGGATGCTATCGGTGACGAAATATATCTCAAACCGATAAGCAGGATACAAAATAATTTTATCGACGAAAGCATGAGCACCATGCTGAAATACACCGGTAAGACCAATGAGATATTTACCCGGATGATGATTAATGTCGCTTATTATTCACAGAAATGCGGCGAAGAAATCAGGCTGCTTGACCCGATCTCAGGAAAAGGAACGACATTATACGAAGGGCTGGTAAAAGGCTTCAGCGTTTATGGCATAGAAATCGGAAGCAGTGTGGTGAATGAGTCGTACCATTTTGTAAGAAGGTTCTTGGAGAACGCGAGATATAAGTTTACATATTCATCCAAAAAGATATCGGGGCCTGATAAAGCGTTTTCCGCGGTTAGGCATACGTTTGAAACAGCAAAAACAAAAGAGGACTTTAAAAACAAAAATACTAAGACAATAGAGTTTGTTGCCGGCAATTCCCTGTATGCCAATAAATATTATAAAAAGAATTTCTTTGATATGATTGTCGGGGATCTGCCCTATGGGGTTCAACACGGCAGCGTCACAAGAGAGCGGCAGTCATCCCTGACAAGGAATCCCGCAGAGCTTTTAAAGGCCTGCCTGCCGTCGTGGTCCGCGGTGTTAAAGCCAAACGGAGTCCTTGTCATAGCATGGAACTGCAATGTGCTGCCGCGTGAGGAGATGGTGCTGCTTTTTGAGGAACAGGGGTTTACGGTGAAAAATGAAGATGCGTATCTGCAGTTTGAACACAGGGTGGATCAGTCGATTTTACGGGATATAATTGTTGCGCAGAAGAAGATATAGAGAGGCAGCAGAGCAGATAAAATTAGCAATGATAAATCGGTAAACAAAAATAGAAAGCAGCCAAAAGGAGAGCCGATGGATAAATCAGAAATCAATCAGCAGATGCAGCGCTACATAGAATCAGGAGAAATGGCAGGAGCCGCGCTTAGGATCCGTAAAAACGGAGAGACAGTCTATCAGGGAAAATGGGGATACGCAGATATTAAGAATGGACGGCGGACAGATTACGATACGATGTACCGGCTGGCTTCTATGTCAAAGCCGGTCACCGCTGTGGCGGTCATGAAACTGGAGGAACAGGGGAAGCTTAAGCTGGATTCTCCGATTACGGAGTTTTTGCCCGGATTCGGGAAACTGCGGGTCTGCTCGCGGCAGCTTCCGGCCGATCAGGTGTATGAGCCGGATCCGGATCATCCGGCGGGCAGACTAGGTGAGCTCCCGGAAGATATGGAATTTGTGCTGCCAAAACGCATGGTGACCGTACGTGATCTGTTAAGCCATTCCAGCGGTCTGGGCATGGGAACCGTTGGCATGCTGATGACCGGAGATCTCAACAGGAGGATGGACAGGCTGGCAGAACGTGTGGAAAAGTGGCAGAGCGTTCCTGCGGATTTTCAGCCCGGAGAGGCCACCGGCTACAGCGCGGTGGTAGGGTTCGATATCCTCGGCAGGATTGTCGAGGTGGTGAGCGGGCTGGAGTTTAACCGTTTTCTTGAGAAAGAGCTTTTTTCGCCCATGGGTATCCGGGATATCACATTTACATTAAATGAGGAACAGGCCGGCCGGCTGTCCGCTCTGTATTTTGCGGATCAGGGACGCCTGGAGGATGTTTCGGACCGGGAGGATGAACTCAAATGGTATGAGGCATCCCGCAACGGTTATTTCTCCGGCAGCGCCGGCCTGTACGGTTCTATGGAGGACTACGATAAGTTTGTGCAGATGCTGGCTGATGAGGGCCAGTACCGTGGGGCGCGGATTCTGAAAGAGGAGACGGTCAGGAAAATGCGCAGTGAAGGCGCTGCAAAGCATCTGGAGATGATGCCGGGAGCATTCTGGGGACTGGGCATGCTTGTGACCGTGCGGCCGGATCTGTGCGGCATGCCGGTGGCGCCGGGGACTTTTGGCTGGAGCGGAGCTTACGGAACACATTTTTTCATTAACCCGGAGCAGAAGCTGCAGGCAGTATTTGTGATGAACCGCAGCAATATCGGCGGGGCCGGCTCTCCGATTGCGCGCAGGGTAGAGGAACTCACTTTTGGGATTTATGGGGAGAGATAAGGCAAGAAAATCGGGGAGGAAGCATTTATGAGACTTGGCTTAAATTATGTACCGGTGCACAGCTCACCGGAAGAATGGGCGGAAATTCTCTCGTCAAAGGGATACAGGGCGGCCTCATTTCCGGCAGATTACCGGACACCGGTGTCTTTGATTGATGCGTATGTGAGGGCCGCACAAAGCAGGGATATAAAGATCGCTGAGGTGGGGATCTGGAATTCTCCCCATGGAACGGATGCACAGACGGCGCGTCAGGTGTGTCTGGAACAGTTCAGACTGGCGGAATATGTCCGGGCGGTTTGCTGCGTGAATGTATCCGGCGCGGCGGGAGAGCGCTGGTGCGGCTGCTATGCGGAGAATTTTACGGAGAAGCTGTACAGTGAAAACGTGGATTTCATCCGCTCTCTGTGCGATACGGTAAAGCCCCGCTATACCGTGTATGCGCTGGAACCCATGCAGTGGATGGTGCCGGATTCTCCGGAGCAGTATCTGCAGTTTATTAAGGATGTGGACCGGCCGGGTTTTGCCGCGCATATGGATATCGTGAATTTTATAAAAGATCCCTTTACCTATACGCACACGGATGAACTGATAAATAGGGCGTTTGATCTGTTAAGCCCCTATATAAAAAGCTGCCATTTAAAAGACTGCAGGATGGACGAAGGAATCACCGTGGCGATCCGGGAGGTGCCTGCGGGAGAAGGAATTGTGAATCACAAAGTGTACCTTGACCGCATAAACAGACTCGATCCGGAGATGCCTGTCCTGCTGGAGCATTTGCCGGATATGACTGCATTTAATAAGGCATTTGATTATGTGCGTGGGATAACCGTGTAAAAATTGCTTTGGAAACATAATCTGATTGGGCAGATACAATGACGCATCTGCTGGCATAGTGAAAGGATGTATATGAAATATAGTGAAAAACAGACGGCTGATCCTATTGCTCATCGGAACTGCATGTATGGCAATGCTGATTTTCTTTTTGCCGTATTTGGTATTCCGCCCTCTCTTAAAAAACCGGAACTATGATTTGATATCCGCAAGCTGTATAGAGTATAACGGAAGCTCATACAGTTTTACCGCTCCAGGGGAGCTGGATGAACTGAAGGAGAAATACTTTGATGTATATATACACGGTATACGCTGGTGTACAGCGGTAAAAGAGTGGAGATATCGCATGACGGTAAATTATACCGGAAAGAATGGTGAGATGATCAGCGACGCATTTTATATAGATGATAACGGATATGTTTATGCGGACAGTTTATGCTTTAGGACAATGAAGTATTTGGATGTGCAATATTTAAAAGACAAACTTTCGGGTGCGGAAGAAAAATAAATTACGGAGAACCGTCATGAAGGACGGCTGTATAGTGGAGAAGGGCACCCATGCAGAGCTGCTGGCCCGTGACGGGGAGTATAGAAGGATGTATGAGATACAAAGCCGGTGGTATGCGTAGATAATTGGCGCAAGCGCTTTACGGGGAATAGCGATAGAGCTGTCTGGAAATAGGAAGGCAGCTCTTTTGTATGTGAAAATATTTGATTTTACAGCTCCATTCTGTGTATAATGTATCTGTAATAAAAGTAAGGAATGAATGGCATATGGGGGGGGATTATTATGAGCGAAAGAAGAGATACCGGCAGATATGAGTCCATACAGCATTTTTCAAATTTTCCTGCAAAGGTATTCGTGACGAGCATCCGCAGTTCAGCGTACCACTGGCATTATGATTATGAACTCATCGGCGTATTAAAGGGAAGAGTGGATGTGCTTTATGGGATATACGGACCGGAGCCGCAGCCGCTGGATGCTGGCGATATCATACTGATCAATCCGAAGGATGTCCACGGCCTTAGAGGGATTGACCCGGATAATGTCTGTCTGTGCGTTCAGTTTTCACCCAGCCTGCTGGAGCCGGTTCCGGCGGGCATGAACTATTATTTTTATCTGAACAGCGCGGATGAAAGACATCGCCCGAAATTGCCGATGACTGACTATATGCATGATATTTCCCGGATTGCGCTCGCAAACCGCAGAGAGGACACAGACGCCTATCTGCGTAAAAATGCGTGGCTTTACATGCTCCTCGCGGATTTGGTAAAGGGTGCGCAGTATGAGCTGCAGTCCGCTTCCCTGAACAATGAGCAGGATATGAAACTGGTGATGTCCATAAGCGGTTATATCGATGGGAACCTCTCTTCGGAAAATCTGGCCGGCAGTATCTGCAGGGAGTTTGGTCTGAGTGAAAAAGGAGTTTATCTGCTGTTAAAAAATGTAATGGGACTGACACTTAAGGAATTGATTGATATCGCGAGGTTAGAGCATGCCTGTTCACTGCTGCAGGATACATCCATCTCATTGCAGGTTATTTCGGATCGCTGCGGTTATTCCGGTGAGGCAACCTTTTACCGGAGGTTTAAATCCGCTATGGGGGTCACTCCGGGTGAGTACCGCAAAGGCTTAAAGGCCAATACCATCGGTCAGGATGTTCAGGATTATCTGTCATATGATGAGTACGGGGTTGGTGTGCTGCTGGATCAATGGGCAGAAAAATGAGGGGTGGGCGCGGATGAAACTGACAAGAAAAAAAAGACTGTCGTACACGTCCTGTGCGGAAGCGATAGTTAATAAAATGACGCTGGAAGAAAAGGTGGGCCTGATGAGCGGCGATACTTCACTGCAGAAGATCACCTGCGAAAAGCAGATGGGTGTCCACTGGAACCAATATCCCTACGGTGCGGGCGGAAATCAGCGGTTTGGCGTGCCAAAGATTCTGTTCTGCGACGGCGGCAGAGGGGTGGTCTGCGGGGTGCGCCGGGCAACCTGTTTTCCGGTGCCGATCATGCGCGGCGCCACATTTGATGTGAAGCTTGAGAAACAGATCGGTCATGCCATCGGCAGGGAGGTAAGGGCTTTTGGCGGCAATTTTTTCGGGGGCATATGCGTCAATCTGCCCTATCATCCGGGCTGGGGCAGATGCCAGGAGGTATACGGGGAAGACAGCTGTCTGCTGGGAGCGATGGGAAGCGCTCTGATACAGGGCGTACAGGATGAGTATGTGATCGCCTGTGTCAAGCACTACGCCTTTAATTCGATGGAAAACAGCCGTTTCAAGGTCAGCATTGACTGCGGCGTCCGGACGGAGCGGGAAGTGTTTCTGCGCCACTTTAAAGAATGTATTGATTCGGGAGCGGCGGCCGTCATGAGCGCTTATAATAAGTACCGTGGAATCCTGTGCGGGCATTCGGAGTACCTGCTGCGCAGGGTATTAAAAGGGGAGTGGCAGTTTGACGGCTTTGTGATCAGCGACTTCTTCTGGGGAATCTCCGACACTGAGAGCGCAGTGACCGGAGGCTGTGATGTGGAGATGTGTCATGCAAGTGTCTATGGCAAACAGCTGCTGGACGCCGTGCGAAGCGGGCGGGTAGACGAAAGCCTGATCGATGAGGCTGCCATGCGCATAGTCAGGACAATGGTCGCTTTTGACAGGGAATTTAGCTGCAGCGGACAGAAAGCTGGGGAAGAGGTAATCGGCTGCAGGCAGCATGCAAAGCTCGCGTTGCGCGCGGCACAGGAAGGAATCACCCTGATTAAAAACGAAAATCATGTGCTGCCATTATCCCGGAATATGAAGAGGATCGCGGTAATCGGTAAACTTGCCGCAGAGGAAAACACAGGTGACCGGGGATCCTCAAGGGTTTATCCGGAGCATGTGATAACGCCGCTGGAAGGTATTGTGAAAAAGGTTCCCGGCAGCGAGGTGGTATATTACGACGGAGACGATCCGGAACATATGAAACGCCTGGCAGCGGGTGCAGATGCGGTAATTTTTATAGTCGGATTGAACCACAGGGATGAGGGGGAATATAAACAGCCGGATCCGGACGGCACCCGCGGAGGAGATCGGGAAAGCCTGCGTCTGCACCGCAGTGAGGTCGAAATGCTTGAGAAAGTGGGAGATATCAATCCGGTCTCGGCCGTTGTGGTAATGGGCGGCGGCACGGTACTCATTTCGGAGTGGGAACAAAAGATTTCCGCCATCCTGTTTACATATTATCCGGGGCAGGAGGGGGGAACGGCCCTGGCGCAGATCCTGTTCGGCGAAGTAAATCCCAGCGGAAAGCTTCCGTTTACACTGCCCGCAGAGGAATCCGATCTGCCCTGTGTAGACTGGGACGCGGCGGAGCAGCATTACGGTTACTACTGCGGTTACCGGCGTCTGGATAAGCTGGGGATCGAGCCGTTCCGTCCTTTTGGATACGGTTTGAGTTATACAGAGTTTACCTTGAGTGAACCGGAAGCCATATGGGACAAGGGGCGGCTTAGTTCCTTCGTCACTGTTAAGAATACCGGAACGGCCGCAGGGACAGAAGTTGTGCAGATGTATGCGGGCTTCAGCAGATCCGCGTTGAACCGCCCGGTGAAAATCTTATGCGGGTTTCAAAGAGTGCGGCTGAAACCGGATGAAGAGAAGAGGGTGCGCATTTCATGTCCGGGTGACAGGTTAAAGTACTATGATGTCCATAGTCAAAAATTTGTGCTGGAGCGCATGGAGACGGATGTGTATATCGGCACATCGGCTTCGGAGAAAGATCTGCTGAAGAAAACGGTGTATGTGGACGGATGAATGGAATAGAGGCAAAAAGAAAGAAGGCTGATAGCAGAGAGCCTTCTTTTTTAACGCTTTTTTGTCCGCTGCTGCCGGCATTAAAATGCATCGATGGAACGGATAAAGTCTGGTTTTGATAGTAAAATTTACCTGATATAACAACAATTCACCGCCCTGATTGATATAATTTGTACATAATTAAAGAATATTTTATACGAGGAGGGTTTTTATGGCAACACAATTGGTGGATACCGCGTCAATTGAGGCGATTATCGGTGAAATGACCGTGCGGGAAAAAGCAGCCTGCATTACAGGGGGAAGTTCCTTCTATACAAGAGTAATGGAGAAGTACGGGATACCGAAGCTGCTCCTTTTGGATGGGGGCACTGGCTTTAATACAAACCAGTTCTTTCTGGATGCCGCCTTTCAGGAATATGCCCGGCAGAGACAAGAGGAGGGAAATCCTATCGATGACGAGGAGTGCGTCGGACGGATGGGAGGACTGGAAATCGTGCTGGGTAATTCACAGCTGTGGAATAACCGGCACAAGGAGGCTGCTGCGTCCTTGACCGACAACAGGGAATATGGCTGCTATCCGCCAGGGATGTTCTTCGGCGCGACCTGGAATCCGGACGTGATCGAGGCCTGCGGCCATGCGCTGGGCAAGGAAACCAACGCGCGGGGGGTGGATATCCTTCTGGGTACGCCAAATGTAAATATCCATCGAGACCCGCTGAACGGAAGGCTCTTTGAAGGCTATTCCGAAGATCCGTGTCTGGTATCCAAGCTTGCGCCATCTTTTGTGAAAGGCGTGCAGGCGGAAGGGATCATAGCCAATGCAAAGCATTTTGCCGCCAACAACCAGGAAACGGACCGCATGGGTGTGGATGAGCATATACCGAAACGGGCGCTTAGAGAAATCTATTTCCCAGGCTTTAAAGCGTGTGTGGAAGCCGGCTGCGGAACGGTTATGTCGGCCTATAACAAGATCAACGGCAGCCCCTGTGCGCAGAATCCCTGGCTGCTTAAGGATGTGCTGCGGGATGAGTGGGGTTTTGAGGGCTGTGTGGTGACGGATTGGTCTGCCGCATACGACCAGGTGGAAGCCTGCCGGGCCGGAAACGACCTGGTTATGCCTGGTCCAAGGCAGCTAAGCCCTCTGGTAAAAGCCGTTGCGGACGGCACTTTGAAGGAGGAGGACCTGGATGAGTGTGTGAGAAATTTCCTGAAGACAGTCCTGAAAACGCCTGCCATGAAGGGCAGAAGAACAGAGTACGACATAAACGAAGGGATTGCGGCGGCTTATGACGCGGCCCGGGAGGGGATTACGCTGCTGAAAAATGACGGTATACTGCCGTTATCCGGCGATGCGAAAGTCGCTTTCTATGGGGAACGCAGTAAAAACCTGATGTGCTCCGGCGCAGGAAGCGCTGCTGTAGTTACATCACTCAATACCAGCGTGTATCAGTGCGCCGTCAGCGCACTTGGTGCGGATCATGTCTCCTTCGAGGAGATCGGGGATACCACGGAAGCTGTGATCGTAGTGGTGGGAGCCAATGGCCAGGAAGGGGCCGACCGGCCGGATATGTGTCTGGAACCGGAGGACAGAAAGGCATTGGATGATGCGATTGCGGCGGCCGAACCGAAGCAAATTCCTGTGATCGTATTGCTGAACGTGGCGGCTCCGGTGGAGATCGTGGATTGGGAACCGAAAGTATCCGCGATACTGTGTCTGTTCATTCCCGGAATGCAGGGAGGGCAGGCTGCTGCTGATATCCTGTTCGGTCGGGTAAACCCTTCCGGAAAGCTTCCGCTGACTTTTCCCAGAAGATACAGAGACTGCCCCTCTTTCGGCAATTTTCCCGGCTATAACAGTGAGGTATGGTATGGCGAGGGCATATATGTGGGTTACCGCTATTATGAGAAGAAGGGGATTGATGTCATGTATCCTTTCGGGTATGGGCTGTCCTATACTTCTTTTGAGATTACACAGGTAAGTGCGCCCGCATCGGTCAATGTGGATGAGGAACCTGTGTGTGTCCGGGTAAAAGTGAAGAATACGGGGGCCATGGCGGGCGCAGAGGTGATTCAGCTCTACCTTCACGATGTGGTGTCGACTCTGGATAAGCCTCTGAAGGAATTAAAGGCATTTAAAAAAGTATATCTGGAAGCCGGTCAGGAGAAGGAGATCATTCTTGAGCTGACCAAAGAAGATTTCGCAGGATACGACGTAAGGCTTGCGGCCTGGGCTGCGGAGCCTGGGGAGTATGAGCTCATGATCGGAAATTCATCGGCCGATATCCAATTTACTCTGAAGCTGGAAGTGCTGTGTGAAAACCCTTACCGAATCGGGGCCAGGACGGATATCGTAAAAATTGTGTCCAATCCTAAGGCGCTGGAAGCGGTGGAAAGAATTTCGGGAGTCCGCCTGCGGGACGTTGCGGGCAGCTACATTGTTTTTCAGCCCCTCACCATGTTCGAACAGGTCTGGCGGGAGTGCGTTGTACCCGCGATCGGAGCGGATGAAGAGACCTCGGATCATATGCTCAAACAAATCTATAAGGAGTGGGAAACGGTATGAAACAATATTTGCTTACAGAGGATCAGATCAGCTTCATTGATATGGTGAAAGATTTTTTTGCGAAGGAAGTGCTGCCGATCCGTGCCGAATACGATGAAAAAGAAGAAGTTCCGATGGAAGTCATCAAAAAGGCTATGGATATGGGACTGCATATTCTGGATATACCGGAAGAGTATGGAGGTGCAGGGCTGGATTTCCTGACATATGTCATGCTGGTTGAGGAGATGTGTAAGGTTGACGACGCATTTACAAGTATTCTTAACGCCGGCAGCATCGCGTGTAAGGTGGTAGAACTGGGCGGCACGGAAGAACAGAAAAACATGTTTTACCGAAAGGTGGTGGAAGGCGCATTCGTAGGCATGTGTATTACGGAAGCCGACGCAGGATCGGATGTCAGCGCGATTGCTGCAACCGCTGTCCGGGACGGAGGCGAATATGTCATCGACGGGACGAAGCTGTTTGTATCAAACGGCAGTCTGGCGGATCATTACATAGTATTTGCATCGACAGATAAGAGCAAGGGCTCCAGAGGCATATCAGCCTTCATCGTGGACGCGGATCTGCCGGGTGTCAGCCGGGGAAAGAGGGAGAGCAAGCTTGGCTGCCATGCAGGAGATACCTGTGCGGTCACATTTGACCATGTCCGTGTGCCGGCCGGCAACCTGCTCGGTAAAGAAAATGAAGGTTTTAAGCTGACCATGCAGACTCTGGACCGGGGGCGTGTAAAGGTTGCAGCCATGGCTGTGGGGCTGGCGCAGGGAGCGTTGGATTATGCTGTTTCCTACGCAAAGGAACGCGTACAGTTCGGCCAGCCCATCTGCAGGCTGCAGGGGGTACAGTTCATGCTGGCGGATATGGAAGCGGCCGTCGAAACTGCGAGACAGATGGTATACCATGCGGCTGCTCTGATTGACAGCGGTATGCCCTGCAGCCGGGCAGCTTCCATCGCAAAGCTGACTGCCTCAGATAACTGCATGAAGGTATGCACCGATGCGGTTCAGATACTGGGAGGATATGGTCTTTGCCGGGAATACCCGGTGGAACGCTTTTTCAGAAATGCCAAAACCTATCAGATTGTGGAGGGCACTAACCAGATACAGCGTATGGTCATCGGACGGGACCTCTGCCGCTGACGAACAGGGAGGAACAGATGGAGTATCAGAATTTAGTCTTTGAAGTAAAGGGAAAAGTGGCCTGCATTGTGCTGAATCGGCCGCAGTCACTGAACTCCTTTAACATGCAAATGAAGCATGAACTGGAGGACGCCGTATCGCGGATTGAAGAAAACGATGATATCTGGGGCGTTATTATCACAGGCAGAGGGAGGGCATTCTCTTCCGGCACGGATATCTCGGATTTCCCGTCTACAGTAGAGCAGGCGCGCAGGATCACGGCCTATTCACAGCAGCTGTTTGGCCGTGTGGAAAATCTATGCAAACCGGTAATAGCAGCCATAAACGGATATGCCCTGGGCGGCGGCCTGGAACTGGCGCTGGCCTGCGACATTAGGATCATGGAAAGACAGGCGAAAACAGGATTCCCAGAGGTGAAAATATGCGCGATCCCCTGTTATGGAGGAACGCAGCGGCTTACGAGATTGATCGGGGCGGGACGCGCAAAGGAACTGATCCTGACTGGCAGGCAGGCGGATGCGGATGAGGCGCTGAAGATGGGGCTGGTTAATTACGTGGTTTCCGAGGGAGAGGCTGTAAAGAAGGCGGAGGAAATCATGGCGGTCATACTTGACAACGCTCCGCTGGCCGTGGGATATGCCAAGCTGTGCATGAACAGGGGACCTGAAATCAGTCTCGAGCATGCGCTTTGCCTGGAACAGAATCTGGTCAGCATGCTTGTTCCGACCCACGATATGAAGGAGGGGACGGAAGCGTTCCTGGCAAAGAGAAAGCCTGTTTTTCTTAACCGATAGGAGGAGTGTATCAGATGAGCGGTAAAAATTTACTTTTGACCGAAGAACAGCGCGAGCTGGCCGAAATGGCGGCGCAGATTGTAAACACGGAACTGGCCCCGCGTGTCGCCGATCTGGACCGGACCGGCGAATTCCCAATGGATGTAATGGAAATATTGAGAAACAGCGGATTTTACGGCATGGGAATCCCGGAGCAGTATGGCGGCCTGGGGTTCGACAACACCACACAGATGGCGATTTATGAGGAAATCGCCAGGGTGGATGCCGGATTTTCTTTTAACTTTGCTCTCGCCAGCGGCGAATTCGGAATTTTGGAGGATGCGGGAGCATCGGAAGAGCTGAAAAAATATTATGCGGATAAAATTCTCTCCGGATCTGTCTGCAGTTTCTGCCTGACGGAATCACAGGCAGGTTCGGACGCGTCCAATATAAGCACCACCGCTGTGCGGGAAGGGGATGAATACGTTATAAACGGCACCAAATGCTTTATTACAAACGGCGCTTTGGCGGATCTGTTTATGGTATTCGCGTATACGGACAAATCAAAGGGTGCAAAAGGTATCTCGCTCTTTCTTGCGGAGAAGGAGGACGGAGTAAAGATTGGAAAAACAGAGGATAAGATGGGGCTGAAGCTGTCCGTCACTTCGGAAGTGATCTTTGATGATGTCCGGGTGCCTGCATCCAGGCTGATCGGACAGGAGGGACGCGGTTTTATTTACGCAATGCATGCGCTTGAGAAGGCGCGGATCACCTCCATGATCCATGCGCTGGGCATTGCGGAGCATGCTATGGATATTGCGCTGGACTATGCCAAAGTGCGTGTGACCTTCGGTAAACCGATCATTAAACATCAGGGACTTGCGTTTCTGTTGGCGGATATGCAGAAACGTGTGGATGCCGCACGGGCGATGCTCTATTATTCAGCAGCGGTACTGGACCGTGGACTAGCGGTGGGTACGCTTAGCCCCAGCACCAAGATATTTGTATCCGAAACAGCGATGAGTGTGACAACCGACGCTGTACAGGTGTTGGGCGGATATGGATATATGAAAGAGTATCCCGTGGAAAAACTGATGCGTGACGCCAAGGTGTTTTCGATTTTTGAGGGAACCAATCAGATCAATCTGATGGTCAGTTCGGGAATTCTGGAACACATGAAATGAGCTGCGGGCGGATGACAGTAAGAAAGGAAGTGCATTATGAATAAACCGTTGGAAGGAATCCGGGTTGTTGAATGTGCGTTTTTTGTGGCGGCTCCGTCGGCGGGCCTTAATCTGGCGGATTGGGGGGCGGAGGTCATTAAGGTGGAGCCCATTTATGGAGAGCCCGGACACAGACGGGACGCGGACGGCCGCATCATGACCCGTGATGAGTATTTTAATGTATATAACCGCAAAAAGAAGGGAATCGCCCTGAATACGAAGGATCCCCGGGGAATGGAGATGCTGTACAGGCTGCTGGAAGATGCGGATGTATTTCTGACCAGCTACCGTCCCGGAGCTCTTGTGAAGATGGGACTGAACTGGGAAGTGCTCCACGAGAAATTTCCAAAGCTGATCTATGCTGCCATAACCGGTTTTGGGGACGAGGGGCCCGAGAAGGATGCTCCCGGTTTTGATACGGTGGCGTACTGGGCGCGCAGCGGCCTGATGCAGGACGTGATCAACCGCGGCAACGATGTGCTGATACCGCCGGTAGCCTTCGGAGATCTCACCTGCGGCGCTGCGCTGGCCGGGGCCGTAGGCACGGCCTTGTTTAACCGGGAGCGTACCGGCAGGGCGGAGAAGGTGACTCTGTCGCTGTACGGCCTGTCGCTGTACAGTTTAAGTTATATGGTATTTGACGTCCAAACCGGCGGAAACTATCCGGCCAGCCGTTTGGAGCCCGCCCTGCCGATGATGGCATCCTTTAAATGCAAAGACGGAAAGTGGTTTTATATGGCGAATGTGGATCATGAAAAGCATTATGCGGATCTGATGAGAATGCTCGGGCGGGAGGATCTGGTGGAGGATGAGCGGTTTAAGAGCCGTACGGCGGCGCAGGAAAACCGAGAGGAATTTATCCGTATGCTGGATGCAGAGTTTGCCCGTTATACCCGGGACGAAGTGTTGGATATACTGAAACGGGCGGATATCGCTCATTCCACCATCAATCATGTGGCGGACAATCTATGTGATCCCCAGGCCAAGGCCAATGATTATCTGAAGATCATGCACATGAGAGACGGCGTAGACGTCTATGTGCCCAGCACACCGGTACGGTTTGGTACGAGCGATATGGAGGAAGCAGGGATGGGACCGCTGCTGGGAGAAGATACATTAAGCGTTCTGACAGCAGCAGGCTATACGGCAGAGGAGCTTAATCACCTGGCAAAAGAAAATGTCATTGTAGGACGTCAGGTATAAAAGGGGGCCGGTTAATTGAAAGAGGCTACGATAGCAGCGCTGATATCAGAGCACGCTGAAAAATATCCGGATAAAACGGCCTTTATATTTGATAACCACTTTTACAGCTGGAGGCAGGTTGATCGCTGCACGGACCGTATCGCTGCAGGTATGCTTAAAAAGGGAATCATAAAAGGAACGCATCTGGGTTTCTGGTCCATGAATCATGCCGCAGCTGTTTTTTATCTGCTGGCGGCGATGAAAATCGGCGTGGTATGTGCAGTTATCAATTATTCTTATCATGAATTTGAACTTAAGAATGTGCTGCAAGAGGCGGATATAGAGTTTCTGTATCTGGGTGAATACAAGAAAGGACTGGATTATAGGGCTATGGTGCAGGCTGTGGGCCTGGACTGTCCAAAACTGCGTTGTGTGGAAGACATGCTGCCGGTCTTTGAATCCCTGTTTGCCCCTGGCGCAGAGTGCGAAACCGCGCCGGAAGATAAGGAAATGCTTGAAGGAGCGAAAAGGGAGGTTGGTCCGGAGGATGTGCTTGTCATTACATTCACATCGGGCACTACAATGGTTCCGAAAATGGTGATGCTGACACAGCGCAGTGTGATCTTTGATGTGACACAGTTTACCCGCAGGATGCGGATTGGCCCGGATGATATACTGTTGGCGCCGCTGCCGCTGTTTCACAGTTCAGGGATCTCCGGTATGCTGATATTTGCGGTTGTCACGGGAATCACAGCGGTAATACACCGCAGTTTTATTGCAAAAACCGCATTAAAAGATATTGAAAGATATAAGGTGACTGCGATTATGGCCGTCCCCTCCATGCTTGAGCTTTTGATCAGGGATGATGCGTTTGAAGCGGCAGATGTATCCTCCCTGCGCGTGGTTCAGTCCTCTGGCTCGGCAGTTAGCGTTGAAAGCCTGCGGCGTATTATGAGAAAGCTGGGTATCCGCCACCTCCTGATGGGGTATGGCCAGACGGAATGTTCTCCGCTGGTTACCATGACGCTTTACGAAGATGATGAAAGGACAATGACGGAGACCGTCGGATGTCCTCTCTGCGGGGTCAGAGTGCGTATCTGGGATAAAGGCACAGGAAAGTCTGAGGCTATCTGCCGCAGTATGGTGGCATTGGACGAAGAGGCTGGCTGTGAAGCGGCGCCCGGCCGGACCGGTGAGATACAGGTGTGCGGCCCTAATGTGATGAAGGGTTACTATAAAAATGAATCAGAAAATCTGAAGAAATTCACTTCGGACGGATGGCTTAAGACTGGCGATGCGGGATTTATGGATGAAAGAGGCTATCTGCATTTTGTATCCCGCATCAGCGATATTATCATCCGGCATGGAGAAAATATTTCTCCGCTTGAAATCGAGTATGTGGTGGAGCGGTTTGACAAAAACATTATAAAAGCGAAAGCGGTTGGCGTACAGAGTGAGATTGTACAGGAAGATATTGCCTGCTTTGTGCAGGTGAAAGAGGAAGCTTTTGATCCTGAAGCGATAAAGGCCTGTGTGAGGCGTACGCTGGCAAGCTTTAAGGTGCCGAAATACGTTTTTCGAGTGGATTCGTTTCCGATCACCGGCACGGGTAAAATCGATCAGGCAGCTCTAAAGCGCCTTGCCGAAAAGCTGGTTGGTGACAGGAAATTGGAAGCACACTGAAGTGTGCGTAGGTCATCAACCTTCGGTTGGTGACAGGAAACTGGAAGCACACTGAAGTGTGCGTAGGTCATCAACCTTCGGTTGGTGACAGGAAA
>NZ_QUEE01000012.1:61487-145151 GCF_003477885.1 Lachnotalea sp. AF33-28
TAGGTCATCAACCTTCGGTTGGTGACAGGAAACTGGAGGCACACTGAAGTGTGCGTAGGTCATCAACCTTCGGTTGGTGACAGGAAAAAGGAGAGAGAATGATGAACATTTTAGTATGTGTGAAGCAGGTCCCGGACACGACAGAAATTAAAATAGATCCGGTGACCAATACACTGATACGGGCGGGCGTCCCTTCCATCGTCAATCCATTTGATGGGTATGCGCTGGAGGCCGCGGCACGGGTGAAGGACAAAGATCCCGATACGCGTATTGTGGCCGTATCCATGGGACCTGAACAGGCTAAAGCGGCTTTAAAGGAATGCCTTTCCATTGCTGCGGATAAAGCTTATCTAGTTTCGGGGCGCAGGTTCGGCGGATCGGATACGCTGGCCACAAGCTATATATTGAGCCGGGCCGTTAGAAAGATAGAGGAGTTGGAAGGAATCCAGTTTGATGCTATTTTCTGCGGAAAGCAAGCGATTGACGGGGATACGGCTCAAGTGGGACCTGAGATGGCAGAACATCTCGGCTATCCGCAGGTTACCTGTGGCCTCGAATGCCGGGTCACAAACGAAGGACTGGAGGTCATTCGGGAAGGTGAAAACTATAATACGAGAGTGGCTGTCAGCCTGCCATGTGTGGTGACCTTTACAAAACCTTCCTGGGATCCCCGCTATCCGTCCATCAAGCGCAGGATGGCTGCTAACCGGGCGGATATTCCGGTGCTTTGCGAGAATGATTTTCCTGATATGGATGACGGCCGCATCGGCTTAAAGGGGTCCCCCACACATGTTAAGAGAACCTTTGTGCCGCAGAGGAAGACCGGCGGCATAAAACTGGAAGGGGAACCGGGCGCTGACCTGGCAAAGAAACTGTATAAAGCGCTGAATAACGCTGCAGTCATTTAAAGAGGGAGAACGATAATGGAAGCAAAGACAAAAGACTTATGGGTATATATGGAGACGGAGGAAAACGGGACCGCGAAAAATGTGGGGATTGAACTCCTGACGCCTGCAAAGGATATGGCCGCAAAACAGGGCGGCACGCTGACCGCAGTTGTGATCGGCAGCCATGTGGATGCCGCAGTTAAAACTGCTGAAGCATATGGAGCAGAGAGGGTCATTGTGGTAGAGGGAGATGAGTATGCACAGTATTCCACCGACGCATACTGCCACGCAATGTGCACTCTGATTGAAAAATATGGGCCGTCCAGCCTGTTGATCGGCGCGACGAATGACGGGCGTGACCTGGCACCCCGCATCGCCTGCAGGCTTAAGACCGGGCTGACCGCCGACTGTACCGCGCTGGATATCGATGAGGAGAGCGGAAACGTCGCGTGGACACGCCCGGCCTTCGGAGGAAATCTGATGGCGACAATCCTTTGCCCGGATCACCGGCCTCAGATTGGAACCATCCGTCCGGGTGTCTTTAAAAAGGGAGATCCCGCCGATGGCAGGGCAAAGGTCATCCGTGAAGAGATACATATGGATAAAAAAGATATTCGAACCCGCATCGTGGAACTGATCAGAGAGATGGAAAGCGATAAGGTCGATCTGGAAGGCGCGGAGATTATCGTATCCGGAGGAAGAGGTGTTGGAGGACCGAATGGCTTTGGTCCGGTTAAGGAGCTGGCAAAAGCTCTTGGAGCGTCCGTGGGAGCATCCAGAGCCGCAGTGGATGCAGGATGGATCTCGCACAGCCATCAGGTTGGACAGACCGGAAAGACGGTTGCTCCCAGGCTGTATATCGCCTGCGGTATATCCGGTGCCATCCAGCATCTGGCAGGCATGAGCGGTTCCGGTGTGATAGTTGCAATTAACAAAGATCCCGATGCGCCGATTTTTGGGGCGGCCGATTACGGAGTGGTTGGAGATCTGTTTGAAGTGCTGCCGGTTTTGACACAGGAGGTTATGAAGGCGCGCTCATGAGTTTGAACGGCGGTGATTAAGTATGAAGCGCTCGATAAAAAATCTGGGAAAACAATACCGTTTTATGCTTGTGACCTACATCATTCTGATGTCGGTCACAATTCTGCTGTCCACGTTTGGATATGTTTACGCATATTTTGCAATCAGGAACGGACTGGATAACAATTTTCAGGCGTTGCTGCGTGAACAGCAGCTTTCATACGATAAAGAATGGCTGCGGGCGCAGGCCAGCGCAAGATATATAGGCTCCAATACGAAAGCCAGAGAGCTCATGACTCTAAAGCACTGGCAGGCGGCGGACCGGATTGGGGCGGTTTCCCTGATATCCGAAATCGCCTCCCTTCAGTATGGATACGAGTGGTTTGAGACTGCTGGCATGTATATGCATGCCAGTAATTCACTGGTAACGGATAAATCGAGGTATGAAGCGCCAATCGTCGATCTCTTCTGCCGGAATTACGGCATAACTGTGGATGATTTTACGGCATGTGCATCCAATGTGGACGGTTATTTTTTTACTGAGGCAAATGACAGGGAGTATATTTTCTTTTACTACAACGTTTACAGCAAGGATTATAAGACCGTGCTGGGAACGGCATTCTGTGTGCTCTCATGGAATCGGATTACACAGGATGGCAATGTGTTTCTTAAGCAGGAAAACGGAGGCGTGATCGGAGGCGCCGACATCCCTGCGTTTGAGGAGGCTTTTTATGAACTGCCTTCCGGAGGCAGCAAGGAGCTTAAAATCGACGGTACGCGGTATATCGTCTCCTGCTTAAAGTCGGATTATCTGGACGCTGCATACTGCCTGTACGCGCCTAAGAGCAGATACTTCTATGAGATCAATCTGCTGCGATACCTGATTATCGCCGAGATCATCGGCAGCATGATCATTGGAGTTCTGCTGGCGCATGTGTTTTCCAAAAAAACAGCTCTTCCCATTGAAAAAATGCGTAGTCTGCTTAAAATACAGCAGGATGGACTGCAGGATAAATCGCTGGGCAGGCTGTATAAGAATCTGGAGAATTCATTGCAGACGCTTACAGACAATCATGAAATGCTTCAGAGGGAACTGCGCAGTAAGAGCCTGGCTCTGGAGAAGTTCGCATTGTCCTCCATTCTGCGCGGCTCATCCCAAAATGGCTGGGTTGAGGATTATATTCCGGAGCTGATGCTAAGGCTGCCGGTTCAGAGTTACTTTGTGGTTCTGTTCTCATTTCATGGGACAGGCACCCTGTTTGCCGGCCAGGAAGGCGAAGAATGGGAACTGTTTCTCTTTGCGGTAAAAAATATACTCAATGAAGTGATGCTAGGCTGCACATATGAAGCAGACCCAGACCACGGAGAATCCCATGGCCTCATAATTGAACTGCCGGATACTGTGGCCTGTGTAGTGGACAGCGGTTATATTGAGGACGGAGGTCCTTCACTTTCGGACCGAACTTCCCAATGTACTTCTTTTTTTGAGCAGGCGTTAAAGATCCGGACCTATGCTGCAATAAGCGGTATCCATCACCGGCCGGACGAATTGCATGCGGCCTATGAAGAGGCTATGGCTGCGCTCACCTGCAGTTCCTTTTGGGGCAACAGTTTAGGCAGTGTGCTGATCTATGACGATGATCAGGAAGAGGACGCGGGGCTTTCGGGAAAAACAAAACTGCTGTTTGATAAGGCACAGTTTTTGTCAAAACAGCTGATTGCGCATCAGTATGAGCTGGCGAGCCGGACTCTGGATGAGATACTGGACCAGTGCTTTTACCCCCATATAAAATTCATGGTGCTCAACCGATATCAGGGAGCAACCCTCATTTGCCTGCTCGTGAGCAAGATGCTCGAGAGCGGTGTGCCGCTGGAGGAGGTCCTGCCGTATATCGGGGCGGACGGCGGAGATCCTTTGGGACATATCAATTCCATGGAAGAAATCAGCCGGAAACTCCACGATATAATAAAAAGCATGGCAGGATCCTATGAAAGCCGACAGGAGAGTTACGAGATACCCGAATGGTTTCTGCGGGCGGAAAAATATATTGACGATCATTATTGTGACCCCTTGCTGAATGTGGCTGCCATAGGTGATTTTCTGAACGTGACACCGGCATATATTGGGAAATGCTTTAAAAACTTCAGAGGATTAAGCATATTGGATCATATCCACCGGCTTAGAATTGAAAAAAGCAAGGAACTGATGCTGCAGGGGGTTACCGTCAGCGAAAGCGCGCGGCTGACCGGATATCCGGACTCTAAGAGCTTTATCCGGGCGTTTCGGCGCTATGAAGGAATTACGCCGGGCCAGTTTAAGGGGACAGCGGCCGCGTATCCGGAGGATTTTCCTAAAATCGCCCCCAAAATTTAAGTTTTGAGAATTTATTTCTGCGTATTCGGCGGTTATACTTGAGCTTACCAACAGAAAAATTCAGGGAACAGGAGGAAAGAAAGGGATATGAAAAACAGGATATTAAGGAAAATGTTGTGCCTGGTGTTAACAGCAGCGATGATGGTTTCTGTCATGGCCGGCTGCGGACAGAAAGAGAGCGGGGAAAGCACAGGTAAAACATCAGGGAGCGGGGAAACGGCTAAAACACAGGAGAGTTCTTCTGGCGCCGATGAAACTGGTAAGCTCACGTTTCCGCTTGAAAAGAAGGTTACGCTTACTCTCTGGGCGGGCAGTTTAAGCCAGTATCTGACAAACCTGGTAACCGACTACAATGACACAGATTTTTTTCAAGAGCTTGAGAGACGCACGAATGTCCATATTGAGTTTGACACGATTTCTTCCGCAACGACCGCTTCGGAGGCGTTTAATCTGATGATTTCATCCGGAGATCTGCCGGATATGATCATGGGAGCGGGGCTCTATACGGCTGGTATGGATGCTGCGGTGGAGGACGGTTACTATCTGGATCTCACACCGTATCTCGATACATATTTGTCTAATTTTAATTCGCTGCGCACTGCGGATGAGGATGTTCTTCTTGACAGCATCACGGATGTGGGGAGAGTTGTAAGAGTGCAGAATATTTCACAGACCCAGCAGCCTCTGTTTATGGGCCTGATGATCAGAAAAGACTGGCTGGATAAGGACGGACTGGATATTCCCAAAACGTTGGAAGACTGGGAGGCGGTACTGACAGCATTTAAGGAAAACCATGGAGCATATGCGCCTTTTGCTCTGACACCTTATTATGACATGTTCCTCTATGGTTTTAATGCGACTACCGGTTTTATGGTCAGAGACGGGAAAGTGATCTACAGCCCCACTTCGGAGAATATGAAGGAAGCGCTGACCGTGTATTCCGACTGGTATAAAAAGGGATTGATCGATCCTGACTTTATGGCCAGGGAGACAGGATATGCGGGGGACACTTCCATGATTGTTACGGGCCAGAGCGGTGTGTTTAACTCTTATTATACACTTATGGATTACTATTATCAGTCGTCCACGGATCCGGATATGGAGCTGGTGGCTGTCAATCCGCCTGTCTGCGCGAGCGGAGAGGAATCCAGACTGGCGACGCCGATTCCGAAGCTTGCCGGCGACGGTGTGGCAATTTCGACACAGTGTGAAAATCCGGATATTGCGATGATGTGGCTGGACTATCTCTTCAGCGAGGAAGGAGCTCTGCTGGCTAACTACGGCATAGAAGGAGATACCTTCGAGTATGTGGACGGAAAACCGCAGTTTACTGAAAAGATCACAAATAATCCGGATGGCCTGTCCATGAATCAGGCAATGTCCATGTATACCTGTCCGCCCGCAGTGCTTGCAAAATCCTACAGCTCAGAGCGGGAGCTGGCAGGAGTTTCCGAGGAGTCACTCGCTATGTGTGATGTCTGGAGCTTAGTTCCTTCCGATTATTTTTATCCTTTTACTGCGATTATGACAAGCGATGAGAATAATGAGTTTGCTGCGATGTATTCAGATATCAGCACCTATGTTACCTCAGAAATTGCTTCCTTTATTTCCGGAGAGAAGGATATCAGCACAGAATGGGATGAGTATGTATCCACCATTGAAGGCCTCGGAATTGAGCGCTGTGTGGAATTGAAGCAGAACGCCTATGACAGATACCTGTCACGCGGGACAGAGTAAAAACAGGCTGTGTGATCCGCCGGCAGGCGGATCACACATTTTTAAAACTTTTGGAGGTGTCTATGAGCAGCGGCGCTTTGAGGGCAAAACGAAAGAAAAAATATACGGCCGAGGCGATTGTGAAGGATTTTAAAAAACATAAAGTCGCTTACGCCATGGCGGTACCGGGTCTGATTATGGTGCTGCTGTTTAATTATATGCCGATTTTCGGACTGGGATTGGCGTTTGTGAATTATAAGCCCAACCTGGGAATCTTCGGCAGCAAATTTGTAGGGCTGAAGTATTTTAAGGAATTTTTCTCATCCATGTATTTTGTGAGAACCGTGGGAAATACGCTGATTTTAAGCCTGCTTCAGATCGTATTTGTATTCTTTGGGACCATCCTGTTTGCGCTTTTGGTGAATGAACTTAAGAATCAGAAGTTTAAGAGGATGGTGCAGACGGTTACCTATCTCCCCAATTTCATCTCTATGGTGGTGGTGGCAGGTATTATTGTCAATTTCTGCACCAGCAAAGGGGTGCTGGCACAGCTGGTCAGCATATTTACGGGGGAGAGTAAGAATCTGTTAAGCGTCTCCTCTTACTGGAGACCGCTGTATATAGCGTCAGATCTGTGGCAGGGGCTTGGCACCGGCGCCATCGTATATCTGGCGGCGCTGGCGGGAATTGACCAGACATTATATGAAGCAGCGGTGATTGACGGCGCGGGCAGATGGAAACAGACGCTGCATGTGACACTTCCGGGAATCCTTCCTACGATTATCATCATGCTGATCTTAAAAATCGGTTCCATCATGTCCGTGGGTTATGAGAAGACCATCCTTCTGTACAATCCGCAGATATATGAGACGGCGGACATCATCTCCAGCTTTGTTTACCGCAAAGGTCTGGTAGAGGCCAATTATGGATTCAGTACAGCAGTCAGCCTGTTCAATTCTGTCATTAACACTGTATTGCTGATTACTGCAAATGCGATCAGCAGAAAGGCGACAGACAACAGTCTGTTCTAAAAGAGGGATGGGAGGTATTTGAAATGGTAGAAAGCGGTAAAAAACCGGCCCGTATGGTTTTCCGAATCGTCAATACGCTGTTTATGATTGCGATCATGGTGATCTGCCTGCTTCCGGTGTGGCATGTGCTGTGCGCTTCTTTCAGCGACGGAAGCTATGTGATGCAGCAGAGCGGACTGATCTGGAGGGTCCACGGATTTAACCTGGAGGGGTACAAGCTGGTGCTTCAGAACAAATCCATCGTAACAGGATATCTGAATACCCTGTTCTATGTGGCGGTTTCCGTAGGCTTCGGGCTTCTGATCACATTGATGACGGCCTATACGGTTTCGCGGAAGAATGCGCTCTGGAGAAATGTGATCATGGTTATCCTTACGGTCACCATGCTGATCAACGGAGGCCTTATCTCCAGCTATCTGGTCAACACGCAGCTTTTAGGACTGTTTAACAGCAGACTGGCAATCATCCTGCCGGGATGTTTCTCAGCATTTAATGTCATACTTCTGCGCACGGCAATGTTGGGAGTCCCGGATAGTCTGGAGGAATCCGCGATGATTGACGGTGCGGGTAGCATGACGATTTTATTTAAAATAATACTGCCGCTCATCTCACCGACGATTGCCACGGTCGTGCTGTTTAGTGTTGTGGCGAACTGGAATTCATGGTTTCCCGCATCGATTTATCTGCGGGACCGGGCCCTGTTCCCTCTGCAGCTGGTATTAAAGGAGATCCTGATGTCAGATAATGTGACGTCCGGAACTGTTCTTGATTCCGCGAATGTGGACAGCTCCCTGCTGATCTATAAGGAACTGATTAAGTACTGTGTCATCATTGTTTCATCCCTGCCGATATGGGTGATGTATCCGTTTCTGCAGAAATATTTCGAAAAGGGAATGATGGTTGGCGCCATCAAGGGGTAAAGCGTGCGTAGGTCATCAACCTGCGGTTGGTGACAAAAGAGGAAGCACGCTGAAGCGTGCGCAGGTCATCAACCTGTGGTTGGTGACATAAAAGGGAGGCGGTAAAATGTCCATTGGAATCGTTGAGACGAAATACGGAAAGCTTAGAGGAGAAGAGGCCCGGGAGAAAAGATATGAGGGGATTACATATTTCAAAGGTGTTCCATACGCAGCGCCGCCCGTGGGAAATCTGCGCTGGAGACCGCCAGAGGATCCGGTCTGCTGGGAGGGGGTGAGAGAGTGCACCCAATATGCGCGGCGCTGCCCTCAGCCTATCTTATCCGCCATTAATTTTGAGCCGTTTCAGTCTGATTTCTACTATCAGAGCAGACCGGAAATGAGTGAGGACTGTCTGTATCTGAATATAGCCACAGGAGCGGCCAGCGCACAGGAGAGGCGCCCTGTCTTTATGTGGTTTCACGGAGGCGGACTCTCCTTTGGCGAATCCGGAGAGGTGGAGTTTGATCCTGGCGAGCTGGCGCGTAAAGGCGTGGTAGTGGTGTCCGTGGGGCAGCGGTTGAATATATTTGGCTTTTTAACATTGCCCTGTCTGTGGGAAGAACAGGGAGAGAATGGCTGTAACTTCGGGCTGATGGATGAGGTGAAGGCACTGGACTGGGTTTATGAGAATATCGCAGCCTTTGGCGGGGACCCAGAAAACATCACGATCGGCGGTCAGTCCGGCGGAACTATAAAAACAGGCGCGCTTGCCGCTTCTCCAGCCCAGAAAGGGCGCGTAAAGAGGGTGATTCAACAGAGCATGCTCTGCTGGATCACCAGCTTTCCTACCAGGGAGGAGGAAGCGGAGAAGGCACAGAAGTATCTGGAATCTATCGGCATTGACCCCGGTTTGCCGGTGGAAAAACTGCGTAAACTGCCTTACAGCGCCTTGCTTAGAAAAAGCCAGGTGGTGGGCAGCGATAACGGACCGCGTCTGCCGGGCAGTATTGTGTATGATAAGGCCCTGGTGCCGTTTGCAGATATGAGAGAGAGCGTGGAAAAATACGCTTCACAGTGCGATTATCTGACCGGAATCAATTATGGGGAATGCCGTATGTGGGGGTTTGAACCCGGGGGTGGCGGTCCAATTCTCACAAGCGCCAAAGAGGTATATCAGACGGCGAAACAGCTGCTTGGCGGACTTTATGACAAGTATGATTTTGAACATCTGATTCAGGTAACAGATGAGAATGCGGATCATATATCCCGCCGTCTGGCTGCAGAAGGGCTGACCTCGAAGATGGGTTTTCGCGGTGTTATGCTGGACCGCTGTTTTGGCATGCTGCGGGCGGAGAAGCAGAATAAGGGCAGGAACTTCTGCTACCTGTTTTCACATATCACACCTGATCGTCCGGAGGATAAGGGAACCCCCCGGGATGCCAAACGCCTGCTTTCATGGCACTCCAGCGAGCTGTGGTATACCTTCGCTTCTCTAAGGCCTGGGGTTCCGCCCTGCAGGCCCTGGACGGAAGCTGATTTTGTACTGGCGGATCAGATATCCTCTTACTGGGCTAATTTTATTAAAACAGGAGACCCCAATGGGGAGGGCCTTCCTGTGTGGCCTTCCAGCGGTGACGATTTTGGCTGGATGGAGCTGGCGGATACACCTAAGGGACACCGGGGAATCCGCACAAAGCGGGAAGCGATGCTTTATGATCACGTCGTGAAGCTTTTTGACCTTCCAATGCCATATCCGATGACAGAGATCGAGAGTGGGACAATCAGGGGCTGCTACAATGAGGATAAGAGTGTCAGCATTTTTAAAGGCATTCCCTATGCGACCAGTCCGACGGGAAAGCTGCGATTTACAGCCCCGCAGCCGGCAGAACACTGGGACGGAATCCTGCCCTGCGAGAAATGGGGATACAGCGCCGTCCAGAATGAACAGCGGCCTTTTTTTTGCTGGTCGGAAGAATTTATGATCGAGGATTCGGAGAGGAATGAAGACTGTCTGAACCTTAATGTATGGACAGGAAACGACGGCGGTGATAATAAGAAGGTGCTTGTTTATATCCACGGCGGGGGATTTACCAGCGGCGGCGCATCCTGTGAGGTGTATGACGGGGAATATTTGGCACAGCAGGGTATCGTGTATGTAAGCCTCAATTACCGCCTGGGGGCATTGGGATTTCTGGCGCACCCGGCTCTGAGTGCGGAGGCGGATAGCAAAACATCCGGCAATTATGGCATTCTGGATCAAATTGCAGCCTTGAAATGGGTGCGGCGCAATATTAAACAGTTCGGAGGCGATCCGGAGTGCGTGACCATTATGGGGCAGTCCGCGGGCGCAGCGTCGGTGGATGCGCTGATCGGGTCGCCGCTTGCAGCGGGTCTGTTTCACCGTGCGGTATCCTTAAGCCTCACCTCGGTCATCTATGCTTTTCCGAGCGGGGAAACGGCTGAAAGAATTGGAATCAAAGAATTTGGCGATAGGACAGCAGAACAGCTTAGGGAAATTCCGGCAGAGGAGCTGATCGGCAGACCGGTTCCCAACCTGACGGTGGACGGTTATGTGATAAAGGACGGCTATGCGGATGCGATCAGAAAAAAAGAGGCGAATCCTGTGGATTTGATGGTCGGTCTGACACTGGGGGACGGCGCACTGTTTAATCTGATGCAGATGAATGCGCGCATTGGTGAAGAGTATGAAGAATTTGTCCGGCAGACATTTGGACCGCTGGCGGATGAATGCCTTGCGTTATATCCGCCGGGAGAGAGTCCAAATGCCGCAGGGATGCAGCTGCAGAAAGATTTTCTGATGGCAGTTTTAAATCAGGTAGCGGTTCTGCGGCAAAACAGCGGATACGGCCGCACGTATACCTGTCTGTTTACGCATTCGATGCCTGGAAAGGCCGATTATGGAGCCTTCCACACAGCGGATGTGCCGTATTTTACACACAGGTTATCCGCCAGGAGAGAGGGGTACTGGAAAGAAGAGGATGTACGCTTGGCAGACCGTATGGCGGGATACCTGGTTAACTTTGTGAAAACAGGCGATCCCAACGGCAGTAATCTGACGGAATGGAAAGCTAACCGGGGAGATTTTGAGGTGATGGAGCTGGAGGAGAACGGAGGTATGATCACGGTTAGCCGGGAAAAACAGCAGCTGTTTAGAGAATATCTGGATACGCTTCAGATCAATCCGGCAGTGAATCTTGAGGCGTGACTGAAAGGCGGACTGCGATGAGGTATATACAAAAATATGCAGGCAGCGTTTTGATCTGCTTAAGTGTAATGCTGATCTCCTTCTCGAATACCCTCTCCTCCCCTCTTTTGACAGAAATTGCGGCGGACATGGGGACGGATGTGGCGCTGGCAGGTTATTTGCCTACAATTACCACACTATTTATGGGCATCTCCGTAATGGCTTCCACCGTCGTCATGGAAAAGATGGGGCTGCGGTATGCAATGACTATCGCCATGCTGCTTGTAACTGCCGGCAACGGTTTTGGTTTTTGCGCCAACAGTTTCCTGGGGCTGCTGGCTGGCCGTGCATTGGTGGGGATCGGCATGGGAATCGCAGGAACCGGTTTTTCCACGGTTGCATGTGATGTATTCCGAGGAAAGGCCCAGTCCGCTTTTGTGACGATTTATACGCTGGGAAACACGCTGGCCACATATGTTTGCTTTGCGGCGGCCATTCCGCTATACAAACTGATGGCGCGGTCCTGGCGTGCCTGCTATCTGCTTGCGGCAATCGCGGCGGCTGTGCTTACATTGGCCTGGTTTATAATTGTCAGGAACAGTGAGGGAGGATGTCCGCCTGCCGAATTACAAAAGAAGCAGAGGGGATTAAGAAAGGCTATGGGCGACAGGGATGTGTGGGTGCTGACGGTATATCACAGCCTTGCGATTCTGTGCACAAATATAATAACCAATTATCTGCCGTCCTATCTTCAGATTGTCCGCGGCTTTGAAGCAGGCGAGGCATCGTCCTGGTCAGGCATTATTTCCCTGGCGGGCATGATAGGAACCGCTGTGGGAGGCGCAGCTTCAACGGCGCTTGGACGTAGAAAACCGGTGATTATTGTGAGTACCCTGCTTTCTTTGATCTCTATGGTCGGCCTGCTTTTGTGGAGACAGCCGGCTGCCATTGTAATGGGGATCGCAGTCTTTGGATTTTGTACCAGATGCAGAATTCCGGCAACAACTTCAGTGTCTACGGAGCTGCGCAAGTTTGATACAGCATTTGCGTCTGGGGCTTATGCGCTGATGTATGGCGTGGGGAGTGTTATCGGCATAGCGGCACCGCCGGCACTTTCTGCTGCCACCAGGGCTGTGGGTATGGAAACGGCCATGCTGTGCTTTGCCGGATTTCTGGCAGCTGCCGCAGTAATATCGATATTTGTAAAGGAAACCGGCCCATGTACTTCATCACTGTAAATAGATCATCAAATAATATGAGGAAGCACACTGAAGTGTGCGCAGGTCATCAACCTTTGGTTGGTGACATAGGAGGAATACAGTTATGGCAATAAAAACACCGCTTATCTGTGAGATTGCGCCGGATACGTACGCGATCAATGAATTTGGAACTGCGGCCATGTATCTGCTGGTAGGAAAGGAACGCGCTCTGCTGATCGATACAGGCTGCGGCATCTGTGATCTGAAAGCTGTTGTGGATTCATTGACGGATAAACCGCTTACAGTGGCTGCCACTCATGGACATATGGATCATGTAGGCGGAATGGGATGCTTTAAAGAGATGTACATCAATGAAAAAGATTGGGAGATGACAAAATCCGTGGCGGGAAAAGCGGACGAGATAAAAAGCTATGCGGACAGCTTTGGAAAATCAGGCGGATATGAAATTTATGATTATTCCCCCGATCGGATTTCGGAAAACATCGCTGTGCCGAAGCTTCTTCCCTTAAGGGAAGGACAGCGCTTTGAGCTGGGTGAGCGTGCTGTGGAGGTCTTTGAAATCCCCGGCCATACTCCTGGCGGATGTTCGTTTCTGGACGAGAAAAACCGGATTATTTTCAGCGGTGACTGCTGCAATATAAATCTGCTGGCGCCGGAGTGCAGCGTGACAGCCACACTGAAAGCCATTGAAAAATTTAAATCTCTGTCCGGTCGGTTTGACCAGAACTTTAACGGCCATGCAGGGTTTGGCGCTTGTCCTAATTGCTTAAGCCAGCCCAAATCGGTGCCGGATGATTTGATCCATATCTGCCATGATATTCTGGAGCATAAAGGAACTCCTTTCCAATTCGAATTCCTCGGTTATCCGCTGACCCAGATGAAATATGGCAATGCAAAGCTTTCCTATGATCCTGACAGGCTGGGAGACTGATCCCAGCGTTTGCTTGACAGGATGTATATTTTAGGATAAAATAAAATATACTTTATATTATCCTAAATGAAAAGAAGGAATAACCATGCAATATGTAGATCGCACATTGGAACGTAAATTTCTGCACATGAGCGGCTTTTTCAAAGCCGTGCTTGTAACAGGTGCCCGGCAGGTCGGTAAGACGACCATGCTTAAACATCTGGCCGAAGGCCAGGCGCGAACCTATGTGAGCCTTGACGACTCAATGGTGAGAACGTTGGCGCAGACGGATCCGGTGTTGTTTTTTCAAACCTACCAGCCGCCGATCATCATTGACGAGGTGCAGAAGGCGCCACAGCTCTTTGAGCAAATCAAAATCATGTGCGATGCCAGCGAGGAAACGGGACGTTTCTGGCTGACAGGCTCCCAGCAGTATAGCATGATGAAAAACATCCGCGAAACCTTGGCGGGCAGGATCGGTATTTTGGAGCTGTACGGCCTGTCAAAGAATGAGATCGAGGGTATTACCTTTCCAAACGAGCTTGATTTTTCTCTGCCCTGCTTGATAGAGCGGCAAAAGCTGGCTGCCAGAAATAATATTGTGGATGTGTTTGAACACATCTGGCGCGGCGGTATGCCGCAGGTGCTATCGGCGGACGCAGAGCTTAGGCAGGAATACTACAATTCCTATGTGGACACCTACCTTATGCGGGATGTGGCCGACGTTGGCGGTATCACCGATACTGTGCGTTTCCGAAAATTCCTGAACGCCTGCGCCGCACTGGTGGCCGAGCAAGTAAACTACAAAACGCTGGCGGATGCCGCGGATATTGCCCAGCCCACGGCAAAAGAGTGGGTGCGGGTGCTGCAGGGGCTGGGCATTATCTATTTGTTACAGCCCTTTGCGAACAACGAGCTGAAGCGCCTGACCAAAACGCCCAAATTGTATTTCTGCGATACTGGCCTGTGCGCCCATCTCTCCATGTGGCTGACGCGTGATACCTTGATGAACGGCGCGGCCAGCGGGCATTACTTTGAAAATTATGTGGTGCTGGAACTGCTTAAAAACTATGCCTACGCAAAGGCCAAAGCCAATTTGACATACTACCGGGACTCGAACGCAAAGGAAATCGATATTTTTGTGGAGGAAAACAATCTAATCCACCCTCTGGAGGTCAAGAAATCCGCAAATCCGGACCGGCGCGAAGTGAAGAAATACGAGCTGCTTGATAAAGCGTCCCTGGCAAGGGGAAGCGGCGGTATTGTCTGTATGTGCGAGGAAGTCATTCCAATTGACAGTAAAAACAGCTTCATCCCCTGCAATCTGATCTGACGGGGGAGATTCAAACCAAACCAGAAAAGCGCCGGCTGCCGGCGCTTTTTTCTATATAACAAAAGGCGGTCATCCGGCTCCTCTGCCTCCGCTATAGGCGCTCTCAAATTACAGCAAAACTGCACTTGAAAAAAAGCAAGATTGTCCTGTAATGATCTGCTTATTCTGATATAAAGAATAGTAAGCGCTATAAGTTATTCATCATAAAAAAATTTGGAGGTAAGTGAAATGACAAAGTTTAAATTTTCAGTTGGACCGTGGAACGTACATTCAGGAGCTGATTCATATGGGCCCGCCACAAGAGAGGAAATTCCGTCTGAGGAGAAGTACAAACGCTTTGCCCAAATGGGATTTTCTGCCGTGCAGTTTCATGACGATGACGCAGTTCCGAATATCAATGATTACACCGAAGAAGAAATCAAAGCAAAGGCCCGTGAGCTGAAAAAAACGCTGGATAAATACGGACTGAAGGCGGAGTTTGTGGCGCCCAGACTCTGGATGGATCCGCACACGGCAGACGGCGGCTTTATGAGCACATCCGCAGAGGACAGAGAATATGCGATGTGGAGAGCGTACCGCTCCATTGATATTGCCAATGAGCTGGGGTGTGACATGATTGTCCTTTGGCTGGCGAGAGAGGGCACGCTGTGTGCGGAAAGCAAATCCCCGGTATGGGCAACAAAGATGCTGATTGAGGCGATCAATAAGATGCTGGCCTATGATCCGAAGATCCGTGTATGCATCGAGCCTAAGCCCAATGAACCCATAGACAGAAGCATATGCGGCACCATGGGACATGTGATGGCGATCTCTGCAGCAACGGCCGATCCTTCCCGTGTCGGCGGAAATCTGGAAAGCGCCCACGCGATTCTTGCAGGGCTGGATCCCGCCCACGAGATCGGTTTTGCGATGGCCATGGGCAAATTGATGACCGTACATCTCAATGACCAGAACGGAATCAAATATGACCAGGATAAATCCTTCGGCGTTGAAAACCTACGGGCAGCCTTCAACCAGGTAAAGGTGCTCAAGGAAAACGGGTACGGCGATCACGGCGAATATGTGGGACTCGATGTAAAGGCCATGAGGACTACCAAGGACGAAGACGGATATAAGCATCTGGAAAACAGCCTGAAGATATTTAAAGCTCTGGAAGAAAAGGTGGATAAGTTCGACTATGAATATCAGAAGAAATGCGTAGAGAACAGAGACTTTGAAGCTTTGGAAATGTATGTGATGAATCTTCTTATGGGAGTTGAGTAATGTGAGCAAAAAAATAATTGCGGCCGGTCATATCTGCCTGGATATAACGCCGGTCTTTCCTGAAAACCGGACGGATGCGGTCGGAGATCTGCTAAGGCCTGGCAAGCTGATTCAGACAGAGGGCGCAGATGTGCATACAGGCGGTTCTGTGGCTAACACAGGTTTGGCGATGAAGCTTCTCGGAGCGGATGTCACGCTGATGGGGAAAATAGGAAATGATGAGTTTGGCGGCATGGTACTCAATATCTTATCACGGTACGGCGCACAGGACGGCATGCTTGTTACAGAGGGTGAGTCAACCTCTTATTCCGTTATACTGGCGATCCCCGGAAACGACCGCATCTTCCTGCATAATCCGGGCGCGAATAACACCTTCTGTTCCGGAGATATCCCGCTGCAGGCGCTTGAGGAAGCGGCGCTGTTCCATTTTGGATATCCTCCGTTAATGAGAAATATGTATGAGCATGAAGGCAAAGAACTGTTTCGCATCTTAAAGCGCGCCAAAGAAGCGGGCGCCGCCACTTCACTGGATATGGCGGCTGTGGACCCGGCCACACCGGCAGGAATGGCGGACTGGGAAGAGATACTGGAAATGATTATGCCTTATGTGGATTTCTTTGCGCCCAGTGCGGAAGAACTCTGCTTCATGCTGGATAAAGAGAGATTCGAAGACTGGCAGAAGAGAGCCGGGGACAGGGATATCACAGAGATACTGGATATTGAGAAGGATATCCGCCCGTTGGCTGAACAGTGTATGAATTTTGGCGCTAAGGTACTGCTGATCAAATGCGGCGCTAAGGGAATGTATTACCGCACGGCGGACAGGATAGCCCTGCTGGATGTGGGAAAGAAAGCGGAACTGGATATCCTGGGCTGGTCCGGCAAAGAAGGCTTTGAGAAAAGCTACGTGCCGGAAAGGGTGCTGTCCGGAACAGGCGCGGGAGATACCAGCATCGCAGCATTTCTAACTGCGATGCTGGAAGGGTATACGCTGGAGGAATCCATGCACCTTGCCGCTGCGACCGGCGCTTCCTGTGTGGCCGCCTACGATGCGCTAAGCGGCCTTAAGAGTTTTGAGGTGCTGCAGAAAAAGATTGGCGCGGGATGGGCCAAACGAGATGAAACAGGAGTATAAATTATGCTTGTAAATATGAATGAAGTGCTGCTTCCGGCACGTAAAAACAAATATGCAGTCGGCCTTTTTAATGCGGTCAATCTGGAACTGGCCAGGGGAATTATAAATGCGGCGGAGAGCACCCAGTCTCCGGTTATTATGGGCACCGCGGAGGTGCTGCTGCCCTACGGTCCGCTGGAAGAGGTGTCCTACTATCTGATACCGATGGCAAAAAAAGCAAATGTGCCGGTGGTGGTACATCTGGACCACGGACTAAAGAAAGAGACCTGTTTAAAGGCGCTGGAGCTGGGATTCTCCTCAATCATGTATGACTGCTCCACGGACTCATATGACGAGAATGTCAGGAAAGTGAAGGAGATGGCGGACCTCGCCCATTCATACGGAGCCACCATTGAAGGAGAACTTGGCCATGTGGGAGACAACGAAGGTTCGGCGGAGGGAGATTCCAGATTGGCAGACCCTTCCCAATATTACACAGACCCGAAGATGGCGAAGGACTTCGTGGATAAAACAGGGGTGGACGCGCTGGCCATCGCTGTAGGCACGGCGCACGGAGCCTATAAGCTGCCTCCCAAGCTGGATTTTGAAAGAATCCGTACGATCGCAAAAACCGTGGATGTCCCACTGGTGCTTCACGGCGGCTCCGGGCTTACGGATACGGATTTCAAGCGGGCGATTAACGAGGGAATCAGCAAGGTAAATATTTTTATCGATATTAACATTGCGGCCGTAGAAGCCGAATTCAGAAAGTTCAGCGATATGAACAAAGGCATCATCGACCTGATACCGGCGGCAGTGGAAGCCGTCAAACAGGAGACCGTAAAAAAGATGAAATTATTTTCCAGCGATGGGAAAGCGGCAGATGCAATGCGGATCCGCAATGCTGCGGGCGGTATCGATGTGGAACAGCTGGTTAAACTCGTCGCGCTGGAAGTGCAGAAGCTGACCGGGAGAGATTAGTACAGTGCTGACACGCTTACTATCTCAGCTTTAATAAAAGTTCCGGATTAAGTCCGGCAGGCTATAGGAGCATATCCCAGGGAATATGCGTGAAGGTAACTCCAGCCTGCCGGATATAAACATCCAGCAGATTTTTACTGGCTGATTGCGAAAGAAAGGTCTGTGTGCTTAACAGGGAGCGCTGCATATCGGGGAGCGTCTTTTGTGCGATGCCCAATCGGTAGTCCTTAGCCGTACAGCCATAGTGTTTAAGGAATGCCTGATTCATGTATTTGACATCCGAAAAGCCGCTTTCCAGACTGACCGACAGCAGGTTATGATCCGTCACAAGCAACAGCTGTCTTGCTTTTTCACAGCGCACGGCCGACAGATATGCCTGGAATGTCTGTCCGAAATTATCATGAAAAAAGTGGGACAGGTAAGGGATGGACAGGCTCTCCTCTTCGGCAATGTCCGACAGAAGCAGCTTTTCCGTATAATGCTGATCTATAAAAGCAGTAATTCGCGCGACGCGCCGGCTCTTTTGATATTGAGCGGCGCGTTTTTCATCTGAGACATGCTCATATGGAAAATGAAGCAGGAGCTGGTACAGGAATAAATTTAAAAGCCCCATACAGCACAGTTCAAAGCCTTCCCCTCCAGAGAAATAGTGCTGTGCCATAGTGACTGCAAGTGAAAAGCAGAGCGCCTGCTTATCCTCTGTAAAGTACTGATTGCCGGAATGAAACAAAAAATCCATGTCTTTCATCTGCGGAAAATAGGAAAGACAAAATTTGGGACTCAGCTGTATGGCCAGAATCAGGGCGGAATCTCTGGAGTAAAGCTCATGTACAGCATAGGAATTGATGATATAAAAATCCCCCGTGGCTACGGTGAGGGTCTGCCTTTGCGAGGTGACGCTGATCTCTCCGTCCAGGACATAGCAGATCTCCAGATCGCTGTGGATATGAGGGCTGCGGTAAACGAGGCTCACCAGAAATATCTTCAGATTTCCTATATTTGAATGCTGTATGTGTTCGAATTCGTTGTTCATGCTGTTCTCCTGTTTTCTGTTTCAGCTATCCGCCGGCGGAAGTAACGCGGCGATTATCTCCTGATAACAGTATGACAAAAAGTCGGAAAAAAAGCAACCGCTGTTGTTCACAGTTACCGTAAAGTTCCCGCGCAAGACAGGGTGGGGGATATTCCTCATTGGGACCCGCTCTCGCTCCGTGGAGTCTTGCGCTGCTTTATTGGCAGCCGTGAATAGTAGTAAGCTTTCATGCATGTATGATTATATTTGTTGATTTTATACATATGAAATGCTATATTTATAGTAAATATAAAGACAGTAATCATATTGATATGACAATAAGCAATTAGGGTGAAAATTGAGAGTACTGATTTGATGCAGGAGAAGCATGCGGATGTGCGCACGGTTCATCGGCTGACGGTATGGAAAGGGGGAACATGTATGTATAAAAAGCGATTGCTGGTATTATTGCTGCTTGTATTTGCTCTTATTGGCTGCAAAGAGCAGAAAAACGTATCCGGGGAGCCGGCCTTAGACAGCTATGACAGAAGCTGGAAAAATGTTTATATGAACGGCGCTTTTATCATTGGATCCGATGTTGTGTATACCGGTTCTTTAACAGATCACCGCATTTATTATCTGGAAAAAGATATGAATCAATGGAGGCCGCTCTGTGCAAAGCCGGAATGCAGTCATAATACGGAAGACTGCAATGCATATCTGACTACCGCGGGCATCTATTGGGATGAGGGATATATTTATTATTATATGGGTGATGCTTTATGGAGAATGAAGCCGGACGGATCCGAGCATGAGAAAATAAAGCGGATCAGCCTGCCGGACGGAGTGAGTTCGACGTATCTTATTTATCGGGGATATATCTACTTCCAGCTGCGTGAAACTACAGACGGAGGAAAGAGCTGGAAGCAGGAGATTAAGCGTGTCCCGCTGGAAGGTAATGACACTGAGCTTACAGATGTATTCGGCAATCCGGGAGAGGATCAGGTGCAGTACACAGATCTGCGGTGCTGGGATGACCGGATAACAGCGATCGGCATTCATGGGGAGCAGCAGTCGCTGTATATGCAGGATCTGACCACCGGTAAACAGCGGATGATTGCAGAGAACTGGCCCCCGGATAAAATCGCCGGATACACAATCGACGGAGATCTGCTGCGGTATTTCGATCTGGAGGAGGGATTCTGTACCGTCGGTCTAAGTACCGGAAAGCGTGAGGTGCTTCGCAGTCCGGTTGAGAGAAAAGAAGCGGGCAGCGTTTACTATGATGAAGATTTTATCTATTTGTGCAATACAAATCCCATATTGGATAAGATGGATTTGGTGGATGAAGCCTGCCGGGGTATTTTATTCTATGACCTTGACGGAAATGAAGTGGATTTCCTCAGTATGGACGGTCTGGATATGTGGCTGCTGTATGCGTTCAGCACACCGGAAAGGGTCTACTTGTCTGATTACAGCAAGATGATGGAACTCAATACCTTTTATTATATTGATAAGGCGGAAATCGGCACAGGAAACATGCAGCTAAAGAGCCTGGATCATTGATGCAGCGCCGGAGTCTGCTGCCGTATAGCGGCAGCCTGCAGATAAAAGGAGGTTATCCGTGCGGCTGGAAGTGAAAGAACTGACAAAAATGTATGGACCAAAGGCAGGGCTTGATTCCTTCAGCGCCGTTTTTGACGAAGGAATCTATGGGATCCTGGGTCCGAACGGTGCGGGGAAGAGCACATTTATGTCACTGCTGACCGATAATATCAGGCGGGATTCCGGCTGTATACTGGTGGATGGCGTGGAATGCCTTAAGATGGGAAAGGAGTACCGCCGCCTGCTTGGGTACATGCCGCAGCAGCAGGGGCTGTATGACAGGATGACCGGCCGCATGTTCCTGCGCTATATGGCGGAGCTTAAGGGGCTGCCCCGAAAGGAGTCCCTGCCTGTGGAGGAAGAGCTGCTGGAGCGGCTCAATCTGGCGGATGCGGCGGATAAGAAGCTGGGCGGATATTCCGGAGGAATGAAGCAGCGCATCCTGCTGGCACAGGCAATGCTGGGCAATCCGAAGATACTGATACTGGATGAGCCCACATCCGGCTTAGATCCCATGGAGCGTGTGCGGCTGCGGGAACTGCTTGGCTCACTGAGAAGGGAAAAGATTATCCTATACTCCACGCATGTGATCAGTGATATAGAAGAAATCGCGGAAAAGGTGGTTCTTTTGTACAAGGGGAAAAAGATATTGGAAAGCGGCGTACAGGCGCTCCTGGAGGAAAATGACGGCATGACGCTGGAACATATCTGCGTTACATATTTTGAACAGAGCTTATGATGCCGGGCGCAAATATCTGCTGCCGGACGGCGGAAACGAAAAGAGGATTGCGCAAAGCAATTGCTTCGGGGGGATAACATTTGAATGAGATAAAAAGAGTCCTGTTTAACCGGGCACTCATTCTGTCATTCCTTCTGCTGGCAGCGGTCAATCTGTCAGTCTATGTGAAGGAGCAGAAGAGCAGCATGCCTGCCGGTTTTAAGCAGTACCGTCAGGAACAGGAAAGGCTTATGGCGCAGCTGGATCACTGTGATTTGGATACGGCGCTTCGTTATGCGGAAGAATGGCAGCAGGAACAGCAGAGCTTGTCCGCAGCGCTGTTTATCAGGGAATGGGCGGTTGAAAATGAGACTGTTTATGAAAGAACGCTGGAGGATCTGAAAAACCAGTACCCGAAACTTGAGGAGCAGATGGGTGAGCTGGAAGCTGTGGAGGAGTCCGGCGGGGATTATCCAAGCATGGCAGCAGGCATTCGGCTGCGCAGCCTGCTGTTAACGGATCTGTATGAGCAGCTGAAATATATCGGATCATATGGGGATTTCCTGGAGCAGATATCGGCAAATGCCGGAGAGCTGTCCGCATCCCGCCTGTTTTCAGACCCGGACAGCTTTGCATATAAGAATATTATCCGCACGGAGCAGGACTTTTCCGCGATGCGGGGACGGGAGCTGATGCCGGGCAATAACCGGGCGTTTCTTTCTGTAATGGCGGATCAGTGGACCCTGATTCTGCAGATCCTGTTCATGCTTGCGGCGGCAATTGCCATGACAGAAGACAGAAAGGACGGCCTGTGGCAGATCATACACGCTTCACCGAAAGGACGGTGGAATCTGGCCGCGAAGCGGGCGCTGCTGATGTTCGTTCTGGCGGGCGCGGGCACTGCGGCCCTGTATGGCGGTAAACTGCTCCTCGCATTTTATCTGTACGGCGTCGGTGACATCGGCAGACTGATACAGTCGATACCGGAATTTCAGTATTTTCCGGTACCCATGACAATCCTTCAGTTTATCGGCTGGTCGGTGCTGCTGCAGATACTGTGCGCCTTTTTATCCGGCATGTTGTTTCTGACCGTGCTCTCCGCTGTCCGGACAGTACAGATCGCGGCGGCCCTCATAGGCATTGGACTGTCTGCGGAATATATCTTATATACACAGATATCCGCGAATAATATTCTGGTATGGCTTAAGACATTGAATGTTTTTTCATTGCTGGACTGGCGGGCGGGATGCCTGAAGTATTTGAATTTCAACTGTTTTGGCCATGTCTGCTCTTTGAGAAAGACGGTCTATGTTCTTCTGACAGTATGTACTCTCATCACTCTGGCAGCCTGCTGGTGGGTATATGAGAAGCATAAAATCCGCAGAAACAAAGAGAGGTTTCACAGTCTTCGCCAGGCCCTGCGCAGAATCCCCCATCTGCCTTTCTGCGGATCGCTGTACGGCATTGAATGGTATAAAGCGCTGGTTATGAACCGGGGAATTTGGGTGTTCCTGCTGTTTGGCGCGGCCCTGTGGATGTTTTTTCCTCTGCAGAGACAGTGGCAGGACGGCAGATCCTATCGGATTTCGCAGCTGTATAAAGAATGGGAAGGGCCTTTAAGCGAAGAGAAATATGTGCGTATGCTATCCTCTTATGAAGATGCGCAGGAAAATCTGGCAGGAGAGAATGAGGGAATTGGGATGCCGGATTTTTTAAAACAGCAGGCCGACGCGGATGAGCGGCAGGCCTGGAATACCGTTCTGCTTCGCGCCGGGCAGCTCTTGTCTGAAGCGCAGGAAAGAGGAGAAGAGCTGTGTCTGATCAACCCATTTGCCTATGAACGGCTTTACGGAGCAAATCAAAAGTCTTACCGCGAAGCCAAATCGCTGCTGCAGTGCATCGCTTTGATACTGATCCTTCCTTCGCTCTTTACGGCGGACAGCCATATGAAAGCGCTGATAACCGCGGCAGCCAGAGGGCGCGGCTGCCTGCGCCGGCATAAGGCTGTGATCGCTGCAATCATCGCGGCGCTTGTATGGGCGGCAGCCAACGGGCTGGAGCTGTGGCAGGTTATGTACGGTTACGGAGGCCTGCCGCAAACCGGCGCTCCTGCCGCAAGCCTCGCGCTGTTTGCCGGATATCCGAAGGGCTGGACGGTCCGTGCAGCTCTGTGTTTGATCTATGCCGGCCGGCTGGCGGCGCTGGAGATAACGGCGGCCATTATATTGTGCATATCCGCCGCTTCCCGTCAAACGGTCCGCGCCGTGCTGGTATCGGCGCTGCTTTTGCTGCTGCCCGCTGCGCTTTATCTGCTAGGCGCGCAGGAATTCGGCAGGATCAGCCCGGTGGTCTGGGCTGCGGAAATTGGATTATAGATTGATCAGCTGATCCTTTTGAAATCCGAGCTGTAAGAGCAGCTCTCTGGTAAACTCCAATACGGTAAAAAGCAACTCTGAGAGCAGTCGGGCAAAACTCACGGCATCCATACGGTGAAGGCTTTCCAGCATCCTTTCGGCATAGGACAGATAAGCGTCAAAGCTGCCGGGCTTTTGAAAGATGAGGTGCAGCACATGTCCCCATAAAAGAAGCTGATACAGCTGCTGATATACCTCACGGACAAAGGCGGAGGCACTGTTATCGCCTATAAAGCGGAAGCATGCCTTTCCCAGCAGATACACTCTTCCGTTTTCCATAAGCTCCTTTACCTGACCGGAGAGCTTATGGAAACCGCTCTCGCCCATCGCCGTAAGCGTATGTTTGGCTGTGCTTTCAGCGGTCAGAGCGGCGATCTGAAGGGCCTGTAAGAATACAATCAGGCTCTTGCGCAGCTGGGGATGTGAGAAATCGGGAGTGGCAGTATGATCGGAAGACACTTTTGTGCCTATCCCGTTTAAGGTTTCCGTAACATGCATGCTGCTTAACAGTTCAAGAGTACGGCGCATTGTGATGGATGAGACCCCGTATTCCAGCGCCAGGGCCTGACAGGAAGGCAGAAATTCGTCCGGTCTATAGATCTGCCTGTCGATTCTGCCCATAATCTCCGCTGCCAGTGTATAGCAGACCTGCGGATGTTCCCGATAGATCTGCCATTGAAACGGGATTTGTTCCGGCAGCGGGACATTTCCATAGGCATCCTGCAGACGAAGGAAAAACTGCTGCATGACCTCTGTGCTAAACGCCTGCATTTCCGTTACGGCCTTTTCTGATTCTCCGCCTTCCGTTAGCTTTAACATGCGTTTGATATGATTGCCTGCCTGTTCATCCGTGCATTCAAAGCTGGCGGACTGATCCAGAAAGGGTATGTGCAGGTACCGGGCGACCTCCCAGAACAGATTTAACACCAGTGCATTATTGAGCGTCTGCATCGCTTCTGAATACAGGCATATAATCTGCCTGGCGGCATGTCCCTGCACCTTTTTCAGCCGTGACCGGATGCGCCGGATGGAATCTGCGTTCTGCCTGCTAAAATAAAACCGTGCGATGGGATTGAAGATAAGGCCGGAGGTTTGCCAGATATCATCCAGCCCTTTTTTACGGGAAAGATAATTATATACGGACAGCTGCACTGTCTGGCTGTCGTGCTCATAGATGACCACGGAGGCTTTTCGCTCCGTGGTTTCTATATATCCGTTTTCCCGTATCTTTTGAAGAACCGCCCGTGCGGTAAGCGCGCTGACCTGAAACTGCGTGCAGATACAGCCGACCGAAGGGAGCCGGTCGCCGTATCTGTAATATCCGGTCAGAATCCGGGAGACAAAATAATCATATATAATATCCGTCATCCTGTTATTTTGCATATCGGTTCCCCCCTCTCTTGGTATCGCAGCATCCGCGGTAATTCACAGACGAAAGTATGATAAGAGAATAGCAGAATAAATGCGAAAGGTCAATGGAAGCGTTTTTACGTTATTCTCATTTATAAATGGAAGACAATAAACGTCCGGAAATGATAGTGAACTTTGTCTAAAATGACAACAATACCGGTCTCCTGCATGTTATCTTATTGTTAGATCGATGTATTGCTGCAATTGCTGCAGCATGACATTTAGTGTGGGAGGAGGTTATATGGTTAAATTTAAAACAGTGAAACTGACGGACGTAGTAACGAGAATCATCGGCATAAACGGAGAGCAGATGTATCTGGTTGAAGGCAGAGAAAAGGCAGCGCTGATTGATACGGGGAGCGGCGCCGGTGATCTGAAAGCCTGTGTGGAAGCTCTGACGTCACATCCGATTTTGGTTTTGATCACCCACGGTCATGTTGACCACGCGATGGGAGCGCCGCAGTTTGAGGAAGTCTATATGAGCGTGCTAGACCGCGATATATACTGCGACAGCTCCGGACTGGAGGTAAGGAAAAATTATTTGTCCGAGTCGCTGCAGTTTGCCGATGTGGAAGAAAGCGACTACATACCTGTTACTGCACCGGATGGCTTTCATGATCTGATAGACGGAGACCTTTTTGATCTGGGTGGCATTACGGTCGAGGCCATAGCCTGTGCCGGCCATTCCCCCGGTTCCATGATGTTTCTGATTCAGGAAGAGCGTGCGCTGGTTACTGGGGATGCATGTGCGTACTTTACAATGCTCCAGGGAGATTCCTGCCTGGGCCTCTCCTCCTATGAAAGCAGCCTTATAGCGGCGGACGAGCGGACAAAAGGCCGGTATGACCGCGTGTATATGTCACATGGAAGGTTTGATGCGCCGGTCACTCTGATTGATGAGGTGATTGAAGTCTGTGAGCTGGTTAAGAGCGGGAAAGATGATAAAGTCGCATTCTGTTTTCACGGAACAAACGGCCTTGTTGCGAAAGCCTACGGCGATAACGGGGTGTCCGCTTATGCCAGGCTGGACGGTAAGACCGGTAATGTGATTTATAATCCTGATAAGATCTGGGAGTAGAGCTTTGTGTTTAAAAATAATTGAAAGAAGGGAAAGTTAGAGATGAAAAAGATGATCGCGTTTTTACTGACAGCTATACTGCTGATCGGCACACTGGCAGGCTGCAGCACAAAAGCCCCTGCCGCCGGAAAGGAAGAAGGTTCTCCCGAAGAATCCGGATCCGAAAATACGGGTGATGGAACGGAACATGGCTATAAAACCGTAAAGGTTGGCATCAGCGGAGTGGTAGAGACCTTGAATCCGTTAACGATATTTACCACCGGTACCTGGGCCACTCTGCCGGCTTATTATGAGCGCCTGGCGGCGTTGGATGAAGATATGAAGACATTTTCCGGACAGCTGGCCAAAGAATGGACGCGGGTGGACGATCTGACCTATGATGTCGAGATTTATGACTATATCCATGACTGGAACGGCAATCCCATTACCGCGGATGACATCATATTCTGCTACGAAAAAGCGATCGAATTAAGCTTGAGCGGCTATCTGACCAGCATTGATTCGATTGAGAAGATTGACGATTACAATATCAGATTCAACCTAAAAACCAATTATATCATGACAATTGAAAATATACTTAATGCTATTGATATTGTTTCGCAGAAGGAGTATGAAGCAAGCGCGGACCAGATGGCACACGAGTGTGTAGGAACCGGCAGATACAAAGTTGTGGAATTTGCGCCCAGCTCATCCCTGAAGCTAAAGAAAAATGAGAATTACTGGCAGACGGAAGAACTGACCCATTACCGCAGCACCGGTGAAGCGGATGAAATTGAGATCATAACAATTCTGGAAGATGCTCAAATGGCGGTGGCTCTGGAGACCGGCACGATTGATGTTGCCAAGATACCTGTGGCATCCGCAAAACGTTTTGTTGACAACCCGGATTACGATTCCTTCACAGCATCAAGCACTGCCTATTACTATCTGTCATTTAATGTCTCGCCGGACAGCATGTTCTACCAGAACAAGGCGCTCCGCCAAGCGGTCTGCTACGCGATTGATGTGGATGAGATCATAGCCGGAGCCTATGACGGCGCTGCCGGACCGATGAAATCCATCGCGCTGCCGACTCTGCCCGGCTATGTGGATAAATGGCAGGAAGAGGATTATTATAGCGCAGATGTGGAAAAAGCACAGGAACTGCTGGCTGATGCCGGTTATAAGCCCGGTGATCTGACTATCCGGCTGCTGATTCTTCAGAATGATGTTAACAAAGCATGGGCCACGATTATCCAGGCACAGCTGGCCAAGATCGGTATCAATGTTGAGATTGATGCTAAGGACAGCGCACTGTGGTTTTCACAGGGACAGAGCGGCGATTATGACATTGTAGGCTGGAATATTACATTGCCGCATATGGCTCTGAATTTTGCCTATGGCGTAGGCAGCACAAATTTCTATACTCCGGAGACTCAGCCTGCATACACGGAAGTGCTGGAAGACAACGAGCTTCAGAAGCTTCTTGACGCCTGTCTCGATCCGGCGCTCTGCAGCGATGAAACAATGGATGGCGCGCATCAGCGCATTAAGGAGCAGGCATACGTCTATGCGCTGGCTTACCCGCAGCAATACTCCTTTGCCCGAAAGGAACTTCATCTGGAGGAACCCGGTTATGCCACAAACTATATACTGGTTCCCAATACATTTAAGTATGCGGATTAAGAACTGACAGACAATGAGCAGGCGCAGGGACCGTCGTGGTTTCGGCCGTCCCTGTCCTGCTTCTTCAAACAATAAACGGAGCAGGTGATTAAGTGTTAAGATATACGATTAAACGACTTTTGTGGATGATTCCCATTGTGTTGGGTGTCAGTCTGATAGTTTTTACCATTCTGTATTTTATGCCGGGTGATCCGGTTACTATGATTGCCGGAGCCTCTGCCACAGATACGGAGAGAGAGGCTCTGCGGGCATCCCTCGGGCTGGATAAATCATATTTGGGCCAGCTGGGTACTTTTTTGGGAGATACATTCCTGCATTTTGATCTGGGAAATTCATACATAACAAAGCTGGATGTCGCAGCCGAACTGATCTACAGGCTTCCCAGAACGCTGCTGCTTACGGTGATGTGCACCGTTTTATCCCTGGTAATCGGTGTGCCCATCGGTATTACTGCAGCCACGCATCAGAATGGATTTGTAGATCATTTGGTGATGTTCGGTGCGCTTCTGGGTGTTTCAATCCCAAGCTTCTGGCTGTCACTGCTGCTTGTGCTGCTGTTTTCGGTGAAGCTGGACTGGCTGCCGGCCATGGGAATCGGAAGTATACGGCACTATATACTTCCGGCCATTGCCGGATCACTGGGCGGCATCGCGATGCAGGCAAGACAGACGCGTTCCAGTATGCTTGAGATCATCCGGTCTGATTTTATCACCACGGCGAGGGCCAAAGGTGTCAAGGAAAATATGGTTATTTATAAACATGCTCTGCGTAACGCGTTGATTCCGATTGTAACTCTTACCGGCACGCAGTTTGGTGTCATGCTGGGCGGCACAATGATACTGGAAACCATTTTCGGCATTCCGGGTGTCGGAACTTATATCATCACCAACGGGATCGGCGGACGGGATCTTCCGATTATCCGTGGCGGCGCGGTATTTCTGGCGATCGCCTTCAGCTTCTGCATGCTGTTAGTGGATCTGGTCTATGCTGCAGTGGACCCCAGAATAAAGGCGCAGTTTGTCACCAGGAGGGCGAAGAAATGAGCGTTAAAAAGAGTGTTAAAAGAAAAGACGGCTCATTCAGGCGCGTGATGCGCCAGCTGTTGAAAAATAAAGCCGCTACGGCCGGCATCATCATATTTATTGCGGAAATCATTTTGGCGGTTCTGGCGCCGCTGGTAGCCCCTTACGATCCCAATGAGATGGATATCATTCATAAGCTGCAGGGACCGTCAATACAGCATTTGATGGGCACGGATGACCTGGGCCGCGATCTTTTCTCGCGCGTGCTTTACGGAGCGCGTTATTCCCTGGGTATGGGAATCTGCGCCACAGCCCTCGGCTCTCTGGCCGGCATGATTATCGGTTCGGTCTGTGGATATTTTGGAGGAAAGGTCGACTATCTGGTTATGCGTTTCCTGGATATCGTCCAGGCGATTCCCGGCACGCTGCTCGTCATCGTGGTAGCGGCGGTACTGGGCACCGGATTTATTGAAACCGTCGTAGCGCTTTCTATCAGCGGCATCGCCGGCGCGGCCAGACTGCTTAGGGCGTCTATGCTGAATGTGCGCCAGCTGGAATACATAGAGGCTTCCCATTCCATCAATTGCAGCAAGATGAGAATTATACTGCACCATTTGCTGCCCAATTCATTCTCCCCAATGATTGTTTCCATGACCATGGGCATTGCCAGCACGATCGTTGCCGCGGCGGCATTAAGCTTTGTGGGACTTGGTGTTCAGCCTCCCACGCCTGAGTGGGGATCGATCTTAAACACAGGCAGAAACTTCATGCGTGAGCATGCTTACTATATGCTGGCGCCCGGCCTCGCCATCATGGTAACGGTGCTGTCGCTGAATATGTTCGGTGACGGTTTGCGGGATGCGCTCGATCCCAAGCTCAAAAACTGACGGAGGATGATTGTATGGAAAACCCAAAAAGCTTTTTCGAAATAAACGATCTGGTGGTAGAATATTATGCGGATGGTGAAGTTGTTCATGCGGTCAACGGGGTGTCCTTAAGACTGCGGCCCGGTCAGAGCCTCGGCCTTGTCGGTGAGACCGGAGCCGGTAAAACAACGATTGCAAAATCTGTACTGCGTATTCTGCCGGATCGCGGTGCACGGATCTGCAGCGGCGGTATTAAGCTGAACGGTACGGATCTGCTGTCTCTTAGTGAACATGATATGAGAAAGATCCGCGGCAATGATATTGCAATGATCTTTCAGGACCCTATGACGGCGTTGAATCCTGTCCAGCGGGTGGGCGACCAGATCGCCGAGGTGGTGAAGATCCATTCCGAATGCAGCAGTTTAGAGGCTGAGGAGAAGGCGAAGGAAATGCTGGAGATGGTCGGAATTCCGGCGGACAGATACAAAGAGTATCCGCATCAGTTTTCGGGAGGCATGAAACAGCGGGTAGTGATCGCGATTGCGCTGGCCTGCAATCCACATCTGCTGCTGGCGGATGAACCTACGACTGCTCTGGATGTGACCATTCAGGCGCAGGTGCTGGATATGATCGAGGATCTGAAGAGAAAATATAATACAGCGATGATTATGATTACCCATGATCTTGGGATCGTGGCCACCGTATGCGATGAAGTCGCAATCATTTATGCCGGTGAGATCGTGGAATACGGTACGAAGGAGGAAATCTTTGAACATCCGTCGCACCCCTATACGGTCGGTCTGTTTGACGCCATTCCCAATATGAATGAGGATGAAGAATGGCTGCATCCCATCGAAGGCATGCCACCGGATCCGACGAATCTGCCGGCAGGCTGTGCGTTTGGACCGCGCTGCCCGCGCGCCACAGCAGAATGCAGAGAAAAAAAGATCGGCCTTAACAGGACGGAGGACGGCCATGTATGCCGGTGCATTCATATTAATAAGACAGCACAGGGGGGAGAGGTATGACTCCGATTATCGAAATTAAAAATCTGAAAAAATATTTTGCCACCCCGCGTGGGATGCTGCATGCGGTGGACGATGTAACGCTCTCCATTCAGAAAGGGAAGACTCTTGGCGTGGTGGGGGAATCAGGCTGCGGCAAGTCCACTTTGGGAAGGACGATCATTCATCTCTTGGAGAGCACCGGAGGGCAGATCCTGTTTAATGGCGGGGATATCACGAAGCTGAATAACAAAGAACTGCGCAGAGTGCGTGAAAGCATGCAGATCATCTTCCAGGATCCGTATTCCTCCCTGGATCCCAGAAAAACAGTGGAAGAGACAATTCGGGAACCGCTGGTCGTTTCAAAAAAATATAAAAAGCAGCAGATCGATGAGCAGATTGAACAGCTGATGGCGCTGGTCGGCATTGATGCCAGGCTGCGAAACTCATTTCCCCATGAGCTGGACGGGGGGAGAAGACAGAGAGTCGGAATAGCAAGGGCGCTTGCTATCAACCCGCAGTTTATTGTCTGTGACGAACCCGTATCAGCGCTGGATGTCTCGATACAGGCCCAGGTGCTAAATCTGCTGAAGGAACTGCAGATGAAGCGAAATCTGACATATATGTTTGTCACACATGACCTCTCCGTTGTGCGGCATATTTCTGATGATATATGCGTGATGTATCTGGGGCAGGTCGTGGAACTTTCCCCGGCAAAAGAGCTTTTTAAAAACCCGGTACATCCCTATACCAAAGCGCTGCTTTCTGCAATCCCATCCGTGGATATCCATAATAAAATGAAACGTGAGATATTAAAGGGCGAAATCACATCGCCCATAGATCCCAAGCCGGGCTGCCGTTTTGCCGCAAGATGCAGATATGCGACAGAAGCCTGCAGCAACCGCCAGGAGCTAAAGGAAATAAGCCCTGGACATTTCGTATCCTGCTGCTTGGTGAAATAAGCCGGTGTACGGGCTGCAATTGACAGTTAAAGGAGGAGGAAACAATGCTGATTAAGGTGAAAAACGGGCTGCTGCGCGGCGAAGAGCGGGAAGGTATAGCGGCGTTTAAAGGTATCCCCTATGCAAAGGCTCCAATTGGTGAGCTGCGCTTTAAAGCACCGCAGCCTGCAAAAAGCTGGTATGGTGTCAGAGATGCAACGGAGTTTGGGCCTGCGTCCGTTCAGCCGCAGATGCCGGCCGGCGGTTTTAAAGCTATTGAGGAACCGATTAGCGAGGACTGTCTCTATCTCAACGTGTGGTGTCCGCAGTACGCCATCAGGGAGGGGCAGAGCCTGCCGGTGATGGTGGTGATTCATGGCGGCGGATTTCAGGCATTTTCAGGAGCTTATGATATTCTCCAGGGATGGGAACTGGCGAAGAAGGACATTGTTGTGGTGACGATCAACTACCGTCTGGGCGCTATGGGATTTTTGGCACATCCTGAACTTAGTGCGGAGGATCCTCATCACGTATCCGGCAATTATGCAATACTGGATCAGATCGCCGCGCTGCGATGGGTAAGGGACAATATTGCCGCTTTTGGAGGTGATCCGGAAAAGGTGACGGTTTCAGGAGAATCCGCCGGAGCCTTCTCTGTAAGCGTTCTGTGCATGTCACCGCTGGCCCGGGGGCTTTTTTGCAGAGCGACCGCTCAGAGCGGAGGATTTTTTGATAAACGGACTGTCATGTATCAGACTGTGACCTTAAAAGAGGCCGAAAAATTTGGAAAAGAACTCTTTCAGGGGAAGAGCCTTGCAGAACTGCGGCAGATGCCGGCACAGGAACTGCTGGCATTGACTGCTTCTTCTGCCATGCAGCGGATGATACCTGTCCGGGACGGTTACATATTCCCGGAGGATCCTTATGAGGTGTATAAAGGGAAGAACTTCAGCGATGTTCCCCTCCTGATTGGCAGTAACTGTGACGATGGGGTACAGTTTACTTCATGTTCCGGCAAAGCCGCTGAGCTTACGGCGGCCGCAGCGGGCTTGACAGGTCCGGACAGGATTCAGGAATTTTGCCGTATATATCCTGTCGGGAACAGTGAGGAGACGGTGCGCTCCCAGATACAGTTTACAAGCGATTCCGGATTTGGCCACAACATGTATGTATGGGCTCATCTCCAGGAAAAGTACGGAAAATCTCAAGTGTATCTGTACTATTACTGCCATGTGCCTCCGGAAACCGATCTGGGTGCGTATCATTCCAGCGAACTGCCTTATTTGTTCCGAAATCTGAAATACAGGCAGAAGGCGTGGACAGAAAAAGACTATGAACTGCAGGATATATATTCAGAATATCTGCTGAACTTTGTGAAGTACGGTGATCCCAATGGAAAGCACGTTCCGGAATGGAAACCGTTCAGCACGGATACGGAACAGATCATGGTGCTGGATGATGCGCCCCATATGGCGAAAAACCCGACGCTTGCAGCAATGCGTTTCTGGGATGCGGTTTTTGAGTAGAAAAGGGACCTGTGAAATTTCACAGGTCCCTTTATAAACATTTATGAATTCACCCGGATCAGATGTCCGTCGTTTGTATCCCTTGCGAGACTCGTTTTCCGGAATGATGGCGATCAGTCCCCTTTTCCACCAGTATTGAAATGCAGCATCGCTTCCTTCATCTGGATTTTCTGCCATGCATTCCTGATACCTGCAAATAGTGCGAAAGGTATTGCTTTTTTCATAGGCTTCTGCATCAAATTCAGAATTTGCCATCATTTTGATAATTTTCAAGGCATATGCTGCACTGTTATCCATAAAACCACTCCTTCATAATTTAATTTGCTGTAGCCGGTTAGGTTTATTGTAGCAGATGTGTCTGCGACTTGGTTATCAAATCTGATAAAATTCCCTGTCATTTACGGACAGTAAACAGACTTATTCCGCATTGCATTCTCTATTAATATCTGTTACAATAAACTGATAATAAAATGATCAAGGTGATGGGGGGAACATAAATGGCGGATCAGACTGAAATGAATGCTATGAAGCCGCTGACAGGTACTTCAGCTGCGGATTACGAATACAACACCCTGATGCGGCTATTAGGCGTAAGCGTGAGCAAGCATCTGCTGGATGAACATTTTACTGTGGTGTGGGCCAATGATTTTTACTATCAGCTCATCGGCTGGCCGAAGGAAGAATATGAAGAGATGTTTCATAACCGCCCGGATCTGTATTACAAAGAAGATCAGGAGGAGTGGAGACAGCTTACCGAGACGGTAACGGATGCGGTTGCAAAAAAAAAGAGCGGTTATAAAATGATTTCACGGATCCGGCGTAAAAACGGAGAATTTATCTGGGTACAGTTTTCCACGCAGTTTGCAGAAGAGTATATAGACGGATATCAGGTTGCTTATACGGTGTTTACTAATATTGATGATCTGATGCGGATGCAAAGAGAACAGTCTGTGACCTATGAAAGTCTGCCAGGATTTGTGGCTAAATACCGGATTGATCGGGACCTCAATATGGTGCTGCTGGAATCTAACGCCCGATTCCTGGATTATTTCGGGGGAGAGCCGGTGCGCGGAGAGAATCCGCTTTATAAAAAGAATATAAAGGATAACTGGGATGTTATAAGCGATCAGAAAGAAATGATGCTGGCCGGGGAGCCTCTTCATTTTGTCATGCGGGTACAGAGTCGGCAGGACAAAATTATGTGGCTGCAGGTGAACGCTACCTGCGTGGAGTGGCAGAATAAATGTCCTGTATATCTGGCGATTTTTATCGATATCACCGATGTTACGGAATTGCGTGAGATACAGAAAAAATTGAAAAAAGCTTTGGCTGCCGAAGAGCACGCAAATAAGGCGAAATCTGATTTTCTATCCAGAATGAGCCATGATATCCGCACTCCAATGAACGCGATTTTGGAGATGACCACTATTGCAGGCGCACATATAGACGATCCGGAACGGGTTGCCGACTGCCTTGGGAAGATTACGGTTTCCTCTAAGCTGCTTTTGAGCCTGATCAATGAAGTTCTGGATATGTCCAAGATCGAGAGCGGCCGCATTGTGCTGTCGGAGGAAGAGGTGAATCTGGCAGAGCTGGTGCATGGTGTGGTCACTATGGTGCAGCCTCAGATCCACAGTAAGAATCTTGTTTTTAAAACTTATATCAGTGACCTCATTCATGAGACGGTGGTCAGCGATATGCAGCGCCTGCAGCAGCTGCTTATGAATCTGTTGACCAACGCTGTCAAGTATACCCATGAGGAGGGGAGTGTACTGCTGGAAATCAGCGAGAACATCAGTGAACGTCCCGGTATGGCACATTATAAGTTTATTGTATCGGATACAGGCATTGGCATGAGGCCGGACTTTTTGGACCGTATCTTTCAGCCCTTCGAGAGGGCGGATGATGAGGAAATACAGTCGGTGCAGGGAACCGGATTGGGTCTGTCCATCTGTAAAAGTATCACGGAGCTGATGAATGGGACTCTGGAAGTGGAAAGTGAGTACGGGAAAGGAAGCCGGTTTACGGCAACCGTATATCTGAAGGTGCATGAGGATGTGCCGGATGACAGCAAATTGGCCGGACTGTCGGTGCTGGTGGTGGATGATGATGAGGTTATCTGCCGCAATACCTGTGACCGTCTGGAAAGCCTGGGCATACATACGGAATGGGTGACGGACGGAGCGGCAGCGGTTAAAATGGTGACGGATTCCCATGAGTCTGGACAGGATTATTTTGCTGTTATTATTGACTACAAAATGCCCAAAATGGACGGTATCACAGTGACACGTCTGATCCGTGACCGAATGGGCGATTCGCTTCCAATCATTATGATTTCGGCATATGATCTTTCAGAACACATCGATGCAGCCAAGCAGGCGGGTGCCAATGGATTTATCACAAAGCCTCTGTTCCGTTCCCGCCTGATATATAAGCTGAAGCAGTTTGTCGAAGGTGCTGTTAAGGAGGAACGCAGGTTCCCGTTCCTGGCAGACTGCTGCTATGAGGGCAGGCGGATTCTCCTGGTGGAGGACAATGAGCTGAATCAGGAGATTGCGGTAGAGATTCTTAGGGACATGGGCATTCACGTGGAAACAGCGGATAACGGAAAAGCAGCTCTGGATATGGTGACAGGTTCTGAAATCGGTTATTATGATTTGGTTTTTATGGATATGCAGATGCCGGTTATGGACGGATGTACGGCGGCAAGAAAAATACGCGCCTTAAAGAGGCGCGATGTGGGAACGCTGCCAATCATCGCTATGACCGCCAATGCTTTCGAGGATGACCGGAAGAAAACAAAAGACGCGGGGATGAACGGGCATCTGGAAAAACCGCTGGATATGGAGCGGCTGCAGCAGGTACTGGAAAAATGGCTGGGGACGGAATCAGCAGGGAGTTTACAGTCCTAAGATGCGGTAGAAACAGGGGATCAATATCCACTTTTCCTATATTCTGAGACCGTCATATGATAATACGCCTTAAATGCCTGGAAAAAACTTCCGGGCGAGGAATAGCCGGTCAGATCGGCGATTTCTTCCGTAGTGTAAATGCCTTTGTCCAGACAGGAGACGGCCGCGGCCATGCGCGCACCCGTGCGCAGCTGGAGAAAGGTTTTTCCATAATTGACTTTCAGGAAACGCTGCATCTGCCTGGGGCTTAGTCCGGCGATTTTGCTAATCTGTTCCAGCGTAATATCCCTGTAGTGATACAGAAAAGCGCTTTCTATATCCAGTTCACTTGGAGGATGCATAAGGGGCCTGATGATATGGGCACTGTCTATGTTACGGGCGGCCAGAACCACATATTCACATAGAAGCGCATGCATGGAAGTCTCATGCCCGCACCGGTCCCCGGAGAGCTCCTCGCGGATCATTTCTATGATTTTAGAAAGATTCTGCTTATCGGTGCCGATCCAGAAGGGGTTCTGCAGGTAGATGGAGGTGATCTCGCACCGGGCGGCATCCGGCAGCGGTTCCAGACTGAAATAGAGACAGTCCTCCAGCATCGGGTCCTGTTCATCGGGAATCTGGCCGTGCTCCACGTTCGGTCCGGTCAGAAACAGACTGCCTGGTTCCAGCGGGTAGGTCCGCCCGTCCGCAGTTAATATTCCTTTACCCTTTGAAATATAGTGGATCTCATAGCTGCGGTGGCTGTGCCTGTGCAGCGGTATATGCTCCATGATATATCCGTGTGTGCACATCGTGATGTGATAGACACTGGATTCTATGCTAAGACGGTAGTCCAGCTTATTTTCTTTATCCATAATGTTTGTCACCTCTGTAAATAGATCATAGCAGGATTTCCTGGGGATATTGTCCGCTTCGCAGACGGAAATCAGCGCGCTATAATGTCTAACGACATTATACCATACAACAACAATAAAATGCGACATACGGTCATAAAATACGTCGTCTGGCCAGATCGCATTTTTTTGTTGTTTCCATTATGATAGGTACAGATACGGTAACACAGACAGCTGCAGATTGACTGGGCAGCATAATTTTGTCATAACGAGGAGGAATAAAATGAGCAGGAATCGTCTGGAAATGATTTATCCGTCCACATGGTGGCATGATTTATGGAGAGAGGGTCTTGTGACGGGTAACGGATACACCGGGGCCAATCTCTACGGAGGGGCTAAAAAAGAAATCCTGCAGCTGGGAAGGCATGATTTCTGGTATGACGGGAGTGAGGAAACTCTGCCGGATGTGAAGGAAGCGTTTGTGCGCCTCCGTGAGAAGATGGATCGAAAAGAGTACAGGGAAGCCAGCTGGGAAGTTGTCAATGCGCTCAATGAGAAAAACTACGGTTCCAGGCTGGAATCCCATATGCCGGCCGCCAGGATCGTGGTGGAGCAGAAAGCTGTGGAAGGCTTTGCCGCCTATCACCGCAGCCTGGATATGGAAAAGGCTCTTGCATCGGCCCAATGGACCGATGGGGGCATACGCATGTCGCGGGAGGTATTTGTATCCCGCATAACGGACATGGCAGTATACCGAATCAAAGCGGAGAATGCGAAAGGCTTGGAGGATAAGCTGGAAGTTCTGATCTCCCTGGAGCCCTATCAGAATGAGGGAGAGGTGCCCACCGAAGCCGTCAAAAAGATTTGGGAGAGCGCTGGGAAAGAGGCCGTTTTTGAAGATCCGCATACAGTCTTCCTGTATTTGAACGAGGAAACAAAAGACAGCCATCAGAAGGACATGGAGTTCGGCGCTGTGGCCAAAGTCGTCTTTGTAAACGGGCAGGCAGAAATGCTGGGGGAAAGACTCAAACTGTCGGGGGCGGATGAAATTATAATAGAAGTGATGCTGTATGTGAATGAAGCCAGGGACCTGGCATGGAAGCGGCTGCATGATGAGCTGGCGGCACAGACACAGCCTTTTGACGCGCTTCTGAATGAGAGCGCACAGGAGCATATGCGACTGTATCACAGCGCTGAGCTGGAACTCTCCGGCGCGGACCTGGGACGGAGCAATGAAGAGCTTTTAATGGAGGCTTATCAGGGAAAACAGTCCAAAGAGATGATTGAAAAACTGTGGAATTTCGGGCGGTATCTGTTCATCTGCGGCACCGGCCCGGATGCCAACCCGTTCCCGTTATACGGCCTGTGGGCCGGAAGATACCGCCCGCAGTGGTGCCATAATATGGCCAACGAAAACCTGCAGATGATATACTGGCACAGCCTCTGCGGCAATCTGGCGGAATATCAGAAGGCCATTTTCCGATACATGAACGACAGGATGGAAGCATTCCGCTTTAATGCCAGGCAGCTCTTCGGCATAGACGGAATCTATATGACGGCCGGAACGACGCCCGGCGTGGCATCGCCCACCCAGGTGGTGCCGGTCATCATGAACTGGGTGGGGGCGGCAGGCTGGATCGCCGCGCATTACTATGATTATTTTACATATACGAAGGACTGGGATTATCTGGAAAGTGAGCTGCTGCCCTATATGATAGGCGTGGCGGATTTCTATGAGCAGTTCATCTGTTTTACCGAAACTTCAGACGGAGCGGAGAGGATACGCATCTATCCTAGTGTATCTCCGGAAAACACGCCGCAGAATTTTATGCCTCCGGAAGGCGTACAGATGGCGCACCCGATGCCGACCACGGTTAATTCCACAATTGACCTGTCCATAGTCAAAGAATTCTTCTCCAATATGAAGAAGATTGCGGACGAGATGGAACGCTGCGGACGCCGAAGTCCGTTCGATGAAGCGCGCATTCAGAGATGGAACCGCATACTGGATGCCATTCCGGAATTTAAGGTGAACGAAAAGGGCGCTGTAAAGGAATGGCAGGAGGATGAGTTTGAGGACCGCTATGACCACAGGCATCTGTCCCATATCTATCCGGTATTTCCGGGGAAGGAGATCTATCCCAAGAGAAATCCCGAATGGACAGAGGCATATGAGAAGGCCGTAAAGCTTAGGGAGATTGATGCCCAGACAGGCTGGTCCATGACCCACATGGCGGGCATTTATGCCAGATTCCGCGACGGAAAGGCGGCCATGAACTGCCTGGATAATCTGGCGAAAAGCTGCCTCACCAATAATTTCTTCACGCTGCACAATGACTGGAGGGGGATGAATATCTCGCTGACCATGGATCCGGCTCCCGTGCAGATGGACGCAAATCTGGGGTATGTAAACGCGGTTCAGGAGATGCTTATGTATGCGGCCCCCGGTTATCTGGCGCTGCTGCCGGCGCTGGAAGAGAGGCTGTATGCGGGCAGAGTTAAAAACTTCCGTTATGAGGACGGCTATGTGGATATGAAATGGGATGTGGATAAGGGCGAGTTTACAGCGGTGCTGCGCCCGATCCGCCCCCACAAAGTGCAAATCGCGCTGCCGGATTTTGCAGCAGCCGCGAGCTGTCAGGGCATTGATGAAACATGTGTGGTAAAAACGGATGCACAGGTGCTGGAAGTTACACTGGATCACACCGAACTTATAATTGTGGCAGGCCGGGAAAGAGCGGATTAAGAATATGGAATGGAAGAGAGAGAACCACTGGGAGAATCAGCATGTGCTGCACATCAACCGGATGCCGCCCCACGCGCATCTGATCACATGTGACAGCGAAGAAACAGCGAGAAAGAGGGATTATGCCTCGGACTCCTATTACAGATCTTTAAACGGAACATGGGATTTCTGCTATTTTGAATCGGTCTGGGATATTCCGGATCAAATAGGGCTGGACGCCCGAAGCGTCTGCCGGGACCGGGTGGCGGTGCCGGGATGCTGGCAGACATCGGGTTATGACAAACCGCTGTACGTAAACAGGGATATGCCGATCCCGCTGAATCCGCCGTATGTGCCGGATGACAATCCGGCCGGGGTGTATTACAGGGAATTTCAGATACCGGATGAATGGCGGGAGCGCCAGACCAGCATCACCTTTGACGGTGTGGATGCCGCTTTTTATCTGTGGATAAACGGAAAGTTCGTCGGGTACAGCCAGGGCAGCCATATGCCTTCGGAATTTGACATAAGCGGTTATGTCCGTCCCGGAAACAACTCCGTGACGGTGTGCAATCTGAAATGGTGCGACGGCTCTTACCTGGAGTGCCAGGATAAATGGAGGCTTAGCGGCATATTCAGGGATGTGTATCTGATGTCCAGACCGAGGAAATACATCGAGGATGTGCATGTGCGGTATGAATGGGGAGACGGCCTTCAAGAGGCGATTCTTCATGTGGAAGGGATACTTAGGGACTGCGGAAGCGGCGGGGACAGCTCTGTGATCAGGGCAAAGCTGATGCGGCAGGACAAAGAGATATTCAGAGAAGAGACCGTAACGGCAGGGCAGAGGTTTGTATTTGAAAAGACGGTATCCTCTCCCGCGCTGTGGTCGCACGAAACGCCCGAACTGTACGATCTGTTTATCAGCGTAAATGAAACGGAACAGATCCTGTGCATCCCGGTCGGATTCCGCAAAATCGAAATCCGGGACCGGCAGCTGCTTTTAAACGGCCGGCCGATTAAGATTTACGGAGTGAACCGGCATGATTTCAATCCGGACACAGGTTACTATGTCACGAAGGAAGATATGGTACGGGATATCGTGACCATGAAACGGCATAACATCAATGCAGTCCGCACATCGCACTATCCCAATGCGCCGGAATTTCTCTGCCTGTGCAGCGAATACGGGCTGCTGGTGATGGATGAGGCGGATCTGGAAACGCACAGCTTCCAGGTCGTGGGGGAATACGGCCGGCTCAGCGGCGACCCTGACTGGGAAGAAGCGTATCTGGACAGGGCGGCGCGCATGGTGCAGAGGGATAAGAACTTCCCCTGTGTGATTTTCTGGTCGCTGGGCAACGAAAGCGGCTTTGGATGCAATCATCAGGCGATGAGCAGGTATATAAAAGAGGTGGATCCGTCAAGGCCCGTCCACTATCTCCATGCGCTGGAGGATTCTTGCGTGGATGTGATCAGCAGAATGTATTCGGATTTTGATTTTGTGGAGGAACAGGCGCACATGGAGGAGCCGAGGCCGTTTCTGCTGAATGAATACGGCCATAGCATGGGCAACAGCATGGGGAGCCTGAACCGCTATATTGGGCTGTTTGATACCCATAAAAGGCTGATCGGCGGCTTTATCTGGGAATTTTGTGAGCAGGGAATCCGCATGCGGGGCGGGGATGGGAAGGAATGGTTCTGCTACGGCGGCGATTTCGGAGATGAACCCAATAACGGACAGTTCTGCATCGACGGAATGGTAGACCCTGACCGCAATCCGCGCCCCGGCCTGCTGGAATTTAAAAAGCTGGTGCAGCCGGTGAAGGTCCGTGCGGGAAACCTTAAAAATCAGGAAGTGGTCATACAAAACACATACCGTTTCCTACGTTTGAACCATCTGTACGCCGTGTGGGAGCTCTATGAAGACGGGAGGCTGGCGGAGAGCGGTAAGCTGCTCCTTCCCGAACTCGCTCCCATGGAGGAAAAAACGGTCAGGATCCCATATCACTGTCCGGAAAAAGCCGGCTGCGAGTACATTGTGGAGTGCAGTTTCCGGTTAAAAGAAGCCGCTTCCTGGTCCGAAGTCGGGTTTGAAATCGCCTATGAGCAGATCCCGCTGCCAAAGAAGGGCACAAACGAACTACCTGCAAAACAGCAGAAAGGACTCATTTCACCGCCCAGGCTCCGCTATGAAGGAAAAAATGCCATAATTGAGGGAGAGAATTACGTAACGGTATTTACAGCCCGGACGGGCAGATGTATTTCTTATAAATGGAAAGGCAGGGAGCTGATCGCCCAGGGGCCACATTTTCAGGCATGGAGGGCACCGACCGATAACGACCTGTCGCCCGTCAACAGGGACGGAATCGAGCGCGAGTGGGTGGACTTCGGACTGGATGCCCTATGCGAGCAGGTGATGTCGGCGGATTTTGAGGAAACGCAGGATAATATAGAGATCCGGGTGAACGCTGTCCATGGAAAGCATAGCCTGTATCCCTGCTATCAGACCCTGCTTCTCTATCGGATTGACGGCGGAGGAGCGATGGATATCACACTCAAGGTGACGCCGCTGAAAGAAAATATGCATCCGCCCCGCCTGGGCCTGACGCTGACGCTTGCAGCCGGGCTGGATGTGATGAAATGGTATGGAAGAGGGCCGCACCAGACCTACAGCGACATCATGGAAAGTGGCAGGGTCAGGATCTATGAATCGACGGTGGATGCGGAATTTGTTCCCTATGTAAGGCCCCAGGAAAACGGCAATAAAACGGAAGTGCGTTGGATGAGCCTGATGGATCGCGGCGGGACAGGATTCTTAGCAAAGGCCCATCCGCTCATGGAAGCGGGCGCGATGCATTACTCCCTGGAAAATCTGACCTCTGCCGGGCATACCTGCGAGCTGCAGCACATGGAGGAAACGGTATGGAATCTGGACTATAAGCAGTGCGGCATCGGAAACGGAGCCTGCGGTCCCAGAACTCTGCCGGAATATCTGGTGCCCTGTGAGACGGTTGAATTTAAGGTGACGCTTCTGCCTGTGGACGGAAATGAGGATATCAGATGAATAAAAGATCCCCTGACAGGGCTGATACACAAAATGAGGATATCAGCCCCATCAGGGGATCTTTTTCGCTGAAACTATTACGTTCTGCCCCCGTCGAAATAAACAGGATTGGACACCGCACGCACCCGTTCCCTGCCAAATATCCTCCGAACGACGATCAGATATGCGAACCGCCATTCACCCACCGGCACACAAAGCTCTGCGGCCCCGTTCTTCCATGCGCCTGTTTCCGCCGCAATGCCCCGGTCGGTCACGAGACGCAGGCGCATGCCCTTGTGCCCGCGCTCGGCGCGGCAGCGCAGCATGGGGACATCCCCATGGGACACGGTCTGCCCGAAGATCACATCCTGTTTTGGCAGAGAGAGCTTTACGCCCCGGACAGAAGAGGTCACGTAGCTGTGTCCGTGCCGCAGCGCGTCGAGGATATCGGCGGCGGATGGGGATTGTGCATATACGCAGGTGACCGGTCTCGCAAACCTCACCGGGCTTAAGTCCCGGTGATAATCGCTGCCGCCCACTGCGGGAATCCGCCGTCCGTCGGAAAGCAGGCCGTGCCACCAGCGGATTGCGTCGGTGTTTACCTTCCTCATCGGTCCGTTCCATATCTCCGCCATCTCAAACTGGCTTACATCCTTCCAAAGATAGGGGCAGAGAGGGCATTTCGGATGATTCACCGATATAACGGCGCCGTTATCCCTCACCTGCTTAAGAAGCTGCTGCATCTCCTGTTCGCTGTTTGCCACAAAGGAGTTGTCAAACGGCGCGGGCACTCCGAAAAAGTTCATATGTCCTTTGTAATGTGTCCATTCCACCGCCGGTATGAAGGTCAGCCCCGAGATTTTTGGAAGGCTGAAATTCTCGCTGTAGTTATTGTGGTCTGAGACCGCGATGAAATCCAGGCCGGTTTTCTGTGCCTTTTTTGCCAGCGTATAGACATCTTTGCGCCCGTCCGACGCGGTGGAGTGCATATGCAGATCTCCGGTCAGCCAGCGGGCCTGCCGGGGGGTGAAGCGGATTTCATACCGCACCTTTAGCGGAGGAGTCAGTATCCTGTAAGCGCCGATCAGGATGTGCCAGGTGCCGGGGGAAAGCTTTGTCATCCGGTAGCCGGGCGTGGCCTCATAGCACCCGATGCTCACAGAACTTCTCGCGCTTCCTGACCATCCGAGAAATTGCCCTTTTTCGTCCATAAGGCCAAGGTCCACCACGTTGTTACCCCTTTTTTTATCACGCAGATAGCTGTAAGAGACAGTCAGAAGCTCCATGCCGGGAGGCATTTCAAAGGGGATGGCATAATATTGCCCTTCCCGATCTTTTTCGATGACATGTTCAATGATCTGTGTTACAGGACTGTTCTTTTCCATAACTTCACCGCCAATCAAATTTTGTTACAAAACAAAAGCGCATATCTTCTTCAAACCACTGCTTAAAGTTGGTTCCCCACCGGTTGTTGAACAGGTTGAACCAGAAACCCTCACCGCAGTCCGGGCATGAATCGTCCGTCTGATACAGGCTGCGTCCCCCGACGGATACCAGCGGGGCGTCCATAGGATATATGGCTGCCGCACCGTCTTTCGATGTTCCCCGCAGAGCTTCGCAGCAGTGCATCCGCCGCGCACCGCCGGATACGACCTGATCCGGACAGATCTGCCGCCCCAGCTTTTGAAGCGTCCAATGCCGGCAGCCCGGCAGAGGGTTCATATAAAGCCACAGCGCCTCAGGGCTTCTTATGGCGTCCTTATCCTGCCAGTACAGCGTGGTGACGATTTGGTCCGGTTCAAATACATGCCGGATAAAGATGCGGCGCGGACAACCGTACAGTCTGACCGCTTCCTCATTGCCAAGCATACATACCGTCAGGCTGTTTTCTCCGCATTCGGCGGTTACCGGCTCCGCGTAAAAGCAGGCGTCCCGGATGCCGGACTCATACTCCAGCCCTGGTTTGCCAAAATCAAATTCCGCCCAGTGCCGGTTCTGTTCCATATCCCTGCCATAGGTCTCCAAACAGGTTTGTACCGTTTCGGCGCTGAAGGTCTCATATGCGAACATTCCGAGGCAGAGCGTGCGGCGGATTCCACTTTCCCGGTGTTCCAGACAGGTGATCTGGCCGTATTTGCCGAGATGCACGCGCCAGCCGCCGATGTCCGCCGTGAATCCTTCTGTGATCCTGACGGAAGAGCTCTGGCGATGCGGGAAATGCGGAGGCTTCCAGGACAGGGCGAGGCGCGCTTTGGCGGCCAGTTCCGGAGGGAGGGCGCAGATGGCGTCTTCGATATACTTGCGCTGTTCGTCATGGGACTGTTCGAACAGGCGGTAGGAGGACTGGCAGTTATCGCTGCCGCGATAACGGATTAATTCCGGCATCAGCTGATCCGCCAGCGCCTGTTCACGGGGGCCTGCGGCCAGCAGGCGGTAGGAGGTGATATCCCGGGCTCTCGCGCCTGCGAAGGCTTCTTTATTCCAGTGAGTGAAATCCAGCAGATATTTCTTGGTGTCCATTCCCCAGGTGTGTTCCGCAGTTAAGAGCAGCGGCAGCATAAAGTTCCCGTACCAGGATTCGCCTCCGGTTATCCGACCGCCCTCAAGCCATCGGGATTTCAAGGCCAGAAGCCTGCGCAGGGCGGAAACCTTAAGCGGGTCGCTTCCCACGCCGTGTATCCAGGTATCTCCGATTTCCTGATCCAAAACCGGCAGAGTCTCCCTTACGGAGCGGATTGCCCGGGCGAAATCGTCAAGGGTGCCGGCTTCAATGCGGGCGTTAGGATATTTCGCGGCAAGGCGTTTATATTCCTGCTCCAGCAAATCTTCATCCGGCGGCCCCATATTATCCTGCGAATGAAAAAATTCCAGCGCCGTACCATTGTCCAGTACGGCCGCCTCCCCATAATCGGCGGCGTAGCTGACCGCGATCTCATGTTCCTGAAAGCGCCAGCGAAACAGCGGGGGCACATTGGGAACCCGGGAACTGGCATTGACGCCTATATGCAGATATTCTATGCCGTGCTTTGCAAGCAGCGGCACCATGGCGGCGGTATGACCGGGCACATCGGTCATCTTGGCGGCTAGGGTGTGAACGTCAAAACGCCGGTCCAGATCCTGCCCGATTAAGAGGCCGTATTCCATTAAATCAGCATCCATCAGCTCGGTATGGGTGGTGCAGGGCAGGCCGTGCCAGCGGACATAGCCTAGGCGCGCCGCCTCTTCAAAAAGTGTCCGTTCCTTTGGGGCTGCAGTGCGAAGATAATGCATGGGCAGAAAAGAGCCGACTGTCCAGACGAAGCGTTTCTTACTGGGCGTATTCACGCGGAGGGCCAGCTGCACCGCCGATGGGATAAAGCTTTTGCAGTAACGATCCAGCACTTCCTCTGCCAGAGCCGTGAATCCGATATCCAGATGTGTTTTAAATACAACAATGACCTGTTTTACCAATTTATTTTCCATCATCGTCCGTCACTTTACAAGAGAAGAAAAATCGCGCCAGGAGATCAGCGTAAAACCCAGTTTTTGAGCCAGCTGTGTCAGATCTCCGCTTTTTAGGTATTCGTATTCCCAGACCCTTTTCTGCCACTCCGCGTTTCGTTTGAGCATTTCTTCATCCGGCAGCGCCGGGTGCAGAAAGACTTCCGTGACCCCGCCGCCGCATCCGGATAGCTGTGTTTCGTAGTAGGCTTTCAGGCTGCTGTAATGATCAATCCGGGCCACCGGATGGGGTTCGGAGTAAAAATCGTCCGGCAGGGATACTCCGTACAGACCGGCGCAGCCGCAGACCGCCCTGTGGGCGATTCGCAGGGCAGCGCCGGGACGTTTTTCAAACTGCCGTTCCATAAAGCGGCCGTTTCGTCCGAAACGGAAGGGCAGACGGTATTTGCGGCAGAGGCGAAATGCATTCAGAAAGAACAGGCGCCCGTTTATGCCGTACAAAGTGCCGCCGTGGCTGTCCGCGTGATCCGGCGTGCAGCCGCAGGAAACCAGAAAGCGGTACTGTGCGTCAAGTTCCGCGCTGACATCACGGCTGTCCGCCCTCTTTACGGCCTGCGTGCCATAAGCCAGCAGGCCGTCCTCAAGCAGGCTGCGGGATTTGTCCGCACCTGCTTGAGGGGGCCATCTGTCCGAACCTCCCCATTCCGAATGCAGCGTCCAGTGTACGCCCACAGACCATCCGTGCTGCGCCGCCATCCGGCAGGCCTCCCCTGCCTTTGATGCGGGTGCCAGTATGCCGGCCGAGGTGATGTGCTCCGAAGAAAACAGCTCGGCAATCGCATCGTTTGTGCTGCTGTTTAAGCCGAAATCGTCCGCGCTGACGATCAGATACCGGCCGTTCATAGAGCGCCGTCCGCCCTGCCGGGTTTTGTTCCGTCACCGTCCAGCTCCGGAAATTTTAAGAAACGGGAGCATAACACGCTTAGTATCATTGCACAGAAAGGGAAGATGACCAGCAGGAACCTGGCGGCCTGTGCCGGATGCGGTCCGGGCACATCCCCGCTTTCAAACCCGTAGAGAGAACCTACTAAGAGGAATGCGAGGCTGGTGAACAGGCCGCTTAAACGGTTCATGAATCCCATCGCGCTGGCATAGGTGCCTTCACGTTTCAGTCCGTGTATGCGGCAGTCCTCATCCATGATGCGGGCTCCTACCAGATCCATGGTGGTGATCACGCCTGCAAAGCCGATGCCCACCGCCACACAGCCGCAGATCGCGCTGACTAAACCGGAGGCGAAATACAGCGGAATAAAGGACAGGCCCATGAAGATCAAGGCGGTCCGCCATACCGGCATCAGCGTAAATTTTTTAACCAGATGCGCCCATATGGCCACGCAGCCCATGGCCAGCAGAAGCACCACGCCCAGAAGCACCGTGTTGGCGATGCCGCTAAGCCCCAGCGTGTACTGTACATAGAAGGGAACCGCCGCCATGACAAGGGCCATCGCCGCGCTGTAAAACGCGTTGGTGAGGCCGTAGATCCAAAATTTGGGGTTGGTGAGCATATCCTTCAGGGTATTAAGGAGACGCGGTTTTTCCACGCTGGCATCGGCCGCAGGCTCATGGCATCCCAGCGCCATAAACAGGATGACAGCGCCGGCCAGGAGTCCGTAGATGAGAGCGGTCGTTCCGTAACCCAGCTTGTCGGTGACAACAGGGGTGAGAGCGATGCTGATCACCATCGCAACCAGCTGAAAGGCCTGCCGGAGAGCGTTTGTTTTAGCCCGTTCGGTGTCGGTTTTGAACATCTCGGGAAAGAGAGCGGCATAATTGGCATTGATCAGGGAATCCAGTGTGCCTGTCAGTATGTACATGAGCAGCATGTATGCAAAGACGCTGCCGGGCCCGATAAAGGAGGGAACATTGAAAAATCCGATGAACGAAAGCACCAGCAGCGGAGTTCCAATCACCAGCCACAGACGCCGGCGCCCCCAGCGTGTGCGTGTGCGGTCGGAAAGAAAGCCGTATACCGGATTATCGATAGCATCGACAAAGGTGTAGATGAAGAGTACCAGTGCGAGCTGTGAGGTGGTGACACCCCGGCCCATCACATAGAAAGCGGCGGCATAGGTTTTAAACATATTGATGGGGATGGATGTGCCGAACATGCCGACCGCATAGCGCAGAGAACTGGTTTTCCTGTCAGACATAATAGACCTCCTGTGTTTTGTATTGATTTCATATTAACATATTAAATATATATAGTAAATAATGTTTTAAATTTTACAGCGTGAATAATCGGCCGCATGATTTCGAAAACAGTGGATACAGCTGTGTATACATGCCATTCTGCACGCGGCTTAACCGACAGCTGCAAATAATAAAAAACATGTTTTATTAAAACGGCCGTAAAATGATGTTGAAAAAAACATGTTTTATGATAACATATAATATATAAAGGATTCACCGATTTAAAAAACGGACCGGGCCGGGGCAGCCGGACGGATATTGTGGCGGAAATGAGGGGTATGGCATGTCTAAAACCGATTTTTTATACCGGAAAGTATACGATGGAATTTTAATGGTGATTCAGCAGCAGCATCTCCTGCCGGGGCAGAAGCTGCCTTGTGCCGCATCGCTGATGGAGGAATACGGTGTGAGCCGCATAACGGTGGATAAAGCGCTGGCTTTGCTGGTGCAGGAGGGATATCTTAAGCGGGTTCCCGGACAGGGCAGCTTTGTGGAAGACAAGACATCCGCTCCGGTTCCGTCTAAGCCCAATGGACTGAAGGTAATCGGAGTAGTCCTGGAACATGTATCGACGCCCTTTGGACTGGATATGATGTACCGTCTGGAGCTTAGCGCCGCTGAAAACGGATACAGAACCCTGGTGAGGTTCTCCCTGGGAGACCGGAAGAAGGAGACGGAGGAGATCGAATTTCTGTTGAGTCTGGGAATCGAAGGGCTCATTATCATGCCATGCCACGGAAAACATTATAATCCGTCCCTGCTGAAATTATATCTGGAAGGTTTTCCTGTTGTCATGGTGGATAAAAATATGCAGGGGATCAAGCTCCCATCTGTGCGCACGGATAATGCGGCGGCAGTCCGGCTCATGGTGGAGACATTGGCAAAACAGGGCAGCCGGTGTATCGCGCTGCTGACATCGGATGATGCCAATGCGGTTTCAGTCAGGGAACGCCGCAGGGGATTTATTGACGGCATTGATGCCGCCGGTGTTACGGAGGCCGGCATATTTCCGCTTCCTTTAAAGAATACGCGGGAAGAGCTGCTTTCCAGCGACCCGCCGGCCGAAGTGGTGGAAGACATCCGCCGATCCCTGGAAATCTGCGGGAGCGAAGCGGACGCGGTGATATGCGCGGAGTACAGCATCCTCCCTCCGCTTCTTCGCGTATTGGAGGAAAATTGCATCATGCCGGATCGGGATCTGCGCATCGCGGTGGTCGATGAGGACTATCTTGCGCCGGAGGGGTACCGTTTCCTTCATGTGAAGCAGGATGAGGCGGCCATCGCCGGGAAGGCGGTCGAGCTGCTTATGATGCGGATCCAGAAAAAAACGGTGAATAAAGAAGACTTTCTGATCCCGGCGGTGCTTAAACTGCAGAAGAGCAGGAGATGAAGCAGAAAATTTTCTCCTTGTTGCGGTACGGTTGTGAAAAGTATATAATTAAAAAAGGATGATATTGACCCGGTAACAGCGTATAAAAAATTGGGCGGAGGTACAGAATGAAAGATCGTATCTTACTGCAGACCAACCTTTGGGTCTGTCTGGTTATTATCGTAGGCTTTCTGATGACTGCGCTGCTGGGTTATCAGGCCAACTACAGTGCCTCAATAGAGAGTATTGAGCAGGTGTCCTCACTTACCTCCGAGGGGATATACTATAAGATTAATTCTATATTTTCTAAGCCTGTGAATGTATCCTTGACCATGGCAAACGACAGTCTGTTAAGGGATTTTCTCGCTAAGGAGGGCAGCCATCTGGATGATCCGGAGTATGTTGCCACGCTCCAGGAATACCTGAAGGGGTATCAGACGAAATACGGGTATGATTCGGTATTTCTGGTTTCGTCGGCTACGGCCAGATATTATAATTTCAATGGGCTGGACCGCGTGCTGATTAAGGGTGATCCGGAGAATGTATGGTACTATGATGGACTGCTCTGTTCCGATGAAGAGTACAGCATGAATGTGGATAACGATGAAGTGGTGGGAGCGGAAAATGCGATCACCGTTTTTGTGAACTGTAAAATCCATGGGGAAAATGAAACGCTGTTAGGTGTTGTGGGAGTCGGCGTGCGGATTGATTCCCTCCAGCAGATACTGCAGGATTATCAGGATAAATTCGGCATGAACGCCTGTTTGATTGATGATACGGGGATGATCGAGGTCTCCACGGAACATACGGGATATGAGCAGGTCAACCTGTTTGAGACGGACACCATTGAGCATGACAACAGACAGCAGATACTGGGCTGGAAGGAAGAAGGCAGCGCACACAGCTTTTGGAATACAGACGGAAGCGGCCATAAACAGGACTATATCATCACCCGTTACCTTCCGGAACTTCAGTGGCATCTGGTTGTGGAACGGGATACCGATGCGCTGGTCAATGAACTCTACAGACAGCTGGCGCTTTCGGTAGCTGTAATCGTGGTAATCCTTGCCCTCATACTGTTTCTGATCACCCATGTAATACGGCGTTTCAATACGCAGATCGTACAGCTGACGCAGTCTGTTGAGCGGGAGCGGCAGTCGGTATTTGAGAAAGCGACGGAACAGCTCTTTGAAAATATTTATGAGCTGGATATTACAAATAACCGGCCGGCGAACGATGTCACCGCAGCCTATTTTGAGAGCATTGGCGCCCCTTCGGGATCTACGTATGATAATGCGCTTCGCATTGTAGCGAAAAAACAGATTAAGGAAGAATTCCGTCAGGAATATCTGGATACGTTCCTTCCGGAAAAGGTGATGCAGGCCTACGGGCAGGGCAGGGAAAGCCTGTGCTGCGAAGTTATGATCACCAGGGACGGCACCCATTACTACTGGATGCGAATTACTGCGCGGCTTGTGAGATGGGAAACGGATCAGACGGTCCATATGCTTGTCTACCGCCAGAACATTGATGCGGAAAAACAGCAGGAACAAAAGATGCAGCAGCTGGCACAAATGGATGAGATGACCGGGTTGCTGACTAAGACTGCAACCAAGCGCCGGATCGACCAGGTATTGAAGGAGTATCCGGAAGAGCGCTATGCATTCTTTATCTTTGATATTGATAAATTCAAACAAGCCAATGACCTGTACGGCCATGCCTTCGGAGATTCGGTCATCCAGGCGTTTACAAAGACCATACGGGAAAATTTCCGCCGCACCGATATCCTCGGGCGGATCGGCGGCGATGAATTTGTGGCATTTTTGCGAATAGAAGACTCTGGATGGGCAGAGAGCAAGGCATTTAACCTCTGTCAGGCGCTGAACCGTATGCATACCTGGTCCGATAGAAGCTGGCATGTATCGGCCAGCATCGGTGTGGCTTTTGCGCCAAAGGACGGCAAAGATTTCGATTCGCTTTACCGGAATGCGGACGCTGCGCTTTATGAGACGAAGGAACGCAGCCGGGGCGGTTACACACTGTATCATGAGGATCCTGCCAAGGGGAGCACACAAGGGTAGTCAATATTTTATAAGGGATGGCAGTGAAATTAAAATATACACAGATATGAGGAGGAAACTATGGGTTTTTTTGAGGAACAGAACGGCAGGCTTATTTTTAGAGAAAACGGAGAGACCGTACAGGTAGAGGCCTGGGGGACGGACAGCCTGCGCGTCCGCAGCAGGATATTAAGTGATATTGAGGAAGGAAACGCCGCTCTGCTTAAGCAGCCGGCCGGCCAGGTACAGATACAGATGGATGAGTGGAGCGCAGAGATCACTAACGGAAACATCAAAGCGCTCCTTGAGGTGCAGCCCTGGGGAAAAGCGCTTCAGATGTCCTTTTACAATCAGAAGGGGGAACTGCTTCTTAGAGAGATCTCCAACGGCGGCTCCCTGGTGAGAAAAGCGCGCTATTACCGGAACAGGCCGGGCGGCAGCTTTTATCTGAAAGCAACTTTTGAGTCAAATCCGAAGGAAAAGATATTCGGCATGGGGCAGTATCAGCAGGAACGCATGGATTTAAAGGGCTGCAATCTGGAGCTGGCGCACCGCAATTCCCAGGCCAGCATCCCCTTCTATGTTTCAAGCCTCGGCTACGGATTTCTCTGGAATAACGCGGCCATCGGGGAAGTGCATTTCGGATTGAATACCACAGAGTGGGTCGCTCAGTCCACAAAGCAGCTGGATTACTGGATCACGGCCGGTGACACGCCTGCTAAGATTGAAGAGCATTATGCGGATGCGACGGGCAAGGCGCCCATGATGCCGGAATTCGGTCTGGGCTTCTGGCAGTGCAAGCTTCGTTATTACAATCAGCAGCAGGTCGTGGATATTGCTTCCGAATATAAAAGGCGCGGCATCCCCTTAGACGTGCTGGTCATCGATTATTATCACTGGAAGAGATGCGGCGATTACCGTTTTGACGAGGAGTACTTCCCGAATCCGAAGGAGATGGTGCAGCAATTGCACGATATGGGGATAGAGACCATGGTATCCGTCTGGCCGCAGGTGGACTGGCGCAGTGAGAACTATGAAGAAATGAAGCAGCAGGGCCTTCTGGTAAAGAGCAACGCGGGCATTGATGTCCAGATGCTCTTTCATGGGAACAATGTATTCATGGATCCCACTAATCCGCGGACCAGGAAATATGTCTGGGATAAGTGCAGGAAGAATTACGCGGACCTCGGCATTCATACCTTCTGGCTGGATGAGGCGGAGCCGGAATTCGGGACCTATGAATATGACAATTACAGGTACCATGCGGGGCCGGTGGAGGAAATCGGAAATATTTACCCCAGAGAATACGCCCGCATGTTTTACGAAGGCCAGAAGGAGATGGGGCAGGAGCATATCGTCAATCTGATCCGCTGCGCCTGGGCCGGCAGCCAGAGATACGGAGCGCTGGTCTGGTCCGGCGACATCATGTCGACCTATGAGGATTTCCGCAAGCAGATCTGTGCGGGCATACATATGGGACTGTGCGGCATCCCCTGGTGGACCACCGATATAGGCGGTTTCCACGGCGGATATACAGAAAAGCCGGAGTTTCGGGAAATGCTGGTCCGCTGGTTCCAGTTCGGAACCTTCTGCCCGGTCATGAGGCTTCACGGCTGCAGGCAGCCCGCACAGCAGATCATCAATAAGGCCGGAGAGGTGCGGGAGCAGACCGGAGCGGATAATGAGATTTGGAGCTTTGGGGAAGAAGCCTATCCGATTTTAAAGAAATTTATCGCCATCCGGGAGCTGATGCGGGATTATACGAGAGGTTTGATGAAGGAGGCCCATGAGAAAGGAGCGCCGGTCATCAGAGCGCTGTTCTACGAGTTCCCCGAGGATCCGGCCAGCTGGGATGCCCAATATGAGTACCTCTTCGGACCTGACCTTTTAATCGCGCCGGTCTGCTGGGAACATGCCGGAAGCAGAAAGGTATACCTGCCGGCCGGGGCAGACTGGATACATGCCGGTACGGGAGAAGCCTATGCCGGCGGACAGGAATATGAGGTGGAGGCGCCTCTGGAAACCCTGCCGGTGTTCCTTCGTGACGGGAACCAGAGCTATCTGATCGGGGAAATATAAAACGGTTAAGCGTTGATCGATTTGTTCAGCGGTGAAGTGCTGGGCAGGCGGGAAACGCAATAAGCATGTTAGGAATAAATGCCTGCAAGTCCGGTTAGAACCTGCAGGCATTTATAAATTTTTAGTGATTTTTTAATACCAGCACCCAGTCATTATGACCGGAAAAACGTGTGACAGGCTCCACGGTAACCGCCTCTTTTCCGGTCATATCCCCAAAATAGCTGTAAACGCCGCTCACAGGATCCAGCCAGTAAGCATATAGCCGTTTTCCTGCATAACCGGTGAGGTCAAGGGTAAATTCCTTTCCCAGGTAATCGTAGCAGAAAATGAAATCTTCACCCGCAAACACTGAGATCCGTTCATACATTTTTCCCTGTCCGGACAGCAAAAGCTCTTCTGCGGGACGGCCCTCCGTGAAATCCACGCTGGTCATCAAATCCTTCAGATGCTTCATGTGGCAGGAACCTTCGTGATGGATGGACTCCCGCCAGGTTTCCTTCACGCCGTATTTCCCGGGTTGTTCTCCGGTATAGAACTGCTGGATCGCGTTATCCCCATAGGTATGGCCGGCAGCTCCCTGAAATACGGACCAGTAGGCGTATCGGCGCACATCCCAAGCCTGCCAGTATGGCTGGCTTGGATCATGAAGGCCCTGGAGGATCTGCTCGTAGGACGGCTCGCCGTCCAGCGTAGGCTTAACCGGCACGCATCGCAGATCCCTGTCTACATATTTCCAGTTATCCTCCCCAAAGAACTCCTCCTTTGCAGAATTGTCATCCCATCTGCCCAAAGCGGGCTGGTCATAGCGCCGGTGCCCGGACTGGAACATATTGATATCCAGCCACTCATCCTGCTGAAACCACATGGAAGAAGCCGTTCTCCCGAAGGGATGGTACGCAATCAGCTTATCCGGCATTTTTTCCTTGAGAAGACGTCCAAATTCCCGGTAGAAATCCAGGCCGTCGGTTCCAAGGATATCGCCGCCCAGGATCCAGATGATGTTGGGCCGGTCCTTATATCTCTGATACAGAAAATCCGCATATTGGGCGGCGCTGCCGGTATTCAGCATGCCATATTTTACGATACTTCCCCAGGAAGGCAGCAGCCCCATATAGATCCCCAGTTCTTCCGCTATGCTTATAACTTCATCGCAGTGTTTCCAGAACTTTGCGCTCGTCACATCGCAGTTTACCGTGGTGAGACTGTTGGCCTCTTCCCCCGGCAGGCTGTTAATCAGGACTGCCTGGATCACATTGAACCCCTTATCCGCTCTGTTTTTCAGATAGATCCGTGCGTCTTCCCCACTGCTTTGCTGAAGCAGCAGCCAGGCCGTGTCACCCAGCCAGAAAAAGGGAGTATCCCCGTTTTTCAGGTATTTTCTGTTTTCACTGACGCGAAGTGCTCCGCGCTCCCAATATTTCATAATATGTATATACCTCCTGAATCGAATTATGGTACGTTGTCTCAAAGTCTAACCACGGGAATCTGAAATGTCAAGTGTTTGAAAAAAATCAAAACTTTTATAGTTTTTTTGAATTGTATAAATATGAAATATCGCTTAAAATGAAAACAACGATCATGTGCGAGCAGGACGGAAATGAAGCGATAAGGCCGGAGAGAGAGTTTCTGGCGGCAGTGAGATCCGAAAAGGCTCCGGAGGGATAACAGTCCGGGCACAGGTGGATGGAATGGAAGGAGAAGCGGAATGTCATTTGAGAGCATGTCAGTGGAAAATATGAAAAAATATATGGGTACCAACCCGAGACCGACAGATTTTGACCGATACTGGGAGGAATCCCTGGAGGAGATTGCAGCGTGGGATCCCAGCCCCCGGCTGGTGCCGGCGGCTTTTCGGGCGGCCGGGGCCGAATGTTTTGACCTCTATTACAGCGGAGCGGATGGCGCGCAGATACATGCCAAGTATCTGCGGCCTGCCGGACGAAAAGGTAAGATTCCGGTGATCTATATGTTTCACGGATATTCGGGGAATTCTGGGGATTGGTGGGATAAGCTGGCCTGGATCTCCCAGGGATTTGCAGTGGCGGTCATGGACTGCCGGGGACAGGCCGGCCTATCGGAGGACAGAGGAAATGTAAACTGCACCACATATCACGGACATATTATCCGCGGGCTGCTTGAAGGGTCGAAAGCGCTGCTGTTTCGGCAGATTTTCATGGATACCGCTCTGTTAGTGAAGGCTGTAAAGAACTTCCCGGAGACAGACAGCGCCAGAATGGCGGTCCACGGCGGTTCCCAGGGGGGCGGACTGTCCCTGGTATGTGCGGCGCTGGTGCCGGAAATCCGGTGTGCGGCCGTGTTGTATCCGTTCCTGTGTGATTACCGGAGAGTCTGGGAGCTGAACTGCCGGGGAAGCGCTTATGAAGGGCTTGAATACTTCTTCCGTGCGTACGACCCCAGGCATGAACAGGAAGAGGAATATTTTACCCGGCTGGGTTACATCGACGTGCAATATCTCGTACCGAGAATACGGGCAAAGGTGCTCTGGGGCATGGGACTTAAGGATGAGGCATGCCCGGCATCCACGCAGTTTGCCGCATATAACCGTTTGAAGACAGAAAAACAGCTCATGCTGTATCCCGATTTCGGCCATGAGGGGCTTCCTGGATTTATTGACGAGTGTGTGATGTTTCTTTCATCGAATCTGTGAGTACAGATCCGATGAGCCATGCACCTGTCCTCCCATATCCTCATATACGATTTTAGCAAGCTCCGGCGTGGTATTGTAGCCGCTGTCCATGATAGAGCACAGCCAGCGATCCGTCACCGCGGTCTTAGGCCTGAATTCATCAGAGGACAGATAGCGGATCATGGAATTGTACAGGCTGACCGTGCCGGGTTCGTTATTGTGCATATTCAGAGCGCACACGAGAAGCCCTCCCTTTCCCACCGCCAGTTCAAAAATGCCGGCCTGTCTGCGGATCAGCTTATAGCTGCTGACCACCTCCAGGATCGGGTCAAACGGTATATCCAGATTGTTAAATACAACCGCCTCACCGCCCTCCAGCATGCTGTAGAACTGCCAGTCGCAGAAGCCTTCCTGCGGGAACTGCCTGGTCAGAGGGTGGTCATAAATGACGGTGGCACAGTTGCCGTCCACGCGTCCGCCGGTCATGAGCTGGAAGGTGGTCAAAAGGGCGGGAAAAGGTCCGCTTCCAAGGAGCAGGATGCGCCCGCCTTCGGACATGTATGAAAGCGATTCCCGATCCAGCCGGTCCGTCACACGGATGCCGGAAAATTCCTCTTTTTTTGTCCCGTTTGGATACACCCAGTAATCCCAATGATTCGTGAGTTCAGTATATTCACCGGATAAACGCACGCGCAGCTTCAGATGAGCACCTCTTCCTCCGACGGCAGGGGCCACGGCATGTACGGTGCCCAAAGGAGTTACGCTGCCGTTTGGGACATCCCGCACCTCCCACCCCCCTCTGGCGCAGATCCGACGGTTTTCATCCTCCAGATACCAGGATAAAAGACCGCGTTTTATAGGATTTGGACCGTAGAGTGAAACGAAGATGTCCGCCGAAAAGGCTTCTCCTGTCTGCAGATTCCTGTGAGGGGTGCAGTTTGTAAGAAGCACGCTTTCCCCGTTATATGAAATGACATCTTCAGGGGCAAATCCCGGCTTGGGTTCATAAAATTCGTTGAACATGCCTACCGCATATCCTGTTCGGTGCCAGTGGCAGTCGATGCCGCCCAGATAGTCATAGCCGGATACAGAGCTTAGAAGGCGCGCCTTTTCCAGACTGAATTTGGCAGTCAGGCTCATCCATCGGCAGGAGTTGAGGTAGTAGAGCGGAGAGTTCTTCACCACGCCCATCTTTGTCATATAGGCCCGTGCCGCCGCATACAGGGAAGTACCGATCCTTGTGCCTTCATAGCGGTGCTCCAGATCCAGATTCAGCCAGCTGTCGTTGATGCCGGCCTCATGGATCATGCAGGGGTGATGATAGATGGAAAACCGCCCGTTCAGTTTGTCCATGTCATGGAACATGGAGTGATAGCTGAAGAGCCCGATCCAGGGTGACAGCGCATCGCTGAAAGCCTCTACCCTGGCCAGCCTCACCGCGTTGTGGGGCACCGGATTCTTTGTATAACCGGATTCCTTTTCATCCATCCGCAGTTCGATATTAAACAGTGCGCTCATTGGATTGTACAGGCAGTCAGGCGCCAGCCGATGGCAGTGCTCCGACATCCTTTTAAGCTTTTCCTCCATGGTATCGTCGATCTGGACCTCGTTGCCGCAGCAGTAAAGGATGACGCAGGGATGCCTGCGGCAGGTTATAAGGATATCCAGAAATTCGGACTCCGTAAATCCGTTGGGCGCTTCCACCTGCATCAGCATGCCCAGCCGGTCCGCCTCTATAAGGCATTCTTCGGGAGGAACCCAGGTGTGGAACCGGATCCAGTTGTACCCCATGCTCTTTAACGAAAGGATGGCTTTGCGGTAATAGGAGCGTTGAGTGGGCACCGTACAGGTTTCCGGAAAATACGCATGTTCCGTGATCCCCCTTAGAAAGATAGGGACATTGTTCAGATACAGTGCCTTTTCCCTGCTCTCGGCGTAGCGAAGACCGAAGGCCTGTTCCTTGTGGTCAAGGATTGTGCTGCCGTCCCGGAGGGTGAACTCCAGCCGGTAGAGGCGCGGGCTGACATCGGACCAGGGTTTTAAACCAAAAGTTTCGGTGGTCCACGTAAAATCACCGTCCGAAGAGGCCGCGGTGCCGCAGGCGATAACAGGCAGTTCTGATGAAACCGCCCCTTCTTCCCCGTCTGTGACGGCCCAGTCCAGTGAAAGCGTCTGAATGGAATATCCGCTGCGCCGGACGCCGATCTCCCAATACAGGCTGTGAAGGCTTTGATCGGTCCGGACATAGCAGTTTCCCAGGCCGGCCTTGCCTGCCGTTCTGATGCATACTGAACGCGTGATGCCTCCGCCTTTGCCCTTAAATCCACGGATGCTGCAGCCGAGAACATCCTTTCGCCCATTGGATACGGCAATGATGAGTTCGTTTGCCTCCCCCGGCTTAAGGCCCCTGTTAAGCTCCAGCTCAAATGGCGTCAGATGGCCCAGATGATGGCCGATGTATTCCCCGTTTAACCATACCCAGGCTTCCAGCGCTACGCCGCCAATCTGCAGAGTGACACAGGAATCTGCCCAGGCAGCTTCTGCTGTGAAGGTTCTGTGGTACCATCCTGTGCCGATCATAGTAGGCAGGGAAGCGTCCGGCGGATTCAGGCCGATGGGAAATGCGGGCGGGCGGTAATCGGGATTGATCAGGCAGTCTCTGGACCAGAATTTCGTGAAGTTCATCCTGTCCTGACAGTCGTCCCAGTATGCGGGGACCGGGATTCGGGTTTCATATTCTTCTTCGCCCGGAAAAACCGCATGCTCCGGGTCGGGCGCCAGTCTTGTGTAGGCGAAATCCCATTCTCCGTCCAGCGGGAGAATGGCGGCTGTGTTTCTTTTATCCATTGGTTTTCTCCAATCCAGTTCAGTGATATATTTATTTTACAGGAATCGGAGAAAGAGAAAATAACAAATCCTCTTTTTTTCATGTTAATAAGTATGATCAGATAATCTTCGACGGCGCAATGTGATAGACCTTCTTAAAGGCCCGGGAAAAGCTGTACGGATCTTCATAACCCACCATCTGCGCCACCTCTCCCACGGTAAATTTATATTCATACAGATATTCCAGTGCCTTTTTCATCTTTAACTGCAGTATGAAATTGGCCGGTGTGACGCCGATGGCATTTTTAAAATATGTGATAAAATATTTATCCGACATGCCGGCCGCTTCGGCCAGCTCACCGACGCTGATCGGCCTGTTAAGATTCGCACTGATAAAGCCAAGGACAGGGCGAAGCCTGGCGGCCGGCTGTTTTTTAAAATCACAAGAGCTGTCGGCAGGAAGATTCTGATACCGGTAGCGGATGAGCTTTATAAGGAGCATGGCAAAGCAGCTTTTCATATAATGCGATGAAAGCGGGATGGCGTTCTTATAGTTTTGATATTCCTTCAGAAAGAGCGCAGTCTCCTCATGAACCGCCGCTGCCGGGATGAAACCCGCAAGAGGAAACTCCTGAAATGCCCGGTGATCATGCCCGAGCCCGACATCAAAATGAATGAAGAGAAAACGGCAGGTATCCGTTAGGGCGTATGCCTTATATAAGAGCTGCGGGTACAGCAGAAACAGATCGTTTTCCTGTACAGCATATTCCTTTTCATCCAGTATCAGCTTTATCTTCCCTTCCAGGATCAGCCACAGGTCGTAATCGGATTTTGCATTGACCTCATACCATTCCCTGCTTTTTGATACCTCGCTGCATCCCTTCATATCTATATCCATGTAGGAAATAACGGAATCCAACAGAGTTAATTCGTCCATTTCATCCTCTTTCTGTTTCTTAAACGGTAGAATCCTTTGTACGGTTAATAGGATTATAACCCGTTTCATCTTTTGCCGCAACGAATAAGATCCGTACTTTTTTACGAAAGAATCCTACTGCCGGGCAACAGTCTTGTAATAAGCGGGAGGATTCAGTATAATGGCTGTAATTAAATAAAGTAATCCAATATAAAAGGGGTATGCAGCAATGAAAGAGGAAGAGATTTTACAGCTTGTTCGGGAGCGGATGAAGGACCGCCCCAAGATCGTATCTATGTTTGAGAACTGTTATCAGGATACGCTGGAAAAGACGATCATCCGCCAGGAGGACGGACAGGTCTTTATGCTGACAGGGGATATACCGGCCATGTGGCTTAGGGACAGCACGAACCAGCTCCGCCCGTATCTGTTGGCGGCGGAGGATAATGAGCGGATCCGGCAGATCATTGAAGGCGTGCTTAAGCGCCAGTGCCGCTGTATCTGTCTGGATCCCTATGCCAATGCGTTTAATGAAAAGGCGGATAACAAGGGGCATCAGCAGGATGACACAAAGATGGGGCCAATGATCTGGGAACGCAAATATGAGATCGATTCCCTGTGCTACCCGATACAGCTGGCATATCTGTACTGGAAAAACAGCGGCCGTACATCGCACTTTGACGGGGATTTTAAATATGCGATGGAGACCGTCCTGGATCTGTGGATAAAGGAACAGGATCATATGAAAAATTCCGACTACACCTTTCGCAGGGCAAACTGTCCGGAGACGGACACGCTGCCTGGGGATGGGAAGGGCAATCCGGTTGCGGTGACCGGGATGACCTGGTCGGGATTCCGCCCCAGCGACGACAGCTGTGTCTACGGGTACCTGATCCCGTCCAATATGTTCGCGGTGGTAGTGTTGGGATATATGCTGGAGATCAACCGTGCATTCTATTCCGATCCCATACTGGAACAGAAGGCGGACAGGCTGCGCCGGGAGATAGAGGAAGGAATCCGCAGATATGGGCTGACACAGGTGGATGGATACGGGGAGATTTATGCCTACGAAACCGATGGTTTTGGCAGCTATGTGCTGATGGATGACGCCAATGTGCCAAGCCTGCTGTCCATGCCTTATTATCATTATTGTTCCAAAGAGGACAGCGCGTATCTTAGAACCAGAAGATGGGTGCTTAGCAGTCAGAATCCTTATTATTATGAAGGAACAGCTGCCCGCGGCGTGGGCAGTCCCCATACGCCAAAGGATTACATATGGCATATTGCGCTGGCGATCCAGGGCATGACTGCGGTTGACCCGGATGAGAAGGAACGCATTCTGGACTATTTTGAGAGGACCGATGCCGGCTGCGGCGTGGTACATGAAGGATTTCATAAGGATGATCCGTTTAAGTTTACCAGAGAGTGGTTTTCGTGGTCCAACGCCATGTTTGTAGAATTTGTGCTGTCTGTCTGCGGGCTGGAGATAAAGAGCTGACCGGGCGGCGGATCGGATACCGATTATTGATATACTAGGGGGGATATTATGTACGAAATGCTGGTAGTAGATGATGAAGCTGGCCCCAGGGATACTCTGTCGACCTGTTTTCCCTGGAGTGATCTGGGATTTCATGTATGCGGGCAGGCACAAAACGGGAAGGAGGCCCTGGATTATATAGAAGAGCATGTGGTCCATGTGGTATTTACGGATATCTGCATGCCCGTTCTGGACGGACTGGCCCTGGCCAGAGAGATCTCGCAGAGAAAAGGACGCCGGCCCATGGTGGTACTCTTAAGCGCATACGGTGAATTTAAATTTGCCCAGGAGGCCATAAAGTATGGGGTTAAATATTATATTCTAAAGCCTCCCAGCTTTGAGGAACTCCGGGAGCTGTTCAGAAAGCTTAAATCCGATCTGGACCGGATCTACGGGAAAGAAGATGAGCAGGAACACGGGCATGAGGATAAAATAATAGCGGCTGTATATAAATACTGCGGCGGGCATTACCGGGACGGCTCTCTGACAGAGCTGTCTGCCCAGCTGTTTCTTAGCAGCTCCTATTTAAGCCAGCTGATCCGGCAGAAGACGGATAAGACATTTACCGATATACTGAATGAAACCCGCATGAAACAGGCGGCTGTGCTGCTGCAGGATCCGGATGCCAAGATTTATTATATCAGCCAGATGGTCGGTTATCAAAATCCCAATAATTTCACCAGAGCGTTTAAAAATTTCTACGGCGTATCCCCTTCGGAATATAAGGAAGGACTTAAGACGGATGAATAAGTATTCTCAGGAAATAAAAAGAGGCAGGAAATCCGTACGGAGGGTGTTTTTCCTGCAGAGCTTCGTAAAAAACTGTATGCTGATACTGATTCCGCTCCTGATTATCGGTCCTTACAGCATCTTTAAATCCATGGCGGATAATTGGATAATGCCAACATGTTTTTCGCATCCAGCCCCAGCGTCACGCTGCAGCTGGATGCCGCTTTTCATGAGGAGAGCCTTTCGCTGGATACTCTGCGCAATATTGAAAACATATCCCTGTATCTGTTAAAGTAAATAAAAAGAACCCGTGCAGGAACAGGTATCCGAGAAATTATCGGTGGGGGTTACTCTTCATCGCGCCGTGGCTGGCCGGATTCCTCCTGCTGCAGGGGTATCCTCTGATCATGTCGTTATACTATTCCTTCACAGACTTCTCCATTCTCTCGGACGGCAAATGGGTGGGGCTGGAGAACTATACAAGATTATTTTTTGAGGATAAGTATTTTTGGAAATCGCTGTTTCTGACTTTTAAGTACGCCCTGATGGCGGTGCCGATGAAACTGATTATGGCGCTGTTTGTGGCGATGCTGCTCAATATGAAGCTGAAGGGCATTAACTTTTTCCGGACAGTCTATTACCTGCCCTCCATCATGGGCGGGAGCGTGGCGATCTCCATACTGTGGAAGTTTCTGTTTATGAAGGAAGGGGTGATCAATAAAACGCTGTCTCTGGTGGGAATTTCAGCTGTCGACTGGCTGGGAGATCCGGACATTGCGCTTGTGACGATCAGTCTGCTGGTGGTATGGCAGTTCGGCTCCTCCATGGTGCTGTTTTTGGCAGGGCTGAAAAATGTGCCCACAGAGCTGTATGAAGCGGCATCCGTGGACGGGGCGTCTAAGGTACGGCAGTTCTTTGGCATCACGCTTCCCATGATCACTCCGATCATCTTCTTCAACCTGATCATGCAGATCGTCCATGCACTTCAGGAATTCACCTCGGCGTTTATCATCACAAACGGCGGCCCCAATCACGGCACCTATCTGATCGGGGTGAAGATCTATGAGGATGCGTTTAAGACATTAAAGATGGGCTACGCTTCGGCGGCCTCCTGGGTGCTGTTTGTCATCATACTGATGATCACGATGTTTGTGTTCAAATCATCGGATGCCTGGGTATTCTACAACGATGGGGGGATGGACGGATGAAAAAGAAAAGTACTGGTGCGCTTGCGGTGCTGCTGCTCGTCGGCGTTGTGATGGTCTATCCCCTGTTATGGCTGTTTCTGGCCACCTTTAAGGACAATGCAGAAATCTTCGGAAAGCTGTCCTTCTGGCCGGAGAAGTTTTCTTTTGACGCGTATGTAAAGGGCTGGAAGGGCATCGGCCAGTTCACCTATACGGACTTTTATCTGAACACTTTCAAGCTGGTGGTTCCGTCCGTGCTGCTGACCGTGGCCTCCACAGGAATCGTAGCTTATGGCTTTGCCAGATTCAAGTTCCCGGGTAAAAAGCCGCTGTTTGCGCTGATGCTGTCCACGCTGATGTTGCCGGATGCTATCGTCATCATACCCCGGTATGTGGCGTTCAACAAATTCGGCTGGGTGGATACCTATATGCCGTTCTGGATGCCCGCCCTGCTTGCCTGCTATCCGTTTCTGATTTTCATGCTGATTCAGTTTTTAAGGGGAATTCCCAGGGAACTGGATGAGTCGGCCTGTATAGACGGATGCAATCCTTTTACCATCTACGTGAAGATCCTGTTCCCGTTACTTAAGCCTGCCATCTTTTCTGTGGTGATTTTTCAAACCATGTGGCGGTGGAATGACTATTTCAACAATCTGATCTATATCAGCAGCGTAAAAAAATATACGCTGTCCCTGGCGCTTAAGATGTCCATCGATTCTCAGGGGGCCAGCACCCCATGGAATCAGGTGATGGCCATGTCCCTGATTTCGATGGTGCCGCCGATTCTCCTGTACTTCTTTGCACAGGAATATTTTGTGGAAGGGGTGACGGCCGGAGGGATTAAGGGCTGAGTGGCCGCCGAACGTGCAAAGGACCGTAATTTACGAAATGATCTGTAATTATTACTATATACATGGGCTGGAAGCAGCAATATAATGATTCCGTAGGACGAATTTCTTAGAGCAATACTAGAATCAAAGAGGAGAACGGAATATGAGGGAAAAGAGGGAGCTTGATCAGGGCTGGAAATTTTATCTGGGAGATTTATCCCCGAAGACGGATTCAGAGGAATGGGGAGCCGCCAAAGCAAAGGCGTTTCATTTCGGCGCTTCGGCAATGGATTTTGATGATGCCGGATGGAGAAGCGTAAACCTGCCCCACGATTTTGTGATGGAAGGCGATTATACCAGAAAACAGGGCAAGTTCGAAGGCGGCATAAACATACCCGCCATGGAGACCATTGATAACCGCCATGTTGCGGGAGGCTGTCTGGACGGGGGCATAGGCTGGTACCGGAAAACCTTTCAGATAGATAAGGCGTGTGAGGGCAGGAGGATTTATCTGCATTTCGGAGGCGTATTCCGAGACAGCACGGTGTATCTGAACGAATACGATATTGGAAATCATGTCAGCGGCTACACCGGTTTTTATTATGATATTACGGATGTGGTCAATTACGGAGAGAAAAATCTGCTGGCTGTCCGGGTGGATGCCACTGGACGGGAAGGCTGGTGGTATGAAGGCGGCGGAATCTACCGCCATGTCTGGCTGGAAATCGCGGATGCCGTGCATGTGCGTCCCTGGGGCGTATCCGTGGAGGCATCCCCCTATCAGGATGCGGAAGGAAACTATGCGGGTGCGGATATCCGTGTGGAAACGCAGATCATAAGCCGCAGCTTAAGGCAGGAATGCGCCGTTTTGGAATCCTCCGTATATGACGCTGACGGAGGGCTGATCCGGTCGGCCAGAGAGGAAGTATCCCTGGAGGGCTGGTCCGGGAACACCGTTGTGCAGCACATAGAAATGGAACATCCCCGGCTGTGGGATCTCGATGATCCGTACTGCTACCGGCTTCAGACGGGAATCTATATCGGCGGGCAGCCTGTGGATGTCACGGATACCTATTTTGGCGTACGCGATATCCGGTTTGATGCGGACCGGGGATTTTATCTGAACGGCCGCAGAGTCAAGATCAAGGGTGTCTGCTGTCATCAGGATCACGCCGGAACCGGCATCGGCATGCCGGACAGCATCTTCGAGTACCGACTGAAGAAATTAAAGGAAATGGGCTGTAACGCTTACCGCTGTGCGCACCATGCGCCGGCGCAGGCGCTTCTGGATCTGTGTGACCGGATGGGCATCCTTGTCATGGGAGAGGTGCGCAAGATGGGAAGCACCCAGGAGACCCTTAAGCAGCTGGAAGACACTGTGATGCGGGACCGAAATCACCCTTCCATCATCATGTGGTCCGTGGGAAATGAGGAGGTGTTCGCACAGGACCGGCCCGAAGCGCCCAGGATTATACGCAGCATGCGGGAGGAGATCCGCAGGCTTGACCGCGTAAGGCCGATCACCATGGCGTTCTGCGCATGGAACGGCAAGGATCAGCTCCCTTCCTCAGAGGTATTTCTGCCCGGTGCCAGGGAACTGGATATCATGGGATTTAACTATGCGGACCGGGAGTGGGATCACTTTCATGAGATGGCTCCCAAACAGCCTTTTATCGTAACGGAGGCCAGCGCCAACAGCTGCACCCGCGGCGCTTACCGCACGGATCCCAAAACAAGCCGGTATTATATCATGGACCCGGGCAATACCGGTAGGTTTGAGAAGAAAGACGCCGCAGAAAAGCAGTGGAAGATGACGGCTGACCGCGATTATGTCAGCGGGCTTTTTATATGGACCGGCTTTGACTACCGAGGAGAACCCACGCCCCTCACCTATCCTGCGGTTTCCTCCCAGTTTGGCGTGATGGATTACTGCGGTTTCCCCAAGGATAATTACTACTACTATAAGAGCTGGTGGGCAGAGGAACCGGTGCTGCATATCTTCCCGCATTGGAATTGGCCCGGCAGGGAAGGGCAGGCTGTTGCCGTATACTGTTACAGCAACCTGGAGGAAGTGGAGCTGTTTGTAAACGGCGTCAGCCAGGGTAGAAAGCGGATGGAAGAAAACTGGTATCTGGAATGGCCGGATGTGATCTATGAACCCGGCAGCTTAAGCGCCAGGGGATATACCGGCGGCAGAGAAGTGCTGTTTCAGGAGGTGCGCACCACGGGGGCGCCTTACAGAATCTGTCTGGAGCCAGATCGGACAGAGCTTAGAGCCGGGGGAGCGGATGTGGCGGCAATCGCGGCAAAGATACTGGATCAGGAGAATAATGTGGTGCCATACGCAGAGAACCTTCTGACCTTTGAAGTGACGGGCTGCGGCACCTTTTTAGGCTGCGGAAACGGAGATCCCGGCAGCCACGAGTCCGATAAAGTGCCGGCGAGGAGAGCTTTTCACGGCCTGTGCCAGCTGCTGGTGGAGTCCGGACAGGAGGAAGGGACCGTATCCGTAAAGGCATCGGCAGAAGGGCTGATCCCGGCCGAATGCAGCATGGAGGTTCATAAATAGTTAAATGGGCGTCACGCATCGCTTTTTTGTATCTCATACCTATGTATTTTTCATTGTACTCTCCTTTAAAGATGATAAACTGGTTATGGAAACCGATGTTTAACTAATCATTTTTGTGATGATGAGAGGAGATAAGAATGACAGCATATCCGGAGATATTGAAGACATGCAGCGGAGAAACGATTGATACAGCAATAGCGTGGGAAACATACAGGAGGCCGGAGATACTGGCGCTGTTTTCCAATTTTGTATATGGCAATATGCCTTTTGCCTGCCAGCTGCCCGTCTGCTTTTCGGAAGAAGGGGAGGAGCGGACCGTCTGGGGATACCGCAGAAGAAAAATCATGGCGAGAACAGAAACTTTGGCGTTCTTCTTCTATCTGTATCTCCCGGATGAGGCCACCCATCGCAACAGGGTGCCGGTGGTTTTTTATAATATGTTTGGCTGGGAACCGGAACAGGCTGCGCCTGTACAGGAAATATTGAAGCGCGGATACGCCTTCTGCGCCTTGCCGGTTAACGGTGTGGCATCCGACAGCCCACATTCCTTTGAAACCGGGATTTTTCAGATCGCGGGCAGGAATGGGATCAATCCCTGGGGAGCTATCAGCGCATGGGCGTGGGGTGCATCCAGAGTGATGGATTATCTGGAGACAGTCAGAGAGATTCTGCCGGATAAGGTGGCTGTGGGCGGCCATTCCAGAGGTGGTAAAACAGCGCTGTGGGAGTTCGCTGTGGACCAGAGGTTTGCAGCATGTCTTTCCCTGAACTCCGGATGCGGCGGAGCTTCCACCAGCAGGGATAAAGGGCCGGACTGTGAGTCTGTGGCATCCATCACCGCCAATCTGGGATATTGGTTTACGGAGAGATTTCAGAATTACGGAGCAAAGGAGTATTTGCTGCCTGTGGATCAGCACATGCTTCTGGCTCTGGCGGCGCCCAGACCGGTCTATGTGGTCAGCGCCACAGAGGATTTATGGGCCGATCCGGACGGAGAATTGCGCTCCTGCCGTATGGCCGGAGGTGTGTATGCTCTCTATGGCAGAGAAGGACTTATAATGAATGAACCCGTAAAGGCAGATAAGAGCTATCAGGACGGAACCATCGCATATCACCGGCGTACCGGCGGACATGGCTTTACGGCGGCGGATTGGTCGTACTTCCTGGATTTTACGGATAAAATATTTCGCGAATAGAGAACGTATTAAGCCCCATACCGTCTGCGGTATTCGGCAGGGGAGCATCCGGATGCCCTGCGGAACACTTTGCAGAAGTAATTGCCGCAGGAAAAGCCGCATTCCAAAGCGATCTGTTCCACGGACATCTGTGTATTCAGAAGCAGGAACAGCGCATGGTTTATACGCAGACGGGTGAGATGCAGAAGCGGGGATTCACCGGTCTCCCTGGTGAAAATCCTGGTAAAATAGGCGGAGGACAGACCGTTCTGCCGTGCCAGATCATCAATTGAAAAATGTTCACGGAAATGAGCCTTCATATACCGAAGGCTTTTTTCTATCGGGTGGCTCATGATGTGTTCTACCGGTGATTCCAGTGTGCGAAGCAGGGAGGAAAGAAAGCGGTAGACCAGTTCACCGCCCTCATACAGCCGAAGCTGCCGCCCGTCATTCATATCGCGGTGAAGATTCAGCCAGAGCTGAATGGGAAAGCTGTCCGCGGGCAGGCGGAAGCTGCGGCCGTAGTTTGTTTGTATCTCCCGAAAGAACGGTCCGGCAGCAGGTCCCGTAAAATGTACATATATGAATTCCCAGTTCGTTTCATGAGCCCCGGAGGGAAGATAATACCTGCTGTTTTCCGGGATGCAGGAAAAAAATGCGGTGCCCGGCATCTGCGGATACAGCGTGCCCTCCGCTTCAAAAGCCCCCTGCCCGCTCAATGTATACTGAAACAGATAGCCGGCATAATCCCTGCTTCTGTTATCAAAATCGTATGTTTCATCACAGCGTCTTTCCAGTCCGAAATCCAGCAATGTAAGCGGTGTATCCGGCATCTGTCCCGCGCTTAAGAATCCGTAAGTCCCGTACTGATTGAAAGTCAAAATATTACCCTTCTTTATCATATAATTATTCTTGCAGTCCAATATAGTCAATATTATAATCAGATTAAGCAAAAAAAGCAATGGCCAAAAATGTGCTAATATATGGGCCGGACAGATGGGCGCAAGAACAGAAAGGGGAACAGGTATGAGTTTTAAAATAGCAGTCATAGGTGCAGGCAGTCTGGTATTTGCCAGGACGCTCTTTACGGATATCATGTCCGTACCGGAATTCCATGATATTGAGGTGGCGTTTACGGATATCAATCCCGATAACCTCAAGAAGGTTACAAAGCTTTGCCAGCGGGATCTGGACAGCAATGGGATTCCGATTAAAATTCAGTCCACAACTGACCGAAGAGAGGCGTTTCGGGATGCCAGATATATCATCAACTGCGTGCGCATCGGGGGTCTGCCCGCTTTTGAGATGGATGTGGATATTCCGTTGAAATACGGTGTGGACCAGTGCGTGGGGGATACGCTCTGCACCGGGGGCATCATGTACGGCCAGCGAGTGATCGCAGAAATGCTGAATTTCTGTAGGGATATCCGGGAGGTGGCACAGCCGGGGGCAATCATGTTAAACTATTCCAACCCTAACGCGATGGCGACCTGGGCCTGTAACAAATACGGCAAAGTAAAAACCATCGGACTGTGCCATGGGGAGATTCACGGGGAAACGCAGATCGGAGAAGTGCTGGGAATTCCCAGGGAGGAGCTGGATATCACCTGCGCCGGCATCAATCATCAGACTTGGTATGTGAGCGTAAAGCACAAGGGGGTGGAGCTAAAGGACAAACTGCTGGCCGGATTTGAGGCTCACGAGCGTTTTAGAGAAGAGGAGAAGGTCAGGATCGACATACTGAAGCGCTTCGGCTATTATTCCACGGAATCCAACGGCCATCTGTCCGAATATGTGGCATGGTACCGGAAACGGCCGGATGAGATTAAAGACTGGATTAATACGGACAGCTGGATCAACGGAGAGACCGGGGGATACTTAAGGGTTACCAGAGAGGAACGCAATTGGTTTGAAACCGAGTATCCGAAAATCCTCGCCGAGCCGCCGAAACGCTATGACGGCTCCATGCGAGGAAAAGAGCACTGCTCTTACATCATTGAAGGCCTGGAGACCGGAAGAAAATACCGCGGACATTTCAACGTGATGAATGAAGGCTGCATCACCAACCTTCCTGCGGAATGTGTGGTGGAGGTTCCCTGCTATGTGGACGGAAACGGTATCAGCGTTCCCAAGCTGGGTGACCTGCCCTTAGGCTGCGCGGCTGTCTGCTCACAGTCCATATGGGTGCAGAAACTGGCTGTGGAAGCGGCTGTTGCAGGCGACGTGAATCTGTTAAAGCAGGCGGCGCTGATGGACCCGTTAACCGGCGCGGTATGCAATCCGCCGGAGATCTGGCAGATGATCGATGAGATGCTGATCGCAGAAGCGCAGTGGCTTCCCCAGTACACACAGGCAATTGAGGAGGCGAAGGACCGCTTTGCCGGGGGAAATCTGATTCCCACGAAGGAAGGCTATCACGGTGCGGTCCGAATCCGTGATAAGACGGTGGAAGAGATATCAGCGGAGAGAGGGACCCGCACCATAACGGCGGAATAGAAAAGCATGAAATAACAGGGCTGGTGCCCCACACCATAAGCAAAGTGGCAAATGGTGCGGGGTACTAGCTTTTTTGTACCTTAAACCTATTCATCTTTCATTTATTTTATCTGTTCCGGGCGTTAAAATATCTATCAGAAAGCGGCGCAGCGCATATATTGCAGCATTTGCCGCAACAGTGCGAAAGGAGAAAAGAGTGAACAGAACTGTCATCAGGAAAAGAAAAGCCGGAGGATTCGGACCGTATTTTCGCCGTCATTATGGGCTGTATCTGATGTTGTTGGGTCCGGCAGTTTTTTATTTGATTTTTTGCTATGGGCCCATGGGAGGGCTCGTGATTGCGTTTAAGGATTATAACTTTCGTAAAGGAATTTGGGATAGCGAGTGGTGCGGATTGGAAGTGTTTAAACGAATTTTCTCCACGGGTAAGTTCTGGAGGGCCTTTAAAAATACACTGGTACTGAATCTGCTGTCGTTGATCTTCGGTTTTCCTGCGCCGATTTTACTGGCGCTGCTGCTGAATGAAATCCGAAACGGTCTGTTTAAGAAGGGTCTGCAGACCATACTCTATCTGCCTCATTTCATGTCATGGGTGATCATTGGCGGTATGGCGGTTCAGATTTTTGCCACAGATAACGGAATCTTAAACGTGCTGTTTCAAAATCTGGGCCTCGGCAGCATACCGTTTCTTAGCAGCGCAGGTGCATGGATCGGAACTTATGTAGGTGTCGGCATATGGCAGTCCATCGGTTGGGGAGCGATTATTTATCTGTCGGCTATCACCGGTATCGATCAGGAACAGTATGAGGCTGCCAGAGTGGACGGCTGCAACCGGTTCCGAATGATGTATAAGATCACGCTGCCCAATATCCTGCCTACGGTCATTATCATGCTGATCTTAAAAATTGGCGGTATGGTCAGCATTGGATTTGAACAGCCACTGATGATGGGCAATTCCATGGTAAAAGATGTTTCGGAAGTGCTTTCCACTTATGCGTATACAGTCGGCATCGAACAGGGAAAATTTAGTCCGGCTGCCGCTATCGGTTTATTCCAATCCGCTGTTAATCTGACGCTGGTTTTGGGTGCCAATAAACTGTGCGCAAAGATCAGCGGTGAGTCCATATGGTAGGAGGCAGAATTATGAGTGTGAATAAAACAGATGCAGGATTTGTGGAAAACCCCGCAAAGGTAAGAGAAAGCTGGGATAACAGGCTTTTTTCCGTGGGTGTTGTTTTTATACTGTTGATGCTGGGGCTGTTGTGTCTGCTGCCATTTGTATACCTATTAGCGATATCCTTATCATCTGCCTCTCCCGTAATGCGGGGGGAAGTATTCCTGATTCCAAAGCAATTTACTATCAGCGTATATCAGTCAATCATCAGCAATGGGTCCCTGGTGAAGGCAATGGGCAGGAGTGTGCTACTGACAATAAGCTATGTCATCGTATCCATGGTAATGACAGTACTGTGTGCATATCCAATGGCTGAAGCAGGACTGAAAGGAAAAGGTATTCTATGGCCCTACTTCATATTTACCATGTATTTTTCCGGAGGGATGATTCCAAGTTATCTGCTGGTCAACCATCTTGGTCTGATTGACAGCATGCTGGCACTGATTCTTCCTGGGATGATCAGTACTTATAATATGATCGTCATGCGTTCGTTCTTTTCTTCCATACCGGCTTCCCTGAAGGAATCTGCTCTGATTGACGGTGCAGGAGACTTAAAGATTCTGACCAAGATTATACTTCCGCTAAGCAAGCCGGCACTGGCCACTATTGCTCTTTTTTATGCGGTGTCAAGGTGGAATGGCATGCAGGATGCATTATTATATATAAACGATCCTAAGAAAACTGTTCTTCAGATTAAGCTAAGACAGATGATTGTGAATGCCGAATCGGTTAATGAGATGCTGGAAGGCATTACAGGAACACTTCCGGTAGCACAGACGATCCGGGCAGGCGCGCTGATTTTCAGCTTGATTCCGGTGCTGATCATCTATCCGTTTTTACAGAAATATTTTGTAAAGGGCGTAATGATCGGAGCGGTAAAAGGATGATTATAAACAGCAAAGGCTGTTATAATAGCCGCCGGAACAGGCGGCAACAAAATAAAAAGGAGAGAGAAGCTATGTGGAAGAAAAAAATAACAGGAATTATTCTTGCGGTTGCTCTGGCGCTGTCAACAGCTGCATGCGGCACTCCGGCTGATAAGGAGCTATCAGGTACTGCTGCCGCATCCGGTCTGCAGTCACAGGGGGAATCAGAGCCGGAGAACAGCGGCGATAAGCCAGAACCGGTCAGACTGGTGGTGGAGGTCTATGACCGCGGTAATATGCCAGAGGATTACGGCGATCCCACGGACAATAAGTGGGTGAACATAATACAGGAAAAAGTGAAAGAGGAATTAAATATAGAATTGGAATTTATGGCGATACCCAGAAGTGAGGATACAACTAAGGTTCAGGCCCTTATGGCCGCCCATAATGAACCGGATCTTTTTTATATCTATGATGTAAATACCTTTCTGACCTGGGCCGGAGACGGTGCGCTGGCGGATCTGACCGATTATATGGAAGAAGACGGTGCACAGGTGCGCAGCATATTGGGCGAGGATATTCTCTCTTATGGATTAATTGACGGAAGACAGTACGCTATTCCAGCCAGAAGAAATGATGTCAGCATGCTTTCCTCGTTTATACGAAAGGACTGGCTTGAACAGCTGGGGATTGAAATCGCAGACCGTAACGGTAACCCTTCCATGACGCCTGATGAATTGTTTGAGGCAATGGTAAAGATCAAAGAGGCCGGTCTCTGTGAATATCCAATGGGACTTTTAAACGATTTCACCAGCATTCAGCCTGTGGAAGGTGCATTTATTGATGCATCGGTGCCAGCCTCAGATGAAGGAAAAGCCACGGTTATAGATGATTTTTTCCTGACGGCGGCAGGTGATAAGGAGGCATATCGCTTTCTTAACAAATGTTATAATGCCGGGCTGATCAGTCCTGATTTTGCATTGTATAAATCAGAGGATATGGGGGAGCGGATATCTGCAGGACAGTGTGCTTTCTGGTCAGCTGCATACTGGACTTACATGGGTAAGGATTCTAATATTGCAGCTCTGTATGATGCCGAACCGGAAGCAGAGATACTTGCAATGGAGGTTTGCAGGGAAGATGAATCACCGGCACTTTATCAGGAATATATGCCGATCGGCGCATATTGTATGATTTCATCCGGGTGCGAGAATGTCGGTGCTGCACTGCGTTTTATCGGCTGGCTGGTAGGTGAAGAAGCGCATACCATTATCTGCCATGGTACACAGGGGGAGCATTGGGAGTATAATGAAGCCGGGCTCATGGTAGCTATTGATCCGGAATATAACAATAAGGACAGGGTCAGCGTGGGTGACTTGGATGTTATGCTCAATAACGATCCCTGTCTGATCGGTGAGTTCGGAGCAGAGGTGTTTCGTATGGGTAAAGAAAATTCCAACGATCCGCGAACTGTGGATCTTACCGTTAATGCCAAAGCGATCGGAGAATCGGAAGGTAAATGGCCGAAGCTCTATATTGACAGGCAGCTGACAGCGGTTTCCGATTATGCGGCCGAACTGAAGGAAAACAGAGACAATGTGATCATAAACAGCATTATGGCAGACGAAGCGGAATTTGACAGCATTTTTGATGAGTATTACAATGTATATCTGCAGGAAGGCGCAAAACAGGCCATGGAAGAACAGCTTGACGCGGTTAAATAAAACTGCTGTGGAATGCGGGATGGCTGGGGATGGATTATGAATGTATCCGTCCTCAGCTAAAAGCACGTTTTGGGGGAGACGGATGAAAGCATGGAAGGGTTATTTTTTGAACCAGAAACTGGCAAAAAAAATGCTGGTGATTGTGGTGATTTTGGTTGCCGCCATCAGCTTTTCTTTCTTTACAAGCCTGCACTACCTGATCAGAAGCTACGATGACAATATGTACCGCCTTGCTGAAACCGGCCTTAAGCAGACAATCGGTGATCTGAACCGGAGGCTTAATGATATCAGCCGCCTGGCAGGAGATATTGCAGCAGATATGGATGTCCAGGAAAATATGATTGTACTTGGCGCACCGGATATGGAGCACATGGACAGCAGGGCCAGGGGACAAGCTTATGATGCGCTCTATCCATACTATGATAACAATGAATATATTCTGTCCATTTCTTTGTTCGTTAACAGCTGTGTGGTCAACATGGGATACGGAGCCGACCTGGATTCTGAAAAGCGATTGTGTATTGTAGATGATCTGTCCGTCAGAAACGGCGATGCGATGTGGCTTGCACAGGAAGACAGCAGAGACACCATAGCTTGTGCCCGAATGATACGGCAGAGGAAATACCTTAAATTTACGGATTTGGGTGCGGTATACTTAATTGCAGATCTTGATGCGATGATTCAGGATTCCATGCAGGATATACCGGACGAGGATGACCGGGGGATACTGATACTGATGGATGAACACGGACGCCTGGTTTCCGGAGAACTGGAGGGAGACGGAACGGATTACCGGAATATCTGGGAAAAATCGCATGGTACTTATCAGATATTGCGCATCGCGGGAGGAAAGAGAATGTTCGTCCTGTCCGGAGAGCTGTTCATTGAAGGCTGGAAATATGTTTATCTCCTGGACTATAACAGCTTGTTTTATCATCTAAGCACAGTGAAAATGATTATGATTGCCGCATCTGCGCTGTCGGTATTATTGTTTCTTCTGATTACCCGCCGTGTATTGGTGAATATATTCGGACATTTGGAACTCCTGATCCGCAAGATTCACGCCTATGGTCAGGGGCAGGAACTTTCACGATATCCGGAGGCGGTTTACCGTGAGAGACAGGATGAAATCGGCCAGCTTCATCGAACATTTCATGAGATGACTCACAGCGTTAAGATCCTTCGAGATGAAAATTATGACAAGCAGATATTGCTTCGGGATACTACTATTAAAATGCTGCGCCAGCAGATCAATCCGCATTTTTTGTACAACACGTTGGATACCATTAACTGGATGGCGCTGGGAAGCGGCAGTGAGGAGATTTCCACTATGGTGAAAGCGCTGGCAAAACTGTATCGTGCGTCCGCTAACAATACGGATGAGCTGATAAGTGTTCAAAGCGAGCTGGAGTATTTGGACAGCTATATACAGATACAAAAGATACGGTACAAAGATCGGTTGGATTTTTGTACATGGCTCGAAGATGGGGTGCAGCAATACCTGATTCCGAAGCTGTGCATTCAGCCTCTGGTGGAAAATGCGGTAAAATACTCTCTGGAATGCAGTATGGATGTCTGCATGATTCGGGTGGATATTCACAGAAGTGGGAAGATGCTGTTAGTAAAGGTATCCAATACAGGTTCAGCATTTGCTGAAAATGTGTTGGAAAAGCTTGGAACAGGCGAACTGGAGAGCCAGGGCACCGGCATCGGGCTGCTCAATATAGAACAACGTCTGAAGCTGCTCTATGGCGGAGAATGCGGGCTGCGTGCGATCAACGAAAATGGAATGGCGGCGGTAATACTGACAATCCCGCATCAAAGGAAGGAGGAGAACGGTGCGTGTAATAGTAGCAGATGATGAAGAGATCATCAGGAATGCGCTGGCGCATATGATCGATTACAGTTCTATCGGATATGAGCTGGTCGGAATTGCCCAAAACGGGATGGAAGCATACGGTATGATTTGTGACGAATACCCGGATGTGGTGATCACTGACATTCGTATGCCCATACTGGATGGGCTGGGTTTGATTGAACGTGCGGTAAAGCTGGATCCGAATCTGCGGTTTGTGATCCTTTCTGGATATGATGAGTTTGAATATGCGAGACAGGCCATGAAATTCGGTGTGCGGGATTATCTGCTTAAGCCTACGGACCGCGATCAGCTCATGGAAGTGCTTGTACGATGCCGAAAGGAAAAGGAGGAGGCACGTCAGAGGATGCTTAGTGAACAGAGAAAGATGCTCGGGGATTTACGGACAACCGTAGAGGAAAGTTATCTTTATGAAGGGCTGCAGTGCAGAGAATTCCATGCGGTATACCAGAAATACAGAGAACGCCTCAAATTCCGCGGGGAAATTCTCCATGCCTGTATCTGCAATTATGTAGAAGAACGGTTTCTTGCGGAAGCTCATAAGGATATCAGGAGAATTCTCAATAAATATGGGATAGAAATGGAATTTCCGGCAGTCTATGTGAAGAATACGGTTGTGCTGGTCCTGAATATTCCATCCGTGACATTATGCAAACAACTGGCCGGAAACCTGGAGTCACTTAGATACCGAGGGCAGCTGGTGTCTTTTACAGTGGAGTTTGTTCAGGATGCGGAAGAGGCGCTATGGAATATGATATTTGGAAGAATATCCAGATTCAATAGAATTTTACTGCTGGATGAGGCCGGAGAGTCAAGCGTGATATCCAATGACCTCACTTCACCGTGGAAACTGGAGCGCTTAAGAGAGGAAATTCTGTATCTGGAACCGAAGAGAATTCAGGAAATACTGGAAGGAATGTTTTCTCAATTTTCTACGGATACGGAAGCTGCCAAAAATTTTACTATGGGGCTATATCTGAAGCTTAATTCAGATGATTCTGAAGAAGCGATGGAGATTGCCTGCGACTTTTTTCGCAGCCTTAGGGCCTGCAGGAAAGTCGGGGAGGTACGGGAGATGTGCTTTCGTATGGCTGTGGGCAGTATGCGTCCGGAAGAAAAGAGGTCAGTTGTGGATATGATCAAGTCCTATGTAAACTCACATATAAGTGATGAAAACCTGTCATTAAAATGGCTGGCGGAAAATTATTTGTTTATGAATGTGCAGTATCTAAGCCAGCTGTTTATAAAAAAGGAGGGTGAGCGCTTTTCTGATTATCTGAATCGGATGCGCATGGAAAAGGCCAGAAGGCTCATACTCACTTATCGCAGCGATAATATCAAGGATATCGCTTCCCAGGTGGGATTTGAGAGTAATCCCAGATATTTCGGACAGGTGTTTAAGCGCTACTATGGGATATTGCCCAGTGAGCTAATCGTACAGCCGCATAATCGGGAAGTGACCGGAAAATGAGAAAATGGCTTATGATTATACAAAGAAGGCGGAAATACAGTTTTTGGATAATGCACAGGAAATATTGAAGGCGGCTCAGTAGCTATAATTAGAGTAAGTGTACATATTGCGGAAATATATTAACAGATATGCTCAGTAAAAAGTATAGTTATTTGGTATACTAGGACAGGAGAGAGGATAATTATGACAGGGATCAGGCACATTATATGTGCTATACTGATGATCATTCTATGCACAGCAACCGGCTGCCAGAGTAAAACCGGACAGGATGATTCGGGCAGCGGCCAGTCGCCGCCCCATATTACTGTTGCTGTTTATGACCGGGGAACAATTCGCACACCGGAGTATGGGACTTTAACGGATAACCGATGGACTGAGATGATAAAGAAGAAAGTATGGGAAGAACTGGGTATAGAGATAGAATTCGCATCGATACCGCGTGAGGCGGACGCAAGTGAGCTGGCAGAGCTTACAAGGAATAAAATAGATATTTTCTTTACGTATGAGACCGATGATTTTCTAAACCTTGTTAAGAGCGGAGCCGCCGCGGATCTTAGCGGGTATATGAACGGGGCAGGTGCATTCCTGCAGGAACAGCTTGGAGAGGAGATTTTAAAATATGGCCGGGTAAACGGCGGTCAATATGCGGTGAATGGCATACGCAGCCTGACCGCGATGTTTTGCTCTTATATTAGAAAAGACTGGCTGGAATGTCTGGGAATAGAACTGCCTGTGCGAAACGGCGTCTCATCATTGACACCCGATGAACTGATGGAAGTGATGATAAGAATGAAAGATGCAGGTTTCTGTCAGTACCCATATGGGCTTGTGGAGAGTTATACGGGTATACAGCCTATAGAAGGCGCATTTATTAAGCCTGAATCCATAGTTAAAGAGCAGGACCGTGCCATGCTCGTTGGCAATTATCTGATCGGCATGGATGGGGATGAGAACGCCTTTCTGTTTTTGAATGAGTGCTACAGGAGAGGGCTGATCAGGCCGGATTATTACAGTATAACAGACAACGGTCTGGGAGAGAGCATCGCCGCAGGCGAATGCGGATTCTGGAGTGCGGCCCAGTGGATGTATCTGAATAAAGGAGGATATCTGACAGAGCTGTATGATGTGGATTCGGAGGCGGAAATCTGGCCTGTAGAGATCTGTCAGGCGGATGGTTCTCCTGCGCTCTACCAAAAATACAGTCCGATTGCGGCATATGTGATGGTATCGTCCGACTGCGGAGATATCCCGGCTGCACTGGCATATTTGGAGTGGTGTCTTGGAGATGAGGCTCACATCATGCTGCAGCACGGAATTGAAGGAGAACACTGGGAATACAACGAAGATGATGTAATGGTACCTATAGACAGTTATTATAATTACAAAAGCAGAATTGATGTTACGGATCTGGATATGTTTTTATTGGATGATCCGTGTCTGACCGGAGAAAACGCAGCAGCGGCCAATCGCTACACAGTAGAGATTTGGAAGGAGCCCCGCATCGCAAAGCAATACCTGCTGTCTCAGAAGATGGCGGTTGGGGAGGGGAAATGGAGCCCTCCCTACATAGACCGCATCATCGAATCAGCAATTATTTATAAGGATAAAATCGACTATAACACACAAAAACTGATCCGTGACTGCATTATGGCACCGGAAGGCTTTGCAGCGCAGGTTTACAGTGAACGCCTGAAAACCCTGATGGAAGAAGGCGGCCGCCAGGTATTGTATGAAAAGCTTAGGGCCTTTCGTCATTCTCCAGCAGTTCAATAATGAGTTTCGTATTGCGGCGGTCGTCCAGATAGGCATAACGGCCGCCCTTATATTCGCCTTTTTGGAGCAGTATCATGCCTTCATCCTCGTAGGCCTTAATCATCTCAGCCATATTGGTGCATAAAAATGCGATATGGTGGAGCCCTTCCCCATTCTGATCCAGGCATTCGCGCCAGATGGAAGGCTGATCATCCACAGGCTGTATCAGTTCAATCTGTATGTTGTCCAACTGAAAGAAGGACTGATAGATCCGTGCATAACAGGGCCTGCCGCGGTATACTGTCTTTGTCAGCTCGTATTCCGCAGAGGTTATGATCTCCGGCACTTCGGTATGAAGATATTCGGCCCATTTCTTTGTGGTTTCCACGATACTATGGGTTAAAAAACCAATTTGCGTAGTTTTGGTAAGATCTATGGATGCTGGTATCATAGTAAAACCTCCTATTATTGTGTATTTTGTATCAGTTTAAAACTGCCGTGCTGCAGCGGCATGAGCGCCGTGCCTACATAAGCGTGACCCCGGCTTCTACTGCTTTCTTCCGTATATTGGAAAGTCCGGTTATATACTGGGAAAGTTCCGGCATATGTTCCAGAAACAGGGTGACTTCATGATCCAGCTCAGAGCAGAGCCTAAGCACGTGTACCAAGGATGCCCACTTCCCCGATCAGTATACCGTTTTCTTCTGCCGCCCTATTATAGGCGGCCACCGTATCCGTGTCCGCACCGGGCTGTACCGGAGAAACGGCCGCGCAGACCCCGAGAGACCGCAGACATGCGATCCAGTCTTCCGGTGTGGAATACTTCAGCTGATAATTAACCCCAATCCTCATAATGAATCCCGCCTTTCAGAGTACCCGCTAAATAAACTTATTATAACATTATTTATTCCAAAATGGTAGCGCAGGCACCGGCAAATCCGTGTATCATTTTCTGTTATTTTATTGAAGTATCTGTTTTCTGCTGTATAATAGAAGAGTAGCAAAAAACAGGCAGTTATCTTATGGAGGAAACCGCAATGAAACCGTACAAGACATATCCGTCTGAGAAAAGAAGCTATAAGGACCGTATATCCGGAGCCACCGTAACACAGCTGACAGGTTATCTTGGCCACAGCTATCACACCTATTTTACAAATAGCGGGTGGTACGACGGCAACCAAAGACTTTTATTTACATCCGACCGGGAAAATGTCACCAATCTGTTCAGCATACACATCGGGAGCGGAGAGATCAGCCAGCTGACCTGTTTTGAACCGGGCAGCAGGCAGAAGGTGCATTTTACCAACGATGTGAATCCGAAACGGCCGGAGGTGTATTATTCGGCGGGCCGGGAGGTGCGCGCCCTGAACCTGGAGACGCTTGAGACAAGGCCTCTTTACACCCCGCCGGAAGGCTTTAACGCCAGCTGCGGACTGGTGGGGGCCGACGGACAGTATATCTACGGCGTACTGATGGAGGATCTGTCCGGCCGTATCTACGCGGATTTGACCGCCAGCTATATCGGCATGAGAGAGATTTTTGAGGCGAAACCGGACTGCCGCGTATTCCGGGTGAATGTGGATACCGGGGAGGCAGAGACTCTGTGGCAGGAGAACTGCTGGATCGGCCATGTCAATCCTTCTCCCACCCAGCCCAATCTGCTTACCTTCTGTCATGAGGGCAACTGGGAAATGGTGGATCATCGGATCTGGCTTCTCGACACCGAAAAGGGGACTCCTGTAAAGATCAGAGAGCGTGCCGAAAAGGGAGAGAAGATCGGCCATGAATACTGGTATGCGGATGGCCTGCGGGTAGGATATCAGGTACATAAGCCAAACGATGGGTCCTATTTCGGAGTGGTAAATTATGACGGTACCGGTATGCAGGAGGCGAAGTGCGTGCCGCTTCCGAGCCCTGACCATGTGCATTCCAACGATTTTCATCTGATTGTCAGCGATTCCGGAAAATCCATCAAGCTGTACCGCTATAACGGCAGCAGCTTTGACAATGCCCGGGTGCTCGCCATGCATGACGGCAGTTTCTTCTTCGGCAGCCATCATCCGCATCCCCGCTTTACTGCGGACGGAAAGCAGGTGCTTTATAACAGCAATGTGAGCGGCTACTGCAACCTGTATATGGTGGAGGTCCCGGAAGATGTAAGCGCTCTGCCGCAAGTGCAGTAGGCGTATGCCGGAAGAAATATCAAATATACTGGAAAAAAAGCAGTTTCATTCTTTGCCAGGTACCGTTATAATGGTTGGCAGTAACAAACGATGGAGGAAACGGCGATGAAAGAAGCGAAAATATTTATCGACAGACATTTTACAGTGGGAGAGGTGGATAAGCGCATCTACGGCTCCTTTATAGAACACTTGGGACGCGCGGTTTATGGAGGCATTTATCAGCCGGGCAGCCCGCTCTGTGATGAGCAGGGATTCCGCAGGGACGTGATCGGCCTCATATCCAGGCTGAATGTCCCGGTGGTGCGGTATCCGGGCGGTAACTTTGTGTCCGGCTATCACTGGGAGGACGGCGTGGGCCCTAAGAGCGCCCGCCCGGAGAAGATCGATCTGGCCTGGAATGTGATCGAGACCAACCAGTTCGGCCTCAATGAGTTTATGGACTGGGCGGATAAGGCGAAGACAGAGCCGATGATGGCGGTGAATCTGGGTACCAGAGGCGTGGAAGACGCTAAAAACATCGTGGAATACTGCAACTTAAAGGGCGGCAGCTATTACAGCGATTTAAGAAGATCCCACGGCTATGAAAATCCCCATGATATCAAGCTGTGGTGCCTTGGCAACGAGATGGACGGCCCCTGGCAGATGGGCCATAAGACAGCCGCCGAATACGGCAGGATCGCGGCGGAAGCCGGCCGAATTATGAAAATGGTGGATCCTTCAATCGAACTGGTGGCATGCGGAAGCTCATCGCTCACCATGGACACCTTCGGCACCTGGGAGGACACGGTGCTTTCCGAATGCTATGACCAGGTGGACTATCTTTCCCTGCATCAGTATTACGCTAATGCGGAAAACAACACGCCGGAATTTCTGGCCAATACCGTGGCGATGGACAAATTCATTTCTTCTGTGATTTCCATCTGTGATGCGGTGAAAGCTAAAAAGAGAAAGAACAAGTCCATCCATCTCTCCTTTGACGAGTGGAACGTATGGTACCATTCCCATGAGCAGGACCGGAAATTGGAGCGCTGGTGCAAAGCGCCGCATCAGCTGGAGGATATCTATAACTTTGAGGATGCGTTGCTGGTTGCCGGCATGATGATCACGATGCTGCATCATGCGGACCGCGTGAAGGTGGCATGTCTCGCACAGCTGGTCAACGTGATCGCGCCGATCATGACCAGCGACAGCGGCGCCTGGGCTCAGACTATTTACTATCCGTTTGAGATGATCAGCAATTACGGCCGCGGTGAGGTCTTAAACACCGTCGTGGATTCCCCCGTATATGAGAGCAGACACGCAGATGCGCCCTATCTGGATGCGGTCTGTGTGATGAACGGGGAGGATGAGAGCCTGACCGTATTCGCAGTCAATAAGGATCTGGAGGATTCCATGGAGTTTACCTGTGACCTGCGCCAGTTTGAAGGCTATCAGGTGACGGAGCACAGGGTGCTCACCCATGCGGATGTGAAGGCGGAAAATACGGAAGAAAATCCGGAGAATGTGGTTCCTGTTACGGTGGAAAATGCCAGGGTGGAGTCCGGCATGCTTAAGGCCGTGCTCTGCGATAAGAGCTTCCATATGATCAGGCTGCAGAAGCAGTCATAGTTTCAGACAATCGGTGGCTTTTATAATATACGAAGCTGCGGATATCCGTATCGGGATACGCGGTTCAGACCGCCGGTTTTGAAACACCGGAGGAAGTGACTTTGAACAAAAAGTTTGGCTGAAGTGAAAAGTTTATTTCCACTTTGAAAACGGTTGAAAAATAAGTGGC
>NZ_QUEE01000013.1 GCF_003477885.1 Lachnotalea sp. AF33-28
TTATGAGGTATTTGGTGGCGAAACGCCAGCCACCCTAACATTTGGCGCTTACCTTATGAAAAATGAATTGAGGAAAAAACTATTTTGTAAATGTAGGAGTGGGGGAGTGTATGAAAATAAAATTAGAGGTTGTAATAGATGCAATTGAGATGGCGGACGATAACTATACCTATTTTCTTGATTTAGAAACGGGAGAAAGTGTTTTTTTGGCAGATGAGCTGATCACTGGTTTGGATAATGAGGGACTGGAAGAAGAAATTGAAGAAAATTATGGAACTCGTTATTTGAGATTTCCTACAAAGTTTGACATTAATGAGTATCATATCATGGAGGAATTCATTTGGACGTTAGAGGTTGAGAAGGCAAATAAACTGGAGTGTGCGATACAGGGACGGGGTGCTTTCAGAAGATTTAAGGATATGGTTAATCGAATGGGAATATTGCAGCAATGGTATAATTTTCAGGCTGAGTACTATAGGAAGCTTGCAATTGAGTGGTGTAAAGAGAACCGCTTGGAGTATATGGAGGCTGGAATATAATATCAGGACCGCTGGATAATTTAAAACTTGCAAAAGTATAAAGAGAAACAGGAGTGAGTGCAGTTTAGGTAAACTTGAAAAAATAGATGATCTCAGAAAAGTATGGCCCTATAAGGTACTGGATTTTACGCCATGGCTTGCAGCGGATGAAAATAGACTGGCTGATTGAAAATAAATATATACTCAAAACAAAAGGCCAGTACCCTGTTCTGCATCCGACATACAGCGGTATGCATTACAATGAAAAAATGACTTTGGATCAATTAAAACAGCTTAAGAGCTTTTTAATGCTTTGATACATATCTTAGCTGCCATACTGGAAAAGACTATGTCAGAATGATGAAAGGGACCCAGACAAATGAAGATTACGGAATTGAGAGAAATTATTAAGGAATATAATGAAGAGGATCTAGACTGCTGATTGCGGAGCTCTATAAGGCAATCCCCAAAGCCCTTCGGGAGGATAAAGAAATAGATGATTTAATAAGGGAGGCCAGGGTGCGGCTGCATGTGCCGAAAGCAGCAAGGGCACCTAAAAAAATCACGGATATCAATGAGCTGAAGCCAGTCATTGAAGATTTTCTGCGGAATGCATATGCACAAAATTATTTTGTACCTAACCGTGTGATACCCAAGCAGGAAAGGCCTAAGCGGAGGTTCCATGTAAGAGCGTATATCAAGGAGCTGCAGACAGTGTCCATGGAAGGAGAAGGCGGAAAGACTGCGGCGGAGCTTCTGGAAAAGCTTTATCTAATGCTGTGTTACGCATGCTGTTATTATATTTTTAGCACAGAGGATCCGTTTAGGTCTGTAGGGATTGACCAGTCAGAACTGCTTGATATTGTACTCAGGGCAAAATTTGCATATGGAATAGATCATGAGATGATAAAATCAGCCATAATGCTGGTTACAAACCCGGGCCTTGACAGGCAGACACTGTATCACTCTCTGATTGCTGTTTTGGTATTCTGCCTGAAAACGGCAGACTCTAAAGAAATTGCCATTCAAGAGGCTAAAAAACGGAAGGTGGAGCTTGCTTATGAAGCAGCCCAACAGGCTGGAAAGAAAAAGAACTATAATTTCTCAAATGATGATTACTGGCGAAAAGAAGAGGCAAATATTCTGGTTGAAATAGTGTTCTGTCTGTACATAAAGCTAGGAGATTACGATACAGCAATAGAATACTTCAAGAAAAATATTCAGGAATCTACCAAAGAAATAGAATTGTATGTTCTGCTGGAGAAGTTGTTTATATTTGATTTAAATGATTATTTTATCAGAGAATATGAAGCCGGGGTAAAGAAGGGGATTAAACCCAGAGAAAAGCTGCAGAAAGTTTATAAATATACAGTTGAAAATGGGGAGCTGCCACAGTACTTTTGGTGAGGTGAAGTGTGTTCTCTTTTGAAAGTAAGTCCGGAGTAGATAGAATCCTGCTGGAGGAGTTCAATATGGTTACAAGGAGTAGAATAGCCAGGTATTGGTTCGATAAAGGTATTAACAAAGATACATTCGAAGTTGTCCAAGTGACAAAAGACACAGACTTTGATAAAATCGAAATTGTTGTTTGGGACTGGGGAGAGCCGGAATGTTGGGCTTGTGGTAAACCGGTTAAAATAAATGAAGCAGAAAATTTGTCCATTAGTGCAATATGGAATTCATGCAAATTACAACGTTGCCACATCATAGCGAAACAATTTGGTGGAAGTTATGAACCTCCGAATCAGTTTTTACTTTGCCCAAAATGCCATAGGGATTCACCTGATACAATGAATCCCAAGAACTTTTATGCTTGGATACTACATAGAAGAAAGAATGGGGGCTATATCCAAGATATAGTTAAAGGGCTTGAAGAGGCTTGTATAATGAAGCATATGGATGATATTGTGCTATTTGAAGCAATTACTAAGCTTAAATTTGAGGATGAAGAATTTAGAACGCAGTTTATGAAAAAACTTAAAAATGTAAGCGGATTTCACGGTGCCAGCATCGCAGATTCAACGCTTTTTTTGAATATCATAGATATTATAAGTGAGAACATCTAGATAGTGCGTATGATTCGGAGCTTCTCAAAGAGCTGTTTACCCTAATCAATTATAGAAGTTATACCCACCCACCCCAGAGGAAATCATGTGGAAATCATACAAATGGATCCTATCAAAAATATGTAAATATTCTTCAGCAAGCATGTTCGGTGAAATACTCTGCATAGTACTGGCCGGCATACTGCAGCCGCTACTGACATTTGTCCTTCAGAATGTGATTGACGCGGTGAGCGGCTTAAGGTTTGCTCTGGCCTGTATGCTGGCAATTTTCTATGTGTTGGGACTGAACCTGCAGGGGCTGACCGCTTCCTTCAGAGCGTATATGAAAGCTTCTGTTCACAAAAATGTGGGAAACGGACTGCAGCAGGAAATTGTACAGAAGTTTTCGCGGATAGATTATTGGGTGTTTGAAGACCGGGAATGCAGGGATGTACTTCAGCAGATCGCCGTCAAGCCGTATGAACAGCTGCTAAACGTTTATGAACACTCACTGGATATGATAAGGAACGCATTCAGCTTTGCAGGACTTTTATGGCTTCTGTCACAGATGGGAGGTATCATCCCGATCAGTTTCGGGCTGCTCTCCGCATTAAACATGTATTACGTTTTGTCTGGTGATTCAAACTGTCGGGTTTTCCGGGCTCATAGCTCCGGTATATTACCTGGTTGAGGGCGTCACTCCGGGCATTATGACAATGCTCAGCGCAGGGTTGTTTGACAGCGCTTCCCTGTATATGAAAGGCGTGGGAGGTATCCATAGACTGTGGTTTTATTTCGCATGGATGGTAGCCGTTTATATCATAAAAGAAATTATGATGGTGACCGGCAGCATCGCCATTAATGCCAGCGTATATGAGCGCTGTCCGGCTAATTTAAAGCTGAAGCTGGCAGAGAAGTTAACGCGCCTTCCCCTGATCGATTATGAGCGGTCCGACATCTATGATATGTGCCAGAGGGCGAAAGAATGCGTAGCCAGAGATAAAATCAGTGCCGTATTCATGGTTTCTGCAGTGATTGGAGCAAATCTGCTGGGGGTGGCCACAACTTTAACGGTTGTCGCGTCCTATAATATATGGCTGCTGCCGATTTCACTGATAAGTGTGCTGCCCTTTTTGATCACTCAGAAACTTAGCAGCACTGCTTTTTATGCGATGAAAAAAGGGCATGCCCCGGTTGTGCGGCGTACCGGATATCTCTGGAAGATTCTGATGTCCGCTGACAGTGAAAAAGAGCTGCATATGAATGATGCCGCCGGATCTGTCCTGGGAGAGTGGAAATCACTCAATCAAACGGTACAGGAAGAAACATATCAGTATCAATGCAAAGCTGCAAGATATGTACTGATCAGCAGGCTGCTGCAGACACTGGGCACGGGAATCAGCATTATAATCACACTTGTTATGGTGATCCGTCAGCAGATTTCGATCGGGGAATTCGGTGCATGTATCGTGGCGTTCGGTGCGCTGCAGAGCAGTATGAGCGTTTTCTTTACAGAATTGGGCCGGATGGGAGAACATATGCTGTTTGCCGCGGATTTCTTCCGCTTTATGGATTTGCCGGAAGAGGCATCCTCTGTCATGCTAAAAAGTTTTCCGCAGAAGATAATTCTGAAAAACGTGTCATTTTCATATCCTGCGGCATCTGCAAAGGTGCTGTCAGATCTTAATCTGACCCTCTGTGAGGGGAAACATGTCGCTCTCGTCGGAGAGAATGGCTGCGGGAAGAGCACGCTGGTGAAACTGATCATGGGAGTTTATAAACCGGCAGAAGGTGAAATCCTTTTAGATTTTGGAGACAGCACGTATCGAAACGCAGATATCAGCAGGAATATTTCTGCTGTGCTGCAGGACTTTACGCATTATCACCTGACACTGCGGGAAAATGTGGCCGTATCTGATATCAGCCATATATCGGAGGATGAACGGATACTGGAGTGTCTGAAACGAATCGGTGCGCCGGAGGATGATCTGGATAAGAGGCTGGGAGCGCAGTTTGGCGGTTTGGAGTATTCAGGCGGTCAGTGGCAGAGAATCGCATTATCCAGAGGTATTTTCAGGGATCGGGAGCTCTTTATATTGGATGAGCCGACCAGCGCGCTGGATCCGATGGCGGAGACGGAAATTCTGCGGCTGTTTTTGAAAATAATGAAGGGCCGCACCGGCATCATTGTATCACACCGCATCGGCCTCTGCCGGTTTGTGGACGAAGTCGTTGTGATGAAGCATGGAAAGATTGCCGAAGTCGGTACCCATGAAGAACTGCTGGCGCAAAAGGGCGAGTACTTCAGGCTGTATGAAAAGCAAAGCAGATGGTATACCGCGTTGTCGTCAGTCAGCGATGCCACCGCATCGCCTTCCTCCTCCTCCTTGTAGAGTGACGAAATATTCAGCGCTGCTAGTCTAAACGTAAACGTGTCAGCACACTAGAAAATTTAAATATTATGACTTATCCTGATAAATAATGAAATATTGAGGGATATTATTATTTAAATATGAATCATCAAAAACCATTGGAATTTGAACGCTCAAACTTATAAACAGGAGAAATCATGAGTAAAACAAAAAAAATCGCTTTCATTGTATTCATAATTCTGGTTTTGCTGGCGCTGGCAGCCTTAGGTGTCGTTCTATACATTAAAAAGAACGCTCCGCCCGGTGAGGAATGGATCTCCTATCATAGCGGTGAAGTAACTGATACGATAGACAGGCAGCTGGAAGGATTGGACGCGGAAGAAATCGTGTGGGAAAAAGGATCCTATGTGATTGAAAAAAGCATACAGGAAATCCAGGAAGCTGTAAGAGCTGAAAAAATAAGCTATGAAGAACTCACAGCGATCTGCCTCTATAGGATTAAAACTTTCGATCAGTGTGAAAAGGGATATAATTCTGTCATATCAGTAAATCCGGATGCGATGGCAGAGGCAAGGCAAAAAGATGAAAACAGGAAGCAGAATCCGGAAATACCAAGTGATATATACGGTATTCCAGTTATGCTGAAGGACAATATCAACACGGCCGATATGCCGACCAGCGCCGGCGCGGAAGCATTTTCGGATTTTTATCCGTCTGCGGATGCCGGACTGGTTAAGGCGTTAAAAGACAACGGAGCGATCATTTTGGGCAAGAATAATTTATCCGAATTTGCTAATTATGTCTCCAATATCATGCCGTCCGGTTATAGCGGCAGTAAAGGACAGACGACGAACCCGTTTGGACCTTTGAAGATCTCTCCTTCCGGGTCCAGCAGCGGAAGCGCGGTCGCGGTGACGGCCAATTTAACACCGGTTTCTATTGGAACTGAAACAGACGGATCTATTGTAGCCCCGGCGGCGGCGAATTCAACTGTCGGCTTTAAACCGTCCAGAGGAAGTCTGCCGTAGGACGGAATATTTCCGCTCATTAAAAAGCTGGATACTCCCGGGCCGATTGCTAAATATGTGACCGATGCGGCGATCGCGTATAATGCTGTTTCCGGTGCGGGCATTTTGTTAAATTTCGATAAGGACGCGTTAAAGGACAGTACAATCGGCTTGCTAAGCTATGAATACAATGACGGACAATTGCTCTCTGATCTGAAGACCAGGCTGCAGTCTGCTGGCGCCGATGTGGTTGATGTGAAACTGGATACTGCCGGGATTTTTATATTTAACAGCATTTATCTGACATTTAAAGAGGATTTTAAAGAATATACACAGGCCTGGGGTTTCCCTGTTACCAGCCTTGAGAGCTTATTGGAATACAACAGGGAGGACCCCGAAAGGAGGATCAGGTACGGTCAGAACCTTCTGGAAGAAGCTGTGCAGGTATATACGGCTGATTGGAGTGAGATCGATATGCAAATTCAGAGAGCAGACGCGGTGTTAAAAAATGCGTTTGATGAATACCGGCTCGATGCGCTTGTCTTTCTAAACAGCAGCGGAACTGCGGCGCCGGCGGCCGCCGGATATCCTGAACTTACGATTCCGCTGGGCAGTGAAAAAGGGGGCGCTCCCCAGGGAGCAACCTTTGTCACCGGATACGGAGAAGACGAAAAACTGTTAAACCTGGGATACAGCTTCGAATATCATACCCAAGGGCGTCTGGCACCGTAAACGATGAGAGGAGAAGAGCCGGTCACAGAACCGGTTTGGGCCCGGCGGCGGAGCATATTTTGATTTGGTGCTTTTCCGCTGCAGGCTGTGACCACCGCTGCTTGGATGATATGGTTTTATCCGCCGTAAAAAGGAAATTTATTATGAGCGAAAATATCAACAAACTATTGATAACAGAAGAGGAACTGTCCGATTATATTATTGTTCCCTATAGAGGAAAATTCAAAGGATACATGTGGGCGGACATAAAATCGGATGATGAACCGGCGGATTTTGAAAAACCGGCCGACGCATGCGTCGAACTGGTCGATCCGATAACAAACGTCAGAAAAAGGGTTTCTGTTAATGTGGATCCGGAAGAAAAGCGGCTTTACATCGAAGAAAACAATTTCAACTGTTACTGGAAGAAAATGAAAAATGCGATTTTCCAGAGAAACAGGCTGCAGTCTTTCCTGGAAAAAACCGGGCTGCCCGCCTATGCGGATGCCGATGACCAAGTGGATCTGTCACTGTATGAAAACGGGAACAGGCAGGCGGTCATCCGGCATGACCGGATTACGATAATCGGGAAGCCGCTTGACGAAGCGGCCAGGATTCTGCAAAGCAAACGGGCCAGCGCTATGGATAATAAAAAACTTCGGTACGTGTTTTCGGCTTCGAACCGTTTTGTCCACGATAAGGCGTGCCCTTTGGTCAAAAACATTTCAGATACGGATTTCCGGGCATCGGAAGAGCTGCCGGAGGGCAGGACGTGCTGCCTGTTCTGTACGGACATGATGTATATCCGTAAGGGGTGTGGAGATGATTTCAAAAATTGCAGGCTGTATCAGCAGTTCTTCAGGCGCGGACATATAGATGAGAAGGAGCTTGGAAAGCTGATTAATGAGTATCAGGCGGATATACATATAGAGGATAAGGATACGCTGCGGATCAAATGCGGTGAGGATCAGTGGATGCTGTCACTGAAGCCGGACGGACAGGCGACGCTGATGCATAATAACTATATAATGATAAATGAAAAAGAACGCTATATCAGCGGAGGATTCCATGATCAAAATCTTCTGCCGGGCAGTTCTGCCGTAAGGGCGCTTCACTATCTGGAAGCCTATAAATGGGAAGGGCATCTGACAGCGATGGCGGCTAGGAAGCCGGAAGAGCAGGATATGAAGGCGGCGGAAACCATGATGGATCCTGGTACAGGTGCTGACAGGAGACGGAGCATCTGGACGAGGATTCGTTCTTGGTATGCTTCTGTAAAAGCCCGGTTATCATCGTATAAAAGATAATGACATGCAGTGTGTTTTGATAAACGGATTTGTTATCCGTAGCTGCCTGTATAGCGGGCGGTACTGATACCGGTTTATATAGTTATGATGTTAATTAAAAAAGCCGCTAGGACAAGTCCGAGCGGCTATTATATAATAATCAAATACCCTGATGGCTTCCATCAGGGTACACTCTATTATCCATTATACACATTTTCTAATTACAAGTCTACACTTTTTTTCTTTTTTTGTTAAGATGGTAATATGATAGGTTACTGTTCACGGCTGGCGGTAAAGCAGCGTATGGCGGGAAGTTTACGGCAACTGTGAACTGTTACTATGAAAAGTTATCAGAAAAAGGAAGGAAGACAGGCCATGAATCAGAAGGACCGGACAAACCAGACAAATCAGGCAAGCCGCATCCCGGGAGTCACCCTGGAAGATGAAACCAAAATGCTCTCAGATATTCTTGCCATTGCGGACGAGAATTTAAACCGGGCAAAAGCTTCCGTACAGAATCTGGCGGATGAACTGCATGAATTAAAGGAAGTATACGATGTGGAGGACAAGGAAGGGCTGGCGCTGTGGTTCAACACCGACGCCAGATTCCAGCAGGTACGGCAGGAGCTGCTTAGGATGGAACACAGCAGAAAGAAGCCCTACTTTGGCCGGATTGATTTCATCGATTCAAAGCTGTTAAAAGACGAATGCTACTATATTGGAAAAAGCGCTATTGCCAAAGGCACCGCGGACCCGGTGGTCATCGACTGGAGAGCGCCGATCGCATCGGTTTATTATGAAAAATCTCTCGGGACCTGCACCTATTATGTGAAGGGCGAAGAGGCATTTGAGATAGACCTCACCAGAAAGCGCACCTATGAGATAGAAAATGATGAACTGAAGGATTTTTACGATTCGGATGTGGTGGCGAATGACGAGCTGCTCACGAAATACCTTGCCAGGGACAAGAAAACGGTATTAAAGGATATCATCGCGACGATCCAGCAGGAACAAAATGAGATCATCCGCATGAAACCCCATTACAATATTATAATACAGGGCGGCGCCGGCTCGGGCAAGACGACCGTGGCCATGCACCGGATTTCCTATATCCTGTATAACTACGACCTGGAATTTAAGCCGAAGGATTTCTACATCATCGGAAGCAACCGGATGCTTTTAAACTATATCACGGGCATTCTGCCGGATCTGGATGTGTACGGCGTATCGCAGATGACGATGGAACAGCTTTTTACGCGGCTTTTGTATGAGGACTGGGATGACCGGAAGTATACCGTAAAAAAACTGAACCGGGAGGATAAAACGGCCTGCGTGAAAGGCAGCTTTTCCTGGTTTCATGACCTGGAGGATTTCTGTCGCCGCTATGAGTGGAATTATATTCCGCGGAAGGATGTGATCACGGAGAGAACGCACACTCTTCTGATGAGCCAAAGCGCAATCGAAGACCTGCTTCAGAGATTTGATTTCCTTTCGCTCATGGATAAACAGGATAAGCTGGCGGAGCACCTGATGGCAAAGGTAGAAAATGAAATCTACGGAAGGTACTATACCTACCCGCCGGAAGAGCAGAAGGCGCTCCTGAAATATTACCAGACGTATTTTGGAAAACGCGAATGGAAGGGCTCTATCTTTGAGCTGTACGATGATTTCCTCCGGGAACAGAATGAGAAGGGACATCCGGTGGCGCTGCCCGGAACTCAATTTGATCTCTACGATTTGGCGGCCCTGGCTTATTTGTACAAACGAATCAAAGAAACAGAAGTGATCCAGGAGGCAAGCCATGTGATTGTTGACGAGGCGCAGGATTTCGGCATGATGGCTTACGGAGCGCTGAAATACTGCTTAAGCAAATGCACCTATACCATCATGGGCGATGTGTCGCAGAACATCTATTTCGATTACGGACTCACCGACTGGGAGGAACTAAGGGGCCTTATGCTGCCCGGAAGACTTGACTATTTCGGCCTGCTGAGAAAAAGTTACCGCAACACGGTGGAAATTTCTAATTTTGCGACCAATATCCTGCAGCATGGCAATTTCCCGATCTATCCGGTGGAGCCGATCATCCGCCATGGGAAGGAGGTACGGACGGTACCGTGCGAGAATGAACGGCACCTGGTCAGGGAGACCACCGGCATCCTTTTGCAATGGCAGAAGGAATATGATACAATTGCAGTAATCTGCAGGGATGAAGAGGATGTGGCAGGATTATCGGAAAAGCTGCGGGGAAAAGTGGAGCTTCGTGAATTCGACACGGAAACCGAGGAATTTGGAAGCGGTGTAATGATCCTTCCGATAGAATATGCTAAAGGGCTGGAATTTGATGCGGTTCTCATCTACAACGCCAACGATCGGAACTATCCGGCGGAGGACGGATTTGTGAGGCTTTTATACGTGGCCGCCACCAGAGCGCTTCATGAGCTGGCAGTGCCTTATTTCGGAAAGCTGACTGATCTGATCGCGGCCCCGGTATCGGAAGAGAAAAAACAGAAATATATGGTGGTGCCGGAGAAGAAAACAGCCAGGATGCAGGAGGAGCGGCCTAAGACCAATAAGGAAAAGGAAATGGAACGGCTGGAGGAAGCCAGACTTGAGCGGGAGCTGCGGGAACGGATCGGACCTAAGAAGATCATCGTTTCGAATGCTAAGAACGGAAAGACACCGGTGAATCAGCAGAGCGCAGGCGGCGCCCCGGAAATCTCCGAATTCGGCAGCATGCCGTCAAACGCCAGCTTAAAGCCTTTAGGCCATTCCAATTTCAATCTGTCCATTCGATGGATGTCCAACAACAAACACTACCTTGAACTGACCAGTGCTTACGGCGTGCTTCGGATCACTCCGATTTCAGCGGATACCGTCCGTATCAGCTTTGCGCAGGGGCCGCTGGGGAAACTGCCGGATGTTCCCGCGGAGCTTGTATCTTCTGTACGGCCGGCATGGAACTGCAGGCAGGTTAAAGGCAAAGTGGAGATTGCATTTGGAAGGCTGATCCTGCGTGTGGATAAAAAGACAGGCAGCATCTCATTCTTTACGGATAAGGAAACCCTTCTTCTAAGTGAGGGCGCACAGCTGCCAAGGCAGATTGTGAACACACCCCAGAACCGGACATGGAGCTATTTTGACTGGACGAAAAAAGAAGGTTTAAAGGCTAGGGGGACATATGACCGGCAGCTGCTTGATTTGAAATCCACGGCAAAATACATTTCCTTCGGCGCGGAATCGGACAGACCTGCCTGTGTCATATCGGATCGCGGATATCAGATACTGATTCCGGCCGGCCGGCGGGTGATGTGCTGTACGATACCGGTGTACGGTTCCTATATATATACGGAAGGGGAAGCGCAGACCGACTATTTCTTCAGAACGACAGTATAAGAGAAGCAATTAAAACCCACAAAGGAGCTTAAGATGGATAATCATTTAACGCTGGACTATTATAACAGACACGCGGAACGCTTCACCGCCGATACGGGAACCGTCAATTTTATGGAGATGCAGAATAAATTCCTGAACAAGCTGCCCGAACATCCCTTCATATTGGATTTTGGCTGCGGGTCCGGGCGTGACACAAAATATTTTCTGGAACACGGATGCCGCGTCACAGCAATCGACGGATCGGAAGAACTGTGCAGGATCGCCGGAGAGTTTACCGGAATCCGCGTGAAACATATGTACTTCCAGGACTTATCGGATCTTGAGCTATATGACGGCATTTGGGCATGCGCATCCATACTGCACGTGTCATCGGATGAAATGGCTTCTGTATTGGAGAAGATGCGGGCGGCTCTGAAGCCGGAAGGGATTCTCTACGTGTCCTATAAATACGGGACATTTGAAGGCGAACGAAACGGGCGCTATTTCACGGATATGACGGAAGAGCGTTTTGAGAAGCTGCTGGATACTGTGGAAGGCCTGACATTGGAAGAACAGTTTATAACCTCCGATGTGAGGCCCGGGAGAGGTGAAGAAAAATGGCTGAATCTGATAGTGCGGAAGAATTAGGACAGGCTGTATGGCAGATTGAACCCACCGATGTGATGACCGGGGACAAAAACAGAAAGAAATTCCTGTATTACCAGATGAAATTAAGCATCCTGAAGGCGAAACGGATTGATATCATCGTATCTTTTTTAATGGAATCCGGTGTACGCATGATATTAAACGATTTAAAGTCTGCGCTTGAGCATGGGACACAGATTCGTCTGCTGACTGGTAATTACCTGGGGATCACGCAGCCGTCAGCGCTGTATCTGTTAAAAAATGAATTGGGCGGCCGGGTGGATCTGCGGTTCTATAATGAGAAGGGACGTTCGTTTCATCCGAAATCCTATATTTTTCATTATGAGGATTACAGCGACATCTATATCGGATCTTCCAATATATCAAGAAGCGCGCTGACCTCAGGCATAGAGTGGAATTACAGGGCAAGACCTATTTGGCCGCGTTTGATTCGGCAGCATATGAACGGGTGCTGTTTGTAGCGCACCGGGAAGAAATACTTAGACAGGCCGCGGCCTCCTTTAGAAACGTCAGGAACTCCGATGATTATGGCTTTTTTTACGGAAAAAACAAGGATAAAGATGCCTCCGTTATTTTTGCTTCTGTTTTTACTCTGGGGAGAGAAGAGTATCTGAAAAGGGAGTATTTCGCGCCTGACTATTTTGATTATATTGTGATCGATGAATTCCACCATGCCGTCAGCGATCAGTATCGCAGAATCGTAAAGTATTTCAAACCGAAATTCCTGCTGGGGCTGACGGCCACGCCGGACCGAATGGATGGGCGGGACATCTACGAGATCTGTGACTATAATGTTCCGTATGAGCTGTCATTAAAGGATGCGATCAGTAAGGGCATGCTGGTCCCGTTCCATTATTACGGGGTTTATGACGGGACCGATTATTCCTCCCTGCATTTGGTGAAAGGAAATTATCTGAAAAAGGATCTGAATGCTCTGTACAGGGACAACGCATACAGATATGACCTGATCTATAAGTACTATAAAAAGTATCCCTCCAGACGTGCGCTGGGGTTCTGCTGTTCAAGGATGCATGCAGAAAATATGGCAAAAGCGTTCTGTGAACGGGGGATACCGTCCGCGGCAGTATACAGCAATTCAGGGGGACCGTACCGGTTAAGCAGGGAATGCGCGGTTGAGAAACTGTTGAAGGGAGAGATCCGTGTTATATTTTCGGTGGATATGTTCAACGAAGGCCTGGATATTGCCAGCCTGGACATGGTCATGTTTCTCCGGCCGACGGAATCGCCCGTGGTTTTCCTGCAGCAGCTCGGCCGCGGCTTAAGAAGATGCAAAGGCAAAGAATATCTCAATGTGCTCGACTTTATTGGCAATTATGAGAAGGCAGGCCGTGTGCCGCTACTGCTTAGCGGCTGCGGCGCGGCGTGCGGCGCCCGGATCTTAGATGAGATGCCGGACTATCCGGATGACTGTATAGTGGACTTTGAGATGCGGCTGATCGATCTGTTTCAGGAAATGGAGATGAGAGGCCTTACAGTCCGCGAGAAAATACGTCAGGAATACTTCCGCATTAAGGAGGAACTGAATGGGAAGGTACCGACACGCATGGAATTGTTTACATATATGGAGGATGACATATATCAGCTCTGTATGAAGCATGCGAAGGAAAATCCGTTCAGAGGATATTTGGAGTATCTGCATGAGCTTGGGGATTTATCGTTCTTTGAGCAGGAACTGTATGAAAGCATGGGCAGAGAATTTATAAAGTTCCTGGAAACAACAGAGATGCAGAAGGTATATAAGATGCCTGTCCTTTACAGCATTTATAATGAGGGCCGCATCAGGATGGCGGTTACGGATGCGGAGGTATTGAGTGCCTGGAAAAATTTCTTTTCCACTGGGCTTAACTGGAAAGATCTTGGCAGCGATATATCCATTGATCAGTACCGGAAAATAACGGATGCACAGCATTTAAGCAATGTGAAGAGAAATCCGGTAAACTTCTTAAAGGCATCCGGCAAGGGTTTTTTTGTGGATCGGGAAGGATATGTGATCGCGCTGCGGGATGAGCTTGGCGGTATCATAGAGAATGAAGCATTCAAATCACATATGAAGGATATCCTGGAATACCGCACGATGGAATATTACCGGAGGGGAGATACCAGGGAGACGGACAGTCAGTCCGGAAAACGGAAGGTTAAGTTATGGCAAAAGGAGGTGCAGTCAGTCAAAAGCTCCGACGCCAGCGAGTGTATTGTCATAAGCAACGAACGCATCAACGTGATTGTCAATAAAGCAGCGCGCTCTTAAATCATACGGGGATGCTTTGAATACCATTCATCTTGGATACAAACAGACACCTCTTGTTTAATCGGGCTTATCCCATTACAAAGGAGCTGTGGCTAATAAACATAGCCACAGCTCCTTTTAGTAAATTTCAAGAATCTTTTTAATTTTCAATCCACGAATTCATATAGTAGAACTCGACATCAACACTATAACAAAAATAGTATCTGAGATCAATCCCTAATATTATTCATGGTTGACAAATAGTGGACTATCTGCTAACATGTAAGTATAAAGAATATATACTATAAAGATCAACAATCTATTTAAGAAAATAGAATGAAAGAGACAACCTAACGCCCGCTTAATCTGCAAATTAAACAGGCGTCGAATCGAAAGTATTTAGTTCTCAGGCCAAAAACGATCGATAATAAAATTTTATCTGTTTTTATGCGTTTCGTCAAATACTTTCGTAAAATTTATTTGGAAGGAGATGAACACTGAGTAACTGGCATGTGTCTTTCATTTTTATATATACATTAAAATGAAGAGGAGCATAAACATGATAAAAAATTATTACCTGAATTTAGATACGAGCAAAAATCCGAACGGAAACTATGAAGTACATACATCTCAATGCTATTATTGCCCTACAATAAACAAAGTATATCTGGGGGCATATGATAATGGTATACAGGCAGTAGCGGAAGCGAAAAGACGCGGATACTACAAAGCGGATGGCTGCTGCTATTGCTGTCCGGAAGCTCATAGAGAGTGATTAAGAAAGCTGGGAGATGAATATATGATAGCCCATATTCGTGAGCGCGACCAAAAAAAGCAGCCTGTAATCAACCATCTGATACATACAGCCAATAATGCAAGAGTTCTGGCTGCGTCTCTCAATATGGGCAATCTCGCATATCTGACAGGCTTTTTTCACGATCTTGGAAAATGGCGGCTGCGTTTTAAAGAATATCTTGAGGCGGCAGTCCTTCATCCTGACAGTGTCCGCAGAGGAGAGGTAAACCATAGTTCAGCCGGAGCGATTTATGTCTATCAAAGATATTATCACGGCGATAGGCTGCATCGTTTGACAGCACAGTTAATTTCCGTTGCAATTTTATCCCATCACGGTTTAAACGACTGTATGGATCTGAATGGTACCGATCATTTTCATCGGCGGGTAGAGTCATTGGAAGGGTTGGATTATGATGAGGTCATGGAGCATTTTAAAGCTTCTGAAACAAATGAAGAGGAATTCGATGAATATTTTGAAAAAGCGGTATTTGAAGTCCAGTGTTTTATGAAAATGATTGAAAAAAATAAGCAAAGCCGCAGTTTTTCAATATCCATACTGGAACGAATGCTTCTTTCAATTGTAGTCGAAGCGGACAGGCAGGATGCTGCATCCTTTGAGGAAGAGGAGGAGCCGGAAAACAAAGAAGTTAATAAAAATGCACCCCAGTGGTCACTGCTGTGCAGAAATCTGGAACTATCCCTGGAAAGTCAACCGCGCGGAGATAATATTTCTGCTTTAAGAAAACAAGTTGCGGACGAATGCCTCAAATTTGCGGAATGCAAGACGGGCATTTATCGTTTATCGGTCCCTACCGGTGGAGCGAAAACGTTGAGCAGCATGCGTTTCGCGTTACACCATGCATTAAAGGGCAGGAAAAAGCATGTTTTTTATTTCGCACCGTATTTGAGTATACTTGAGCAAAACAGTGAGGTTTTCCGCGATGTGCTGGGACAAGCTTTTATCTTAGAGCACCATTCCAATATAGTGATAGATAATACAAACGAAGAAGCAAAGGCAGAGTACAACCGTTATAAACAGCTGACTTCGAACTGGGACAGTCCGGTTGTCACCAGTACCTTTGTGCAGTTTTTAAACACTTTGTTTTCAGACAGCATGCAGTCGGTGCGGAGATTTAACAGCTTAGCTGATTCTGTAATTATTGTGGATGAGATTCAATCGCTGCCGATTCAAATGATCTACATGTTCAATCTTGCCATGAATTATCTTTCTTTGGTCTGTAATAGCACAATTATTTTATGTTCTGCTACTCAGCCTGTATTGGATCAGGTGAGCTGCCCCATATGTATGGGGCAGCCGGCCGATATAATTGCCGATCGGGAAGGCTTATACCGTCAGCTTAAACGCGTGAGAATTGAAGTCACCAGAGGAACCTTTGATACTCAGCGCCTTAAACAGTTTGTGGTAGACCGTATGAAAGAAAAACAGAATCTGCTGCTGATATTAAATACCAAGGCGGCTGCCAGGGAAATGTTCCTTTCTTTACAGGAACATTATCGCAGAACGGATGAATCCGTACTGCTGATTCACTTAAGCACATATATGTGTGCCCGGCATCGGATGGATTATATTCGAAAGCTTATGAAGCTGCTGGGCAACAGGAAAATAATCTGTGTCAGCACTTCACTGATTGAAGCCGGAGTGGATTTATCCTTTGAATGTGTGATCCGCTCATTTGCGGGGATGGACAGCATTGCCCAGGCAGCAGGGAGATGTAACCGAAATTGGGAATGGTATGAAGGAGTAGTATATCTGATACGGTATAAAGAAGAACGCCTGGGGAAACTTGAGCAGATAGTGAAAGGCGCTCAGTGCAGTGAATTTCTGGTAGATGAATTTGAAAGATATCCCGAACGTTATGACAACGATTTGCTGTCTGTTCAGGCGCTTCGGTCATATTATGAAAGATATTATTATGATATGTCACAAAGACGTTTGATGTCTTATCCTGTTGATCGGGCAGGAGCTAGTCTTCTTGATATGTTAGAACAAAACCGCTGCGGAAGAATTGCCGCCAAGGATGCCGGGAAAACACCGGATCTGGAAATGTTTCAGGCATTTAAAACAGCCGGACAACATTTTCAGGTAATCAATGATAATACAGTGAGTGTAATCGTACCCTATAAAGAAGGAAAGAAGATCATAACACAGTTAGCGGACGAAACAGACAAAAAGAAAATAAAGAATACTCTCAAAAAAGCGCAGCAGGCTACCGTAAATATTTTTCCGGAGATGCTTAAGCAGCTGAAAAGCAAAGAATCAATAGAATTTTTGAAAAATGCGGGAGTATGGGTATTAAAGGAGGTGGCTTACGATGAGCAGATGGGTATTGTCTTGTAGAATAAGTTATTCAGTGACCTGAAAATGAGGAGTATGTTATGGAAAAAGAAAACCGTATTGAGTTTAAAGTATATGGCCGGCGGGCGATGTTTTCGGATCCGATTACAAAGAGCGGAGGGGAAAAGCTTTCTTACCAGATTCCAACATATCAGGCGCTCAAGGGCATTGTGGAAAGCATCTATTGGAAGCCTACTCTGATCTGGTATATTGACCGTGTGAGAGTTATGAAGCCGATACAGACGGAATCGCAGGGAATCCGGCCGATTGAATACAGTGGAGGGAATACTCTTTCACTGTATACATATTTAAAAGATGTGGAATATCATGTGCAGGCGCATTTTGAGTGGAATGAAGGACGGCCGGATTTGGCACAGGACCGAAATGAGAACAAACATTTTTTTATAGCAAAGCGAATGTTGGAACGCGGCGGCAGGAGAGATATTTTTCTTGGGACCAGGGAGTGCCAGGGCTATGTGGAACCGTGTAGATTTTCGGAAGGCGAAAGCGTTTATGATACGACAGAGGAATTAGCTTTTGGCTTTTTATTTCACGGGTTTACTTATCCGGATGAGGCTGTAAGAGAAGAAGAGCAAAATAAGCTGACAGCCAGATTCTGGAGACCGGTGATGAAACATGGAGTGATTGATTTTATACGGCCGGAAGATTGCTCGGTTCGACGTGTTCTAAGGGACATGGATGTGAAAACATTTGATGAAAAGAATTTTCAGGGGCTGAACGAATTTACAGCGGAATATTTTAATGAGGAGGTGGGGCGATTTGGGATGGATGCAGGCTCTTTATGATACTTATGAAAAATCCGCACACCTTGTGGGGATCGAAGATGAAACCGGATGTATCCTTTTGCCGATTGCTCATTCAACTCAAAATGCACAGATAGAAGTCGCGGTGAATCTGGATGGAGAATTTAAGAGCGCCTGCCGGGTGGAAAAGGCACAGGCTGTAACACTGATTCCTGTTACGGAAGCCTCCGGAAGCCGGTCCAGCGACATTGCGCCTCATCCGCTGTGCGATAAACTCTGCTATGTGGCGGGAGATTTTGCGCAATACGTCAATCGTAAAAAAGCAAAAGATTATTATCAGGCCTATATTACCCAGATGGAGGAATGGCACAGGGCGGGCTGTCATGAATTTGTAGAGGCCATTTACAGGTATCTGGCGAAAGCTGTATTGATTCGGGATTTAATTTCAGCAAAAGTCCTGACGCTGGACGGGCAGGGCATGCTGAACGACAAAGAAAAGATAGAAGGCATTGCACAGGCAGATGTATTTGTCCGGTTTTGTATTCGGGATGAGCGAGTGAAGGGGCTGGGGCAGGTTTGGAAGGAGCGCGGGGTCTATAACGATTATATTCGGTATTATCTAAGTACACAAGGAGACTTGGACCTGGATTATGTTACGGGAGAATACTGCATTTGTTCAGAGAAGCAGCCGTCAAAGATTCGTAACTCGGCCGATAAAGCTAAGCTGATTTCTGCAAATGACAGCAGCGGTTTCACTTACCGGGGAAGATTCAGGGAGCGCAGAGAGGCAAATTCTATCGGCTATGCTTCGTCTCAAAAAGCACATAACGCATTGAAATGGCTGATTGAGCGCCAGGCATTCCGGCGTTTTGGGCTATGTGTGGTTGTGTGGAATCCAGAAAATCGGGGTCTGCCAGATTGGGACAAGGATACATATGACCTGTTTTATGAGGATGAAGAGTATGCTCAGGCGGATGTCGCAAAGGCTTATGCGGATCGAGTGAATGATGCTTTAGCCGGCCGGCACGCTGATATTGATACGGATAATACGGATATCGTAGTTCTCTCTTTGGATGCCGCAACGCCAGGCCGGCTGGCGGTCACGTATTATCAGCAGATAAGCGGTTCGGAATTCCTGCGGAATCTGAAATACTGGCATACAAGCTGTGCATGGAATATGAGCTATAAAAAAGGAAAAGGAACGGTGCTGATGGCTCCTGCTCCGGAGGATATCGCTCTTGCCGCATACGGTACAGAGAGAAATGGAATGCTGAACATAGATGACAGGCTGATGAAAGATACTTTAAAACGGTTAATGCCATGTATACTGGGCAAGCACCGCCTCCCGGCCGATCTCGTGCGTTCAGCAGTGGAAAATGCATCAAGACCGCAGGCCTTCAGCAGTTACAATTACAGAAAAGTGCTGGAAATTGCCTGTGCATTAATACATAAGAGATATGCGGATGAAAAAAAGGAGGACTGGGAAATAATGAGCCTTGATCGAAATTGGGATAATCGAGATTATCTGTATGGCCGATTGCTTGCGGTGGCACATAAGGTGGAATACGATACTTTTTCAGAAAGCGAGCGGGGAAAAAGGGAGACAAATGTCATTCGGTTTATGAGCCACATGGTAAAATATCCGAGTAATACATGGAAGATGCTGGGACTGAAGCTGCTTCCGTATTTGGGAAAACTTCACCAGGGCATGCAAGTCCGTTATGAAAAGGAAATGCAGTCGATCTATGATTTGTTCCTGCCGGATCAGTTTAACACACAGGCTCCGCTTGGTGAGGAGTATCTGCTGGGATATTACTGCGAACTTAGCTATCTTTGGAAGAACATGAAGGATGAGGAGGAAGATGAGAATGAGTAAATTTACAAACAAAATAGATTTTGCAGTATTGATTACAGTTAAGAATGCAAACCCTAATGGCGATCCGCTGAACGGAAACCGTCCGCGTGAGGATTATGAAGGTTTCGGTGAAATTTCAGATGTCTGTATAAAGCGAAAGATCAGAAACCGTCTTCAGGATATGGGAGAAGAGATATTTGTCCAGTCAGAAGGGCGTTATACGGATGGGTACAGGAGTCTTAGCGAACGCGCGAAAAACTGTCCTGAATTATCAGCGGCGCTGAAAGAGAAGGACAGTGAAGCCTATGCGAAAGCAGCCTGCGAAAAATGGATTGATGTGCGAAGCTTCGGACAGGTATTCGCATTTAAAGAAAAAGACGGAGGCGTATCGGTCGGTGTCAGAGGGCCGGTTTCCATACACCCTGCCATAAGTGTATCTCCCATTGAGATAATGGATTTGCAGATAACAAAAAGTACAAACAGCGAACCTTCCAAAGATGGGAAAAGAACTTCTGATACAATGGGTATGAAGCACCGCGTGGAATTTGGCCTTTATCTGCTGCGGGGGAGCATTAATCACCAGCTGGCGGATAAAACCGGTTTTTCAGATGAAGATGCCGAGAAAATCAAAGAGGCATTGCGGACATTATTTGAGAATGACTGCTCTTCGGCACGTCCGGATGGCAGTATGGAAGTTAAAAAGGTGTACTGGTGGAAGCACAATTGTCCGATGGGACAATATTCATCGGCTAAGGTACACCGTACGCTAAAGGTAGCGGCAAAAGAAAATACGGAACGTATTCCAGGCTGCTATGAAGATTATGAGATAACTTTAGAGAACCTGCCGGGTCTGGAGCCGGAAGTTTATGACGGTATATAAAATACTGACTGTTTTTTGAACTGAAAATAGATATGTCTCAGCATTGTGGAGCGCCCGAATATCTGCGTTTATACTGCAGATATTCGGATACTTTGTTTTTGTACAGTCATACGGCCTATCACTGTACGCCCTTCATCTCTGATTAAATTCCGAAACTGCAAGGGCGCACTCCCTTCATATTTAGAAAGGACGAATAAAAATAACCCGCCGAATGAGATCACACAAACCGCTACAAGCCGGACTAAAGGCTTTCCAGGAAAAAAAGCATTGATTCCCTCTGCCTAGGCGTCAGCCTTTCCCATCCGTTCAGTAGCCGTCTCTGTTCGCTGGTGAGGGAGACAGATTCATCGTTCTCATCAAAGAAACGGGACATGGTAATGCCCAGGCCTCTGCAGATCTTCTCAAGAGACCCGATGGATGGCAGCATGTCCTTTCGATACCAGGAGGATATGGTGGACTGAGGGAGTTCGGCTGCTTCAGCCAGCTGATATTCACTCCAGCCGCGCTCGGTGCGCAGCTGGATTATACGCTTTAACACATTCATTTACTCCGTCTCCTTTTACTACGACTTTTAAGACTATAATAGTGGCAGAAGTCGTTATAAATGAATAAATATTATCGTATAAATAATTACGATTATAATTTTCTCTTTTTAGACCACGGCATGACGGCCAGAAATGGGACGGCGTATTTAGTAAATTGCTGTTCTAAACAAAATGGCGGAATCTACTGTGTACCGGACCTGTGACGGGGCGGTCTTAGAGAAACTCACTGAGATTTCAGAGCCGGCTGACTTTCCGACATAGAGGTCAGTTCGGACGGGGTGCAATCCGTTCACAGGCTCTCCAAAAATACCAGCAGCGATTCTCTCTGTCCGGGAGTCAGCCGTTCCCAGCCGCGAAGCAGCCGTCTCTGGTCATCGGTGAGTGAGCCGGACCCATTTGAATCATCAAAAAACTGTGACATGGTAATGCCCAGCCCTTTGCAGATTTTTTCGAGAGATCCGATGGAGGGGAGCATGTCCTTTCTATACCAGGAAGAGATGGTGGATTGCGAGATTTCAGACGCTTCAGCAAGCTGATATTCGCTCCAGCCGCGGTCAACGCGCAGTTCATAGATGCGTTTTAATATATCCATTTTAACGGTCTCCTTATACTACGACTTTTAAAGCTATCATAGTGGAATAAGTCGTAACAAAAGAATGATGAATATCGTATTTTATTTTACGATAAAGCATGAAAACGTGATAAGAAACCGAATACAGAGCCGGCTGATCTGCGGCAGAACAGGAAAAAACGCATGGTGAGAAGAGCCATGCGTTCGAGAAAGAAAATTTACAGAAAAGAGTTTAACAGCTCGCCTCCAGAAATGTAAAAGCAGGCGGCCTGGAGAACAGGAATATGCCATTGCCTAAAACGCACCCGAGATAAAGGATATGGAATATACAGGATTATTCCGTATCTGTCAAAGGTAGATATTGCAAGGAACGTACTACATTCCGCCGGGCTTGCGGTGATTCTGTACAGCATTTATTTTATGAGCACCTATTCGGAAAGCAAAAAGATCCTGAGGTTAAAAATAAAATATATCCGGTGTTTCGCCCCCAGCCGGATAAAGAGCCGCTAAGGCAGCAGATGAATATCTGTGTCTTGGCGGCTCCTGTTTTTTTGTAAATCCCGGGTGTCTATAGCCTGTCATACATTGGGTGCCGTTCATGCGGTGATCTCCCGGACCGCTTCCAGAAATACAGCCCTGTCCACCGGGCGGGTGATCCAATGAGGAACTCCCTTATAAGCGGCTGTTCCCCCGCCTTCGTTCCGATACGATGCCGGCGCGATGAACAGTGTGATGCCGGCCAAAGGGCCGGAGACCACTTTCTTCATTTCGGCCAGATCGTTGTCAGGGAGTTCCGCATCAATCACGATCAGCTTGGGATTTAGCCTGTATACCAGGGAGAATCCCTGCATGCAGGTCTTGACGGAATAGATATGAGAGTATTCCGCCTCCTTCAAGAGCTCCGTTACCTGGCTGCAGAGCGCCGCATTGTCTGAAATAATTAAAATGTTGCGCATAGCATCAACCCCCTTTCCTATAGCTACAGTATACTATATAAAAGCTGAAAATTAAAGGGAGGTTGTGTAATATATCTATTAATTTAAATAAAACTTAACAATGTTCGGACTCAATATGTGGGATTCCTCATCTGCATGCATTATCCCCCAAATGCGTTGTCCTGCGAGGTATCGCGTTCTCCGTAGACAACCGGCGGATGCAGCAGATAATCAAACAGTTCTTCACCGATGAATGCCCGCGCTCTTTCTACCGCTTCGGCCTCCTTTTCCGTGTCCATAGCCAGGAAGGAATCGCAGATCGGCTTGGGTTCGCCCACATTTTCCGGCTTTGTGGGATCGTAGCGGAAGATTCCCAGATTCAGACCGAACTCCTGCGGGTTATCGATGCAGGAATGGTGGGTGAACATATCCACCGTGTTCATGTTGCGCGCCTTGAGATAGGCGAGCACATAGCCGGCCGCCGCCATCTGCTCGGTTAGCTTTCTTAGCGGTCCGTCCTGGGAATTGAAGCCCTGCTCGCTGAATACGATGCGCCGGGCCTGCCCGCGGTAGAGATAGTCCGCCTGGGACAGGAAAGCTTCCAGCACCTCCATGTTTTTAAAGGTGATCTTAGGCGTGCTGAAGGTAAAATCCGGCGCGCGGTCGTGCCAGAAATCCGCCCATTTAAGGTCTTCCGGATAAGGGTGGTAGGCGACGCCCCAGCCGAAATTTCCTTCGCCGCATGCATTGGAATTTAAGAGCTCCAGCACGGTGCGCCCGCTGTAATAGCGCAGGGTCTGGGCCGGGTTAAAATTGGCGCCGCACCAGAACTGATCCAGGGAAATGTAAACACGGAAGTGACTGCAGTGTCTGCGGCCGCACAGCCAGGCTAAGCGCAGGGCCTGGGTATATTCGCGCACGTACTGCTCCACCGGCATCTCCCCGGCATTTCCCCAGACATACTGGCTGTCCACTTCATTGGATATGATGGCTCCCACCGCGCAGCCGTATTTTTTGTCCGGACGGGTATAGCGTTCTGCAAGAAATTCCACAAATGCACCGTAGTAGCCCTGGCCTTCTTCCGTCTCCATATCAAAGGCGCTGATGAAGGCTTCGGAGCTGTTCCAGTCAAAGCCCGGATGGATGCAGGCGTCCAGAAGCGCCTTTTCTCCGGTAGAGCCAAACAGGCGCGGGGAATTGAGCAGGATCATCGTTGTGATGGGAACGCTTTGCATCTGCCGGTCCACCTGCTCCACGGCACTGCGGCGGAAATAATAGGTGCGTCCGTTAAAATCGTAGGGGATGGTATCAACGCCTGGCACCGCGGTCATGAGACAGGGCAGATTGATATCCAGACGTCCCTGCCGGATATCCAGTTTTTTGGATAGCTCGGGCGGTGCACCCAGGGTCTTTATAGTGGCCGGCTGCGGATAGGGCGCAGTGTTTTCAGGCACATCCTCCGCGATATCGGTCACATAGCGCACTCCGCCGGCCTCCTCTTCGCCGCAGTAAACGGTAAAACGAGAGTAAAGGCGGTCATTGGCATTTGGGCGGCGCTGCAGCTCGATGATTCCTCCGGTGGCTGCGGCCTCCTCCATGGACAGTGTCCTGCCGGGCTTTGCGCCGACGGTGGGCACGCTTTCGCGCACGCGGACCGCGCCGTCCGTATCGGTATACAGGCGTATCCGATGGCGGTCCGCTTCAATTTTTAATATCTTCATAAGCGTTCTCCTTTGAGGTGGATTTTTCTGATGCTTATTGGGGTACTTGCGGTAAAGATATCATACTGCCGGACAAAAGTCCATGTGCATTCATACAGTATATGTCAGAGGTTTTTGTACAAAGTGATTGACGGTTATCAGGTGGATAGGTTTCCTGGAGTTTGGATGTTTTGTTTTACTGGGATGTGTGTTATAATATTCTCAATTATAGGTAAACCGATATGAGAGAGGTGCTTTTGTGCTGCATATATTTTATGGCGAAATGTCAGATGTGATTTACAATACTTCCATATATTTTAAAAATACGTATGAAGACGAATGGATCACCGATCCCTTTACAAAAGAGATGATCCTGGATATAGATAAATCCAGCGTCTTAGAAGGATCGGTGATTGACAGTCCGGTTATGGGGAAAATTCCGCCAACGAGTTTATCCGGTGGTGTCAAGACGTTGATTCTAATGAAATATGAGCCGGACAAAATATGGAATGCTTCTGCTTGTGGAGATAATTGTGCTAAGTGGATTTTAAAAATTGCGGAGGAAAAAGAACTAACGATTAACCTGCGCCATATAATGGACTTTGGCAGCGGTGAGTTTACAATCCATATTTTAAATACGGATCAGATTGTCCACAATATGAAAGAATTGATTTGGATTGCCGGACTCTATGTATAGAGGTGTATATGAGAGGAAAATATCGTATAATTGTACAAAATAAAAGAATCCGCTATAGTTTTGAGATAAAGAGAAATATTACAGTGATCAGGGGCGACAGTGCAACCGGCAAGACAGTTTTGATAGATATGATTCGGGAGTTTCAGGAGAATGGAATTGCCAGCGGTATCGAATTGAACTGCGAAAAAAAGTGTGCAGTTCTGTCCGGACAGATATGGAGGGCGCAGCTGTCATCGATACACGACAGTATAGTTTTCATTGATGAGGGAAACAATTTCGTCGGAACGAAAGAATTCGCTGCCTGCATTCAGAAAACAGACAATTATTATGTGATTGTAGCCAGAGAAGGTCTATCTATGCTGCCATACAGTGTAGAGGAAATATACGGTATTCGTAATTCGGGAAAATATGGAACTTTGAAGCAGACTTATAATGAGTTATATCACTTATATGGAAAGAGAGAGTATTCCCATTCGGTTCGGCCAGAGAGCATTGTCACAGAGGATTCTAATGCAGGCTTTGAGTTTTTTTATGATGTATGTCAGAAAAGGGGAAAAGTATGTATCAGTGCCCGTGGAAAATCCAATATTTTTTCAACTTTAACCAAGTGTATAAAAGACGAAATCTTAATTATAGCGGATGGAGCTGCATTTGGGTCAGAAATGGACAAAATGATAAAACTATTGGAAACAGATTCTAGGTTTCATATATATTTACCAGAGTCCTTTGAATGGCTGATATTAAAAAGCGGATTGCTGCAGGATCAGAAATTGGCGGCAATTTTAAAGGAGCCATATAATTATATAGAGAGTTCGGCAGATTTCAGCTGGGAGCGATATTTTACGAGACTTTTAACTGCAGTAACTGCAGATACTCATATGAGATACACAAAACGCACGTTAAATGCGTTTTACCAGCAAAATTACATTGAAACGAAAATTATGCGTGAAATGGAACAGATAGAGATATAGAGAAGGTGACAAAATGAACAGACAGAAAACAGCTCTGGCCGTTCGGGCTTCGATGGAGTTTACGAAAACAAAAAACGGTGTGCTGGAAAGAAGATATGCCACACATTATATAGAAATAAAAGGAAAAGACGATGAATAAATGCCCGCATTGCAGAAGAGGGGCAGCCTCACCGGATGATTGATAAATCACAGGTGAGACTGCCCCTCTTCTGCAATGTGCTGTAGTACTAGATCCCGCGGTAAATATAGGAAAAGCGGCCATAAGGCGCGGTATCTCCATATTCATAAAAATCGGCGATTGTTTCGTTCTTACCGGTGTGGTCCGCCCACTTAAAGCGCAGTTCGAAGCGGTCCTCTGTAAGTCCAAGCACAGAACGGGGTACCGCGATCATGAGGCTGCAGCCCTCCTTTCGGTAGGAGATGCGGGTGTTATTGCCGAAACGGTAGCCTCCCAGGCAGGTCTGCACGAAGGTGGCGCAGCCGTCCAGCACGATATCGTTGACCAAATAGTGCCAGCCATGCCAGTGAGGCGCATAGGGACGCCCGGCCACCCCTATGTACAGGTTCATCCATTTAGTGAACATGTTGAATACGATTTCTTCCCTGGTTTCGGCATAGAAATATACATTTTTGTCATCGTGGCAGACTTTCAGACAGCAAAACTCATTGCGCCCGCTGTGATCCTCATACAGGATTCCTCCCTGGCCTTCCGCCCTGCGGGGCAGCGTGCCATAAGGCATCGCCCAATAGGATGGCACATCCTCCCATTGGGTAAACGGTCCGGACAGATCGATGGGGTGTTTTTTTTGTGCCTGTGGCATTGGAGGCGCCCCTTTGTAGCGGCGGATATAATCACACAGCTGCAGATAGTAACTGTCAAAGTGACCGCCCCGCATCGGTTCCACATCCCGGGAATATTCCCAATCCGCCTGATCGACCATCAGCACCGGCCGCGGATCGTCTCCTTTGATCTTGCCGGCGGTCCATTCGTTCCAGCCGGTAAAAAAGACCATCTTCGGATCCAGAGCAATCGCGCGTTCCCACTGTTCGGCCATATTATAGCCGTAATACAGGGCCTCGGGAGTCTTGTCATTGCGCGCGTCATGGAACGCACGGCCGCGGGGCACAGGGTCATTGTAAAACGCTCCGTCCCCGAAGCTTAGATTGGGATGCTGCGCCACGCTGACAGGCACGATCTCATGTTCCCCGGCGGCGTTGATCCAAACGCGCTGGGGCCTTTCGAAATCGATCCACGGACAGCCGCCTTCTTTTTTCGCTTCGGTCGGCCACTGCGGCAGCCTGAATGTGAAAAATTCCCGCTGTGCGGGTGTACACTGTTCGGGGTCCGCAATGATAAACGGCTTACCCTCCCATGTAAACCACAGCTCGCGAAACAGTCCGGGCTCATAGAGGTCGTTCCAGATTTCATCCAGCGTCTCTCCGGAAAGAGTGTTGGTATAATATGCAATTTGGGGAACTTTCCAGCCCTCCTGACGGTATTCCTCCAGCGTTTCCAGCAGCCCGCGGACCTGCGGCCAGAAGGTGGTGCGGTTCGTGGTATCAAAGATCAAAAAGTCCACCCCGGCCTGGGTGAGCAGCTTCACATGCCGGCGCAGTACCCAGCGGTCATCCAGAAAGTAATATCCGAACAGGGGCTCATCCCAATAGAGAGCTCCGTCCCCCCACGCAGGGTGATCAAAATCCTTAAGCGCATCCGGGTGCTCCTTCATCATCCGGGTGACGTTGACCGGAGCCGGTGTGGGCCGGTCTTTGGCCCCGTGCGTGAGAAAATAGAAACAGCCCACCGCCCTATCCTCCTTTAACGGTCCGGTCTGTTCCTCTCCCGGCAGCAGGCGTCCCAGGTCATCAACGGCATACAGAGCGCCAAAACTGGCATTTTTGTCCATGATATTACCCTCCCTTATCAGTATTTGATAGCCGCCGCCGGCTTTTGGATGGAAACCGCGCGGCATTTTACATGTTTTGGTAAAGATATCATACTGATTCCGAAAAGTCCATATGCATTCCTACAATTAAAACAGGGCATTTTTGTGGAAAATGATGCCGCTATTGAGAAAAGCTGAGAAGTTTGATAAAATCATAGAATAATTGACATGAAAGAAGGAGCGCCATGCTGACTCGAGAGGAAGCCATTTCATTCTGCCTGACTTTAAAAGATGTATATGAGGATTACCCTTTCCGCGATCCGAACTGGACAGTGATCCGGCACAGGGCTAACAAGAAGGTGTTCGCCTGGATCTATGAAAAGGACGGCCGCATCTGGATCAATGTGAAATGTGACCCGCAATGGCGGGATTTTTTCCGCAGCGCTTTCCCATCGGTGGTTCCGGGCTATCACCTCAATAAAGAGCACTGGAATTCCATCATACTCGACGGCACCGTGCCGGAAAAAGAAATCAGAAAGATGATCGGGGAAAGCTATGAGCTCACGAAACGGTAAGAGGATGAGGTTATGAATACTTTGTACGTGCGCGCCGCGGGCAGGATGGCATCCGATGAGAACTGTGCAAATCACGGCGCTATGGCTGTGATATCAGCGAAAGGTACCAAAAAGAATGAACGAGTACGATTTTTACCGCATTTTTGAACCGCTGGAATTTCAGGACTTTGCACGGGATATGGTCCAGGTGAAGACAGGGCTTCTCTTTGAATCCTTTGCGGAGGGAAGAGATCTTGGAATTGACGGAAGGTGCGTGCTGCAGGACGGCCGTACGGTCATCTTTCAGGCAAAACGCCTTAAAAATTCAAATGGGAAACTGCTTGCCAGGATGAAGGAGGAGCGGGAGAAGCTTGACCGGCTCGCACAGTACGGCATTCGGACGGACCGGTATATCCTGGCCATTGCCGACGATCTGCTGCCGGAGAAAAAATCCGCTGTTATCAAACTGTTTGATCCGTATATCTTAAATCCCGAAGACATCATTACCGCGCGGGACTTAAACAACTGGCTTAGCGGCCCGGATTTAGGATACCGGGCGGTGGAAGAAAAATATTTCAAACTGTGGATACAGAATACGAAAACCCTGCAGAGGATCCTGTTTGAGACCGTGAACACCCGCCTGGCGGAGCAGTCCCGGATCAGGCTCGCGGATGCGGTTGAAAAGGCACAGCTTTTTGTGGAAACAGAAGTCTATGAGAAGGCTGTAAATCAGCTTAAGAGGAGCCGGGTGCTGATCCTGTCGGGGGAGCCGGGAGCCGGAAAGACGACTCTCGCGAATCAGGCGGCGCTGTATTTTTGCGCCAGATATGAGTTTGAATCCTGCTTTTATGCGTCAAGGGTGGAAGATTTATATACCGCCCGGAGCCTGCCGGGAAAAAAGGTGATTGTCTTTGACGATTTCTGGGGAAGCAACGGCTTTGACCGCTTCGGAAACGGGCTGGATGTGAAAGCGCTGGCTGCGTTCATAGAGGATGTGCGCAGGAGCCGGGACTGCATCCTGATCCTGACAACGAGAGAATATGTTTTGGAGCAGGGATTAAAACAGAACGAAGATTTCCGCAGGATTGTGGAAACAGAGGGTCTGGAATGCCGCATCGAACAGTACTCCCGTACGGACAGGCTGAGAATCTATTTTGGACATCTGCGCAATTCTGCACTTACCTGGGGACAGGTCAATGCGCTGTTAAAGGCCGGCAGACAGGTGATCCTTTCTTCCAACTACAATCCGCGCATTATAGAGCTGTATACCAAAACAATCCGGCCGGAGGATGCGCCGTCGCTCTGCGTTGAAAAATTCTTTCAGTATCTGGAGTGCCCCGTTGATTTCTGGGAGAAGATCTATGCCGACCTTTCACAGGAGGCCAGAGCGGTGATGCTCATCCTGGCGGTGATGCCTCTTCCGGTTGAACTGGAGCTTCTGCGGGACTGCTATCATCAGGTGATGAAGGACCAGGATAAGGAACTGGAGTGGAAAGAATTTTCGGATGTGGCGGCGGAGCTGGAGAAAACTGTGATTCGAACGGATTTATATAACCGGGTGAACCCTCTTATCACCGTAACCTGTCAGAATCCGTCCGTGAAGGACTTTATTCTCGGATATATCAGGGCCAATCTCAAACAGTACAGCGGTATTCTCCTAAACAGCTGCCTGTACTTTTCGCAGTGCGTGGAATATTTAAAGCTTTTATACGATATGGAGGATACGGACGGGCTGTACGGAGCCGTTATGGAGCGGGCGGCTGCGCTCATTGACACCGAAGCCGTTTCATTTTATGACAAATATGCGGCGGTACTGTCCGAACGCGAAGAACGGGACCGGTATGACCGGAACTACCATACATTAAACGAGTGCGGAGAGTTAAGATTCGGACGTCCCTTTCAGCTTTTGCTGCTCTATAAAGCAGGCAGCTGTCAAACGCTTGGGAGCTGGTTTTCACGGGTGTTTCAATCCGTCGAAGAGTCCATGGAGCGGTATCCCGAATCGGCGCTTGGGGAAAATATACGGATGTTTCCCCGGGTCGCGGTGCATGTATATGAAGAGGGGCTTAATGACGATATCAACCGGATGATCGATGTCTACACCAGAAGCCTTATGAAAAACAGGCTTAGTCTGGACGCCGGAGCGTTTGAAGACCGGTATCCGGATCTGTGGAAGCGGTACATAGAGGAACATCGGGAAACAATCGGGAATTATCTGCGGAAATACTATCAGGCCAACCTGTGTCTATCGGCAGTGAAAGGGGATATGGTGCGGTTCATCCTTTGGGAAGCCGCATATGAGGACGACTGTGAGCAGTTCGGACTTGTCCCGGATCCGGCCATTGAGAAGTCGGTTAAGCGGTATGAACGCTGGCTGGAAGCGAATGAGAAGGAGGAAGATCCTAAGAACGGGGAGGAAATAAGGCGCGGGGGCAGGGAGAGAACGGTCGAGGATGTTTACAGCGAATTTAAAGAAAGCTATCTGGAGGAAATCCTGCCCGCCGATGTTTCAGAGCCTGAAGAATGGCTGATCTGCAACGAACCGTCGGAACAGGTGCAGTCGGTTTTGCTTGAAGGAAGGGATGACCTTTTATGGAGCCGTTTTATGTATGATGAGCAGTCGCTGAATTTTCTGTGCGCTTATGTTTCCCGGACTGGCAGCCTGCCGGACCGCCTGGCGGACAGTTTTAAGTCGGTGGCCCGTTATATAGAGGATTCGGCAGGACAAAGTGACGGCGAACTGTATCGGCTCTTTTTAAGCCTTGATTTGAGCGTGAATGAGGAGGGCATCTGGTCGGAAAAGGAACTGGAAGCCTGCTATCCGGAATTCTGGGTCTGGAAAGAGGAACAGGTGAAACGCCTGACCGATTCGGACGTGTTTATACACTGCCATCACTGGTACCGGCTTGCTAATACGCTGCTGTCGTTCTGCGTATACGGTGATCAGCTTGGCCTTCTGCCGAAAGAGGACAGAATGTATATCTATAAGGGTATCTGGGCAGAGGATGTGGATACCGCACAGGGCGGAGGCATGTGTGGGAGTGCGCTGCAAAAACAGATGATCAAAACAGGGAAGTACTGGAAATCAGAAGAGGAAGAGCTTCTCATAAATGCATTGCATGAGCTGGACCCGCGGTCATTTGAGTCCGGTGTGCTAAAGCCTCTGGCGGAACGTCTGTACCGAAAAGTGATATTGGCGGGCCGGGAGGACGTGATAGAGAATTTGGCATCCGAGACAGAACTTCTGATAGAGATTACTCCGGAGGGGGATGTCTTGGGAGGCTCGTCATCAGGAGATGATTATTTTAAAGCGATAGCCGTAGTTTGCGACTTCTGGCTGTTTGATCTTGTACCGGATCAGTTTACAGACGCGCAGATGGAGCTCCTTGCCGAGAACGGGCTGATAAACAGAGGAAAGAGAAGGGGTAAACACGGGATATATCCCGTTCGGATCGCCCGGCTGGCGGATGCGCATCTGCTTGTGCCGCTCGGGCTTTACCAGCCCCTTGAGAAGCTGTGGAAGGATATATGTGATACACTGACAGGAAAAGGAGATACGGATGATGAGTGATGACGAGAGAAAGGCTGTGCGCGGCAGGCTAAAGGCGGCTGCAGGCAAATACTCGGATTACGGCAGGTACTTTCATCAGCTGATGCGCCTGGAAGAAGAATACGATGAAACGCTGGAACTCTATAATTTTGATATCTGGATGGGAGAATCCGGCGGCACGATCCGCGAACAGGCTGCGGAAATGCTGCGCATAACCGGCGAGCTGTTTTCGGATATGAAAGACAATGCCGGGCAGGAACTGTATTACGCCATGAAGGAGATCATGTGTCTGGAAGAAGAGGAACAGATACGGATCTGTGGAGCGGCCGTCAGAGAAGAACAGTTTCCGGAAGATAAATTCGGGGATATGCTGGCGGAATGGGAGGATTTTTGCTACACTCAGGATGGAGCGCTGGAATCCTTCCTGGAACACTGGAAGACATGGGCTGCGGCGTCCGAAGCGGGGGAGGAATGAACCTATGATATTCAGGAAAATAGATTTTCATAACACCGATACACTTGTAAAGACAGAGAAAGGCTATACCATGCAGCGCGTCCCTGATTCCGTCCGGCTGAAACTCAACGAAGGGGCCAGGGATCAGGTCAGCTTTAACTGCACCGGTGTGGAGCTGCGGTTTAAGGTGAAGTCGGAGGAGGCGGTGCTGACGCTTCGGGCAGAGGAGAGCAGCGAGGCTTTGACGGCATATATCTATTACGGCTCTTTTCAGGGAGGGTGGCAGCATTCGTCCAAGACAGTAGGGACAGAGGACACCAGGATATCCGTTCCCAGACCGCAGGATGTGAAACTCCTGGAAAGCCTTACAGAGGAATGCGGCCTTCCCTTTCAGCCGGAGGTGGTGCGTGTGATCCTGCCATACGGGAAGTGCTTTTTTGTGGATATCGAGGGGGAGGTGGAGCCTCCCGCACCGCAGGATGTGCCGGAGAAGACATATCTGGCCTACGGTTCCTCCATCACCCACGGAAGCCTTGCGCTGGCCGCGCCCTGTTCTTATCCCTTTCAAATCGCCCGCAGGCTGGGCTGCGATTATCTGAATCTGGGATATGCGGGCAGCGCGTATCTGGAAAGGGAGATGGCGGAGTATATTGTGAGCCGGAAGGACTGGGATTTTGCCTCCGTGGAGATGGGCATCAATATGCTGTACGGAGATTTCGATACGGCACAGTTTGAATGCCGCGTGAGAGATTTCGTGGATATACTATCCGCTGATGGGCGTCCTGTCTTTGCCACCGATATCTTCCGCTTCAACGGCGGCCGGGAATTTCAGAAAAAGGCAGAGATCTTTCGTGGCATTGTAAAAAAATATGCGGACGGGAGGCTTGTGTTCACTGACGGCCTGAAACTGCTCAATGATCCGGCTTTCATCTCCCAGGATCTCATACATCCGAGTCAGGAGGGGATCGGCAGGATTGCGGAGAACTGGTCTAAGATCATGGAGCGATATCTTTTGTCACACGGATGCTGAACTGTTACTTCATATGAAAAAGATTCATGTCGAATGCTTGTTAATATTGTTATATCTTGGTATACTGCTTTTATATAAATATACATACCGCCGTTTCCTTTCCTCGACATAACTGGCAAAAGAGATACGACGAAGCTTGATTAAGAATAGCGGAGAATTCCAGGGGAATGGAGGACGTTATGAAAAGAGGAAATAAGAACCGGGCTGCTGCTTTTGTTTCTGCAACGTTAGTCGCATTATCGCTGGTGGCTTTCATTTATATAAATCAGCTTACCAAAACGACAGATGCTTCGGTTGTCGCATCGATGCAGGAATTATCCAGACATGATATGCAGAACATCCAAAGTGAACTGGAGAGCTCGTGGGATTCACTATCCGCGGTTTACATCAGAACTATGGCAAGCCGGTGCGGCACTATACAGGAAATTTGCGGCCGCTTAAATTTGGAGCAAATTTCCAATATATTCAATACGATTTATTTAGTTGATTCCAATGGGAATACATACTCCGGCGCAAATGTGGTAAAAAATGAAAGTGAAAAGGAGTACGTGATGCCTTTGCTCTCGGGTCAGCAGAAAATTGTCATGCGTTATGACAATGTGGATGTGTTGGAAGCAATCACAGAAAGTCTTGTATATGGTGTCTTGTGCGAGCCGTTTGAGGTGGAGGGCATCCGGTTTATCGGGATCATAGGCTTTTCAAAGATCAGCCTGATGGCGGAGCGCCTGAAAATCGACAGTTTTGACGGGAGAGGCTACACCGGTATCATCGATATAGACGGAAATTACGTCGTGAACCGCGACCGCAGTGCGGGAATCGGGAAAATTGACAACTACTTTGACCAGTTACGGAAACGAGCGAACCTGTCGGATCAGGAGATTTCGGACATCATCGACCGGCTGAGACAGGAGGAAGAATTTCTGCTGCACTTCAATTATTCGGATCAGGGAGCGCAGGTGGTATCCTTCATCCCAATGCCCGGCACAACATGGAGCATCGTTTTGACGGTTCCCCGGGAAGTGTTCCGTGAACAGACACAGCAGTTTGTATTTATGACAGCTGTAATGCTTGTGGTCGTCGTGATCGTTTTGTGCCTGATGACGCTTGTAATTATCCGTATTTCCCTGATCTCCGCAACGGCAAAAGCGGAAGCGAAATCCCGCGGAGAGTTTCTTTCAAATATGAGCCATGAGATCCGCACGCCGCTCAACGGAATTATTGGCTTAAACCATCTGATGCAGCAGAACACACAGTATCCTGATAAGCTGGCGGAATATCTTAGAAAATCTGATTCAACTGCAAAATACCTGCTTTCCCTCGTCAACGATATTCTGGATATGTCAAAATTGCAGTCTGACAAAATGGTGCTGGTGCCAAAGCCATTTTCCGTCAAGGATCTGATCTCTACGACTGAATCCCTGATACGCAGCCGTATGGAGGATAAGAGGATTGACTTCCGGGTCGAAACCGATATTATTTGTTCCGACCTTGTGGGAGACGACATAAGGATCGAACAGATCCTCGTTAATATACTGGTAAATGCAGCCAAATTTACGCCGGATGGCGGCCGTGTTATCATGCGGGTGTTCCAGTCGGCCGAAGACGGCAGAATATCGACGACCTATCAGGTAGAGGACACCGGCTGCGGCATGAGCGAGGAATTCCGGCGGAAGATATTCGACCCATTCAGCCAGGAACACAGCGGCATTTCCCAGGGCAGCCAGGGGACCGGGCTTGGGATGTCCATCAGTTTCCTGCTTGCGAAGCAGATGGGCGGCACGCTGGACGTAACAAGCCGGCTGGGCAAGGGCAGCTGCTTTACCTTTCGTGTGACGTCAGAGACAGCCCGGAAAGATTCGGTCGGTGAGGTGGCCGCTGACAGCGTGCTTAAAGTTTGCAGCAGCGGGAAAAAACTGCGTATTTTAGTTGCTGAGGATAATGAGCTGAACGCGGAAATTCTCATGGAAATTCTGGACACATCGGGCTTTGCCGCAGTCCGTGCGGCGGATGGCGGCGAGGCTGTCGAACTGTTTGAAAGATCGGCACCATATGAGTTTGATATTATCCTCATGGATTTGCAAATGCCCGTGTATAATGGCTTTGAGGCGACAAAGCTCATCCGCAGACTGAATCGCCCGGATGCAAAGACAGTGCTCATCTATGCCTGCACAGCCAATACATTCAGGGAAGATCAGGATCAGGCGCAGGAAGCCGGGATGAACGGGTTTATTGCTAAACCGATTGACGTAAACAAGTTGATGCAGAAGCTTGGAATGGGAAAGTAAAGGAGAGCAGAAATGAAAAAATGGAGACGGCTTCTCATGGGAGGAATATCCCTGTTTATATTCCTGGGGGCACTGGCCGGATGCGCGCCCCGGGAAGCGGAGAAGAGAGCGAGTAAGCTGATAGTAAAGCTTCCTCCGCTGACGGTGGCCAACGCTGATACAGGCATTACCGATTTTTATGACGTGTTGATCCAGGCAGGCAAGGAGTTCGCCGCTCAGTATACAGACAATGACGTTACGGTAGAGGTTATAAAATTCGGCTACACAGAGGAGGACGAATATATCGCGGGGTGCTTCGATACGGATAACGCTGTGGACGTTTTATTTGAGGGATATTTCAACATGGCAGGATATATTCATACGGGCCGAGTAGTACCGCTGGATGATATCCTCACGGATGAAATACGGGCCGACGTTGATGATACACTTTGGAAGATGAGCCAGGTGGACGGCAAGATTTATATGCTGCCCTATTACAGCCTTCAAAACACGCTTATTTATAACAAGGACCTGTTCCGTCAGTGCGGGCTGGCGGAGTACATTGGAGCGGATGATACGATCCAGAGCTGGACGCCCGAGGAGTGGGAACACATCCTGTCCGCATTAGCGGAAAAACTTCCCGAGATGACCTACCCCATGCTGATGTACGCCAAGAATGACCAGGGCGACACACATATCATGACACTGCTGCGCAGCAAGGGCAGCGCCTTCTTTGATGAAAACGGCCGTTTTAACATCAACACGGCGGAGGGCATCGCCGCTTTGCAATGGATTGCAGAATCCTACAAAAAGGGGTATTTCCCACCCGGCTGTGAGAACATGGAGATAATTGACTGTAACGCACTGTTCGCAAATAACCAGCTTGCCATACATATGGCAAACAGCGCCACGATGATCAATGAGGATATGACCTCGGCAGGAATCGCCAATTTCCCCAGCCTGGACGGGAAAGGTTATAATACATCGTTTGTCACTGGCTTTGAGGTCTTTGATAATGGGGACCCGGAGAAGGTGCGGATCGCCAAGGATTTCCTTCGCTATTTTATGTCCAGCGAGGAACTTATGAATTATGCACAGATAGGTATCCCGGCCAGCAACGCTACGGCGGAACGTGTGAGCCGGCATATTTTTATGCAGGAGGCCTATACTGCCAATATGGCCAACACAGTGGATTTTACCGCAAACAATCCCAATTGGCGCGGGGTGCGTGACATATTTTATATACATATCCATGAACTGCTTGCCGGAACCATAACGCCGCAGGAGGCAGCCGAGGCGATTGATGCGGATTGCAACGCGGCGATTGATGCGGGCTGGGCAAACAGTAAGCTGCACGAATAAACAGGAGGTTCAAAACAGGGGCTGCCACACAGTGTGACAGCCCCTGTTTTGTTCCGCAGTGTTTTTAAGTGGTTCCGCGTATTACCAGATCCGGCTTCAGAGCGATCTGCTGCGGAACTGCATCGCCGTTTTTCATGCGGCTCATCAGTACGCGCACAGCGATGCTGATCATATCTTCCAGCGGGTTTTCGATTGTGGTGAGCCCGCGGTGTATGTAGCCGGACATAATGATGTTGTCAAAGCCCATGATGGCGATATCGTCCGGGACCTTAAGCCCCTCTTCGTCGATGGCTTTGAGCGCGCCGACCGCCATCTGATCATAGCTGGCGAAGATCGCGTCGGGACGCTTGGGCATTAAAAGCAGCTGCTTCATGCAGTCATATCCGCCTTCTTCCGCCCTGGACGGGCTTATGCGGATAAACTCTTCTATAATTGGATTCCCGATCTCGCGCATCACCTGGCGGAATGCCAGCAGCCTGCCGCGCGTCATTTCCTCACCGATAAAACCGATCCTGGTATAACCCCGGCTTGCCAGATACTCCACGCCCGTCCGAATTCCCCTGGTCTCATCCACGTAGATGGAGTCGTAATCCATGTGCGGGTTATACTGCGTGGTGATAAACATGGCGGGGATGCGGGTGCGGTGCAGGGCCTGATATACTTCTTCGGTGATCTGCTCCGCATCATCCGCTACAATGAGCAGGCAGCGGATATCCGTCTTTTCAAATCCCAGTATGTGACGTATCAGCGTATCCTTATCAAAACCGCTTAAGCGCAGCAGCACGGAATAGTGCTGCCTGGCAAAATGGTCGGATGCGATGTGGACCAGATTGGAGTAATAGCCGGAATTGATTTCCGGTACGATGATCCCCACATCCTCCCAGAGACTGTCTTTCTTTCCTTCCATCCTACGCGCTTTATGCTTTGTATAATTCTGTTCGTCCGCAATTCTCTGAATCCTAAGGCGCTGTTCCGGACTGATTCTGGGATCATTGTTCAGAGCGCGTGAAGCGGTAGATGTACTGACATTGGCAATCCCGGCAATTTCCTTTAATGTAATCATAGGCTACCCCCTGTTCCGCGGCTTCCCGATCCGCAGCAAGGGCGGTATGCGGGGACAAAACCGAGGATATTTGGTATATTCCGAATGCAAAATTGCATGATATAACTTTATAATAGCCCATTAACAGAAAAAAGTCACTAGTATTTGTGCAAAAAAATATTTATTTTTTGAATAAAATACCTGAGGGGGAGTATTTGCAGCATCCGGATTGGATCATAGAGAATATCAAAACCGGCGGAATCAGGTATATTTACATCCAAACAGCTCAATTGCGCATGAATTGCACTGCTATTACAAAAAACGGGAAAAACATAGAAAAATAATGTGCAAAAAATATGCAATTATATATTGACATATGTGCAAAAAAGGTATATAGTCATGGTGGAAGGTTGAGAAAACTATATTAAAAGAATAAAAATGAGCGTTGGATGATGAAAATTGCATAAAATTGCACAAAGAAAACAGGCTCTGCAGGCAGCAACAGAAGCGGGGGAGAAAAGCTTCGGAATCAGGAGGGGAAGATGAAAGACATCAAAAAAGCAGGATTTATCTGTTTTGGGGAAGTGAATACGCCGTATGAGCGTCTGGCGATGAAACATGACCGGGCGGTGGAGCTGCTTCGCCATATGGATATAGAGCTGGAGGATGCGGGTATCGTGGTGGATGACCCGGAGTATAAGACGGCGGATGCCGCCGGCAGCAAGCTGGAAAGCGCAAAGATCTGCTGCCTGATCGTCTGCGTGGCCGGATGGATACCTTCTCATGCGGTGATCCGTACGGTTGACCGTTTCCGCCATATTCCGATGCTGCTGTGGGGAATGTGCGGCTGGACGGAGAACGGTCATATTGTGACCACGGCGGATCAGGCCGGAACCACAGCGCTAAGGCCTCTTTTTGAAGAAATGGGATACCGTTATTCCTACATATACAGTTCGATGGATCAGGGCGATCCGGCGGACAGGATTCAGGCGTTTGTCAATGCATCCTATGCGCTGCAGAGAATGAGAGGAGCGAAGATCGGCTCCATGGGATACCGGGATATGCTCCTTTACGGAACACAGTGCGACGGTACGTCCCTCCGGTCGGTGCTGGGCATTGAGCTGGAACCGTTTGAGATGCTGGAGATGGTGCAGAACCTGGATAAGCTCTCCCAGCCTGAAGTGGACAAATGGAAGGACTATGTAAACGTCAGCTGGCGTATTTTAAACAGGACCTCCCAGGTGGATGAAACTGTGGAACGCGGCGTCCGCTATGCGCTGGCTATCGGAAGGAAGGTGGAGGAGAGAGGCTTTGATGCGGTCACGCTGCTGGATGTGGACGGCATGAAGAAACTGGCCGGATTTCCGCCCGCCATGGTGTTTATGCTGCTGAACCGTATGTACGGAGTGCAGGTAATACCGGAAAACGATATTTTAGGGGCGGCCACACAGATGATGCTGGGATTCGCTGTCGGAGAGACCGTTCCCTACTTGGAATATTATGAGTTTTTTAAAGATCATCTTCTGGCCGGCGTTCCGGATTTTATACCTGAAGCCGCGGCGGAGGGACCGGTGACCATGCTGCCGGCGGCCTTTGGACTGCTTAATTCCTCCCTGTTAAATGTATCAAAGGTAAAAACGGGATATGTGACCTGCTCCAGACTCCTTTACCGCAAGGGAAGATACGGCATGCACTTTTACACCGGAGAGGCGAAGTGCCCGCCTGCCTGGGAGGAATGCGGATGGGATGCCCCGGCGCCGCAGCTGCCAAGCCTTGCAATTTATCCCGATTCCTGTACGGTGGAGGAATTCGCGGCTAAGGTCGGAGGGCAGCATACCATTGTAAGTTATGGAAATCATGCAGACCTGATCAGGACTATGTGCGGCCTGGCGGATATAGAAATCCTGTGATGCCTGACCGAATGTGTTCACGGTCATTGCACCGGGACAAATCGGAGGAGAACAAATATGGCGCGTTACTTACTGGGGATAGATGCGGGTACGACTTCTTTTAAAATGGCGCTTTTTACGGAAGAAGGAACAGCCGTACATATTGTAAAAGAGGAATATGTCCTCCTCACCCCGAAAAACGGCTGGGTGGAGTATGAGGCGGAGAATTACTGGACGCTGTTTTGCAGGCTGCTTCACCGGCTGATCCTGGAAAGCAAAGTGAATCCTGAAGAGATTCTGGCGCTCTCCATCAGCAGCCAGGGAGAGACCTTGATCTGTCTGGATGAGGACGGACAGCCGCTTATGAACGCCATCGTATGGCTGGATAACCGTTCGGAAAAAGAAGCGGATGAGATCCGTTCCCGTTTCGGCAGGCGGGCGGTATACGAAAAGAGCGGGCAGGGGGATGTGACGGCCACCTGGCCGGCGACCAAGATTTTATGGCTTAGAAAGAACCGGCCGGATGTGTTTATGAAGACACAGAAATACATGCTGCTGGAGGATTATCTGATCTTTAGGCTTACCGGAAGCTGTGTCTGTGAGGAAAACCTCTGGGCTTCGTCCCTTCTGTACGATATCAACCAGGATTGTTGGTGGGAAGAAATGCTCGGATTTCTGGGCATCACGAAGAACCAGCTCCCCATAAGAAAAGCCTGTGGGCAGCCGGTGGGACCTGTGACGAAACAGGCGGCGGACGGAACCGGGCTTGCACCCGGCACCCTGGTCGTGACGGGCGCATTGGACCAGACCTGCGGAGCCGTCGGCTCCGGAAAGATATTTCCTGGAGAGGTGACGGAGACCACCGGTTCCTGCCTGGCGGTGAGCGCCAATCTGGAACATTTTATCCCTTATAGAGAGGGATTCCCGCTGACCTGTCAGAACCATGCCGTGAAAGGCAGATATACGATACTTTTATGGTCCCAGACGGCCGGAATGGTGCTGAAATGGTATGCCGGATGTTTTCTTAAGAAGGAGATGCAGGATGGGGAGAATATCTACAGGCTGATCGACCGGGAAGCGGAGAAGACGGCTGCCGGAAGCGAAGGGCTGCTGATGCTGCCGCATTTGAGCGGTGCGAGCAATCCGGAATACAATTCACGGGCCAGGGGCGTATTCTACGGGATGACGCTGGGACATGAAAGAAAGCATTTCTCCAGAGCGATTCTGGAGTCGGTAGCCTACATGCTGCGCCGCAATGTGGAGCAGATTGAAGGGCTGGGGCAGAAGGTATCCGGCATCTACTCCATGGGAGGAGGAGCCGGGAGCGATATCTGGTGTCAGATCAAAGCGGATGTCATCGGGAAAAAGGTGGAGACGATACCGGAGAAGGAATGTGCGTGTCTGGGCGCAGCGATCCTGGCCGGTGTGGGAGCGGGTGTCTTTTGCGACATCGACAGCGCCGCCCGTAAGCTTTCCGGCGCCGGACGTTTGTTTATGCCGAAACAGGAAAACAGGGCGGTTTACGACAGCGCCTTTGCAGCTTACATTGACTTATATGATTCGCTTGTACCGATGTTTCATAAATACGGCGGCTGACAGCGATTTTGTAAATGAGGAGAAATGATGGAGAGAAAAATGCGGATAGGCTGGGCCTACACCGACATAACACCGGACAGACCGGTTTACCTGGCCGGCCAGATGTATGTGAGAGTCAGCAGATATGTGCACGATCCGATCACCGCTTCCGCGATAGCGCTGGAAAACGGGGAGGAGCAGGCTGTTTTTGTATCCATGGATACGGTGGCCGTGCCGGATTTCCTGACCGGTGAGATACGGCGCAGGCTGGCGGATAAAGGTGGGCCGAATCCGGATAGGGTGAGCCTTTGTGCGACACACACCCATACTTCCAGCCGTTTCAGTGTGGTGGGCAATGAGACTCTGATCAGGCATATGGGCCGTGACCGGATTGAGGAACCTAAGGCGCCGGATAACATTCTCTGCGGAGAAGAAGGAAAGAACTATCTGGCGGAGCGGATTGAACGCCTGATCATGGATGCGTGGGAGAGCCGCCGTGAAGGGTTCGTGGGGACCGCGCAGGATTATGCGGTGGTCGGATTTAACCGCCGGCCGGTATTTTCAACTGAGAGCGGCGAAGAGGCCAGGATGTATGGGGACTGTTCCAAAGAGGATTTCCTGCGGTTTGAAGGAACAGTCGACCATTCAGTAAATGTGCTGTATACCTGGGATGAAGAAGGAAAGCTCACCGGAGCGGCGGTCAATGTCCCCTGCCCGGCTCAGGTGATGGAGCTGCATTATTTTATATCGGCAGATTACTGGCATTATGCCAGAAAACATATCAGAGAAAAGCTCGGAGATATTTTTATCTTGCCGCTGTGCGGAGCGGCGGGTGATCAGAATCCGCTGGATCTGGTCCGCATCAGCAAGGATAACGGAGAGGAACTTAAAGCGTGGAGCGCTCAGGCCGGAGAGGTATTCCGCAACATTGATATGAGCGCCTGCTGTGAGGATATCGGAGAACGGATTGCGGAGGCAGTCGTGAGAGGATACCGCCAGGCCGCACAGATGAGGCATAACCGTCCTGTGTTCCGGCACAGCATCGTACATGCGAACCTTCCGCTTAGAACCGTGACGGAGGCGGAATATGCACAGGCGGAGAAAGTCATTGAGGAATACCGTGACCGGTTCGATGGGCATAATCGGATGAAAATTGAGGATCAGCTGAAGCTGTACGGTCCTCTGGGAGTGGCAGATCGGTATGTGATGCAGCAGAAGGGAAGTATTTATCCTGCCGAGCTGCATGTGCTGCGGCTGCAGGATACGGCGATTGTGACACAGCCGTTTGAACTGTTTGTGGAGTATGGGCTGCGCATACGGGCGGCCTGCAGGGCAAGAAAAGTCCTGCATGTGCAGCTGTGCAACGGATACGCGGATTATCTTCCCACCCGCGCGGCTGTTTTAGGCGGTTCTTACAGCAGTGAACCGGCATCCACCAATGTGGGGCCTGAGGGCGGCGATCTGCTGACCTCGGTATTAATAAAGGAAGCAAATAGTTTATTTGCATAAAAAGAAAAAGAGGAGACAAAACAATGGTATTTTACAGAGAAAAATTCGAAGTGCAGTCCGAAGGCCTGCATCCGACCTTCCACAATATTACGGAACAGGTTGCGGAAATCGTGAAAAAATCCGGTGTTACAAACGGCATGGTGACCATCTACTCCCATCATACCACCTGCTCCGTGATGATTCAGGAATGCTCCCATGACAAGACTTATTTCGGTCTGGAGTATCTGCAGCAGGATCTCTGCAACATCATGGAAAAACTCGTGCCGACCTGCAGAGTTGAAAATCAGTATATGCATCCGGGCCCGAAGCATGTGGAGTTCGGCGACAGCGTGGGAGAACCGGGCCCCTGGACCAGCCTGAATACGGACGCGCATCTGCGTTCCTGCTTCTTCGGACGTTCGGAGAGCATCGCCATTGAGGACGGCAAGATGGATCTGGGTGAGTTCGGATATACATATTTCATTGACTGGGATCAGGTCCGTGCCCGCAAGCGCGTGGTGCAGGTGATGATCGTAGGGGAATGAGAGGGATAACCATGGGACGAAGAAATGTGCCGGTTCCTCCTTTCTTTGAGATAGGTCCTAAATCCTATCTCTACGGGGATGACATCCTTGACCTGGCTCTGGCCGCGGATAAAGCATCCGAAAAGTATGGAGTGGATATCATCTTTACCACGCCTTATATGGAGATCCGCCGGGTGGCGGAAGCCACCGAGAGGCTGTTTGTCTATGCGCCGCATATGGACGCGCTTTCCCCCGGCAGGGGGCTGGCCGATATTCTTCCGGAAGCCGTAATGGCTGCCGGCGCGGTGGGCGTCATGCTGAATCACTGCGAGAGGCCACTGACCCTTGGGGTGCTGCAAAAGACAATCGAGCGGGCGCGGCGGATTGGGCTTGCCACCATTGTGTGTGCGGATACCATCGCGGAGGCAAAGGCCATCGCGTGTCTGCATCCGGATATCATCGTTGCGGAGCCCTCTGAGCTGATCGGTACCGGACAGACCGGAAGCATGGATTATGTGAAAGCTTCCATGGAGGCGGTGCAGAGCGTAGACCCGGATATACTGGTGCTGCAGGGCGCGGGAATCTCCTGTGGAGAGGATGTTTACCGGGTGATTTACCACGGAGCACAGGCTACCGGTTCCTCCAGCGGTATTATAAAGGCTGCCGACCGGGCGGCCATGATTGACGAAATGATAGGCGCCGTCCGAAGGGCGGCGGATGATCGAAAATAACAGGAATTACCGGGCGAAGGAGATGACTGCAGGAAATGGAGAAAGAGCTGACAGAAACGGTCCAAAGGGCCTGGTGCACGGAAGCCTGTGCCATAGATGAGATCGCCTCTTATATGGATTATGAGGCGCTTGAACAGGCGGTTTTACTGGTTGCAGAAGCCGAAAGGATAGCGGCCAGCGGATGCGGGCATACCGGGATTGCCTGTCGGCATCTGACACATCTGCTTTGCTGTGCGGACCGGCCTGCGCATTTTATTTCACCGTCCGAAGGCTGTCACGGCGGGCTGGGATTTCTCCAAGAGGGGGATGTACTCTTTCTGGCCTCCCGGGGAGGCGGGACACAGGAGCTGCTTCCCATGCTGCAGGCGGCACTAAAGAAAAAGGTCCATGTCATTGCGGTGACGGAGAATCTGGAATCCGAACTGGCGCGGGGGGCGCAGGTGGTGCTTCCGATGCGCGTTGGCCGTGAAACGGACCGTTACAACAGCCAGGGGACGACCAGCTTTGTGGTGATGTGCGCGATCTTTGATGCGCTGCAGGCCGCGGTGATCGAAAAAACCGGCTATACGGAAGCGCAGTTTGCACTGAACCATCCCGGAGGCGCCGTCGGAGAGCGGCTGAACCGGGAGAACGGAAAGCAATCATAAACAGAATAACAGGAAGCACACGGAAGTGCTCGCAGGTCATAAACCTGCGGCTCGTGACATTAGAAAGGAGGGGACAGGGATGGACATCACAATAGACTATAAGAATATCTGCGGAGAAATTAAGCCCATGCACGGCGTGAACAATGCGCCCTTTGTCCCGAAAGACTATGGAAATCCCGGTCTGTTCCAGAAGATGAAGGAGGCGGGAATCCCGTTTTCCAGGCTCCATGATACGGGAGGCGATTGGGGCGGCGCCCATTATGTTGATATCGCAAATGTATTTCCGGACTTTAACGCGGATCCGGAGAAGATTGAAAGCTATGATTTCGCATTTACCGACCGACTGATGGAGGAACTGGTAAAGTATGGGATGGAACCCTTTTACCGGCTGGGCTGCTCCATAGAAAATCTTCAGTACATCAAAGCCTACAACATCTATCCGCCCAAAGACAATCTGAAATGGGCCAGGATCTGCGAGGGGATTATAAAGCATTACAACAGAGGCTGGGGGAACGGATTTCATTACAATATCCGCTATTGGGAGATCTGGAATGAGCCTGACAACATGCCTGATCCGGAAGAAAATCCCATGTGGAAGGGGACGATGGAACAGTATTTCGCCCTGTATGAAACGGCATCCCGCTATTTAAAGCAGACTTTCCCCGAGATCAAGATCGGAGGGTATGCCAGCTGCGGATTTTATGCCTTAAGCGCTGCGGATTATTCGGAAACCGCCCATTCCTCTTCGAGAGTCGGGTATTTTGTGGAGTTTTTTCATAAGTACCTGGACTATATCACATCGGCGGAGCATTCCTGCCCGCTGGATTTCTTTTCCTTTCACAGCTACGCGGATATCGCGGACAACGTGATGTATGCGGGCTATGCGAGGGAACAACTTGACAGATACGGCCTTCGGGAGACTGAACTGATCTTTAATGAATGGAATGCGGGCCCGGCACTTCGGGGCACGGCGGAGGATGCGGCCAGGATTGCCGGCATGATGTGCGCACTGCAGGATACGCCGATCGATGCCTGCATGTACTATGACGCATGGGTGGGCAGCAGCTACTGCGGGCTGTTCAATCCTATCGATAAAAGCGTCTTCAAAGCGTATTACGCGTTTGTCTGTTTCAATGAGCTCTACCGGTTGAAACATCAGGTGAGAGTGGAAGGCGGGGCGGACGGGATTTACCGTGTGGCTGCCGGAGACGGGGAACAGGGCGCGCTGCTGTTTATAAATCTGACAGGTAAAAGCATTCCTTTGGATATCGCTGTAAAAGGGATATCGGGATGGGAGGAAGGCGGGATCGAAGCGGAGCTTTACCGCACGGACAGGGAACATGAGTTTGAACAGAGCAGCCTTATAGGGCGCGGCAATCTGTTCCGGACGGAAGTCCCGCAGGAGGCAGTTTATTTATTCAGGTTCCACAAATTGCAGTGAAGGAAGAATCCACCGGAAACTGCAGTTATTTAAAATAAGCGCACAATGTGCGCAGGCCATCGGCGTTACGCCGGCGGCCGCAAATAAAAAGGAGGAAACTATATGAGAAAGAGACACAACAGGATTCTGGCAACAACGCTGGCACTGGTTCTGATCGGCTCCCTTATGGGCTGCTCCGGCAAACCGGCAGAGACAACGACAGAAGCTCCTACCACCACGGCTGAAGCGAAGCCCACGGAAAACGCAGGAACAGAAGCTCCAACTGAAACAACTACGGCTGCAGAAGCGGCAGGAATTACATTCCCTCTGGCCGATCCGGTTACCATGAGCATGTTCGCGGTATCCGCAGGCTACACGGGAGCGGAGCTGCCGGATGTTCTGGCATTCCAGGTAGCGGAACAAAACACCAATGTAAAATGGGATGTTACATCCTGTCTCGCTGCAGATCTGGGCGAGAAGAGAGGACTGCTCCTTTCCTCTGGGGATTATCCGGATGTGCTGTTTAAATCCTTTATCACCCACAATGAGATTGAGAAATACGGTTTCCAGGGTGTGCTGATTCCGTTAAACGACCTGATTGACCAGTATATGCCCAACCTTAAGAAACTGCTGGATGAGAGAAATGCATGGCAGTACATCACTTCTTCAGACGGCAACATCTATTCCCTTCCTACATTGAGCCGCAAGTCTCCTGCGACCATTCTGTTATGGCAGAACATGCGCTGGCTGGATGCGGTTGGCATGAAAGAGCCCACCAATATGGAAGAACTTTATCAGGTGCTGAAGGCATTTAAGGAAAATGATCCCAACGGCAACGGCAAAGCGGATGAAATCCCCTTTGAAGCGAACAACTCCGTGCCTCCGATCTATCTCTTCCAGTACATGATGGCTATGGATTTTAACACCTTCTGCGTGCTTGATCCTGCAACAGACACAATTGATTATGTAGCAAGAACAGATACTTACAAAGAATTCCTTTCCTGGCTGGCTAAATTCTATGAAGAAGGCCTGCTGGATAAGGACTGCTTCTCCAAGACCATCGATCAGCAGTATGCAGAAGGACCTTCCGATGTCTACGGATATTTCTACAGCTGGTCACCCAGTGAAACTGTAGGTGCTGAATTAAGCGAAGGATATGATTACATGGTAATGACTCCGTGGGGCGACAACAGCGTGAGCTCCGATGCAGGTGTTGCGGAAGGCGCTATGGTGATCACAGACAAGTGCAAGAATCCTGAAATCGCAGCCGCATGGGCGGATCAGTTCTACAGCGAAGAAGGCGGTATCCTCTCTGTTATGGGCGTGGAAGACAAGACCTGGAAGTGGAGAGAAGACGGCAAATGGGAGTATATCACAGGCACCGAGTACGGTGAAGATGAGTCTACAGTAAGAGACAATACCACTCTGCAGGGCTCCGCTTACAACCCGATGGCATGGCCTCAGACTTATTATAACGATCAGTACCGCGATGAAACCAATGTATCCGGCAGCAGCGAAGAGAAGAGAATCTCCAGCCTCTGTGCACAGCCGTTCCCGTCTGTGAAGCTCACAGAAGAAGAGTCCAAGAGAATCGTGGAGATCAATACCGATATTTCCGATTATATCATGGAATATCTGGCGGAAGTTACCACAGGCAAGAAGAATCTGGATGAAACATGGGATTCTTACTTAAGTCAGCTCGATTCCATGGGCGGCGCTGAATATGGCCAGATTTACAACGATGCGTACCATAGAAATAAATAATGGAAAAAAGTGTTAGACATACTGATTGAAGTGTATCTGATCTTCCGTGCGCGGGCAGTTACCTGCGCGCGGAAGATCTTTAAAGCAATAAGCTTACATTGACCTGCCTGCCGGTTTTAAGGATGTGCCGGATGCGGGAAGAAAAGCGGGAGGGAAACATGAAGAGAGATAAGAAAGGAAAGGGTGCGGCACAGAATGGCGGGCTGCTGGCCGCGGTGCCCCAAAGAAGCTTCGGCGACCGCCTGCTTAAGGATTTTAAAGGCAACTGGTCCCTGTACCTGATGGTACTGATTCCGGTAACCTATCTGATCATATTCTGTTATATACCGATGACCGGTATACAGTTGGCCTTTAAGGAATACAGGGTCTCGGATGGAATATGGGGCAGCCCGTGGGTTGGGCTTTATAATTTCAAACGTTTTTTCAAAAGTTATAAATTTGTGATGCTATTAAAAAACACTATCCTGATCAATGTCTACAGCCTGGTGGTTGGATTCCCGATTCCGATCATTTTTGCACTGATGCTCAATTATCTTCGGATGAAAAAATTCAAAAAGACCATACAGATGCTGTCCTATGCTCCCTACTTTATATCCACAGTTGTAATGAGCGGTATGATTATCATTTTTCTGGATCCCAATACCGGTGTTATCAATAAAGTTCTTGAGCTGCTGGGTTTTGAAGCGATGAACTTCATGGGCGAAGCCAAGTACTTTAAGTCCATCTATGTGTGGAGCAGCGTATGGCAGGGCATGGGCTGGGCTTCCATCATTTATATCGCGGCACTGTCTGGCGTGGATTATCAGCTTCATGAGGCGGCGATTGTGGACGGGGCTTCCAAGCTTCAGAGAATTTTTCATGTGGATCTTCCGTCGATTAAACCGACCATCATTATGCTGTTGATCCTGCAGATCGGTTCTCTGATGAGCGTAGGTTTTGAAAAGGTATTCCTGCTGCAGAACCAGCTGAATATGAGCTCATCCGACGTTTTATCCACCTATGTGTATCGGGTCGGTCTGGTGGACAACGACTACGGCTATTCCACTGCAGTCGGACTGTTCAACTCTCTGATCAATATGTTCTTGCTGATTTCGGCAAATATGATCGCCAAGCGGACAACAAATGAGAGCCTGTGGTAGGAGGAGTGATAAAAATGGAGAAGAATATCGAGAAAAGGGCCGCGAATAAGGCGCATAAAAAGCTGATCAGCGCGGATAAGACGTTTGATGTGGCCAACGTCGTTATCATGATCCTGCTGTTTTTCATATTTGCCTGGCCGCTGTGGTTTGTGGTCATCGCTTCTTTCAGCGATCCGGGAGAGGTGTGGCGGGGAAATGTTATCCTGTTTCCCAAAGGTTTTTCCATCGATTCCTATACTGAGATCCTGAAATACAAGGAGATTTGGATCGGTTACCGCAATACGATCTTTTATACCGTAGTGGGAACGGTCATCAACCTGTTTATGACCGTCTGTATGGCCTATCCGCTGTCCCGCAAGAAATTTATGCCCAAGAATATCCTAATGGTGCTCTGCATGATCACGATGTATTTCGGCGGCGGTCTGATCCCCAGCTACCTGGTGGTCAAAAACCTGCATATGATCGACACCGTTTGGGCCATGATGATACCTGGCTGCCTTTCCGTTTACAACATGATCATTATGAGAAGCTATTTTGTCAACAGCATACCCGACAGTCTGGAAGAGGCGGCGACGCTGGACGGCGCAGGGCCTGTGCAGTATCTGGTCAAGGTGGTGCTCCCCCTGTCCAAACCGGTCATCGCGGTGATCGCCCTGTACTATATGGTGGGCCACTGGAACGACTTCTTCAGCGCCCTGATCTATGTCAATGACAAGAACCTGCTGCCGCTGCAGACCTTCCTAAGAAACCTTTTGGTGACCAATACGGTGGGCAATGTGAGCCAGACGCAGAATCTGAATCCGGAGCTGCTGCAGAAAAAGATCTATCTGGCACAGACCATCAAGTACAGCGCCATTATCGTATCCACCCTGCCGGTGCTCTGCATCTATCCATTTGTCCAGAAGTATTTCGTAAAGGGCGTTATGATCGGTGCGATCAAGGGTTAAAAATCATCTGAAGACGAGGAAAGGACAACAGGCGGTACTATGGAATTATTGCTGGATACAGCCAATATAAATGAAATCAAAAGATGCAGGGAATACTATCCGCTGACCGGAATCACAACGAATCCTTCGATACTGGCAAAGGAAGAAAGAGGATTCCGCGAGCAGATGGAGCTGGTGAAGCAGGCCGCAGGAGACCTGCCCCTCCACGTGCAGGCCACCGCAGACACGGCAGAAGGCATAGTGTCGGAGGCGGAGGCGGCGGTCCGGGCATTCGGCAGAAATACCTACATTAAGGTGCCGGTGAACCGGGAGGGGTTAAAGGCCATACGTGAGCTGAAAAAAGGCGGGTTCGGCGTGACGGCCACCGCGATCTATACCAGGGAGCAGGCCCTTCTCGCAGGGCTTGCCGGAGCGGATTATGCGGCGGTTTATTATAACCGCATGCAGAATCTCTCCATCGACAGCAGACAGGTGGTAACGGATATCGTGTCGATGTACAGGGCGCACGGAATCACATGTAAGGTGCTCGCGGCCAGCTTTAAGAACTGCGGACAGGTGATGGAAGCAGTGGTTGCAGGAGCTTGTTCTGTGACGCTGCCGGCCGCGGTGCTCGATGCGATGGTCAGTAACTCCATGATCGACCGGGCCGTTTCTGACTTTTTAAAAGACTGGATGGAGAAAAACGGCGGGAAGAGTGTGGACGGGATCCTGAACGCGTGATATTGCAGCTGTCTCAATAGGTCGAATATTCCGATTGAATAAAAAAGCGGCGCTGCCTGCGAAGACATGTCTTCGGGCGGCTCTGCTTTTTTGTTCTTCAATAGGAAAAATGCCGCTAAAGCGAACCGCCGCAAGCGGAGAATCCCGCGAGCGGGATGCTTTCGTTTCATGGTTACTGTTCACACCCTGCCCTCTCATACGCGGGAATTTTTCGGTAACTGTGAACAGTAACGTTTCATGCTGATGAAGAGATAGTGATTGCGGGCCGCCTCCATTTATACTATAATTGACAGTAAACAGTCCTGCGGGACGCAGTCGAAAATCCCGAAGAACGCATATGATATGGAGGCCGTAAATGGAAAATCATAATCAGGAGCACAGGCGCCGCCCACGCTATAAAGGCACGCACCCCCGCTCTTATAAAGAAAAGTATAAAGAACTGCAGCCGGAAAAGTACCCGGAAACGGTGGAAAAAGTCATTCAAAAGGGCAGCACTCCCGTCGGAATGCATATTTCCATCTGTGTGAATGAAATACTGGAAATACTGCGGATAAAGCCGGGAGAAAAAGGTCTGGACGCTACCCTTGGATATGGCGGGCACACGCTTAAGATGCTGGAATGCCTGGATCATCAGGGGCATATCTATGCGCTGGATGTGGATTCGCTGGAAATGGCAAAGACAAAAAAGCGCCTGGAGGATCTGGGATATGGCCCGGACATGCTGACAGTTCTGCAGATGAATTTCGCATATGTGGACAAGGTGGCCGCGCAGGCGGGTCCGTTTGACTTTGTGCTGGCAGATCTCGGAGTATCTTCCATGCAGATCGATAATCCGGACAGGGGTTTTTCCTATAAGACGGAAGGACCTCTGGATCTGCGCCTGAATCCGGAGAAAGGCATATCCGCGGCAGAGCGCCTTCGGGATATCACGCGGGAGGAGCTGCAGGGCATGCTGACTGAGAACGCGGATGAGCCCTATGCCGCAGAGATCGCCCGGGCGGTGACTTCCGAGATCAAAAAAGGTAATGAAATCTCCACCACGACCCGGCTTCGGCAGGTGATCGAAAACGCGCTTAGCTTTCTGCCGGCCAGAGACCGGAAGGAGGCGGTGAAGAAATCCTGCCAGCGGACCTTTCAGGCGCTGCGTATCGATATCAATCAGGAGTACGAAGTGCTCGATCAGTTTATGGAGAAGCTCCCGGACGCTCTGGCTCCGGGCGGCCGGGCGGCCATACTGACCTTCCATTCAGGGGAAGACCGAATTGTCAAGAAGGCATTTAAGCGGTTGAAACAGGCGGGTATATACGGTGAGATTGCGGATGAGGTGATCCGGCCGTCGGCAGAAGAGTGCGCGAGAAACAGCCGCGCCCGTTCGGCCAAACTTCGGTGGGCGGTCAAGGCATAGGAGTGAAGTCATATGGCGGTTACCAAAAAAGTGGAGGAAGAGGCGGTCAGCGCGTTGGAGCACTATCTGCGACGGTCCGGCTGCGCGGATCCGCAGTTCCTAAGAAACGATAAGAGCCTTTTGTGGGACGGAGAGATCTTAGTGTACAAATCCTTTGCACAGAGCAATCGGACCTTTGATTTCCGTATTCCTGTTCAAATTAAGGGAATGAGCGCGAATCGTGCGGGCTGCAGGCCTTCCTGCAGGGTGGAGGAGATCCGTCTGAAGCATTATTTTAAGGACGGAGGCGTCGGATATTTTCTCGTATATGTGGACGAAGAGTATCGGACGGACATCTATTATAATCTGCTGACTCCCGCTGCCCTTAGGACCATTCTGTATGAGATGAAAGATTCCGGCAGCAAATCCGCGTCGGTTGTCTTTGATCCGGTGCCGGAAAGCAGCGATGAATTTACGGAGATACTTAAGCGGTTTCATAAACAGTGCCTGCTGGACCGAAAGAGACTGCCTTTAGAGCCGGAGGATTCCTGGCTTGCAGAGCGTCTTAAGGAATATGAGAAGACCTTTGTGGAAACGGCTTTGTACAGGAAAGCCGCCGCAGAGTATCAGCAGCATGTGCTGATACTCTGCGGCGATCCCGGCATCGGAAAGACCGCTTTGGCCTGCAGGCTGGCTTTGCGGCAGGCCGGTGGGGATCGGAGCCGGATTGTCAGCACCGCATCGCTGGACAGTGTTTTTGCTTCTTACGGAAACCGGGATGCGTCCGTGTTTCTGCTGGACGATTTCTGGGGAAGCACCCGATATGAGGGAAACGGTAACCGGGAGAAATTAAAGGCGGTCATGGAGGCTGTCCGCAGCAGCAGATCCCAAAGGCTGATTCTTACATCCAGGGACTATATCCTGCAGAAGGAGACGGCGCAGGATGCTGCCTTTGGCTCATATCTGAGCGCTTTTTGCCTTTCCTGTGGGATGGATTCTTATACGCCGGCAGAAAAGCTGTCCATCATGTTCAGCCACCTGAAAGCATCGGACCTGCCATGGGATTATATGCACTGCATCTATGAGAGAGCGGAGGAAATCATAGATGTCTGCGGATTTAACCCGAGGATCGCCGCGATGATGCTGGAAAGTGCGGACTGGCGCGAGATGAGTCCGGAGGAGTACGCGGAGGAATACGCGGTTTATATGGAATATCCGTATGAATTCTGGAAGTCGGTGGCGAAGGAGCTTAGCACAGACACCGTGGTGCTGCTTTTATTTCTGCTCTCCTTTTCCGGGGAAGCATATGTGGACGATCTGAAAAGGGCATATGAGATTTATGCCCGCAGCGAACAGGCCCTGCGGGTAACAAAGAGCTTTTACGAATGCCTGACGGAGGCGAAACAGTCCGTGGCATCGGTGTTCCTGCCGGTAGATGCCGATTGGGAGGTGATGGTATTTCGCAATCCTGCGATCGAGGATCTGCTTTTTGGCGTACTCTGGGAACGTCCGTCTGAATACATACCGATACTATTAAAAGCCTGCTTTTCTTTTAATCAGATCGATTTTTTCTCACAGTGCAGTCTTGAGAAACTGGATGGGGGCCTGAAACATGCTCTGGCGGATAAATGCATGGAGGCCTACGGATGCCTCTCATTGATTCACGTATATAACGGAGAAAATTATTATGATGAGAACCACCCGGAATTTGAGCATGAACTGTTTTATTTAGACCGGACTCTGGAGCTGTATGACCGCATGCGGGAAGAACGGCTCGGGGTATTTCTGCAGCAGAAGCTGGATGCATTCTGCCACAGGCTGGCCGCCGGTGGGGAATGTGATTTCTTTGATCTGGAACGCTTTCCAAAGACGGCGCTTAGAGCTATGGAATGCGGGCTTTCTCTCGACCTTAAGGATGCGGCGGAGAACTATCAGATATACCTTGATAATGTTCTGCTATTTAGACAGGCAAAAGTGCTGGCGGATGCCATAAAAGAAAAGGGCATTGTCCTGTCACGCCCCATGGAGGATCTTGTGTCTGGCAATATTGAAGAGAGGATTCTCTGGACACTCCGGTATTTTAACAGCGACGACAGATACGACACCATGTCCTGGATTCTGCTGGATGAGATCCCGCAGATTTTGGAGGAACACGGCCTTAAATATACTCAGGAGCTGCAGGAGAAGGTACGGGAGCTGGCCGGATATCAGGACATTCCTCTGACGCCGGAAACGCCTGTCCGGAGTGCGTTTCACGTACACCGCATGTGCGAATCTGAAGCCGGTAAATATTTGAAGGATCCAGACTATCTGGAGACGCTGCAGAAGATTGAAAGCTACCTCGTCATGAAGGCGTGTGAAGACGGCGGGCAGCGGGCGGCGGACCGGATCCGTAACAGCGGTTTAAGGATGGAATTGAAGGAGCGCCTGCTTGAGATACTGGAGGATGAAAAGCCGTGGTACATCTATGAGGTGCTGGCCGAAGAAGAGACGCTTTCGCTTTCCTTGGATACTCTGGAAGAATTTCAGATTCTGATAGAAGACCTGGGAATCTTCTATATGCTGCTGCTGTCGCGGATCGGGGGAACCGATCAGATTTCAACCGCTCTGGAGAGCATGGCATTGCTGGCACAGCTCTTTATGGATCACGGCGCCCCTTATCTTAGGGAAACGGAAGTGACCGGTTTTTTTGACCGTCTGGACGGCGGAAGGGAGCTTTTTGACTGGCTTTGCTCACACGGTGCCCTTACATACAGAGAGGGGTGGTACTGTCCGGTCAGCGTACCGCTGTGCCTGTTTTGCCTGGCAAAAATATATTCCGGATGGGAGAGCGATGAAAAGGAATCTCTCTATCAGGAACTGTTTGGTAAAAGCATATATGAGAGCCGGTTCTGGTCCCCCGGTGAAATCGGGTTCGGCCATGCGGACATGTATCAGTTGAACATGCGCAATAAGAACTGGGAATCCCTGCTTCTGCGCATGTTCTATGATCTGGATGAGGACGATTTCTATCAGTACTATCTGAAAAAAATGGCCCGGGAACTCTCGCTGGCCATAGGAGACCCGGACAGCCGGACGGACCGCACCTGTTTTCTCAAAGAGCTCCATCTGACTGTGAAGACAGATGAAAAAGGAGAGACGGTTTCTATCTTTTACCTCCTGCCCGCCAGCCTGCTGGCGTTTGAACAGCTGGGGCTTGGCGCATTATACGACTGCATCCTAAGACATGCCGCTCATCTTTCCGGTCGGACTGTGACAGCGGATGCTTCGCCCGGGGAGATGGACGCGCTGATCGATCCGGACGCATATAAGGGCTTCTGTGAGACCGTGCAAGGGCTGCTGTGATGGGCCGGCGCCGTATGCCGCTAAAGGTACCCACTGCAGGCGGAAAATTCGGCGAGCGGATCCTTTTTCAGGAAAGCTTTAACCCGAGACAGATAAGCAGCGCGTCCTGAAATCGCCGGGGATTCAGGCCGCAGAGGCGGTAAATGCGGTCCAGTTTATATTGAAGGGTATTTTTATGCATAAACAGACGCCTGCCGGTGGCCGTCAGCGACATATCCTCTTCATAGTAGACCCGCAGCAGAGAAAGGTCTTCCGGGGACAGGCCCCGGAGGACCTTTCTCTGATATTCCGCCTGAATGTCCGGCGCCACATTGCCAAGCAGCAGCTCCAGCGTCAGCTCATCATATACGGCCAGGGCGGATGTGCCGGCCAATGCGCTTTTCAAGGCGGTTTGTGCGGTTTTGAGGGAGCGGAAGCTGCGGGCGAGCGATTCGGCGCTGCCGATGGCGATGCAAAGCCTGCCGCCGTATTCTTCGGCAAACTTCTGAAACAGCGGCATCTTATCCTGAATCAGCCCATCCTCTGCCACGGCGGCATATTCATTCGGATAGCGGTAAGCATACAGTTCGATTCCTGCAGAATCAAACAGCCGCAGGACACCCTGCTCCAGGCTTCCCTCACAGCCGGGTGCGCTGGCAGTGCGAAAGCGGATCAGCAGCATGCGCAGCGCGCGGTCGGGATGGATATGCAGTTCCGTAAGGCTGCTGCGCAGAAACTCCGGATTTGCATGGCTTTCAGTGGAAAGAAGGCTGACCAGTGCACTTTTTTTCTCGGAAGAAACGCGCCTGTCATGGTTTAGCTCCTGTTCGCGTACCAGCAGGCGAGTGATCCGTTCTGCCAGATGGGCGTATTTCACCGCATCCTCCGGCGGCCCGCTGATGCCGATGACAGCGATGACCAGGCCCTCATGATACACCGGGAGATTCACCCCCCTATAGACTCCGGACGCAGGATCATCCTCCGCCACTTCAATCATGCTTCCCGTCTGAAAAGCATGATATCCCACCTCATGAAAGCCGCCGATCCTCGCACTGTCCGTGCTGGCAAATATAATGCCTGACGCATTGATAAAATTGATATGCAGCCCGCAGACCTCCCGCACCGCCTCCACGATCTGCATCGCCAGGTTCTTGTGTATATCCGCAAACATCAAGATCCCTCCCTCTGAAAAAATCCGATCTTACATGATTTATATTATAACACATATTCCAAATAACAATATATCTTAAAATCAATACAGAAAATATGTTACATAAGACATATTCGTTCCAGAACGTATCTGCTACAATAGTCTCAGCACAGCTAGCACAAAACAGTGCGATCCTAAGCGTGCGTTTTACTCAATAGGCCATAGGTTCCCATTTATAAAAAACAGTAAAGAAAACAGCAAGGGGGAAATAAAAGATGAAAGCAGTGATCGCAATCGATTCTATGAAAGGGAGCCTGACGTCGCTGGAAGCGGGGAAAGCAGCGGCGGAAGGGATCTTAAAAGCCGTAAAAGATGCCGAAGTATCGGTACATCCGCTGGCTGACGGAGGAGAAGGAACGGTGGAAGCGCTGGTACAGGGGATGAACGGCAGCCTGCACACCGCAAAAGTCACCGGCCCGCTGGGAGATCCCGTGGCCTGTCCCTACGGCATACTGCCGGATCACAGGACGGCCGTGCTGGAAATGGCCGGAGCAGCCGGGCTCACCCTCGTCCCCGCGCATCAGCGCAATCCCTTAAAGACCACGACCTACGGTCTGGGAGAAGCGATAAAAGATGCCATCAAGAGAGGCTGCAGGCGCTTCATCATCGGTATTGGAGGCAGCGCCACCAATGACGGCGGAGCCGGCATGCTGCAGGCGCTGGGTTTTGAGCTTCTGGATAAAGCCGGAAATCCGATCCCGCCCGGAGCGGAGGGCCTCAAAGACCTCGCAGAGATCAGAACAGCCAACATGCTGCCCGAGTTAAAAGAGTGCAGCTTTCGCATCGCGTGCGATGTCACCAATCCGCTGTGCGGCCCAGAAGGCTGCAGCGCCATATTCGGCCCGCAGAAAGGTGCCGACGCCCGGATGATCCGTGACATGGACCGCTGGCTGATGCACTATGCCGGACTGGCCTCGCAAATCAGCCCCAGAGCCGACCGTAATAAGCCGGGAACCGGCGCAGCGGGCGGATTAGGCTTCGCCTTTCTAACCTTCACCGATGCCGTTTTAGAATCCGGCGTAAAAATCGTCCTGGAAGAGACACACATAGAAGAGGCCATCCGCACCGCCGATTATGTAATCACAGGAGAAGGCCGTCTGGATGCTCAGACCGCCATGGGCAAAGCCCCCATCGGCGTAGCCTCCCTCGCCCGCCGCCATCACAAACCGGTCATCGCCTTTGCAGGCAGCGTGACCGACGGCGCAGCCGCCTGCAACCAGGCCGGCATAGACGCGTATTTTCCCATTCTCCGCACCGTCACCACCCTGGAAGAAGCCATGGACCCCGCCACCGCCCATAACAACCTCGCCTCCGCCGCCGAACAGGCCTTCCGCCTGATCGCAGCAGTAGAAACCAGCGGTAGAAAACAGTAGTACAAAACAGCGGTAGGAAAAACATAATCAAACGATGTAACAATTCCAGCGAAACACACATCGGACTCTTTTTCCAATCAAACCTATGGCAGAGAGGGGAAAGGATCGGGAAGGGGCTGCGGTTCGGCTTCGGCCTGGGGGGGGCTGCTCCGGCGGGGGATCTGCCAAACATTTGCAGGCTCTTAGTCAGTCTTACGGAATTCAATTACGCGTTAAGCCCAACATGAAGGTTGTTTGAGCGGCAGCGAGTTCTTCATGTTGGGCTTGTATTTAGCGAAATTGAATCCCGTTAGACTGACTTAGAGCCGAAACCGTTTGGCAGATCCCCCGCCGGAGCAGCCCCCCCCAGGCCGAAACCGAACCGCAGCCCCTTCCCGATCCTTTCCCTTCCATCTACTCGGTTAGTTCGTTCAGGCTCCGGAATTGGTACCCCATCTCCTCCCATTTGGTCAGCAGTTCATCCAGTATATCCGCATTCGTCTTAGAAGTGCTGTGCAGCAGCACGATGGCTCCCGGATGGATTCTCCCCAGCAGCTTATCAAATGCCTGCTCCTTCGTAGGCTGATTATCCTGATACCAGTCCACATAGGCAAGGCTCCAGAAAAACGTGCTGTATCCCAGGTCCTTTGCCATCTGCAGATTTGTCTCGCTGTATTTGCCCTGAGGCGGCCTGTAAAATTTGGTCATCGGCTGTCCCACGGTCTGTTCATACAGAGCCTCCAGATCGGTGAGCTCCTTCTCAAACGCCTCTTTTGTGGAGATTTTGGACATATCCGGATGATGGTACGTGTGGTTTCCCACCGTATGCCCTTCCTCCACCATCCTCTTTACCAGATCCGGGCTGGTTTCTATGTAATTGCCCACGATAAAAAAGGTGGCCGGCGCGTTGTGCTTTTTCAGCGCGTCCAGAATCGCCGGTGTGTTTCCGTTTTCAAAGCCGGCATCAAAGGTCAGATAGAGCACCTTTTCCTGTGTATCCCGGATATAGTAGGTGTTAAACTGTTTCAGATAAGAGGCGTCGGCGTTAGCCACCGGAGGCTGCCCCTCCTGCTGAAAGCTTAACCCCCAGTTGCCGTCGGCGCTCGACTGTACGGCCTTGGACTGTGTGCGGTCCACCACCATGGCGGCGGAATACCCCACACAGAAGGCCAGCATCAGAAACAGCGCGACCTTGATGCATTTCTTGATAGGAATACGTTTCTTCATATTGCTCCTGCCCGCGTATATATGCGCAGATATCATTTATTTTCATTATATTTTTTTACGGCTGTGAACATTCCTGTCTTTATAAGTTTGTAAGAAAAACTATATATACGGTGAAAAATCTGCTATAATATTAGCTGATAGTTATTATTCACGGTTACCTAAGAACTGATAGTTTGTACTAAGACAAAGATCATGGACGGGGAAAAAACTGCGATGAAGTATATAATGCCGGAGTATTACGGAGAATTTCGATGCCTGGACAAAAACTGTCCGGACAGCTGCTGCAAAGGCTGGCAGATCAGCATAGATGCGGAAACGCTGAAAAAATACAGCAATCTGGAGGGCCCATTCGCAAATCGGCTGAAAAATTCGGTGGACTGGGAGAACGGATGTTTCTGTCAGTATCAGGGCAGCTGCGTAATGCTCAACGAGCAGGGGCTCTGCGATATCTATACGGAAGCGGGGCCTTCCATGCTCTGTGGCACCTGCCGGGATTATCCCCGTCACAGAGAGGAATATGAGGGGGTCGTGGAACTGTCCCTGTCCCTTTCCTGTGCAGAGGCTGCCAGGATCATACTGGAACATACGGGCCCGCTGTTCCAGAGAAGTCGAGCACTCAGACCGCAATCTGGCGTATCTGGAGCGCGCGCTTATACGGGACAAGGTATTTCATATGGACGATCTGCTGGGCTTTCTGGGTGGAGGTAAAATATTTTGACGATAAAAGAGAAAGAGGAAGTAATACGTTTTGCGGAGGATATCCTTCGCAGCTATTTCTGTGACAACTGTATGGAACCGCTGTTTGACAGCTTTGCACAGGATATTGTCTGGCTTGGGGCGGGAGAGGCACAGCATGCTGAGGGGCGCGATGCAGTGAAGGCACAGTTTTTGGCAGGAAAAGATGACATGATCCCCTTTGATATGTGGGATGAATGGTATGTGGTGCGTCCGTTGGGGACGGACTGTTATCTGTGCGAGGCCTGCAGCATGATACAGGCAAAGGAAGGCACAGGAATGAGCCTTAAAGAATGCCAGCGTGTTACGTTCATCTTTGTAAGAATACAGGGACAGCTGAAAACGGTTCATATACATAATTCTGTAGCCTATAAAGCGCTGCGGAAGGATGAGCTGTTTCCTGTGGAAGCTGCTTCCAATGCATATAAAAGGCTGCAGGAACAGCTGGATCTTCAGGAACGGCAGATCGATCTGATGCTGTCGCAGCTGCCCGGAGGTATGGCGATGATCTGTCCGGACGAAAATTTTACGGTGAAATGGATCAGCGAAGGCCTGTGCCGGCTGTTAGGATATCAGGATATGCGCGGGTATATGGAACAGTCCGGAGGGTGGTTTCGCAGCGTTGTGTCAGAAGAAGATTATGAGACCATGTGTCGTAACGTGAAGGAAAGCCTTGCAGCCGGAGGCGCTTATTCGGCGGAATATCGTATCATGCGCAGTGACGGAGAGATTCTCTGGGTAATGGATGTGGGCAAGATGATAAAGGATGAGAACGGCGCCGGCATTCTTTCCTGCTTCATCACTGACATCACGGCAAGAAAAACGCAGGAGAGCGAGCTGTTGGCGGCGAACCGGGAGGTGGCGCAGCAGGCGGCGTTTCTGACACAGCTATACAACACTGTGCCGTGCGGCATTATCCAGTTTACCACAGGGCCGGAGCATCGGATCATTCATGCGAACCGCAGGGCATGGGAGATATACGGATATGAGGAGAAGGAGTACTGGGACCGGATGGTATCCCCTTTTGATTCGGTGCTCTTGAAAGATAAGCAGCATTTCACGGAAATCGTGGACAGGCTGTCCGGGGAAGGCGGTTCGATCTCCTATGAGAGGGAGGGTACCCGCAGGGACGGTTCTCTGTGTTATGTGAGCGTATATATGGAGCGGGTGGTCAATGCGGACGGATATGAGGTGATCCAGGCCGTATTCAACGATATCACGGAGAAAAGGCTGCTGGAGAAGGAACGGGAGCAGGAGCAGCTGCTGGAAAACCGTATACTTAGGGCTGCAATTTATACGGCGTACCCGATGATCATCAGCGTGAATTTAAGCAAGGACAGCTTTACGAGCATAACACCTGCCAATTTTATAACGGCGCATATGTCCGGGGGCACATACAGCCGGATGGTTGAAAAGGTCCGAGGATCGATTAAGCCTACCTATCAGGAGTCGCTGGCCCGCTTTTTTTCTATAGAAGCGATACAAAAACGGTTTCTTACAAGCGATCAGGAGCTGTATATGGAGGTTGAGCAGTCAGAGGATGACGGCGTCTGGCACCGCGTTTCCGCCCATGTGGTTCATGTGGAAAATCCATATGGAACCGATCAGCTGGCGATCATACTTTACCGCATTTTAGATGAGCAGTACGCAGAGAAATCACGTCAGGAACAGCTGCTGCGCGATGCCCTGGCGGCAGCGGAAGCGGCCAACCGGGCGAAGTCGGATTTTCTGTCCAGCATGAGCCATGATATCCGTACTCCGATGAATGCGATTATCGGCATGAGCACCATAGGCCAGCTAAAGGCGGATGATCCCAAGCGCATGCTGGACTGCTTCCGCAAGATCGATGCGTCTTCCCGCTACCTGCTTTCGCTGATCAACGATATACTGGACATGTCCAAAATTGAGTGCGGCAAGATGGAGCTAACGGAGGAACAGTTTGACTTTACGGAATTTATCAACAGCCTGACCTCGATTATCTACCCCCAGGCTGATATAAGAAAGTTAAGTTTCGAAGTATATCACACGGAACCACTGGACCGCTTTTACTGCGGCGACAGCCTGCGCCTGAATCAGATACTGATGAATCTGCTTGGCAACGCCCTGAAATTTACACCGGAGGGAGGCAGGGTCACCCTAAAGGTGATGGAAGAGAGACGGGAGAACCAGTACGCTTATCTGCAGTTTACGGTAAAGGATACGGGGATCGGGATATCCGGAGAGTTTATGGAGCGGATCTACAAGCCCTTTGAACAGGAAAGCCTGGATGTTGCGCGCAATCAGACCGGCAGCGGCCTGGGTCTGTCCATCGTTCATAATCTTACGAGGCTGATGGGCGGCACGATATCGGTTGACAGCGAGCGGGGAAAAGGAACGCTGTTTGTGCTGTCGATCCCTTTCAGACTGGTGGATGAGGCGGTTTCTGCGGCAGAACACCGCGGACAGAAGCAGCTGCTCAAAGGAAACCGGGTGCTGGTGGTGGACGATGACAGCATCGTCGGCGAGCAGGCAGCGCACATATTGGATGGCATCGGAGCGTTTTCCACATGGGTGGACTCCGGCCGTAAAGCGGTGGATGAGGTGGGCAAAGCCATAAATGAATTGCGTCCCTTTGATCTGGCCCTGATCGATTGGAAAATGCCGGACATGGACGGCGTGGAAACGACCAGACAGATCCGCAGGCTGGCCGGCAAAGATACAATGATCATCATCATTTCGGCCTATGACTGGAGCGATATCGAAAAGGAGGCCATAGAGGCAGGCGCCGATTATTTTATCGCGAAGCCGTTGTTCGCATCCTCGGTCTGCAGCACGCTGTGCGGTCTGAAACTGAACAGGCACAGCGCCGAGAACAGAACCTATCATATCCAGGGGAGAAAGGTACTCCTGGTAGAGGACAATGAGATGAACCGTGAAATTGCCAGGGCTCTTCTCGAGATGCAGGGGGTCGTGGTGGAAGAAGCGCAAAACGGACGGATTGCCGTGGACAAATGCCGGGAAGCGGCCGCGGGTGAATATCTGGCTGTTCTGATGGATATACGCATGCCGGTCATGGACGGGCTTGAGGCCGCCAGGCAGATCCGCGCTCTGGAAAAGCATTCGGCTGTCCGGACGCCCATTGTGGCTATGTCGGCCAACGCGTTTGAAGAGGACCGGGCAAAGGCCTATGAAGCGGGGATGGACGGCTATCTGATCAAGCCTATCGAGGTGGATAAGCTTATGGAAACGCTGCAGCGCCTGGAAGAGGCCATGCCCTGACCGCGCGTTAAAATAAATATCAGGAGGTGCGGTGTTGGAGATAAAAACAGCGGGGAAAGAGGAGATCGGGGGAATCTGTCAGGTATATCGGACGCTGTATGAAGCGATGGCGAATCTGCAGCCGGAGTACTGCGCGCCGGGGCAGCCGGACAGAGACTTTCTGTTAAGAAGGATGGAGAGCGGGGATTCGGAGGTTTTTGTGGCAAGAGAAGGGCAGGCCGTGGTCGGATTTGCGATGGTGCAGCGGCAGAGAGTACCGCCTCTTGACTGTCTGGTGAAACATGATTACGCGTATCTGATGGATCTGGCGGTGATGCCTAAGTACCGCGGCCGGGGAGCGGGAACTCTGCTTCTGGATGCGGTACAAGCATGGGCCCGGGCAAATAATCTGGACTATCTGGAGCTGAATGTGCTGTCAAATAACAGCGGTGCGCGGCGCCTGTATAGCAGAAACGGCTATGAAGAAAGCTCCTGCACCATGCGCAAAAAACTTCGTTGAAAAAGAGGTTGCATTATCAGGGACGGTGTGCTATTATGTATACATAAATCGCAACTTGTATACAACTTTAAAAAGTTGCATACAAATAGGCGCGGCCCTTTTTCGAACGGTCCGCAGGAAACATAATAAAGGAAAAGTGCGTGAAAAGCGCGCAATTCGTCAACCGTCTGGTGATGAGATCGAAAGGAGTAAGGATTATGGCAAACGATTATTTAACAAGCAATTTTTCTCTTGAAGGTAAGGTTGCACTGGTAACCGGCGCATCCTATGGCATCGGCTTTGCGATCGCGAAAGGCATGGCAAATGCCGGAGCAACGATTGTATTTAATGATATCAAGCAGGAGCTGGTGAACAAGGGGCTTGCTGCATACAAGGAAGAGGGCATTGACGCTCACGGATATGTATGCGACGTAACCGATGAGGAAGCGGTGAATGCATTTGTAGCAACAGTGGAGAAGGAAGTGGGCGTAATCGATATCCTGGTTAACAACGCCGGCATCATCAAGCGCATCCCGATGTGCGATATGACCGCTGCTGAATTCAGACAGGTAATCGACGTGGATCTGAACGCACCTTTTATCGTATCCAAGGCTGTTATTCCCAGCATGATCAAAAAGGGCCATGGCAAGATCATAAACATCTGCTCCATGATGTCCGAACTGGGCCGTGAAACTGTTTCCGCATATGCGGCTGCAAAAGGCGGCTTAAAGATGCTGACCAAGAACATTGCTTCCGAGTACGGCGAATTCAACATCCAGTGCAACGGCATTGGGCCCGGATATATCGCTACGCCTCAGACCGCTCCGCTGCGTCAGCCCGGCGTGCCTTTCAATGAATTTATTATTTCCAAGACTCCCGCTGCCCGCTGGGGAGAACCGGAAGATCTGACAGGACCCGCGGTGTTCCTGGCATCCGACGCTTCCAACTTTGTAAATGGCCATATCCTCTATGTGGACGGAGGTATTCTGGCATACATTGGCAAGCAGCCGAAATAAATCAGATACCTGCCAGGGCAGAACTGATACGCGAGGACTCCCGCTTGGTGCAGGGGTTCCCGCGTTTTTTTACATAGGAAAGTTCTCCGAACTCTCCTATGTAATAAAAAAGATTTCATTCAATAGGAGAATCCCACAAGCGGGATTCTGTTTGGTCCCCTGCGCTTGGCACCGGAAAGGAAGCATATGGAAGAAAAAACTTATAAAAACCGGGCTCATATGGTATTTGAAATATTAAAACAGGAGATTCTGGATTTGGAATTAAAGCCAGGGCAAGCTATCAGCGAAAATGAAATCTGCGAACGGTTTCAGGTATCCAGAACCCCGGTGAGAGATGCGCTCTGGAGGCTGCAGGAGCAGGGCTTTGTGGATACGATTCCATACCGCGGCACCTATGTGACGCTGCTGAATTTAAACAATATCAGACAGATTATCTATATGAGGGTCGCGGTGGAAACCATGGTGATGCGTGACTTTATAGATGTGGCAACCCCGATGATCATGGAGGATATCCGATACATGATCCGCAAGCAGCAGGCGCTTATTTTGGAGGCGGATTTCGAACCGGAACAGTTCTATCGGATGGATGCCAAACTGCATGCTATATGGTTTGAAGCCACGGATAAGAGAAAACTCTGGGAGATTATCCAGGCGCAGCAGTTGCATTATACCAGGTTCAGGATGCTTGATTTCGTGACGGAGACGGACTTTACAAGGATCATTAAAGAGCATAAGCTGCTGTTTGAACTGCTGGAGAGAAAAGATAAGGACGGACTGGAAGAAGCCTTAAAGGAACATCTTTATTACAGTATGAAGCGGATGAAAAAGCAGATTGAAGTGGACTATAAGGACTATTTTGAACAGGACGCTTCTGCGCAGTAAGCCGTGGGAGGGTGTTATGACCAATGAAGAAATCAGGAAGACCCTTAGGGAGCTGGCTGAACCGGAATTTCAGAGATTTACTTCATCCCTGATGCCCGGCGTGGATCATGTGCTGGGTGTGCGGCTGCCAAAGCTTAGAAAAATCGCCGGGAAGGTGTGCAGGTGCCGTGGCACCGGGTACCTTTTGAACGCATGGGACGGCACGTATGAGGAGATCATGCTGCAGGGAATGGTGATTGGCTGCCTGAAAGAGCCCTTTGAGACGGTTCTTCCGTTCATTCGGGCATTTTTGCCGAAGATTGATAACTGGAGCGTATGCGACAGCTTCTGCTGCAGCCTGAAAATCGCGCGCAGGGAACCGGAAGCCGTATGGGAATTTGTCACGGAATGCCTGCGCTCAGAACGCCCTTATACCGTGCGCTTTGCTGTGGTGATGCTTCTGAACTACTATGTGGATGAAGCTCATCTGCCACAGGTGCTGTGCGCCCTTGACGGCATAAAGTCAGATTTCTATTATGTTCGGATGGCTGTTGCCTGGGCGGTGTCCGTCTGTTTTGTAAAATTTCCCGGACCGGTGATGGAGTATCTGCGAAGGGGGGATAATGGACTGGATGATGTGACATATCAGAAGGCTCTGCAGAAGATTATGGAATCCTGTTCCGTGGATGCCGGAACGAAACAGGAGATCCGCGCGATGAAAATTATGCGCAAAAAAGGAGAGGCCCTATGAGAACAGCCCTGCTAACCGTATATCTCGCATTGTTTCTGATATTGATTGGAACCTGCTATAGAAAGAGCTGGAAGGCATGGCATGTTCCTGCAAAGTGTGCAAACAGCGCCGGCTTCATCGCATTGCTTTTGGCCGGCCTCGCTCTGCGCGGAAACAGCGCCTTTATATACAGCCTGCTGCCTCCCTTTCTGTTTTGCTTCCTGGGGGATTTCTTTCTGGCGCTGTGCCAGGGCAAAGACAGCCGCGTGCTCCTGATGGGAGGACTCGCTTCTTTTCTTATGGCCCATATCCTGTTTATAGTATGTTTTCTGAACCTGTCGGCCTTTCATTGGACGGATCTGATCATACCGTCTGCTGCGGTTACGGTAACCTGGGGCCTCACTCGGCTTAAGGGGATGCATGTAAAGGATATGCTGCCCTACGTGCTCTGCTATGCTTTTTTTGTGGGGCTGCTGTTTTCAAAGGGACTGCTGCTTGCCGCCGCCTGCAAATTTGCATCGGGGACCGCCTGGATCGCTGCGGGGGCATTTTTGTTCTTCGTATCCGACGGAATTATCCTGTTCCTCTACTTCTATGAAAAACAGTGGAAGATCGGAAAATTTTTTAATCTTCTCTTTTATTACGGCGGTATGCTTTGCCTTGCGTTAAGCGGCTGGTATATGCCTGCGGTTTAGAGAACCGCACCGGCGTCTGCCACCCGGTAGCGGTTCAGCAATGCTTCAAAGTCTTCATTCCGGTCATTGTATTTTACTTTCAGCACATTGCCCAGTCCCAGGCAGATAACCCCCAGGATGGATTTGGCATCATAGATGATGCTGCCTTTTTCTATATCAATATCAAAATCAAATTTTCTGGCGCCAAATACAAAGTCCTGCACCGATTCCATGGAATTCATCTGAATCTTAGCTTCATACATAATTTGTACCTCCATTTTTGTTTCCACTTTATATGATATGTATTCCTTCTGTAATTGTTATAGAGATTATAGACAGCTTTCAGAGGTTTATTCCGTCGATTTGAAAAAAGTTGACAGAAATAACTGTAATCTATATAATTACAAATATGGAAAGGGAGGGAAGTACAATGACAGGAGAGTTTGTGGTAGCGGTACACGCCCTGGTATATCTGAATGTGAAATGCGGGGAGGATTATGGGGAAGGGACAGCTGCGCTGTCCAGCGAGACGCTGGCGAAAAATATATGCACCAATCCCGCCAGAGTGCGCAAGGTGATGGCTAGCCTGAAAAAGGCGGGCCTTGTAGGGACAAAAGAGGGGGTGGACGGCGGTTATTATCTGACAGGATCGCCGAAGGCCATGACTCTGGGAGATATCTGTGAAGCGCTGGATATGCCGGTAGTCAGCGCTCCGTGGAGATCGGGCAGCCAGGAGCTGGATTGCCCTGTTGGAGCCGGAATGGCCGGAGAGCTGGATTTAGTCTATGAGGATCTGGACCGTACCTGCCGTGAAAAGCTTGACAGGATAACCGTGGATGCGCTAAGCAGAAAGCTGCAGTCCGCAAATAAGAAAAAGGACTCGGAGGTATGGCTTCTATAGCGCCGCAATAGATCCGTACAGTGAGGGACGCATATGGATAATAAAATGAGTGAACCGGCAGATCGTAAATTTGCCGCCGAGGTGATCCGGCTGGCCGGAGGACGGGACAATATTGAGCGGGTATTCCACTGCGCGGTCAGGCTGCGCCTGGTTTTAAAGGAACCAGAGCTGGCGCAGAGGCGAAGGCTGGAAAAGGTGAAGCCGGTGAAGGGAGTATTCCTTTTGGATGGACAGCTGCAGCTGGTGATCGGCCTGGAAGACGTGGACAGGCTGTGCGGTGTGCTGCAGAGCTGCCTTGAAACAGGGCCGGATCTGGTAAAATCGTAGAAAGTTCTGGAATATGCATTTAAAATGTATATTTATACTTGTATATTTTCAAAAATACGCTATAATCGTAGTTACCCTGGGCTTTATAGTCTGGGGTAATTCCATGAAAAATGAGGAGAATGAGGAATCATGAAAAAGGTATTGACTTTATTGGTTGTTTTCAGTATGATGGCGGCCGTCCTCGGCGGATGCAGCAAGAAAGAGGATGCGGGGGAAACCGGCGCTAAGACGAACGGCACGCTGGTAATGGCTACCAACGCGGAGTTCCCTCCCTATGAGTATTATGAAAATCAGGAAGTAGTGGGAATTGATGTGGAGATTGCGAGGGAAATCGCAAACGAGCTGGGTATGGAACTGAAAGTAGAAGACATGGCATTTGATTCCATCGTGCTGGCTGTACAGGGCGGCAAGGCGGATATCGGCGTTGCAGGCATGACCATAGATGAGGACCGTCTGGAGTTTGTGAATTTCACCGACCCTTATACCAAGGCAGCTCAGGTTATTATACTGAAAGAGGACAGCGCTATCGCTACGCCGGATGATCTGGCGGGCAAGAAGATCGGCGTACAGCTGGGAACCACCGGCGATCTCTATGCGGATGATATCGAGGATGCCACAGTGGAACGCTATAATAAAGGTATGGAAGCTGTCCAGGCTTTGACGCAGAGCAAAGTGGATGCGGTGATTATCGACCGTGAACCTGCCAAGGTTTTCGTGAAGGAAAATGAAGGCTTAAAGATTCTGGATGAGGAATTTACCATTGAGGATTATGCGATCGCGGTATCCAAGGAAAACGATGAGCTGCGTGAGCAGATCAATGGGGTTCTGGCCAAGATGAAGGAATCCGGAAAGCTTCAGGAGATCATCGATAAGTATATTACCGCAGAATAAAGTACCCTTTGTAAGAACAAACTCGGAAAGTCGGGAAATCGTACATGTTTGAAAAATTTGCGAAAAGCTTTTATCTGAATTTTATTAAGGAAGAGCGTTGGCGGTATATCGCGGACGGCCTGCTGGTGACGCTGGAGGTGACATTTTTCGCCTGCCTGATCGGCATCTGTCTTGGCTTTTTAGTGGCGATTATCCGTTCAACCTATGACAAAACCCGTAAGCTGAAGATCGCGAATGCCATCTGCCGCGTTTATCTTACGGTGATCCGCGGCACGCCTGTGGTGGTGCAGCTGCTGATTATCTATTTCGTGGTATTCGGTTCTGTGGATATCAACAAGGTCCTGGTGGCGATCATCGCCTTCGGCATCAATTCCGGCGCATATGTGGCGGAAATTGTGCGAAGCGGCATCATGTCGGTGCCGGAGGGACAGGCAGAAGCCGGACGCAGCCTGGGATTTAACTATGTGCAGACCATGCGCTATATTGTGATGCCTCAGGCTTTCAAAAATGTACTGCCCGCTTTGGGCAACGAGTTCATCGTGCTCTTAAAGGAAACCTCTGTTTCAGGATACATAGCGCTGCAGGATCTGACCAAGGGGGGCGATATCATACGAAGCCGTACCTTTGCTTCCATGCCTCTGCTAGCAGTGGCGCTGATTTATCTGTGTATGGTGATGCTGTTTCAGTTTTTTGTAACACGTCTGGAAAGGAGGCTGCACAGAAGTGAGCGGTAGAAATGCACAGCCTTTGATACAGGCAGAAAATATTATAAAGACCTATGGCGCGATGAATGCCTTAAACGGTGTGTCTCTGGATATTTATCAGGGCGATGTGGTGCTGATCGTCGGGCCATCCGGCTCGGGCAAGAGCACATTCCTGCGCTGTCTGAATCTGCTGGAGGTTCCAACCAGCGGACATATCTATTTTGAAGGAACGGACATCACGGACAAAAAGGTGGATATCAATGCGCACCGTCAGAAGATGGGGATGGTATTCCAGCTGTTTCATCTCTTTCCCCACATGTCCGTCATGAAAAACCTGACGCTGGCGCCGATGAAGCTGCAGGGAAAAAGCCGTGAAGAAGCGGAAGAGCAGGCGATGAAGCTGTTAGAGAGAGTCGGCCTCAAAGACCGGGCGGACGCCTATCCGGACCAGCTCTCCGGCGGTCAGAAACAGAGGATCGCAATTGTCCGGGCGCTCTGCATGAATCCGGATGTGATGCTGTTTGACGAGCCTACTTCAGCGCTTGATCCTGAGATGGTGGGTGAGGTCTTAAATGTTATGCGAGAGCTGGCAGAGGAGCATATGACCATGGTGGTGGTAACCCATGAGATGGGATTTGCCAGGGAAGTGGCCTCCAGAGTGATTTTTATGGATCAGGGAAGCATTATCGAAGAAAATGAACCGAAAGAATTTTTCGACCATCCGAAGAGCGAAAGGCTGAAAAACTTCTTGAGTAAGGTTTTATAAAGAGTTTATACAAATCCCTTCACTGCAGAGAAAGAAAGACTTGCAGCGGAGGGATTTTATATTATAATGAGATTTATAATAACCGGAGGTGCGCGCATGAATGAGGAACTGTATCAGATGATGAAAAGGATGGAAGAGGCAAACAGAAAGCAGGAAGAGTACGCAAGAAAACAGTACCGGATGACGGTGATCATGGCTTCGGCCTGTGTCGGCGTGCTGATACTGGCTGTCCTCTGTGTCATCGTTCTGCTGCCGCGGGTGAACACGATCATGAACGATCTGGAGGTCTCCATGACAGGCGTAAAAACAGCCGCAGGCCAGCTGGAAAATATGGATCTGGAGAAGCTGTTCGCGGATCTGGACAGTCTGGTGTCTTCCAGCGAGGAAAGCATGAGCCAGGCCATGGAGAAGCTTGACGCCATAGATATGGATACGCTCAATGAGGCCATACAGGATCTGGCGAATATCGTGCGGCCTCTGTCCAGGTTATTTGGAAACGGTTCTTGAAGGAGCAGCACACTGAAGTGTGCGTAGGTCATCAACCTTCGGTTGGTGACATTATTAAGAGGAAGCACACTGAAGTGTGCGCAGGTCATCAACCTTCGGTTGGTGACATTATTAAGAGGAGGTTACAGTGATGACAAACAGAGAAAGGTTTCATGCCGCATTAAACGGCGTGCGGACAGCCGACAGGCTTCCCACCGTGGAGTGGGCGCCCTGGTGGGATATCACGCAGAGAGCCTGGGAACAGCAGGGCCTTCCTGCAGGACTTACCAATCTGGAGGTAAATGAGTACTGGGGGCTGGATCTGCTGCAGCAGGTCTGCATCAATCACAAGTCTCCAAAACTTCCGGCGCCCGCCCACAACGGAGCTCCGGTGGTTCATTCCGCAAAGGAATACGATGAGATGAAAGAAAAGGGGTATCTTTACAACAAAGATATGCTGATTCCCACACTGGACTATCTGCGTACCTTAAAAGAGCGGCACGAATCGGGCGAGCTGGTGATCTGGATGACATTAGAGGGGTATTTCTGGTATCCGAGGACGCTCATGGGGATAGAAGAGCATCTGTATGCTTTTTATGATGAGCCGGAACTGATGCACCGTATGAATCAGGACAACATGGAGTTCCAGCAATATGCGGTAGAGGAATTCTGCAAGATCCTCACGCCGGATTTCATGACCTTTGCGGAGGACATGTCCTATAATCAGGGCCCCATGCTGTCGAAGGACTGTTATGATGAATTTATCGCGCCCTACTATGTCCGGATTGTGCCGCAGTTAAAATCCCACGGAATTAAGGTGGTTGTGGATACGGACGGCAACTTAGAGCCGATGCTGCCCTGGCTATTGGAATCCGGCATTGAAGGGGTGCTGCCCTTAGAGAGGCAGGCCGGAGTGGATGTAAACCGTATTAAGAAGCAGTATCCCCAGCTGTTTGTGCTGGGAGGCTATGATAAGACGATCATGCATCTGGGTGAAGATGCCATGCGTCAGGAGTTTGAACGGATCCTGCCCGCCATGCGCGTGGGGGGCTATGTGCCCGGCGTCGATCACCAGACGCCTCCGGATGTGACGATGGAACAGTATAAAATCTATCTGAAGCTTCAGGAGGAATACAGCCGCAAAGCTTTAGAGTAATGGCTGTAAAACGGCGGCTTTGATTTCTCAAAAGCCGCCGTAAAATAAGCTTTACTCCCACTTAAAGCATATTACCGCGATTCCGGTACAGAGAACGGTCACGGTTCCCATCACGGTAATGGGAAGCCAGACGCTGCCGGCCGGAAGACCAAGAGAAGTTTCTTTCATAAGTTGAATTCCCTGGGTCATGGGGAATACACGGATGATCTTTTGCATCATTTCAGGCATGACTTCAAACGGTAATGTCGCGCCGGAAAAAATAAGCATGGGAAAATAGAGCACACAGGCAATCACACTCGCGGTCTTTTCGTTTTTCGCGATGCCGCCCACCATCATTCCGATGCTCAGCGTAGATACCATCGTCAGCATCCAGCTCCCCAAAAACGCCAGCCACGAACCATGAATGGTGACATTCCAAAACAACTTTGCCACAGGCAGCAGGGTCATCATGGATAAAACAGCATAAATCACATAGATTGTGAACTCCACAGCCAGAAGCATAACAGGACTTACCGGGGTCACTTGAAAGCGTTTCAGGATTTTGCGCTCCCGGTATTCCGCCACCACCAGGGGCAGCCCCATCAAGCCCCCCGCACAGATGGAGATTGTGCAAAGCGCGCCAAAGGACTGATCTAAAAAGGTGTATGCTGTGCCAGCGGCAGATTTAGTGCCATAGAGAAATCCTAGGATGACCAAGACCAAAAGCGGCATGATGATTGCGAAAATCACCATATTCATATTTCGGATACTGAGCTTCAACTCATTTTTCAAGAGCGTTCCAAAGGTTCTCATTCGATTCCCTCCTCACCGGTAATCGCCAAATACGCATCCTCAAATTTCTCACAGCTACATAGTTCTTTTGCCTGAGTTGCTGTTCCGCAGAAAACAGCCCTGCCGTTTTTAAGGATGCAGATTTCATCACACAGGGCCTCAACCTCGTCCATGAAGTGCGAAGTCAAAAAGATGGTCAGCCCTTTGCTTTTCAGATTCTCAAGTATTTTCCAGACATCCCGCCGCGCTTTTGCGTCAAGCCCGGTTGTCAGCTCGTCAAGAAAGACAAGTTTGGGATCGGGAATTAAAGCCAGAACAATGAAAAGCCGCTGGCGTTCCCCGCCGGATAGACTTTTAACCGTCCGGTTCACCTTGTCTTTGATGCCAAATTGCTTACACAGCGATTTCCAATCAGAGGGGCTTTTGTAGAGGCAAGCAGTTTCCTCGCATAGTTCCGAAACCTTGATTTCCGGTTGGTAATCGCCCTCTTGAAATTGAACGCCTACCTCCTGGAACAAATTGCGCCGGTCTTTATGGGGATCACGGCCGAGGACGGAAATTGAGCCGCGGTCGGCCTTCTTTGTCCCCAAAATACATTCGATCGCTGTGGTCTTTCCCGCGCCGTTTGCCCCCAGCAAACCGAAAACTGTATTTTGCCGGACACATAGGTTCAGGCTGTCCAACACAAGCAGATTGCCGTATGATTTTGACAACTGCTCGACTTTGAGTGCTTCCTGCATTCATATATCCTCCTTTTTGTGATGATAAAAGAATACCATCAATGAAAACATTGGTGGTAAGATGGAGGGTTTATGAATATTGTCTTTTCATTTTCTGTAACATTTCCATCAGGATGACGGCGTTTTTCTCCGCCGCAGATAGAGAGAAAATCAACTGGTCACAAGCCGAGATAATATCGTCGGATGGTCTCGGCGTGTTGAGCGCAGCCTTAATATCCACATTGGGATTTTGGGTTAGCTGCCGGAGCATCCGCAAAATGGCCTCCAGCGAGTAATTGGCACAGCGCAGGGAGCGGATAATTTTCAGCCGTTTGATGTCATCACCGGTATAGATACGATAGCCGTTTTCTTTCCGCTTAACCGCCAGCAAACCGTTCATTTCCCAGTTTCGCAGGGCGTCCATTGAAATGCCTAAATACTCGGATACTTCTTTCCGCTTCATAAAAGCCCTGTTTTCTTGGGTTTCACCGGATATGATTTGTTTTACAATGTGGATTGCATCCTCCGCATTGTCACGCTCTTGGCGCAGCCCGCTTACATATGTTTCCGTAAGGGTAAGGGCCTGATCAAACTTACCCGCTGCCGACAGCTTGACCATTTGAAATATTTTTTTTCGCAGGCCATTCTGCAGAATTTCAATCTGAAAGGCGGTACGGGCAAGCCGGATTTGCTCAATGTGAAAATCCGTAAAGATCCGATACCCATTCGATTTCCGCTCTGGCCTTGGAATAATGCCCCATTCTTCATACAGACGCACTGTATTTGGATGTATTCCAATCATGGCAGCGACCTGCGAAGTTGTGTATGTGTTCACGGCAGACCACCTCCAACCTATGGTATGATATCTTATTTTAAAAGTATGGTGTTACAATGGAGGGTTCTTATTATATGTCATCTGTGTTATGATTGCAAGCTGATTGCAAGGGATGTCTAAGCTTGTATAAAAGAAAACGCTGTGATACACTTAAACTACTATAATTCACCTGCATATGAGGCAAATAAGGTGTATCTGAAAAATCGGAAATTGTAGGAGACGGTCATGGACTATAAAATCAGAAAGATATCAGAGGAAGAATATGGCTTACTTGAAATCTTTTTATATGAGGCTATATTTGTGCCAGAGGGAATGTCTGCACCGCCTAAATCCATTATTGATCAGCCGGAATTGAAAGTATATATCACTGATTTCGGAAAGAAACAAGACGATATAGGTTTAGTTGCGGAAGTTGATAAAGAGGCAGTCGGCGCAGTTTGGGTACGCATTATGAATGACTATGGACATATAGACAATGAAACTCCATCCTTTGCAATTTCAGTGCATGAGGATTATCGGGGACTGGGAATAGGTACTGCTTTGATGAAAGAAATGCTCCGTATTCTAAATGAGAAAGGATATAAACAAGCGTCACTCGCCGTACAAAAAGCAAACTATGCCGTACAAATGTATAAAAAAATGGGGTTTGAAGTGGTTGATGAGGATGAAGAAGAATATATCATGCTTTGCCGATTGAAATAAAACAGCTTTCAGCCTGTTGAACAAAAAATTTGACTTAACCGAGGAAACGGAATATGTGGATATGCCCAAAATGCGGGAGAGTATTTGAAAGAACAAATCAAGGTCATTACTGTGGGAAAGCGCCCAAAACAGTATTAGAATATATACATTCGCAACCCATAGAAACACGCCCCCACTTAACAGAAATGATGATTATAATACAAAGCAGTGTTCCTTGTGTAAATGAACGTATATTATGGAGTATGCCATATTATGAGAAAGAAGGAAAAACCATCTCATTTTCTGCCTGTAAAAAGCACATCAGTTTTTATGCAGGGGTTGAAGCTATTGAAAAATTTGCATTGGAGTTAAACGAATTTGTCACTAAGAAAAATGCAATATATTTTCCTTATGATAAAGCATTACCTACAGAATTAATTGAAAATATTGTAAAATGGTGTTTAAGTTGATTTGATAACTTTCAGGTTGTAGAGCTGAAAAATGTGAATTCGGAGGAATGAATATGTTATTGGATTTTAATGATATGAAAGAAATTACTGCTCCGGGCATGAATGCTATTCATATCGGTGGCTCAATTGGTCTGCATAAGCACGAAACAAGCGATGATATTAACTATGTATTATCTGGAAATGGAAAAGCCATTTGCGATGGAAAAGAAGAAATATTAAGAAAAGGAACTTGTCATATTTGTAAAAAGGTTCTGAACATAGTATCATCAATACAGGCGATGAAGATTTACTCCTTATCACAGTAGTTGTAGAACGGTAAGTTTCAGTTGATGGAGCGAACGGAATTGAATATGTAGAGAGGAAAGTCAGTTTATTTGGACTGATACGTGTAACGAGGGCAGTTTTGCCGATTACACATAGACAACGCAATGGCCATATTTTCAATGGAGCGGACGACTGAATTTACAGGAGGATAAGATAAGGAATGAATTCTATGGAAAGTGAAAATAAAAGCTATTTTGAATGCTTTGCTTTTGGTGATAGCCCTGAAATGGCGGACGAACTTTTGGATCTGGTACTTACCGGAAAGAAAACCGCAACAGTCTCGATCGTATTGGAGGATGAGCAGACACCAAACGTTGGTGATTTATCGCTTGTACTCGATGGGCGTGGCAAACCGGCCTGTGTGATAAAGACGGTGTATCTTGAAACCGTTAAGTTTTGCGACTTAACTTGGGATATGGTAAAACTGGAGGGCGAGGACGAAAATTTAGAACAATGGAGAGAGGGAAATATACGCTATTGGACACGGGACGCTGCCAAGCGCGGTTATACTTTTACCGCTCAAACGCCTATCACGTTTGAGCGCTTTGAGGTGGTGGAGGTGCTATAACCCATACAAGGTTTACTGCTCTGTCCGAACATGCGCGGGAAGTTTGCGGCAACTTTGAATAGTAACAGTTCCGTCTATATAATCAATACAAAATATAAACGGCTACTTGACAAGTCCGCCCGCATATACTATGGTAGAGGGAATCTCTTTGCGCTGCATGACGCTGCGGCGCAAACTGATCAGGCAGCAGGCTGTATGGCAGGAACGATCATATGCCGCAGCGGCGTGTTTAATGGCCGTAGCATACAGCGGCGTAGCCGGGCTAGAATTTTCAGCAGATGATAAAGCATCTGTGGGACAGTAGCATGCCCCGCGGGTGTTTTTTTATATCATAGGGGTAGGGTGTCAAAAGTAAATTTTAGCCTATTGAGTAAAAACACTCCGCTTAGAATCGCACTGCGGCGGGAAGGAACCGGCATTTTCATGGCGTGACAAGGAGAGGAAAGTGAGGATGGGGATGAAAAGGAAACAAAAAAATATGACCGATCAGCAGATCGCCATGCGGGTGAGCGCCAACAGCATCGCCGCCAATGTGGTTCTGTCGGCGTTTAAGCTGTTTGCGGGAATCGCGGCCCATTCCGGCGCCATGGTTTCCGATGCGGTGCATTCGGCATCGGATGTGTTCAGCACGGTCATCGTCATCATCGGATTTCGGATATCCGGCAAGGCGTCCGATGAGAAGCATCCTTACGGACACGAGCGGATGGAATGCGTGGCCTCCATACTGCTTGCGGTGGTGCTGTGCGCCACCGGCGCAGGAATCGGACTGGGAGGAATTGAAAACATCAGCCGAGGCAGCTATACACAGCTGGAGGTCCCGGGCATGCTGGCTATGGCTGCGGCAGTCATATCCATCATAGTGAAAGAAGCGATGTACTGGTATACCAGGTATGCGGCGAGAAAGATCAATTCTACCTCATTGATGGCGGATGCATGGCATCACCGCTCAGATGCCCTGTCCTCGGTCGGAAGCCTGATCGGCATATTGGGCGCGAGGCTTGGCTTTCCGGTCATGGACCCCTTGGCCAGTGTTGTGATCTGTGTGTTTATCATAAAGGCGTCCGTGGATATCTTTAAGGATGCCGTTGAGAAAATGACCGATGAGTCCTGCGACAGCCAGATTGTGTCGGGCATGCGCGAACTGGTCAGCAGCCAGGACGGGGTCTTGGGACTGGATGAACTGAAAACCAGGATGTTCGGATCCAGGATCTATGTGGATATTGAGATCAGCGCGTATGGCGGTCAGACGCTGGATGAAGCTCACAGAATCGCAGAGCGGGTGCATGACGCCGTAGAAGGAGGCTATCCGCGCGTCAAACACTGTATGGTGCATGTGAACCCCATATCAGAGGAGAGGACAGATACGGAGGAATAAGCGCTGTGTTACTGTTTACAGTTACAATAACCTGTCCTGTCTTGCTTTGTCGGTGTATGATCGAAAACTGTGATCAGTACCTCTTCTCTTGCAGGATCGCGTTTATCCTGTTATACTAAAACTATGTATGAGGGTGTCCGAATGCAGCGAAGCAGCGTGAGAGTACTATAGGAAAAAGAGGGTAGATAGAATGAAAATAGCGGTATTGGGAGCGGGCGGCGTTGCGAAGGACATGGCCGCCACGCTGGTTTTGATGAAGGACGTGGAGAGATACGCCGTGGCGGCCAGAGACTATGACCGTGCAAAGGCATTTGCAGAGCAATACGGATTTAAAAAAGCGTACGGATCTTATCGAGAACTGACAGAAGATCCGGAGGTGGAGCTGGTCTATATCGCCACGCCCCATTCCCATCACTATGAACATGCAACGCTCTGTCTGGAGCATGGGAAGCACGTGCTGTGCGAAAAGGCTTTTACGGCTAATGCGGGGCAGGCGGAAAAACTGATCGAATTGGCAGAGAGCAGACATTTGCTGGTTGCGGAAGCGATCTGGACACGCTATCAGCCCATGAGCGCGCTGCTCCAGGAGATCATACAGAGCGGAGAGATAGGAGAGGTCACTTCCGTGACGGCCAGCTTCGGCGTTCCGCTGTTTCACGTGCAGAGGATGACCGATCCGGAGCTGGCCGGAGGCGCGCTTCTGGATCTGGGCGTATACCCGATCACGTTCGCGTCCATCGTGCTGGGCGGCGAGGTGAAAGAGGCGGTGACCGCGGCTGTTCTGACGGACAGGCATGTGGATGCCAGAAACAGCATTACACTGATCTATGAAGGCGGACAGATGGCGGTCCTTAACAGCAATATGGAGAGCTTCACCGATTCCAGGGGCGTGGTAAACGGCACAAAGGGATACATCGTGGTGGAGGGCATCAACAATTTCCGTGAGATCAGGGTTTATGTGCCCGGCAAAAATCAGGAGAAGCGCTATGGACGTCCGGCAGATCAGATCTCAGGCTATGAATACGAGGTGCGTTCCGCAATGAAAGCCATCCGGGAGGGGCATACCGAATGCCCGGAGATGCCGCATCATGAGATCCTGCGCGTCATGAAGCTCATGGACGGTTTGAGAGAGAAATGGGGAGTGCGCTTCCCGTTTGAATAAATGCGGCTGCAACACACTGCAGGGAAAGGAAAGAGATTTATGCAGCAGGTTACATTAGGAAAAACAGGTATTACAGTGAACAAAAACGGATTCGGCGCTCTGCCGATCCAGCGGATACCCGTGGAGGATGCGGTCTATCTGCTCCACAAAGCTTACGAACACGGCATCACCTTTTTTGATACGGCAAGGTCATATTCGGATAGTGAGGAAAAGCTGGGGAAAGCCTTTGGTGATAATAGCTTGCGCAGCAGGATCTATATAGCGACCAAGACGCCCGCCCAGAACGCGGCAGATTTTTGGAAAGATCTGGAGACAAGCCTGAAGCTGTTAAAGACGGATTATGTAGATCTGCTCCAGTTCCATAATCCGGCATTCTGCCCGAAGCCGGGTGATGGAAGCGGGCTCTATGAAGCCATGCTGGAAGCGAAGGCACAGGGGAAGGTACGCTTTATCGGAATCACGAATCACAGGATCAAGGTAGCCATGGAAGCGGTGGAATCAGGACTCTACGATACGATGCAGTTCCCCTTCTCCTACCTGGCCGCCGATCAGGAGAGGGAGCTCGTGGAAGCGTGCCGAAGGGCGGATATGGGATTTATCGCCATGAAGGCGCTGTCCGGCGGCCTGATCACCAACTCGGCAGCAGCTTATGCCTATCTGGCTCAGTTTGACAACGTGCTGCCGATCTGGGGCGTACAGAAGGAAGCGGAGCTGGATGAATTCCTTTCCTACATAGATAACCCGCCGGTATTAAACGATAAGCTTACAGAGGTGATTGATAAAGACCGTAAGATGCTGGCCGGTAATTTCTGCCGCGGCTGCGGCTATTGCCAGCCGTGCCCAGCCGGGATTGAGATCCAGAACAGCGCCAGGATGTCTCTGCTGCTGCGCCGTTCCCCCGCGGCCCCCTATCTGACGCCGGAGTGGCAGGAGAAAATGAAACGCATCGAAAACTGCATTCACTGCAACCACTGCGTGAACCACTGTCCCTATGGTCTGGATACGCCGAAGCTTTTGAAAGAAAATTATGAGGATTATAAGACATTTATAAAATAGGATCCCGCCGCAATGCGATCCTAAGCGGAGCGTCTCCTATTCATAGGCCGTACTTTCTATGAAATAAAACAAATAGAACGAAAAAAAGCCGCCCTTTCTCTCTATAAAAAGGACGGCTGTTGTTTCGTTATTTATATTTCTCTTCGCAGTACATACAGCGGTAGGTCTGCGTCTTTTCATCGGAAAGCAGGAATACATGGGGCAGCTCCTGCTCGATGGAGGTGATGCAGCGGGGATTCTTGCATTTGATCACGTTGGTCAGCTTCTTGGGCAGCTTCAGGCGCTTCTTTTCTGCAATCCGTTCATCTTTGATGATGTTGACCGTGATATCCGGATCAATGAATCCGATCACATCCAGATCAATGACATCCAGCCCGCCTTCTATTTTGATGATGTCTTTGCGGCCCAGCTTTTTGCTGCGCGCATTTTTGATGATCGCCACCTGGCAGTCCAGTTCTCCAAGGCCCATATAGCGGTAGATATCCATGCTCTTGCCTGCGGGGATGTGGTCCAGTACGATTCCTTCTTTTAATCCTGATATGTTTAACATGGTCTCTTCACCTCCAGCAATGTCATGATCAAAGCCATCCGGACATAGACGCCGTATTGAACCTGGCGGAAGTATGCGGCTCTCGGATCATCGTCCACCTCCACAGATATTTCATTGACGCGGGGCAGGGGATGAAGCACCAGCATATCTTCCTTTCCCAGCGCCATCTTCGCATTATCCAGGATGTAGCAGTCTTTCATGCGGATATATTCCTCTTCATTAAAAAAGCGCTCTCTCTGCACGCGGGTCATGTAGAGGATATCCAGATGGGGCATGGCGGCCTCCAGGTCGGTGACCTCCTCATATTCCACATGGTTGGCATTCAGCACACTTTCACGGATGTAGTCGGGAATTTTGAGCTCGGCCGGAGAGATCAGTATAAACTTGATGCCTTCATAACGGACCAGGGCATGAATCAGCGAATGCACGGTGCGGCCGAATTTCAGGTCTCCGCACAGGCCCACGGTCATATCCTTTAACCGGCCCTTCAGGGAACGGATAGTCATAAGATCTGTCAGAGTCTGTGTGGGGTGCTGATGGCCGCCGTCACCGGCGTTGATTACGGGGATAGAAGATTTGGAGGCGGCAACCAGAGCGGAGCCCTCCTTTGGATGCCTCATGGCACAGATATCGGAATAGCAGGATATCATGCGTATGGTGTCGGATACACTTTCACCTTTGGCTGCAGAGCTGGATGCTGCGGAAGAAAATCCCAGAACGCTGCCGCCCAGGCTTAACATGGCAGATTCGAAGCTTAAACGGGTCCGGGTGCTTGGCTCATAAAACAGTGTGGCCAGCTTTTTCCCGGCGCAGACATGCGCATAGGTATCGGGGCGCTTCTCGATATCGGCGGCCAGATCCATCAGCTCGTCCAGCTCCTCGGTGGAAAAGTCTAAAGGACTAAGTAAATGTCTCATCTTTCTCTCCTTTTATGTGTATTGTTTATTACGGTACTTACGACATTCACTATATTATATATGATAATGCAGAGAACTTCAAGGACGATTTAAAGGGGGGAATCATCAGAACGCTGTCCTTGGGCATATACTGTAGATATGGCGCAGCGAGTGCTTGAGAACAAAGGGAAAGAGGCCTGGCAGATGAAATGGAAGAATGTTTTGCTGTGTGCCCTGGTATGTGTTCTGAACGGATGTCTGATACTGGGGCTGTTTACGATACAGAGAGAGATAGGCGTGGGCGATCTGGCTGCAGATTCAGGGGAGGTGGCACCCTTTACAAAAGAGGAAGAAACAAAATATGTAGCGCTGACATTTGATGATGGTCCCCATGCCCGGTATACGGAGGAGCTGCTTGACGGTCTTAAGGAGAGAGGGGTACGGGCCACTTTCTTTTTGATCGGTAAGAGCATAGAGGGAAATGAAGATGTGATCAAACGCATGTCCCAGGAAGGGCATCTGATCGGTAACCATACATATTCCCATGTGCAGCTCTCCAAGGAGACGGTGGAGAGCGCGGTGCAGGAAATCGAAAAAACCAATCAGGAGATATTTGCGGTGACAGGAAAGGTGCCGGAATACATACGTCCCCCTTTCGGTTCCTGGAACTCAAAACTGGACGATCAGGTGGAGATGACAGTGGTGCTGTGGACGGTGGACCCCCTGGACTGGAAGACGCAAAATACCCAGTACGTCGTGAACCATATAAAAAAGAACGTAAAAAACAATTCCATCATACTCCTGCACGATGTCTACAAAACATCCGTACAGGCAGCCCTGGAAATCGTGGACTGCCTGCAGGAGGAAGGGTATGAATTTGTGACAGTGGATGAACTGATGCTGGAATGAGAAGTTCTGGTACTGCAGGCGCCTGATCATTGCGCCATGCAGTATTAAAGCGCCGGCTTGCCGCAGGACGGGATATTGAGCACATCACGTATCGCCTCACCGGCAATCAGGAGGCCGGCGACCGGCGGCACAAAGGAAACGCTTCCCGGCACCGCCCGTTTGGAAGTGTTCTCCTCGGACATAATTCGGGCCGGCAGCGGCTGCTCCCTGGAATAGAGCACCTTTAGGCGGGGGATGCCCCTGGCCTTCAGCTCCTTACGCATCACACGGCACAGGGGACAGACGCTGGTTTCATAGATGTCGGCGATCTCAAACAGCTGTGCATGGAGCTTGTTGCCGGTGCCCATGCAGCTGATTATGGGGGTCTGTCTCTGCCATGCCGCCTGCGCCAGCGCCAGCTTGGCGGATACCGTATCGATGGCGTCAATGATATAATCAATTCCCTCCGGCAGCACCTCATCTATATTTTCCGGCAGCACAAAGGTCTCAAAAGTAATGACCCTGGCATTTGGATTGATGTCCGCAATGCGCTGCTTCATCAGATCTGTTTTGTAACATCCGACTGTGCTGTGGTATGCGATGCTCTGCCGGTTGATATTGGTGAGAGAGACCCTGTCGTTGTCCACCAGAATCAGTGTCCCGATGCCTGCCCTTGCCAGCGCTTCAGCGCAGTGGGATCCCACGCCGCCGATCCCGAACAGGGCGATGGTGGTATTTTTCAGCCGATTCATAGAATCAGGACCCAGCAGCAGTTCGCTGCGTGAAAATTCGTTTATCATAAAGCCTCCGGTCACGGATTCCAGGGCTGCTTTTCGGATACAATCTTCTGGTCCGGATGGGAGGCAGCCTGGTTCATCAGCGTATAAATATAAGCATCCTGCATGGTGTCGGTGAATCCCGGGACAGGCTCTGTGCCGGTGTCCACATAAGTCTTCATATAGCGGAGCAGATCGGCTATGGCGATCTCATCTTCTGTCAGGCCTGTTAGCGGATATTCGGAGCGGTAAAGCAGCTGCCCGCCCATGGTGACAGCGAGAATGTCCGGGGTGGTGCTGGAAGGCAGCGGACAGATCTGCTGACACACGGGCACATTATCCTCATTGACGTAACGGATCGTATCGTCGTCCAGCTCTCCCTTCGGCCCCTGGACATTGAGATGGCGGGTGCGGATATAGGAGTGGTACTGAACGCCTCCGAAATCATAAAACGCTGTCTTGCCGCTTTCGAATTCCAGCGTCAGGCGGACGCGTTCATTATACTCCTTGAGCACGCCTTCCGTGGTGAGCCCGTTTCTCGAATCGGTCTGTACGATGGGCACATAGTAGCGCTTGCCGAATACCGTGACGGCCTCATTGCCGGTGTTTAAGAACTGCCGGATCAGGCTGGCCGCATGGTAGTCATGCACGGTGGAAATATTCACGAAATAGGGATCACCCAGAAGCCCCATTCGCACGGCGGCAATTTTTGCTGCGAGGGTAGGGTAGCGGTAATACTGTTCAGCTACCTGGATCTTCCCATTCAGCCTCTGCCTTGCGTCCCAGAGCCTTAGAAGGTCTCTCAAAGAATCACCGGCGGGCGTCTCTGCCAGCACAGGAACGCCGGCCTGCAGATATTCTATGGAAACCTTGGCAACAGAAGGCTTGTCCACGGCTACTACCACAAAATCAGGCCGTGTCCTAAGCAGGCGTTCCTTACTGATCGTAGTAGGAATCTGATACTGCGTGTGGAATCTCTCCGCCTTATCAATACTGCGCAGCAGCATGGCCGTCACCTCAAAATATTCCGGCAGAGCTCTAGCGATCCGAACATAGAACAGCGCCCTCCACCCGGAACCTACAATAGCAAATCTGATTTTAGACATAGTGCCTCCTTCTATCCAACCTGTGGATTTAGACCGGTTATGTTACTGTTCAGCTGCCGTAAACGTTCCGCGCATGGCGGGGCAGGGTATCGTCCTCATAGGGACGCGCTCTCGCTCCGTGAAGCACGCAGCGGTTCTAACGCTGCAAACTACGCAGCGAAAGTACCGGCGGGCTTCGAGGGATCCCTATGAGGACGATACCCTGCCCCGCCATGCGCTGCTTTATCGGCTGCCGTAAACAGTAACAACGGTTATTAAATATATAAGAATAGTTTAACATATGGAATGATTTTTGGCTAGAAGTATGATATACTACGAAGGCAATGAGCAGTGCGGGAATAAACAAATAAGCAGGGGACCGTTGTGCTCGCACATAAGGTCCCCTGCTTATTTGTTTATTCCCATAGGGCGAAGCCCGTGAGCGAGACGAAGCGCAGCGGAGTCGAGCTGCACAGCGGACTTATGGGCGAGACGTGCCGCAGCGGAGTCGAGCTGCACAGCGGACTCATGGCCGAGACATGCCGCAGCGGAGTCGAGCTGCACAGCGGACTTCCGGGCTGCCCCGCCCGCCCCTTTTTTAAATCCCACCAAACGAAACGGAGGCCACCCCACCATGGACCTATTCGATTACATGAGACAAACCACCCAGCAAAAAGAATCCCCCCTGGCATCCCGCCTGCGTCCCCGCACTTTGGACGAGGTAGTGGGCCAGAAGCACATCATCGGAAAAGACAAGCTGCTCTATCGCGCCATTAAGGCCGATAAGTTAAGCTCTCTCATATTATACGGCCCGCCCGGCACCGGCAAAACCACCCTTGCGAAGGTCATAGCCAACACCACGAAAGCAGAATTCACACAGATTAACGCCACCTCCGCCGGCAAGAAAGACATGGAAGAGGTCATAAAGCAGGCGAAAGACAATCAGGGGATGTATCAGAAAAAGACGATCCTGTTCATCGACGAGATCCACCGCTTCAACAAAGGCCAGCAGGACTACCTGCTGCCGTACGTGGAGGATGGGACCATCATCCTCATAGGTGCCACCACGGAAAACCCGTACTTTGAAGTGAACGGCGCTCTGATTTCCCGTTCCATCATCTTTCAGCTAAAACCCCTGGAGCAGGGGGACATTAAAGAAATCCTGCGCCGCGCGGTCTGCGATGAAGAGCGCGGCATGGGAAGCTACGGCGCGGCGATTGATGAAGACGCGTTGGATTTCCTCTCCGACATCAGCGGCGGCGATGCCAGAACCGCTTTAAACGCCATCGAACTGGCTGTTCTGACCACTCCCAAGGCCGAGGACGGCAGGATTCACATCACCCTGGACGTGGCTTCGGAATGCATCCAGCGCCGCGTGGTGCGCTATGATAAGACCGGAGACAATCACTATGACACGATATCCGCCTTCATAAAAAGCATGCGCGGATCAGATCCGGACGCCGCCGTCTACTATCTGGCGCGCATGCTTTACGCAGGGGAAGACATCAAATTTATCGCCAGGCGTATCATGATCTGTGCGTCCGAGGATGTGGGCAATGCGGACCCTTATGCCCTCACCGTAGCGGTATCCGCTGCCCAGGCGGTGGAACGCCTCGGCATGCCGGAAGCCCAGATCGTGCTGGCGCAGGCAGTCACCTACATCGCCGCCGCGCCTAAGAGCAATTCTGCGGTGAATGCCATCGGCGCGGCCATGGACGCGGTGCAGAACCAGAAGATCGCCACGGTTCCTCCCCACCTTCAGGATGCCCACTACGGCGGCGCGGCAAAGCTGGGACATGGTACAGGTTACAAGTATTCCCACGACTATCCGCATCACTATGTGAAACAGCAGTATCTACCCGACGAACTGGAAGGATGTGTATTTTATTCCCCTTCCGAAAATGGATATGAAAAGAAGATCAGAGAACATATGGAATTTCTGGAAAAGCTCCCCTGATCCTCCCTTTGCGGATCGCGTTTTTCTATCGGAATATTGTAAAAGAATCTACCGTCCGGGTTGTCTGTTTTGCCGAAATTCCGGCTGCAGGTTAAAAAAAAGCAAAATTCTGATGCGGTATCCGTCAATATATGATACACTTAACACTAATAGTAGCGAAATATGAAATCCTGTGCATCCGGCGCCCCTTTGCGGTGCCGGATCGGCAAATGATAGGGCATGGGTGAGGAAATTGAGAGAACGGATTGGTTGGCTGGCGAAAGGCGTAGTCGAATATGAACGGCCGGAAGCCCAAGTGCAGCCCTTAGAGGTGGAGGAGACGGTTGCGGCCGGCAGGCAGGTGCGCGGTGAGCTTCGGATCACCAGCAGAAACGGCGTGTCACTTAAGGGGCTGGCTTATTCCACGGACAGCAGAGTCGTATTGCAGAAAGGCCAGTTTATCGGCAGAGAAGCGGTGATCGGCTACCAGATCGATGGAGAACATCTGGCGGCAGACACCGTTATTTCAGGTACTTTTCATTTGGTCTTCAACGGGGGCGAATGCTCGGTCCCCTATCAGTTTTCTGCGGCGATCTTTCATGCCGGCGAGGCTGTGGAGGAACCGCAGACCGCTACGGCGTTTGCAGAACTGGTGAAAACAGAATATGAGAAAGGCAGGAGACTCTTTGATTCTCCTGATTTTTTGCTGCTTCCGTTTATGCAGAAACCCGCAGTCAGAAGCCTCTATGACGGCCTTAAAACCCGTGGCAGCAAGCAAAACGCCCTTGAGGAATTCCTGGTCGGACTGGGGATGAAGGAGCGGATAAAGCTTTCCGTGGTGGATACGGCCAAGACCTATCAGATGCCGGAACAGGGATTTTCCGACCGCGTGCGGATAGAGAAGAGCACCTGGGGTTATGTGAGGATACAGGTGAAGGCTGATGCCGCGTTCATCCGCCTGGAAAAGGATGTGCTGACGGATGAAGATTTTATGGACGGGCAGTGCTACTTTTCCTATCACGTGGATCCGGCCGGCCTGCATGACGGTTTGAATTACGGCTCCATAGAGCTTGAGACGCCCTGGCAGAGCTTTCGGATTGCGCTGACTGTCACATCGGCCAGCCACAGGAAGGAAGGCTACAGAAAGGCGCTGGAATTCCAGCGGCATCTGGCCAAGTATACGGATCTGTTTCTGGACTGTATGGCAGGCAGGTATGAGAAGGCGCTTTTGTTAAACAACATCCAGACAGAGCTGGGCCGTCTGCGCAGCTCTTATCAGACTTCCGATCTGCTGGAGCTGCTGCATGCCCTGGCGTACCTGATGCAGGACAAAGAAGAGCCGGCACTGCTGCTGATAGAGGATGCATCGGCCCGTGTCATCGATAAAAGAACTGAAGATCCGGACGCTTACTGCCTGTATCTGTATCTGAAGGCGGAGATGGACCGCAGCGACGGGCAGAGCGCCTCCCTGGAGGCGGCTCTTGAACGGTATGATGAAGATGGGTGCCGCCGTGTCATAAACCTGATGCTGCTTTTGCAGGTCAGCACTATGCTGAAGGAAAATCCGGTGTTACGGCTGGATAAAATTAAAAGCTATTTTGACAGAGGTTTAAACAGTCCATATCTGTACCTGGCAGCTTGTATGACCTATAAAGAGGATAAAGGGCTTATAAAGGAATTGGGCAGCTTTGAGCTTCAGGCCCTGTTGTTCGGGGCAAAAAGGGAGCTGTTTGATGAGGAGACCGCTTCCTGGATTGCCGGTTTTTCCGCGTCGGAAAAAGAATTCCGTGTCCGCTATTACCGTCTGCTGAAAATACTCTATGAGCAGTATCCAAATGAAGAGATTTTAAGCGCCCTGTGCTGTATACTGATAAAAGGGGACCGCAGGGATAAGAAATATTTCACATGGTATGAATTGGGCGTATCATCCGATGTGCGCCTGACCAAACTCTATGATTACTATCTTTATACGCTGCCAAAGGATTATTTCGGTGAGCTGCCAAAGGTGATTCTTTTATATTTTTCTTTCGAGCATTCGCTGGATTATGCGACACAGGCGGCGCTGTATGCGAATATTATCCGCTTTTATAAAGACGATTCCCAGATGTATCAGGCGTACCGTCACAGGATCGAGGATTTTGCGTTAGAGCAGCTGTTCCTGGGACATGCGGATGAAAATCTGGCGGTGATCTATCGGCATATCATCTATGAGGAAATGATAGATGAAAAGATTGCACAGGCGTTTCCCGCCATCCTGTTTACAGAAAAAATCTGCTGTTCCCTGCCAGATATGACACATATCGTGGTCTGTTATGAAGAACTGTGCGATCCGGTGACCGTTCCGGTGCACAGAGGGGTTGCTTATGTCCCGGTATTTTCGGAGAACTGCCAGGTATTGACGCAGGACGGCTATGGAAACCGTTACAGCGGAGAAAAGCTGGACCGGACGCCGCTCATGCAGGAGCCAAAGATGGTGGCTGCCTGCTTTCGTGCATTTCCCGATCACTTTATGCTGTCCATGCGCAGCTGCAGACAGGCGCTGGATGAACAGGCGCTGACAGAGGAAACGGTCCGGCTGTTTGAAGATGCGATAGCGGGAGAAGGGCTTCATGAGCTGTTTAAAAAGCAGCTGTTAAGGGCCGTGCTCATCTGGTTTTCCAAAAACGGCACGGACGGAAAATGTGACCCGTTTCTTCTTGGGCTGGATAAGGATCTGCTGGATGAGGAAATGCGGCGGCAGTATCTGGAACTTTTGATCCAGAAGGGCTATTATCCGGAGGCCTATGAGATCATACGGGAATACGGGTATGAGAAGGTGAAGGCCAGCCGCCTGTTTAAGCTGTGCAGCCGGATGATACTGCAGAAAGTATACGAGGAGGACCGGTTTCTGCTGCAGCTGTCCTACTACGTCTTTATGGAGGAGAAGTTTGACAGCGTGATTCTGGAATACCTCTGCGAATACTTTAACGGCAGCAGCGAAGAGATGTATCAGATACTGAAAACAGCGGCCAACAGCCAGGTGGAGACCTATGACATGGAGGAACGCCTGCTGGCCCAGCTGATGTTTGTGGAGAGCACCGAACATCTGGATGAAGTGTTCGCGGATTATGTGAAACGACAGACGGCCGACCCGATGATACTGGATGCCTATTTCACTTTAAAATGCCATGCCTATTTTCTGGGGCAGCTGGATATGGATGCGGAAGTCTTTTATTATATTGAAAAAAAGGCGGCTGCGGTGACACTGGACTGCAATATGATTCTGATCCACATGCTGGCAGTCACCAAGTATTATGCATCTTTGGAAACCCTTACGGATGAACAGAAAAATCTGGCCGCGAGACTATTGAATATTCTTGAAAAACGTGGTATGGTATTCCGGCATCTTAAAGAGCTGGCGGATAAGCTGGGCATGGAATGCGCGTTCTGCGATTATACCATCATCGAATGCAGGGCACAAAAGCATGCAAGGCTTCGCATACGCACCAGGCTGACTCCGGGTATGGGGCAGTGGATGGAAGAAGACATGCGCCACATGTATGAGGGCGTCTTTGTTAAGACATTGGTGCTGTTTGAGAATGAACGTCTGGATTACTGTATCGTGGAGATTTCCGGCATTGATATCACGGCTCTTGAGGACGGCACCATAGAAGGTGGCAGGGATGTGGACAGCCCGCTGAAAAACCGCCTGGCCGTAATAAACAGGATGCTGGATGAAGAAAAGACAGGCAATGAGCCGAAACTGAAAGAACAGATGGTGGAGTATGCAGTGAGAGACGCCGCCGTGGATAAACTATTTGAAATACTGTAAAAGGGGGGATAATTATGCAGGGGCTGCTGCTTGGAATTGACCTGTGCGATGATTGCAGCCAGATCAGCTTTTTTAATACAAAAAATCTGGAAGCGGAATCCGTCGGCATGTCAGAAGATGACAGCCAATGTCTGATCCCCACTGTTTTATGCAAACGAAAGGGTAATGAGAGCTGGTATATCGGGGAAGATGCATACCGCTATGCCCTGATGGGGGAGGGCATCATGGTGGATAAGCTGATTTCGCTGGCTGCAAAGGGCGGAACATCCACCATGGAAGGCACAAAATACGAAGCGGAACAGCTGCTGGAGCTTTTTATCGGCCGGCTTCTGATGATTCCGCTGACTAAATACAAGACCGCGGAGATAGAGGAGCTGGTATTTACGATCCAGACGCTGGATCCGGTGGTGATGGACACGCTGATTCGAATCGCGGACCGCCTGGGTGTAAAGAGGGACCGCGTGCATATCATCAGCCATACGGAAAGCTTTCTGTATTATGTGATCAGCCAGCAGAAAGAGCTGTGGCGTAATCAGTCCTGCCTGTTCGATCTGACGGAGACGGGGCTGCACTATTATGAGCTGCGTGTGATCCGGGGGCGCAGCCCGCAGATTGTGGAGGTGGCTCATCAGGAGCTGGAAGAGGCATTCAGCCTGGAGATTCTGGAGACCAAGTCAGGCGGAAAGCTGGCGGATACCATACTGTGCTCCTGTGCTGAACGACTGTTAAATAAAAAGCTCATGTCTTCTGTGTTTTTGACAGGCAGAGGGTTTGAGACAAATGACTGGGCATCGGGCTTCCTGAAATTTATATGCAATAAACGAAGGGTATTTGCGGGGCAGAATCTGTTTGCCAAAGGCGCTGCCTATATCGCTTTTGATAATACCCTGGAAAGCACGTCCTATCCCTATATCTGCATCTGTGAGGGCCGTATACGCTATACGGTTTCCATGGAAGCCGTCTGTGCCGGCAGAAACCGCCAGATGATCGTGGCCGGCGCGGGAACAAACTGGTATGAGGCGAAGGCGGATATTGAATTCATTCTGGACAACAAGGACAGTGTGGATTTTACCGTGACGCCGGCGGACAATCCGAGACAGACAAAGCTGTCGGTGCCTCTTAAGGAATTTCCGGTGAGGCCTGCCAAAGCGACCCGCATCGAGATGATCGTGGCATTTATTAAGGAAGACTGCATGATGGTCCGCCTGATTGATAAGGGCTTCGGCGACCTGTTCCCTTCCTCCGGCCAGGAAATCAAACGTTATTTTTATCTGAACAATTAAATGCAAAGATCCGGACATACACACAGGGAGGGAGAGCGGCATGGGGAGATTGATCTTATGCACCGGCAGGACAGCCAAACGCCCGTTTTATATCAGTGAGCTGGGACTGTCGCTCTATACGGCAGAAGAGCTTTGCTATTATATTTACAACAATATTTTCATGATAGAAGATTCCTTTGTGAGTCCGCAGCTGCTCGCCTTTATCGGGTCGGAGCTGGGACTTACCCAGTTAGAGGATCAGCTGCGCCAGCATATGGGGCACGCCGCTTCGGGGCAGCTGCTTTTAACCATCCTTCAGGAAATTCACTATTATGATGAATCGGAGCTGACCGCTTTTAAAAAGCAGCTGGAGAAGAAAAAATCTGCCAGTTCCTTTGAACTGGCCAAAAATAAAGCCGATTTTCTGGTGAAGCAGAAGAAATACAACAATGCATTAAAGGTGTATGACTCTCTCTTGGACGACCCCGTCCAAAAGGGGATGACGGAGGAGTTCTGCGCCCGCATCTGGCACAACAAGGGAGTGGCCTATGCGGGCCTGTTCTATGTGGAGAAAGCCGCTCAGTGCATGCTGAAGGCCTATGAAACGCTGAAGGACAACGAGATTGTCAGGGAGATCTATATGCTCTCGCTGTTTGATGAAGAGGCCATGGACTGGGAAGAGATCTTTGCGGGAGTATCCCCAAAGCAGCTCTACAGCTGGAAAGAAGAGTTTGAAAATATCAGAAAACAGCTGATGCAGACAGGCAAAGCGCTGGAAGCCAGAACCGTATTTCAGAAGGATGCGGTGAAACGGCCGGCGTTTATAGCCGGGCTTCTGGGAGAATGGAAACAGGAATACAGGGAAATGGTGCTTTAATATGAGAACAATCTTTTTAATCGGATTCATGGGCTGCGGAAAGACGACGGTCAGCCTGGAGCTGGGAAGTAAGCTAAAGCTTCCTGTGATCGATTCGGACCAGCTGGTGGAAGAGCGGGAACATAAAAAAATCCGGGATATTTTCAGCGGAAGCGGAGAAGAATATTTCCGCAGGGCAGAGACGCTGGCACTTAAGGAAACAGCCGGAAAGCCCGCGGTGGTATCCTGTGGAGGCGGAGCTGTACTGCGGGAGGAAAATGTGGAGATCATGAAGCGGGAAGGAACCGTTATATGGCTGACAGCCACGCCGCAGACAATCCTTGAACGGTGCAGCAAGAGCAATGACCGCCCGATCTTAAACGGACACATGAATGTGGAATACATAGAGGGGCTAATGAGGGAACGGGAGAGGCATTACCGCGCGGCCGCCGACCTCGCGGTGGAGACGGACGGGAAAACAGCCGGCGCGATTGCGGAGGAGATTGTAAATTGGGTGAAGCGTTAAATGATCCCTATCTACATCTCCTCCGGCGCCACCTCAAAATCTCCCGCCAGGTTCGCCACATTTTCCTGATAATTTTTATACAGTTTCTTATACTGCAGGGGTGAGATCCCCATGCGTTTCTTAAATATCACATTGAACTGCGATGCGCTGGAAAATCCGCACAGCTGTGCGATTTCGGACATGGGCAGTTTCTTTTCAATCAGCAGTTTCCTCGCGTAGGTAATGCGCTTTTCCAAGATATAGTTTTTAGGCGAGATCCCCACGGCTTCCCGAAAGATATGGCGGAAATAGTCATAGCTGTAGCCGGACATATCCACAAGGGTCTGCAGGCTGATATCCTGTGCGAAATTTTCATCTAAAAAACGAAAGATATAGTTTAATGAGCTGAAGTTTCTCTGCTTTTCTCCGAAATTGCGCTGGTGGTTCAGCAGGAGTTCTCCGGTATAGAGTTCGGCGGCGATGTTATAATGATCCCTCTTCTGCGCAATCTCTTCTGAAAGTTTTTCAATCAGTCCCCATACCGTGTGATCTGCATCCTCATACAATCCCGATTCAGGCTCAAACGGGCATTCCGGTCCCAGATAAAAACCCAGACAGTAGACGGAAGAGGCCGTTTCATGGGTTTCCGTGTGGAAATCATAAGGCTTATAAAGCGCGTAGGTTAAAGGACGGTAGCGGTGGATTAATTTGCCGTTAATGGCCGTTTCCCCTGTCCCATCCAAATAATACACCAGCTCGTAGCAGCTGTGGTTATGGGACTGTACAAACTTCCTTTTGGTGTGGTAAAAATGGGAAAGATATTCAAAACTGACCAGTGCCATGAGCATACCTCGCAGGTTTTATGTGATACAGGCGTTTGTTTACAGACGCGTGGAAACAGACGATCCCGTATGAAGTAATTATACAATATTTTGAAATAAAATCCAGAAGAAATAACCGAAAAGCACAAAAAAATAGCCGCTTACCGGCTTGTGGGATCGGTAAATTGCACTATACTGAAATTATCAACAGCAGGGTCCGGGATTACAAGCCTTTCCGGATCAATAAAAACAATAAGGAGGTTACTATGAAAAGATTTAAGAGGTCAATTGCGCTGTTTCTTGCGGCAGTGATGCTGATGGGAGCTGTCGGCTGCAGCCAGAAGGCGCAGAACGGTGACAAAGAAACAAAAAGCCCCGAAACCACAGCGGCTGCGGCCACTGAGGGCACGAAGGCAGCGGGGAGCGAAGCGGAGAGCACGAAAGCTGTATCTGACGGCGCACAGGTGGAGCTGCTGGTGGATATGCACGGCTGGATGCCCACGATTAATACGGAGGCCACGGAAGAAAACCCCAACGTGTTTCTGTCTCCTCAGGTGATCGCCGATGCCTTTCAGGAGATGTATCCGAATATTACGGTAAAATGGGCGCGGACCAAACCGGTCGGTGCGCTGCAGGCGGAGACGGCGGAGTGGTTCACCACCCAGATCAACGCCGGCAACTGCCCGGCCATCGCATTCAGCTGGGGAACCCAGTATCAGGACAGGGACTGGTATCTGCCGCTGGATGAATATCTGGATACGCCCAATGAATTCGTGGAAGGCAATGAGAAATGGCGGGATCTGTTCCCGGAGTATCTCTGGACCAATTCCAGCGTAGCGGATGCCAATCAGAAGGTGGTTGCCATTCCCATCGCGCTGTATGCCGGCCCGGCCACCGGTTATTTCTACAATCAGGACGCATTTGATGAGCTGGGGCTTCAGGTTCCGAAGACCTGGGAAGAACTGATCACAGCCGCCGGCAAGCTGAAGGAAGCCGGTTATACCGGCGTATCGCCGACCAATATCCTGCCCAACATTACCTTCGGCTCCTGGGTGGAGCAATTCTCGGTGGGGCCTTACATAGCGGCAGGCATCATGGATGAAACAGATTACGACAAAGATGGCAAGGTATCGACAGCGGAGCAGCTGCGTGCGGTGAAAGCCGGGCTGTACAACCCCGTGGATAAAGAATACGCAAAGGAATTTTTCCGTCAGCTGAAGCGTTATTATACCGAAGTTCTGGAGACCGGCTGGGAAAGCACGGATTATGTATCGCTCTGGAACGAAGGCAAGGTCGGCATGAGAGAGGATGGCACCTGGATCCTCCAGTCTGAAAACAGCAATAAGGAAAGAAAATGCGCATATGGCGTGTTCGCCGTGCCTCCGATCCAGAAGGATACCACCGAATACGCGGCGGACGCTGCATACACGGAAGCGGGCCCCTACCAGCCCGACCCCGATCTTCAGCTGAATATCATGAAGCCTGCTGTGGAAGGCAAGCCGGAAGTGCTGGATGCTGCCGTTAAATTCCTGAAATTTTTGACCACACCGGAGAACATCAGCGCTCTGGTTTTAGAGCAGGGCTCGGATATCGGCGCAGTGAAGGGCGCGGATGTGCCCCCGATCCTTACGGACTGGATCAGCCAGCCGTTTGCGGTGACACCTAAGACAAACTGGCCCGGCGCATTTACCGACGAGCAGGGGTTAGCCCTGGACAGCAATTTTGAGCTTTGGGTGAAAGACAGCATGGAAGATGACGAATTCTTTGAAAAAGTGAACGAGATCCAGCAGAAGGGTGCAGATGACTACATTAAGAGCATGAATGTGGACACGACCGGCTGGTAGAAAACGGCGGAGCAGAGTCTCCGCACAAAAAGAATGCAAGAAAGCGGGTGTGCTTCAGAATGAAATCAGGGGTTAAGAGAAAACTTATCATATTTCTGGCAGTATGCCTCGGACTCTGCCTGATTGCCGGATTTGACTATGCAAGGTCCAGGATGTTTCATATCAGCCTGGTGAGCATGGATCCGAATCCGGCGGTGGCGGACGGACAGACGCCGGTGACCGTCACACTGCTTCTGACGGATCATGCCGGCCAGCCCGTGGAGGGGCACACCCTGTTCGCGATCTCAAAGAACGGAGGCATGTTTCATTCCCAGAGAGAAGTGACGGACGGCAAAGGGGCAGTGAGCTTTATCTACTACCCCTATAAGGCCTCCGGCATCACTGAACTCCGGGACGTATGCCTTTCCTTTTCCGATGAATCCAACTCTGTGTTCATTGAAATCAATACGAAGGCTGAGTTTCTGCTGGAACTGAAAAAACCGGAAACAACAAAAACCGACAGCTCAATACTGGACGGCATATTTGGCGAGTGAGGAGGCGAGAGCCTGTGCGCACGGCGTGCGGGCGAAAAGAGATGATGAAGAGCAAAAATACAAAGGGACTGCTTCACCGGATCTGGAAGGGCAGATATGCCTATCTGTTCCTGCTGCCTCTGTTTGCGGGCCTGATTCTGTTTTCCTATTACCCTCCGGTGCTGGGCGTCTACCGTTCCTTTTTTGACTGGGACGGGGTGAGGGAAGGGGTTTTTACCGGTCTGGACAACTACAGGAAGCTGTTTCAGGATGAGGTGTTTTTAAATTCTGTCCCCACGATGTTTAAGATCATGATACCAAAGCTGCTGATCGGCATCATTGTACCGCTCATTATGGCAGAGATGATATTTTCGGTCAGAAACAAGAAATATCAGTCCATGTACCGCGTGCTGATCCTGCTGCCCATCGTGGCGCCGGGCATTGTGGGAACGCTGATCTGGAAAAACATATTTGATCCCAACGGAGGGCTTCTGACCGCCATTTTAAAGGCCTTAGGCATCCTTGGAGAAGAACAGATCGTGGACTGGCTGGGCAGCGTTAAAACGGTAATCCCTTCCATCATCTTTATGGGGTTTCCCTGGATCGGAGGAACCAGCGTGCTGATCTACATGTCCGGGCTGATGGGAATCTCCCAGGAAGTGATTGAGGCTTCGCGGCTGGACGGCTGCAGCACCTTAAAAAGAATCTGTTTTATCGATCTGCCCAATATCGTGGGCCAGATCCGGTATTTTCTGGTCTTCGGCATCATCGGCGGCCTGCAGGACTACAGCGTGCAGATCGTCCTGACACAGGGGCGGCCGGGATACGCGACTTATGTGCCGGGCTACTATATGTACTTGCAGGCGTTTACCGCGGGCAACATGGGATATGCCTGTGCCATCGGCACCGTGATCTTTGTGGTGATCGCGCTGATCACCGCCCTGACGTTTAAACTGATGAATGCCGGCCGGTTCGATGTGGACAGCTGACGGATTCCGGCGGAAAAGAGGGTTTGCATGAAAAAAAGGAAAAAGCTTAGCATACCGCAGGCCTGCCTGCATATCATTATTATTCTGCTTTTATTTATGATGGTTTATCCGCTGGCGATGTCCTTATGGAACGCGTTTAAGTCCCAGTCGGCCTATGACTACACGAAATGGTATCCCACGCTGCCGCTGCGTTTGAGCAATATGGCCGTTGCCTTCAGCCAGACCTGGAGATATGTGTTAAACACTGTGATCGTCGCGGCGGCAGGGGTGGGCGGATGCCTGTTCATCGCCTCCCTGTCGGCGTATGTATTCGCCAGGATGGAGTTTCCGGGAAGAAAAATTCTGTTCGCGATGGTGATCGCGCTGATGATGGTGCCCGGCATACTGACGCTGGTTCCCTCCTATTCAATCTACCGTTCCCTGGGCCTTTTGGACAGCCTGACAGTGCTGATCCTTCCGATCGTCATTGGGGGATCCATATTCGGCGTATTCCTTCTGAATGCCTTTTTTAAAAGCCTGCCCAAAGATATCTTTGAGGCGGCCAGGATCGACGGCGCCGGTGAATTCCAGTGCTACAGCAGGATTGCCATCCCGCTGTGCATGCCGATCATGGGAACGCTTGCCATCATGAAAGTGATTGACGTCTGGAACGATTATCTGTGGCCGATGATCACGATCCACGACTATGAAAAACTGACGATTTCGGCCGGGCTTCTGGTATCCTTTACCAAGCAGTATTCCAGCAATATGCCGGTCACATTTTCCGGCTACCTTGTGGCATCCATCCCGCTGATCATCCTGTTTGTGACGGCAAATAAATATTATATAGAAGGTCTGGTGAGCAGCGCGATCAAGATGTGACCGCCTGCGGCGGGGCGCGTAAGCGGCATAATATCTTGTCGCCAGCCGATTGAGTATGAAGAAAACAGAAAGGCAGATGGCTGCTGATTGCTGCGGCCACAGGAACTTTATATGAGCAAGAGAATACCGGTGATAATAGATACGGATATAGGGGATGACATTGATGATGCATTTGCGCTGTGCCTTGCGATGCAGAGCCCGGAGATAGAGATTCTGGGTGTGACCACGGTATTTAAAAATTCGCGGGCCCGGGCGATGATCGCAAAAAGGCTGCTTGAGCTTGGCGGACATCCGGATATCCCTGTGGCGGCAGGGGCATCCATCCCTCTGTCCAATCCGGAGATGTTTGGAAAACCGGTGGATTTTGAAGAGCTTCCGAAATCCTACCGGCCGGAATATGAGACCGGGCTTTATTCGGTACTCACGGGGATGGAGCTGATCATCTCCATACTGGAAAACAGCAGCGAGCCGGTCACCGTTGTGACACTGGGTGCGCTGACGAATATCGCGGATGTGCTGCGCTACCGGCCGGACCTGAAGAAAAAAATCCGGCAGATCAATGTGATGGGCGGCGCTTACTATATGAACTGGACGGAATATAACTACGCGTGTGATCCGGAAGCGGCGGATATGGTCATGTGTTCAGGGCTGACCGTAAAGGCTGTGGGGATCGATGTCACGCTGCACTGTGTGCCCGAAAAAAAGTGGATGCTGGCGCTGAACAGCCATACACATCCCTGTATCCAAATGCTGATGGAGATGTGCAGGATGTGGACGAAAGACGGAAACGTCTGCCTCCATGATCCTCTGGCTCTGTGGAGCGTGTTTGACGAGAGCGTTTTAGAATTTGAGCAGCAGATATACCGTGTGGAAAGCCGGGCGCGGTTTACCAGAGGAATCTGTATCAAACTCTCCGACCACAACTGGCAGATGCCCGGAAGGGACAGCCGGCTCTATGTAGCAAAACAGGTGGATGCCCCGGCATTCGTTGCCCGCTGTATGGATCGGATTGTATCCATGGGAGAGATGAAATGAAACAGGGGAAAGGATGCAGGCTTTTATGCTGTCTGTTCGCCGCGCTTACAGTCTTAGGAGGCTGCAGCAGTCAGGAGGAAAAGGATTTGGACCGTTATATTGTTCTGATGTATACAAATAAAGTCTATCAGGAGATAGAGTGTTATCTGCCGGAAATGAAATATCTCTATGGGGAAAATGATCCTGAATCCGGAAGGATGTACGGCTTTGGCGTACCCGGCCCCATGCTGTTAACCCAGTCGGTGGAGGAGATGAAAGAGCAGGTCGGCGCGTGTCTTGATATGGCGGAGAAGGAAAATATCCCTGTGTATTTCCAGGTGGATGACGTGAATAACTACACGACCCAGTTCGGAGGAAACGCGGAGGTTAAATTCTATGAGGACCCCGAAATGTGCGAATGGATCGCCTTCCCTAAGGAAGGCGAAAGCTATGGGGGTGAAATGCAGTACGGGGAACTGCCGCAGTACTGGTTTAACTGGGGAAATTGGAGGAAGGCTAAGGCATTTCCCAACCTGGCATCGGATAAGCTTAAGAACTATGTGGTGCAGCAGCTGAAGGAGGGGGTTCTTGAACCGCTTGCCAGCAGGCTGAAGCAGTGGGAGAAAGAGGGGCGGGAGTATCTGCTGGCCGGCCTCTGCCTGGGGTGGGAGACGCATATCCCGGATTATTCGGACGACAATCCGCTGCTGAAGATCGATAAAAATTCCCCTCCCTATCACGGCAGGGAAATGTACGGATGGGAGATGGCGCCCTACGGCTACAGCGCTCTTTACAGCCTTGGCTATGATCAGGAAAGGCTGGATAAAGAAGCCGGCGAACAGGGGATCAGCGCGGACGAACTGCGCAAAGAGCTGTTGTATCAGGTGATTCACGATTATTCGGAGCTGCTGTGCAAAACTGCCTGGGAGGCCGGCATCCCGAGAGAGAAAATCTTCACCCATACCGTGTCCTATGCTTCATACTGCGGGGTGGAAAACACCTTCACACCGCCGATCTGGTGTGCGGTAAACGACTACAGCATACCGGGCTATACCATGAGCCCTGTGACCTGCAGATATGATCTCAAGGCGATGAAGGAACAGATCGCGGCTGCCGATCCGGATATGCAGTGGTTTGCCAATGCGGAAGGCTATGCTGCCGGCGTCAATGAAGAGGCGGATGCGGACGCCTATTTTCAGGAGCTTTTTGACAATGGAGCCATAGTGGTGACCGCTTTTGGCTATGCCGATCCGCCTACCAGATATTTTACATTCAAACGCACGCCGGAATTCGGATACAATATCGCGGTGAATAAATGGCTGGCAGGAGAAAAATAGCATTTTGCACAAAAATTACATAAATTTTACCCAAACTTATCAATGTAAGAAAAATGTCAAAAAAACGTAAAATATGCATTTGAAATTCCTCCGATCTATGTTATGATGATTTTGTATGACTACGGTTTAGGAGGAATTTTTCATGTCCATAAGCGACATAGGAATGTTATTTCAGTTCATAGGCGGCGTAGGGATGTTTCTCTACGGCATGAATATCATGGCGGACGGCATGCAGAAGTCCGCAGGAAGCAGGATGAGCCATCTGCTGGGTGTTCTGACCAGCAACCGTCTGATGGCGGTATGCGTGGGAGCGCTGGTCACCGCGATTATCCAGAGCAGCGGCGCCACCACCGTCATGGTGGTCGGATTTGTAAATGCCGGCATTTTAAGTCTGTCACAGGCCGTTGGCGTGATTATGGGCGCTAACATCGGCACGACGATCACAGCATGGATCGTATCCATGAGCCAGTTGGGGGATGCGGTCAGCATATTTCAGCCGGCCTTTATCGCCCCGTTCATCATCGGTATCGGAGCTTTTATTTTCCTTTTTTCCAAAACACAGAAGAAAAAGGTGGCGGGCGAAATCTGCGTGGGTATCGGACTTTTGTTTATCGGCCTGGATTTCATGTCTTCGGCGGTATCCCCATATACGGACGCTCCGATCTTTGCTAAGGCCTTTACCGCATTGGGCAGCAATCCGCTCCTGGGCATGCTGGTGGGCGTGGCAGTGACGGCTCTTCTGCAAAGTTCTTCGGCTTCTGTAGGTATCCTGCAGACGCTGGCCATGAACGGAGTGGTGACGGCCAACGCGGCTGTGTACATAACGCTCGGACAGAATATCGGTTCCTGTGTGACTGCGCTGATCTCCAGCGCGGGCGCCAACAAAACGGCGAAGCGGGCGGCGGTGGTCCATCTGTCCTTCAACCTGATCGGCGCGCTTCTGTTTGGAGGCGTGATCTTTATCTATTTCACCTTCTTTAACAGGGCCATGGCAGTTTCCAATATAAACAGCGTGGAGATTTCCATTTTCCATACTATATTTAATATCAGCAATACCGTGCTGCTGTTCCCGTTTGCCAATCAGCTGGTGAAACTGTCCGGCGTCTTTATCCATGACGGCGGCGAACAGCCCCAGATCCCGATTACGGCGGAGAGCGAAGACCTCACCTTGCTGGAGGAGGACATCAACCGCCATCTGGACAAGCGTATTCTGGAGTCTCCTTCTTTCGCTGTGGAAACCGTTTCCCAGGAAGTGGTCAACATGGGAGAGATCGCTTTAGGCAATGCCAAACGCGCCGTCGGAGCGGTGTTCTCGGGCGATCGGGATGAGATAGAGCGCGTATTTGAAACCGAGGCCATGATCGATAAGATCAATACTGTGCTGACCGGTTTCCTGGTCAAGGTCAGCAACCTGTCGCTGAATGAGCAGCAGAACGGCGTGATCAACAATCTGTTCTATACGATCAACGATATGGAACGGATCGGGGACCATTCCGAAAATATCGGTGAGCTGGCTCAATATATCGTGGAACATAACATCCATTTTACAGATACGGCGCTTAAGGATCTGCGCGATATATCGGACGCGGTGATCCAGAGCGTGGAAAATGCCGTCGAATCCAGGAAAACCATGAAGATGGAATACGTGCGCAAGGTGATCCAGTATGAGGACGAGGTGGATAATATGGAAGAGGAGCTTCGGGAAAAGCATATTGAACGCCTCTCACAAAACGAGTGCAGCCCTTCCTCAGGCGTTGTATTCCTGGACCTGATCAGCAATCTGGAACGCGTTTCCGACCACGCCTACAATATCGCAGGTTATGTGAAGGACGAAATGTAGTTACAGTTCACGGCCGCCGATAAAGCAGCGTATGAGAGGGCAGGGTATGGTCCTCATAGGGATCCCTTGAAGCCCGCACAAGGAAGCGCACTGATGTGCGCGCAGGTCATCAACCTGGCGGTTGGTGACGATCTGCGCGCTTCACGGAGCGAGAGCGGGTCCCAATGAGGACCATACCCTGCCCTCTCATACGCGGGAATTTTTCGGTAACTGTGAACAGTAACCACGAAATGTAAAAGCTTTATGAAATTGCGAAAAAACACTTGCTATTTCTGGACAAATTAGGTATTATAATTCTGGGTTGATGTTAATTTAACAATCATCAAATATATAAATTTCATTCTAGGAGGAATTGAAAATGGCAGTAAAAGTTGCGATCAATGGATTTGGACGTATCGGACGTCTGGCATTCAGACAGATGTTTGGAGCTGAAGGCTACGAAGTAGTTGCAATCAACGATCTGACAAGCCCTAAAATGTTAGCTCATCTGTTAAAATACGACAGCGCACAGGGCAGATATGCATTAGCAGATAAAGTAACAGCTGGCGAAGACTCCATCACTGTAGATGGAAAAGAAATCAAGATCTACGCAAAGGCTAATCCGGAAGAGCTGCCTTGGGGCGAGCTGGGAGTAGACGTTGTTCTGGAGTGTACAGGCTTCTTTACTTCCAAAGCAAAATCCGAAGCTCATATCAAAGCCGGCGCTAAGAAGGTTGTTATTTCCGCACCTGCAGGAAATGATCTTCCTACCGTTGTTTACAGCGTAAATGAGAACACCCTGACAAAGGATGACACCATCATTTCCGCAGCATCCTGTACAACAAACTGCCTGGCTCCTATGGCAAATACCTTAAACAATCTCTGCAAGATCAAAAAGGGATATATGACCACCATTCATGCTTACACAGGTGATCAGATGACTCTGGACGGACCTCAGAGAAAGGGCGATTTAAGAAGAGCCCGCGCGGCAGCTGTAAATATCGTTCCCAACTCCACCGGCGCTGCAAAAGCGATCGGCCTGGTTATCCCTGAATTAAACGGCGTTCTGGATGGCTGTGCACAGCGTGTTCCGGTTCCGACCGGCTCTTTAACACAGCTTGTAGCGATCTGCGACGGCAAAGTATCTGCGGATGAAGTGAATGCGGCTATGAAAGCAGCAGCGAGCGAATCCTTCGGATATACCGAAGAAGAACTGGTATCTTCTGATATCATCGGCATTACCTTTGGTTCTTTATTTGATGCTACTCAGACAAAGTGCATGGATATGGGTGACGGCACAACTTTAGTAAAGGTTGTAAGCTGGTACGACAATGAGAACTCTTACACAAGCCAGATGGTTAGAACAATCAAATACTTCGCTGAGCTTGCTTAATCTTTGACCTTTAGGGTCCGGTCTTTGGACCGGGCCCTGTTTTTGGTTTTTACGTAATTTCAGAAAATACTTCAATCATATAAGGAGATTTGGCTATGTTAAATAAAAAATCTGTAGACGATATTAATGTAAAAGGCAAAAGAGTTCTGGTGCGCTGCGATTTCAACGTTCCGCTGCAGGATGGAAAGATCACGGATGAAAACCGCCTGGTAGCCGCGCTGCCCACCATCAAGAAATTAGTCGCTGACGGCGGCAGAGTGATTCTCTGCTCCCACTTAGGCAAGCCGAAGGGAGAACCCAAGCCGGAATTATCCTTAGCGCCGGTTGCTGCACGTCTGTCCGAGCTGCTGGGCCAGGAAGTGAAATTTGCTGCTGATCCCGAAGTTGTCGGCCCCAATGCGAAGGCTGCGGCAGAGGCTATGAAGGACGGGGATATCATCCTTCTTGAGAACACCCGTTACAGAGCGGAAGAGACTAAGAACGGCGAGGCCTTCAGCAAAGAGCTGGCTTCTCTGTGCGATGTATTTGTAAATGACGCGTTTGGCACGGCTCACAGGGCTCATTGCTCCAACGTAGGCGTGACAGAGTTCGTGGACACAGCTGTGGTAGGATATCTGATGCAGAAGGAGATCGATTTCCTGGGCAATGCGGTGGACAATCCGGTGAGACCGTTTGTAGCGATCCTGGGCGGCTCCAAGGTATCCTCCAAGATTTCCGTTATCAATAATCTGCTGGATAAGGTGGACACCCTGATCATCGGCGGAGGCATGTGCTATACCTTTGCCAAGGCGCAGGGCGAGGAAATCGGCAAGTCTCTCGTAGAGGACGATTATCTGGAATATGCTAAAGAGATGGTCGAGAAGGCAAAGACAAAAGGCGTGAAACTGCTGCTGCCTGTTGACACAGTTGCTGCAAAAGAATTCAGCAACGATGCTCCTTTCCGCGTGGTAGAAGGCGACCTGGCTCCCGACGAGATGGGACTGGATATCGGACCTAAGACTCAGGCGCTGTATGCGGATGCTTTAAAAGATGCCAAGACCGTTGTATGGAACGGACCGATGGGCGTATTTGAGATGTCCAATTTTGCGGCAGGCACCATTGCGGTTGCTAAGGCTCTGGCGGATCTGGATGCGACCACGATCATCGGCGGAGGTGATTCCGCAGCGGCTGTGAATATCCTGGGCTTCGGCGATAAGATGACCCATATCTCCACCGGCGGCGGCGCTTCTCTTGAGTTTTTGGAAGGCAAGGAACTGCCCGGCGTAGTTGCGGCAAATGATAAATAATCAGATAAAGTTAATTTATTGACGGAAAGAGGAAGAGTATGCGTAAGAAGATTATAGCGGGCAACTGGAAAATGAATAAAACTCCCAGCGAGGCGGTTGCTCTGGTGAATGAGTTAAAGCCGTTAGTGGCCAACGAGGATGTGGATGTGGTATTCTGCGTTCCGGCCATTGATATTATTCCCTGTATAGAGGCTGCAAAGGGCAGCAACATTGAGATCGGCGCGGAGAACATGTATTTTCAGGAGAGCGGCGCTTACACAGGCGAGATCGCTCCGAACATGCTGACCGATGTGGGAGTAAAATATGTGATTATCGGGCATTCTGAAAGAAGAGAATACTTCGCGGAATCCGATGAGACGGTCAATAAGAAGGTGCTGAAGGCATTTGAGCATGGCCTTACCCCGATCATCTGCTGCGGCGAATCCCTGACTCAGAGAGAACAGGGCATCACCATTGACTGGATCCGTCAGCAGATCAAGATCGCATTCCTCAATGTGACCGCTGATCAGGCGAAGACCGCGGTGATCGCTTATGAGCCGATCTGGGCCATCGGAACAGGGAAAGTGGCTACAACGGAGCAGGCACAGGAAGTGTGTGCGGCGATCCGTGTATGCATCGGTGAAATCTATGATGAAGCGACTGCAGAAGCTATCCGCATCCAGTACGGCGGAAGCGTATCTGCCGCAAGTGCGCCGGAGCTGTTCGCACAGCCGGATATCGACGGCGGACTGGTAGGCGGAGCCTCTTTGAAGCCGGACTTTGGAAAGATTGTAAACTATAACAGATAAAAGCGCCAGGGCAGTCTTTTAACACATAAGGCTGCCCTGAATTGTGAGGGAGAAAGCGCACAAAAGTGCGCGGGGCCATCAGCTGCAGGCTGGTGGCATTGAAATAGGAAGCGAGGAATAAAATGAGCAGACAGAAACCAATTGTACTGATGATTTTGGACGGATACGGCCTGAATGACAAGGTGGAGGGCAACGCGGTTGCGGAAGCGAAGACACCCGTTATAGACCGGCTGATGGCGGAATGCCCGTTTGTAAAAGGCAATGCCAGCGGTATGGCGGTAGGCCTGCCGGAGGGCCAGATGGGCAACTCCGAAGTAGGGCATCTGAATATGGGCGCCGGCCGCATCGTATATCAGGAACTGACCAGGATTACCAAAGAGATCCAGGATGGAGATTTCTTTAAGAACGAGGCGCTGCTTGCCGCGGTGGAAAACTGTAAGAAAAACAATTCCGCGCTGCATATGTTCGGTTTGGTCTCCGACGGCGGCGTGCACAGCCATAATACCCATATCTACGGCCTGCTTGAGCTGGCCAAAAGAAATGGCCTGAAGGACGTTTATGTGCACTGTTTCCTGGACGGCCGCGATACGCCGCCCACTTCCGGAGCGGATTATGTGGAAGCGCTGGTTAAGAAGATGGAGGAGCTTGGTGTCGGCAGGGTTGCTTCCGTGATGGGCCGCTACTATGCCATGGACCGCGACAACCGCTGGGACCGGGTGGAGAAAGCCTATAACGCTATCGTTCATGGGGAAGGCAGCAAAGCTGCCTGCGGTGTGACCGCCATCAGGGATTCCTATAAGGAAGGGGTAAATGACGAATTTGTGGTCCCCACTGTGATTGAGGAGAACGGCGCGCCCGTGGGTACTGTCCGGGATAAAGATTCCGTGATCTTCTTCAATTTCCGTCCTGACCGCGCAAGAGAGATCACCAGGGCCTTCTGTGACGATGAATTCAACGGATTTGCCAGGGACAGACGCCTGGAGCTGACGTATGTATGCTTTACGGAATACGATGTGACGATCCCCCATAAGCTGGTGGCATTCCACAAGGTTTCCATAGACAACACCTTTGGACAGTTCTTGGCCGCCCACGGGTTGAAGCAGGCGAGAATCGCCGAGACTGAGAAATATGCCCATGTCACCTTTTTCTTCAACGGCGGCGTGGAAGAGCCCAACGAAGGCGAGGACAGAATACTTGTCAATTCCCCTAAGGTTGCGACCTACGATTTGCAGCCTGAGATGAGCGCCAACCAGGTCTGCGACAAGCTGGTGGATGCCATCACAGGAGGCAAATACGATGTGATCATCATCAACTTCGCCAATCCCGACATGGTGGGCCATACCGGCGTGGAAGCGGCCGCGATTAAGGCCGTAGAGACCGTGGACAGCTGTGTGGGCAGAGCGGTGGAAGCGGTGAAGAAGATGGACGGAGCGATGTTCATCTGTGCCGACCACGGCAATGCGGAGCAGCTGATTGACTATGTAAACGGCGGCAGCTTTACGGCTCATACCACCAATCCGGTGCCGTTTTTACTGGTTAACTACGATCCCGCCTATACCCTTCGCGAGGGCGGATGCCTGGCGGATATCGCGCCGACGCTGATCGAGATGATGGGCATGGAACAGCCCAAAGAGATGACAGGAAAGAGCCTGCTGCTCAAGAAATAATCTGCAAAACAGGAATATGCAAAAGACAGGAACCTTGAACGGGAAAAATCTCATTCAAGGTTCTTTATTCAATAGGAAAATGCATTCTATGATCTGTATTTCAGATTATTACAGAAGTTGCTTTTGTACCTACTTGACAGAAGAGACGACTGCCGCTATAATATGCTCTATATCACGGTTGCGGCCATAAACATGGCTGATAACAAAATCAGAGAAAGGATTGTGTACAATCAACATGGACGACGCTGACTGCAGCGACGCTGACCGAAGATCTGCATATTACAGATATGCATTACATAGGCTGACCGATAGGACCGGGCATGGCCTGCTGTTGTTTGCAACGGCAGGGTATGCCTTTTTGCGTGTCCGGATCCACATGCGCTGTTAAAACGGATGCGTGAAACGTAAAAAGACATGTCACTTTGAAAAAATGAAATGATTAAAGGAGAGAACATATTTTGAATTCAATACCACAACAGCTGCTCTTGCAGGTGATTTTAATTATGCTGAATGCGTTTTTTGCGGCGACGGAAATCGCTGTGATTTCCCTGAATACAACAAAACTGAAAAGAATGTCAGAGGAAGGCGATAAAACGGCAGAAAAGCTGGTTAAGCTGGTGGAGGAGCCGGCTGGCTTCCTCTCCACAATACAGATCGGCATCACACTGGCCGGCTTTTTAGGAAGTGCATTTGCTGCCGACAACTTTTCGGAATATCTGGTAAACTGGATCTATAACGGCATCGGGTTCCATGGGATACCGCTTTCGGTTCTGGATACGCTGTCCGTAATAGTGATCACTCTGATCCTGTCCTATTTTACTCTGGTATTCGGTGAGCTGGTACCTAAGAGAATTGCCATGCAAAAGCCGATGAAAGTGGCCAGGATTTCCTGTGGCGTGGTATCCGCCGTAGCGGTGGTGATGCGCCCTGTGGTCACATTTCTGTCCTTTTCTACCAATGCTGTCTTAAAGCTTCTGCGCATGAAAACCGCAGCGGAGGAAGAGACGGTTACAGAAGAGGAAATCCGCATGATGGTGGATTTGGGGGAAGAAAAAGGCACCATAGACAGCGATGAAAAGGAATGGATTGAGAATGTATTCGAATTTGGGGACAGCGATGCCAGGGATGTGATGACGCACCAGCCGGATATCGTTGGAATCCCGGTTTCTGCGGATGTGGAAACCGTTCGGAATATCATTAGGGAAAGCGGTTTGTCGCGTTTCCCTGTTTATGGAAGAAATATAGACGATATACGGGGAATTTTAAATGCCCGCGATTTCCTTTTAAACCAGAAGGAAAGTCACCCCGAAATGGTGGAGGAACTGATGCGTCCGGCATACTTTGTGCCGGAGACCGTACCTGCCTCACAGCTGTTCAAGGATATGCAGAAGAAAAAGGTGCATATCGCTATTGTGGTGGACGAATATGGGGAAACCAGCGGCCTGGTTACCATGGAAGATTTGCTTGAGGAAATTGTGGGTAACATCTATGATGAATTTGACCGTGCCGAGCCTGCGAATATCATAAAGCTGGGAGAGAATCTCTGGCAGATCTCCGGCACGGCCGGTGTGGAAGACATCGCAGAAGAGCTGGATGTGAAGCTGCCGGAGGATCTGGATTATGAGACGCTGGGAGGAATGGTGTTCAGCTGTCTGCATACGATTCCCAAGGACGGTACGGCGCTGGATGTGGAAGTCTGCGGGTTACATATCCATGTGGATCAGGTGACGGACCGCAGGATTGAAAAGGCAACCGTGCGGAAACTAGAAGAGGAAGCATGAGAGTTTACCCCTGCCAGTTATAGCGGCGCGGATCTTCAGCGGGAAATAGGGATGCCATATCCGGAGGCATCGGAACGTCAAAATGCATCGGGCGGCCTGTTATGGGGTGTAAAAAATCCAGAGCGAAGGAATGCAGCGCCTGCCTTGAGATCCTGCGGCAGTCCGGATGGTAGATGAAATCGCCCAACAGCGGATGGCCGATGGACTTCATATGCACGCGGATCTGATGTGTCCGGCCCGTCTCAAGCCGGATCATGGCCAGGGAACAGCCGTCCCGGTAAGCCAGGCGCTGATAGTGCGTTCTGGCAGGCTCCCCGGTCTCTTCGTTGATTTCCCGCTCTATGATGGAGCCTGCCGCACGGGCAATCGGCTGATCGATCACGCCTGATTCCGGAAGGAGGCCGTCAGCGATGCCCAGATAGGTTCGGGTGATGCTGCGGCTTCGGATCCTTTCGGAGAGGATACAGGCGCTTAAGGCATGGCGGGCGAGAATCAGCAGCCCGGTGGTATCTCTGTCCAGGCGGTTGATGCAGCGGTAGACGAACGGCTCGTTTTTTGTCTGAAAATAGGCGGCCATCGCATTTGCCAGAGTATTCGTATAATTGCCGGGTGACGGATGGATGGCCAGCCCGGACGGTTTGTTTATGATCAGGATATCCCTGTCTTCGTAGACGATCGGAATGTCCATGGGGGTGGGGACGATGGTTTCCGAAGCTGTTTCTTCTATTATATTAGTGCACAGAATATCACCGGATGACAGCGTATAATTTGTGAAAACCCGCTGATTATTTACAGTGAGGCCTGCCTCAGCTTTTTTCAGCTTTTTCAAAAGATTTTCCGAATAGCCCTGTCCATGTAAATAAGCGCCTACGGTCAGTCCATCGGCGCTGTCGTTTATTTCATATTGGAAGAATGTATTCATAGTGTCTGAATTGTACCATTTTTGCGTTTTGCTGTCAATATATGCGAAATTTGTTATGATGTCGGGAGGAAGATATGATTAAGACAAATGCGATGCGCCTTTTGGATCAGGCGCAGATACCGTACAGTACCAGGGAGTACGAAGTGGATGAACATGATTTAAGCGGTGAACATGTGGCAAAGCAGCTGGGATTGGATCCGGACAGTGTATTTAAAACGCTTGTGGCCCGTGGGGATAAAAACGGAATCCATGTATTCTGCATTCCGGTGCGGGAAGAGCTGGATTTAAAAAAAGCGGCTGCCGTCACCGATAATAAAAAGGTGGAGCTGGTACATGTTAAGGAGCTGCTAAATCTGACCGGCTATATACGGGGGGGCTGTTCCCCCATCGGAATGAAAAAAGAGTACCCGGTAACCATCGAAGAAACTGCGGTTTTATTTGATACTATCAGCATCAGCGCCGGCGTGCGCGGCGGCCAGATCGTGATCGATCCGGAAAAACTGTCAGAATTTCTGGGCGCTTCTTTTCTGGATGTAGTCAGGTAAAATGCATGAAAACAGCGATGGGATTCGCGCCGGAAAACTTCCTGTTAAAAAAAATGGTTGACATTTGCCAGTTTTTCCTGTATATTGTATCGATGTTATGAATAGGTCGTAATATTCGTGTAATAATATTAATATAATTGTTACAAAAAATGACCTGCTGGCCCAAAAATCCGTGGGCATACAGCAAACAAAATCCGCAATCATTGTCATTCATAACAAATATGAAGAATGGAAAAGGAGTATGTTATGCTAAGACTTCATTCATTTCTTCAGAACATGATCAGCTGTTTCCGCAGCAGAGCGGTGCCTAAAAAATGCTACCGCAATGCGGTAATTCTGACAGCCGGGACGCTGGTGGTGGCCGTCGTGTCACTCGGTGCAAAGGATTTCGGAGGAAGCGGCAAGAATGTCGTCTATGCGGCAAATGCAGAGACAGCCGGTACGGAGCATGGTCCCCATGAATTGCCGGAAGAACCTGTTTCGATCATGATTGAAGAAACTGAACCCGAAACAAAAGCAGAAATACAAATGGAACCTTCAGAGGAAGTTGGACAAGAAACACGGGAGATGATTGGGCAGAAAGTGGTTCAGGATGTATATGATTCCCTGCCTAAGGAGCCAGTAGTGGATTACTCGGACGAGGATTATGAGGCGCTTTTACGCATTGTGGAGGCCGAAGCGGGTATCTGTGATTATAAAGGGAAGGTGCTGGTGGCAAATGTGGTGTTAAACCGTGTGCGCAACGAAAGCTTTCCCGATACCATAAAAGAAGTGATCTATCAAAGAAGCGGCAGTACTTATCAGTTTTCACCCGTAAAAAGCGGCAGTATACGTCGGGTGACGGTATCGGAGGAAACATACGAGGCGGTGGAAGCTGCATTGTATGGTGAGGATTATTCGGAAGGCGCGCTGTTTTTTTCCGCCCGCTCCAAGTCCAATCCAAACAGTATGAAATGGTTTGACCGGAAGCTGAAATTTCTGTTCGAACATGATGGGCATGAATTCTTTACAACAAAATAGTTTCAAATCAGCGCTCTCTGGCGGATTTAAACGCCGGGGAGCACTTTTTATTATTGCAGCAGTCTATATTTATTATTTACAGAATCCGTCACATATGCTATTATGAATCAAAATAGTTATTCGGCGGCAGGCCGGAATAATGAAAGACAAGGGGAATGGCAGTTATGGAAGATCTGTTATACAAAAGCACGAGAGGCGATCAAACTTTAGTAACCGCATCTTTGGCAATCCTTCGGGGGCTTGCCGGGGACGGAGGCCTGTTTGTACCGGAGAGGATTCCGAAACTGGAAGCGGATATGGACACATTAAAGGGCATGAGCTATCAGGAAACGGCCTATGAGGTGATGAAGCTGTTCTTAACCGATTATACGGAAGAAGAGCTGAAATACTGTATCAGCCATGCATATGACGATAAATTTGATGATGAGGATATCGCTGTTCTGCATGAAGCCGGAAACGCTTGTTATCTGGAGCTGTTCCATGGCTCCACCATCGCGTTTAAGGATATGGCGCTCTCCATACTGCCGTATCTAATGACCACTTCGGCGAAGAAGAACGGCGTTGACAATGAGATCGTCATTCTTACCGCAACCAGCGGTGATACCGGCAAGGCGGCGCTGGCTGGCTTTGCCGATGTGCCGGGAACCCGGATTATCGTATTTTATCCCAAAGACGGCGTGAGCCCGATCCAGAAACAGCAGATGGTGACGCAAAAGGGGGCCAATACATATGTGGTGGGCATCGACGGCAATTTCGATGATGCGCAGAACGGTGTGAAGGAGATCTTTAACGATAAGGCCCTGGCAGAGGAACTGTCCGTTTCAGGATTTCAGTTTTCATCTGCCAATTCGATCAATATCGGCCGGCTGGTGCCGCAGATCGTTTATTATGTTTACGCCTATGCCAGGCTCTTAAAGGACGGCGCCATCAAAGAGGGAGATCCGATCAACGTAACGGTTCCCACGGGCAATTTCGGAAACATACTGGCTGCCTATTATGCCAAAAATATGGGTGTGCCCATACACAAGCTGATCTGCGCATCCAATGAAAATAAAGTGCTGTATGATTTCTTCTCCACCGGAGCCTATGACAGGAACAGAGAGTTCAAACTGACAAGTTCCCCGTCCATGGATATTTTGATCTCCAGCAATCTGGAACGGCTGATCTACCGTCTCTGCGGTGATGATGCTGTTAAAAATGCCGCGTTTATGAAGGCGCTTTCCGCAAACGGCCAGTATGAGATTACGGCGGAGATGAGAAAAGGCCTGGAAGACTTTTACGGAAACTTTGCGGATGAAGAAGAAACTGCCCGCAGCATCCGGACGCTCTATGAAGAATGCGGATATATCATAGACACCCATACCGCTGTGGCGAGGATGGTATATGAGAAATACAGGCAGGATACCCAGGATACGGCAAAGACCGTGATCGCATCCACCGCGAGTCCTTATAAGTTTACGCGCAGCGTGCTGGCCGCCATTGATTCCAAGTATGGATCAGAGGACGATTTTGAACTGGTCGAAGTGTTAAGCAGGCTGTCGGGGGTTCCTGTGCCGGAGGCTGTCCGGCAGTTAAGGACCGCACCTGTCCTGCATGACCGGATTTGTGCAAGGGACAAAATGAAAGACATTGTACAGGAGATCCTGGGGCTTTGAGGCAAGCCCCGGGATTTTTTCATTCAATAGGAAAATACGACCTATTGAACAAAAAACGCTCCGCGTAGGATCGCACTGCGGCGGGAAGGTATTATGTCGCCAAGGCGACCCGCCGCAGGCGGAGAATCCCGCGAGCGGGATTCTTTTTTATCATGTTTTGCTTGACAAATAAATAGTTCGGAGATAGAATAAAAATATAGTTCGGAGTAAGAAGTAATTGAAAGGGGTGTGGATTCATGCAGGAAAGCATGTCCTCCATAGAATCCCTGTTGTTCACTTATATCGATAAATGTAAGTTTCTGTTTTTCCCTGATCAGTGGAATAATGTGTTTCTGGATTATTCCAAAAACGAGATATTTGCACTGCTGCTTATTTACCGCAGGGGACATGTCAATATGACAGAAGTTGCTGATTACATGTCCGTGCCGCTCAACACCGCCACAGGGGTGATCGGCCGTCTGGAGAAGAAGGGGCTGGTGATCCGTGAGCGCAATTCTTTTGATAAAAGAGTTGTGACGATCAGCCTGACAGAGACCGGAAGAGAGTTTATGATACGGGAGATGACGGAGCTGTCCGGGTATTATCAGCAGATCATGAATATCCTGACAAAAGAGGAGCGCAGGATCGCGCTTCAGATCATCGATAAGGTGTTTGGCGTGCTGGAACAGGATGCCGGCAGAGAGCAGGATATTCGGCATGAGGAAAAGAAAGTGAAACGGATTATCGTGGAATGAGAAGGAATCCCGCCTGCGGGATTCTTTTTCAAACAAATACTTCGGACAAAGAACTATTCGAAAGAAGAATAGTTCGAAACATGAACTTGAAAGGACAGAATGTAAATCGCGCAGAAAACGGCGCAGAAAAGAGGCAGTATGGACAGAATGATTATATTCACCGGTAAAGGAGGCGTGGGGAAATCCACTGTGGCTGCGGCCCATGCCAGAAAAGCCGCGGCTAAGGGGATGAAGACGCTGATTGTCAGCACGGATATGGCGCATAATCTCTGTGATCTTTTCGAACAGGAGCTGGGGAGAGAACCTAAGGAGACAGCCCCCAATCTGTATGCTCTGGAGATAGATCCGGACTATGAGATGAACCGGCACTATGGGAGCATCATGAATGCCGTAAAAAACCTGGTGACCGGCACGGCATCACAGAATCTGGAGGCATTTGACGATCTGGCTATGTTCCCGGGAATTGAAGAACTGTTTTCCCTGATCCGTATCCAGGAGATTTACAGGGGCGGGGAATATGAGATGATCATCGTGGACTGCGCGCCCACCGGGGAGACGCTTTCCCTCCTGAAGTTTCCGGAGCTTCTGTCGTGGTATATGGAAAAGCTGTTTCCTCTGGGTAAAGTGGCGATGAAGGTGCTGCGTCCGGTTTCACGCCAGTTATTTAAGCTGGAGCTGCCGGATGCGCAGGCAATGAACGATATTGAGCGGTTGTATCTGAAGCTGGCTGAATTAGAGAGCCTGCTGAAGGACCGGGATATCTGCAGCATACGCCTGGTCGCCATGCCGGAGAAAATGGTGGTGGAGGAGACCAAGCGCAGTTATATGTATCTGAATCTTTACAATTTCAATGTGGATGGCCTCTATATCAACCGGGTGCTTCTGGAAGATTTGGGAAATGATTTTTTTGATGAATGGATACGGCTTCAGTCGGATTATATAAAGGAGCTGGAAAGTGTATTTGCAGAGATGCCGGTTTGCCGTATACCGTGGTATGACCTGGATTTAAACGGAACGGAAGGCCTGGACCGGATTGCCGGTGACTGTCTGACGGATGATGAACTGTTTGAAGTCAGATGCAGCGCCTCCAATGAAGTATTTGAGAAGACAAAGGAGGGATATGTCCTCACAGTCTGTCTGCCATGTGCGAAAAAAGAGGAAATTGAGCTGTATCAGTCAAAAAGCGATATGATTCTGCGCATAGGCAATTTTAAACGCAGTATACCGCTGCCGGACACACTGGCGCGCTGCCAGGTGGATTCGGCCAGGCTGGAAAATGGGCGGCTGGCCATAGGGTTTAGCAGGAATTGGGCACAATGACGGTAAAGCCGGCCTGTGGGTCAAAGAGACTGCGTGCAGTGATCGGAGGATTCGGCGGGACAGGAGGTAAGATGAATCAGCGTTTTTTGATAAAGATGATCCGGGCAAAGGCCTTGGAATATGAGGCTTTAAAGGAACTGATGCCGGAGGGTATGAAAAGCACATTGGAAAAGACGGAAAAAGAGCTTGCGGATGTGGTTTGGCATTGCATATGGGACACCGGCAGACAAGAGCGGGAAAGGACGGGCAGCACATCCGGCACAGCGGACAGCAAAACAGAAGCAAGGCAGGAAGAAAAGAGGACGCATACCAGGAAAGTGGATATAATGTAACCGCCCGGTATCGGAGGCACCGAAAACGGTGCGGATTGGAGCATATATGAGAGTGATATTATATACGGGAAAGGGTGGAGTAGGCAAGACCAGCGTTGCAGCGGCCACAGCCTGCCGCATTGCGGAGGAAGGAAAAACGGTGCTGATCGCCAGCACGGACCAGGCCCACAGTCTGGGAGATTCCTTTGACATGAAGCTGGCCGCAGAGCCCGTTCATGTGGCGGAACGCCTGTATGCGATGGAGATCGATGCGGTGGAGGAAAATGAGAAGGCCTGGGGAAATCTCCGGGATTATTTAAAACGCCTGCTCACGGCAAAATCAGAGGATGGCCTGGAAGCGGAAGAACTGCTGGTATTTCCCGGTTTTGAAGAACTGTTTTCGCTGTTGAAGATCAAAGAAATTTATGAGGAAAACCGGTATGATGTGTTGATTGTGGACTGCGCGCCCACGGGTGAAACCATGTCGCTGCTGAAATTTCCGGAAATGCTCGGATGGTGGATGGAGCATCTGTTCGGCATCAAACGCGCCGCGGTTAAGGTGGCAGGACCGTTGGTGGAAAAGACAACGGGGATTCCCATGCCAGGAGAGGAAACCTTCAATGAAGTGGAAAACCTCTATGGGAGACTGGGAGAGCTGCGCCGGCTTTTGTGCAGGAAAGAGGAAGTCAGCGTCCGCATTGTGACCACTCCTGAAAGAATTGTTGTAAAAGAAGCCAAACGGAATTTTTCGTACCTCCATCTGTATGATTATAATGTGGACGCGGTGATTGTTAATAAAATATATCCGCAGGCCTCGCTGGATGGCTATTTCAACCGCTGGATGGAATGCCAGCGGGAGAGCCTGAAGGATATACACGGCAGCTTTGGAGAAATTCCGGTATTTCATCTGGAGTACATGAAGTCAGAGCTTCGAACGTTGAATAAACTGAAAGATGCTGCGAAACAGCTGTATGCCAATACGGATCCGTCCGCTATCCTGTTTCAGGACACGGTCTTCGCACTGCGCAGGGAAGAGGATAGATACTGCCTGTATGTTACACTGCCCTTTGCCAGCAGGCAGGAGTTTGAACTGGAGCAGAGGGGGGATGAACTGCATATATCCGTAAAAAACCAGCACCGCAATCTGATGCTTCCTAAAAAGCTGCAGAACAGAGAGATTGAGAGCGCAAAATACGAGGAAGGCTGTTTGAAAATCCTGTTTTCTGAAATGGCGCCGGACTGATCGGAGGCAAAACGACGTGATGTTAAAAAAACGTAATACTTTGCAATAATTCTGTAAGAAAGTGGTAAACATATTGACCCAAAACTATGCTATTATATTAAACATAGTGTGACTAGTCCGCTTCCCGAGACATACACCAGCAAGAGGAACGGATGCACGTAACCTGGCAAATGACAAAGCGGCAGAACGGCCGCTCCATGTTTAATATAGAGTATAAGGGTGTTAATCCATGAAATATAGAAAATTGAATAGAGTATCACTTGCGTTGCCGCTTTGTGTGGCTGTTTTGTCGTTATCTGCATGCGGGGCAGAAACCGGACAGCCAAATGACTTTAGCACCGGGGAAAGCCAGACGCTTCAGGTCAGTAACCATGGGACACAGGCAGCGGTGCCGGAATTTGACTATGAAGATGCGGATGGCATGTTAAGCGCTTCAGATTTTCGCGGCTTTCTCGGGCAGGAGATGAAAGACGGCGAGGTTGGAATCGATCGGATCGCAGGTTTGCTGGACTATTACGGGGAGTCCTATTTCGCATACCGTTTAAAGGCTCAGTCCGAGATCAATGACGGCGTACTGTTTTATGATGAAGCCTATTGTTATACCGGCGCTTACACAGGGACGGACGGAGGAGAGATCCGTTACGAAGTGGTCACGCTGAGTTATGCAGAGGGGTTCTGTTTCCTTTTTACGGACGATGGAGGCTGGCAGCTGCGGGATGTGATTTTCTGCGGAAAGCTGGATGCAGTGGACCGGGCTGTGGAACTGGTGAAGATGCCGGGACTTTCGGAAGATTTTCTCAAGATAACCAGTGTGGTCGGAGAAGGAACGGGCATCTATACCTGCGAGGAGATGTGGTATCATATCAACAGCAATAAGACAGTCCTGTCCTATGTGAGCGAAGACATGGACAGCGGCGATATGTCCGGCCTCATCTATGATATGACGGGCGTATATACTTTCACAGAAGAAGATGAAAACCAGGTGCTGAACCTGGAGTTTTCCTGTACCTATTACGGAGCCCCGGAAGAGGGTTCAGATGCATATCCTGTTGTGCTTAAACAGACGGTGCCTGTAAAGTATCTGTGGGACGATACGGCGAAAATTTTTATCTTAAGAGAGAATCCCTGCCACTGGATGCTGCTGAAGTATTCCGATACCTTTGCCGGGCAGTCTCCCCATATGTCCGCGGCGGATACGCTGGCCGTTTTCTATGACCTGATTCAGGAGATGCAGAGTAACGGAAGCGCTGTACAAAAATCCTGGGCAGAGGATCTGAAGCGCCTGGCGGCAGGAATCTATTAAGAGATATGCATATATAACAGGGCAGCGCGCTTCACGGAGCGAGAGCGTGTCTTAATGAGGCGCATGCTCTCGCCTGTCATGTGCGGGAAGTTTACGGCTGCTGTGACAGCAATGCTGTGGGCGCTGCCTGGATGCCGTAAACGAAAATCCTTCTTGTGCAAGCGCTGCCTGTATGCTATAATAGGCATGTCTGGCAGAACAGCTTATCTACTTTCAACGGTCATTTATTTAAAGCAGCAATTCTTAATTTCCCGATTTACAAACCCCCTTTTGACGATTAGAAATTCCTGTTGACATTTCCCTTATTCAATAGTACTATATAACATATAAACGAACATTTGTTCACGATGCATGGAGGAAAGGTTATGGTAAAAGAAGAAAAACTGAAAGCACTGGATGCTGCATTATCACAGATAGAGAAAGCATATGGCAAAGGTTCTGTCATGAAGCTGGGGGATTCCGGCGCCAATATGAATATAGAGACTGTTCCCACCGGTTCTCTAAGCCTGGACATCGCTCTGGGACTGGGAGGCGTTCCCAGGGGAAGAATTGTGGAGATCTACGGTCCTGAGTCCAGCGGTAAGACAACCGTGGCCCTGCACATGGTAGCGGAGGTGCAGAAACGGGACGGCATTGCCGGGTTCATCGATGCCGAGCATGCTCTGGACCCGGTATACGCTAAGAACATCGGGGTGGATATTGACAATTTATACATATCTCAGCCGGACAACGGTGAGCAGGCCCTGGAGATCGCGGAGACCATGGTCCGTTCCGGAGCTGTGGATATCGTGATCATTGACTCCGTCGCGGCGCTTGTGCCCAAGGCCGAGATTGACGGCGAGATGGGAGATTCCCATGTGGGTCTCCAGGCGAGGCTTATGTCTCAGGCGTTAAGAAAACTGACTGCTATCGTCAGCAAGTCCAACTGTACCATTATTTTTATCAATCAGCTGCGTGAAAAGGTCGGAGTTATGTTCGGCAATCCGGAGACCACCACCGGCGGCCGTGCGCTGAAGTTCTATTCCTCCATCCGTCTGGATGTTCGCAGGATTGAGGCATTAAAGCAGGGCGGAGAAATCATCGGCAACCGGACCAGGATCAAGGTTGTGAAGAACAAAATCGCGCCGCCCTTCAAGGAGGCCGAGTTTGATATCATGTTTGGAAAGGGGATTTCCAAGGAAGGGGATATCCTGGACCTGGCGGCTAAGGAAAATATCGTGGAAAAGAGCGGCGCATGGTATGCGTACAATAAAGAAAAGATTGGACAGGGCCGTGAAAATGCAAAGCTGTACCTGCGCGACAACCCGGAACTGATGGCGGAGATTGAGCGCAAGGTGCGCGACCAGTACGGGCTCCCCAACGATCCGGCCATCGCGGCCCCCGTTTCAGCGGAAGAAAGTAAGTAAAAACATATCATGGGAGACATGTTTTTTCATGGAAACGTGAGCTCTCATGAAAAATTTATTGCTCTTCCGGTGCAGATATGGAAGGACGTACTTGACACAGACCTCAAAACAGTTTAAAATTTAAGTGTTGTGGATTTTGAACAATGAAAATTAAATAAGGAGGTGCTCCTGTGCCATGCCAATGCCAATTGTTATAACCATTGCTGTGCTTGTCACGCTTTGCATTGTGGCTCCTATTACTTGGTTTTCGGCTATCGCTTACCGCAAAAAAGTTTATGAGAACAAGGTCGGCAGAGCGGAAGAAAAGTCAAGAGAGATAATAGATGATGCATTGAAGGTTGCTGAGACAAAGAAGCGGGAAGCTCTATTAGAGGCAAAGGAAGAGTCCATCAAGGCGAAAAATGACTTTGATAAAGAGGTCAAAGAACGCCGGGCGGAACTTCAGCGCTATGAGCGGCGTGTCTTAAGCAAAGAGGAGAATTTGGACAAGAAGTCAGAGGCGTTAGAAAAAAGAGAAGCCGGTCTGACAGCAAGAGAAGAAATTCTGGCAAAACAGAGGAAAGAAGCAGAGATGCTTCTGGATAAGGAAAAGCAGGAACTGGAGCGAATTTCAGGTTTAACCTCCGAACAAGCAAAAGAGTATCTTTTAAAAACTGTTGAAGAAGAAGTAAAGCATGACACCGCTAAATTAGTGAAAGAGTTAGAAAGCCGGGCGAAGGAAGAAGCCAACAAGAAGGCGAAGGAATATGTGGTGAGCGCAATTCAGAAATGTGCGGCTGACCATGTGTCCGAATCGACAATTTCTGTCGTACAGCTTCCTAATGACGAGATGAAGGGAAGAATCATCGGTCGGGAGGGACGAAATATTCGTACTCTGGAAACACTGACCGGTGTGGATCTGATCATTGATGATACCCCTGAAGCCGTCGTTCTTTCCGGTTTTGATCCGATTCGTAGAGAAGTAGCCAGGATTACTCTGGAGAAACTGATACTGGATGGCCGGATTCATCCGGCAAGGATCGAGGAGATGGTTGAGAAAGCCCAGAGAGAAGTGGAGACGATCATCCGTGAGGAAGGCGAGGCCGCCACTCTGGAAGTGGGTATCCACGGAATTCATCCGGAGCTGGTCAGACTGCTGGGCAAGATGAAATACCGTACCAGTTACGGCCAGAATGCTTTAAAGCATTCCATCGAAGTGGCGCATTTGTCCGGCCTTTTGGCGGGAGAGATCGGCGTGGATGTCCGCATGGCGAAGCGTGCAGGTTTACTGCATGATATCGGCAAGGCTGTGGATCATGAGATGGAAGGATCACATATCCAGCTGGGCGTAGATCTCTGCAGAAAATACAAGGAGTCGGCAATTGTAATCAACGCTGTGGAATCCCATCATGGGGATGTGGAGCCGCAGAGCCTTATTGCCTGCATCGTTCAGGCTGCGGATACCATTTCTGCGGCAAGACCCGGTGCAAGACGTGAGACATTAGAAACATACACCAACAGATTAAAACAATTAGAAGATATCACAAACTCTTTCAAGGGAGTTGACAAATCTTTTGCTATTCAGGCAGGTAGAGAAATTCGTATTATGGTTGTACCGGAGCAGGTTAGTGATGATGATATGATACTGCTGGCGAGAAATATCTCCAAGCAGATCGAGTCAGAGTTGGAATACCCGGGCCAGATCAAAGTCAATGTGATACGTGAATCACGTGTTACAGACTACGCAAAATAAAATAGAATCGTTACTATCATGTGAAAACTAAGGCGGACAGAAATGTTCGCCTTGTTTTGTTCTTACATAGGAAAGTACGTCCTATGTGAGAACAAACGCTCCGCTTGGGATCACACTGCGGTGGGATGTATGATGTCGCCAGAGCGATCCGCCGCAGGCGGAGAAACTGTAAACGGAATTATTTTACATAAATAAAATGGAGGATAACGATGGAAGAGATTAAGAGGATTAAAAGAGAACTGAAATATCATGGGGCCATATTGGATGTGTACAAGGACTACATGCAGATTCCCAACGGACATGTGGCTGAGTGGGATTTTATCGGCCACAAAGGCGCTGCCGCCGTGGTACCGGTCAGAGAGGACGGCAGGATACTGATGGTGCGTCAGTACAGAAATGCGCTGGAACGATACACGCTGGAGATTCCGGCAGGCGCAGTAAACTATGTTGAAGAGCCGAAAATCGAATGTGCCGCCAGGGAGCTGGAAGAGGAGACCGGATATCGCAGTGAGGATCTGGAGCTGTTGATCAATGTGAATACCACCGTGGCCTTCTGCAACGAGTTCATAGGAATCTATGTGGCGAAGAACCTGATTCCTTCCAGACAGCATCTGGATGAGGACGAATACCTGAATGTGGAGGCATGGGAGCTAAACGATCTGATAGACATGATCCTGCGCCAGGAGATTACGGATTCCAAGACGATGGCCGCGTTGATGGCCTATAAGATAAAATACGGCAAATAATTGAAAGCATAAACTTGTCTGACTGCAGCATATGATAAAAGTAGGTGATTACCGCCCATAAGATGGTGTTCGCCGGTGATGCGGCGCGGAAAGAGGAGTTGCTGTGAAATATAAATTAGCTGGTATATGGATGTTCGGGCTGTTAGCAGGGACTGTGATGGTAAACCTGTTCGGCGAAGACACGGTGAGAGAGATCGGGATGTTTGGAGGTATGTTTGCAGGAAAACTGCAATCGGAGACGGTGGAATATACAAAATTGTTTCTGATGGTGGCGCAGCAGCGTTTTACAGTGGTGCTATTTTTGACTGTGATCAGCTTTACGCTGTTCGGCATTCCGGTGATGTACCTGTTTTTTTTGTTTTCCTCCTTTTCTGTGGGGGCGATGATTGCGGGGACCACAATGTCCGGCGGGATTTCCGGCATCTTTTTGTTTGCTGCCAGCATGCTGCCGCAGATACTGATCTATCTGCCGGCCTGGCTGCTGCTGATCGAATGGTGCTTAAGGCAGCATGAATATCTGTTTAAGGGAAACGGAAACGGGAGTATGACACTGAAGCAGTTTATGCCGCAGGTTCCGCTGCTGGCCTGCACGTATGCGCTGTTTTTAGCGGGAATCTGCGCGGAAACATTTCTAAATCCGCCCGTCGTCCGTTTTATATGGAAGATTGCGGAGTCACTTTAGAATAAAGAGGTAAGCTATGTTGTTACTACTGATTGAAGAATATCTGGACAACCAAAAGATAAAGGGGAAACTTTCCAAAAATACGGAGCTGTCCTACCGGCGGGATCTGAAGAAGATGGCGGAGTATCTGGAGTCCTGCGGCATCCGCGAAGCCCACAGGGTGACGGCCACGGCGCTGAATTCTTATATTCTGTACCTTGAGAAACAGGGGGCTTCCGCTTCCAGCATTGCCAGATACATCGCTTCCATGAAATCATTTTATTATTATCTCTTTAAACGCCACAGGATCGGCGAGGACCCTGCGGAAGAGCTGCAGGCTCCCAAAGCGGAGCATAACGGGACAAGCCCTCTGACAAAAGAAGAACTGAACCTACTCCTTGCGCCGCCAAAGGACGGCGGCGCAAAAGAGCAGAGAGACCATGTGATGGTGGTGCTGATGTGCTCCGTGGGTCTGAAGGCCTCGGAGTTGATTCTGTTAAAACCGGAGGATCTCAATACGAAGCTGGGCTATCTGACCTGCAGGCGGGATAATGCCAGACGCACCGTTTCTTTTGACGGTCAAACTGGACAGCTTTTGGAACATTATCTGGAATCGGTACGCCCGTATTTCATAAAAGATTCCCAGGATGCCCCACTGTTTCCCAACTGCCGCGGCGGCTGGATGAGCAGACAGGGTCTCTGGAAGCTGGTGCGTGAGTACGGAGAGCGCTGCGGAGCCGGCCGTGAGGTCACTCCCCAGCGGCTTTGTGTAGGAGAGCGGTAACAACATTGGTGTATGACAACCGATTGGAAATCACTTCTCCAGGAAAACTGCCAATGGGACAAACTATGGAGCGTATGAAAGAAGGCTATTCCAAAATTAGAAATGAAGCTCTTGCTCATGCCTTTGCTTATATGAATCTGATTGAGCATTGGGGAAGCGGCATTCCGAGAATTATGGATAAAGTAAAAGCTTGGTCTACAAGCAGATTGAAATGCAGTTTGATGAAAATGGTAAGCTTATTGTTCCGGATGATTATAAATTGACAATTACTGTACAGGATACTATCAGAATCATACGTGATAATCACTCTGCACATACTTCCAAAGAAACGCGGCGGTTTCTGGAGACCATGCCATGCTGTGAATTACGGTTTTGATAAGGTTGAATGCCGGAAATTTTATAGTACAAGGGAATTTACGGCTGCACAGTACGTTGAGTATTGCGGTACACACTGTGATCACCTGGCTTTGCAGGAGCCATACCGAACCCGTTTTTTCGAAGGGATAAAAAACGCGGTTTTGGAAGAAGGGGACAAAATCATTTTTAATGACACGATCACTCTGTATCTCACCGCTAAGAGCTTTACAAAACTTTAACAAATGATTTAGCACTCGCTTATTGACAGTGCTAACAACAAGTGGTATACCATAACTAAAATATAAAAAGATACGCAGACCCAAGGAGGAAAAGACTATGTGGAAAGAAATGCGCAATTCATTTATCCTGTTATCGGTATTCTACATTTTGTTCGGTGCGGTTCTGTTCGTGTGGCCGGCGCTGTCCGCCAGGGCGGTGTGCATGGTAATCGGTATATTCGCATTGGCTTATGGCGTGATGCGCATTGTGGAATATATACGTTTTAAAGACCGGATGAGCTTTTTCGGAGCGAATCTGGCGGTAGGAATTATCATGGCGCTGTGCGGCGTATTTTTGCTGATCCGTCCGGAAGTGCTGATGGCGGCGCTGCCGATCGTGTTTGGAGTCATCATCCTGTTTAACGGGATCATTGAGCTGCAGAGGGCATTTGACCTCAAGCGTTTTGGCTACGAGGGATGGTGGTATACACTGCTTCTGTCTGTCCTCACCATCATTCTGGGCATCTTGATATTCTGGAATCCGTTTGTTGCTGTACAGACCACTGTGATGGCGATCGGTATCATACTGGCAGTAACCGGCGTCACCAATCTGATCACGGGTATTACGGCTTCCAGAAACATAAGGAGGCTGAAAAAGGAATACGAGGATATGGAAGATAAATTCGGACCTTTCTTCTGGTTCTGAACCGGCCTGTTTCAGAGTCCGCCGGACAGCGACAGTTTTAGGGAAAAAAGTTGCAGCAGCTAATAATTTAATAGCAGCCGCCGGAGCTGGCATATGCATCAGCCACCGGCGGCTGTCTGCTTTTATATGGTCAGTAATGAAAGAAAAATGAGATTTCATGAAGAAAAAACGAAATTTTCTTCTGAAATGAAAAAATGTGATTGTCAGCGGAAAAAAAATGTTGTATAATGTTGAAATTGTAAATTGCGCCATAGGTGAGATATAAAATTATTTTATATCACATCGGGAGTATGAAATCTGTCTGCAAAACTGTGTATTTGAAGAGAAGACATTTGTGCATGATAAACGGAAAAATAGCGGCGGACAGGATCAGAAACGGCGATGATAAAAAGAAGGGATGGAATGTGATGACGGCATATAAAGACAGGAGCACAGAGGAACTGCTGCAGCTGAAGGATTCGTTGGAAGCGGAGTACAAAAAATTTCAGGAAAGAGGATTGAAGCTGGATATGTCCCGCGGCAAGCCTTCGAAAGAGCAGCTGGATTTGTCCATGGAAATGATGGATATCTTAAACAGCGATACCGATTTAAGATGCAGAGAAGGCGTGGACTGCCGGAATTACGGAGTGTTGGACGGCATTCAGGAAGCGAAGGAACTGCTGGCGGCGATGATTGAAGTGCCGGAAGACAAGATCATCATTTATGGCAACTCCAGCCTGAATGTGATGTACGATACGGTGGCCCGTTCCATGACACACGGCGTTATGGGAAGCACTCCCTGGTGCAAGCTGGATAAAGTGAAATTCCTCTGCCCCGTGCCCGGATATGACCGCCATTTCGCAATAACGGAATATTTTGGCATCGAGATGATCAATGTGCCCATGACTCCTGAAGGACCGGATATGGATATGGTGGAGAAGCTGGTCAGCGAGGATGAGGCGATCAAAGGAATCTGGTGTGTGCCCAAGTATTCCAACCCGCAGGGAATTACCTATTCCGATGAAACCGTGCGCCGTTTTGCGCGTCTGAAACCTGCTGCAAAGGATTTCAGAATATACTGGGATAATGCTTATAACGTGCATCACCTGTATTTTGACGATCAGGATGTTTTGATAGAGATTCTGGCCGAGTGCGAAAAAGCGGGTAATCCGGATATGGTCTATAAATTCAGCTCCACTTCCAAGATCAGTTTCCCCGGATCCGGTGTGGCCGCGATCTCCACTTCCTATAATAACCTGAAGGATATCAAAAAGCAGATGGCGATTCAGACCATCGGACACGATAAATTAAATCAGCTTCGCCATGTGAGATACTTTAAAGATCTGAACGGGATCATGGAGCATATGAAAAAGCATGCCGAAATCATGCGTCCGAAATTTGAGGCCGTTCTGGATACACTGGATAGAGAGCTGGGCGGACTAAAGATCGGAAGCTGGATCCGTCCGAAGGGCGGCTATTTCATCTCCTTTGACGCCATGGACGGCTGCGCTAAGGCGATCGTTGCCAGGGCCAAGGAAGCCGGTGTGGTCATGACCGGAGCCGGCGCTACCTATCCTTACGGCAAGGATCCTCACGACAGTAACATCCGCATCGCTCCTTCCTTCCCTTCACCGGATGAGCTGAAGCTGGCGACGGAACTGTTTGTGCTCTGCGTAAAGCTTGTCAGCGTGGAGAAAATCCTGGAGTCCCGCAGCAGTGCCGCCTGATGGAAAGCCCGGCGTTTTAAAACTGAAGAGCATTACGTTAAGGGGTCCGCGATGACAGGATAGTCGCGGACCCTTGTTTTATAAACGAATTTGCGGTTATTACTATTTACAGTTGCCGATAAAGCAGCACAAGAGAGGGCAGGGGATGGTCCTCATTGGGATCCCTTGAAGCCCGCCGGTTCTTTCGCTGCGTAGTTTGCAGCGTTAGAACCGCTGCGCGCTTCATGGAGCGAAAGCGCGTCCCAATGAGGACCATCCCCTGCCCTCTCTTGTGCGGGAAGTTTACCATAACTGTGATCCGTAATAAACGCCCCCTTGACTTAAAAAATATTGGCACCGCTTCTTATTTGTGCTATTATAGATAAGGAAATTTGCGGATAAACAGCCGCAGTAATCAGCAGGAAAGTTGGAAATCTATGTCCAAATCATTATTTATAGCAGAAAAACCCAGTGTGGCCCAGGAGTTTAGCAAGGCGTTAAAATACCGTTTCGGCCGGCGAAACGGCTATCTGGAATCGCCGGAGGCCATTGTGACCTGGTGCGTGGGGCATCTGGTAACCATGAGCTATCCGGAAAGTTATGATCCGAAACTCAAGCGATGGAGTCTGGAAACTCTTCCGTTCATTCCCCGGGAATTCAAATATGAAGTGATACAAAATGTTAAGGATCAGTTTGAAATTGTGAAGGGGCTGCTGACGCGGCCGGATGTGGATACGATCTATGTGTGCACCGACTCCGGGCGGGAGGGGGAGTACATATACCGGCTGGTGGAACAGATGGCCGGGGTGAAGGGAAAGATTAGAAAGCGTGTCTGGATCGATTCCCAGACAGAGGAGGAGATCCTGAAGGGGATAAAAAATGCCAAAGATCTCTCCGCCTATGACAATCTGTCCGCGTCTGCCTATCTTAGAGCCAAGGAAGATTACCTGATGGGAATTAATTTCTCCCGGCTTTTGACGTTAAAATATGGCAACACCATTGCCGGATTTTTGAAGGAGAACCGCACGGTGCTCTCCGTAGGCCGGGTGATGACCTGTGTATTGGGAATGGTGGTGCGCAGGGAGCGGGAGATTCGGGATTTCGTTAAAACCCCTTTTTACCGCGTCCTCGCGGATGTGAACTGTGAGGGCAAGGTGTTTCCGGCGGAATGGCGCGCGGTGGAGGGATCCAAGCATTATCTCATGCCCTATCTCTACAAGGAGAACGGTTTTAAGGAGCGGGCGGCGGCCGAAAAGATGATATCGGAACTAAACGCCGTATCGCCTCTGGAGGGCCGGCTTCTCAAGATGGAGAAGAAAAAGGAGAACAAGTATGCTCCGCTGCTGTTTAACTTAGCCGAGCTGCAAAACGAATGCTCCCGGCTGTTTAAGCAGAGCCCGGATGAGACGCTGCGGATCGTGCAGGAGCTCTATGAGAAAAAGCTCGTGACATACCCAAGAACCGATGCCAGGGTCCTGTCCACAGCGGTGGCTAAAGAGATCCATAAGAATATCGGCGGGCTCAAGCAGATCCCCGGCGTGCGCGCTTTTGCGGAAGAGATACTGACCGGCGGCCTTCACAAGGGGCTGGAGAAGACCAGATATGTGAACGACAAGCAGATCACGGATCATTATGCCATCGTGCCCACCGGACAGGGAATCGGCGGTTTAAAAGCGCTGCCGCCGCTGTCCGTCAAGGTCTATGAGGTGATCGTGCGCCGGTTTTTAAGCATCTTTTTTCCGCCTGCCGTGTATGAAAAATACAGTCTGGAAATACAAATAAAAGAGGAACATTTTTTTGCCAGCTTTCGGGTGATGGTAAAGGAAGGCTATTTAAAGGTGACACAGGTGAAGCGTCCGGCGGATACCGCGCCTGCAGGCAGCAGGGAATCCGGAGAAAGCAGGGGAGTGGACGAGGCGGATGTGGATCTGAAAAATGATCCGGAATTTCTGGAGATCTTAAAGAAGCTGAAAAAAGACTGTATGCTTCCGATCGATCAGCTGTACATAAAGGAGGGGGAGACATCGCCGCCGAAACGCTATACTTCCGGTTCTATGATTCTGGCCATGGAAAATGCAGGCCAGCTCATAGAGGATGAGGAGCTGCGCGCACAGATCAAAGGAAGCGGCATCGGAACCTCCGCTACCCGGGCGGAAATCCTGAAAAAACTGGTAAATATCAAATATCTGGCGCTGAATAAAAAGACGCAGGTAGTCACCCCGACGCTGCTTGGGGAGCTGGTATTTGATGTGGTTGGGGCATCCATTTACCAGCTGCTCAATCCGGAACTGACCGCCAGCTGGGAAAAGGGCCTGACGCTGGTTGCAGAGGGCAGCATCACGGAGGACGAGTATATGCAGAAGCTGGAAAGCTTTATCCGGAACCGCACGGGTTCTGTGCTGCGCGTGAACAACAGCTATGCGTTAAGAAACGGATTCGACGCGGTGGCTGCCAACTATAAAACAGGCAGCAAAAAGGCGGAGGAGACTAAGATGCAGTAATGCATGGGAGTCTGTCATAAATGAATACAGAGAAAGGATAAGCGGCGCATGCCGCCGCAGGCAAGGCCATGAAAGAATTATCGGTGAAGGAATTATATGATTTAAGCCATACGAAAGCGGAAGAACTGCTGGAAAGCGTGGAGTATCCCTGGGAGGCGCTGCCGAAGATCGGTGACTTCATCCGCCGGCTGGGTGAGAGCCTGGACCCGGAAGTGTATGAACAGAGAGGGGATGCTGTCTGGATTGCCAAATCAGCGAAAGTAGCTCCGACCGCTTCCATAAACGGTCCCGCCATCATTGGGGAGAATACCGAGGTGCGCCACGGCGCCTTTATCCGCGGCAATGCCCTGGTGGGCGACGGGGCCGTGGTGGGCAATTCCACGGAGTTAAAAAATGTGATCCTGTTTGATAAGGTACAGGTCCCCCACTACAATTATGTAGGAGATTCCATCCTGGGCTATAAGTCCCATATGGGGGCCGGATCCATCACATCCAATGTGAAGTCCGATAAAAAGCCGGTGGTGATCAAAGCCGGCGAGACCCGGATCACAACCGGCATGAAAAAGATCGGGGCGATGCTGGGCGATGAGGTGGAGGTGGGCTGCGGCAGCGTGCTCAATCCTGGCAGCATCATAGGTCCCCATACAAATATCTATCCTCTTTCCATGGTGCGCGGCTATATACCGGCCCATTCGATTTATAAGCGGCAGGGAGAGATAGTCGCTATGAGAGTAGAGTAACTGAACTGCAGGTCAGCCTGCGCTTTGCCGGATTTTGGCGGGCGCAGGCTTTTCTTATTTATTAGGCATTTTTTTGCACTGGTGCAGATAGAATATAGTGTACACTGGCCAGCTGCGGCTGAAGGGATGGAGATCATGAGAAATAAATGGCTTTCGTATATAGGGAAAGGGTTTGTCACCGGCGCTTCCATGCTGGTTCCCGGCGTCAGCGGCGGAACGATGGCAATGCTGCTGGATATTTATGATGAGCTGATCAGCGCGGTCAGCTCCTTCCTGGATGATAAAAAGGAAAATTCGGCGCTTCTTTTGCTGTTTACACTGGGGGGCTTAGGCGGGATGCTGCTGCTTGCCCGTCCCATCCTTTGGCTGACCCGGACATTTCCGTTTCCAATGCTGTATTTCTTTATGGGAGTGGTCACAGGGGGGGTACCGATGATTTGCGCAAAAGCGGGAGTACATAAAATATCGGTGAAGTCCATGGCCTATCCGGCGTTTGGCATGTTGGCCGTAATCCTGCTGGGGCGCGTATCCGGAGGTCTGGGGTTGTATCAGCTCTCCTCCGGTTTCGGAGCCGTGCTCTGTCTGATCGCGGCAGGGGCAGCGGCAGCGGCGGCTCTGGTGCTTCCAGGTATCAGCGTATCCTATCTGCTGCTTTTGCTCGGCATGTATGAGCCCACGATGGAAGCTCTGGCACAGATGTATCTGCCCTATCTGCTTCCGCTGGCAGCAGGAGGGCTGCTGGGCATTGCGCTCACCACGCGGCTGTTAGAGCGTTGTATGAACAGGCACCCGGAAGTAACGTATCTGCTCATATTGGGATTCATACTAGGGTCGGTGATGGAGATCTTTCCGGGAATCCCCACAGGTTTTCAGCTGTTTTTGTGTCCGGCGATGTTTTTGGGCGGTTGTCTGCTGACAGGATGTATGGCGAAATTGCGCGGGCCCGGCCAGGGCGAGACTATAACAAATCCGGATATGGGGGAATGAACGTGATGCACTATCAAAAGCCGAAGGACGCCCTGCTTAGGGATCTGGACAGCACAGGCAACGGACTGTCCGCTGCCAAGGTGAAAGAACACCAGAAGATTTACGGACCGAACCGCCTGGATGAAATGAAATCGAAAAGCCTTCTGATCGTATTTCTGCAGCAGTTTGAAGATGTGCTGGTGATCATCCTGATCGCAGCAGCTGTGATCTCCATCCTGCTGGAGGATTTTGAGAGTTCGGTTGTGATCATTGTGGTGATTACAATGAATGCCATACTGGGGACCGTTCAGCAGCAGAAAGCCGTCCGTTCCCTGAACAGTTTAAAAAAGCTGTCGGCGCCTACGGCCAAGGTCATGCGTGACCGGACCGTGATGCTGATCCCAGCGCAGGAGGTGACGGTCGGGGATGTGGTCCTGCTGGAGGCGGGGGATTATATCTGCGCCGATGGCAGGATCATCGAAAATGCAAGCCTCAAGATCAATGAAAGCGCGCTGACCGGGGAGAGCGTCAGCGTCGAAAAATATGATATGGTCATCAAGCAGGAGGCGGTGCTGGGCGATCAGGTCAATATGGTATTTGCCGGAAGCTATGTCACCTACGGGCGCGGAAAGTTTGTTGTGACCGCGGTGGGGATGGAAACAGAGGTGGGCAGGATCGCCTCGCTGATCAAGGATACCAAGGATAAAAAAACTCCCCTGCAGATCAGCCTGGACCGGTTTGGACAGCATCTGTCGGCGGTGATCATGATTATCTGCGGAATCCTGTTCATCGTGAGCATCCTGCACGGCGCACCGATCATGGATTCCTTCATGTTTGCCATCGCGCTGGCGGTGGCGGCCATACCGGAAGCATTGAGCTCGATTGTGACCATCGTTCTCTCCTTCGGCACCCAGAAGATGGCCAGGGAACAGGCTATTGTGCGCAACCTCCAGGCCGTGGAAGGCCTGGGCAGCGTATCGGTGATCTGTTCGGATAAGACCGGCACGCTGACACAGAACAAAATGCAGGTTAGAAAATGCTACATAGGCGGAAAGGTGATGGAGGATGAAGATGTGGATGCGGGAAATGCCCTGCAGAACCGTTTTCTGACTGCCGGAATCCTCTGCAACGATTCGTCTCTGGAAGGGGGCCGGGAGATCGGTGATCCAACCGAACTGGCGCTGCTGGCTCTGGCGGATGGCTGTCACGTACCGGCAGCAAGAGTGCGCAGGCAGTATCCGAGGCTTTCAGAGATTCCCTTTGACTCGGAACGTAAACTGATGTCTACGGTGCACCGGGTGGACGGCAGACGGATTATGTATACCAAGGGGGCTGTGGATGTGCTGCTTGGCCGCATGAATCTGGACGGCGGCCTGCGCCGGGAAATTCTGGCGGTCAATGACCGCTTCTCAAAGCAGGGGCTGCGCGTGCTGGCTCTTTCCTGCAGAGAAGTATCTAAAAATACGGTTACGCCGGAGGACGAGAGAGGGCTTACCTTTCTGGGCCTGGCAGCCATGATGGACCCGCCCCGTCCCGAGTCGTCCAGAGCGGTGGAAAAATGTATCCAGGCCGGCATCAAGCCGGTCATGATCACCGGCGACCATAAGATCACCGCATCCGCGGTCGCAAAGCAGATCGGCATCCTTAAGGATGAATCGGAGGCGGTGGAAGGCGCGCAGCTGGATAAACTGACGGACCAGGAGCTGGCTTCCTTTGTGGGAAGATTTTCTGTCTATGCCCGGGTGAACCCGGAACATAAGATCCGTATCGTAAGAGCCTGGCAGGACCGGGGCAACATCGTAGCGATGACCGGGGACGGGGTGAACGATGCGCCGGCTTTAAAGCAGGCCGACATTGGGATCGCCATGGGTCGGACCGGAACGGAGGTGGCAAAGGATGCGGCCTCCATGGTGCTTGCGGATGATAACTTCGCTACCATAGTCAAAGCGGTGGAAAACGGCAGAAATGTCTATGCGAATATTAAACGCTCGATTCAGTTTTTGCTCTCAGGCAATGCGGCGGGCATACTGATGGTGCTCTATGCGTCCCTGGCCGACCTGCCGGTGCCTTTCGCGCCGGTGCATCTGCTGTTTATCAACCTGCTGACCGACAGCCTTCCTGCCATCGCTTTGGGGCTGGAACCCCATACGGAGCTGGTGATGAAGCAGAAGCCCAGGCCCAGGCAGGAGGCGATCCTGACTAAGCGTTTCCTGGCCACGATAACACTGGAGGGATTCATAATCTTTGCTACGACGGCTGCCGCCTTTCATATCGGTTTGAAAAGCGGCGGAGCTATGGCCGGCCGGACCATGGCCTTTGCCACCCTCTGCCTGTCACGGCTCGTTCACGGATTTAACTGCAAATCAGAATATCCTGTCATATTTACAAAGCGTTTTTATAACAATCCATATCTGTGGTTTGCCTTCGGTATCGGCGTCCTGCTTTTAGGAGCGGTGCTCCTGCTGCCCCAGCTTAGCGGAATGTTTCAGGTGGCAGCCCTTGGAGGCAGGCTGCTTGTGGCGATCGGGGGACTGGCGCTTTTAAATCTGTGGGCGATACAGATATTGAAGTGCATACGAAGGGTATTTTTCCGATAGATATTCACGGAAACAAACAGGGCGTCCGCCCCAAGGATCAGTCTTGGGGCGGGCGCCCTGCTTTAATACTAGAGCGTGTTTGAAGATTCACTTTAGCAATGCACGCAGCTCTAGAGCTTTCTATTTATCTTTAGAGGCCAGAGGCTGTATAGGAGTGATGTCATTTTCATCATCGTTTAGAAATACATTGATTTCCGCCCCAATCAGCACAATCTGCATACAGATATACAGCCACAGCATAGCCAGCACGATGGCGGTAAGGCTTCCGTACATATAGGAAAAGTTGGAGAAGTTGTCGATATAAATTGAAAATACAAATGAGAAGATCAGCCATCCTGCCGTTGTAAAAACAGCTCCCGGGAACTGCCTTTTAAGAGAAGTTTTCCGTCCCGGAAAAAGCGCATACATGGCGGTGAAAAACAAAGTCAGTATGCCCACGGCCAGAATCGTGCGTATGCTGATAATATAGCCGGAAATATGGGCGATGACAGGAATCACCTGTTCCAGAAACATCTGCAGCTTATTGCCGAATACCAGTATGATCAGCGAGAACAGTACGATCACAATAAATATGATCGTATAAAAAAAACAGGTGATGCGGAGCTTAAGATATCCACGGGTTTCTTTTACATGAAATACGTTGTTTAATCCCTGCTCGATGGCCAGGATTCCTCTGGATGCGGACCAGAGCGCGGTGATGATGGTGATGGAGATCAGCGTCCCGTTATTGGTATAAAGCTCATCCACAATTGAATTCACCAGATTGTTCAGGTAATCCGGAACCAGACCGTTTAACATACTGACCAGATCCGCCTGCGAAAGGGGTGAAATATACTGGATCAGCGTCAACAGAAGCATGATAAACGGAAATACGGAAAAAATTATGAACAAAGTCGCCTGCCCGGCATATACCGGAACCTTATCATCTGAAACCCTTCTTGAAAACTGAAACCCTTTTTGGATCAACCCGATCATGTAACCCTCCCGGTACAGCGAACACTGATATTCCTTATAGTTTACTATATTTCTGATATAATTACCATTGTTTTTTACAGGCTTTTTCTTTATTGTACTTGACAACCGCTTTTTTTATGCTAGAATATGTGATAAGCAAAATGAAAAGAAAAAGGCTGTGAAGGTGATCGGTCCGCCATGCTGCGGCGCCGTCAGTAGATGCGTATTTTCTGTCAGAGAGAGGAAGCCACCGGCTGAAAGCTTCCTTAAGTTCAGATATGTATTCGAAGTTCCCACCGAAGCTGCGTCTCCCAAACCGTGTGCGGCAGTAAGAGACGACGTATTTACACGTTACGTAGTCCGAGTGCCCGCTTTATGCGGGAATCAGGGTGGTACCGCGAGTTATGTCTCGTCCCTTTGTGGACGGGGCTTTTTTTGTTTAATAGGGCCCCTGGTGGACTCCTTTTTCATTTCATCGAAACGCGGAATCAATTTAATTCAACAGGAAAGCATGTCCTGACGCTGCATGCAGGATACATTGAAATGGAGGAAAAAAATGAAGGACAGATTAGAGCAGATCAAAAGCGAAGCGCTCGCCAAGATCGAAGAAAGCAGCGCTCTGGAAAAACTGAATGAAATCAGAGTGGCTTATCTGGGCAAGAAGGGGGAGCTCACCAGCGTGCTCAAAAGCATGAAGGATGTGGCGCCTGAAGACCGCCCGAAGGTAGGGCAGATGGTGAATGACGCCCGTGCTGTGATCGAAGAGAAGCTGGAAGAAACCAGAGCGAAGCTTGCGAGGGCTCTTAGAGAGGAGCAGCTTCGGACGGAGGTCATCGATGTGACTCTGCCTGCGAAGAAAACAGTCATGGGTCACCGCCACCCGTGTTCCATCGCGCTGGAGGAAGTAGAGCGCATCTTTGTGGGTATGGGATATGAAGTTGTGGAAGGCCCCGAAGTGGAATACGATTACTACAACTTTGAAGCGCTGAACATTCCGAAAAACCATCCGGCCAGAGATGAACAGGATACCTTCTATATTAATGACAGCATCCTGCTGCGTTCCCAGACCTCTCCGGTACAGGTGCGCACCATGGAGAAGAAGAAACCTCCGATCCGCATCATCGCTCCGGGCAGAGTGTTCCGTTCCGACGAGGTGGATGCCACCCATTCCCCTTCCTTCCATCAGATTGAAGGGCTGGTGGTGGATAAGAATATCACATTTGCGGATCTGAAAGGAACGCTGGCGCAGTTTGCGGCGGAACTGTTCGGGCCGGATACGAAGGTGAAGTTCCGCCCCCATCATTTCCCGTTCACGGAGCCCAGTGCGGAGGTGGATGTCAGCTGCTTTAAATGCGGCGGAAAGGGATGCCGTTTCTGCAAGGGGTCCGGCTGGATTGAGATCTTAGGCTGCGGCATGGTGCATCCCAACGTGCTTCGGATGTGCAATATCGATCCGGATGAATACTCCGGCTTCGCGTTTGGCGTCGGCCTGGAGCGAATCGCGCTTCTCAAATACGAAATTGACGATATGAGACTGCTGTATGAAAACGATGCGCGTTTCCTGAAGCAGTTCTAAGATAGAGGGAGGAAAATACAATGAACACCGCATTATCATGGATTAAGGCCTATGTGCCGGATCTGGATGTCACGGCCCAGGAATATACGGACGCGATGACGCTGACCGGAACAAAGGTGGAGGAATATACCTGCCTGGATAAGAATCTGGAAAAAATCGTGGTAGGTCAGATCACTAAGATAGAGAGGCATCCGGATGCGGATAAGCTGATTGTCTGCCAGGTAAACGTAGGGGAGCAGAGCATTCAGATCGTGACCGGCGCGCCCAATGTGAAAGAGGGAGATAAGGTTCCCGTAGTGCTGGACGGCGGAAAGGTGGCCGGAGGCCATGACGGCGGGCCGCTGCCCGAGGACGGCATCAGAATCAAGAAGGGCAAGCTAAGAGGCGTGGAATCCTTCGGCATGATGTGCTCCATTGAAGAACTGGGTTCTTCCCGCGATATGTATCCCGATGCGCCGGAGAGCGGAATCTATATCCTGCCTGCTGATGCGCCCGTGGGTGCCGACGCGGTGGAAGTGCTGGGACTGCGTGACGCTGTATTTGAATATGAGATCACATCCAACCGTGTGGACTGCTACAGCGTGCTGGGCATCGCCAGAGAGGCGGCTGTTACCTTTGGCAAGGAGTTTCATCCGCCGATGCCGGAAGCAAAGGGCAATGACGAAAAAGCGTCGGATTATGTTTCCGTGGAAGTGCAGGATGCGGATCTCTGCCCCAGATACTGCGCCAGAGTGGTTAAGAATATCAAAATCGCCCAGTCTCCGAAGTGGATGCAGAGACATCTGGCGGCCAGCGGCATACGCCCCATCAATAACCTGGTGGATATCACCAACTATGTGATGGAGGAATACGGACAGCCCATGCATGCGTTTGATTTAGACATGGTAGCCGGACATAAGATCATCGTAAGGCGGGCCAAGGACGGCGATCTGTTTCAGACGCTGGACGGCCAGGAGAGAAAGCTGGACTCCGAGGTGCTGATGATCTGCGATCAGGATAAGGAGATCGGCATTGCCGGAATCATGGGCGGTGAAAATTCCAAGATTACGGACAGCGTAAAAACCGTATTGTTTGAAGCAGCATGCTTTGACGGAACTAATATCCGCCTTTCCGCAAAACGCCTGGGACTGCGCACCGATGCGTCCGGCAAATTTGAAAAAGGGCTGGACCCGAATAACGCGGAGCTTGCTATCAACAGGGCCTGCCAGCTGATTGAAGAGCTGGGCTGCGGCGAAGTGGTCGGGGGCATGGTGGATGTATATCCTAAGAAGACGGAGCCTAAGCATATTGCGTTTGAACCGGAACGCATCAACCGTCTGCTGGGAACAGAGATACCTGAAGCGGATATGCTTAAAATCTTTGAAAAGCTGGAGCTTAAATACGATCCCGATAAGAAGGAGATCGTTGTGCCAACCTTCCGACAGGACCTGGAATGCGGCGCCGATATCGCGGAAGAGGTGGCAAGGTTTTATGGCTATGATATCATCCCGACCACCCTGCCCACCGGAGAGGCCACTGCAGGAAAGCTGTCATTTAAGCTTAGGGTAGAGGCTGTGGCCAGGGATATCGCTGAATTTTCCGGCTTCTGCGAGGGCATGACCTATTCCTTTGAGAGCCCGAAGGTATTTGATAAACTGCTGATTCCGCAGGAGAGTATATTAAGAAATGCGGTAACCATATCCAACCCTCTGGGAGAGGATTACAGCATCATGCGCACCACGACGCTGCACGGCATGCTGTCTTCACTGGCAACCAATTATAATAGAAGAAACAAGAATGTGCGCCTGTATGAACTGGGCAATGTATACCTTCCCAAAGCGCTGCCGCTTACCGAACTTCCCGATGAGCGGATGCAGTTTACGCTCGGTTTTTACGGCGACGGGGATTTCTACACAATGAAGGGAGTGGTGGAGGAATTCTTCGAAAAGGTGGGACTGCACAAAAAGATCGGGTATGATCCCACCTCAGGCAAGCCCTTCCTGCATCCGGGCCGCCAGGCCGATATCCTCTACCGCGGCAAGACCGTGGGCTATTTAGGAGAAGTGCATCCGGATGTGGCTGATAATTACGGTATTGGAGAGCGCGCATACCTGGCGGTGATCGATATGCCTCAGATCGTGGAGTGGGCCACCTTCGACCGCAAGTATGAAGGCATTGCCAGATTCCCGGCTGTGACCAGGGATATCAGTATGGTAGCCCGGAAAGAGATTCTGGCCGGCCAGATCGAAGAGATCATCGAGAAGAAGGGCGGCAAGCTGCTGGAAAGCTATCAGCTGTTTGATATTTATGAAGGAAGCCAGATTAAAAACGGCTATAAATCCATCGCGTACAACATCACCTTCCGCGCCAAGGACAGGACATTGGAGGATCGGGAAGTGGGAGAAGTCATGGATAAAATATTAAAGTCACTGGGCGAACTGGGCATTGAACTGCGCGCCTGACCCTAAAAAGAGGAACCGTCATCTCATATGGAGCTGACGGTTCCTCTTTTTTTAGTGCGCCCGGCGGCGCACGTTTCTATCGTATGATTTGACGGCGGTGTATAAAAGTCATATCACTGGAAGATACTGTATATCATAGATCAGTATATTAGGAGGAGAAGCCATGAAACAATGTTTAAAGATTACGGAAGTATTCGGCAGAGAGATCCTGGATTCCCGGGGCAACCCCACGGTGGAAGTGGAGGTGACGCTGGAGGATGGGAGTGTGGGACGCGCCTGCGTGCCGTCGGGAGCTTCCACCGGTAAGTTTGAAGCGGTGGAGCTTCGGGACGGAACAAAGCGCTATCACGGTCTGGGCGTGCAGAAAGCGGTAACCCATGTCAACACCGTGCTGGCAGAAGCGGTGAAAGGTCATAACGGTCTGGACCAGTGCCATATCGACAGCATCATGATAAAGGAAGACGGCACACAGAATAAGTCCAATCTGGGAGCCAATGCGATCCTCGGAATATCTCTGGCGACGGCCAGGGCCGCGGCCGCCGCGCTGCATATGCCGCTGTACCGCTACCTGGGCGGCATCCATGCCATAAAGCTTCCGGTTCCTATGATGAACATTTTAAACGGAGGAAAGCATGCCGATAACACGGTGGATTTACAGGAATTCATGATCATGCCTGTGGGAGCTCTTTCTTTCCAGCACGGCCTTCAGATGTGCGCCGATATCTATCACACCCTGAAGGCGCTTTTGAAAGAAAACGGCATGTCCACCGCGGTGGGAGATGAGGGAGGCTTCGCTCCGGACTTAAAAGACGCTGAGGAAGTGCTTTCCTATATTGTCAGGGCCACAGAGCTTAGCGGCTATATGCCGGGCAAGGATATCTGCATCGCCATGGACGCAGCATCCAGCGAGCTGTATAACGAGGAGACCGGCCGCTATGATTTTCCCGGAGAGAGCAAGATGGCGGGGCATACGGTTTCCAGAACTGCGGAGGAGATGGTGGCTTATCTCGAATATCTGGCGGATAAATTCCCCATAGTATCCATTGAAGACGGCCTCCATGAGGAGGACTGGCAGGGCTGGAAGATCCTGACCGAGCGTCTGGGCGGCCGGATTCAGCTGGTGGGGGACGATCTGTTTGTCACCAATACGGAACGTCTCAAAAAAGGCATTGATAACGGCATAGGAAACGCGATCTTAGTGAAGGTGAATCAGATCGGCACGCTGACGGAAAGCTTCGCCGCCATCCAGATGGCCCAGCAGGCAGGTTACAACGCCGTGATCTCCCACCGCAGCGGAGAGACGGAGGATTCCACCATCGCGGATATCGCCGTGGCCGTTAATGCAGGGCAGATAAAGACCGGCGCGCCCTGCCGTTCTGACCGTACGGCCAAATACAACCAGCTGCTTCGCATCGCAGATGATCTGGGCACAAACGCGGTATATGAGAATCCGTTTTTAATGAAATAGCGTAAGATCCCACTGATTGAATGATCGGAAAGGTGTTAAAAAACATACCTTTCCGATTCCTTTTAACCAGTACGGATTTGCTATACCTCGAAAAGCAGGGGGATGTCATACTTTCTTTCTTGTCAGGCAACCCCCAATGATTGCTCCCAAAAAGACAAGCGGTGCTGTTCGAACGAACAGCCACTCAAATGCGTGAAACACTGCTTTGGCAACTGCGGTTTCGGGGTCGCTAAAATTCCATCCCAAGTAAGAACTATTTAATACTATTAGGACTGCAAAAATAGCCGCTATAACCGCGCACAGTGAGATAAAAAGCCAATGAATCGCTTTTTGTCCCGTTGCTTTCCTTTGCGCAAGCTGCAGGTTTATGACCTCAAGTTTTTCGGAAATTGCTTTTAAGTCATCAGCCTTCGTCTCGACAACGGTTTCTCCAAGCAGTGTGCTAACAGGTGTCTCAAAAACCTCTGATATGGAAATCAACATATCGGCATCTGGAACCGACAGACCTTGTTCCCATTTAGAGACCGTTTGTCTCACCACATTCAACTTGATTGCAAGTTCCTCCTGCGAAAGCCCTTTGGATTTTCTAATTGTTTTAATGTTTTCGTTTAGCATCAGATATGACCTCCTTTCACCGTTATTATACGGAGGGAAAGCTCGTTGCGGCAAGCAACGCATATTAACATTTCGCTAACTAATGAGTTGTATTTATTCTTACGAACTGGGATTTGTGTTATTCTTCAACGGACAATTTCTCAACAAAATGATTTTCGTACATATTCCAATATTTCATATATACCCGCTCGTCATTTCCATCAAAATTAAGCTGATACATTCTAAAGAATACGGGGAAGTCTTTCGGCTGCCATTGTTCTTCGTAAGTATAGCAGTATTTCATACCGCAGGCTTTCATAACATTACCGCTTCGAGGGTTGTTTTTGTCGTGTGTTGCGGTAATATACGGAAGTCCGTCTTTTCTTACCTGCTCAACAACGACCTTTCCCGCTTCGGAAACAATACCTTTATGCCAAAATTCCTGACGGAGTCCGTAGCCGAAATCGTGATGTTCTTCCATATCAACATTTACATAATCAATTGGGTAGTTGTCCTCTTTGAGGCAGATCGCATACGCATAAGCCTGTGGCTGCGCATACTTTGCAGCATATCGTTCCTCATAGAACCTCTTGGTTTCTTCAAGGTCTTTCATCGGATACCACGGAAGAAATTTATTGACTTCCTCATCTTTAAGAATAAAGAAAAGGGCTTCCAAATCGTTTTCGTTGAATTTTCTCAAAATCAGACGTTCTGTTTCGATTGTTGGGGTATTCATAATGTTTTCTCCTAATAAATGCTAAATCCAACTATTAAAAATACTTATGATAAAAATATTCAGCATATTTCGTCATATTTTTATCGTAGTCAGGATATCTATACTGTAAACGTTCCGCCACTATGCCTGCACATTCCCTAAATATAGACAAGCACGAAAAGAATGATTCCCACATCATTTCATAAGAATCATTTCGATAAGAGCTTAAGAGGTTTTCCCATACTTCCTGTGGCAAATATTGTACGATAAATTTATAATTTTTTCCAACACTGAAATCAAATCCGTGTTCCGTTCCTACCTGCCAGGAGAGCATACGCAGCAATTCATCCCTCATCAATTGTAAATGGTCGATGGCATATAAAATTTCCCGCCTGCACAATCCTTTCACAACATATGATGTAAGATTCCAGAATTCATTGCAGCAATCATCTAAACTGCGGGCTGTTGGCTTTTTAATCCAATACTCTTCATCAGTAGGAATCACATCTGCGTGCGAATCTCCGCTTTTATCCAGAATAATTTTACGTAATTTATCTTGCTTTAAATAATCTGAAAACTGCGATTCTTCCAAAAGTGTCAGATCCATTTTTGTGTAGTCATCGAAAATGATCAGATAAGAATAACCGTCCTCCACTGCTGGAAATAGTTCCATATTCTCCGGTTTCTGCATCATAACGATATTTCCAAAAAAGGACAGCCAATCATCATTAGCTGTAAATTTATTGATATCGGTAACAAAATACGTAATATCAAAGTCCTGAAAAGGATCTTTCGGAATATTTTCATTTACCCGCGACCCTTCCATACCGACAATACGGATATTCTCATTTTTTTCAGCAAACTGTATGATCGCATTCAGCATTTCTTCCGGTGTTCTCACTGTAAAGTCTGCTCCTTTCATTTAATTTGTTCCGTTCATGACAATCGTATCTGGGACAAAGCATATTAGCTGAAATAATTATCAGGAATTATACAAAATCATGTGTAATGAAATTACTTCACTTCCGATATTATGATAAGAATGAATGGTATCTCCCTTGAAACGGATACTTTCATTCTCCGCAACAATGAATGATTTATCATCAAACTGTATTTCGAGTCTGCCACAGAAAACGGTAATAAACTCAATGGTTCCCCGCAGATGCGGTTCGGATTTCCAGTAGCTTCCAGGATCCAGCTCTAAAAAATATACCGCAAATCTACGGTTTTCATCATCTGGAAAAATAGAGTAATTTTTAACTTTGCCTTCGTCCTCCATCAAAGGCTGTATTTCAGACAGTTTTACAATTTCATAGGGGGATTTTGGACGCACGGTCAAAGCATCGAAGGGAACTTTCATGCCGTTAGCAATTTTCCACAATGTAGAAACCGTAGGATTACCATCCCCCCGCTCAATCTGTGCCAGCATACTCTTACTGACGCCGCTTAATTTTGAAAGCTCATCCATACTCAGTTTATTTTTTTCGCGCAGCAACTTTATATTGCAGGCTACGATCTGATTCATTGTATACAAGTTTTCGGCCTCCTTTTGCTTGACAATATATCGAACAAGACGTATCATTATATTGATGAACGACATAATGAACTTTTTGTTCTATTATATCGTTCAGGGACTTGACTGTAAAGGGAAAACCAAAATGAAACAAGTAAACCTGTATTATACGGAGTGTGATTAAATGAAAATCCTATCGTATCAAGAAAAATATAAGAAAGATTTTATAGAACTGAATCTGGTATGGATCAAAAAGTACTTTAAAGAAGAGCCTCAAGATGTTATAATGCTGAACGAAGTAGAAACTTTCCTGGAAAAAGGTGCGGCAGTATATTTTGCTGTGGAGCAGGATAAAGCGATCGCAACTTGTATGGTGGTTCCAAGAGACGGGCAGGTATGGGAAATATGTAAACTTGCCACAGAAGAACACTGTATGGGGAAGGGGGCCGGTTCTGCGGTATTAACGGCGTGTATGAACTATGCAAAAGAGCATGGCGCAAAGAAACTGATGATTGTATCAAATACCGTTTTATCTGCAGCCATGCATTTATATGCTAAGGTCGGTTTTAAAGAAGTTCCTATTGACAATAAAGAGTACGAACGTGTGAATATACAGCTTGAACTAAGTTTTGATTAAATGACCCTGCTGCCATTTGGAGGTCGGAGTATGATTGGATTAAAACGAGGAACTGTTAAACTGTGTGAACATGATAAAGAGTGGGAAGTTGAAGCTTTAAATACAATTTCCCGTTTAAAGAAGATATTGCGTAATGTTATAAAAGATATACAGCACGTGGGAAGTACCTCTATATCTTCTATAAAGGCAAAGCCGATCATTGATATAGCAGTTGCAGTCGATGATTTCAACGACATTCTTGCTTTCGAAGAAGCGTTGAAAAATGACGGTTTTTACTATCGGCCCAATGCAGGGGCATCTATTAAAAATCAGCTGCTGTTTGCCTGCGGCAGCTATTATGATGGAACAGGAGAGCTGCAGACTCATTTTATTCATGTTGTTCTGAACAATAGTATGGAGTGGATAAACTACATAAATTTCAGAGATTATCTTAACAGCACACCTTCAGCTGCTAAAGAGTATGAAGATTTGAAAATGTCTCTGGCTCTGCAGGCTCCTGTTGATAACGGCAGAGAAAAGTATCTCAAAGGGAAGCACAATTTTATCGTTTATACTTTGAGAAAAGCTCTCGTGAAATCTTATCTCGGAAAAACAGTTAACATGAAAATAGACAGACCGATTGGAAGTGTACATCCTAAACACCCCGACCTTATCTATCCAGTTAACTATGGATATATACCAAATGTATTTAGTGGCGATGGCGAGGAACTTGATGTGTACTTACTAGGTATGGATGCCCCGGTCAAAGAATATTCGGCCTGTATCATCGGAATAATCCATCGCCACAACGATGTGGAAGACAAACTTGTCGCCGCACCTGAGGGAATCCGCTTCACGAAAGAGGAGATTACAAAAGCAGTATATTTTCAGGAGCAATTTTATGAATATGAAATTGAGATTTACTCATAGACGGGAGTGTAAAATAAAGTGTGTAAGTTACCGGTAACCAAACTTACGCACTTT